>JAKFDI010000115.1:0-1775 GCA_036676235.1 Rhizobacter sp. | reverse complement strand
ACGACGACCTGAACGGTAGCGACCTCGATCGCGAGCTCCGCCATCGCCACGCACAGGCCCTGGCGAATCTTTCGCCACGCACGCTGGCGCAGTTGCAGCAACGCCGAAAGGCTGCGTTGTCTCAGCGCGCGCCGGCGCCGATGCGTGCGTTCGCCTGGCCGCTGGCCGCCGCGTGCGCGATCGGCGTGCTCGCGCTCGGCCTGCAGCTGCGACAACCCGAGGTCGCACCTGTGACCACGGCTGTTGTCGCCAACGACAGCAACGACGTCGACTACACCTATGCGGCGCTCGACGAAACCCCCGATCTCTACCTGTGGCTGGCATCCAGCGATGCCGTCACCCTTGCTTCGGAGTAACACACCATGTACCGCATCCGTCTTTCCATCCTGCTGCTGGCGCTGTGCGCTGTCCCGGCATTCGCCGCGCAACCCGCGCGAACAACCGCCATTCCGCCCGCCTGGGAGCAACTCAGCCAAGCCGAACGCGAACTGCTGGTTGCGCCCGTCCGCGAACGCTGGAATGCCAATCCCGCGCAGCGCGCGCGCATGCTCGACCACGCCCAACGCTGGCAGACCATGACGCCGGAACAGCGGGAGCGCGCTCACCACGGAATGAAGCGCTGGTCGCACATGGACGCCGGGAAGCGCGAGGAAATGCGCGCTCTGTTCCACAAGATGCGTACGCTCGATCCGGAACAGCGCAAGGCCCTGCGCGAGCAGTGGAAGGCGATGACGCCGGAGCAGCGCAAGGCGTGGATCGAGGCGAATTCGCCGTAGGGTGGGCCCTGGCCCACCGAATCACGCCCAACTAGAAAAACGGTGGGCTTGAGCCCACCCCTACGCGGTGCGCTCCGGCCACACCGTTTTTGCCAGCAGTTCGTCGTTCCAGTCGAACGCGAGTGCGCCGTCCTTCAGTAGCAGGCTGACGAAGTTGTAGACGTTGCGCGCGTACATTTCGCTGGCATGCAAGGCGCCGCTGCTGGCCAGGTTGAGCGGGCCGGCGATGGTGACGCCGTTCGACGACTCGATCGTGTGCCCCGGTTGCGTGAGTTCGCAATTGCCACCGGTCTCGGCGGCGAGGTCGACGATCACGCTGCCGGGTTTCATGCCGGCGACCATCGCGGCACTGATGATCTTCGGCGCAGGGCGGCCGGGCACGGCGGCGGTGCAGACGATGGTGTCGATGTTCTTCAGGTGCTCGCCGAGGCGGCGTTGCTGCTCGGCGCGCTCCTCGTCGGTGAGCGGACGCGCGTAGCCACCCTCGCCCACGGCGCTGACGCCGAGATCGAGGAACTTGCCGCCGAGGGATTCGATCTGTTCCTTCACTTCCGGGCGTACGTCGAAGCCTTCGACCTGCGCGCCGAGGCGCTTCGCCGTGGCGATCGCCTGCAACCCGGCGACGCCGGCGCCGACGATCAGCACTTTCGACGGCCGGATCGTGCCGGCGGCGGTGGTCAGCATCGGGAAGAAGCGCGGCGCGAGTTGCGCGGCGATCAGCACGGCCTTGTAACCGGCCATACCAGCCTGCGAACTGAGCACGTCCATCGCCTGCGCGCGGGTGGTGCGCGGCAGCTTTTCCAGCGGGAAGGCGACGATGCCGCGTGCAGTGATCGCATCGGCGCGCGATGCGTCGGACTGCGGCTGCAGCGTGCCCACCAGTACCGCACCCGACTTCAATTGTGCGATCGCGGCGGGATCCGGCGGCTGCACGCACAGCACCAGGTCGGCATCGCCCGTCGCTGCCGCAACGGAATCGACCAGCTGCGCGCCGGCATC
>JAKFDI010000114.1:0-1562 GCA_036676235.1 Rhizobacter sp. | reverse complement strand
CAGCGAGCGGGCCACGGCATAGCGGCGCAGATGATCGAGCGTGATCGCCATGCCGTGGTGCCTGTTACGCGATCACACCCCGACCGGATTCGGCTTGTCGCTATCGATCTTGTACTGCTTGATCGCGCGCGCGACGTCCTTGCCGGTCATCTTCCCTTCTGCCGCCAATGCCGCTATGGCCGCATGCGCGATTTGGAAGCGGTCGACCTCGAAGTGGCGACGCAGGTTCGCGCGCGTGTCCGAACGGCCGAAGCCATCGGTGCCGATCACGGTGTAATGCATCGGCACGAACGCGCGGATCTGGTCGGCGAACGCGCGCACGTAGTCGGTCGCGGCAATCGCCGGGCCCTGGCGGCCTTCGAGCAGCTCGGTCACGTACGCCTTGCGTGGCGTCTTCGCTTCCGGGTTCAGGCGGTTCCAGCGCTCGGCGTCGAAGCCGTCGCGACGCAGCTCGTTGAAGCTCGGGCAGCTCCAGATGTCGGCGGTGACGCCGAAGTCCTTGTCGAGCAGTTCGGCCGCGGCGATCGCTTCGCGCAGGATCGTGCCGCTGCCGAGCAGTTGCACGCGCAGCTCGGCCTTCTTCGCCTTGCCCGCATCCTTGAGCAGGTACATGCCCTTGATGATTCCGTCTTCCGCACCGGCCGGCATTTCCGGGTGGGTGTAGTTCTCGTTCATCAGGGTGAGGTAGTAGTACTCGTCGTGCTGCTCGGCGAGCATGCGCTGCATGCCGTACTGCACGATCACGGTGACTTCGAAACCAAAGGTGGGGTCGTAGCTGCGGCAGTTCGGGATCGCGCCGGCGAGCAGCTGGCTGTGGCCGTCTTCGTGCTGCAGGCCTTCGCCGTTGAGCGTGGTGCGGCCCGCGGTGGCGCCGAGCAGGAAGCCGCGCGCGCGCATGTCCGCGGCCTGCCAGGCGCTGTCGCCGATGCGCTGGAAGCCGAACATCGAATAGAAGATGTAGAACGGCAGCATCTGCAGGTCGTTGGTGCTGTAGCTGGTGGCCGCGGCCATCCACGACGAGAACGCGCCGCACTCGGTGATGCCTTCCTCGAGCACCTGGCCGGCCGCGTCCTCGCGGTAGTACATGAGCTGGTCGCGGTCGACCGGCTTGTACTTCTGGCCGTGCGGGGCGTAGATGCCGAGCTGGCGGAACAGGCCTTCCATGCCGAACGTGCGCGCTTCATCGGCGACGATCGGCACGCAGCGCGGGCCGACGGCCTTGTCGCGCAGGGTGATGTTGAGCGTCTGCACGAACGCCATCGTGGTGCTGATCTCGCGGTCGCCGGAACTCTTGAGCAGGCGCTCGTAGGTTTCGAGCTTCGGCACTTCGAGCGATTCGGTCGCCTTGCGACGGCGCTGCGGCAGGTAACCGCCGAGCGCCTGGCGGCGCGCCTTCATGTATTCGACTTCCGGCGAGTTCTCGCCCGGGTGGTAGAACGGCACCGCGCCATCGGCGAGCTGCGCGTCGCTGACCGGGATGTTGAAGCGGTCGCGGAAGATGCGCACGGCTTCGTCGTCGAGCTTCTTGGTCTGGTGCGTGGGGTTGAGCGCTTCGCCCGCCG
>JAKFDI010000113.1:0-38161 GCA_036676235.1 Rhizobacter sp. | reverse complement strand
CAAAGTCCGAGCACCGCAGAGCAGTCCGCTGCAAGCGGACCGCCGAGGTCGGGGTCGCCTTTTCTTGGTTCCTTCTTTTGGCGAAACAAAAGAAGGAACTCGCCCGCCGGGGCGAGACCCGGCCTGCCTCAATAACGCACCGAGCTTCGAGCACGCAACAGCACCGCGCGCCAGCGCTTCGATACCTCAGCGCGAACGGTCTTCCTGTCCGGCGCCCGCCCGCGCCCCCAGTGCCTCATGCCCCGGCACCTCATGCAGCAGCCGCCGCGTCACGCCATTGGTCCAGCCGAAGCCGTCCTGCAGCGGGTACTCACCGCCCCCGCCGCCGGTCGCCTCGTCGGTGGGCAGCGGACGCAGCGCGTACTTCTCGACCAGCTTGGCCTCGCGCCGGTAGACCGTCGACACGGTGGCGAGCCAGCGGTTCGCGATGTCCTGCGCCAGGGTTCGGCGCCCGTAGGCCCTCAGCCCTTGAATCGCCATCCATTGCAGCGGCGCCCAGCCGTTGGGCCGGTCCCATTGCTCGCCGCTGGGCGTTTCGGTGGTGGCGAGGCCGCCGGGCGCAAGCAGCCGTTCGCGCACCGTGCGCGCGAGGCCCTCGGCGCAGCGCGGCGGGGCGAGGCCGCAGAACAAGGGCACCACCGTCGCCGCAGTGAGGTTCGGGCGGCGCTCGCCCATCTGCCAGTCGTGGTCGAAGAAGGCCTGCTGCGCCTCGTCCCACATCAGCGCCACCACCGCGCGGCGGCGCTCGTGGGCCTTGGCGCGGAACGCATCGGCCGTGCGGATGTCACCGCTGCTGCGCGCAAGCTGGCCGATCACGAGTTCGAGGCGAAAGAGCAGCGCATTCAGGTCCACCGGCACGATGGCGGTGGTGCGGATGTCCGCCAGCCGCGTGCTCGGCCCGCCGTTGTCGCTGCGCAGCCAGCGGGTGCTGAAGTCCCAGCCCGATTCGGCCGCCGCGCGCAGGTCGCGCCACACCTCGCCCGCGGGCCGCGTGGAGGCCTGCGCGGTGCGCACGTCCTCCAGATACGCCTCCTCGCGTGGCGCCTCGCGGTCGTCCCAGTAGCGGTTGAGCAGCGTGCCGTCCTGCAGGCGCACCACCCGCCGGCGCGCCTCGCCGCGCGCGAGGCTCTCGGCGCCGTCCATCCAGAAGGCGTGCTCGGCCAGCAGCTCGGGCAGATAGTCGTGGCGCGGCATGCCGCCGCAGCGTTCGCACAACTCGACCATCAACGCGAACACCGGCGGCTGCGAGCGGCTGAGGTAGTAGGTGCGCGTGCCGTTGGGCACGTGGCCGTAGGTGTCGATGAGGTAGGCGAAGTTGTCGGTCATCGCCTGCAGCAGGTCGCTGCGCCCGCCGTCGGGAAGGCCGAGCATCGTGAAGTAGGTGTCCCAGTAGTACAGCTCGGCGAAGCGCCCGCCGGGCACGATGTAGGCATGCGGCATCTTCAGCGCCGACGAATACGCCGGGTGCTCGCGTGGCTGGCGCGTGAGCACCGGCCACAGGCGGTCGATGTGGTCGGGCATCGACTGGCCGGGCAGCGACACATAGCCGCTGCTCGGCGCGACCGGCGCGTCGAAATGCGCATCGACGAAGCCGGCAAGGTCGAAGCCCGGCAGGTGCCGCTCCTGGCGCCACGCCGCGAGGATGGTCTTCGGGTCGCCGCGCGGCGCGCAGTCGACGAAGGTCTTGCTGTCGGCGAACACGCGCTGGGTCTGCACGGCGACGAAGAGTTCGCCGTAGCGGTCGGCCGGCGACAGCGTGTCGGGCGGCGGACTCTTCTCGGCCTCGGCGGTGCGGCGTTCGCTGGGGTCGGGCGGCAGGGTCATCGGCGGGATCGGGGATCGGGGATCGGGCATCAGCGCGGGTGCTCCTCGGTCGAGCCCTTGCGGTGCACGGTCTGCACTTTCTCGCGCGGTGCGGCCTCCGTCGGTTCGAGCAGCACCGTGAAGAGCAAGGAGGCATCCGCATGCGCCGTCAGCGAGTGTGCCGTGCCGCCCGGCAGCATCAGCATCTCGCCCGCCCGCAGCCGCACCTCGCGCGACGGTGTGCCGACGCTCGCCTCGCCTTCGAGGCACTGGACGGTGATCTCGCCCGGCACGTGGTGCTCGGGCAGCGATTCGCCGCGGCGCAGCACCACGCGCAGCAGTTGCAGGCGCTGGCTCTTGAGCAGGCTCGCGCTGCACGCATCGGCCCAGGCGCGGCCGAGCGGGCGCACGTCGATGGGCTCCAGCGCTTGCCCGTGGTCCAGGGTCATGAGCTTCCTTGCCGTGGCGTTCGCTGCATGTTGACCCACGCATGCGCTGCGTGACCCGAACTACCGACGCGCGCAGGGTTATGCGGCGTGTTTCGGCGAATCGATCCCGCTGCAGCTGTGCTGGTCGTCGCGCGCCCATCGGAGTGAACTCCCAAGCGAACGCCGCGGATCCGGCTTTGCCGGTCCGCTGGTGTTGCCCCTTGAGGGGCGCGCGAAGTGCGTAGGGGTGGATTTATTTGCGCGAATGGTCCAGCGTCGGCGGCGGCGTGTAGGCGAGCTCGCGTGCGCGCGATTCGTACCGCGCGGCCGGCGCAGGCTGCCCCTGGCGGCGATAGTGCAGCGCCAGCTCGTAGCTCGCGATGCCGTTGCCGAGCGCCGCGGCGTACTGCAGCCAGCCTTCGTAGCGGTTCTGGTCGGCCAGCGCCGCGCCTTCCTGGTAGAGCCGCGCGATGCGGGCCGCGGCATCCTTGTCGCCACGCGCGGCCTTGCGCACTTCGGTGATCAGTTGCGCGTCGGCGTTCTTCGGCTGGAAGGCGCTGCGGTACAGCCGCACCTGGTTGCTGCGCAGCGCACGCACCGCCTCGCCCGCGCCGGCGCGCGCCACCTCGGCGCTGCCGGCGAGGCGGCTGTCGGCAAAGCGCTTCAGGTAGTCGTCGGCCAGCTTCAGCACTTCGGCGGGCCACTGGCTGTCCTGCAGTTGCTGCCACAGCGCGGCCTGCTCCGCGGCGATCTGCTCCGGCGTGGCGCTCGGCGCGTGCGGCGTGAGGCGGAACTGCACCTGTGTGTTCTCGGCGATGAAGGGGTTCTGCGCCAGGTTGCGGATGGCCTCGATCGGGTGGGTGCTCATCGTCTGCTGCACGTCGAGCTTGACGAGGCGGAAGAAGTCGGAGAACGAGAGTTCATCGGCCGCCGTCTGCAACAGCTTGACCAGCGAGCCGGTGTAGAAGGTGTTGAGCGTTTCCACCGCGGGCGCGATGGCCGGGCGGCCGGCGGCGGTGGAGAACACGATCAGGCAGCCGGGTGGCGCCTCCACCTGGTTCAGGCCGTCGCTCGCGTTCATCGCTGCGCGCAGCGAGGTGCGGCAGGCGTCGACCACGGCGATGGTCAGGCCCGTGGTGCGTTTCGGCAGCAGCTCCATCACATCGCGCTGCAGGTGCAGCGAGCTCGCGAGCAGCACCGGTTCGCCCGAGTCGGGCGCGATGCCGGCGCCGAGCAGCAGATTCTCGGCGTCGATCTGCATGCCGTGACCGGTGAAATAGAACATCACCGTGGCGTTGGGCGCGGCGGCCTGTGCGCTGCGAGCAAAGGCCTCGATCGTGCGCTTGAGGCCGTCGGGGTCCTGGTCGATGGTGGCGGTGACCGTGAAGCCGCGCGCCTCCAGCGCTGCCTGCATGTCACGCACGTTCTTGTGCACCGGCGGCAGGTCGAAAGGGTTCGGGTAGACGCGGTTGCCGATGAGCAGCGCGAGCCGCGGGGCGCCGAGGCCGGTTTCGGCCGCGGTGGTGTCGGCGGCCTTGGCCGCGGCATGGCCGCCGAAGCCGCTGCTGCCCAACGCCAGCGCGAGCGGCAGGACGAGGGCGGCGCGGCGCCGGCGCGGGTCGGCAGGGGCATCCGCGGTGGCGGGGAAGGAAGCAGGCTGGGTCGTGTACGGCATGGGAACGGAAGAAAAGAGAAGGAGCTCACTCGCAGAACAGTTGGCCCGGCGCGGGATCGCACACCTCGGGCATGCGGATCGACTCGCTTCCCACGGTGGCCGGACGGCCCGAGCCGACTTCGGCGATGACGCCCGAGCGCAGCCGAGAGGACACGTTCTCGGTGCGCACCGCGTCGTCGAAGCGGGCCTGGCGCGCTTCTTCCACGGTGGCCGTCACGGCCGTGAGCGCGCCCTGCTCCTGCGGCGTGCGCGGTGCCGAGCCGTTGTAGAACATGCGCACCTCGCCGGCCTTGCCTTCGCCGTCGTAGAAAGGCCGCGGATCGAGCCGCCCGCCCACGAGCACGCTGCCCGGCTGCCCGCCGGCGCCCTTGGGGCTAACGCTCAGGTAGCCGCCGGTGATGCCGCCGAGGTGCACCTGCACCCAGCTCTCGGGCGCCGCGCCGCCGAAGCCGCCGTTGGCGGCCAGCGCCTTCGGCCCCATCACCAGCGTCAGGCCCGGCACCGAGGTCTGGAAGCCCTGCAGGTTCTCGTAGGGCAGCCGTGCGCGGATCTGGCCGGTGGCGCCGGTGGTGAGCCAGTCGGTGCTGAGCTTCACCGCGTCGGCCTCGATGCCGGCGGCGTCGGTGGCGGCATCGCCCGCGACCGGCGGCGCGCCGGCGACGTGGATCTCGCTCGACGTGATGCGCACGAAGCCGAGCGCCACGCCGTTGCCGTTGTCGAAGCGTGCGGTGCTGGTGTCGCCCGGCGTGCCGCTCACGGCGGAGATGTCGCCCTGCAGCGCATTGCCCGCCTGCTCCAGCAGGATGGAGCCGCCACCCGCCGCGCGCAGCGACAGCAGGCTGCCGGCGCTGCTCGTCAGCGCACCGCCGCTCTGGAAGATCGCGGCCGAGGCTTCGGCGAGCGCCACGCCGCGCAGATTGAGCAGCGGGTTCTGCAAGGCTGGATCGGTGAAGCCCACTGCGCTCGGCAGCGCATTCGAGCGCAGGCTCAGCGTGCCGCCCTGCAGTTGCAGTGCGCCCGCGAGTTCGATCGTGCCGTCGGCCTCCACGCTGCCGCCGCCGGCCAGCGCGACATCGGCCAACTGCAGGTTCGAGGCGCTGCGCAACTGCAGCGAATCCGCGGTCACCGAGACCGCGCCGCCGAAGGCGTTGGCCGCATGCATCGCGCTCAGCGTGCTGCCCGTGAAGGCCGTGAAGGCCGTGGCCGACCCCGTGACCAGCGGATCGAGAAAGGTCTGCGCGCCGCTGGTGACGATGCGCACCGCGCTGCCGTTGCCCGAATCGATGCGCGTGTGTTCGCCGCTCGTGCCGTTCCAGTCGGCCGCGTTGGCCTGGTTGTCGGTGGTGAGGCTGCGCAGCGCATCGAGGGTGCCGATGTCGCGGGCGATGCGCGTCGTGCCGCCGCTTGCGAGCGCGAGGTCGAAGCCGCCGTTCACGCCGCCGTCGAGTTGAAGGTCGGCGCTGCCGGTCTGCAGCGTGGTGTTCGCGCGCAGGGCCAGCGCGCCGACGTTCAGCGTGCCGCTGCCGTCGCTGCGGCCGATCACGTGCTGCGTGAAGCCGCTCGCGCCATCGAGCACGGCCTGCGTGATCTGCAGGTCGCCGCTGCCGCCGGCCACGCCGACGCTTCGCGAGGCATCGCGCGCGGCGATGGTGAGCACGCCGTTGCCGGCGAGGCCCGCGCCCACGGACAGCGTGTCGGTCTGTAGCAGGAGGTCGGTCGCGCCGCTGACGGCGCCGTCGAAGTCGAGCGAGCTGGCCGTGAGCCGTGTGTCGCCGCTCAACTGCAGCGCGCCGCCGTAGTGCTGCGCGCCCAGCGTCTCGATGCTGGGGCCGCCGAGTTGCACGGTGCCGCCGAGCTGCGTGTCCAGGCTCGCGAGCGCCGTGGCGGCGCCCACGGCAGCGTCGAAGCGCGTGAGTCCGCTGCTGCGCAGCACCAGCGCATGCGCGCCGTCGACCGTGCCGGCGAAGCTGAGCCCGGCGCTGGCGAGCGTGGTGTCGGCGGCGAGCGTCACCGCGCCGCCCCAGCTTTGCGCGCCGGTGCTCGACACGCTGCCGCCGGAAAGCAGCGCGCGCCCCGTCGCGGTGAACGATCCGAGCCGTGCGGTGCCGCCGACGGTGCCGCCGAGCGTTGTGTCGGCCGCATCGAGCACCAGCGACTGCGCGCCGTCGGCCGTGCCGTCCACCGTGCCGGCGAAGGCGATGGCCGAACCCTGCAGCGTGCTGCTCGCGGCCAGCACCACGTCGTCGCCGTAGCGCTGGGCGCCGCTGGTACGCACGCCGGCGCCAAGTGTGGTGCGGCCGGCGGCGTCGGTGGTGACGCGGGCGAGCGCGGTCGCCCCGCCCACGGTGCCGCCGAAGCGGGTGGTCGCGGCGTTGACGGTCAGCGCATGGGCGCCGTCCACCGTGCCGGCGAAGTCGACGCTGTCGGCGGTGAGCGTGGTGTCGGCGGCCAGCGCGACGGCGCCGGTAATGGCGACATCGCGCAGCGCGCTGGCGTCGCCCACGGCGCCGGCCAGAGTGGTGAGCCCGCCAGTGGCGATGCGCAGGTCGCGCGCCGTGCCGGCACTGTTGACCGCGCCGGCCAGCGTCACCGCGCCGCTGGCGCTGTCGATGGCCAGCGCGGTCGGCAGGGTGAAGGCGCCGGCGGTGATCGCGCCGCTGCCGTCGCTGCGGCCGATGGACAGCTGGGACAAACCGGCGAAGCGGTCCAGCAGCGACTGCGAGAGCTGCAGCGTGCCCGCGCCGCCGGCGATGCCGATGCTGCCGCCTGCGCCGAAGGTGGCGAGCCGCGCCGTGCCGGTGCCGCTGGCGGCGCCGCCGAGCGTGAGCGCATCGGCCTGCACGGTGAGGTCGTGCGCACCGAGCGACAGCGGGCCGGCGATGTCGATGGCGGCGGCCTGCAGCGTCGCGTCGGTGCCCAGCGTCACGCTGCCGCCGTAGTGCTGCGCCGTGGTGGCGGACACGAGGGCGTGGCCGAGCTGCACGTCGCCGCCGAAGCTGAGCGCGCCAACCGCCGTGGTGTCCCCGATGGCGCCGCCCACGCGCATGAGCGAGGCGCTGCGGACGGTGAAATCGTGGTGGCTGCCGGCCGCGCTGTTGACGCTGCCGTCGAGGTGGATGCTGCCGCTGTCGCTTTGCAGCATGGTGTTCATCGGCAGCACCAGGTGGCCGACGCGGATGTCGCCGCTGCCGTCGCTGCGGCCAATGGCGAGCGTGGAGAAGCCGGTGAAGCGGCTGAGCGTGGCCTGCGTGAGCTGGTAGGTGCCCACGCCGCCGGCGAGACCAATGGTGGTGGCGGCGAGCGAGGGCGCGAGCGACACCGTGCCGATGCCCGAGACCGTGCCGTTGAGCGCCAGCGCGTCGGCCTGCAGGCCGAGCTGGTAGCTGCCGGCGGCGAGCGTGTTGTCGAACACCAGCGCGCCGGCGGTGAAGTCGGCATCGGCGGTGAGCGTGACGGCGTCGCCGTAGCGCTGCAGGCCACTGGTGGTGATGTCGGCGCCGACGCGGGTGCTGCCGGGGGCGTCGGTACTGAGGCTGGCGAGCGCCGTGTTGCCGCCCACGGCCGCGCCGAAGGTGGTGAGGCCGGCGCTGCTGACCATGAGGGCGTGGGCGCCATCGACGGTGGCCGCGAAGGTGGCGGAGCCGGCGGTCAGAGTGGCGTCGGCCGTCAGCGTGACGGCGTCGCCGTAGGTCTGCGCGCCGCTGGTGCGCACGTTCGCGGCGAGCGTGGTGCTGCCGGCGGCGTCCGTCGTCAGCGAGGCCAGGGCCTGGGTGGTGCCGAGCGCGGCGTCGAACTGCGTCGTGCCGGCGGTGTTGGCGGTGAGCGAACCGGGGCCGTCGATGGCGCTGTCGAAGCGGAGCAGGCCGCTGCCGGTGGAGGCGAGCGTGGCGCTGCCGGTGAGGCCGAGGGCGCCGCGCCAGCGCTGGGCGCCGCTGGTGGTGATCGCGGCGTTGCCCAGTGAGGCCGCGCGCAGCACGTCCAGCGAGGCGATGGACACCGCGCCGCCGAAGCTCGTGCCGCCGGCGGCGTCGAGGGTCAGGGCATGGGCGCCGCCCACCGTGCCGGCGAAGCCGATGCTGCCGGCGCTGGTCAGGCGCACGTCGCCGGCCAGGGTGAGCGTGCCGCCGTAGGTCTGGGCGCCCGTGGTGCTGACGTCGTCGTGCAGCGTGGTGCTGGCGTTCACCGTCAGGGCGTGGCTGCCGCTCACGCCGGCGTCGAAGGTGACGGTGCTGCCGGCGAAGGTGGTGTCGGCGCCCAGCGTCACCGCGCCACCCCAGTGCTGACTGCCGGTGGTGGCGACGCTGCCGCCGTTGACGGTGGCCGCCTGCTGCACGTCCAGTGCGGCCAGCGAGACCGTGCCGTCGAAGCGGGTGCCGACGGCGGCATCCGTGGTCAGCGTGTAGGCACCGCCGACGCTGCCGCCGAAGCGCACGCTGCCGCCCGTGCTGGCGAGCGTGGCCGACGCATCCAGCGTGAGCGCGTCGCCGTAGTGCTGGTTGCCGCTGGTTGTGATGTCGGCGCCGAGGGTCGCGCTGCCCGCCGCGTCGGTGCTCAGAGTCGACACGCCGCTGACGGCGCCGCCGAAGCGCGTCGTGCCGGCGGCGTCGACCGCGAGCGCATGGCCGTTGCCGGCCACGGCGCCGAGGATCACGCCGCCGCTGCCGTTGTGCAGCGTGGTGTCGGTGGCGAGCGAGAGGGCGTTGGCAGTGACGGCCGCCGTGCCGTCGGCGCGGCCGATGCGCAGCAGCGACAGGCCGGCGAACTGGTCCAGCAGCGACTGCGACAACTGCAGCGTGCCGGCGGCACCGGCGAGGCCGATGCTGCCGCTGGCGTTGAACGCAGCGAGGCGTGCGCTGCTCGTGCCCGAGACGCTGCCCGCCAAGCCCAAGCTGTCGGTGAACAGCGCCACGTCGTGCGTGCTGGTGGCGAGGCCGGCATCGAGCTGTAGCGCGGGAGCGTGCAGTTCGCTGTCGGCGCCGAAGCCGAGCGCCCCGGCGTAGTGCTGTGTGCCGCTGGTGCGCACGGAAGCCGCATCGATCTGCGCCGCGTGGGCGATCGACATGCTGCCCGGCGCGTTCGTGCCGCCGACGCTGCCGGCGAAGGTGGTGAGCGCCGTCGTGTCCACCGTCAGGCCGTGAGCGAAGCCGGCGGCGCTGTCCACCGTGCCGCCGAAATTCACCGTGCCGCTCTGGCTGCGCAGCGTGAGTGTCGTCGGCAGCACGAGGTTGCCTACGGTGATGGCGCCACTGCCGTCGCTGCGGCCGAGGGTGAGCGAGGCGATGCCGGCGAAACGGTCGAGCGCGGCCTGCGAGATCTGCAGGCTGCCCAGCCCGCCGGCCACGCCGATGCTGGTGCCCACCGCCACTGGCTCGATCACTGCCGCGCCGCTGCCGGTGACGGTGTTGCCGACGGTAAGCGCACCGCCCGCGCGCAGCGTGAGGGCGTGGCTGCCGGCGGTGATGCCGTCGGCGAAGCCGAGCGCGCCGCCGGCCTCGATGACGAAATCGCCGCCGAGCGTGACGCGGTCACCAAAGCTCTGCGCGCCGCTGGTGCGCACGCCGGCTTCGAGCGTGCTGCCGCCGCCCGCGTTGGTCGCGAGGCTGGCGAGCGCGGTGCTGCCGCCCACGGCGCCGCCGAAGCGCGTGACGCCGGCCGCGTTGACCGTGAGCGCGTGGGCGCCGTCGATGCTGGAGGCGAAGTCGACAGACCCGGCCGTGATGGTGGTGTCGGCGGTGAGGCTGACGGCGTCGCCGTAGGTCTGCGCGCCGCTGGTGCGCACGTTCGCGGCGAGCGTGGTGCTGCCGGCGGCGTCGGTGCCGAGCGCGGCCAGAGCCTGCGTGGCGCCGACGGCGGCGTTGAATTCGGTGGTGCCGGCGGTGTTGGCGGTGAGCGAACCGAGGCCGTTGATGGCGCCGTCGAAGCGCAGGCTGCCGGATGCGGTGGAGGCGAGTGTGGCGCCGCCGGTGAGGCCGAGCGCCCCACGCCAGCGCTGCGCGCCGGTGGTGGTCAGGCTCACGTTGCCCAGCGAGGCGCCGCCGGCCACGTCCAGGCTGACGAGCGCCTGCGTGCCGCCGACGGCAGCGGCGAAGCTCGTCGTGCCCGCGGCGTCGACAGCGAGCGCATGCGCGCCGTCCACCGTGCCGCCGAACGCGATGTTGCCCGCGGTGGCGGTCAGCGTGAGATCGGCACCGAGCGTCAGGTGGCCGTGGCTCTGGCTGTTGGTGGTGCGCACGTCGGCGCCGAGCACCGTGGTGGCGCTGCCGGTGGTGCCCAGGCTGCTCAGGGCCGTGGTGCCGCCGATCGCGCCGTCGAAGCGCGTGGTGCCGCCGGTGCTCACCGTGAGCGCATGCGCGCCGTCCACCGTGTCGGCGAAGTGGATGCCGGCGCTGCCGGCGTCGAGCGCCACGTTCCCGGTCAAGGTGACGGCGTTGCCGTAGCTCTGCGCGCCGGCGGTGGTGACGCTGCCCCCGAGCGTGGTGCTGCCGGCGCCGTTGACGGTGAGCGCCGCGAGCGACACCGTGCTGCCGAACCCCGCCGCGCCGGCGGCGGTGGCGGTGAGCGCGCCCGAGCCATAGACGGCGCCGGTGAAGCCGATGTCGTCGCCGACGAAGGTGACGCTCGCCGTGTCGATCCGCGTCGGGCCGCTGTAGTGCTGGTCGCCGGTGGTCTCGATGCGCAGGGCAGTGCCGGTATTGAAGCGGTGTTCGCCGGAGGTGCTGGACAGGCGCGAGAGGGCCGTCGTGCCGCCGATGTCGCCGCGAAAGTCGACGGTGGTCGAGGTGATGTCCAGGGCGAAGGCGCCGTCGACGCTGTCGAGCTGCACGGCGACGGCGGCAATCGACGTGTCCTGCTGCAGCGTGATCGGCGCCTGGACTTCGAACGACGACAGGATCACGCCGGCGCCCACGGCGCCCTGCAGCGCCAGGCCGCCGGCGGCTTCGATGCGCAGGCCGTCGGCGCCGGCAACGGTGGCGTCAACGGTTCCGCCGAGGCTCACGCTGCCGCCGCGCAGCGTGTTGCTGCCGGCAAGCCGCAGGGCGCCCTGGTAACTCTGGGCGGCGCTGCCGGTGTCGATGGTCACGCCTTGGAATTCGATGGTGCCGGTGGCGCTTTCCACGGCCAGCTCGTGCGAGCCGGTGATGGCGTCGGTGAAGACGATGTCGCCGCTGCCCGTCTGCAGCTTGGTGTCGGCCGCGAGTGCCAGCGCGCCCACGCGCAAGGTCCCGCTGCTGTCGGCGCGGCCGACGCCGATGCGGGTGATGCCGGCGCTCAGCAGCGGGTTGAGGTCGAAGGTCGCTTCGCCGGGAACCGCCCCGCCGCTGCCGATGTAGATGGCCTGGGTGGCATCGCGCGGCGCGAGGCTGACGAAGCCGGTGCCGCTGGCCGTGCCGCCGAAACTGAAGTTGCCGCCGAGTTGCAGCACGAGGTCGTGCGTGCCGAGGGCCAGGCCGCCGCCGAAGGCCACGTCGTTGGCGTCGATGGCGGTGGCCGCGGTCAACGTCACCGCGTCGGCGAAGGTCTGGTTGCCGGTGGTGTAGAGGCTGCCGCCGAGTTGGGTGCTGCCGGCGGCGTCGGTGGCGAGGTTCGCGAGCGCCAGCGTTCCCGTGCCCACGCCGGCGTCGAAACGGGTCGTGCCGTTGCTCTCGACCACCAGCGACTGGCTGCCGTGCGCGCTGGCGGCGACGGCGCCGGCGAAGTGCACGTCGCCCGCGCCGGCCTCGATGCGGCGGGTGGCGCCGGCCAGCGTGATGGTGCCGGCGGCGCTGAAATCGCCGCCGTTGGTGAAGAGGTCGCCGCCCAGCGTGGCGTCGTTGCCGAGGCTGATGTGGCCGCTCGTGCGCAGCGCCTGCAGGCTCACCGAGCCGCCGGCCGCCGTGGTGAAGCCGCTCAACGCGCGTGTACTGCCGATGGCCGACTGGAAGGTGGCGGCGCCGGTGGTGGCGACGGTGAGCGCGCTGGCGCCGGCCACGCTGGCGTCGAGCGCCCCGGCGACCGTCACGGTGGCGGCGGTGAGCGTCGTGGCCGGGCCGCTCAGCGTGAGCGCGCCGTTATAGGTCTGGCCGAGCGTGGCGGTCACGTCGGCGCCGAGCGTGGTGGCTCCGTTGACGGTGAGCGATTGCAGCGTCGCGTTGCCGGACAGCGTGGCGCTGCCGGTGGGCGCGAGCTGCAGCGCGATCCCGCCGCCGACCGTGTCGTCGAAGCGGATGTCGGCGCCGGCCAGATTCGCGTTGGCGGCGAAGGTCGCTGCGTCGCCGTAGTGCTGGTCGCCGCTGGTCGTGACGCTGCGCAGCGTGGTGCTGCCGCCGGCGTCGGTGGCAAGCGTGCGCAGGCGCTGGGTCGCGCCCACCGCGGCGCTGAAGGCGGCGGCGCCGCTGCTGGCGAGGCTGAGCGACTGCCCGCCGTCGGTGCTGCCGTTCACCGTGCCGCCGAAGGCGATGGCGCCGCTGCCGCTGTTCACCGTGGTGTCGGCGCTGAGCGTGGTGGGGCCGGTGACGCTGAAGCTGCCGCCGTTGGTGGCGATGCTGCCGCCGAGCGTCGTGCTGCCGGCCAGGGTGACGGCGCCGGTGGTGGTGGCGTTGCCGACGGCGATCGTTGCCGCGCTGACGCCCAGCCCGCCCAGGGCCGCGGTGGCGCCGACGGCCGCGCCGAAGCCGGCCTGGCCCGAGGCGTTCACCGTCAGCGACTGGGTGCCGGCCGTGGCGGCGTTCACCGCGCCGTTGAACTGCACGTTGCTGGCTGTGCCCGTGGCCGCGAGCGTGACGCTGGCATCCAGCTGCAGCGCGTCGCCGTAGGTCTGGGCGCCGCTGGTGGTCACGTCCGCGCCGAGCCGCGTGAGGCCGCCGGCGTCGGTGGCGAGGCTCGTGAGCGCTGCGCCGGTGCCGCTGCCGACGACTCCCTGGAAACGGGTCTGGCCGCTGGTGTTGACGCTGAGGGCGTAGGCGCCGACGACGGTGGACTGGAAGTCGACGCCGTCGGTGCCCGCGGTCAGCACCGCATCGCCGGCCAGCGTGACGGCGTTGCCGTAGACCTGTCCGCCGCTCGTGGTGACGTTGCCGCCGATCTCGGTGCCGCCGCCGGTGCCGGTCGTGAGCGAGTCGATGTTCACGGCGCCGCGCAGCCGGGTGGTGCCGCCCGCGTCGACGCTCAGGCCGTGCGCGCCGGTGAGCGTGCCGGTGACGTCGACGTCGCTGCTGCCGGCGGCCGTCAACTGCCGGTCGGCGCCGAGCACGACGTTGGCGTACTGCTGCGTGTCGCTGGTGCTTACGTCACCGTTGAGGGTGGTGGTGCCATTGACGGTGAGCTTGCCGACGGTGACCGCGCCCAGGCTGCTGGTCGTGGCGGCGATGGTCAGCGTGCGGGTGCCCGACTGCGTGGTGGCGCCGGTAATGCCGACGCTGGTGCCGCTTAGCGTGGTGTCGGCGCCGAGCACGACGTTGGCGTACTGTTGCGCGCCGCCGGTGGTGACGTTGCCGTTGAGCGTGGTGCTGCCGTTGGCCGTGAGCTGGTTGACCGTCACGGCGCCGAGGCTGGCGGTGGCGGCGTCGAGGGTGAGCGCGTGGGCTGCGGCCTGCGTGGTGGCGCCGGCGACGGTGACGCTGCTGCCGCTCAGCGTGGTGGCGGCGCCGATTTCGAGCGAGCCGTAGCTCTGCGTCACCGCATCGACACGGCCGCCGTCGACATGGGCCGCGTTCGTCACGGTCAACGCATCGAGCCGCGTGCTGCTGCCGACGGCACCGGTGAACGTGGCGGTGCCTGCGGTGACCGTGACCGACTCGGTATCGGCCGTCGTGCCGTCGAGCGTCGAGTCGAAGCTCACGGCGCCGCTGCCCGCGGCGAGGGTCAGGTCGGCCGCGGCGGTGACGGCGCCGACGTAGTGCTGATCGGCCGCGGTGGTGACGTTGCCCTCGAGCGTGGCGCTGCCGTTGACGGTGAGCTCGGCGACCGTCACCGTCCCGAGGCTGGCGTCGGCGTCGATGGTGAGCGCGTGGGCTGCGGCCTGCGTCGTGGCGCCGGCGACGGTGACGCTGTTGCCGCTCAACGTGGTGGCGGCGCCGATCTCGAGCGCGCCGTAGCTCTGCGTCCGCGCATCGACACGGCCGCCGTCGACATGGGCCGCGTTCGTCACGGTCAACGCGTCGAGCCGCGTGCCGCCGCCGACGGCGCCGCCGAACGTGGTGGTGCCTGCAGTGACCGTGACCGATTCGGTGTCGGCCGTCGTGCCATTGAGCGTCGCGCTGAAGCTCACGGCGCCGCTGCCGGCGTCGAGGATCACGTCGGCCGCCGCGATCACGGCGTTGCCGTAGCGCTGGTCGCTGCTGGTCGTCACGTTGCCCTGAAGCACCGTGCTGCCGGCGCTGCCGGTGGACAGGCTGGCGACGTTCACCGCCTTCAGCGACTGGGTGCCGGTGCCCAGCAGGCTGAGGCCATGGGCGCTGCCCGACACGCTGCCGTCGAAGGTGATGTTGCCGGCCGTGACCTGCACGTCGGCGCCCAATGTCACCGGGCCGGTGAAGTGGCTGGCCGCGCTGCCGGAGTCGACGTTGCCGGCGAGCGTGAGGCCCGAGGCGCTGTTCAGCGTGATGGCGCCGTCGTCGGTCGTGAGCGCCTTCGCCGAGATGGCGCCGCCGGTGGCCGACAACGCGAGCGTGTCGCCGATTTGCGAGAGCGCGACGTTGCCGCCGAGCGTGATGCCGCCGTTGGTCGCGGTGATGCTGAGCGCGCGCTGGGCCGAACTGATGGCGTCGCCGATCACCACCGAGGCGCCGGCGATGGTGATGTCCTGGCCTTGCAGCGCGATGGGGCCGGTGAGTTGCACCTGGCCGGCGGCCGAGCTCAGGTTGCCCTGCAGCACGACGCTGCTGCCGCTGAGCGTGAGGTCGCCGTCGACCTGGATCGATGCGCCGCTGCTGACGGTGAGCGTGTCGCCCGCGGTGGCCGTGAGCGAGGTGCCCGCCGTGGTGTTGGCGACCGCGTCCTTGAAGGTGATGTCGCCCCCTGCGGCCAGTGTGATGGTCGCCCCGGTGTAGCCGCTCAGGTAGTTCGCGCTGACGGTGACGTTGGCGCCGCCCGCGGCGATGCTCACGTCGGCGTCGTCGATGGCGCCCACGTCGTTGCTGATGAGCAGGTCGTCCGGATCGAGCAGCAGCGTGCCGCGTTCACCCAGCGGCGCCCGCGTGTCCACGTCGCCTCGGAACAGCAGGGTCTGCTTGCCCGACACCTCCACGTCGCCGCCGTTGCCGCCCTGCGCACCACCGCGCGCGGAGATCGTGCCGTTGAAGCGCGTGGTGTCGTCGGCCCAGACGACGACCTCGCCGCCGTCGCCCTGCTGCACGGCATCGGCGCGAAGGCTCGCGCCGGACGCGATGGCGGTGACGAGCGCATTGCGCACGCCCGCGTCTTGGCCCTGGAAGCCGCCGCCGACGTGGATCGTGCCCCCGCCGGCTGCGCCGGAGGTGTCGAGCGCGGCGCTGTCGGTGAGCCGCACGCGTTCGCCCTGCACGGTGATGCGCCCGCCGCTTTCGCCTGCATCGGCCGACGATGCATCGAGCTGCCCGCTCACCTGCACGATGCCGTCGGCCGTGCCGTCGATGACGATGCGTCCGTTGCGGCTGCCGAGGCCGCGCGCCTGCACCACGCCGCCGAGGTTGAGCACGGTGTCGGCGAAGGCGCCGCGCGCCGCGGCGCGCACTTCGACGCTGCCGCCGTCGGCCTGCAGGCGGCCGAGTTGTTCGAGCCGGTTGGTGGCTTGCGTCGCGTCGGTCTGGAAGAAGATCAGCCCGTCGCCTTCCACGTCGACGAGCACGCTGTCCGCCGCCGCGAGGCCGATGCGCCCGCCGTCGGCGGTGATGGCGCCGGTGTTGACCACGTTCGGCCCCGCCAGCGCCACCGTGCCGCCCGGTGCCGAGATCGTGCCGTCGTTGCGCACGATGCCGCGCTGCGCCGGTCCGCCGGCGGAGGTGAGCCGGAAGGTGCCCGCCATGAAGTCGGCGTTCGACAGGTCGAGCGTCGAGGCCACGAGACCGCCCACGTCGATACGCGCGCCGGTGCCGAACACCACGCCGTACGGATTCAGCAGGAACACGCGGCCGTTGGCCTGCATCTGGCCGAGGATGTGCGACGGGTCGGTGCCGACGACGCGGTTGAGCAGCACGGAGGAGGCCGTCGGCTGCTGAATGCGCACCGACTCGTTCGCGCCGATCGAGAAGCCCTGCCAGTCGATGACGGCCTTGTTCGTTCCCTGTGTGATGAGCTGCTGGCCGGGCGCGGTCTGGCTGATCGTGGCCTGGCCGGCGACGACCTGCCCGCCGTTCGGCCCAGCCCAGGCCGGAGCGGCCAGCGCCATCAGCACGGCCAGCGCGATCGGCTGCAGCGCGAACGTCTGCACCGTGCGCGGGTTGCACAGCGTGGCGTGGCGGCGGGGCGACGGCTTCATGGCGGGCTTTCGGTCGGCGTGTCTCAGCTCAGAAGTGCTTCGTCGCCGTGATGTAGGCGCGCGGCTTCTTCACGACGGGATCGTTCTTCGCTTCGCCCTCGAGCGGCCACGCGAGGTAGGCGCGCAGCGCGAAGTCGTGCGGCCGGTCCCAGATGGCGCCCACGCCCCAACCGGCGAGCGAGGCGGCGTTGCGGCTCGTGACGATGGGGGAAGGCCGGTGGCGAAAGCGCACGCGCCCGGCATCGATGAAGGCGCTGAACACCATCTCGCGCGCGATGCGGCCGAACCAGCGCTCGGGCGGCAGGAAGCGCAGCTCCGCCGTGACGGCCACGCCTTCGTCGCCCGTGCCTTCGCCGGGCGCGAAGGCGCGCACGCGCTCGGCGCCGCCGAGCTGGAACTGCGCCACGTTGTCGAGGTTGTCGGCGGCGACCTGCGAGCGCAGCGCGGCGTACAGCAGCAGCCGGCCGTCGACGAGGTTCTGCAGCCGCGTCACGTTCAGCCGCGCGAGCGTGAAGTTCGGCGGGTTGTCGTTGGCGGCTCGGTTGCCGAGCTTCACCCGACCGTGGGTGAGCGACAGCTCGAAGGTGTTGACGCCGCCGCTGAGCATGTCGTCGCGCGCGTCGCCCGAAACCGAGAGCTGCAGGTCGTTCACCTTCTTGCGGGCGCTGAGGCCCGTGGCACCTTGCTTGTCCTCGTAGCGCTTGGCGTTGAAGGAGGCGAGCGCGAAGAGGTTGAGGTTGCGCGAGCGCACCACCGGGTAGAGCGCGTAGGTGGTGAGCGAGGTGGCGTCGCCGTGCAGGTCGAGCGGCAACTCGGTCTCGTCGAGCTGGTACTGCACGAACGACACCGAGGCGCCGAGCTTCAGGCCGTCGGCGCCCACCGGCAGGGTGTAGCCGGCGAGTGCGAATTTCAGGCCGCGCGTGGTGGTGGTGAGGGCGTTGAGCACGAGGCCGTCGCCGCGGCCGGTGGGGCTGGCGATGGTGCCGAGCACGCTGATGCGCCCGACGCCCGAGTAGCGCGAGCCGAGCGTGTCGACATCGACGCGGGTGGCCAGCCGCGCTTCCGGCTGCACCGTCACCACCAGCGACGCGGTGCCCGGCATGCGCCCGGCCTTCACCTCGAACCGCGCGGTCAGGCCGCGCAGGTCGTTGACGAGGAACACCACGCGCTCCACATCGCGCACGTGCAGGATCTCGCCCGGCTTCAGCCGCGACAGGTAGGCCTCGACCACCTCGCGCTTGAGCGGCATGTTCTCGGGCCACTGCAGCGAGACCTGGTCGAGCCGGCCTTCGAGCACGGCGATGCGCACGATGCCGTCGCGCGGGTCCTGCTCGGGCAGGAAGGCGTAGCCGAGGTAGAGGCCGAGGTCGCGCTGCAGGAAGCGGGTGACGGCGACGGTCGCGTTCACCAAGTCTTCGTAGCTGCGATTTTTGCCGGCATAAGGCGCGGTCAAGGCCGGCAGCGCGGCGCGCAGGGCTGCGGGGGCGTCAGCGTCGACGCGATAGCCGGCCACGTCGAGCGTGAGTTCGTCGCTCGGTTTGCCGAGTTCACGCACTTGCGCCGGTGGGCGCTCGGGCAGTGCGGCCTCGCTTGACACGTTCGGCAGCGCCGGGCGCAGTTGTTCTGGCTTCGGGACGGCGCCCGGCGGCGGCTCGACGCGCGGCGCCTGCGCGCTCGCGTTCCACGGCCCCGCAAGGCATGCGGCCATGACGGCTGCGCCCATCCATCGTGATGTCTGTCCCAACCGCGCCCCCGGCTCTGGCTTGTTGTTCTGCCTGCCGGCGCCGACGCCGGAGAAGGTGCCGAAGGGTAACGCGAGGGATGCCCCTCGCGCATCCCCCCGGCTGCCCGTGATGCGGGTGCGGCGTGGGTTCCGGGGTGGCGAAGTGCGTGAACAAGTCACGCGATCGGCGCGAATCGATGGGCTCTCTTTGCGCCCGATCTGCCCCTTGTTCAACGGCCTGTGCGAGGCATGGCCCCATCGAGCCATGGCTCCCTGCCGCGCTTGACGCCTGTTAGCGTGCGCTATACAACCCGATCCCTGCACAAGAACGGTCTTTGAAAGACGGCGCAATGGACGACAGCGAGGGAGATTTCGATTCGATCACCAACCCGATGGCGTTGGCATGGCTCGAGCCGGTGGGCGACAGCGCCTGCGGCGAGGACATCGAATACGACAACGAATTCCTCGAGCTCGTGCAGGCGGCAGCCGGCAAGCCCGGCGACCAGTTCAAACCCGAAGGCGAGCCGCCCGACTGGCGTGCCACGCACAGCCTGGCCGAAAGCCTGCTCGGGCGCACACGCGATCTGCGCGTGGCGATCTACTGGGCGCGTGCGATGCTGCACCTCGAGGGCGCCGCCACGCTGCCCGACAGCCTGCGCCTCGTGCGCGGCCTGCTCGCCCGCTTCTGGGACGAACTGCACCCGCTGCCTGATCCCGATGACGGCGATGCCTATGCGCGCATCAATGCGCTGGCCGACATGTCGAGCCAGGAAGGGCTTGCCGGCGACCTGCGCCAGTCGCTGATCATTGCCGACCGCAGCGTCGGCGAACTGCGCGGGCGCGATGTCGAGATTGCGCTGGGCAGCCTCGAGCCGCGCGAAGGCGAATACGCCATGACGGCAAGCCAGATCGAGCAGATGATCATGGCCGCCTCCGAAGCCGACCCGGGCTTTGCCGCGATGCCCGCGGCCGTGGTGAGCGAGCTCGAAAAAATCACCGAACTGATGCGCGAGCGCGTGGGATACGACCGCGCGCCCGACTTCTCCGCGCTCAGCGCCGTGTTCGAGGGCTTGGTCGGCTGGGTGCCTGCAGACGGTGCCGGCGACGATGCCGAGTTCGATCTCGACGCACTGTCCGACGATGCAGACGCTGATTCCGGCGCAGCGCGCGGCGGCCGCACACGCGGCGGCGGTCTGGGCACGCGCATCGATTCACGGGCCGACGCGCTGCGCGCGATCGAGATGGTCTGCGACTACCTCGAGCGCGCCGAGCCGACCAGTCCGGCGCAGTTGCTGCTGCGCCGAGCCAGCAAGCTCGTCGACAAGAACTTCCTCGAGTTGGTGCGCGAGTTCGCGCCCGAAGCCTTTGGCGAAGTCGCCAAGGTCATGGGCGTGAACCCGGACGAATCCGCAGGCTACTGAACCTGCACCAAGAAACCGATCAGCGGCATCAAGCCGCACTCTGGGGCTCGCGCCGGGCCGCCGACGAACGTACATTTCATCACCACCAGTCACAGACAAACAGGAGCCGACATGGGTAGCAGCCAGAAGTTCATCGCCCGCAACCGCGCACCGCGCGTGCAGATCGAATACGACGTGGAGCTCTACGGCGCCGAGAAGAAGATCCAGCTGCCGTTCGTGATGGGCGTGATGTCCGATCTCTCGGGCAAACCCGAAGATCCGCTGCCCGCCGTGGCCGACCGCAAATTCCTCGAGGTCGACGTCGACAACTTCGATGCCCGCATGAAGTCGATGAAGCCGCGGGTCGCGTTCTCGGTCGAGAACACGCTCACCGGCGAAGGCAATCTGCCGGTGGACATCACCTTCGAGAGCATGGACGACTTCTCGCCCGCCGCGGTGGCGCGCAAGGTTGACGGCCTGAACAAGCTGCTCGAAGCGCGCACGCAGTTGTCGAACCTGATCACCTACATGGACGGCAAGACCGGCGCCGAAGAGTTGATCGCCAAGGTGCTCGCCGACCCGGCGCTGCTTGCCTCGCTCACCGCTGAGGCCAAGCCTCAGGAATGAGCCCACGCGTCGCCAACTGAATCAAGGAATCGGAGCACTTTTCATGGCTGAACTGGAAGCACAAGGCTCGGCGCTGGCTGGCGTCACCCTCGAGGGTAACGACTTCGCGTCGCTGCTGAAGAAGGAATTCAAACCCAAGACGGCCGAGGCCAAGAGCGCTGTCGAGCAGGCGGTGCAGACGCTGGCGCAACAGGCGCTGGCCGACACCAACATCATCGGCAGCGATGCGATCAAGACCATCGAGGGCATGATCGCCGCGCTCGACGTGAAGCTCACCGAGCAGGTCAACCGCATCATTCACCACGAGGATTTCCAGAAGCTGGAGTCGGCGTGGCGCGGCCTGCACTATCTTGTGAACAACACCGAGACCGACGAGCAACTGAAGATCCGCGTGCTCAACGTCTCGAAGCAGGACCTGGGCAAGACGCTCAAGCGCTTCAAGGGCACGGCCTGGGATCAGTCGCCGCTGTTCAAGAAGCTCTACGAAGAGGAATACGGCCAGTTCGGCGGCGAGCCCTACGGCGCGCTGGTCGGCGACTACCACTTCGACCACACGCCGCCCGATGTGGAACTACTGACCGAGATGGCCAAGGTGGCGGCCGCCGCGCACGCGCCCTTCATCACCGGCGCGAGCCCGACCGTGATGCAGATGGAGTCGTGGCAGGAACTCGCCAACCCGCGCGACCTGACCAAGATCTTCGGCACGCCTGAGTACGCCGCCTGGCGCTCGCTGCGCGAGTCCGATGACGCGCGTTATCTCGCGATGTGCATGCCGCGCTTTCTCGCGCGCCTGCCCTACGGCGCCAAGACCAACCCGATCGATGAGTTCGACTTCGAGGAAGACACCGCCGACGCCGACCACAACAAGTACAGCTGGTCGAACGCCGCCTATGCGATGGCGGTGAACGTGAACCGCTCGTTCAAGGAATACGGCTGGTGCTCGCGCATTCGCGGCATCGAGTCGGGCGGCGCAGTGGAGAACCTGCCGACCCACACCTTCCCGTCCGACGACGGCGGCGTGGACATCAAGTGCCCGACCGAGATCGCCATCTCCGACCGCCGCGAAGCCGAGCTGTCGAAGAACGGCTTCCTCGCGATGATTCACCGCAAGAACTCCGACTTCGCGGCCTTCATCAGCGGCCAGTCGCTGCAGAAGCCGCATGAGTACGACGACGCCGATGCCACGGCCAACGCCGCACTCGCCGCGCGCCTGCCGTATCTCTTTGCCTGCAACCGCTTCGCGCATTACCTGAAGTGCATCGTGCGCGACAAGATCGGTTCGTTCCGCTCGCGCGAGTCGATGGAGAACTGGCTCAACGAATGGATCCTCAACTACGTTGACGGCGATCCGCAGAACTCCAGCGAAGAGGTCAAGGCGCGGCGCCCGCTGGCCGCGGCCACGGTCGAGGTCGAAGAGGTCGAGGGCCAGCCCGGCTACTACCAATCACGCTTCTTCCTGAAGCCCCACTACCAGCTCGAAGGTCTGACGGTGTCTTTGCGCCTGGTTTCCAAACTGCCGTCCGAGAAATCGGGCGGCTGACGCAGCGTCTCGCACCGTCTTTTCACCCGTACCCCACGGGGCTTTCACATACCACCAAGGAGAGTAAACAATGGCCGTTAACGCATTCCTGAGCTTCTTCGACAAGGCCGATGGCGAGTCGATGCAAAAGGGCAAGGAAAAGTGGATCGAGATCCAGGGCTGGGACTGGGAAGTCGAAGCCGAAACCAGCTGGACCAAGGGCGGCGGCGCAAGCGTCGGCAAGCCGAACCCTGGCAAGTTCAACTTCGAGCACTACTTCGACACTTCGTCGACCGTGATCCTCGGCTACATCTGCACCGGCAAGGCCTTCCCCAAGCTCGAGCTGCAGATGATGAAGACCACCGGCAAGGGCAGCCCGGAGACCTACTTCACCATGATCATGGAGGGCGCCTTCATTACCAAGGTGTCCAACAGCGGCACGGAAGAAGGCAACGTGGTGCAGAAGGTGGAACTCGTCTTCAAGACGCTGAAGATCGAATACAAGCCGCAGGACAACAAGACCGGCGCGCTGGGTGCGGTGAAGACCTACAACTGGGACATCCCGGCCGGCACGGCCTCCCCCTCGGCCTGATCCCGTCGGGTCGCCGCGGTGCGCGGCCGCGACCCGCACGCGGCACCGCCGGTGCGCTCTCGGGCGCGCCGGCCTTCGGCATTCTTCTTCTTCGCCCCCGCCTGCGGGCCGAGGCGGCGAAAGCGCATTCATGAGTTGGTCCAACATCTACTGCCAGATCCTCACGAAGACGGGGCCGATCGTCGGTGAAGGCCTGCTCGACGGTTTTCAGACCTGGGTCGAGCTCAAAGACTTCAAGTGGGGGATGAGCGTGCGTACCGACGCCGAGAAGACGAGCGGCGGTTTCGGCATCAGCGCCAAGAAGCTCAAGAGCATGGCCGGTGTGAGCGGCGCCAAGGGTCTCGACCTGAACGAACTCGAAATAACCAAGCGTTTCGATATCGCCTCGGCACGCATCCACAGCTGCATCGACAACGACACGCCCATCGTGAGCCTGTCCATCACGGTGCTGCACATCAAGCAGGGCGGTCGCGCCTTGCATCAGCCGGGCTTCACGTTTGTCGCGACCGATGGCTATTTCACGGAGTCGGCGCTGAACCTTCAGCCGACAGGCCACGGCGCCGAGCTGATGGAAACCATCAAGCTCAATTTCCGCTCTGTGAACATGACCTACCTGAAGCGCATGGGCCGCGACAACTTCCCGATGAATCCGTTCTTCTACGCCAAGCCGAAGAATCAGTGAGGCCGCATGTCGAATTCGATTGCCGAGGTCTACCTGCTGCTGATTCGCCCGACGACGGTTCCGATCACCGGCGAAGCCGTACCCACGCCATTCGACGGCCAGATCGAACTCGATGCGTGGAACTGGACGCTCCTCAACCAGGACCATGCCGACAGGCAGAAGGCCAAGGCGGTCCAGGAAGAAAGCGCGCAGCAGGACAAGAACGTTGCCGCCGGCCTCATCAGCAGCATCGAATCGATCCGCAGCGTGGCCAGCACGCCGCCCCCCCAGCAGTTGATCGAGATCGACAAGGAACTGCGCGGGGCAAAGCCCAAGACCATCGATCCTGCGGAACGGCAGAAGCTTCGCTTCACGTTCAAGAAGAACGTGGACCTCGCCACCACGCAGATGCTGAACTCGATGAAGGCGGGCGACGTGTTTCCGCAAGCCACGCTCACGCTCTATCACCGCTCGAAGAACGAGCCGCTGTCGCTGGCGATCAAGTTCGAGAAGGTGCGCCTGACCGACTATTCACTGTCGGTCGAGGCCTCCGACACCATGTCCGACATGAAGGAAGACTGGACCGCCGAGTTCGAGGGCGTGGACTATGTCTATCAGAACCGGCCCGCCGCGAGCGGCGCCAACGGCGTCACCAAGGGAACGGCCCGCGTGTTCAAGATGAAGACGCCTCTGATGCCGTTCTGAGCATGCGCCGCTTCGAGACCCGGACCCTCGTATGTCGATGAAGAATTACCACGACCTGAGCAGCTCGACGAGCAGCGACCTGAAGGCCGGCTTCCAGTTCGAGTTCTTCTGCGAATGCTGCAACGACACCTGGCGCTCGCCCTTCAGTTCCTACCGGCGCGGGCGGCTGACGGGTTGGCTCAAGCGTTTCGACTTCGTCTTCGTGAATCTGCACCGCATCGGGCACGCCAGCGGCGCGATGGCCGATGCGGGGGCGGTTCAGGCCAAGGAGTCGGCCCTTGCCAACGCGCGTGCGCAGGCGGCACAGCGCTTTCACGGCTGTGAGGCCTGCGCCAAGCAGGTGTGCGACAACTGCTTTCGCGAGTCGACCGGCCAATGCCGCGATTGCGCGTCGAAAGGACGCGCAGGCGGCACCGCGAAGGCGCGCAACGGCTACGCCGCCGACGACGAAGCCGATGCCTACGCTGACGAGCCGGCCGCAGCCGCCGGCCCGGTCTGCTCCAACTGCCAGGCGCCCTCCGAGGGTGGCCGCTTCTGCCACGAATGCGGCTTCGACATGGCAAGCACCCACAAGAGCTGTCCCGGCTGCGGCACCACCGTATCGCGCCAGGCCCGCTTCTGCCCCGATTGCGGCCACGGCTTCTAGAAGCCGCTGCCGCAGTACCGCTTCTTACCGCACCGACGTACCCACCATGGCCGATCCCCGCTCCGATGCTGAATCCGCGCTGCGCGCCGGCGACCCGCGCGCTGCCCTGCAGCAGCTCACCGCCGCGGTGCGCGCCAAGCCGGCCGATGCGAGCCTGCGCGTGTTTCTCGCGCAACTGCTGTGCGTGCTCGGTCAGTGGGAGCGCGCCCACACGCAGCTCAACGTGGTGGCCGATCTCGACCCACTCGCCATTCCCATGCGCGAGACCGTGGGCCACGCGATCCGCTGCGAGCTGATGCGCGCGCAGGTGTTTGCCGGCAAGCGCACGCCGATGGTCTTCGGCCAGCCCGACGAATGGCTCGCGCTGTTGATCGAGTCGATGCTGCAGCAGGGCCAGGGCAACGCGGCGATGTCCGAAGACCTGGCCCGGCGCGCTTTCGACGCCGCGCCCGCGGGCGGCGGCCGCGTGAACGACCAGCCGTTCGAGTGGATTGCCGATGCCGACTCGCGCCTCGGCCCCGTGCTCGAAGCCTGTGTCAACGGTCGCTACTACTGGGTGCCGTTCGCCCGTCTCGCGCGTGTGAACTTCGATGCGCCCGAAGACCTGCGCGATTGCGTGTGGACGCCCGCGCAGCTCACCTTCGCCAATGGCGGCGAAACCGTGGCGCTGGTGCCCACGCGCTATATCGGCTCGCACGAAAGCGACGACGGCCTCATCTGCCTGGCGCGCAAGACCGAATGGTCCGAGATCGGCGCCGATCGTTACGCCGGCCTCGGGCAGCGCGTGCTCGTGACGGATGCCGGCGAGCACGACCTGATGTCGGTGCGCAGCCTCGAGTTCGACGAACTGCCGGCCACCGAATCGGCGGCGCCGGCTTCCGGCGAGACCGCGTAGTGGCCGGGCTCGCGTCGCAGGAGCGGCTGCAACCGTCCTTGCTCGACCGCTTGACGGACGACCAGCCGTCGTCGGCCAAGGAGTCGCTCGACGCGCGTGTGCTCAGCCGCCAGCAACTGCGCGCGGCGGTGCTGCGCGATCTCACCTGGCTGTTCAACACCACGCGCGGCGAACCCGATGCCGGCTCGCCCGACACCGCGGCGGTGGCGATGTGGCGTGCCGCGCGCGAGGCGCGCCAGTCGGTGCTGAACTTCGGCATTCCCGCCCTGTCGGGCAGCACCGTCTCCACGCTCGACTTCGCCGTGCTGGAGCAGGCGGTTCACGAAGCCATCGTCAGCTTCGAGCCGCGCATCGACGAATCCACGCTGGTGGTCGAAGTCAACCGCGAGGCCGGCTTCAACCTGCAGCACAACAGCCTGCGCCTCGTCATTCGCGGCCAGATGTGGAATCAGCCGGTGCCGCTCGAACTGCTGCTGAGCGCCGATGTCGATGTCGAGACCGGCATGGCCTCGGTGCGCGATATGAGATGACCCACCCCCTACGCGCTTCGCGCGCCCCCTCAAAGGGGGCACCGCTGGCGGGCCGGCAGAGCCGGACCCGCGGCGGTTGCTTGATTCATGCGCCGTCGGGGACACGCGACGCAACGGATCACTGACATCCGAACGGAACCATGGACCCCCGGCTGCTTCGCTACTACAACCAGGAACTGCGCTACCTGCGCGAGATGGGGGCGGAGTTCGCGCGCGAGTTTCCAAAGATCGCCGGCCGCCTCGGCATGGAAGGCATGGAGGTCGCCGATCCGTATGTCGAGCGGCTGATCGAAGGCAGCGCGTTTCTTGCCGCGCGCGTGCAGCTCAAGCAGGACGCCGAGTACCCGCAGCTCGCGCAGCGCCTGCTCGACATGGTGTGCCCCAACCTCACGGCGCCCGTGCCGTCGATGCTGGTGGCGCGGCTGAAGCCGGCCAACGACCCCAACCTCATCAGCGGCCTGCCGATTCGGCGCGGCGCCACGATGCTCGGCCCCGAGTCGTCGATGAGCACGACGCGCTGCGAGTTCCGCACCGCGCAGGACGTGGTGCTCACGCCGCTGAAGGTGGCCTCGGCCGAGTACTTCCTGAATGCTGCTGACTTGGCGCTGTCCAGCTTGGCGCTGGCCGAACGCCCGCGCAGCGGCGTGCGGCTGCGCTTGGAGCTGCCCGAAGGCATGAGCTTCGCCCAGTTTAAGCTCGACCGCCTGCGCTTCTACATCGGCGGGCTGTCGGATGTGGCCCTGCGCCTGCACGAGTTGCTGGTCGGCGCCTGCATCGGCGTGCTCACCGGCACGCCGGGCCGCGGCAACGAAGGCACGCGCCAATTGCTGCCGGGCGCGAACGTCAAGCCCGTGGGCTACGGCGACGACGAGGCCATGCTGCCCGTCACGCTGCGTGGTCTGTCGGGCACGCGGCTGATGCAGGAGTACTTCGCCTTCCCGCAGCGCTTTCTGTTCATCGACGTCGACGGCCTCGCGCCCGCGTTCGCGCGCTGCAAGGGCAACAGCTTCGAGATCGCGCTGCTGTTCAACCGCTACGCCGCGCCGCTGGAGGGCGCTGTTGCGCCCGACAACTTCATGCTGCACTGCGTGCCGGCGATCAACCTGTTCGAGCGGCGCGCCGATCGGCTCAACGTGACCGACGGCAGCACCACCTTCCACATCGTGCCCGAGCGCGGTGCGCCGATGGACTACGAGGTGTTCGACGTTCTGTCGGTCAGCGGCTTCGTCGACGACCGCGATGAGCAGGCCTTCGTGCCGCTGTTCGCCGTGCCGCAGATGGAGCCGAGCGACAACAGCGGCTTCTACACCATGCTGCGCGAGCCGCGCGTCATCTCCGACCGCGCGCGCCGCGAAGGGCCGCGCTCGGGCTACGTGGGCACCGAGGCGTTCCTGTCGCTGGTCGATCCGCGCGAGGCGCCTTATGCCGATGAGCTGCGCCAGCTCGCCGTGCGCGTGCGCTGCACCAACCGCGACCTGCCGATGTTCATGCCCGTCGGCCAGAGCCACGGCGAACTCACGCTCACCGCCAGCGCGCCGGTCGAGGCGATCGACGTGGTCGCCGGCCCCTCGCGCCCCCAAAGCGCCATGCGCGAAGGCCCGGTCGCCTGGCGGCTGCTGGGCCTGCTGTCGCTCAACTACGTGTCGCTGCTCGACGACGATCCCGAGCGCGGCGCCACCACGCTGCGCGAGCTGCTCAGCCTCTTCGCGCATGGCGCCGAGCCCGGCCTCAAGCGCCAGATCGACGGCGTGCGCGCGGTCGGCGTCAAGCCGGTGGTGCGCCGCCATCCCGCGCCGGGGCCGATCGCCTTCGGCCGCGGGCTCGAGATCCGCGTCACGGTCGATGACATGTCGTTCGAGGGCGGCAGCGCGGTGCTGCTGGGCTCGGTGCTGCACCAGTACTTCGCGCGCCACGTGTCGATGAACGGCTTCGCGCAGACGGTGCTCGTGTCGATGACCCGCGGCGACGTGATGCGCTGGGCGCCGCGCGCCGGGGCGAGGTCGCTGCTGTGAGCGCACCCGAGCCGCGCAACCTCGACCCGGTGGTCGATCCCCAGGCGCGCGGGCCGAGCGGCGCCGAAGTCATCGCCCGCATCACGAAGCGGCCTGCCGCCTACGACCTCTTCCAGGCCATGCGCCGCGTCGAGGCCGCGAACCGCGACCGTCCGCGCCTGGGCGACGCGCTGCGCCCCGGCGACGAGCCGCTGCGCTTCGCCCAGGAGCCCTCGCTCATCTTTGCGCCCGCGGCCATCGCCGAGGTCGAGCAAACGCCGTCGGGCCACTCGCGGCTGGTGCAGCGCGTGTTCGGCTTCTTCGGGCCGAACGGCCCATTGCCAATCCACCTCACCGAGTACGCACGCGAGCGCCAGTTCTACAACGGCGACCTCACCTTCACGCGCTTCGTGAACATGCTGGCGCACCGCTTCGGGCTGTTGTTCTATCGGGCCTGGGCGCGGGCGCAGCCCACGGTGTCCCTCGACCGCCCGGAAGACGCGCCCATCGTGCGCCACGTGGGCGCGCTCTTCGGCATGGCCGAGCCCACCGCACGCGGGCGCGATGCGCTGGGCGACTTTCCCAAGCTCTTTTTCGCCGGGCGCCTTGCGCGCTCGGTGCGCGATGCTGATGGCCTGCAGGCCTGGATCAGCATGCAGTTCGGCGTGCCGGTCGAGGTGGAGCAGTTCTGCGGCCACTGGATGATGCTGGACGACGACGAGCGCACACGGCTGCGGCGCGACGGCCAGGCGGGCGTGGGCCGCGGCGCGGTGCTCGGCCGGGCGGTGTGGGACGTGCAGCACAAGTTCCGCATCGTCATCGGCCCGGTGCCCTGGGCGCGCTTCAACGCCTTGCTGCCCGGCGGCGAGGCGCTCGACCGGCTGCAGGCGCTGGTGCGCCAGTACGTCGGCTTCGAGTTCAACTGGGATCTGCGCCTCATCCTGCGGCGCGAGGACGTGCCGCAGTGGCAGCTCGGCTCCACGCTCGGGCACGGCCGCGCGGTCGGTCGGCTCGGCCGCACGGCATGGATGAACCGGGCCGCCGGCCGCACGCGCGAGAGCGATGCCGGCGAGCTGGTCATGAATGTGGAAAGCATCCGGCCGAACACCGTCCTGCGGGCGGCGAACCGCCTGCATTGAAGTGAACAAACAAGCGACAACGGAGAAATCGAGATGAGCGAAATCAGTCGGGTGGCCCTGTTCGGCAAGCTCAATCCGGTGGGCTACAAGGCCATCGAAGGAGCGACGGTCTTCTGCAAGCTGCGCGGCAATCCGTATGTGGAGCTGGTGCACTGGCTCACGCAACTGCTCGAGAGCAACGAGACCGACATTTCCGCCATCGTGCGCCACTACGCGCTCGACCAGGCAGCGCTGGCGCGCGACGTGACGGCCGCGCTCGACCGCCTGCCGCGCGGTTCGACCGCCATCTCCGATTTTTCCGAGCACATCACGCACGCCATCCAGCAGGGCTGGGTCTACGGCACGCTGATGTTCGGCGATTCACAGGTGCGCACGGCCTATCTGCTGATCGGCATCCTCAACACGCCGACCTTGCGCCACGCGCTGGTCGCCATCTCGCGCCAGTTCGACAAGATCAAGGCCGACGACCTGGCCGAGAACGCCGCAACGATCTGCGCCAAGACCGGTGAATCCGGCCTGGGTGCGCAAGACGGCAGCATCGTCGGCGCCGGCGAGCCGGGCGAGAACTCGGGCGCCATGGCGCCGGCCGCCATGGGCAAGCAGGAGGCGCTGAAGAAGTTCACCGTCGACCTGACGGAGAAGGCGCGCAAGGGCGAGATCGATCCGGTGAGCGGCCGCGACGAAGAGATTCGCCAGATGGTCGACATCCTCATGCGCCGGCGCCAGAACAACCCCATCCTCACCGGCGAGGCGGGCGTGGGCAAGACGGCGGTGGTCGAAGGCTTCGCGCAGCGCCTCGCGCGCGGCGACGTGCCGCCGCAATTGCAGGGCGTCTCGCTGCTGACCCTGGACCTGGGGCTCCTGCAAGCCGGCGCCTCGATGAAGGGCGAGTTCGAGCAGCGCCTGCGCCAGGTGATCGACGAGGTGCAGGCGTCTCCGAAGCCCATCATCCTGTTCATCGACGAGATCCACACGCTGGTGGGCGCGGGCGGCGCGGCCGGCACCGGCGACGCGGCCAATCTGCTGAAACCCGCGCTCGCACGCGGCAACCTGCGCACCGTGGGCGCTACGACCTGGGCCGAGTACAAGAAATACATCGAGAAGGATCCGGCACTGACCCGCCGCTTCCAGGTCGTGCAGATTCTCGAGCCCGACGAGAAGAAGGCCGTGCTGATGCTGCGCGGCGTGGCCACCGTGCTCGAGAAGCATCACCGCGTGCAACTGCTCGACGAGGCCATCGAGTCGGCGGTGAAGCTGTCGCACCGCTACATTCCCGCACGCCAGTTGCCCGACAAGGCCGTGAGCCTGCTCGACACCGCCTGCGCCCGCGTGGCGGTGAGCCAGCATGCGATTCCGGCCGAGGTGGAAGACTCGCGCCGGCGCATCGAATCGATGGAGATCGAGCAGGGCATCATCGACCGCGAATCGAATGTCGGCGTCAACGTCGGCTCGCGCCGCACCGATGTCGAGGCGCTGCTCGCGGCCGAACGCGAGCGCCTGGTCGGGCTGGAGAAGCGCTGGCAGGACGAGAAGGCGGTGGTCGACAAGGTGCTGGCGCTGCGCGCGCAACTGCGCGGCGACGACAAGGCCGTGGACACACCCGCCGACACGCAAGCCGCCGACCGCGAGAAGCTGCTCGCTGAACTGCACACGCAGCAGGAGCAACTCGCGGCGCTGCAGGGCGACAACCCGCTCATCATGCCCAGCGTCGATGCGCAGGCCGTGGCGAGCGTCGTCGCCGACTGGACCGGCATTCCGGTGGGCCGCATGGTGAAGAACGAACTGCAGGCCATCCTGAAACTCGGCGAGGCGCTGGGCAAGCGTGTGATTGGCCAGCAGCACGGGCTGGAGATGATCGCGCGGCGCATTCAAACGTCACGCGCGCGGCTGGACAACCCGAACAAGCCGATCGGCGTGTTCATGCTGTGCGGCACCTCGGGCGTGGGCAAGACCGAGACGGCGCTGGCGCTGGCCGAAGCGCTTTACGGCGGCGAGCAGAACGTCATCACCATCAACATGAGCGAGTTCCAGGAGGCGCACACCGTCTCCACGCTCAAGGGCGCGCCGCCGGGCTACGTGGGCTACGGCGAAGGCGGCATCCTGACCGAGGCGGTGCGCCGCCGGCCCTACAGCGTGGTGCTGCTCGACGAGGTGGAGAAGGCCCACTCCGACGTGCACGAGATCTTCTTCCAGGTCTTCGACAAGGGCTGGATGGAAGACGGCGAGGGCCGCATGATCGATTTCAAGAACACGATCATCCTGCTCACCAGCAATGCCGGCTCCGAGCTGATCATGAACATGTGCAAGGACCCGGAGCTGCTGCCCGACCCGGACTCGCTCGCGACCGCCATGACCGAGCCGCTGCAGAAGATCTTCCCGCCGGCGCTGCTGGGCCGCATCGTGACGATTCCCTACTACCCGCTGTCCGACGAGATGCTGGGCCAGATCGTGCGGCTGCAACTCAACCGCATCAAGAAGCGCGTGGCCGAGAACCACAAGATCCCGTTCGAGTACAGCGACGAGGCGGTCAAGCTCATCGTCAAGCGCTGCAACAACGCCGAGTCCGGCGGGCGGGTGATTGACGCGATTCTCACCAACACCGTGCTGCCCAAGGTCTCGATCGAATACCTCACGCGCACATCCGAAGGCGCGGAGTTGAAGGGCATCACGCTCGGCGTGGACGGCGACGACTTCAGCTACGCCTTCGCGTGAGCGGTGCGCGCTTGAGCGCACGGAACGAGGTCTGACGAGGGAGAGTGACGATGGCGATTCCAGGGTTGGGACCAGCGGCCAACGAGGTCATGAAGATCACGACCAGCTCGGGCGGCTTCCTGGTCATGAGCATGACCGGCCGCGAACAGCTGGGGCGCCTGCCGGAGTACGAGGTCGAGCTGGTCGGCGAACTCGACATGATGGGCAAGCCCAAGGCGGTCGACATGCACAAGCTGCTCGGCACGCGCGCCAACGTGACGATGGACGTGAATGACGACCCGCGCCACTTCAACGCCTACATCACGCGCATGAAGCGCGGCGAGCGGCGCGGGCGCTACGAGAGCTATACCGCCACGATGCGGCCGTGGCTGTGGTTCCTCACGCGCAGCCGCGACAGCCGCGTGTTCCAGAGCATGAGCGTGAAGGACATCGTCTCCAAGGTGCTCACCGAGTACAGCACCGACTTCGAGTTCCGCCTCGTCTCGGCCGCCGCCTACCCGAAGCTCGACTACTGCGTGCAGTACCAGGAGAGCGACTTCGATTTCGTGAGCCGCCTGCTCGAGGAAGCCGGCATCTACTACTTCTTCGAGCACACCGAGCGCAAGCACACCATGGTGCTGATCGACGGCATGGCGCGCCACAAGAGCCGGCCCACGCGCGGTGCGATCAAGTGGGCCAATGCCATGAAGTACGGCGGCACCGCGATCAACTGGCAAAGCCAGGATGAGGCGCGCGCCGTCAAGGCAGTGGTGGGCGACTACGACTACTTGTCGCCCGGCACCAAGATTGAAGGCACCAAGGCCGCCGTCAAGCCCGCTTCCAAGCTCGGCCCGATGGAGGTCTTCGAGTTTCCGGCCGATGTGGTGCAGAACAGCCAGAAGCCGACCGCCCAGACCTCGGCCGAGGCGGCCACGCACCGGGCGACGGTGCGCATCGAGGAGCTGATGTCGCTGCAGCGCACCAGCACCACCATCGTCAATACGCGCGACATCGCCGCCGGCATGACCTTCGAGGTCGAGAACCTGCCGCACAAGGAAGACGACGGCGAATACCTTGTCATCGGCGCCGAATACCGGTTGGAGTTCGCGGCGCACGAGGCCATCGAGGATCTGCGCAGCGACCGGCGCAAGGACGGCTTTCTTGCCAGCCTCACGGTGATGAGCAATTCCGCGCCGAACTTCCGCGCCGAGCGCCGCACGCCGCGCCCCTTCATCCACGGGCCGCAGACGGCGGTGGTGGTGGGCGCCTCGGGCAACGAGATCGAGACCGACAAGCACGGGCGCATCAAGGTGCAGTTCCACTGGGACCGCCTGGCCAAGAAAGAAAAGAAGCTGCAGAACAGCTCGTGCTGGGTGCGCGTGGCGCAGCCGTGGGCGGGCAAGGGCTTCGGCTACTTCGCGCTGCCGCGCGTGGGCCATGAGGTGGTGGTGAGCTTTCTCGACGGCAACCCCGACCGCCCGCTGGTCACCGGATCGGTCTACAACGACGAGAACCCGGTCGCGTGGAAGCTACCTGACAACGCCACCGTCAGCGGCCTCAAGACACGCAGCAGCAAGGATGGCACGCCCGACACCGCCAACGAGCTGCGCTTCGAGGACGCCAAGGGCAAGGAGCACATCTGGTTCCATGCCGAGAAGGAGTTCTTCCGCCATGTCGAGGGCAACGCCTTCGATCTGGTGAAGGGCAACGAGACGCTGAAGGTGATGCTCACCCGGCGCGACGTGGTGGTGGAGAACGTCTACACCGACATCGGCAAGGAAACGATGACCAACGTCGGCACCGACCTGCACCTCACGGTGGGCGGCGACGTGCTGCATGACATCGCCGGCGTCAAGCAGCTCACCGTCGCCAAGGATTCGACCGTCACCATCGGCGCCAACCTGCATGTCGATGTCGGCGCCGAGGCGGCCGTCAACGTGGGCAGCACCGTGGCCGTGGCGACCGGCGACAACTTCGACCTCAAGGTGACGGGTGACGCGGTCGTCGAATCCACCGGCAAGTTGTCGCTGAAGGCCACGGGCGACGTGATGGCCGAAGGCATGAACGTGAAGGTCAAGGGCGCGATGAACATCGTGCTGGAAGCGTCGATGGGCATCACGCTCAAGGTGGGCGGCTCGCTGGTCAACATCGGCCCGGCCGGCGTGGACATCGTGGGGCCGATGGTCAAGATCAATTCGGGCGGCGGCGGCGGATCGGCCGGCTCTGCGCTGACGGCGAAGAAGGCGGCGCCCGACAAGGCGGCCAAGCCGAAGAAGCATGATCCGCTGACCGACAACACCTACAAGGATCGCTTCAAGGATCCGATGCCGACCGAAGGCGGCGGCACCAAGCCCTGATCAACGATGAGCGATGTGTCGCGGGCGCTGTCCTACGCCCAACTGAAGTCTGCCCTGTGGAGCCGAAGCGGTGCACGGGTGCACGCCGTCATCGACGGGCTTGCCGTACCGGGATTGCCGGCCAAGCTGGCGGCGGCCGATGTGAGCGGCTGGGATTGCCTCGAACGGGGCGCCCTCTCGCCCGCGGCCGCCGAACGCGCGCCCTATGTCGTCGAGCTGCGCGAGGGCTCGCCCTTTACCGATTGGTTGCTGGCCACCGCCACCATCGTCCATCCGCAATGGGGTGTGGTGATCGCCTGCACCGAGGCGCTGTTGCGCGTGCGCGAGTGGTGCCGCGACCTGTCGAACGTGGTCACGCCCGACGGCGGACGGCGGGCCTTCCGCTGGTTCGACCCGGAGGTGCTGCAGACGCTGCTGCCGGCGCTGTCGCCCTCGCAGCTGGACACCGTGTTCCGGCTCGACCAGAGCCTGGTGCTGCCGGCCGCCGATGCCTGGACCTGGCATGCCATGCACGAGGGCGTGCTTGCCAGCGAACGGCGGGCGTTGATGGCCGACAGGGTACCGGCATGAAACACCGTGTGCCGACGTGCGGGCGGGCAGAGCGCCGGGCCGTCCCACGTCGGGGCTTGCAAGCCCCGACGCTTCGCGAGGCGAACGTGTGTGCGCAGGCACACACGCACGTCCACGCTCAGCCCAAGCCGGCCCGTGTCCCCTCGGGGGCTGAGCCCGGACGTGAACAGTCCAGTGGACTGTTCACGCCTGGCGAAGGGCTGGGCCATCTGGCCCAGTGCGGTCTGCAAGACCGGCCGACGTATCCGTCGGACGAGGGGCACACATGCTGCGCCTGAACGCCGAGCAGTTCGAGCTGCTGGAGCAGCTGACGGTGTCCCGCCATGCGCGCAGCGTCGCCGGCGTGCTGGCACAGGCTTGGCCGGCCGTCACCGAGCGCCTGCAGGATCGCTGGCCGGCGTTCGTCGAAGCGGCCATGCAGCAGGCGCGCCGCCACGGCATCGGCGACGCGGTGGACCTCGCGCACTACACCGGCCTGTGGTGCTTGTGGGGCGCGAGCTTCGAGGACAAGCCGGCCTTCGCCTGGGCGCGCGAAATCCTCGATGACCCCCGCCGCACACCGCCGCTGAAGCTGCATCAGTTGGTGCAGCACACGCGCGGCGACCTGGCGCAGCGCCAGCCGCAGTCGGCGGCATCGGCCTCGGGTGTGACGCTCGCCCAGTTCGACGCGGCCGTCGCCTTGGTGGACGCGCAGGCGCGCGAGGCGGCGGCGCGCGTGGTGTTTCCGCCCGAGCAGCCGCCGGCGCGCATCCAGGCCTGCGACCTCGGCACCGTCGACCTGATGGTGGCCGACATCGAGGTGCAGGCCTATCGGCTGGAGGGCGGCCAATGGCAGCGCCAGCCCGCCGCCAAGCCGGCGCCGACGCGCGAGCACTTCGACCGCGCGCCTGAGGCGCCGCTCGACCTCGCCGTGCTCAGCCACGCCCTGCGGCGCGGCAGCGCGGCGCGGCTCAATCTCAAGCTCGCCGCGCTTGCGGTGTGCGACCCGCGCGTTCATCCGCAGGTGATGCATGCCGCGCCGTCCGGGCGCCTGACCTGGAAGGGGCGCGACACGGCGCAGCTGAGCATCGCGCTCAACGCTTCCGCGCCCGAGGACGACGCGCTGCCCGGCATCGCCGCCGCGCCAGCGCCTGATCCGCACACGGTCGCCGTCTCGAGCTGCGGCCTGCGCGACGCCGGCGCGCCCTTTGGCGCCCTGAGCGTCGGCGTGCGCGTCTATCCGGCGACGCAGTGGCTGGCCGACGTGCAGCACCCGGCCTGGCCGGCGATGCAGTGGCCGGTGGTGCCGGCGCCGCCGGACGCGCCGCCGCCCATCGCCTGCCACCTTGAAGCCGATGGCGTGAAATGCGATGCCGCAGCCCTCCAGCGCGCCTGGGGCGGGTTGCGCACGAGCTTCGGCCAGGGCATGGACAAGCTCTTCTCCGCCTGGTGCCGCGTGGTGGCGCCGCCCGGCACCGGCGCGCAGGCGCCCAAGCTCGACGTGCGGGCCGAATGCCTCGCTGGGCGGGGCGCCGCGACCTGGGGCTACGTCAAGACCGGTGCCGCGACGGTGGCGATGCGCACCGAGGGCGCGATCGACATGACCGCCTTCTCGATCGACCTGCAGCTCACCGGCGAACTGGCCGTGGGCGCAACGCGCTCGCGCGTGCGGCTCGTCGCCCAGGACCGGCACGAGCTGCGCATGAGCCTGCGCCAGCTGGGCGAGGAGGCCGCCGAGGACGAATCGCTCGACGCCGCGGTGCGCAAGTTCCGCCTCCCGTTCACGATCGAGATCGACCCCATCGCGACCACCGAGCCGGCCACCGCTGGCGTCGCCACCACGCTGCCGCAGGCGCTGGGCGCCCTGGCTGGCGAATGCGGCCTGCGCCCGCGCGCCGACGGCCGTGGGCGGCAGTGGTTCTTTACCCTGCGCGTCGAGCCGTGCAGCGTGGCGCTGCTGCTGTGCGACCCCGTCGTCGGCAACGCGGTGGCCACGCGTGCGCTGCTGCCCGGCCTGCCGCTCGTCGACTGGAGTGCCGGCTGATGGAACGCCTGCTGATGCTGCATCTGCAGTCGCTCAACTGCGCCGCCGAAGTGCATCTCAACGGCATGCCGGTGGCCTTCGTCGGCGCGGGCGGCGGCGAGGTCTGCCTCGCGGTGCACGAGTACACGCTGGCCGGCAAGAACCAGATCGAGCTGGTGGCGGGCGCCGGCATCCCCGGCCAACCGGTGCCGGCGCAGTCGCGCGCGGCGGTGGAAACGACCTTCGCGCGTGCGCGCCTGGTGCTCGCGCGCCAGGGCCACAGCGCGCTCGACCCGAGCGTGCGCGTGCTTGCCTCCGTCGAGTGGACGGCGCCCCAGGGCCAGCCCTACGAGGCGCCCGTCAGCCAGAAGCAGAGCCTCGAGCTGCCGGTGAACTTTCCGCGCTGGCGCTGGCTGGATGCGCCGCCGATCCCGCAGAACGTGGGCCTGCAGCGGCAGGTGCTCGAGTTCCTGCAGCAGCTCGCGATCGACCTTGCCGCGGGCCGCCCGGACTCATTGCTGGCCGCGGCCAAGCTGCGCTTCGACGAGCTGGCGCTGGCCTATCAGCGCACGCCCGAGCAGGGCATGCAGCGATTCCGCGACCACCTGCAGCGGCTGTATGCTGCCAAGGCGCTCAAGCTCATCCCGCCCACGGCCGACGAGCTCACGCTGCGGCCCGTGCACGACGGCCGGCTGATCGACTGCCTGACGCCGCTCGGCGCGCCGGCGCTGCGCACGCAGAACGCCGACCCCGCGATCGGCAACGCCGCATGGCCCATTCGCCTGGCGATGGTCGAAGGAAAGATTTATGTGCTGCGGTGAATCCCGACCCATAGCGTTCAACAGGCCCTACCCGTGATCACACTCACCGTTGCGTCCTTCAACGGCGCGCCCCTGACCCAGCCGCTCACGGCCCAGTTCGATGAGATGGGCGGCAACATCGGCCGCGCCGAGAACAACCAGCTCGTGCTGCCCGACCCCGAGCGCACCATCTCGCGCGTGCACGCGCAGGTGGTGTTTCGCAGCGGGCGCTACGCCATCGTCGACCGCGGCAGCAACCCGATCTCGGTCAACGGCCGCCCGCTCGGCAACGGCCAGGAAGCGCCGCTGCAGCCGGGCGACCAGGTGCAGATCGGCGGCTACGCGCTCAAGGTGGAGGCCGGCGCGAGCGCGGCCGTCGACCTCGATCCCTTCGCCGATTTCGGCGGGCTGGCGGCACCGGCCGCACCGTCGCGTGCGGCGCCGCCGTCGCAGGGCGCATCGGCCGATCCACTCGCGGGGTTCGGCATGGCGCCTGCGCCCGCATCGGGCGGTGCCTTCGGCGCCCCGGCGAGCGCGCCGCGTGCGGCCGGCGGCATTCCCGAAGACTGGGATCCGTTCGCGCCCGATCCCGTCGCACCGGGTCCGGCCGATCCGTTCTCGCGCACCGGCCAGGCGCGCGACCTCGGCCTCGAAGTCGGCGGGCGCGGTGCCGGCCCGCTGATTCCCGACACGCCGGGCGGCTCGGCGCCGGCGGCGGATTCGCTCGACAACCTGTTCGGCCTCGGCGCCGGCCGCAGCGACCCGGCAGCCGATCCGTTTGCCAACTCGGTGATGCAGTCGGCCGCCGCGCAGCCCAACATGGCGGCGCACGCCGATCCGATGCGCTCGCTGAACTCGCTCACGCAGGCTTCGGCCAGCGCGGCGCCTGATCAGTTGTCGGAGCTGAACGCACCCTTCGAGCTGCCGCCCATGAGCACCCCGCCGGCGCGCGCCGCGCCGACCCCGCCGCCCGC
>JAKFDI010000112.1:0-83486 GCA_036676235.1 Rhizobacter sp. | reverse complement strand
AAAGTCCGAGCACCGCAGAGCAGTCCGCTGCAAGCGGACCGCCGAGGTCGGGGTCGCCTTTTCTTGGTTCCTTCTTTTGGCGAAACAAAAGAAGGAACTCGCCCGCCGGGGCGAGACCCGGCTTGTCTCAACAACGCGCTCAGCTTCGATCAAGCAACCGGACTGCGCGCCTGCGCTTCGATACCTCACGGCGAACGGGGGAAGCGATCGAGCAAACAGCGCGACCTTCGCGGCACCACCTCAGCCGCCGCGCCCAAACCCCGCCAGCTTCTCGTACAAGGTCGCGCGCGAAATCCCCAGCAACCGCGAAGCCGCAAGCTTGTTGCCCCCCGTGGCGGCGAGCGCCTCGCGGATGCTGCGCGCTTCGAGTTCGGCAATGGCCTGCGGCAAGGGCACGATGCCGGCCGGCACAGGCACAGGCGCGGGCGCGGGCGCGGGCGCGGAAGCCGGAGCCACCGCCTGAGCAGCCGCAGGACGAAGCGGCAGTGCCAAAACGGGCGCCGCCTGCCTTTCCGCCGGCGCGAAATGCGCGGCCTCCAGCAGCAGGTCGTCAGTCATGAGCGCCGCCTGCTCCAGCGCGTTGCGCAGCTCGCGAATGTTCCCCGGCCAGTCCTGCGCCGCCAGGTGCTCCAGCGCATCGACGCTCAACTGCTTGTGCGGCAAGCCGCTGCGGCGAGAAATGTCGTCCATCAGCGCGTCGATCAGCGCGTCGAGATCGCCGATGCGCTCGCGCAGCGAGGGCAGGCGGATCGGCAGCACGTTGAGGCGGTAGTACAGGTCGGCGCGGAACTCGCCGGCGGCCACCATGGCCGGCAGGTCGCGGCTGGTGGCGGCGATGACGCGCACGTCCACACGCTCCACGCGGTTGCTGCCCAGCGGCTCCAGCTCCTGCTCCTGCAGCACGCGCAGCAGCTTGGCCTGCAGCGCCACCGGCATGTCGCCGATCTCGTCGAGGAACAGCGTGCCGCCGTGCGCCACCTTGAACTTGCCGTCGCGCCCCTTGCGGTCGGCGCCGGTGAAGGCACCGGGCGCCACGCCGAAGAACTCGGCTTCGAGCAGCGACTCGGGCACGGCCGCGATGTTCACGCCGACAAAGGGCCGCTGTGCACGCGCGCTGGCGGCGTGGATGGCTTGCGCCAGCAATTCCTTGCCAGTGCCCGTCTCGCCCAGCAGCAGCACGGTGCTGCCGGTCTGCGCCACGCGCCGCGCCTGGCGCTTGACCTCGGTGGCGGCCGCGCTCGCGCCGATGAAGCTCGCGATCGTGTACTTGGGCCGGCGCTGCGCGGCGAGCTGCTGGCGGGCGTCGTCGAGCTCGCGCTGCAGCCGGCTGAACTTGGCGATCAGCGGCTGCATCGTCGTCTCGGGATGGTCGAGCAGCACCATGCCGAGTGCGCCCAGCACCTCGCCGTTCGCATCGCGCAGCGGCAGGCGGCTCACGAGAAACGTGCCGGCCTTGTTGCTCAGCAGGTCGACGAGGATGGGCTGGCCGGTGTCGATCACCTGCGCCATCAGCGTGTTGTGCACCACGTCCTCGACGCGGCGGCCGACGAAGTCGTCCTCCGCATGGCCCAGCGCCGGCAGGAAGCGCTTGTAGCCCTCGCTGATCCAGACGATGCGGTGGCTGCGGTCCACCACCATCATGCCCATCGCCGTGCGGGCAAAGATGTCGAACATGCCCTGCGCCGCCAGGCGCAGCACCCCATCGGCATCAGCGGGCAGCGCGGCCTGCACGGGCGTATCGGGAAGAAGTTCGCTCATCGGTACTGCGGCGGTGCTGCGCTGTCTGATCGTCAGGCACTGTAGCCGCGGCGGACAGATGTCGCATCCGCGATCACACGGACACGCGCCCATGTTGCGCGGCCGCCCGGCGCCGGCTGTAATGCCCGGCGGACATTCCACCGCCACCCAAGGAGTACGCATGCTCGACGGCCTTCGCGCTGCCGCCCGCCGCGCCACCGGCGAGTACGCCGTGCGCAGCCTGATGAGCGATTGCCGCCGGCTGCTGTCCGAACGCGGCGAGGCCAACAGCGCCACCATCGCGCGCAGCCTCGTCGGCCGCTTCGAGGCGCTGGTGGCCGACGAAGAGGCGCTGTTCTTCGAGCGGCTGCTGCGCGAGTTCAATCCCGATCCGAAGGCCGTGCTCGAAGCCGCGCAGGCCTTTGCGGCCGAGCCGAGCGCCGATCACCTCGGCCGCTTGACGCAGGCCGCCGAGCCGCCGCGCCAGGAGCTGCTGCGCCGCATCAACCGCCTGCCGGGCGGCACCGCAGCCATCGTCGGCATGCGCCGCGCGCTGCTCGGCCGGCTGGCGAAACAGCCTGAGCTGCGTGCCGTCGAGGCCGATTTCCTGCACCTGCTGTCCAGCTGGTTCAACCCGGGCTTTCTGCAACTGCAAAAGGTCGACTGGAATTCACCCGCGCAACTGCTGGAACAACTCATCCGCCATGAGGCGGTGCATGCCATCGATGGCTGGGACGACCTGCGCCGCCGGCTGGAACCCGACCGCCGCTGCTTCGCCTTCTTCCACCCGCAGTTGCCGGCGGAGCCGCTCATCTTCGTGGAGGTGGCGCTGCTGCCGGAGATGCCGGGCGCCATCGCGCCGCTGCTGGCAAAGAGCGTGCAGCCCGCGCGGCCGGAGAAGTTTCGCGTGGCGGCCTTCTATTCGATCAGCAACTGCCAGCCCGGCCTGAAAGGTGTGTCGCTCGGCAACTTCCTGATCAAGCGCGTGGCCGAAGAGCTGAAGCGCGAACTGCCGCAATTGCGCAGCTTTTGTACCTTGTCGCCGATGCCCGGCTTTGCCCGCTGGGTGCGCGACGGCGCCGTGAGCGACCGCGTGCCCGAGACGCGCGCCGAAAGCCTCGCCGCCGCACGCCGCACGGTCGCCGAAGCCTGCGGCCCGGGACTGGAAAAGCTGTCGAGCGCCACCTCGCTCAAAAGCCTGGACGAAGACACGCTCGACGCCTTGACGCAACTCGGTGCCTTCTATCTCGCCTTTCATTCCACCGCGCCGGGCGGCGATCCGGTGGCGCGCTTTCATCTCGACAACGGCGCGCGGCTCGAACGGCTCGACCCGCTGGGCGACCTGTCGGCCAAAGGGGTGAAGCAATCGTTTGCCCTGATGGTGAACTACCTCTACGACCTCGAACGCATTGAGGCACACCATGAACAGTTCATCGAAGGCAAGGTGGCGCATTCGCGCGCCATCGCTTCGCTGTTCTGACGACTTTCACAACGACGGAGACAAATGATGACCCAGCCCCTGCCTTCACCTCTCACGACCCGCGGCTTGAAGCGCCGCGATCTGCTGCAGGCCGCCGCCGGCGCGGCAGTCCTCGGCGCGCCGCTCGCACGCGCGCAAAGCGGGTGGCCGACGAAGCCCGTGACCTTCGTCGTGCCCTTTCCGGCCGGGGGCGGAACCGACGCCTTCGCACGTCCGCTGGCGATGGCCCTCGGCCGCACGATGGGCAAGCAGGTGCTGATCGACAACCGCGGCGGCGCGGGCGGCACGGTGGGTGCCGGCGTCGCCGCGCGTGCGGCGCCCGACGGCTACACCTTTTTCATGGGCGCGGTGCACCACGCCATCGCGCCGTCGATGTACCCCAAACTCGACTACGACCTCGAGAAAGATTTCGTTCCCGTCGGGCTGATCTCCAGCGTGCCGCAGGTGATCGTGGTGAATCCGACGCGCCTGCCGGTGACCGACCTGCGCAGCCTGCTCGAGCGGGCGCGCAAGAACCCCGGGCAACTCAACTACGCCTCGGCCGGCAACGGCACCTCGCACCATCTCGCGGGCGAGCTGTTCAAGCTGCAGACCCAGACCTTCATCACCCACATTCCCTATCGCGGCGCGGGGCCGGCGCTGCAGGATCTGATCGGCGGGCAGGTCGACCTGATGTTCGACGGCCTCGGCTCCTCGGCCGCGCACATCAAGGGCGGGCGCATCAAGGCGCTGGCCGTGGCGTCGCCCACGCGCGCACCCGGGTTTCCCGACATTCCGACCGCGGCCGAAGCCGGTCTGCCGGGCTATGAGGTCGCCTCGTGGTACGCCTTGTGGGCGCCCAAGGGAACGCCGCCGGAGGCCGTGCAGCGAATGCAGGCCGAAATGGCCAAGGCCTTTGCAGCTCCGGATATTCAGACCCTTTGGACGAATCTCGGCACCGAAACGCCCAAGCTTTATGGCGAGGCTTTCGGCCGCTTTGTCGGCACCGAGATCGAGCGCTGGGCCAAGGTCGTGAAGCAATCCGGCGCGAAACTGGACTGAATCGCATCGAAGCGATGGAGCCGCCATTTCGACGGGAATGCGGCTTTCGTCTATTCTTGCGTTCTTCCACTTCTTTCCGAGTCGTCCCACTATGACCAAGACATACCAGCAATTGGTGAAGCAGATCGAGACCTTGAGACATCAGGCCGACCAGGTCAGGCGCAAGGAGGTGCAAGGCGTCGTGTCCCGCATCAAGGAAGCCATCAACGCCTACGGACTGACAGCCGAAGACCTTTTCGGAAAGGGTGCGAAAAGCCGTCCCGCCGCGCTGGCAAAGCCGTCCAATGCCAAGGCTGGCGGGGCGCGTGCGCGCTTCCAGGACGAAGCGGGCAACACCTGGTCCGGCCGCGGCCCGCGCCCGCAGTGGTTGAAGGCGGCGCTCGAAAGCGGCAAGACGCTGGACGACTTCGCTGTGGGCAAGCGCCGCTCGGCCAAGGGCGCGGCAAAGCCGGCGAAGAAGTTCAAGGTCGCCGCCAAGTACCGCGACGACGCCGGCAACACCTGGAGCGGCCGCGGCTCGCGTCCGCGCTGGCTGCAGGCCGCGCTCGACAGCGGCAAGACGCTCGAGGAACTGGCGGTCTGAGAGGCCGCGGGCAGCCTGCCCGCGCCGCCCGGCACTGCCCGCCATGGCCGTCTTGACCGCGCCGATTGCCGCTTCCCGCTGGGCCACCGCCTGGCAGGCCGTCGGCGCGCAGCGCATCGATCCCTCCCTGCGCGAGGCCCTGCTGAGCCGCTGGAACGAACCGGCGCGCCACTACCACACCGCCCGGCACCTGGGCGAATGCCTGCAGCATTTCACCGCTGTGCGCGACGAGGCGGATCATCCGGCCGAAGTCGAACTGGCACTGTGGTTCCACGATGCTGTCTACGACCTGCAGGCCCACGACAACGAAGTGCGCAGCGCCGACTGGGCACGCACCGCGGCGCTTGCGGCCGGAGTCGAAGCGCAAACTGCCGCACGACTTCATGCACTCGTGATGGCCACCCGCCACAGCGCGCCGCCGGCTTCACACGACGAAGCATTGCTCGTCGACGTGGACCTGTCGATACTCGGCGCCGACACCGCGCGCTTCGACGAATACGAGCGCCAGGTGCGGGCTGAATACGCCTGGGTGCCCGAAGCGACCTACCGCGAGAAGCGCGCGGCGGTGCTTCGCGGCTTTCTGGACCGGCCGCGCCTCTTCACCACCCGTCACTTCTTCGATCGGCTGGAGGTGCCCGCGCGGCGCAACCTTGCAGACTCGATCCGCCGGCTCGCCGGTTGAACAACAACGACCACCGCTGCCCCGCCTTTCCATGAACGACAACCTCTTCAGCGCCCTGCGCGACGCCTTTCCGTCCGACCTGGACAGCGTGGCCATCGAGACCGCCGATGGCGAGCGCCTCGACTACAGCTGGCGCGACCTCGACCGCGCCACGGCCATGATGGCCAACCTGCTGCAGTCGCTCGCCCTGCCCGAGGGCGCGCGCATCGCCGTGCAGACCGAGAAGTCGGTCGAGGCGCTGATGCTTTATCTCGCCGTGCTGCGCGCCGGCTTCGTCTACCTGCCGCTGAACAACGCCTACCAGAGCAGCGAGATCGAGTACTTCATCGGCGATGCCGAGCCGAGCGTGGTGGTCTGCGCCGGGCGGCATTTCGCGTGGGTCAGCCGCATCGCCTTCAGCGCCGGCACCAAGCACGTGTTCACGCTCAACGACGACCGCACCGGCACCCTGCTCGAACGCTCGGCGGCGCACAGCGACCGCCAGACGCCGGCGCCGAAACACGCCGACGATCTGGCCGCCATCCTCTACACCAGCGGCACCACGGGGCGCAGCAAGGGGGCGATGCTCACGCACGGCAACCTGCTGTCGAACGCGATGACCCTCAAGCGGTATTGGGGCTGGAAGCCCGGCGACGTGCTCATTCACGCCCTGCCGATCTTTCACGTGCACGGCCTCTTCGTCGCCTCGCACGGCGCGCTGCTGAGCGGCAGCAAGATGATCTGGTTCAGCCGCTTCGACCCCAAGGCGGTGATTGCACAACTGCCTCGCGCCACCGTGTTCATGGGCGTGCCGACGCTCTACGTGCGGCTGCTGGCCGAGCCCGGCCTCGACCGCCAAGCCTGCAGCCGCATGCGGCTGTTCATCAGCGGCTCGGCGCCGCTCCTGATCGAGACCTTCGAGCAGTTCCGCGAACGCAGCGGCCACACCATCCTCGAGCGCTACGGCATGAGCGAGACCGCCATGCTCACCTCCAACCCCTGCCGCGCGGAAGACGGCGAGCGCCGCGGCGGCACCGTGGGATTCCCGCTGCCCGAGGTCGGCCTGCGCGTACGCGACGACGCCGGCCAGCCGGTGCCGGCGAACGAGATCGGCAACATCGAAGTGCGCGGCCCCAACGTGTTCAAGGGCTACTGGCGCATGCCCGAGAAGACGGCCGCCGAATTCACCGCCGATGGCTGGTTCAAGACGGGCGACGTGGGGCGCGTGGATGCGCAGGGTTACGTCACCATCGTCGGGCGCAGCAAGGATCTCATCATCAGCGGCGGCTACAACGTCTACCCGGCCGAGGTGGAGGGCTATCTCAACGAGCTGCCCGGCGTGAACGAGAGCGCCGTGATCGGCGTGCCGCACGCCGATTTCGGCGAGGCGGTGATCGCCGTCGTGGTGCCCAAGCCCGGCGCGCCGCTCAACGAAGACGAGCTCATCGCCGCCCTGAAGGGCCGCATCGCGAGCTTCAAGGTGCCCAAGCACGTGCTGTTCGCGCACGACCTGCCGCGCAACGTCATGGGCAAGGTGCAGAAGAAGCTGTTGCGCGCGCAGCACGAGCAGACCTTCATGCACTAGATGAACCACCCCCTACGCGCTTCGCGCGCCCCCTCAAAGGGGGCTGAGCCCGGACACGAAAGGTCCAGTGGACCTTTCGTGCCTGGCGAAGAGCCGGGCCACTGGCCCGGCGCGGCCTGCAAGGCAACACCAGCGGACCGGCAGAGCCGGATCCGCGGCGTTCGCTTGATCGCTGACATGCAGCACAGATTTCAAACCGCGAACCCGGTCCGATGAACTTCCTGCGGCGTAGCCTGCTGCCCGGCACCGTACGCGGGCGGCTCATGCTGCTGGTGCTCGCCACGCTGCTGCCGAGCGTGGCGATCTCGCTCTTCGCGGCCTTCTCCACCTACCGCGACGAACGCAGCGCCGTCACTGCCGGAGCGCTCGAGACCGCGCGCGCCCTCGGCCTCGTGGCCGACCGCGAACTGCTGTACCGCGTGGGCATCCTGAAGACGCTGGCCGCGTCGCGCCAACTTCGAAACGGCGACCTGCGCGCCTTCTATGACGAAGCCCGCGCCGTTGCGCCCACACCCGAGGCCGCCATCGTGCTGAGCGATGCCGACGGGCGCGCCCTCTTCAACACCCGCGTGCCTTTCGGCGAGCCGGTGCCGCCCGCGCCGGAACTCGGCGAGCGTTCGCGCGACGCACGCGGCGAGCCGCTGCTGGTGTCCGACCTGTACCGCTCGTCCACCACTGCGCGCCACAGCTTCGCCGTCGGCGTGCCCGTCGTGCGCAACGGCGTGCAGGTCGGCACGCTGTCGATGAGCAGCGTGGCCTCGCAACTGCAGGGCATCTTCGAGCAGCAGGCACTGCCGGCGCGCTGGACCGGATCGCTGACCGATGCGCAAGGCTATGCCGTGGCGCGCAGCATCAATCCCGAATCAGTCGTCGGGCGGCGCGCCACGCCCGACATGGTGGCGCGCATGGCCACCGACAACGAAGGCGTGCACGCCACCACCACGCTCGACGGCGTGCCGGTGGTGACGGTGTTCAGCCGCGCGCCGATGTCGGGCTGGCGGGTGCTGATCGGCCTGCCGCGCGACGAGCTGCAACGCCCCGCGGTCGAAGCCATGGGGTCGACGCTGCTCGCCTCGGCGGCACTGCTCGCGCTCACGCTGTTCGGCGCGGTGCTGATGGGCCGCACCATCGTGCGGCCGGTGCGCCGCCTGTCGCGCGATGCCGAGCGGCTGCGCCGCGGCGAGGCGCTCGGCGAATCGCCCACGGGCCTGGCCGAGACCGACGCCGTGCAGCGCCTGCTGGCGCAGGCCAGCCGCGACCGAGTGGAAGCCGACGCACGCCTGCACACGCAGGTGCGCGAGGCGGTCGGCGCCGCACAGCGCGCGCAGGAGGCCGTGGTCGGCGCGCAGAAGCTCGAGGCCCTGGGCACGCTGACCGGCGGCATCGCGCACGACTTCAACAACCTGCTGCAGACCATGACCACGGGCCTTGCGCTCGCCTCGCGCCGCTCCACCGAGCCCGGCGTGCGCCAGGCGCTCGAAGCCTGCGAGCGCGCAGTGAGCAAGGCCGTGAAGCTGACGCGCCAGCTCATGACTTTCGGCCGCGCCCAGCCGGGGCGCACGGAAGTGGTCGACGTCGCGCGGCAACTGCAGGGCATGACCGAGCTGCTGGGCGGCGCGCTGCGTGCGTCCATCTCGCTGTCGATCGAGATCGAGCCGGGGCTCGCGCCGGTGGAGGTCGACCCCGTGCAGTTCGAGCTCGCCATCCTCAACCTGGCGGTGAACGCGCGCGATGCCATCGCCGACAGCGGCGCGGTGACCATCCGCGCACGCAATGCGCAGTTCGCGCCCGACGAACTGCCCGGCGCGCTGGGCGGGGCGATGGTCGTGGTGAGCGTGGCCGACACCGGCGAAGGCATCGCGCCGGAACTGCTGGAGAAGGTATTCGAGCCCTTCTTCACCACCAAGCCGATGGGCAAGGGTTCGGGTCTGGGCCTCGCGCAGGTGTACGGCTTCGCGCGGCGCTGCGGCGGCCGCGCCACCGTGCGCAGCGAACCCGGGCACGGCACCGAAGTCAGCATCGTGATGCCGGCCAGCGCCAAGCCGATGGCCGCCGATGCCGTCGACCCGTCGACGCACCCGATGCAGCGCTACGCCGGCGCGGTGCTGCTGGTCGAGGACGAGCCGCAGGTGCGCGAGATCACCGCCCAGGGGCTGGAGGCCGCGGGCTTCACCGTCGAGGCGGTTGCGGACCCTGCCGCGGGCTTTGCCGTGCTCGCGCGCGGCGCGGTGTTCGACGTGGTGCTGAGCGACATCATGATGCCCGGCGGCACCAGCGGCCTCGTGTTCGCTCAGCAGCTTGCGGCCGCCTACCCGGCACTGCCGGTGGTGCTGGCAAGCGGCTATGCCGAGGCGCTGCAGCCGGGGCTGCCCTTCCCGGTGGTCGCCAAGCCGTACGACATCGACCGGCTGGCAAGGCTGCTGGCCGAACAGATCGAAATCGCGGCGCGGCCTTCGACCTGAACTGGCGCGCTTAGAAGGTGTGAATGAATCCGGCGTGTCCGAGCAGGCCGTCAGAGCGCGTCCGATCTAGGCGCAAAGCGCAGCCGTAGCTCGGGCTACGGCGAGCATTTGCAACGACGAGCGGACGTGTTCTGGCGGAATGAGCGGGCATGAGGGATTCATTCACACCTTCTCAGGTGCGGCGCTGCACGCCGGCCCGCGTGGCGACGGCAGAGGTTTCTTCGGGGCCGCCGAACCACGGGTCGCCGCGCAGGTAGGCGGCCGCCATGTCGAGCGCGTCGAAGCCCCAGAACAGGCGGCCGTCGACCTCGATCGTCGGCACGCCGAAAATGCCTTGCGCCACCGCCTGCGCAGTGGCGTCCTTCAGCGACTGCTTGACCGCTTCGCCGGCAGGATCGAGCGCCGGCGCAAGTGCCGTTTGCAGCGCTTGCAGGCGGATCGGGTCGCCGGCATCGCCGCCGCCGCGCCACACATGGCGAAAGACCTGCTCGCACGCATGGCGGCTGGGCGTCTCGCACGGCGGCGCGCAGGCAAGTGCCAAACGCAGCAGCGCCAGCGGGTTGAACGGGTGCTGCGCGGGCATCTGCAGTTCGATGCCGTGGCGGTGCGCGAGCCACGCCACGTGGCGGTAGGTCCAGTCGCGCTTGGGCTCGATCTCGGCCGGGCCTTTCTGGCCCCAGTGCGAAAGCAGTCCGGCGAACAGCAGCGGCCGGTAGCTGACCTCCACGCTCAGGCCTTCGAGCGCCTGCGGCAACCGCTCGAAGGCGAGATGCGCAAAGGGCGAGACGACGTCGAAATGAAAGACCAGATGCTTCATGTGTCACGCGCCGGTTGATTCGGTGCCGGGGCCGCGCCGTCCGCGCGCCGCGCATCGAGGCGTTGCCAGACGGCCCGCTTCTCGTCGTCGCTCATGCGCGACCACGCGATGATCTCGTCGATCGTGCGCAGGCAGCCTTCGCACAGGCCGGTGCGCGCGTCCATGCGGCACACGTCGATGCAGGGGCTGGGAACGGGATCGGCAGACATCACGGCGATGGATGGGAACGCGGATTGCAATGGTCCCACGCCGATGTCCCGACCTGCGCGGCGGCTTGCGCAGACGCGTGCGACGAGCCGACGATCGCCGCTTCACATCCGAGAAAGGAACAGCCATGGAATTCCACCGCGGACGCCTCTTCGACCATGTGCAACTTCGGGTGGCCGACCTCGGCCGCAGCCTGAACTTCTACCGCGCGGTGCTGGAGGCGATCGGCCACGCCGACGCGCTGACCGAAGGGCCCGATTTCTTCTGGGCCGACGAGCTCTACGTCGACAAGGCCGACGGGCCGGTCAGCCGGGTGCACATCGCCTTCCAGGCGGAAGACGAGGCCATGGTGCGCCGCTTCCACGAACTGGCGCTGGCCGCCGGCGGCGCGGACCACGGCGCGCCGGGTCCGCGCGACTACCACCCCGGCTACTACGCCGCCTTCGTGCGCGACCCGGACGGCAACAACGTGGAGGCCGTCTACCACGGCCCCAGCACGCGCTCGGCGGAATCGGTGGTGTTCAAGCCGCTGTAGTTCAAGGCGCTGCGGCTTGAACCACATCGGCCACCGGCGCCGACGTGAGCGCGACGAGTTGGTCGGGGCTCAAGCGGAACACGCCGTTGGGGTGGCCCGCCGCGGCCCAGATTTCCTCGAAGCGGAACAGCTCGCGGTCGATCAGCGACACCGGCGGCGTGGCATGCCCGACCGGCGACACGCCGCCGATGGTGAAGCCGGTGGCGCGCTTGACGAACTCGGCGTCGGCGCGGCCGATGGCGCCGACGAGCGCCGCCACCTTCTTCTCGTCCACGCGCTTGTCGCCCGAGGTGATGACGAGCACCGCCGCGTCATCGTTCTTGCGGCGGAAGATGACGCTCTTGGCGATCTGGCCGACGCTCACGTGCAGCGCATCGGCGGCCTCCTGGCAGGTGCGCGCCGCGACCTCGAGGAACTGCGGCAAGTGCGGATGCTGCAGCGTCTGCAGCAGTTGCGACACGCGGCGAAAGCCTTCGGGGCGTTCGGTCTCGATCTCCATCACGCCGCCTCCACCGCCGCCGCACGCTTGGCCAGCAGCGCATTGCCCACGCGCGAGACCGGCTTGCGGCCGAGCACGCCGGAGATGTAGGCGGCTGCGTCCACCAGCCGGTCGATATTGATGCCGGTCTCGATGCCGAGGCCGTTGAGCAGGAACAGCACGTCTTCCGTCGCCACGTTGCCCGTCGCGCCCTTCGCATAGGGGCAGCCGCCGAGGCCCGCGACGCTCGCGTCGAACACATGGATTCCCATCTGCAGGCAGGCGTACACGTTGCCGATCGCCTGGCCGTAGGTGTCGTGGAAATGGCCGCTGACCTCGTGCAGCGGGTAGTGCTTCAGGGCGCGTTCCATCGCGGCCTGCACCTTCTTGGGCGTGCCGACGCCGATGGTGTCGGCCACGCTGCAGTGGTCGACGCCGATGGACTTCATCAACACGATCACGCGCTCGACCTCGTCGGCGCTCACCTCGCCCTGGTAGGGACATCCCACCGCGCACGACAGCGCACCGCGCACGCGCAGCTGGTTCGCATGCGCGGCCTCCACGACGGGGCGGAAGCGCTCGATGCTTTCTTCGATGCTGCAGTTGATGTTGCGCTGGCTGAAAGCCTCGGTGGCGGCGGCGAACACCACCACTTCGTCGGGCTGGGTTGCGAGCGCGGCCTCCATGCCTTTCATGTTGGGCACCAGCACCGAGTAGCGCACGTCGCCGCAGCGCTCGATGCCGGCCATCACTTCGGCGTTATCGGCCATCTGTGGAACCCACTTGGGGCTCACGAAGCTGGTGACCTCGATGTGCTTCAGGCCGGCCAGTTGCAGCAGGCGCACGAGCTCGATCTTGTGTGCGGCCGCGACCGGCTGCTTCTCGTTCTGCAGGCCGTCGCGCGGGCCGACGTCGACGAGGGTGACGTGGTGGGGAATCATGGCGAGACTCTCTCGGTGAAGCGGACGAACAAGATAGCGCAAGCGCGAGGCCGCGTTCAGCCTGCGGCCAAACGCAACAGCTCGCCGCCTTCGGCCACCTGGTCGCCCGGCGCATAGAGCAGTTCTGTCACCGTCCCGTCGCGCGGCGCGGTGATGGTGTGCTCCATCTTCATCGCCTCCATCACGGCGAGCGGCGCGCCGAGCTTGACCGCCTGGCCCGGCTGCACGAGAAAGGCGATCACCTTGCCCGGCATCGGCGCGGTGAGCTGGCCGCCCTCGACCACGCCATCGGCCGCATGCTCGATCGGGTCGACCGCGCGCACCGTCGCGTTGCCGTCGGGCGTGAACAGGCTCAGACGTTCGCCGGTGGCGTAGACCGTGACCGTGTGGCGCTGCCCGTCGAGCGTGACGGCATGTATGCCGTCACCGCGATGGCGCACTTGCAGCGGCCGCCGCTCCTCGCCCGTCACGAGCACCAACGCGCCGTCATGGCTGCGCTCCAGGCGCAGCGTGTGCCGCGCCTTGCCGATCTCGATGTCGAAGCGCCGCGCCGCCGCACCGTGCAGACGGAAGCCGTCGCGCTTGGACCACGGATCGTCGTCCTCGGCCGCGGCCTCTTGCGCCAGCGCATGCGCCACCACACCCGCGGCCACCAGCGGCAGCGGCAGGCCGGGCTGCTTGAACAGCACAGCCTTCTCGCGCTCGATCAGTGCGGTGTCGAGATCGGCGGTGGCGAACGCCGGGCTCTTCACCACGCGCCGCAGGAACGCCACGTTGGTGTGCAAGCCCACGATGTGCGTCTGTGCCAGCGCCGCATCCAGCCGCGCCAGCGCTTGTTCGCGGTCGGCGCCCCAGACGATGAGCTTGGCGATCATCGAATCGAAGTACGGCGTGATGGCGTCGCCCTCGCCGAAGCCCGCATCCACGCGTACCGACGCACGCTCGAAGGCCGCGCTCTGCGGCGTGCGGTACACGTCCAGCCGGCCGGTGGCGGGCAGGAAGTTCATGTCGGGGTTCTCGGCGCAGATGCGCGCCTCGATGGCGTGGCCGTGGATGCGCAGGTCCTCTTGCCGCAGCGGCAGCGGCTCGCCGGACGCCACACGCAACTGCCACTCCACGAGATCAAGCCCGGTGATGGCCTCGGTGACCGGGTGCTCCACCTGCAGCCGGGTGTTCATCTCCATGAAGTAGAAGCGCAGGTCGCCGTCGTTGGTGGGCTCGGCGATGAACTCCACCGTGCCGGCGCCCACGTAGCCCACGGCGCGCGCGGCGGCCACGGCGGCTTCGCCCATCTGCCTGCGGCGCGCCTCGCTCATGCCGGGCGCCGGCGCTTCCTCCAGCACCTTCTGGTGGCGGCGCTGCACCGAGCAATCGCGCTCGAAGAGATAGACGAGGTTGCCCTGCGTGTCGCCGAAAACCTGGATCTCGATGTGGCGCGGGCGCGTGACGTAACGCTCGACCAGCACCGCGTCGTCGCCGAAGCTGTTGATCGCCTCGCGCTTGCAGGACGCCAGCGCGGCATCGAATTCCGCCGCCGCGTTGACCGCGCGCATGCCTTTGCCGCCGCCCCCGGCGCTCGCCTTGATGAGCACGGGAAAGCCGATGCGTTCGGCCTCGGCCTTGAGCAGCGCCGCATCCTGATTGGCGCCGTGGTAGCCGGGAACCAGCGGCACACCGGCCTTCTCCATCAGCTGTTTGGATTCGGCCTTGAGGCCCATGGCCTTGATCGCCGCAGGCGGCGGGCCGATGAAGACGAGGCCCGCCTCGGCGCACTTCTGGGCGAAGTCTTCGTTCTCGCTCAGGAAGCCGTAGCCGGGGTGCACGGCCTCCGCGCCGGTGGCGAGCGCCGCGGCGATGATGCGCTCGCCGCGCAGATAGCTTTCCTTGGGCGCGGCGGGGCCGATGTGCACGGCTTCGTCGCAGGCCTGGACGTGGCGCGCGCTCGCATCGGGATCGGAGTAGACGGCGACGGTGCGGATGCCGAGCTTGCGGGCCGTGGCGGCAACACGGCAGGCGATTTCGCCGCGATTGGCGATCAGGATCTTCTTGAACATGTGGACCTCATGCAGACGGGCTCATGCACGACCCGCCGGTGACGCGGCGCGCGAGCGCTCGCAGGAATTTCGCCAGCAGCCGGATCGGTGCGTGTGTCGCCGTCCTCGCCCCGACCCGTTCGGGCTGAGGTATCGAAGCCCCCGCGACGTCGGAAGAAGCCCTTCGATACCTCAGGGCGAACGGGGCTCTCATCTGCCGCCCTCCACCCACCCCGGCTTGCGCTTGTTCAGGAAGGACTGCACGCCCTCGCGCCCTTCGTCGCTGGCCCGCACATCCGCAATGCGCCGCGCCGTTTCGCCGCGCAACGCATCCGTGATCGGCAGCCCGGCAAAGTCCTGCACCAGCCGCTTGCACGCACGCACCGCCATCGGCCCGTTGGCGCACAGCGTCGCCACCAACTCGTCCACCTTGGCATCGAGCACATCGGCCGAGCACACCTCGTGCACGAACCCCATCGCCTGCGCCTGCGCTGCGCTGAAACGTTCGGCAGTCACGAACCAGCGCCGCGCCGCCTGCTCGCCCATCGCGCGAATGACGTAAGGGCTGATCGTCGCCGGCAGCAAGCCGAGCTTCGCCTCCGACAGGCAGAAATGCGCCGCTTCCGACGCCACCAGCACGTCGCACACCGCCGCCAGCCCCACGCCGCCGGCATAACAGTCGCCGTGAATTCGCGCGACCACAGGCACCGGGCAGCTGTAGATCGTCCACAGCATGTCGGCCAGCGCCTGCGCGTCGGCGCGGTTCTGCTCCCAGTCGTAGTCGGCCATGGCGCGCATCCACGACAGGTCGGCGCCGGCACAGAAGGCCTTGCCGTGGCCGCCGAGCACGATGACTCTCAGCGCTTCGTCGCGGCCGAGATCGCCGAACACCTGCGTCAGCTCGCGGATCACGCCGTCGTTGAAGGCGTTGCGCACGTCGGGGCGGTTGAGGTACACGCGCGCCACCTCGGCCGAGGGGCGCTGCACATCGAGAGTCGTGGTGCTCATGTCGGCTCCATCTACATCCGGAATACGCCGAACCTGGTTTCGGGAATCGGCGCATTCAGACTCGCGCTCAGCGCCAGCGCCAGCACGCGCCGCGTGTCGGCCGGGTCGATCACGCCGTCGTCCCACAGGCGCGCGCTCGCGTAGTACGGATGCGCCTCGCGCTCGAACTGGTCGAGGATGGGCTGCTTGAACGCGGCTTCTTCCTCCGCGCTCCACTGCCCGCCCTTGGCCTCGATGCCATCGCGCCGCACGGTGGCGAGCACGCTCGCCGCCTGCGCCCCGCCCATCACGCTGATGCGCGCGTTGGGCCACATCCAGAGAAAGCGCGGATCGAAGGCGCGGCCGCACATGCCGTAGTTGCCCGCGCCGAAGCTGCCGCCGATGATGACCGTGAACTTGGGCACCTGTGCGTTGGACACCGCCGTCACCATCTTCGCGCCGTGCTTGGCGATGCCTTCGGCCTCGTACTTGCGTCCGACCATGAAGCCGGTGATGTTCTGCAGGAACACCAGCGGCACTTTGCGCTGGCAACACAGCTCGATGAAGTGCGCGCCCTTCTGCGCCGACTCCGAGAACAGCACGCCGTTGTTGGCGACGATGCCCACCGGCATGCCGTCGATGTGGGCGAAGCCGGTGACCAGCGTTTGCCCATAGCGCGCCTTGAACTCGTCGAACTCGCTCGCGTCGACGATGCGGGCGATGATCTCGCGCACATCGAAGGGCTTGCGGGTGTCGACCGGTATCACGCCGTGCAGCTCGGCCGCGTCGAAGAGCGGCGCACGCGGCGGCGCAAGCCGCATCTGCACGTCCTTGCGCCGGTTGAGGTGGGCCACCGAACTGCGCGCAATCGCCAGCGCATGCGTGTCGTTCTGCGCCAGGTGGTCGGCCACGCCCGACAGCCGCGTGTGCACGTCGCCGCCGCCCAGGTCTTCGGCGCTCACCACCTCGCCGATGGCCGCCTTCACCAGCGGCGGGCCGGCGAGAAAGATCGTGCCCTGGTTCTTGACGATGATGGATTCGTCGCTCATCGCCGGCATGTAGGCGCCGCCCGCAGTGCACGAGCCCATCACCACCGCGATCTGCGGAATGCCCAGAGCGCTCATCTGCGCCTGGTTGAAGAAGATGCGGCCGAAGTGGTCGCGATCGGGAAACACCTCGTCCTGGTTCGGCAGGTTGGCGCCGCCCGAATCGACGAGGTAGATGCACGGCAGGCGGTTGGCCTGCGCGATCTCCTGCGCACGCAGGTGCTTCTTCACCGTCATCGGGTAGTAGGTGCCGCCCTTCACGGTGGCGTCGTTGCACACCACCATGCACTCGACGCCCGAGACGCGGCCGATACCGCAGATCAGGCCCGCGCCGGGCGCGGCGTCGCCGTACATGCCGAGTGCGGCCAGGGGTGCAACCTCGAGGAACGGCGTATCCGGATCGAGCAGCATCTCCACCCGCTCGCGCGGCAGCAGCTTGCCGCGCGCCACATGTTTGGCGCGCGGGCCTTCGCCGCCGCCTTGTGCGATGCGTTCGAGCTTCGCGTTCAGGTCGTCGACCAGCGCGCGCATCGCCGCGGCATTGGCCTTGAACTCGTCGGATCGGGGGCTCAGCTTGCTGGCCAATGCGGGCATGAAGTCTCCATCGCGATGCCGCGCTCGGGGCGCCGCCGGTTTACGTATACGTCAACCGCGATGGTACTTCGATGCCCGCCGCCGCACGGCGACCGACGATCAAGCAAACGCTGCGGATCCGGCTCCGCCGGTCCGCTGGTGTTGCCCCCTTGAGGGGGCGCGCGAAGCGCGTAGGGGGTGGGCCATCTAGAACGGCCCGCCCTCCAGCCAGCGCTCGATCTGCGGCCGCCGGTCGTTGCCCCAGAAGGGCTCGCCGTCGATCACGAAGGCCGGTGCGCCGAACACGCCGGCGTTGATGGCCGCGTCGTTCTCGGCCTTCAGGCGCGCCTTCCATTGCGGATCGCTCCACACCGCCTCGGCCTCGGCCGGATCGATCCCGAATTCAGCGGCCAGCACCTTGAGCTGGGCCGTCTCGCTCAGGTCGACGCCGCGCGTGAAGTAGGCACGCAGGCAATGCCGCGCCCAGGGCGGCGCGCTGCCATTGCCAGTGTCCACCAGCCACCAGAACACGCGGGCGGCGTTCTGGGTGGCGATCGGAAACGGCTCGGGCATGACCAGCGGCACGCCGGCGAAGCGCGCCGAGCGCTCGAAGTCGCGCATCGAGTATTCGCGCTTGAGCGGATGCGCCACCGGGCTTTTCAACTCGGCCGCCTGGAAGGTCGCGCCAAGCAGGATGGCGCGCCAGTGCACCGTGCGGCCGTGGCGCGCGGCCGTCGCCTCGATCCACTCGGACGCGATGTACGAGTAGGGCGAGGAGAAATCGAAATAGAAGTCGATCGGTGAGCGCGTGGTCATGCCTACTTGTACAGAACTTCCGGAAGCCACAGTCCGATCGCCGGGAAGTTGTACAGGATGATGATGGCGATGATCTGGATGCCCATGAACGGCAGCATGCCGGCGAAGATCTGGTTCAGCGTCACGTGCTTGGGCGCCACGCCCTTCAGGTAGAAGGCCGACATCGCAACAGGCGGGCTCAAGAAGGCCGTCTGCAGGTTCATCGCCACGAGCAGGCCGAAGAACAGCGGATCGACGCCGAAGTTGTCGAGCAGCGGGATGAAGATCGGCATGAAGATGACGATGATTTCCGTCCACTCGAGCGGCCAGCCCAGCACGAAGATGATGACCTGGCTGAGCACGAGGAACTGCACCTGCGTGAGTTCCATGCCCAGCACCCATTCCTCGACCAGCGCCTGCCCGCCCAGCAGTGCGAAGGCGGCCGAGAAGATGGCCGAGCCGACGAACAGCCAGCACACCATGGCCGAGGTCTTGGCGGTCAGGAACACCGACTCCCGCACCATGCCGAGGTTGAGCTGCTTGTAGGCCGCCGCGAGGATGAAGCCGCCAAAGGCGCCGACTGCCGCCGCCTCGGTGGGCGTGGCGAGACCGAACACGATGGAGCCGAGCACTGCAAGGATCAGGATGAGCAGCGGGAAGAACGATGCCAGCAGCATCTTGAATATCTCGAGCCGCGCAAAGCTCAGCAACGCGTAGTACAGGACGAGCGCCGCGAAGCCGATGGCCAGGCCGATCCAGAAGCTGGCTGAAGCTGGTTGCGAGGTGACGGGCTCGACCGCGGGCGTGGCGGGCGGCTGCGTGCCGGTTGCGGCCGGCGCGGGCACTGCGGCCCCGGGGGACTCCGCAAGGCCACCGTCGCCGGGCGGTTCCGCGACGCCACCCTCTCCCGGCGGCTCGGCCAAGGCGCCCTCCGCGGGCGGTTCGGCGAGGCCGCCTTCGCTCGGCGGCTCGGCAAGCCCGCCGTCGCCCGAGGGTGCGGCCGAAGCACCGGGCGGCTCCTGCACGCCGCCGTAGTCGACGTCGGCCGGCACGTACGTCCCGATCTGCTGCAGCCCCGAGGCGGCAGCTTGCGGCGGGACGCTCGTGGCCGAGCGATAGCTGAGCGTCGCCACCACGATGAAGAACAGCAGCGGCAGCAGCGCAACGAACAACTGCCGCAGCAGGTAGCCGGTCGGCACGTCGGCATTGCGCCGGCCCTTCAGCGCCGTGAGCAGGGCCGGCACTGCGTAGCGCCCGCCCGTGGCGCCGACGGCGACGAGTTGCGGCGGCAGCGGCACCACGCGCTGCTCGGCGGTGAGCGGGGGCGCGAGGCGCGGCTTGATCTTGGCGATGAGGATGACGTAGAGGACGTACAGCCCCGCCAGCATCAGTCCCGGGAAGAAGGCGCCGGCGTAGAGCTGAACCACCGAGACACCAGCGGTCGCGCCGTAGACGATGAGCAGCACCGAAGGCGGAATGAGGATGCCGAGGCAGCCGCCGGCGGTGATGACGCCGGCCGAGACGCGCACGTCATAGCCGGCTTTCAGCATCGGCGGCAGCGCCAGCAGCCCCATCAGCGTGACCACCGCGCCGACGATGCCGGTGGCCGTGGCAAACAGCGCGCAGGTCACGAGCGTCGCCACGGCCAGCGAGCCGGGCAGGCGTGCCAGCGTGAGGTGCAGGCTTCGGAAGAGCTTCTCGATCAGGTTGGCGCGCTCGACCAGGTAGCCCATGAAGATGAACAGCGGCACCGCGATGATCACGTCGCTTGCCATCACCGAGAAGGCGCGCTGCACCATCAGATCGAGCGTCTGCTGCATCGCCCCGGCCGCGGTCTGGCCCCCGGAGTGATACGCGAAGTACGCGAACATCATGCCCATGCCCATCAGCGTGAACGCCGTCGGGAAGCCGAGCATGATGGCCACGACCACCAGCGACAGCATCACGAGGCCAATGTGGCCGTTGGTGACGGTCTCCACGCTGACCAGCATGGACAGCACGCCCGCGACGATCACCGCCATCAGGCCGAAGCCGAACCACATCTCTTTCGGAATCTTGAACATCACGCACCCTCCTGGCGCTGCGCGGGGGGCACGTACTTGGCGATCTCGTCGATATCGACGTCCGTCGCGTGAACCATTTCCTTGAGCTTGTCGACGTCGACTTCTTCCACGTCTTCCTCGCGCATCGGCCATGTCCCATCGCGCAGGCACAGCACGCAGCGCACGATCTCCACCAGCCCCTGCAGCAGCAGCACCGCGCCGGCCACAGGGATCACGAACTTGAACGGATAGAGCGGAATCGGGTCGGCATTGAAGGTCTGCTCGCGCATGGCAAGCGACTCGTTCGCGTAGGTCCAGCCGGCCCAGGTGAGCGCCACGACGCCGGGCAGGAAGAAGACGAGGTAGAGCACCAGGTCGATCGACGCCTGGGTGCGGGGGCGAAAGAAGCCGTAGAGCACGTCGCCGCGCACATGGCCGCCCTTGGCGAGGGTGTAGGCGCCAGCACACATGAACAGCAGGCCGTACAGCTGGATCTGCACGTCGAGCACCCAGGAGTGCGGCTCGTTCAGCACATAACGCGAGAACACCTCGGCGGTGATGAGAAAGGTCAGCGCGACGACGGCCCAGGCCGTGGCCTTTCCGAACCAGGTCGAGAAGCTGTCGACTGCCAGCAAGAATCGTTGCATCGAAGAATTCCTTGATCAGACACAAAAAGGGCGCCGGCCCGCGGCGCCCTTCTTTTCATACGGCGTGGATCAGCTCTTCTTCGTCGGGGCCTTGCGCCCGAAGTAGTGGTTGTAAGCCATGCGGAAGTCGACCGAGTAGTCGTTCTGCCACTGGCCGGCGCGTTGCGCGAAGGCCTTCTGCGAGTCGAGCACTTTCTGGAAGATCGGGTTCTCCTTGGCTTTGGCCGCGATCGTCTTGTCCCACGAGGCCAGCTGGTCGCGCAGGATGGAGTCGGGCGTCTTGTAGAACTTCACGCCCATCTTCTTGAGCTCGATGTAGTCCTGCGAGTTGCGCTCGATCGCCTTCCAGCTCATGTCGGCGCTGGCGGCCTGCACGCCGTAGTCGATGATGGACTTCAGCTCGGCCGGCAGTGCCTGGTACTTCGGCCCGTTGAACAGGATCTCGAACTGTTCGCCGCTCTGGTGGAAGCTTTGCAGCATGCAGTTCTTCGCCACGTCGGGGAAACCCAGCAGCTTGTCGCTGGAGGCGTTGTTGAACTCGGCCGCGTCAATCAGGCCGCGGTCGAGCGCCGGCACGATCTCACCGCCGGGCAGCGGGTTCACCGCCACGCCCATGTCGGTGAACACGTCGACCGCGAGGCCGACGGTGCGGAACTTCAGGCCCTTCATGTCAGACGACTTCGCCACCGGCTTCTTGAACCAGCCGAGCGGCTGCGTGGGCATCGGGCCATAGAGGTACGACACCACGTCGAGCTTGAGCGACTTGTAGATCTCTTCGAGCAGCGCCTTGCCGCCGCCGTAGTTGTGCCAGGCGAGCACCATGTTCGGGTCCATGCCGTAGGCCGGACCCGAGCCCCACAGCGCCAGCGCCGAGTTCTTGCCGTAGTGGTAGGCCACCACGCCGTGGCCGCCATCGAGCGTGCCCTTGGCCACCGCTTCGAGCAGTTGGAACGCCGGCACCACGGCGCCGGACGGCAGCACCTCGATCTTCAGCCGGCTGCCCGCCATGGCGTTGACCTTGGTGGCGAAGTCGAGCGCGTACTCGTGGAAGATGTCCTTCGAGGGCCAGGTGCTCTGGAAGCGCAGCGACGTCGTCTGCGCCTGCGACACCATCGGTGCGGCCAGGGCGCCAGCGCCGATGGCCCCGGCAGCGGTGTTCTTCAGGAAGCGGCGTCGTGGAGCGAGGGCTTTGGTCATGGGTTGTCTCCTGTGATGCTGATCGGTGTGTGCGCAATTGCGCTGCGGGCTCGTGGCCGCACAGCCACGAAGCGCATCCTAAGGATGGGCGCCGCATCGCTGCATAGATGAAACCCGCAATGTGAGACACCGTCCCGGCTCGCGCAACGTCGCGCACGTGACATCTCGAACAATGCGGATGGCGTTTGCGCAGGCCACGACGCGTGCCGACGGAAATCTCGGTATGGCGCAACGCCCGAACGGCGATTTGCCGTCGCTACTGCCCGCCGATCGATGTCAGTCGCCCATTGCGCTGCACGCACCCGCAACGATGACCCACGATCAAGCGACCGCCGCGGGTCCGGCTCTGCCGGCCCGCCAGCGGTGCCCCCTTGAGGGGGCGCGCGAAGCGCGTAGGGGGTGGTTCAGCCCGCAAGCGCGCGCCCGATGAGGATTTTCTGCACGTCGCTCGTACCTTCGTAGATCTGGCACACGCGCACATCGCGGTAGATGCGCTCCACGGGAAAGTCGCTCACGTAGCCGTAGCCGCCGTGCACCTGGATCGCATCGCTGCACACCTGCTCGGCCATTTCGCTGGCGAAGAGCTTGGCCATCGCAGCTTCCTTCAGGCACGGACGCCCGCCGTCCTTCAGGCTGGCGGCGTGGTGGATCAACTGGCGTGCGGCTTCGATCTTCGTCGCCATGTCGGCCAGGCGGAACTGCACCGCCTGGTGCTCGAAGATGGGTTTTCCGAAAGCCTCGCGCTGCCTGGCGTAAGCCAGCGCCGCCTCAAAGGCCGCACGCGCCATGCCCACGCTCTGCGCGGCGATGCCGATGCGCCCGCCCTCCAGCCCCGACAGCGCGATCTTCAGGCCCTGCCCTTCCTCGCCAATGCGGTTGGCCGCAGGGACGCGGCAGTTCTCGAACAGGATCTGCGCGGTGTCGCTGGCATGCTGGCCGAGCTTGTCTTCGAGCCGCGCCACGGTGTAGCCGGGCGTGGCAGTCGGCACGATGAAGGCGCTGATGCCGCGCTTGCCGGCGGCGCGGTCGGTGACGGCCATGACGATCGCCACGTCGCCGTTCTTGCCGCTGGTGATGAACTGCTTCACGCCGTCGATGACGTAGTGGTCGCCCTCGCGCCGCGCCGTGGTACGCAGCCCGTCGGCCTGCGAGCCCACGTGCGGCTCGGTGAGGCAGAAGGCCCCGAGCATCTCGCCGCGCGCCAGCGGCACAAGCCATTGGCGCTTCTGTTCCTCGCTGGCCCAGGCCATCAGGATGGAACACACCGGGCAGTTGTTGACGCTCACCACGGTCGAGGTGGCGCCGTCGCCGGCGGCGATCTCCTCGAGGATGAGCGCGAGGCTCAGGTAGTCGAGCCCCGCGCCGCCCCATTCGGTGGGCACCGCCACGCCGTAGCAGCCGAGCGCGGCCAGGCCCTGCAGTTCCTCTTTCGGGAAATGCGATTCGCGGTCCCAGCGCGCGGCGTTGGGCGCGATGCGGTCCTGCACGAAGGCGCGCACGGCGTCCTGAATGGCGGTGTGGTCTTCGCCGAGCAGCATGGGGTCTCCTTCAATGCGCGGCCAGGCCGCGCGCGGTCAATCAATGCGGGATGGAGGGGTCGCCGCGTGGCTCACCACGCAATGGGCGATCCATCGTGATTCAGGAAGCGGCCGTTGTCGTCTGCGCTGAGGCCGGCGACGACGCGCCGCAGGTCGGCCGCGCTGTCGGCCACCTCGAGCGATGCGCCGGCGCCCCCCATGTCGGTGCGCACCCAGCCGGGATGCAGCGCCACGCACACGGCGCGCCCGACAAAGGCGAGCGACGCATCCTTCAGCACCGAGTTCAGCGCCGCCTTCGACGCGCGGTACAGCCAGCCGGCGCTCGAGTGGCGCTCGCCGATCGAACCCATGTGCGAGGACAGCACCGCCAGCTTCGCGCCAGGCGCGAGCGCGTCGCCGAGTTGGGGGATGACGCGCATCGGGCCGAGCACGTTGGTGCGCATCACGGCGTCGAAATCATCCTGCGTCGGAGGCGACAGGTCGGCGGTGCGCGGGCCGTAGAGGCCGGCGCAGATCCAGACCACGTCGAAACCCGCGCCGTCGACCTGCCAGGCCAGGCGCGAGGCGCTCTCGGCGCTGACCACGTCGAGCTCGATGGCCTTGACGCCGAGCGAGCGCAGCGCCTCGAGCCCCGCGCCGCTGCGCGCCGTGCCGGTGACCGCGGCACGCGCCGCCCGGTACTGGCGCACCAGTTCGAGGCCGATGCCGCGCGAGGCGCCGATCACGAGCACATTCATCGCAAGAAACTCCTCAACGCTCGGCCGCGGCCAGGCGCGCCGCCAGACCGGCGAACAGCAATGCGCCCGCGCCGTGCAGCGAACGCCGCACGAGCGGGCCGGGTCGCCAGCGTGCCAGCGGCGCCGTCAGCAGCACGAAGATCATCAGGAAAACCAGGCTCTGCAGCACGAACCAGGCGCCGAGCGCGAGAAAGGCCAGTGTCTTGTGCGCCGCGTCCGCCGCGATGAACTGCGGGAGCAGGGCGAGGAAGAACAGAGCGACCTTCGGGTTCAGCAGGTTCGTCAGCAGCCCCTGGCGGAATGCCACGACAGGCCGCACGGGCCGGCGATCGACGGCCGTGCTCGCCTGCACATCACCGGTCGACGAGTTGAGGGCCTCGCGCGCCATGCCGACAGCCAGCCACAGCAGATAGGCCGCGCCCACCCACTTGACGACGCTGAACGCCGCGGCCGATGCGGCGAGCAGCGCGGCCAGCCCGAAGGCGGCCGCCAGTGCGTGCAGCACCGAGCCGGCCGAGATGCCCAGCGCTGCGGCCATGCCGGTGCGCACGCCGTGTTGCAGCGTGCGCGCAAGCACCAGCACCATGTCGACACCCGGCGTCGCGTTGAGCACGAGCACCGCCACTGCGAACAGCAGCGGCGAGTGCAGACCCAGCTCGCCCGGCGTCATGCGCGGCTACAGCAGCTCGACGCCCATCGCGGTGGCTTCGCCGCCGCCGATGCACAGCGCCGCCACACCCTTCTTCAAGCCACGCTTGCGCAGCGCACCCAGCAGCGTGACGACGATGCGCGCGCCGCTGGCGCCGATGGGGTGGCCGAGCGCACAGGCGCCGCCATGCACGTTGACGATGTCGTGCGGCAGCTTGAACTCGGCCATGGCGGCCATGGTGACGGCGGCGAACGCTTCGTTCACCTCCCACAGATCCACGTCCTTCGCCGCCCAGCCGGTCTTGGCAAGCAGCTTCTCGATGGCGCCGATGGGCGCGGTCGTGAACCAGTTGGGCGCATGCGCATGCGTGGCATGGCCGACGATGCGGGCAATCGGCTTCGCGCCGTACTTGGCGGCATCGGCCTCGCGCATCAGCACCAGCGCGGCGGCGCCGTCGGAGATGCTGGACGCATTGGCGGCGGTGATGGTGCCGTCCTTCTTGAACGCGGGCTTGAGGCCCGGGATCTTGTCGAGCCGCGCCTTGAAGGGCTGCTCGTCGGCCTTCACCACTGTCTCACCGCCCTTGCCGGCGAGCGTGACGGGCGCGATCTCCCAGTCGAAGCTGCCGTCTTCGTTGGCCTTCTTGCTGCGCTCGGTGGAGGCAATGGCGAACTGGTCCTGCGCCTCGCGCGTGAACTGGTACTTGGCGACACACTCTTCGGCGAACACGCCCATCGCGCGGCCCTTGTCGTAGGCGTCTTCGAGGCCGTCGATGGCCATGTGATCGAACATCTGCGCCGCGCCGTAGCGCACGCCCTTGCGCGCGAACATCAGGTGCGGCGCGTTGGTCATGCTCTCCATGCCACCGGCGACCATCACGTCGGCGCTCTCGGCCTTGAGCATGTCGTGCGCGAACATCGCGGCGCGCATGCCCGAGCCGCACATCTTGGACAGCGTGACAGCGCCTACCGATTGCGGCAGGCCCGCGCCCAGCGCCGCCTGGCGCGCCGGCGCCTGGCCCTGGCCGGCCATGAGGCAGTTGCCCATCAGCACCTCGCTGACGGCGTCGCCGGGCACGCCGGCGCGCTCGACCGCGGCCTTGATCGCCACGGCGCCGAGCTGGTGCGCCGAGAGGGAAGAGAAGTCGCCCAGCATGCCGCCAATGGGCGTGCGTGCGGCGGAGACGATGACGATGGAATCGGACATGGTTTGCTCCTTCTGAAAGACGGTTCGGACGTCAGTTGGCAATGATGCTCCCCGGCCGCTCTTCTTGCGCCACGTGCCGCAGATAGGCCTGGAAGTCGGGGTCCTCGCCGCTCAAGAGCTGCGGCAAGGCGTTGAAGAAATCGTCGCGGCGGCACCATTCGCGCATCGAGTCGTCCCAGCTGTTCCAGCGCCGGCGTTCGGTGGTGCTCATGTCGTCGGTGTAGGAGACGAGGTAGGCGCGCTCGAACAGCGACACCAGCATGTCGAAGATGACCAGGCGCCGCTCGTTCTGCTCGGGCGTGGGGTTGGGCAGCGCGCTGGTACTGCGCAGCTTCAGGTCCGCGTTGTCGAGCACCACCTTCAGGAATTCGTTGTAGGCATCGGAGAGCAGTTGGTAGCCCTCCTCCTCTTCGTTCTCGCGCTCCCGGCGCTGCTCCCAGAGAAACGCGCCGATGGCGAACGGCAGGCCGACCACCGTCACCGCGTAGCTCGCGAACTCCATCGCCTCCAAAAAGCTCATGCCGCGTTCGGCCGGCGCTGCGCCGCGAAACGCCGTGAAGGCTCGTATGGAAACACGTCGTGCACATGCCCGGCGAGGATGCGCTCCTTGTGGCTCTGCCAGAACGCCGCGTCCAGCAGGTCGGCGTGGTGCTTCATGAAGACCTCGCGCACCGCGTCGTTGCCGAGCAGGAAGGGGCCGAAGGTCTCGGGGAACACGTCTTTCGGGCCGACGGGGTACCAAACCTCCGCCGACATCTCTTCCTCCTCGGTGCGCGCCTCGGGCACGCGGCGGAAGTTGCAGTCGGTGATGTATTCGATCTCGTCGTAGTCGTAGAACACGACCTTGGCATTGCGCGTCACGCCGAAGTTCTTCCACAGCATGTCGCCGGGAAAGATGTTGGCCGCCACCAGGTCCTTGATCGCATTGCCGTACTCGATGACCGCATGCTCCACCTGCGCCGGCGGCGCCTCCTGCAGGTAGATGTTGAGCGGGATCATGCGGCGCTCGATGTAGGCGTGGCGGATCACCAGTTCGTCGCCGTCTTCCTCGATGAGGCTCGGGCAGAAGTGCTTCAGCTCGGCGATCAGCTCTTCCTCGAAGCGCTGGCGCGGGAACGCCACGTTCGAGTACTCCAGCGTGTCGGCCATGCGGCCCACACGGTCGTGCTGCTTGACGATCAGGTACTTGCTCTTGATGAGCTCGCGCGAAGTGTCCTTCTGTGGCGGATAGAAGTCCTTGATGATCTTGAACACATAGGGGAACGACGGCAGGTCGAACACCAGCATCACCATGCCCTTGATGCCGGGCGCGATGCGAAACGAATCGCTCGAATGCCGCAGGTGGTGCAGGAAGTCGCGGTAGAAGAGGTTCTTGCCCTGCTTCTGCAGCCCGAGCGAGTTGTAGATCTCGCTCGCCGGCTTGCGCGGCATCAGCGAGCGCAGGAATTGCACGTAGGCCGATGGCACGTCCATGTTCACCATGAAGTAGGCGCGCGCGAAGCTGAACACCATCTGCAGGTCGTCTTCGCTGAACAGCGCCGCATCGATCTCCAGGCGGCCGGCGTCGTTGTAGACGATGGGCAGCGTGAACGGCGTCTCCTTGAAGCCGTTGATGATCTTGCCCACCACGTAGGCGCCCTTGTTGCGATAGAACAGCGACGACAGCACCTGCAGCTGGAAGTTGGCGCGCGGGCGGAAGTCGCCGAGCTGCGCGGCCACCGCCACCACCACGTGGTGGATGTCGCGCGCGAGGTCTTCCCAGGGCGCGGCGAGCTGGAAGTTGTTGACGAGGCGCAGCCAGGTCTCGTGCATCGTGGCGCGTGTCGGGTAGTACACGCGGTAGGTGGGCAGCGCCGCCGGCTCGTCGTTCTCGATGTATTCGGTCGAGATGGCGGGCCGCACGAAGATGAAGTCGTTGTTGAAGTAGCTGCGGTGCAGGATCTTGGTCGTCACCGAGTTGAAGAAAGTCTCGGCGCATTCGGGCTGCAGGTGGTACGTGAGCAGCCCGATGTAGTGCAGCTTGACCTGCTGCCACACCTCGGTCGTGAGTGCCGAGGCCTTGAACTCGGTCTGCAGGCGCTCCGCCGCCTCCTGGACGCGCAGGTCGTAGAACTCGATGCGCTCACGCTGCGCATATTGCTGTCCGTGCCATTCGGCGCGCTCGAAGCGCTCCTTCGCGTGCAGGCTGGTCTCGCGAAACAGCGTGTAGTGGCGGTTGAAGCCGTCGAGCATGGCGCGCGCGATGTCGTAGGCGCGCGCGTCAGTGAGCTGCTGCGGAAACATCTGCCGGCCGATGGGCATCGGCGGCGCCGCCACGTCGCTCGCCCGGCGCGCGGCGACCGGCCGCAAGCCGCTGTTCACGGGTTGCACGGGCGCGCGCTCGCGGCTCATCAAAGTGCCGGCCGCGCCGGGCTGTAGCGCTGCTTGAGCCCGCCGAGCGCCGTGCCGTAGGCGGCGCCGACCTGATCGGCATTCGACACGCTCATCTTCATGTCCTCGAGCAGGCCGTTGTGCAGGCCGTAGACCCAGCCGTGCACCACCACGCGCTGGCCGCGCTGCCAGGCGTCCTGCACCACCGTCGTGTGGCACACATTGCGCGCCTGCTCGAGCACGTTCAGTTCCACCAGTGCATCGCTTCGCCGCGACTCTTCCACACCATCGAGAAACACCTGGTGCAGGTTGCGCACGTCGCGCACATGCTGCAGCCAGTTGTCGGCAAGGCCGAGCCGCGTGTTCTCGAGCACGGCGCGCACGCCGCCGCATCGCGAATGGCCCACCACCATGATGTGCTGCACCTGCAGCGCGTCGACGGCGAACTGGATCACCGACAGCGCATTCAGGTCGGAATGCGTCACCACGTTGGCGACATTGCGATGCACGAACACATCACCGGGCAACAGCCCGATCAGCTGGTTCGCCGGCACGCGGCTGTCGGCGCAGCCGATCCACAGGTACTGCGGCGACTGCTGCTCCATGAGCTTGGTGAAGAAGCCGGGAAAGCGCTGCTCGGTGTCGGCAGCCCATTGGCGGTTGTTGGCAAAAAGATCGTCGGTGGCGTCAGGCATGGGTGGATTTTCTCAAGCCGCGAAGGTTGGACTCACATCGTCTCGGCGAACAGCTCGCGGCCGATGAGCATGCGCCGGATCTCGCTGGTGCCGGCGCCGATCTCGTACAGCTTGGCATCGCGCCACAACCGGCCCAGCGGATAGTCGTTGATGTAGCCGTTGCCGCCGAAGATCTGCACGCCCTCGCCCGCCATCCAGGTGGCCTTCTCGGCGCACCACAGGATGACGCTCGCGCAGTCTTTGCGCACCTGGCGCACGTGTTCCGCGCCCAGCTTGTCGAGGTTCTTGCCCACGGTGTAGCAGAAGGCGCGGCCGGCCTGCAGCACGGTGTACATGTCGGCCACCTTGCCCTGGATGAGCTGGAACTCGCCGATGCTCTGGCCGAACTGCTTGCGGTCGTGGATGTAGGGCACGACGTTGTCCATCACCGCCTGCATGATGCCGATCGGCCCCGCCGCCAGCACCGCGCGTTCGTAGTCGAGGCCGCTCATCAGCACCTTCGCGCCGCCGCCCACGGTGCCCAGCACGTTCTCGGCCGGCACCTCCACGTCCTGGAACACGAGTTCGCCGGTGTGCGAGCCGCGCATGCCCAGCTTGTCGAGCTTCTGCGCCACGCTGAAGCCCTTCATGCCCTTCTCGACGAGGAATGCGGTGACGCCTCGGGCGCCGAGTTCCGGCTCCGTCTTCGCGTAGACCACCAGCGTGTCGGCGTCCGGCCCGTTGGTGATCCAGAACTTGCTGCCGTTGAGCAGGTAGTGGCTGCCCTTGTCCTCGGCCTTGAGCTTCATGCCGATGACGTCGGAGCCGGCGCCCGGCTCGCTCATCGCGAGTGCCCCAACATGCTCGCCGCTGATCAGCTTGGGCAGGTACTTCTTCCGCTGCGCCTCGCTGCCGTTGCGCTTGATCTGGTTGACGCACAGGTTGCTGTGCGCGCCGTACGACAGGCCCACGCTGGCCGAGGCGCGGCTGATCTCTTCCATCGCGATCATGTGCGCGAGGTAGCCCATGTTGGCGCCGCCGTATTCCTCCGGCACGGTGATGCCGAGCACGCCCACCTCGCCCATCTTGCGCCACAGGTCCATGGGGAACTGGTCGCTGGCATCGATCTCGGCCGCACGCGGCGCAATCTCGGCCTCGGCAAAGGCGCGCACCGCATCGCGCAGGGCGTCGATGTCGTCGCCGAGCTGGAAATCGAGGCCGGGAAGTGTGCTCATGGGAGGGTCTCCTGCAGGGCCGCGGGCGTGGGCCGAGTTGACGTATACGTCAATCTTAGCGACCGAGGCGGCCGGCGCGGCCGCGCGGCGCAATCTAGTGCCGGAAGCCGGCCGTTCAGCGCGTCGCGCGGCGCGCCCGTGCGGCGTTCAGCAGCCGCATGGCTTCCTTCTCGTGCGCACGCACTTCGTCGAGCGTGGCATGCAAGTCGGTGAACTGCTGCTCGAGCTGCGCGCGATGCGCCGCCAGCACCTCGAGGAACTTGCGCAACTGCGCCTGCGTGTCGCGCGGCGACTCGTACATGTCGACGAGTTCCTTCACCTCGGCAAGCGTCAGGCCGAGGCGCTTGCCGCGCAGCGTGAGCTTGAGCCGCGTGCGGTCGCGCGAGGTGTAGATGCGGCTGCGTCCGCGGCGCTGCGGCATGAGCAGGCCGCAGTCTTCGTAGAAGCGGATGGCGCGCGTGGTGAGATCGAACTCGCGCGCCAATTCGCCGATGGTGTAGGTCGCGCCGGCCGCGGGTGGCGACACGGAGGCGACAGCGGCGACAGGCATGGGCACGTAGACTGAAATGGATGAAAACCGTCATCAAAGTGTACGGTCGCGAAGGACCCCGATGAACGAACTCGAACACCAGCTCGACTACCCGCTGGGCGACACGCTGCCGCCGCTGGGCACCACGATCGAGCTGGCGCCGGGCGTGCGCTGGCTGCGCATGGTGCTGCCCTTCGCGCTCGACCACATCAACCTGTGGCTGCTGCGCGAACGCATCGACGGCCGCGAGGGCTGGAGCATCGTCGACTGCGGCATCTCGAGCGACACCACGCGCGCCGCCTGGGAGCAGGTGTTCGCCAATGAGTTGCATGGCCTGCCGGTGCTGCGCGTGATCGTCACGCACATGCACCCCGATCACGTCGGCCTCGCACACTGGCTGACCGAGCGCTGGTCCACGCCCGAGCATGAATGCCGGCTGTGGATGAGCGCCACCGACTACAACGCGGCGCGCACCGCCTGCATGCCGAGCGCGAAGGCCGCCGTGCTGACGCCGCAGTTCGCGCAAGCGCACGGCATCACCGACCCTGACGCGATCGAGAAGCTGAAAGGCCGCGGCAGCCATTTCGCGAGCCTGGTGCCCGCGATGCCCGAGCGCTTCGCCCGCCTGCTCGACGGCGACGTGCTGCGCATCGGCGAGCACGACTGGACCTGCCACGTCGGCTACGGGCACGCGCCCGAGCACATGTCGCTGCACTGCCCGGCGCTCGGTGTGCTGATCTCCGGCGACATGGTGCTGCCGCGCATTTCCACCAACGTGGGCGTGAACGACACCGAACCCGAGGGCAACCCGCTGCGGCGCTATCTCGCCTCCATCGAGCGCATGCGCGCGCTGCCGGCCGACACGCTGGTGCTGCCTTCGCACGGCAAGCCCTTCCGCGGCCTGCACACGCGCATCGATCAATTGAAGTCACACCACGACGAGCGTTTCGCCGAGGTGATGCAGGCCTGCGCCGAAGCGCCGCAAAGCGCGGCCGACCTGCTCCCCGTGCTGTTCAAGCGCAAGCTCGACCTGCACCAGACCACCTTCGCGATGGGCGAGTCGATCGCGCACCTGAATGCGCTGTGGCTCGACGGGCGTTTGACCCGCGCGCTCGACGCCAAGGGCGTGTACCGCTTCACCCCTGCCTGACGCTCGTCAGGCCGATTCGCGCGAGAACAGCACCAGCGGCTGCCCCGGCGTCTCGGGGTGGTCCATTACGCGAGCCGGCAGGCCGTACACCGTCTGCAGATGCGCCGGCGTCAGCACCTCGGCCGGCGTGCCCAGGGCGACGGGGCGGAAATTCGCCAGCAGCAGCAGTCGCTCGCACCACGCGGCGGCGAGGTTGACGTCGTGCAGCACCGCCAGCACGGCGACGCCCTCCTGCCGCGCCAGCACCGACACCGCCTGCAGCAGCCCGATCTGGTGGCGCGGGTCGAGGCTGGCGGTGGGCTCGTCCAGGAACAGCGCGCGGTATTCGCCCGCCGCCTTGCCCGCCAGCAATTGCACCAGCGTGCGTGCGAACTGCACGCGCTGCTGCTCGCCGCCCGACAGCGTGCCGTAGCGGCGATGCGCCAGCACCTGCGCATCGGCCAGTGCCAGCGCGCGCGCCACCAGCGCATCGATCACCTGCGGCGCCAGTTCGGGAAAGGGATAGCCGCCCATCTCGACCACGGTGCGCACGTCGAGATCGAACGCCAGCGACGGCGACTGCGGCAGCACTGCCCGGTGGCGCGCCAGGGCGCGGGGCTTCCATCGTTCCAGCGGCTGCCCGTCGAAGCTGGCGCTGCCACCCGCGACGGGCAACTCGCCGGCCAGCGTGGCGAGCAGCGAGGTCTTGCCCGCGCCGTTGGCGCCGAGCACGCCCAGCACCTCGCCCGGCTGCAGCGCCAGCGTCACGCCCGAGAGCACCGTGCGCGCGCCGCGGGCGCAGTCGAGACGGTCGGCGGCGAACATCAGCGGGCCTTGCGCGCCAGCAGCCACAACAGGAACGGCCCGCCGACCAGGCTGGTGACGATGCCGATGGGCAGCTCGGCGGGAATCACCACCAGGCGCGCCAGCCAGTCGGCCAGCGTCAGCGCGATGGCGCCGCCCACCACGGTGAGCGGCAGCAGCCCGCGGTGGTCGGCGCCCATCGTCAGACGCACCAGGTGCGGCACGACCAGCCCGACGAAGCCGATGGTGCCGCTCACTGCCACCAGCGGCCCCACCAGCAACGCGCTCAGCACGATCAGGCGCCGGCGCAGCGGCTCGAGCGCGTAGCCCAGGTGCAGCGCCTCGCGCTCGCCCAGCAGCAGCGCGTTCATTGCGCGCCAGTCGCGCAGCAGCAGCGCGCACATCAGCGCCACCCAGGGCGTGATCCAGGCCAGCATCTCCCAGTTCGCGCCGGCCAGGCTGCCCATGCTCCAGAAGGTCAGGCCGCGCAGCTGGGTGTCGTTGGCCTGCGTGGTGAACAGGCCGATCAGGCTGGCGCAGATGGCGTTGATCGCGATGCCGGCCAGCAGCACGCCGGCCACGCCGGGCTGGTGGCGGCCCAGGCGGTACGCGAGCATCGTCGCCACCAGGCTGCCGACGAAGGCGGCCGGCGCGATGGCCCACAGCCCCTCGGCGTTCAGCACGATGGCCGCGACCGCGCCCACCGCGCCGCCGAGCGAGATGCCGATCAGCCCCGGCTCGGCCAGCGGATTGCGGAACAGCGCCTGCATCGCCGCGCCCGACACCGCCAGGCCGGCCCCGGTCACGATGGCGAACACGAGGCGCGGCAGACGCACTTCGAGCAGCACGTTGCGCCACAGCGCGGCCTCGCCGTCCAGCGGCGTCGTGAACAGCAGCGCGGGTATGCGCGCCATCGGAATCGAGACCGCGCCACTGGACGCCGAGGCCAGCGCCAGCACCAGCAGCGCCGACACTAGCCCCACCAGTACGCGCCCGTGCGTGAGGCGCCGGGACGGCAAGGCAAGCGCAGCCGAACTCAACGGCACGACAGACATGTGGTGGCTCCCCGCAAACGCCGGATGCGCAGATCAAGCAAGCACCGCGGATCCGGCTCTGCCGGTCCGCTGGTGCTGCCCCCTTGAGGGGGCGCGCGAAGCGCGTAGGGGGTGGGTCATTTCAAGCCGGCACGCAGTTGCCGCAGCGCGTCGGGCAGGCGCGGGCCGAAGCCGACCAGCAGCAGGTCGTCCATCACCACCACCCGGCGCGACTTGGCCGCGGGCGTCACCACGATGCCGGGCTGGGCGACGAAGGCCTCGAAGCCGCCGCTGGCGGCAACCGACATCGTGGTCGTCACGATCACGTCGGGCTTGAGCGCAGCGGCGGCCTCGGCCGAGATGGGCTTGTAGCCGCGCTCGCCGCCGAGCACGTTGATGGCGCCCGCGAGCCGGATCATCGCGTCGGCCGCCGTCTCACGGCCCGCGCCTTCGAGCTTGCCGGTGCGGCTGCTGACCAGCAGCACGCGCTGCCCGCCGGCGCTCTGCGCCATGTGTGCGATCTGGCTGCGGATCTGCGCGATCAGCGCCTGCGCCTGCGCGCCCCGGTCGAGCGCGGCGGCCACGCCCTCGATGCGCTGCTCCAGGGCATCGACCGTCGGCGCCGAAGGCAGCACCACCACCTGCTGGCCCAGCCGGCGCAATTGCGCCAGGGCCCGCGGCGGGCCGGCCTGGTCGGAGGCCAGCACCAGGTCGGGCCGCAGGCTCGCCACGCCCTCGATCGAGAAGCCGCGGTAGTAGCCGACCTTGGGCAGCCGCGTCGCCGCCTCGGGGTAGATGCTGGAATCGTCCACGCCGACGAGCCGTTCGCCGGCGCCCAGCGCATAGACGATCTCGGTCACCGTGCCGCCGAGGCTGACGACGCGCGTGGCAGTGGCTTGCGCCCGCGCCAAGCCGGGCAGCAGCGCCGTCGCGCACAGCAACGCGAGCGCCGCGCGCCGGCCGGCGCTGCGTGGCCTCGTCACACCGTCCGCCGTCATGCCGCCAGCGGCTGGGCGCACAAGTCCAGCATCAACCGGCGCCAGGCCGCAAGCTCCGGCTTGCCCGGCTTGCGCTCGCCGAAGAACTGCACGATCAGCTCGTCGCCGGCGTAAACCTCGAGCGAGGTGACCCAGCCGTCGCTGGTGGGCTTGTTGACGACCCAGCAGGAGGTGACGGCCTCGGTGTCCAGGTGCAGGTTGAACGTTGCATCGAGCACGTTGAACCAGCGGCCGGTGCGCACCAGCTTGTGCACCGGGCCGGTGTGGATCTGCACGATGCCGCGGTTGCCGACGAAGCACATGATGGACAGCCCGCTGGCCGCGGCCGACTGCAGCACCTGCTCGATCACCTCGTTCGGCACCGGCTGGGCGAGGTCGGCCCCGCCCGCACGCAGCGCGCCCAGGCGCGTGACCTTGAACTTGCGCAGCATGGGGAAGAACTCGTGCGTGTCCTGCATGCCCAGCCAGTGCGCGCGCAGGGCGGCCGGGTCGGCGGCCTCGTTCGCCCCGTCCGCCGGCGGTGCGGGCTCCACGCGCGGCAGCGTCTTCTCGGGCCGGGCATGGCGCGCCACGAAGGCGTCCCAGGCCGCGCCATCGGTGGCCTCGGTGCGATACACCTTGTGCACGGCCTCGCCGGTCTGGTCGAAGAACTGCAGGCTTTGCCGGCCGTTCTCCGTCACGGCGTAGAAGAAGCGCCAGCAGCCGAAGAACAGGCGCAGGTCGATGTCGGGCCCGAGCACGAGGCCGACGTGCCCATCGGCCTGGATGCCCCGGTAGGCGCCGTGGCGCTCGTGCACGCACCAGTCGTTGCGCGACAGCGCCATCACCTCGCCCAGCACTCCCAGCTCGCCGATCAGGGCCTGGGCCGTGGCGCCACCGAGCTCGACCGATTCAACGCCGCAGCCGGCGGCCACCAGTTCGGCCTCGCTCGCGCCCAGGCGGTCGGCCCGCTCGCGCATGCGCAGCTTGGGTTGTTCGGCCACGAGCGCGTCGTGGCGCGCGCGCAGGGCGGAGAAGACGGGATCGGTCATGGCTTGCGTCCTGGCTGGCGATGGTCTTGGGGATGTGGCGACTCAGTTCGACGGCTGCAGGTCGTACTGGAGGGTCCAGGTCTGCTGGCCGTTGAAGGCCGGGGTGGCCGGGGCGTACTCGATCTTCGTCAGGCGCAGGCGCGCATAGCCCGTGCCCTCGCCGGTGCGCACCAGCGCGGCCCGCTCGGCATTGGCCGAGAGCATGTGCTGCGACAGGCCGGCGGGCGCCACGGCATTGGTCGGGTAGTAGGTGTACCAGCCGTAGTTCAGCGGCTGCGGATAGGTACCCATGTAGGTGGGCGACAGCGGCGAGCTGGTCGTGTCCTTCTTCCAGGCGTTGGCGTTCGCCGGCACGGCGATGTCGGCGGCACTCAACTCGGCCAGCGTGTCGGCGGCGTTGGTCGTGGTCGTGAACCTGGCCGCCACAGGCGTGCTGCCGTCGGCCGCGTAGAAGCCGGCCGGCGTCTTGCCGACGAAGCCGGCCACCTTGGCGCCGCCGGATTCGCCACCGTTGAGCTTGATGTTGTAGCGGTTGAAGGCGATGTGCCAGGTGCCCGCCTCGGTGCTCACGGCGCCGGTGGCGAGGTCGTAGTAGACCCAGCCGGCGCTCGCGTCGACCGTGGCGTCGCGCACCGTGCCGGGTGCAGCACGGTCGATCCAGCGGAAGCTGGGGTGGCCCGAGGCGGTGCCGCCGGCGCCGCCGTAGTAGCCGGTGACCTGCAGGGCGTACACCGGGCTCGCGGGCGTACCCACGGGGTCGGCCGCGGCGCTGTCGGTGGTGACGAGGAAGACGCGGAAGTTGGGGTAGAGGCTGTGGTCGCCGGCCGTACCCGTCACACCGTACTCGAAGGCGGACGACTGGATGCCGTTGCTGCCGGTGAAGACGCTCGCCACCGAGTCCGCGAGGAACACGTTGGCGGGAATCGTCTCGCCGCTCGCGGGGTCGGTCGTGCCGTTCTGCCAGGCCAGCAGCTCGTCCCAGGTGTGGTCGAGCGGGCCGCCGAAGGCGCCGCCCTTGCCTGTGTCGTCGGGGCTGCTGGTGCCGCTGTTGGACCACAGGCTGGCGTCGCGCCCGCCGCTCTTGACCTTGATGTCCCAGGTATTGCCGGTGCAGCCCGCCACCGCGGCCTGGGCGTCGAAGTCATAGCAGATGTCCGAGCCCGCCGCCGGCAGGGCGAACTGCCACTCGCCGGACTGGGTGAACTGGTTGTCGTCGCCGGGCGGCGGCGTCGTGTCGTCACCGCCGCCACCGCCGCAAGCGGCCAGAAGCAGAGTCAAGGCGGCCACGCCCAGGGCGGGGATCGATCGGGTCGGCGTCATGGTCAGGTCTCCGGTGTCGAAAAGGGTGGTGGGTGAAAGCGGTCAGCGCGCATCGCCGAAGCGATAGCTCACGCCGACGTAGACGAAGCGGCCGGACAGCGGCCCGAAGTCGTTCGGGTCGGCGAAGTCGCGCTGCCCCCCCGTCAGGTTGTCGATGCCGGCAAAAGCGGTGAGGCCATTCCCGAACGATTGGTTGAGCGCCACATCCACGGTGGCCCAGGACGGCGAGCGGGCGCCGCTCCCGCTGGCCACCAGTTCGCTGCTCTGGTAGCGCCCGCGCAGCGACAGCGTGGTGTCCTCGTGCGGCTTCCAGTCGAGGCCTGCGCGCGCCATGTCGCGCCGGCGGCGGGTGAGCTCGCCGCCGAGCTCGAGATCGCGGGTGCGCGTGTAGGTGTAGGCGGCATTCAGCGACAGCGTCTTCGTCGCCTGCCAGGTCAGCCCCGTCTCGATGCCGCTGGCGCGCGCGCGCGCCACGTTGCGATAGGTGTAGACCGCCACGCCGTTGACCGTGGTGACGTTGTTCATGTCGGTCTGGATCAGGTCTTCCACGTCGTTGTAGAAGGCGTTGACCTCGAGCGTGAGTCGATTGCGCAGGCTGAGCGTGCCGCCGAGCTGGAAGCTGTCTGACGACTCCGGCTCGAGCCGCGGATTGCCGACCACCATGTAGCCGAGCGCGCTGTGGTCGAACATGAAGTGCCGCTCCTTCAGGTTCGGCACCCGGTAGCCCTGGCCGTAGGCGGCGCGCAGCACGCCGCTCCAGCGCTCGCCGCGCAGCAGGTGTGCCTTCAGCGCGGCCTTGGGCGCGACGTGGCCGCCGAAGTCGGAGTCGTCCTGCCAGCGCAGGCCCAGCAGCAGCTCCCAGGTGTCGTTGAACAGGATGTCGTTCTGCACGAACAGCTCGCGGCTGCTGCGCTTGGCCGATCCGTTGCCTTCGAGCTCGGCCACGCCATCGACGGTCTGCGTCAGCCGCTCCTCGTGCAGATCGGCGCCGAACTGCCGCAGCTGCCGCCGCCAGGCCGGCAGGTCGATCTGCGCCGTGACGTGGCGGGTGCGCTGATCGGCGTTGCGGTCGCCGACCTGGGCGCTGTTGGAGAAGGCCTGCGAGCGGCTGTCGTAGCGCTCGTCCACGCCCTTGAGCTGCGCGCGCAGGCCGTTGTCGAAGGTCCATTGCCCGCCGGCGCCCAGGCGGTCGCGGGTGATGTCCTCGAACTTGCGCTGCGGCACGTTGCTCGGCGGCACGTAGTAGAGATAGCGCTGCTCGTCGTCCTCGGTGTAGCGGCTGGCGTCGAGCCAGAACTCGCCCGCCTTGGACGGCAGCCACGCCATGCGCGCGGCGAGCTGGCGGCGCTGCACCGCGTCGCCCTGGCGCGGCCAGGCGTCGAGGTCGACGCCGAAGCCGTCGTCCTTGAGCACGTCGCCGGTCAGGCGCAGGCGCAGCTTTTCGCCGCCGCCTTCGAGACGAACGCGCGCGTGGCGGCTGGCCGGGTGGGCCGAGCCGCCCGAGGCGTTCTGGTCGCCGCGGCCGCCGGCGTCGATCGCCGCCGCGCCCGAGAACCCCGGCTCGATGCGGCGCGTGATGACGTTGACTACCCCGCCCATCGCCGAACTGCCGTACTGCGCCGATGTGGCGCCCTTCACCACCTCGATGTGGTCGATGTCGCCGATCAGGTACTGGCTCAGGTCCACGGTCGATCCCGTGCTGGCCGTGATCGGCAGGCCGTCGATCAGCACCAGCACCTGGTCGCTGGTCAGGCCCTGCAGCGAGACCTCGTAGCCCGACTTGCCGCGCACCTCGCGCAGCTGCAGGCCGGGCACGTTCTCGAGCGCCTGTTTCAGCGTGCGCGCATGGGTACGTTCAATCTCCTCGCGCGTGACCAGCTCGGTGCGCACCGGCGTGTCCTCGACCGTCTTCTCGGTGCGCGTGGCCGTCACGACCACCGGGGACAGCGTGGTGGTCGCGTCCTGCGCCGATACCGCGGCAGCCCACATCAGCGGCAGGCCCAGGGCAGCGCGCCATGCGGTGCGTCGAACATCGAAGGTGGGCGCGTGGCGCAGGGGGGATGAGCGGTGCACAGCGGTTGCGGTCGATCGAAGCCGAAAGCGAATATAACTGATAATGATTCGCACTCCCATTCATCAAAAACCCGATGACAAGCCACCGGCGCAATGGCGGAGTTGTGTCTTGTGTCTGCGGTGGCCCGGGGCCGAGCCGTGGGGAACACGGCGCATGGCAGGCTGCTCGGCCAAGGCAGCGCCTCGATCGGCGGCGTGAACGTGTCCGCGCGGGCACCCATGGCTGCCCTGCGCGATGCGAACGGGTCGACAGCGCGGCAGACCGCCGCCGGCGCCTTACTCGAAGACCGGCAGCACGTCGTCCTTGAGCGCGCCGCGGGCACGCTCGTAGTCGGGCATCACCGAACGCACCACGTCCCAGAAGCGCGGGCTGTGGTTCATCTCACGCAGGTGCGCGAGTTCGTGCGCGACCACGTAGTCGATGGCGGACATCGCGAAGTGCACCAGCCGCCAGCTCAGGCGAATGGAGCCGTCGGCGCTGGCGCTGCCCCAGCGCGTCTGGGCCGATGACAGCGCGAGGCGCTTGGGGCGCACGCCGAGCCGGGGCGCGAAGTGGGCACAGCGTTCCTCGAACACCCGGCGCGCCTGGCGCTGCAGCCAGCTTTGCACCGCGTCGCGGATCTGCTCGGGCTGTGCACTCTGCGGCAAGCCCAGGTGCAGCGTGAGCCGCGGCACGCCGGGCAGCGCGACGGCGTCGCTGTTGAGCACCGCGCCGGTGACGCGCGGATCGAGCACCACGATCACCGGTTCGCCGAGAAAGGGAATCGACACACCGTCGCGCCAGTCGACACGGGCCGCCTGCAGGCGCTGCACCCGCTGCTGCTGCTCGGCCAGCTTGCGCAGGATCCACGTCGCCTTCTCGTGCAGCGCGGCCTCGATGTCGGCGAGATTCACCCATTTCGGCGCGTTCACCGACAGGCCTTCGGTGCCGACGATGAAGCCGATGCTGCGCCGGCGCACGCGCCGCAGCGCATAGGCCACGCGATGGCCCTGCAAGCTGATCTCGCGATCGGCCTGCGGATGCCTGAACAGGGTCGGGCCGGGGCTTTGCGCCGCGGGCTGCGGTGCGAAGGAATTTGGTGCCGGCGTCGGCGCGCTCGTCCCGTGTCGAGAGGCCGGCGGCGGGCTCGGCAGCATCGCCTGCGCCGCCGGGACCGCCTCGCCGAACAGTGCGAGTTGCGCAGGATCAGGAGAGGCGGGGCGACGCGACATGGGCGCGAAGTTTAGGGGCCGGTCGCCGAAGCCGCGGCGGGGTAGGCCTCGGGGTCGAGCCGGCGCATCTCGGCCTCGATCCACGTCTCGACCTCACGCATCAGCTCGTCGGCCGTGCGGCCTTCGCTGGCGATCATCGGCCCGACCGACACGTCGATCGTGCCGGGGCGCAGCAGGAACGACTTGCGCGGCCAGCAGCGCGCGGAGGTCACGGCGATCGGCAGCACGGCGGCACCGGTGGTGACCGCCAGTCGCGTGCCGCCGCCCTTGTAGATGCCTTGACTGCCGCGCGCCGTGCGTGTGCCTTCGGGAAACATGATCACCCAGTTGCCATGGGCCATGTGCTCGCGGCCCTGCTCGGCCACGCGGTTCCAGGCCTCGGTGCGGCGAGTGCGATCGATGTGAATCATGTCGAGCCGCGCCATCGCCCAGCCGAAGAACGGGATGTAGAGCAGTTCGCGCTTGAACACGTAGCACAGCGGACGCGGCATCAGGGTCGTGAACGCGAAGGTCTCCCAGGTCGACTGATGCTTGGGCAGCACGATCACGGGGCCGGAGCGGTCGGCGTAGCGCAGGTTTTCCTCGCCGAGCATGCGGTGGCGCACGCCGCAGATCACGCGCGCGCCCCAGATCGACAGCCGCAGCCAGCCGATGGTGAACCAGTACAGCCGGCTGCCACGAATGAAGATCGACGCCACCAGCACCGCCAGCGCATACGGAATGACGGTGAGCGCGAGAAAGAGGACGAAGACCAGCGAGCGAATCGCCCAGACGAAGGTTTGCATCAGACGGGGCCGGCCGGCTTGGCCGCGAGGCGCATCGGCGCGTCGTCCACGATCATCGATTCGGCGAAGGCGGCCAGGTCGGCATGCACGGTCGTGCCCGGCACCTGCGCCGCGATGGCGGCGATCTGCGTGTCATCGAGCGCGGCGCACTTGCCGGACCGCACGAGATGCGTGGGGCAGCCGAGCGCGGCGCCCGCCTGCAGGTCGCGCAGCGAATCGCCCACCACCGGCACCTTGGCGAGGTCGATGCCGTAGCGTGCACCGATCTGCTGCATCAACCCGGGCAGCGGCTTGCGGCAATCGCAGGCGGCGTCAGGCGGGTGCGGACAGAAGAACACCGCATCGATGCGCCCGCCCTGCTTGGCGAGCAGCTGGTTCAGCTTGACGTGCATCGCGTTCAGCGCCGCCATGTCGAACAGCCCGCGCCCCAGCCCCGACTGGTTGGTCGCCACCACCACGTGCCAGCCCGCATGGTTGAGCCGCGCGATGGCTTCGAGCGCACCGGGAATCGGCACCCATTCGTCGGCCGACTTGACGTAGTCGTCGCGGTCTTCGTTGATGGTGCCGTCGCGGTCGAGGATGATGAGTTTCATGCGTGCTCGCCGGCCGATGAGGGGATCACGCCGCCAGCTTGGACAGGTCGGCCACGCGGTTCATCGCCGCATGCAATTGTGCGAGCAGCACTAGGCGGTTGTTGCGCAGGGCCGGGTCTTCGGCGTTGACCATGACTGCGTCGAAGAACGCATCGACCGGGGCCTTGAGCGCAGCCAGCGCGGACAGCGACTCGGCGTAGTCGCCGCGCTCGAAAGCGGCGTCGGCCTGCGGTTGCACGGCGTTCAGTGCTTCGGCGAGGGCCTGCTCGGCGGGCTCGCGCAGCAGCGCCGGGTCGACCGCCGCGGACGTGCCGCTCTCGGACTTGCGCAGGATGTTGCTCACGCGCTTGTTGGCGGCGGCCAGCGAGGCCGCTTCGGGCAGTACCGTGAAGCTGCGCACCGCTGCCAAGCGCTTGGGCAGCTCGGCCCAATGCGCGGGCCGCGCCTCGACCACGGCCTCCACTTCCTGCGCGTTGTAGCCGCTGTCGCGCAGATAGCCGACCAGCCGCTCGTGCAGGAAGAAACCAAGTTCCGCCTGCGCCTGTCCGTGCTCGGCGGGAAAGGCGCGAAACGCCTCGGCGACGAGCTGCACCGCGTCCAGCGGCAACTCGCGCTCGATCAGCATGCGGATCGCGCCCAGCGCATGGCGGCGCAGCGCGAACGGATCCTTGTCGCCGGTGGGAATCTGGCCGATGCCGAACAGGCCGGCCAGCGTTTCCAGCTTGTCCGCAAGCGCCACGGCGACGCCAGCCGGGTTGCGCGGCAGCATGTCACCGGCGAAGCGCGGCTTGTAGTGGTCCTCGATGGCGTGCGCGATGTCGTCGGACAGCCCGTCGTGCTTCGCGTAGTAGGCACCCATCGTGCCCTGCAACTCGGGGAACTCGCCCACCATGTCGGTCAGCAGGTCGGCCTTGGCGAGCATTGCGGCCTGGTCGGCGTTTACGGCCAGCGCTGCACCGCCCAACTGCTCGCCGATCGCACGCGCGATGGCGCGAACCCGCAGCACCCGCTCGCCCTGCGTGCCCAGCTTGCCGTGGTAGACCACCTTGTCCAGCCCCGCCACGCGCGATTCGAGCGTCTTCTTGCGGTCCTGGTCGAAGAAGAACTTGGCGTCGGCCAGGCGCGGGCGCACCACGCGCTCGTTGCCTTCGATCACCCGGCTCGCATCGGCCGGGCTGACGTTGCTGACGATGAGGAACTTGTTCGTCAACTTGCCGCCCGCGTCGAGCAGCGGAAAGTACTTTTGGTTGGCCTTCATCGTGAGGATGAGGCACTCGGGCGGTACGTCGAGGAACTCCGGCTCGAAGCGGCACAGCAGCACGTTGGGGCGCTCGACCAGCGCGGTCACTTCGTCGAGCAGCGCCGCATCGTCAATCGGCACGAGCCCTTCCTTGGCCGCCGCGGCATGCAGTTGCCGCACGATCTCGGCATGGCGCGCGGCGAAGCTCGCGATCACCGCGCCCTGCTCCTGCAACTGTCGCGCGTAGTGGTCGGGGTCCTGCAGCACCACCGGGTCCATCTGCGCCTCGAAGCGGTGGCCGTGGGTTTCGCGTCCAGACTGCAGGCCGAGCGCACTCACGTTCACCACGTCGGCGCCGTGCAACGCCACCAGCCCGTGCGCCGGGCGCACGAAGTTCACGCTGGTCCAGCCGTCCGCCAATTGGTACTGCATCACCTTCGGGATCGGCAGCTTGGCGATGGCCTCGTCCAGCGCCTTCTGCAGTCCGTCGGCCAGCATCGCACCGCGGGCCAGGCTGTCGAGGAACAGCGCCTCGGCCTTGCCGTCCATCTGGCGGCGCAGTTGCGGCAGCACCGAAGCGTCGGTGCCCAGGCTCGACAGCTTCTTGAGCAGGGCCGGCGTGGCCTGGCCGTCGGCCGTGAGCGCCACGCTGACCGGCATCAGCTTGTGCGACACCGCCTTGTCCTCGGCCTGCGCCCGCACCGCGCTGACGTGCGCGGCCAGGCGTCGCGGCGAGGCGAAGGGCGTCACCGCCGAGTGCTCGCTGGCCAGGCCTTGCGCCTTCAAGCCCTCGAACAGGCCGTGGGCAAAGGCTTCGCCCAGTTTCTTCAGCGCCTTGGGTGGCAGTTCTTCGACGAAGAGTTCGACCAGAAGATTCTTCATGTTCAGGCCGCCTTCTTTGCCTTGGCGGCGAGGTGCGCCATGGTTTCGTCGGCCCAGGCCTTCGGCGCCATCGGGAAGCCGAGCCGCAGGCGGCTGTCGAGATAGCTCTGCGCCACGCTGCGCGCGAGGTTGCGGATGCGCCCGATGTAGGCCGCGCGCTCGGTCACGCTGATGGCGCCGCGCGCATCCAGCAGGTTGAAGCTGTGCGCGGCTTTCAGCACCTGCTCGTAGGCCGGCAGCGCGAGCTGCTGCGCGATCAAGTGCTGGGCCTGCTTCTCGTGGCTCGCGAACGCGCCGAGCAGGAACTCGACGTCGCTGTGCTCGAAGTTGTAGGTGCTCTGCTCGACCTCGTTCTGGTGGTAGACGTCGCCGTAGCTCAGCGTCTCGGTCCACTTCAGGTCGTAGACGCTGTCCACGCCCTGCAGGTACATCGCCAGGCGCTCCAGGCCGTAGGTGATCTCGCCGGTGATGGGCTTGCACTCGATGCCGCCCACCTGCTGGAAGTAGGTGAACTGCGTCACCTCCATGCCGTTGAGCCACACCTCCCAGCCCAGGCCCCAGGCGCCGAGCGTGGGGTTCTCCCAGTCGTCTTCGACGAAGCGGATGTCGTTGCTCTGAAGGTCGAAGCCGAGCGCTTCGAGCGAGCCGAGGTACAGCTCGAGGATGTTCGCCGGCGCCGGCTTGAGCACCACCTGGTACTGGTAATAGTGCTGCAGGCGGTTCGGGTTCTCGCCGTAGCGGCCGTCCTTGGGACGGCGGCTCGGCTGCACATAGGCCGCCTTCCACGGCTCGGGGCCGATGGCGCGCAGGAAGGTCGCCGTGTGGCTGGTGCCGGCGCCGACTTCCATGTCGTAGGGCTGCAGCAGCGCGCAGCCCTGCTCGTCCCAATAGGCTTGCAGGCGCAGGATGATTTGCTGGAAGGTCAGCATGGCGTGATGAGGTGCGGAAAGCCCCAGGCGCTGCGGCCGGCGGGGCGAAGCCAACGATTCTAGGGTTCGGTGTTGCGCCGGGGCAGTGCGCGCAAGAGCGGCGGCAGACCCGCACCGAGCAGCCACAACGGCCACAGCCCGAAGGCCGACGCCCAGCGCGCGAACGGCGTGAGCCCGTCGCGGCCCTGCACGCTCGCTTCCAGCACGCCGCGCGTATAGGGCTTGAGGCTGGCGTTCACCGCGCCGCGGTGGTCGATGACCGCCGTGGCACCGGTGTTGGTGGCGCGCAGCATCGGCCGCTCGAACTCGAGCGTTCGCATGCGCGAGATGTTCAGGTGCTGCGCCACGGCGATGGTGTCGCCGAACCAGCCGATGTTGCTCAGGTTCACGAGGATGGTCGGCGCGCGTGCCGCCTCGGTGAAGCCGGCCGCGATCTCCTCGCCGAACAGGTCTTCGTAGCAGATGTTCGGCGCCACCCGCTGGCCATCGACCGCGAATGCCGGCGCACCCAGCGCGCCGCGGTCGAAGTCGCCGAGCGGGATGTTCATCAGTTGCGTGAACCAGCGAAATCCCGTGGGGATGAACTCGCCGAAGGGCACGAGGTGGTACTTGTCGTAGCGGTACTCGGCGCCGCCCGGCGCGATGCCGACGACGGAGTTGGTGTACCCGGCAGTTTCATCGCCGAGCGGCATGCCGAACAGCACGTACGAATCGCCTTCGGCGAAGCGCTGTTTCAACGTCTCCCAGAAACCCGGCGGCAACTGCTGGGGAAAGAACGGCAGCGCGGTTTCCGGCGCGACGACGAGGCGGGTGCGCGCCTGCAGCAACTGCTGCACATGCCACTCGAGCGCCGCCGCCTGGTGCTCGGAGGCGAACTTCTCTTCCTGCGGGATGTTGCCCTGCAACAGGGTGACGCTCAGCGTGCCGGTGGATTGCGTGAAGACCGCTGCAGGCGCGAACGCCAGCGCCGACAGCATGAGCGCCGTACCCACCGCCGCCACGGCGAAGCGCCGCGGCCCGGCCGTCCAGGCAAACGCCACCCAGCCCGCCAGCACCGCTGCGACGAAACCGATGCCGTACACGCCGATCCACGGCGCGAGTCGCGCGAGCGGCGCGTCGACCTGCGCATAGCCCGAAGCCACCCACGGGAAGCCGGTGAAGATGACGCCACGGGCCAGTTCGGCCAGCAGCCACAGCGCCGCGAACAGGCCGGCATCGCGCCAGGGCACGCCGCTGCGCCAGCGGGCGAATCCGGCCATTGCCGCCGCGAGGTACAGCGAAAGAAGCGCGCTCAGCGCGCCGACGGCCAACCCCGCCATCCACGCCGGCAACCCGCCGTAGCGGTGCAGGCTGACGAAGAGCCACCACGTGCCGGCCGCGAGCCAGGCCGTCCCGAACACCCAGCCAAAGAGCGCGGCACGCCGCGGTGAGGCCGTCGAGACGCCAGCGGCCAGCAAGGCGACGGCCAGCAAATGGAACAGCCACCATTCGGTGCGCACGAAGACCAGCGTCTGCAGCGCGCCTGCGGCCGCCAGCAGCACCGCATCGAGCGCGAGCGGGCGGCGCCTGGGCGGCGCACCGCGCGGCGGCGCGGCCATCAGCCGGTTTCGTCCTCGCCGTCGGGCTCGGGCGCGGGCGTCACCTTGAACCACTTGACGGCGCCACCGCGGGCCAGCATCACGTTGAACAGCAGCCCACCGGCGACCACCGATTCGCCGCGGCGCGGCACGCGGCCCATCTCGTGGGCGATGAAGCCGCCGATGGTGTCGAACTCGTCGGCCGGGAACTGCGCCCGGAAAGCCTCGTTGACGGCGGCGATCTCGGCATCGCCGGCCACGCGGTGGCTGCCGTCGGCGAGCGTGTAGATGCTGGTGTCGCGGTCCTTCTCGTCGAACTCGTCCTCGATCTCGCCGACGATTTCCTCGAGCACGTCCTCGATGGTGATGAGCCCGGCGGTGTTGCCGAACTCATCGATCACGATGGCGAGGTGGTTGCGGTTGGAGCGGAAGTCGCGCAGCAGTTCGTTCAGGCCCTTCGATTCGGGCACGAAGACGGCGGGGCGCAGCAGGGTGCGCAGGTTCAGCCCCGGCGAGCGCTGCAGCTTGAGCAGGTCCTTCGCCATCAGGATGCCGATGATGTTGTCGCGCTTGCCGTCGTACACCGGAAAACGCGAATGCGCCGTGGAGATCACGACGCGCAGGAGCCCGTCGTACGGCGCGTCGATGTCCAGCAGGTCCATGCGGGGCGCGGCCACCATCGCGTCGCCGGCCGTGAGGTCGGCCATCCGGATCACGCCCTCGAGCATCATGCGCGACTCGGGTTCGATCAGCTCGCGCCGCTCGGCCTCGGCGAGCGACTCGATCAGGTCGTCCTTGGAATCGGGGCTGGGCGAGACGAGTTCGACGAGGCGCTGGAACAGATTGCGCTTGTCGGCGGGCGGTGCGGGCCGCTCGCCCGGCCGGGGTCGGCCACTTATATGAGGTTCTGACACGGTTCGCCAAGGCGAGAGAACGCAGGAAGGGGCAGCTTACCCGAATGCCCGGGTCGCCCCGCGGCAGCGCTCGGCGCCGACAAGCCGCGCCCGCGCCGCGGCTTGACAGATGTGCTAGCTTGCAATGTTGCGCGCCGGCCCCACATGTCGGCCTGATCTCATGCGCGCACACGCTCCGGCCGCCCGGCGCGGCGGCCCTCAACCCACGGATTCGTCATGGCACAAGGTCTCATCCCCGCAACCATCCTCACCGGCTTCCTCGGCGCCGGCAAGACCACCCTGCTCAAGCGCGTGCTCACCGAGGCGCACGGCCAGAAGATCGCCGTGATCGAGAACGAGTTCGGCGACGAGAACATCGACAACGAGATCCTGGTGCAGGACTCGACCGAGCAGATCATCCAGCTCAACAACGGCTGTGTGTGCTGCACCATCCGCGAGGACCTGCGCACCACGCTGTCGGACCTGGCGGCCAAGCGCCGAAAGGGCGAACTCGACTTCGACCGCGTGGTGATCGAGACCACCGGCGTCGCCGACCCCGGCCCGGTGGCGCAGACCTTCTTCATGGACGACGAGATCGCCGAGAGCTATCTGCTCGACTCCATCCTGACGCTCGTGGACGCCAAGCACGGTGACCAGCAGCTCGACGCGCGCCAGGAAGCGCGGCGTCAGGTGGGGTTCGCCGACCAGATCTTCATCAGCAAGGCCGATCTGGTGGACGAAGCGTCCGTCGACGCCCTTGCCCACCGCGTCAAGCACATGAACCCGCGAGCGCCGCAGCGCCGGGTGAACTTCGGCGACGTGGCGATTTCCGAGGTGTTCGACCTGAAGGGCTTCAACCTCAACGCCAAGCTGGAAATCGACCCCGAGTTCCTGAAAGCCGATGCGCACGACCATGCGCATCACGACCACGATCATGACCATGAGCACGGCGAGCACTGCGACCATCCGCACCACCACCGTCACGACGACGACGTGAAGTCCTTCGTATTCCGCTCCGACCGGCCGTTCAATGCCGCCAAGCTCGAGGACTTTCTCGGCTCGGTGGTGCAGGTCTACGGCCCCAAGCTGCTGCGCTACAAAGGCGTGCTGCACATGAAAGGCACCGACCGCAAGGTGATCTTCCAGGGCGTGCACCAGCTCATGGGCAGCGACCTCGGGCCGAAGTGGATGCCGGGCGAAAAGAAGGGAAGCAAGATGGTTTTCATCGGGCTCGACCTGCCCCGCGACGTGTTCGAGCAGGGCCTCGAACAGTGTCTTGCATGACGCTTTCGAGCGCGCCAGAAACGCTTTTCCAGCGGTGACGCCCAAGCGCGAAATGCGCCCGGCATCACAGAGGGCAACGTGGCTACAATCCGCCGCGCCCAAATCCGCCCCGGCAGTCCAATTAGTTGCCGGGGATCGAGCGGGTCTAACCCGCCGTTGCAGGAGAGCGACGTGAGCAAAATTCCGGCCAAGACGGCCCCCACGAAGAAGCCCGCGGCAAAGTCGGCAGCACCAGCGAAGCCGGCCGTGAAGGGCGCAGCGAAGGCGCCCGTCAAGCCCACGGCCAAACCCGTCGCCAAGGCGTCGACAAAGGCCGCGGCGAAACCGGCGCCCGCCCCGGCCAAGCCCGGGCACCGCACCGCGCCGCCAGTCGCACCCAAGGCCGTGGCACAAGCCACGGCGCTGGCCGTGGCCGACACGCCGATGCCCGCCGCGGCAGAACACATCGAGGAAACCGTCGCTGTCGCGGCGGTCGCCCCTGTGGTCAAATCGCGCGCCTCGCGCAGCGCCCGCAATCCGCCTCCCGCCCCGCCCGCGGCGCCTCTGCCGCCGGCCACCTCCAGATTCGCCGACCGGTTCGCACCGCCCCGGCCTCCCACCCGACAGATGAACAACTTGGCAGTAGATACACCGAAGCACGCGCACAAGGCCGACCCGAAGCTGGCCAACGCCTGGAAGGCCAAGGCCGGCCGCGACCTCAGCGAGGCCGAGCTGATGGCCATGCCCGAGAGCGAGTACATGAACGACAAGCAGCTCGACTTCTTTCGCGGGCGCCTGCAGGCGCTCAAGGACGACCTGCTGTCCAACGCCGGCGAAACCACCGAGCACCTGCGCGAGGACACCTCGATCGTGCCGGACCCGGCCGACCGGGCCACCATCGAGGAAGAGCATGCGCTCGAACTGCGCACCCGCGACCGCGAGCGCAAGCTGCTCAAGAAGATCTCGCAGTCGCTCGCGCGTATCGACGCCGGCGACTATGGTTTCTGTGATGAAACCGGCGAACCCATCGGCCTCGGGCGCTTGATTGCACGCCCCACCGCTACACTGTCCCTCGAAGCACAGCAGCGGCGCGAGATGAAGCAGAAGATGTTCGGCGACTGACCTCGCCCGCGAGTGTCGCCTTCGCGGCCCCGCTGGCAGACACAGTCCTCCTCGACATGTCGGACCCCAAAGACACGACAAGTTTCTTTCGCAAAGTCGTCAAGTTCGTGGCCAATCCGGCCACCGAATGGAGCGATTTGGGTCCCAGCACGACAGGCGCGCGCGAAACCGAGTTCGCCAAGTCCGAACTCAAGGCCATGATCGAGCGCAAGCGCCGCAACGATTTCGTGCGCAAGCGCGAGTTCGACATGCTGCGCAAGGTGCGCCGCGAAGGCCTCACCAGCGAACAGCTCGCCGCCCTGGGTGGCTCCTCACGCCTGGACGACTCCGAAGCGCGCATGCAGGACATGGGCGCCAGGCCCGACAGCGGTGTCAAGGCCAAGATCGACGAAATCGAGCAGCAGATGGTTGGCGACAACTATCCCGGCTCGCAGCGCCGCGCGCCCGAGTTCTACAACGCGCCGACACAACCCGCGCCGATGGACAACCTCGCTGTGCACCGCACCGCGCCCGGCGCGCTGGCCGGGCCGCACATCGCGACGGAGCCGATGCTGCTGCGTGAGTCCGAGGCCGTCTCGCCGCCGCTGCCCAATCCGGCGCCGGTCGTCATGGGCCCCGGCATGTCGCCCCTGTCGCCCCAGGCCATCAACGCCGCGACCTCCGACTTCGGCAACGGGCTGGCCGTCGAGGTCAACGAGGTGGCGCACGACCCGGATCTCGACGAGGCGGTGATCGCCTTCGCCAACGCCGATTTCGAGCTGTGCGAGCAGTCGCTGGCGGCGCTCACCTCGCCCAACGGGCCGCGGGCCCAGCACGCCGAGACCTGGCTGGTGCTGTTCGACCTGTACCGGGCGATCGGCCAGCACCTGAAGTTCGAGGGCCTGGCGCTCGACTACGCGCAGCAGTTCGGCTGGTCGGCACCGCAGTGGTTCTCGATGCCGCAGCTCGTGGCCGAGGCGGCCAGCGATGAACGGCCCAGCACCGCCCGCATCGACGGCCAGGTCGGCTGGGTGTGCCCCGAGCGCCTCGATGCCGAAGCCGTCGCGAAGCTGCGCTCGCAGACGCTGCAAATGCCGCTGCCGTGGGTGTTCGACTGGTCACACCTGCAAAGCCTGGACGCGGAGGCGGCTGCCCGGATGAGCGAGCTGTTCCGCGGCTGGATCGCGCAAAAGCTCGACATGCGCTGGCTCTCGGGCGAGCAACTGTTCAGCGTGCTGCTCGACGCGGCACCCACGGGCGTGCGTGATACCGATCCGGCGTATTGGCAGCTGCGCCTGGACGCGCTGCGCATGACCAACCGCCCCGACCAGTTCGACGAGACCGCCATCGACTACTGCGTGACCTATGAGGTGTCGCCCCCCTCGTGGGAGCCGGCGCAGTGCCAGGTGCGCGTGAGCGGCTCGGAGGCGAACACCAGTTCGCCCGCCTTGTCGGTGGTGAGCGAGGCATCGACCACCTTCGTCGAATCGCAGCTCACCGAAGACCCCAACATGGTGCAGATGGCGACGCTCGAACTCTCGGGCCAGCTCGTCGGCGACATCGGCCCCACGCTCAAGAAGATGGACGCCGAACTCAAGAGTTCCACCATCGTCAACGTGTCCTGCGCCAGGCTGATCCGCGTCGATTTCATCGCCGCCGGCGACCTGCTGAACTGGGTGCTGGCGCGCCGCAGCGAAAACCGCGCGGTGAGCTTTGTCGAGGCGCATCGGCTGGTCGCGCTGTTCTTTGGTGCCATGGGCATCAACGAGCACGCGAAGGTCAAGGTAAAAACCCTTTGACGGGCGCCCCAGTCGCTTCGCTCTCGCCGCTTCTACGCGGTGTCGGTTAGTTGCTTGAATCTGTGGCCCTCGCCCGCAGATGCGGCCGATGGAACAATTTCACGGCACCACCATCGTCAGCGTGCGCCGCGGCAACCAGGTCGCGCTGGGCGGCGATGGGCAGGTCACGCTGGGCAACATCGTCGTCAAGGCCACGGCGCGCAAGATCCGAAGGCTCTACCGTGACCAGGTGCTGGCCGGTTTTGCGGGCGCCACGGCCGACGCTTTCACCCTGTTCGAGCGCTTCGAGGCCAAGCTCGAGAAGCACCAGGGCCATCTGGTGCGCGCCGCCATCGAGCTGACCAAGGACTGGCGCACCGACCGTGTGCTGCGCCGCCTCGAAGCCATGCTGGCCGTGGCCGACAAGGAAGCCTCGCTCATCATCACCGGCAACGGCGACGTGCTGGAACCCGAGCACGGGATCATCGCCATCGGCTCGGGCGGCGCCTACGCACAGGCGGCGGCGCGGGCCATGCTCAAGCACACCGAATTGGCGCCGGCCGACATCGTCAAGCAGTCGCTGGAGATCGCCGGCGAACTGTGCATCTATACCAACCAGAACCACACCATCGAGACGCTGGAATGAGCGCCACCATGAAATCCAGCATGACGCCGCAGGAGATCGTCTCCGAACTCGATCGCCACATCGTCGGCCAGGGCGACGCCAAGCGCGCCGTCGCCATCGCACTGCGCAACCGCTGGCGGCGCCAGCAGGTGGACGAGAAGCTGCGCGGCGAGATCACGCCGAAGAACATCCTGATGATCGGCCCGACGGGCGTGGGCAAGACCGAGATCGCGCGCCGCCTGGCGAAGCTGGCCGACGCGCCCTTCGTGAAGGTGGAGGCCACCAAGTTCACCGAGGTGGGCTACGTCGGCAAGGACGTGGATTCCATCATTCGCGATCTGGTCGACACGTCGATCAAGCAGGAGCGCGAGACCGCGATGCGCCGCCAGCGCAGCCGCGCCGAGGACGCCGCCGAGGACCGCATCCTCGACATCCTCGTGCCGCCGCCGCGCCACACCGGCAGCGAACCGGCCCAGCCGGCGCTGGCCGACAACACGGCGCGCCAGGTGATGCGCAAGCGCCTGCGCGAAGGAACGCTCGACGACAAGGACATCGAGATCGAGGTGGCCGATCCCAAGCCCACGCTGGAGATCATGGGGCCGGCCGGCATGGAAGAGATGGCCGAGCAGTTGCGCGGCCTCTTCGCCAACGTCGGCGGCACCAAGCGCAAGGTGCGCAAGCTCGGCATCGGCGAGGCGCGCAAGCTGCTCATCGAGGAAGAGGCCGCGAAGCTCGTCAACGAGGACGAGATCAAGCTCGCCGCGCTCGAGAACGCCGAGCAGAACGGCATCGTCTTCATCGACGAGATCGACAAGGTGGCCTCGAACGCCGAACGCACCGGCGCCGACGTGTCGCGCCAGGGCGTGCAGCGCGACCTGCTGCCGCTGGTGGAAGGCACGACGGTGAACACCAAGTACGGCATGGTCAAGACCGACCACATCCTGTTCATCGCCTCGGGCGCTTTCCACCTGAGCAAGCCGAGCGACTTGATTCCCGAGTTGCAGGGCCGCCTGCCGATCCGCGTGGAACTCGGCTCGCTGAGCGTGGACGATTTCGAGGCCATCCTCACCTCCACGCACGCCAGTCTCGTCAAGCAGTACCAGGCCTTGCTCGCTACCGAGGGCGTGACGCTTGAGATTCAACCCGAGGGCGTTCGCCGCCTCGCGCAGATCGCCTACGACGTGAACGAGCGCACCGAGAACATCGGCGCGCGCCGCCTCTCGACGGTGATGGAGCGGCTGCTCGACGACGTGAGCTTCGACGCGCCGAACCTCGGCGGCAACACGGTCACGCTGGGCGCCGCGGAAGTGGATGCCAAGCTCGGCGAGCTGGCCAAGAACGAGGATCTCTCGCGCTACATCCTCTAGCGCGGCTGGTGCGCTACAACGCGAGGTGGTGCGCCTGCAGCTGCAGCAGGCCGTCGAAGATCAATGTATCCACCGTGTCGTAGGGCACGTCGATGATGGGCGCGAGCTTGACGGCTGCGCCCCCGCTCATCAGCAGCAGCGGCTGCCGCCCGGTGCGGCTCTTGAGCCGCCGGTGCATGCGCTCGATGGCGCCGGCCATGGCATGCGCGCCGCCGCTCATCAGCGCATCGCTGGTGTTGGTCGGAAAGTCCGCCACCTCGCCCGTCGGGGCCTTCAGCCCCGCGGTGCCCATCTCCAGCGCCTTGAGCATCAGGCCGAAGCCGGGCAGGATCAGCCCACCGAGAAAGTGGCCGTCGGCATCGAGCGCATCCACCGTCACGGCGGTGCCCACCATCACCACCACCGCGGGTCGCGGCTCGCCGCCCAGCGCCAGGGCACGGTGGCGGGCGGCCACCAGCGCCACCCAGCGGTCGGCGCCCAGCCGGTTGGGGTGGTCGTAGCCGTTGGTGACGCCGGCCGCCTCACGCGTGGGCACCACCCAGCGCGGCGCGGCGTCCCACAGCTCGAGTTGCTCTTCCACGCGCCGGCGGATCGCCTCGCCGGCGACGATGCAGCCGAGCACGCTGGCGGGCGGCGTGAGCGCCTGCCATTCCTTGTCGGCCAGGTCGTCGATGGTTTCGAGGAACACGGCGCCGTGCGCCAGCAACGCGGCGCCGGGCTGGGGCGAGGCGTACTGCGCCCACTTCAGACGCGTGTTGCCAACATCGAGGGCAAGAAAACTCATGGACTGCAGGGACCGTAGGTTCGTCAGCCGGCGATGGGCAACGTCGAGGCTGGCTCGCTGGCGAGCAATTGGCGCACGCGCTGCAGGGTCTGCTGCGCGGCAAGGGAACGATGGGGTTTGACGATGCGCGACTCGACGTCGCCGATCAGCCCCGCGAGGTCGCTGCGCGAACGGGCGCGCTTGAGGCGCAGCACGGTCAGCGAGCCGGCCACCGGCGATTCGGCCCGCACCGCGCGCACCAGCAGATCGCGCGCCTCTTCGAGCAGTGGATCGATGTCGTCGAATGCCTGCAACTCGGCAGGCAACGGCTCGGGAAGCAAGACGCTCTCCATGCGCGGATCGCCGAGCACCGATTCGGGCTGCAGCGTGCGCGAAGGCGGCAGCAGCGAGGAATCGCCCGGCTCGTCGAGGCTCGGCACGGCGGTATCCACGGCGAGGTCGGGCGGAGACGGCGCCGCAGCCACGGAATCCGCCGTGGCCTCGGGATTGGCGGCCTGCGGCTGCGCGATCAGCCCGAGCGCCACCAGCTCGTCGAAGCAACTCTGCGCCGCGCCTGCCTGCACCGCCAGCGCACGCACTTCGTCAGCCGAACGCCGACCGTCGACCAGCAACAAGACCGTGCGATGCCGCTGGCCGAGCCGGCGCTTGCGGCTGCTCAGCTCATCTTGCCCGTCGGCGGTCTTGACTGGATGGATCATCGCGAAACGGCGTGGTGTCTTCGGCGGCGGCGTACCAGGCGCTTCGCACGCCTCGGCAACGGCCGGCATTGTGAACCCAAACCATGCTCGAACAGCCGGCGCGGGGCATGCGCGACGCACCGGGGCGATACACTGGCACGATTGACGTATACGTCAATTGCCCCGCGCTACCAGGAGACAAGACCATGACCGACCTGTCCGCCGAGTTCAAGGCGCTGGCCGACTACCGCCCGACGCACAAGGTGCGCTTCGTCACCGCCGCCTCGCTGTTCGACGGCCACGACGCGGCCATCAACATCATGCGGCGCATCCTGCAAGGCATGGGCGCGGAGGTGATCCACCTCGGCCACAACCGCTCGGTCGACGACGTGGTGACGGCCGCGCTGCAGGAAGACGTGCAGGGCATCGCCATCAGCAGCTACCAGGGCGGGCACGTCGAGTATTTCCGCTACATGATCGATCTGCTGCGCCAGCGCGGCGGCGAGCACATCCAGGTGTTCGGCGGCGGCGGCGGCGTGATCGTGCCCTCGGAGATCGCCGAACTGCAGAGCTACGGCGTGACGCGCATCTACAGTCCCGAGGACGGTCAGCGCATGGGGCTGGCCGGCATGATCGGCGAGATGGTGATGCGCTGCGACCGCGCGCCGGCGGCGGCCGCGCCGAGCGGCATCGAGTCCCTGCGCGGCGGCGACGAGCCGGCCTGGCGCGCCCTCGCACAAGCCATCACGGCGCTCGAGAACGGCAGCGCGGGCGAGGCCTTCAAGGCCGCGCTGCACACCGCCGCACAAGACGTGCGCACGCCGGTGCTGGGCATCACCGGCACGGGCGGCGCCGGCAAGTCGTCGCTCACCGATGAACTCGTGCGGCGCATCCGCCTCGACCAGGACGACCGCTTGCGCATCGCCGTCATCAGCATCGACCCATCACGGCGCAAGAGCGGCGGCGCGCTGCTCGGCGACCGCATCCGCATGAATGCCATCGGCCCGTGGCAGCAGGGCGCGCGCGTCTATATGCGCAGTCTTGCGACGCGCGACGCCGGCAGCGAGATCAGCGCCGCCCTGCCCGATGTGCTGGCCGCCTGCAAGGTCGCCGGCTTCGACCTCATCGTGGTCGAGACCTCGGGCATCGGCCAGGGCGACGCCGCCATCGCGCCGCTGGTGGACGTGCCGCTGTACGTGATGACGCCGGAGTACGGCGCCGCCAGCCAGCTCGAGAAGATCGACATGCTCGACTTCGCGCAGTTCGTCGCCATCAACAAGTTCGACCGCAAAGGCTCGCTCGATGCGCTGCGCGACGTAGCCAAGCAGGTGCAGCGCAACCGCGAGGAATGGACGACGAAGGCCGACCAGATGCCGGTCTTCGGCACCATGGCCAGCCGCTTCAACGACGACGGCGTGACGGCGCTCCACCAGGCGCTGAAGGCGCGGCTGGTCGCGCTCGGCCTCAAGCTCGACAAGGGCCGCCTGCCCATCGTCGCCACCCGCCACAGCACGCAGCAGGCGGCCATCGTGCCGGCCGCACGCACGCGCTATCTGGCGGAGATCACCGACACCGTGCGCGGCTACAAGCGCCGGGCGATCGAGCAGTCGCGCATCGCGCGTGAGATCCAGCAGTTGCGCGCCAGTGCCCGCATGCTGGAGGAAGCGATTCCGACCAAGGACAAGGCCCGCGCCGCGCTGGAGGAACAGGCGCAGATCCGCGATCAGCGGCTCGATGCCGACGCCCGCGCGCTGCTCGCCGACTGGCCCGAGATGCAGCGCGCCTACGCCGGCGACGAGTTCGTGGTGACGATGCGCGGCAAGGAAATCCGCAGCGCGCTGACCACCACCACGCTGTCGGGCAACAAGATCCGCAAGGTGGCGCTGCCGACCTACGAAGACCAGGGCGAGACGCTGAAGTGGCTGATGCTGGACAACGTGCCGGGGCGCTTTCCGTACACCGCCGGCACCTTCGTCTTCAAGCGCGAAGGCGAAGACCCGACGCGCATGTTTGCCGGCGAAGGCGACGCCTTCCGCACCAACCGGCGCTTCAAGCTGCTGAGCGAGGGCATGCCGGCCAAGCGCCTGTCCACCGCGTTCGACTCGGTCACGCTCTACGGCAACGACCCCGACCTGCGACCCGACATCTACGGCAAGGTCGGCAACTCGGGCGTTTCCATCGCCACGCTCGACGACATGAAGGTGCTGTACTCGGGCTTCGACCTGTGCAGCCCGACCACCAGCGTGAGCATGACGATCAACGGCCCGGCGCCGACGATCCTTGCCATGTTCATGAACACGGCCATCGATCAGCAGTTGCAGAAGTTCGAGGCCGAACATGGGCGCCGACCGAACGCCGATGAAGCCGAGAAGATCGCCGCGGAGACCAAGCAGACGGTGCGCGGCACGGTGCAGGCCGACATCCTGAAGGAAGACCAGGGCCAGAACACCTGCATCTTCTCCACCGAGTTCTCGCTGAAAGTCATGGGCGACATCGCCGAGTACTTCGTCGCGAACCAGGTGCGCAACTTCTATTCAGTGAGCATCTCCGGCTACCACATCGCCGAAGCCGGCGCCAACCCGATCAGCCAGCTCGCCTTCACGCTGTCCAACGGCTTCACCTTCGTGGAGGCGTATCTGGCGCGCGGCATGAAGATCGACGACTTCGCGCCCAACCTGTCGTTCTTCTTCAGCAACGGCATGGACCCCGAGTACACCGTGCTCGGCCGCGTGGCGCGCCGCATCTGGGCGGTGGCGATGCGTGAGCGCTACGGCGCCAACGAGCGTTCGCAAAAGCTGAAATACCACGTGCAGACCAGCGGCCGCAGCCTGCATGCGCAGGAGATTCAGTTCAACGACATCCGCACCACGCTGCAGGCGCTGATCGCGGTGTACGACAACTGCAACTCGCTGCACACCAACGCCTTCGACGAGGCCATCACCACGCCCACCGAAGACAGCGTGCGCCGCGCGATGGCGATCCAGCTCATCATCAACCGCGAGTGGGGCTTGGCGAAGAACGAGAACCCGAACCAGGGTGCGTTCATCATCGACGAGCTGACCGAGTTGGTGGAAGAAGCCGTGCTCGCCGAGTTCGAGCGCCTCACCGACCGCGGCGGCGTGCTGGGGGCGATGGAGACGGGCTACCAGCGCGGCAAGATCCAGGAAGAGAGCCTGCACTACGAGATGCAGAAGCACACCGGCGAGTACCCGATCGTGGGCGTGAACACCTTTCGCAACCCGCACGGCGACCCGGTGGTGCAGACGCTGGAACTCGCCCGCTCGACGGACGACGAGAAGCAGTCTCAGCTCAAACGTCTGGGCGAGTTCCACGCACGGCATGCAGACAAGGCCCCGGCCATGCTGCAGCGCCTGAAGGAAGCCGCGATGGCCGACGCGAACGTGTTCGAGGTGCTGATGGACGCCGTGCGAGTGTGCTCGCTCGGCCAGATCACGAGCGCCCTGTTCGAGGTGGGCGGGCAGTACCGGCGCAGCATGTAGCCAAGGTGGCAGCGCCGCTCGCGGCGCGTGGGGATACTCGCCGGGTTTCAGCCCTTTCGAGCGCCATGTCCCCGACCGATTCGCCTTCGTCCCACCCCTTCGACACCGCCGTCCGGCTCACGACGGAGCACGAGGTCGCGGCCGAGGGCCGCTACCGTGGCGCCACCAGCCCGGCCTACGCCAACATGATCGGCCCTTTCGGCGGCACGACGGCGGCGACGCTGCTGAACGCGGCATGCATTCACCCGGCGCGCATCGGCGAGCCGGTGGCGCTCACCGTCAACTTCGCCGGGCCGATCGCCGACGGCGACTTCACGGTGACGGCACGCGCCGTGCGCACCAACCGTTCGACGCAGCACTGGTCGATGGAGCTGTCGCAGGGCGAGGCGGTCGCCGCCACGGCCACCGCCGTCTTCGCCGTGCGGCGCGAGACCTGGTCGGCCACCGACGCGGCCTTCCCGCAGGTGCCGAGCGCCGAGGCGACGCCGCGCGCGCCGTATGCCGCGCGCGTGGTGTTCACCAAGAACTACGACATGCGCTTCATACACGGTGCGCCGGTGCCGCGGGAAGAGCGCGACACGCCGCAGGGCTCCACCACCACGCTGTGGCTGCGCGACGACCCGCCGCGCCCGCTGGACGCGATCTCGCTGGCCGCGCTGTGCGACGTGTTCTTCCCGCGCATCTTCCTGCGCCGCCCGAAGTTCGTACCGGCAAGCACGGTGTCGATCACCACCTACTTCCACGCCGATGCGGCGCTGCTCGCGGCGCAGGGCACGCGCGCGGTACTGGGCACGGCGAAGGCGCTCGCCTTCGGCAGCGGCTACCACGACCAGACGGCCGAGGTGTGGAGCGATGACGGCGTGCTGCTCGCCGCCAGCCACCAGGTCGTGTACTACAAGGAATAGCAGCGCTCCCTTCTGCGCGCACCCCACACCGTTCGGGCTGAGGTATCGAAGCCCTCAGCAGTACGGCACAAGCCCTTCGGTACCTCAGGGCGAACGGGATAGAGGCGCCACCGTGCAGAGATGGGCCGTGGCGCCTTGGCGACTGTGCCGCACCAGGCTTTCGGGCTAGGCTCGCGTTCCACCGCTCAACGCCACGCCATGAACCGAGTTCTCGCCCACACCGGCGCCAAGTACCCCATCGTCCAGGCCCCGATGGGCTGGATCGCACGCACGGCGCTGGCCTCGGCCGTCTCGCGCGCCGGTGGCCTCGGCATCATCGAAACCTCGTCCGGCGAAACGCAGAACTGCCAGGCCGAGATCGAGAAGATGCGCGCGCTCGGCCTGCCCTTCGGCGTGAACCTGCCGATCCGCTTTCTGAAGGACGACGCGATGCTGCGCTTCGTCTGCGATTCAGGCGTTCGCTTCGTCACCACCTCGGCCGGCAGCCCCGCCAAGTTCATCGCGCCGCTGAAGGATGCGGGCATCACGGTCTATCACGCCGTGCCCACCGTGGAAACCGCGATGAAGTGTGTTGACGCCGGCATCGACGGCCTGGTGGTCGAGGGCGCGGAAGGCGGCGGCTTCAAGAACCCCGAGGAAGTCTCGACCCTCGTGCTGCTGCAGGCCATCCGTGCGCGCACCGACGTGCCGCTGATCGCCGCCGGCGGCATCTGCGACGGGCGCGGCATGGCCGCCGCCTTCGCGCTCGGTGCCGAAGGCATCCAGATGGGCACGCGCTTCGTGAGCTGCGCCGAAAGCCCGGTGCACGACAACTTCAAGCAGGCCATCGTCGATGCGCGCGAGACCGGCACCTGGGTGCTGAACAAGAAGTCGTCGCCGTGCATCCGTGCGCTCAAGTCGCAGCGCACGCAGGCCATCTTCGAGCAGGGCACGATGCCAGTCGATGCGCTGGCGGGCATCCGTGCGCTCTACTTCGACGGCGACATGGAAGCCGCCCCCGCGTTGGCTGGCCAGTCGGCCGGGTTGATCGACCGCGTGAAGACGGCGCAGGAAATCATCGACGACACGGTGGCCGAGTTCTTCGCCATCACCGAACGCCTAGGCCGGCTCGCGGCGCAGCGCAGCTTCGGCTGAACCCTCTCATCCACTCACTTCAGGAGACACCCATGAGCGAACTCTTCTCCCTGCAAGGCCGCACGGCGCTGATCACCGGCGGCTCGCGCGGCATCGGCCGCATGATTGCCGAGGGCTTTCTGCGCCAGGGCGCGCGCGTGTACATCTCGGCGCGCAAGGCCGAGGCCTGCGATGCGGCGGCGCGCGAGATGTCGGCGCTGGGCACCTGCATCTCGCTGCCGGCGGATGTGTCGACGGTCGAGGGCGCGCAGAAGCTCGCAGCGGCCTTCGCCGCCAAGGAGCCGCAGCTCGACATCCTCGTCAACAACGCCGGCGCCGCCTGGGGCGCGCCTTATGAAGAGTTTCCGGAAGGCGGCTGGGACAAGGTGGTCGACCTCAACATGAAGGCGCCCTTCTTCCTCACGCAGGCGCTGCATCCGCAGCTCACCAAGGCAGCGCAGGCGCGGCCGGCCAAGGTGATCAACATCGCCTCGATCGACGGCGTGTCGGTCAACCCGCTGGAGACCTACTCGTACGCGGCCAGCAAGGCAGGGTTGATCCACCTCACCAAGCGCATGTCGCTGAGGCTGGTGCAGGACAACATCGTCGTCACCGCCATCGCGCCAGGGGCGTTTGCGTCGGAGATGAACCGCGCGGCGCGCGACCATGGCGACGAGGTGTCGCAGCGCATCCCGGCAGGGCGCATCGGCAGCGATGAAGACATGGCGGGCGCGGCGATCTTTCTTGCTTCGCGCGCAGGTGACTATGTGGTGGGCGCGACGCTGGTTGTGGACGGCGGCGTGTCGCTGTCGGCATCGAGCCGGCCGAGCTAGGAAGACCCACCCCCTACGCGCTTCGCGCGCCCCCTCAAGGGGGCAACACCAGCGGACCGGCAGAGCCGGATCCGCGGCGTTCGCTTGATCACAAGTTCACGCGTCGCGAGACGAACACCCACCACACCCGTTCGGGCTGAGCCTGTCGAAGCCCTTGCCGTGCACACACGGCCCTTCGACAGGCTCAGGGCGAACGGTTCTTTTCATGGAACGGCTGCTTCAAAGGCTTGCATCGTTTCCTCGCCACGTTGTCTACTGCAAGCCTCTGAGGCAGCGGAGACGACCCCATGGCGATCCTCAAGATCTTCGTCGGCAAGGCCGAAGCGGCCGCGGTGCTGGAACAGACGCGGCTGATCGAGCGCTACGAGGCCTTCATCGTTGTCGAGGCCGATGACGCGCTGATCAAGAGCCTGGCGCGCCGCTATCCGCTCGAAGACATCACCGCGCACTACAAGCTGCCACTGCGCGGGCGCGCGGTCGACCCGCTCGCGGCCGCACCGCGCAAGCGCACCCGCGCAACAGAGAGCCTGCAGGCGCCGCCCGAAGCACCCGGCGACGGCCCACACCATTACCTCGTGCAGTTCATCGGCCCGGTGAAGCCGGCGTGGGTGAATGCGCTGCGCAAGACCGGCGCCGTGCTGCGCCAGCCCACCGGCGGCTTCGGCCATGTAGTGTGCGCCGACGATCCCACGCTCGCGAAGATTCGCGCCATGAAATGCGTGCGCTGGGTCGGCCACCTGCCGCCGGCTGACCGCGTGGCACCGGGCCTCGTCGATTCGCCGCGCGGGCGGCCCGCCGAGTTGCCGCGCCGCCGCGTGATCCCCGGCGCGCTCACGGTCGAAGTGTTCGGCAGCGAGAACGTCGAGCCGGTGGCGAAAGCTGCGCGCGAGCTCGGCTTCAAGGTGCTGAGCGCCGACAAGAAGGCCAAGCTGCTGACGGTGGAGTTCGAGGGCACGGCCGCGGCGCGGCGCGAGCCGATCCGCGCGCTGTCTTGCGTGCACGGCGTGCGCTTCATCCGCGAGCGGGTGATGCCGCGCACCTCCAACAACGTGGCGCTTGCGCTGATGGGCAATCGCCAGACGTCCGGTGCGTCTTCAGCACTCGGCCTCACCGGCCGCGGCGAGATCGTCGCCGTGTGCGACACCGGCTTCGACACCGGCGACGCCGACAGCATCCACGCCGATTTCGCCGGCCGCGTGGTGGCGATCCGCAGCTATCCGGTGGCGCGCGAATGGAGCAGCTTCGTCACCAACCCCGGTGGCAACGACGGCGCGGCCGATCTCGATTCGGGCCATGGCACGCACGTGGCCGGTTCGGTGCTGGGCAACGGCGCGGCCAGTGCCGGTGATCCGGTGCGCATTCGCGGCCATGCGCACGAAGCGAAGCTCGTGTTCCAGGCGGTGGAGCAGGAAATGCGCTGGCGCCCCGACGCGCCCGAGGACCTGCGCGGCGCGCGCTACCTGCTCTCCGGTATCCCGACCAACCTCACGCCGCTGTTCCAGTACGCCTACGACCAGGGCGCGCGCATCCACTCCAACTCCTGGGGCGGCGGCGACCCGGGCGCCTACGACGCGCAGTGCCGCCAGTTCGACGACTTCGTCTGGCGCCGCCGCGACTTCTGCTTCGTCGTCGCCGCCGGCAACGACGGCACCGATTCGGACGGCGACGGCGCCATCAACCTCACCAGCGTGGCCTCGCCCGGCACGGCCAAGAACTGCATCACCGTCGGCGCCTGCGAGAACCTGCGGCCAGAGTTCAACACACAGAAGTACGGCGACTGGTGGCCGGGCGACTACCCCGTCGCGCCCTACCAGCGCGACCCGCTCGCCAACAACCCGAAGCAGGTGGCGGCCTTCTCCAGCCGCGGCCCCACGGCCGATGGCCGTGCCAAGCCGGACGTGGTGGCGCCGGGCACCTTCGTGCTGTCCACGCGCTCATCCAAGCTCGCGCCCAACAACTTCGCCTGGGCCGCGTATCCGCCCAACAAGCGCTACTTCCACATGGGCGGCACCAGCATGGCGACGCCGCTGGTCTCGGGTGCCTTGGCGCTGCTGCGGCAATACCTGCGCGAGCAGGCCGGCATCGCCAACCCGAGCGCGGCGCTGCTGAAGTCGCTGCTGATCGCCGGCGCGAAGCGGTTGCCCCGAACGGCACCGGCGGGCACGGTGCTCGACTGCCATCAGGGCTTCGGCGCGGTGGACCTCGAGCGATCGCTGAAGCGTGTGCTGCTGGTGCACGAAGGTCCGGCGCTTGCGACCGGCCAGGTGTGGCGCCGGCTGCTGCACGTGCCGGCGAGCGGCAGGACGCTGCGCATCGCGATGGCGTATTCCGACCATCCCGGCGGCACGCTGGTCAACAACCTGAACCTGCTGGTGGGCAGCCCCGCCGGCCGGCATTACGTGGGCAATGGCCGGCGCGTGGCGAATGCGAGCCTGGTGACCGACGGCCACAACAACGCCGAGCTGGTGCAGGTGGGCGATGCGAAGCGCGGTGGCTGGGGCATCGAGGTGGTGGCCTCGAACGTGGGCGCGGGGCCGCAGGATTTTGCGGTGGTGGCGGTGCTGGTGTGACGTGGGCGCGAACGGCTTGCAGTCAAGCGCTCAAAGTCCATCGCTCGTTCACCTCACTCGCCCGCGCCTCATCCCGCAGCTTGTACAGATGCGCCTTCAGCGAGCGCGTCGCCATCGCCAGCAGCCGCGGCGACACGTCGTCGTAGACCTGTGCCAGCATCGCATCGATGCTCGCCTCCGGCCCGAGATCGCGCAGCGCATCCACCACCTTGGCCTCGCGCTTCAGGCGGTGGTTGATGATGAACTCGAAGGCCTTTCGCGGCTGCGCCATCAGGAAGCCATGGCCCGGCGCGAGCCACTCCAGATCAGTGTCGAGCAGTGAACGTAGCGAGGCCACGTAAGCCGCCATGTCGCCGTCCGGCGGGTTGATGACGACGGTGGCCGACTGCATCACGTGGTCGCCGGTGAACAGCGTCTTCTCTTCTTCGAGCAGATAGCACAGGTGGTTCGACGCATGCCCCGGCGTGTGGATCGCGCGCAGCGTCGTGCCGGTGTTCAGCACGATGCGCTCGCCGCCCGTCAGCCGGTTCTGCGGCTGGAAGGTCTCGTCCTGCCACTCGGCGTACTTGGGCGTCAGGCCGTACACCGGGGCGCCCGTTCGGTCGGCCAGCGGCGCGGCGCCGGGCGAATGGTCCTTGTGCGTGTGCGTGGCGAAGATCCAGCGGATCGGCCCCGGCGCGGCGGCAACGATGGTTTCCAGGTGCTCCTCATCCAGCGGACCCGGATCGATGACCGCCCATTCGTTGCGCTCGCCGCCGCCCACCAGATAGGTGTTCGTTCCCGGCCCCGTCATCACGCTGCCGTTGTTGGCGGTCACGCGGATCACGCGCTCCGAGAGCCGCACCGGCTCCCCCGGCACCAGGTCGTAGCTCGCATGGCCATGGCCTTGCGGATCGAGCCGCCCGATCTCGGCCCACGAGTATTCATTGGGCATGACTGGGCGCGGGCCCTCCTTGCCCCCCGCCACGCGCGGCATGATGAGCGCGATGTCGCGCGGTGCTCGCGCCCACGTCAGCAGCGCCTCCACCGTGTCGAAGCGCTGGATGGCCTCGAGCGTGATGCGCGTCGGGTTCATCAGCGTCAGCGCCGCGCCGCGCGCCAGCGCATCGGCGGGCGAAATCCACAACTGCTCGACCATCTCCGTCGCGTCGTGCGTGGCCTCCTGGCCGGCCGGCGCCTCGGCGATGAAGAAGCGCGTGTCCCAGCGCTTGGGCCGGCCCACCGGCGTGAGCCAGTGGCTGAAATACACCAACCGGTCGGCCGCGAGCGTGAGGCCGTACTGGCGGCACATCTCGCCGAGGCTGCGCTCGTGGTTGTTGAGCGGCACGCGCCATGCGCCGAGCTCGCGTGCCAGATCGCCCGAGAGCGCCACCGGCTGGCCGTCGCGGTTGTTGGCGTACAGCAGGCCGGATTCCTCGAAGCATTCGCGCAGAGCGGCGATCAGGTAGTCGAGCCCGCCCGAGGGCAGGCCGAGTTGAGCGCTCGCCGTGGCATCGTCGAGACCGGCGCAGCAGTCGTAGAACTCCGGGTCGCGCTTGTCCACCGTGCCGCCGGGAAAGACCCACATGCCGCTCGCCTGGTCGTTGCTTTCGCCGCGGCGCAGCAGCAGCACCTCGATGCCGACCGGCGCATTGCGCACGACGACAAGCGTGGCCGCAGCGCGCGGCGGGCGCGCGGGCGGCGCATTGGAAGCAGTGGACTCAAAGGCTTGCTGCATGGGAGAACTACGTGGCTACATGACGGTGGAGGCGATCCCGCAGTGTGGCCCAAGGCGCAAAGACCCGTCAGCGGCATTTCCCGCTCGGCGCCGTCGCCGAGGCGACATGCGCGGGTCACTTCGCGGACAGACGGCCAACAGGTCACGGCCGACAATCGGCCGTCACCTCAGCGACCGCCAGCCCATGTCCATCATCCTCGTGCGCCACGGCGAGACGGCGCTCAACGCCGCCCGCACCCTGCAACCCGCCGACACGCCGCTCAGCGAACGCGGCCTGCTGCAGGCTGCCGCTGTCGCCAAGCGGCTGGCCGATCTCGGCATCTCGGCCATCCTCAGCAGCGACCTGCCGCGCACCCTGCAGACGGCGCAGGTGCTCTCCGAAGCCGCCGGCGTGCCGGTGGTGGCGACCGATCTGCTGCGCGAACGCGATTTCGGCGATCTGCGCGGCCAGCCCTACGACAGTCTCGGCTTCAACCCGCTCACCATGGCCGAAGCGCCGCCGGGCGGGGAATCGGCAGAAGACTTTCGCCAGCGCGTCGAGATGGCCTTTGCGCTCGCCGTGCAGATGCGCGCTTCGCTCGGCGGCAATCTGGCGGTCGTCACCCACGGTCTTGTCGTGCGCGCCATCCTGGCCGGCCATGTGCAGTTGCCCGACGGCAACGAACTGCCGCTGCGCATCGGCAACACCTCGATCACCATCTGCGCAGCCGATGCGCCGCACGCAGTGGATGTGCTCGATTGCGTGCGCCATCTCGACGAGGCGATTGCGCATGATGCGAAGAGCTTGTCGGGCGGTTGAGGCGCGCCGTTCCTACCAGGCGTCAACGTAGCCTTCGATCCCCTCGCGCACCGTCGCCGACGCCAGCCCCTTCGCCAGCCACGCCCGCGTCTCCGCCGGGTCGATCACCGCATCGATCTCCAGCGCCGCCGCCACGTTGATGGCCTTGCCGTCGGCGTACTGCTGATCGACAAGCTGCTGGTAGCGCGCCTCGCGCTCGGGGCCTTCGGGCAGCGCTTCCAGCTCCTTGCGATAGCCCAGCCGCACCGCGCCTTCCAACCCCATCGGCCCGAACTCGCCGCTCGGCCACGCCGCCACGCCGACCGGCTCGTGGAAGCCGCCGCCGGCCATCGCCATCGCGCCGAGGCCGTAGCCCTTGCGCAGCACCACGCTGAGGAACGGCACACGCAGATGCGCGGCGGCGAGGAACATGCGGCTCACGTGCCGCACCTGCGCCTGCTCCTCGATCTCGGGGCCGACCATGAAGCCGGGGGTATCGATGAGCGAAACCAGCGGCAGGCCGTGCACGTTGCACAGCTGCATGAAGCGCGCGGCCTTGTCGGCGGCGTCGGCGTCGATGGCGCCGCCCAGGTGCACCGGGTTGTTGGCGATGAGGCCGACCGGGCGGCCCTCGATGCGTGCGAGCGCCGTGAAGATGCCGGCGCCGAAGCCGGCGCGCAGCTCCAGCAGCGAATCGGTGTCGGCCACGAGCCGCATCACGGCGCGCATGTCGTAGACGCGCACGCGGTTCTCGGGCAGCGCCTCGCGCAGCTTCATCGCATTCGCGCTCAGCCAGTCGCGCGTGCGGCCCTGGAAGAAGGAGAGGTAGTGGCGCGCCGCGGCCACGGCCTGGGCTTCATCGTCGACCAGCACGTCGATCACGCCGTTGGCATGCTGCACGCCGCTCGGGCCGACCTGCTCGGGCGCGTAGACGCCGAGGCCGCCGCCTTCGATCATGGCCGGGCCGCCCATGCCGATGTTGCTGTCCTTGGTGGCGATGACCACGTCGCTGCAACCCACCAGCGCGGCGTTGCCGGCGAAGCAGCGGCCAGCCACGATCGCGACCACCGGCACCTTGCCCGACAGCCGCGCGTAGCTCGCGAAGGTCGGCACGGCCAGGCCGCTCACGCCGGCGCTGTCGGTGTCGCCGGGGCGGCCGCCGCCGCCTTCGGCGAAGAGCACGACGGGCAGCTTCTGCGCCAGCGCCACGCCCAGCATGCGGTCGGTCTTCTGGTGGTTGCGCATGCCCTGCGTGCCGGCGAGCACGGTGGCGTCGTAGGCCATCACGACGCAGCGCGATTTGTCTTCGCCGAAGAGCGCGCCGTTGATGCTGCCGATGCCGCACACCATGCCGTCGGCGGGCGTGTTCTGCACCAAATCTTCCACCGTGCGGCGGCGGCGCTGGGCGGCGAAGGTGAGCGCGCCGTATTCGACGAAGCTGCCGTCGTCGCACAGGTCGGCCACGTTCTCGCGCGCCATGCGCTGGCCGCGGGCGCGGCGCTTGGCGACGGCGTCGGGGCGGGCAGCGTCGAGCGTGGTGGCGCGGCGATCCAGCAGTTCGCGCAAGTCGGTACGCAGCGTCGCGTCGGTGGCGGGCGCGGCGGAGACCGGCGTCGCGGGCGCACTGTGAGCGGCAGGCGCAGATGCGGCGGCGCCTTCCTTCAACCGCACCAGCACATCGCCTTCGTCCAATTGGTCACCGGCCGCGGCCTGCACGTCGAGCACCTGCCCATCGCATTCGGCATGCAGCTCGTGCTCCATCTTCATCGCCTCGAGCACGGCGAGCAGTTGGCCCGCATGCACGGCATCGCCCGCCTTCACATGCACTTCCACCACGGTGGCCGCCATCGGGGCCGTCACGTCTTGCGTCATTGCGAGTCTCCTGGTTGCGAAAGACTCTAGCGGCGCAGGCAGCGCCGGTCTGTCGCTCAGGCGAAGCCGCGGGCGTAGCGCGCCATGCCGAGACTGGACACGTCGATCTCGGGTTCGCGCCCACCGATGACATCGGCAACGACGCGCGCCGTGCCGGCCGCCATGGTCCAGCCGAGCGTGCCGTGGCCGGTGGCGAGGTACAGGCCCGTGATCGGCGTGGCGCCGACGATGGGCGGGCCGTCGGGCGTCATCGGCCGCAGGCCGCACCAGAACTCGGCGCGCGACAGGTCGCCGCCGTCGGGATAGAGGTCGCCCACCACATGCAGCAGCGTGCGCCGGCGCGCTTCGTGAAGCGCGAGCGAGTAGCCCGCCAGCTCGGCCGTGCCGCCGACGCGGATGCGGTCGCCGAGCCGCGTGATCGCGACCTTGTGCGTCTCGTCCATCACCGTCGATTCGGGCGCACCGGCCGCATCGGTGATGGGCACGGTGATCGAGTAACCCTTGACCGGATAGACGGGAATGCGCAGGCCGACGGGTGCGAGCAGCCGCGGCGTGTGGCTGCCGAGTGCGACGAGGCAGGCATCGGCATGCAAGACCTCCGCGTCGCCGTTCGCCTGAACCGCCACGCCCTGCAGCCGCCCGCCTTCCACCAGCAGCCGCTGCGCCGTGGTACCGAAGCGAAAGCGCACGCCGCGCGCCTCGGCCAGCGCCGCGAGTGCCTGCGTGAACTTGAAGCAGTCGCCGGTCTCGTCGCCGGGCAGGCGCAGGCCGCCGACGAACTTGTGCGCCACGCGTGCCAATGCCGGCTCGTGCGCGATGCAGCCGTCGCGATCGAGCCGCTGCCAGGGCACGCCGCAGCGTTCGAGCACGTCGATGTCGAGCCGGCTGCCGTCGAACTGAAGCTGCGTGCGAAAGAGCTGCAGCGTGCCGAGCGCGCGCTCGTCGTAGGCGAGGCCGGTCTCTCGGCGCAGCGTGCGCAGGCAGTCGCGGCTGTATTCGGCCAGCGGCAGCATGCGGCCCTTGTTGCGCTCGTAGCGCGCACTGGTGCAGTTGCGCAGCATGGCGAGGCACCAGCGCAGCATGTCGAGATCGACACGCGGGCGGATCACCAGCGGCCGGTGGTGCATCAGCAGCCACTTGATGGCTTTGAGCGGCACGCCCGGCCCGGCCCACGGCGCCGAGTAGCCGGGCGAGACTTCGCCGGCGTTGGCGAAGCTGGTCTCCAGCGCCACGCCCGGCTGGCGCTCGACCACCTCGACCTGGTGACCGGCCAGGGCGAGTTGCCACGCCGTCGAGACCCCGATCACGCCGCCTCCAAGCACCAGCACCTTCATGCCCGCTCCACGCCGCGCCGACCGGCGGCCCACGGCGAGTGTAGGTTCGCACCATCCGCCGCCAAGCTGCCACGCGGCGGCGCCACAATGTGCTGATGAGCCAAGCCGCCACCCCCGCCACCCGTTCGTTCACCGACCCCGAGGCCGCGCTCGCGCACGTGCGCACGATCTACGAAGCGGGCATCACGCACCTGCGTGAATCGCTCGGCGAGTTCGTCGCGGGGCGCGAGTTTGCGCAGCGCGTTCGCGCCTGCTACCCCTTCGTGCGTGTGCACACCGACACCGTGGCGCGCGCCGATTCGCGGCTCGCCTACGGCTTCGTTTCCGGCCCCGGCACCTACGAAACGACGGTGACGCGGCCCGATCTGTTCGGCCGCTACCTGCGCGAGCAGTTCGGCCTGCTGCTGCGCAACCACGGCGTGGCGATCGACGTGGGCGTGTCGACGCAGCCGATCCCGGTGCACTTCTCGTTCGCCGAGCACGACCACATCGAAGGCAGCCTCGACGCCGCCCGGCGCCTGCTGATGCGCGACCTGTTCGACCTGCCCGACCTCGCGGCGATGGACGATGGCATCGCCAACGGCACGCACGAGCCGCTCGCGGGCGAGCCGCTGCCGCTGGCGCTCTTCACCGCGCCGCGCGTCGACTATTCGCTGCACCGGCTGCGCCACTACACCGGCACCGCGCCCGAGCACTTCCAGAACTTCGTGCTGTTCACGAACTACCAGTTCTACATCGACGAGTTCGTGCGGCTCGGCCACGACCTGATGGCGCAGCCGGAGGCCGAGAGCGACGGCTACAGCGCCTTCATCGAGCCCGGCAACGTGATCACGCGCCGCAAGGGCGAGGCCGCGCGCGCCGGAGACGACCTCGGCGTGCCGCCGCCGCGCATGCCGCAGATGCCGGCCTACCACCTGGTGCGCGGCGACCATGCGGGCATCACCATGATCAACATCGGCGTCGGCCCGTCCAACGCCAAGACCATCACCGACCACGTGGCCGTGCTGCGCCCGCATGCGTGGGTGATGCTCGGCCACTGCGCCGGGCTGCGCACCACGCAGAACCTGGGCGACTACGTGCTCGCCCACGGCTATGTGCGCGAGGACCGCGTGCTCGACGAAGACCTGCCGCTGTGGGTGCCGATCCCGCCGCTGGCGGAGATCCAGGTGGCGCTCGAGTCGGCGGTGGCCGACGTGACGCAGCTGGAAGGCTACGAGCTCAAGCGCATCATGCGCACCGGCACCGTGGCGAGCACCGACAACCGCAACTGGGAGCTGCTGCCGCAGCGCACGCCCGAGCGCCGCTTCAGCCAGAGCCGCGCCATCGCGCTCGACATGGAAAGCGCCACCATCGCGGCCAACGGTCTGCGCTTTCGGGTGCCCTACGGCACGCTGCTGTGCGTCTCGGACAAACCGCTGCACGGCGAGATCAAGCTGCCCGGCATGGCCAATCACTTCTACCGCGAGCGCGTGGACCAGCACCTGCGCATCGGCATGCGCGCCATCGAGCTGCTGCGCGACGGCGGCTTCGACCGGCTGCACAGCCGCAAGCTGCGCAGCTTTGCGGAAGTGGCGTTCCAGTAAACGCCTGCCCGCCGCACGATGACGCTGGACATCCTGACGCTGCTGGTGCTCACCAGCACCAATCTCTTCATGCTGGCGGCGGCGCTGCCGCTGTTGATGGGGCGGCACATCAGCGCTTCGGCGCGCTATGCGCAGGGCAGCATCCTCGCGCAGGCCATCGGCTGGGCGGCGGTGATCGCCGCCGGGAGCTGGTACGACATGCCCCTGTCCACCCTATCGATGGGCAGCCTCGCGCTGGCGCAATGGCTGCTGTTTCGTGCCCTGCGCGGCTGGCTCGGGCCGCAGCCCGGCGAGGGCCTGCTGATCGCACTCGTCGTGATCACGCCACTCGGCTACGCGCTCGCCTTTCACGACTACCAATGGCGCGTGGGCTGGGCCAACTTCCTGCTCGCCGGCGGCATGCTCATTGCCGCGCGCGCCACGCTCTGGCCCGAGCGGCGCGCGAGCCGGGGATGGCGCTGGCTGCTCTGCGGCTGCCTGCTCACGATGGCGTTCTTCACCAGTGCGCGCGGCGTACTGGGCGCCTTCTTCACCGAGCTGTACCCGTACTTCCGCGCGCCGCACCCGGTGAACATCCTCGCGTCCGTCGCCGGCAACGTGACGCTGGTGCTGGGTGTGGTGGCGCTGCTGGTGGCGTGGCGGGAGGAAGCCGAGGCCGAGCTGCATGTGCTGGCGATGACGGACCCGCTGACCGGCCTGCTCAACCGCCGCGGCTTTCACGACCATGCGCAGGCGCTGCTCTCCGATGCACGCCGGCGCAGTGAGCCGCTCACGCTGCTGGCGCTGGACATCGACCACTTCAAGCGCATCAACGACACGCACGGCCACGAGGCCGGGGACCGTGGGCTCAAGCTCTTTTCGCGCGTGCTGCGCACCAACCAGCGCGGCGTCGATCTCGTCGCACGCCTCGGCGGCGAAGAGTTCTGCGTGCTGTTCGCACGCTCATCGCGCGAGGCGGGGCTGGCCTTCGATGCGCGCTTGCGCGAACGGCTGCGCGAGGTGTCGCGCGCGGAACTGGGCTTCGAGATCGATTTCAGCGCCGGCCTCGCGGTTCACACCGACGCCCAGCAAAGCCTCGACCAGTTGCTCGCTCGTGCCGACGCGGCCCTCTACGAAGCCAAGCACGCCGGCCGCGGCCGCCTGGTGCAAGCCGGCGACTGATCAGAACTTGCCGCGCAGGTAGACGCCGAGCCCGCTCTTGCGGATGCGAAACGACATGCGGTAGCCGGAATCGAGCTGCAGCCCGAGCCGTCCGCGCTCGAAGCCGAGCCGGGATTCGGCGCCCTTCCACTCCACGCCGACCTTGGCGTTCGCGTAGTTGCCCACGCCCTCTGCGCCGATCAGCGAGTGGGCGAGCGACGCATCGGCGAACACCGCCGAGTGCTCGCTCATGCGATAGCGCATCGCCACGCTGACGACCGGCGCTGCGCTGGCCCAGCCCCGCGCCGCCGCAGACGCATCGACGACGGGCGGAGCCTCTGCCACGCGTCCGAGGGCGCCGAAGCCGACGCCGATGTCGGCACGGCCGCGCGACATCCAGACGCGGGCGCTCACGCCGACCAGTTGATTCGAGCCGTGGTGATCGGCCTGTGTGCCCGGTGTGTCGCGATCGAGGCGGCCGCGCAGTGCCACCACCTGGACAGCGGGCGGACGTTCGACGCCCGGCGCGGTAGCGGCGGCCACGCGGGCAAGCAGGCTGTCGGCATCACCGGCCGGCAGTGCCGCCGACGCCAGCTCGGACAGGGCGGCTGGGGCAGGCTCCTCGGGTGCCTCGCCATCAGCGGCTTCGGCCGACAGCGCAGTGAAGACGCCGGCCACCAGCGCGGCGCTACCTGCGCATCGCGCCGCGGCCGAGAAGCGTTGAAATCGCGCAGTGGCTGGCATGGCACACCCCATGACGACGACATAGTTTTCGACACAGAGGCAAAGCTCGTGCCCGGCCCCCGCAAACCGGTGGCCGCCAACTGCGCCACGCTGCAACGGGTGCGCCCCGGACCACCGGTAGCCAGCGGTCACAAACCTGACGACGCCGGGTCGCATTGCCTTGGTTGCGTCGATCCCGTACGCTTTGGTGACAGCCCCCGCGGCGCCGCGGCGCTCGCGAGGACTCGAATGCGAATCCCCTCCACCGTCGTAGCGCTTTGCGCGCAGGAGCTTTTGCCATGTCGAGTTCTACCGATCCGGGCATTGCCCGGCTGCACAGCGTGGCGCTCGTCGGCCAGACGGCCAGCGGCAAGACCAGCCTCACCGAAGCGCTGCTGCTGAAGACCGGCGCCATCGCCACTGCCGGCACGCTGGAGCGCGGCACCACCGTCAGCGACTACGACCCGAAGGAACGCCAGGCGCAGCATTCGCTGCAGTCGACGCTGGTGCATTTCACGAGCGGCGAGGCGCTCATTCACCTGATCGACACGCCCGGGTACGCCGATTTCGCGGGGCATTCACTGTCGGCGCTGGAGGCGGTGGACACGGCCGCCGTCGTGATCAATGCGCAGACGGGCGTGGAGACCATGAGCCTGCGCATGATGGAGTGGGCGGCGTCGCGCGGGCTGTGCCGGATGCTGATCGTCAACAAGATCGATGCGCAGGGCGTCGACCTCGCAGCGCTGGTGGCGCGCCTGCAGGAGACCTTCGGCCGCGAGTGCCTGCCGCTGAACCTGCCGGCGGCCGGCGGCACGGCGGTGGTCGACTGCTTCTTCAACGCCGAAGACGATCCGGCGCTGCCCAGCGACTTCTCGTCGGTGGCGCAGGCACACCGCGCGCTCGTCGAGCAGGTGGTGGAAGTGGACGCCGGGTTCGTCGAGCGCTACCTGAACGACGGCGATGTCGATGCGCGCGAGCTGCATGCGCCGCTGGAACAGGCGCTGCGCGAGGGGCACCTCATTCCGATCTGCTTCGTCTCGGCGCGCAACGGCGCGGGCGTCGCCGAACTGCTAGCCGCCTTCGAGCGGCTGCTGCCCAACCCCACCGAAGGCAACCCGCCGACGTTCTACAAGGGCGAAGGCGAAGCGGCCGAGGTGCTGTGCGCGGTTCCCGATGCCGACAAGCACGTGATCGCCCATGTGTTCAAGGTCACCAACGACCCGTACGTCGGCAAGATGGGCATCTTCCGCATCCACCAGGGCACGGTCACGCGCGACAGCCAGCTCTACATCGGCGATGCGCGCAAGCCCTTCAAGGTGGGCCACCTGTTCATGATGCAGGGCAAGGAGCATGTGGAGGTGCCGCGCGGCCTGCCGGGCGATCTGTGCGCGGTGGCGAAGGTGGACGATCTGCACTTCGACGCCGTGCTGCACGATGCCGCCGAGGACGACCACCTGCACCTCAAGCCGCTCCCTTTTCCGGTACCGGTGCACGGGCTCGCCATCGAGCCCAAGCGCCGCGGCGACGAGCAGCGCCTGTGGGAGATCCTGCAGAAGCTCGTGGACGAAGACCCCTGCCTCAGGCTCGAGCGCTCCGCGAGCACCAACGAGACCATCGTCTACGGCTTGGGCGAGCTGCACCTTCGCACCTTGATCGAGCGCATGACCGACCTGCACCGCTGCGAGGTGGTGACGCGCCCGCCGCGCATCCCCTACCGCGAGACCATCACCGCGCCGGCCGAGGGCCACCACCGCCACAAGAAGCAGAGCGGCGGCGCCGGCCAGTTCGGTGAGGTGTTCCTGCGGGTCGAGCCGCTGCCGCGCGGCGCCGGCTTCGAGTTCGTGGACGAGGTGAAGGGCGGCACGATTCCCGGGCAGTTCATTCCCGCCGTCGAGAAGGGCGTGCGCCAGGCGCTGGACGCCGGTGTGCTGGCCGGGTTTCCGGTGAAGGACGTGCGCGTGGTGGTGCTCGACGGCAAGCACCACAGCGTCGACTCCAAGGAGATTGCCTTCGCCACGGCCGGGCGCAAGGCCTTCGTCGACGCGGCGCTGAAGGCCGGGCCCATCGTGCTGGAACCCATCGTCAAGGTGGAGATCACGGCGCCCGAGCATTGCCTCGGCGACATCACCGGCGACCTGTCGTCGCGGCGCGGGCAGATCAACGGCACGCACCCGCTGGCCGACGGCAGCATGATCGTTGCCGGCCAGGCGCCGATGTCCGAGCTGTCGGCCTATCAGGCGCGCCTGAACGGGCTGACCGGCGGCGAAGGCCGCTACACGCTGGAGCTGAGCCACTTCGAGCCGGTGCCGCCCACGGTGCAGACGCAGCTGGCCGCGCAATACAAGGTGCGCGAGGAAGAGTGAGCGTGGCCGTGCAGTGAGCGGTCACGGACGCAGACATTTGTAGGAGCAGGCGCACAGCATCTTCCGCGCCGTCCGACTGACGCCGCGCCGGCGAGCGGCCAGACTGATCTCACCGAATGGCAAAAACCCTTCGCGCCTGCGACGGGCGCGCCACACAAGGAGATCGAGATGAACTTGCAACGTTTCTCTACCGCCGCGGCGGCGCTCGTGGTCGCCCTCGGCATGGCAGGCTGCTCCGGCATGTCGCAGCGCGACAAGAACACCGCGATCGGCGCGGGCGTGGGCGGCGTCGCTGGCTCGGTGCTTTCGGGCGGTAGCGCGGTGGGCACCATCGGCGGCGCGGCCGTCGGCGGCGTGATCGGCAACCAGGTGGACAAGGACTAGCCGGCCACATCTGAACGCGAACAAAGGCGGCCTTGGCCGCCTTTGTTCATCAGGCCATCGTCGGCGGCTCGGCGGTGTGTCGCGCGGCCGATTCACCGGGCCGCCGTCTCGCAGCGAGATCGTGTGCGTGTTTTCCTGGGGAGCGCCTCAAGTCGGGCGCGGGCCGGGACGATAACGAACCATCGTTCTCCCCAAGCGCGCCCCATGCAGTCCCCCGCCTTTCCCCTCAACGCACCGCTGCGCGATCTGGCCGCCTGGACGCAGGCGTTTGCCGCGGCGCCCATTCCCGTGCTCGATTCGACCGCCGAGGCGCTGGAGGCGATGCGCCTGAACGAGGACGAGATCGACGCCAGCATGCTCGGCGAAATGATTGCCGACGACCCGCTGATGACGCTGAAGCTGCTGGTGCATGCCGCCGCCAACCGGCCGGCGCGTGTGGTCACCGAACCGGAGACGGTGACGGCGGCGCTGGTGCTGATGGGCATTTCGCCGTTCTTCGCCGGCTTCGGCGCGCAGCCGACGGTGGAAGACCGGCTCGGGGCCTTCCCCGACGCGCTGAACGGCCTGCGGGACGTGGTGCGGCGGGCGCATCGCGCGGCCAACTTCGCGCTGGGTTTCGCCGTGCACCGCATGGACCCGGACGCCGCGATGCTGCACCAGGCCGCCCTGCTGCATGACTTCGCGGAGATGCTGCTGTGGTGCCATGCGCCAGCGCTCGCGCTGCGCATCCGCCATGCGCAGCAGACCGACACGGCGCTGCGTTCGAGCGTTGCGCAGCGCGCGGTGCTGAACGTCGAACTGCCCGACCTGCAGCACGCGCTGATGCAGCGCTGGCGGCTGCCGGAGCTGCTGGTGCGCATCACCGACGACCGGCAGGCCGCCCACACCGAAGTGCAGAACGTGCTGCTAGGCGTGCGCGTGGCGCGCCACACGGCCGAGGGTTGGGACAACGCAGCCATTCCCGACGATGTGCGCGACGTGGCGCAATTGCTCCATCTCTCGGAACCCGCGGCGCTGAAGCTGCTGGAAGAACTGGATACCTGAAGCGCCGGCCGGCTCAGACCGGCACGACGGTGGTGTTCTTGACGCGGTCGAGCACGAAGCTCGTCTTGCAGTCCTGCACGCTCGGGTGCTTGAGCAGCGTGTCCATGATGAAGCGCGAGTAGTGCGCCATGTCTTCGACCATCACGCGCAGCAGGTAGTCCATCTCGCCGGTGAGCGCGGCGCATTCCACCACTTCCGGCCAGGTCTGCACCGAGGCGCGGAACAGGTCCATCGGGTTGCGCTTGTGCATCTCACTGTGCTTTTCGAGCCGCACGTTGATGTAGGCGGTGAGGCCGAGGCCCACCCGCTCGGGCGCGACCAACGCCACGTAACCGGCGATGACTTTCGCCTCTTCGAGCCGCTTGACCCGGCGCAAGGCGGCTGAGGCCGACAGGTTGACCTGCGAGGCCAGTTCGTCGTAAGTGACGCGGCCTTCGGCCTGCAGCACGCGAAGAATGCGCCTGTCTACCGCGTCGAGCCGGATCTGGTTTGTCATGGCGCAATATTCTGCAGCTTTGCTGCGCGTAGCGCCACTTCGGCGCGCCGATTCGCACACATCCTGCGCGAGCCGGCGCCTACAGTGCGACGCATGCCGCCCGGACATCCGGGCTCGCGCGGCCGCATCAGGAGACAAGGCATGAAGTTCACCCCCTGGGACAACCCGATGGGCACCGACGGATTCGAGTTCATCGAGTTCGCCGCCCCCGATCCGGCCGCGCTCGGCCGCCTGTTCGAGACCATGGGCTTTGCCGCCGTCGCGCGGCACCGTCACAAGAAGGTGACGCTGTACCGGCAGGGCGGCGTCAACTTCATCATCAATGCCGAACCCGATTCGTTCGCGCAGCGCTTTGCGCGCCAGCACGGTCCGAGCGTGTGCGCGATGGCGTTTCGCGTGCAGGATGCAGCGCTGGCCTATAGGCGTGCGCTCGAACTCGGCGCCTGGGGCTTCGACAACCGCACGGGGCCGATGGAACTCAACATCCCGGCGATCAAAGGCATCGGCGATTCGCTGATCTATTTCGTCGACCGCTGGCGCGGCAAGGACGGAGCGCCCGAAGGCGCAGTGGGCAACATCGCCATCTACGACGTGGACTTCGTGCCGATCGAAGGCGCGGTCGCGAACCCGGTCGGCTGCGGGTTGGCCGCCATCGACCACCTCACGCACAACGTGCACCGCGGGCGCATGAAGGAGTGGGCCGATTTCTACGAGCGCCTGTTCAACTTCCGCGAGGTGCGCTACTTCGACATCGAAGGCAAGCTCACGGGTCTCAAGAGCAAGGCGATGACGAGCCCCTGCGGAAAGATCCGCATCCCGATCAACGAAAGCTCGGACGACAAGAGCCAGATCGCGGAGTACCTCGACGAATACCACGGCGAAGGCATCCAGCACATCGCACTGTCGACCGGCGACATCTACGCCACGGTCGAGGCGATGAAGCAGCGCGGCGTGGCCTTCCAGGACACGATAGGGACCTACTACGACCTGGTTGACAAGCGCCTGCCCGAGCACGGCGAGCCACTCGATGAACTGAAGCGCCTGCGCATCCTGATCGATGGCGCCACGCACCTGGGCGCGCCGAATGAGTTGCTGCTGCAGATCTTCACGCAGACGGTGATCGGGCCGATCTTCTTCGAGATCATCCAGCGCAAGGGCGACGAAGGCTTCGGCGAAGGCAATTTCCGCGCGCTGTTCGAGAGCATCGAGCTCGACCAGATCCGCCGCGGCGTGCTCACCGATACCACGGCAAGCGCATAGGGCTCGCATGGGCGCCGGCGACAAGAGCGTGAACACCGGCGTCGCGCCGGTGACCTACGGCGAAGGCACGCGCCCGCCGCGCGGCGACTATGCGCGTGCCGGCGCCGACTACACCTGCGATCAGGACTGGGCCGCCTACACGCCCGACGAGCACGCGCTCTATCGCCGCCTGCACGAACGCCAGTCCGCTCAGTTGCCCGGCCTCGCGTGCGACGAGTTCATTCGCGCAGTGGCGCTGCTCGGCGACCCGGCGCGCATTCCGCGCTTCGACGAACTCTCCGACGCACTGCAGCGTGCGACCGGCTGGCAGGTGGTGGCCGTGCCGGGCCTCATCCCCGAGGAAGCCTTCTTCGCACTGCTGGCCGAGCGCCGCTTTCCGGTGACGCGCTGGATCCGCACGCCGGCGGAGTTCGACTACGTGGTCGAGCCCGACGTCTTCCACGATCTGTTTGGCCACGTGCCGCTGCTCTTCGACCCGGTGTTCGCCGACTACATGCAGGCCTACGGCGCCGGCGGCCTGAAGGCGGGCCGGCTCGATGCCTGCGAGCTGCTCGCGCGGCTGTATTGGTACACGGTGGAGTTCGGGCTCGTCGAGACGCCGCAGGGCTTACGTGCCTACGGTGCCGGCATCCTCTCGTCGGCCGGCGAACTGCGCCACAGCGTGACGAGCCCCGAGCCGGCGCGCATCGGCTTTGGGCTGCGGCGCATCATGCGCACGCGCTACCGCATCGACAGCTACCAGGCGAGCTACTTCGTCATCGATTCATTCCGCCAGCTCTTCGACGCCACCGCGCCCGACTTCGAGCCGATCTACCGCGCGGTGCGCGCGCAGCCGGCCATCGAGGCCGGCGCCGTTTTGCCCGGTGAGAGGCTGTTCGGTCCCCACCAAGCCGCCTGATCAAGGGGCGTCAATCGCGCTCGACAGCGTCGAGCCGGCGTTCGACCTCGCTGAACACGTCGTCGTGAAACGCCATCTGCACGTGGGCGCAACCGGCGATGTGGCGGTTGTCGGCGCCGGGCAACGTCGCGGTCGATGCGGGGAAGACGATGTTGTCGCAGTGGCCGAAGAAGCAGGTGAAGCGCGCGGCTCGTTCGGGAAGCTCGCGCGCAGCCAGTTGCTGCAGCCAGGGAGAGCCGAGATGCATCTGCCGCGTGTTGATGCTGCGCGCCGCCATCCCGAGGAAGGTGCCGCGATGCGGTGTGCCGATGGTGATGACGTGATGCACGCGCTCGTCACCCTGCGAATGGGCGAGCCAGGCGCGCACCGCGAGCCCGCCCATGCTGTGTGCAACGATGAGCGGCGCCATGCCGGTGCCGGCGGCAATACGCTGCACCGCCTGCTCGATGAGGGGCACGTAGTCGTCGATCGAGGCGAACACGGGTTCGAGGTTGACTGCGACGAACGGCGTGCCCCGCTCACGAAGACGCAGCAGCCACGGCGTCCACAGCCCGCGGTTGCACACGAAACCGTGCACGAACACCACGCCGCGACGGCCGATGGGTTGCGGCGCGTCGGGTACTGCGCCTGAGCGAAACGGCTGGCGCCAGCAGAACACCTGCGGCGCGATGAGCGACTCCGCCATCCATGCCCGCAATACCTGGAGCGGGCGCGGGCGCGGCACGTTGTCGCGCCGGTTGATGCGGCTCATCAACAGGAACTCGAAGCCCAGCACCGCCGCATGGCCGAAGAGCAGCAGCACCGCGCCAATCAACGCGATGGCCGGAAGGTCCGCAGCGAGCGCGGCCGTGACCCATGCCACGGCGGCCAGTGCGAGCGTGAAGACGATGCGTTGTTGCAGTCGGGCAAGCATGCGCGTGGGGTTCGGTGATGTTCGATGTCGACAACGCCTTGTCGCGTGTAATCGGCAACGACGGCAGACCACGGTAGCGCATGCCGTCGCGCACCTGTCGGCGCCTAGGACAACTACCGTAGCCCGCGCCCGCAGTCGGACGCGACCATGCCGCGTGTTCTTCTACAAGTGGAGCTGCCGTGCTTTCAGTGCCTGACAAGCCTTGGCTCAAGAGCTATCACCCGGACGTCGTGCACACCATCGATGCGGACCAGTACGTCTCGCTCGTGGCGTTGCTGGATGAGGCGTTCAAGACACATGCCAGCCGCGATGCCGCGCTCTTCATGGGCAAGCGGGTCAGCTTTCGCGAACTCGATGAGCAGTCGGCGTCACTTGCGAGCTGGCTGCAGTCCAAAGGACTCGCGAAGGGCGCGCGGGTTGCGCTGATGATGCCGAACGTGCCGCAGTACATGGTGGCCATCGCGGCCGTGCTGCGCGCGGGACTGATCGTCGTCAGTGTCAATCCGCTCTACACCGCCCGCGAACTGCAGCACCAACTGGTCGACTCCGGCGCCGAGGCGATCATCGTTCTCGAGAACTTCGCGCACACGCTCGAGGAAGTGATCGACACCACGAACGTGAAGCACGTCGTGCTTGCGTCGATGGGCGAGATGCTGGGCTTGTGGAAGGGCCATTTCATCGATTTCGCAGTCCGGCACCTGAAGAAGATGGTGCCGCCCTTCTCGCTGCCGCGCGGTGACGGTCGCACCGTCATCCACTTTAACGAGGCCGTCGCCGCAGGCGGGCGCATGAGCTTTCGCGCCATCGACGTGAACGCGGCGGACATCGCGTTCCTGCAATACACCGGCGGGACGACGGGAGTGTCCAAGGGCGCGATGCTGTCGCACCGGAACATCGTGGCGAACATCCTGCAGAGCGAGGCATGGTTCCAGCCCGAGATCGACCGGCTGGGCGAAAAGCAGGCCGTGATCGTTTGCGCCTTGCCGCTGTATCACATCTTCGCGCTGACCGCCTGCTACATGCTGGGCGCGCGCGCCGGGATGATGAACGTGCTCATCCCGAACCCGCGGGACATCCGCTCATTGGTGCGAACGCTGACCGGGCTGCAGATCCACATCTTCCCGGCGGTGAACACGCTCTTCAATGCACTCGCGAACGACTCGGAATTCGCTGGGCTGGATTTCTCCGAACTCCGGATCTCCAACGGCGGCGGCATGGCGGTGCAGCGTGCGACAGCCGATCAATGGCTCGGGCTGACCGGCTGCCCTGTCGTCGAAGGCTATGGGCTCTCGGAAACATCGCCGGTCGTGACGGTCAATCGGCTCGACGCGACCGAGTTCACCGGGACGGTGGGGCTGCCGGTTCCGTCCACGGAGGTGTCGATCAGGTCCGACGACGGACGGCCGGTCGCGGTGGGTGAACCCGGCGAAGTCTGCATCCGCGGTCCACAGGTCATGGCCGGCTACTGGAATCGCCCGGAAGAAACGGCTGCCGTGACGACGGCGGACGGCTTCTTCCGCTCCGGCGATATCGGGGTGATGGATGCGCAAGGGTTCGTGCGGCTCGTCGACCGCAAGAAGGACATGATTTTGGTGTCTGGTTTCAACGTCTATCCGAACGAACTCGAGCAAATCGTCAACCTGCACCCCGGCGTGCTGGAATGCGCGGCTATCGGGATAGAAGATGCCCGCACCGGAGAAGCAGTGAAGCTGTTCGTGGTGAAGCGCGAGCCAGCCCTCGAGGAAAGCGACCTGCAGGCGTACTGCGCTACCAATTTCACTGCCTATAAACGCCCGAAACACATCGAGTTCCGCGATCAGCTGCCCAAGTCGAACGTTGGGAAGATCCTGCGCCGCGAACTGCGAGGCTCGTGAGGCTTGGTATGTCGCCGCCGAGCCGAATCTGAGCCGGTATGCAGATCCAGTTTTGAACAGAGGGGTTGGGCAACTGACCGTTCAGGTTCTCGCCACACGACCGCTGGAGCGGGGCTGCGTCAACGTCCCATTGCTGGTTGCATACGGTGCCGCGTTCGGCCGCATCGCACCGCTTGCGGCGGGTTGCAGTGAGCCGCCCTTGGTGACTCGCGCGTTCCTCGGCATCAACGGCGCAGCAGGGGTCGCATGTACGCGATGCGCCAGCGAGACTGCGGCCGTGGTGTGCGGAGTTGTGGGCAATCGGCGTCTGCCAAGGCCTTGAACTCGACGCGGTGTCTGTGCCGGCACCGACAGCTAACGCAGGCTTCGTCGGAAACGGTCTACGTCTTCCGCCAGAACCGAGCGAGCACGAAGCTCCTACGGAAACAGATGCCTGTCAAAGCGGTACAACTCGGTCGCTTCGGCTACAGCAACGAAATTAAAGTGCGTTCGCCGTCTGCTTACCTAGCTGAACACTACGGGCCAGACCGGTTGAGCCGAATCGCTGGCCACTCACGAATGGGATCTGAGCTACGCCACCCGAGACAAAGCCAAAGAGGAAAATGAAAAAACCCCCATCCGAAGATAGGGGTTTCTCATTTACTAGCCTGACGATGTCCTACTTTCACACGGGAATCCGCACTATCATCGGCGCTGAGGCGTTTCACTGTCCTGTTCGGGATGGGAAGGAGTGGTACCACCTCGCTATGGTCATCAGGCTTAACTTTTCGCCAGTTTGCACATGCAAACCAGCCAATTCGTAGAGTCTTCCGCCTTGGCGGTTATCAGCATTCTTTGATTGCGCACCGATCGCATTGAAGATCGACATAACTTGAACTACCGGACCCAGTCATTAACGGTCATCAAAGTTATAGGGTCAAGCCTCACGAGCAATTAGTACTGGTTAGCTTAACACATTACTGCGCTTCCACACCCAGCCTATCAACGTCCTGGTCTCGAACGACTCTTCAGGGGGCTCAAGGCCCCGGCAAGACTTATCTCAAGACGAGTTTCCCGCTTAGATGCTTTCAGCGGTTATCTCTTCCGCACATAGCTACTCGGCAATGCCACTGGCGTGACAACCGATACACCAGAGGTGCGTCCACTCCGGTCCTCTCGTACTAGGAGCAGGCTCTTTCAATCTTGCAGCGCCCACGGAAGATAGGGACCAAACTGTCTCACGACGTTTTAAACCCAGCTCACGTACCTCTTTAAATGGCGAACAGCCATACCCTTGGGACCGGCTACAGCCCCAGGATGAGATGAG
>JAKFDI010000111.1:0-1626 GCA_036676235.1 Rhizobacter sp. | reverse complement strand
CCCGAGCGCCGCGCCAGCACGATGTCGCGTCCGGGTTCGCCCGAGAGAAATTGCGTTTCGTCCCACGCGGTGGGTACGCGCTTGATGAACTCGAAACCGGCGGCGTCGCGATACGCCTCGGGAGCGTCCGACACCATCTGCAACGGGCTGTCGTAGACGACGTACATCGCCAGCGCCTGGCCGCGTGTGGTCCGGGTCAGCGGCATCGAAGCGCGCACCTCGAACTCGTGCGGCGCAACGTTGCGGAAGCCACCCGGCGTGTAGTCCATCGGGCCGGTCAGCATGCGGGTGTACGGCAGCATCAGGTTGTGCTGCGGCGTGATGCGCTTGTCCATCTTGTTCCACTCGGCGCCGAGCACGCCTTCCTGAGTGATGTAGTTGGGATAGGTGCGCTGAAGACCGGCGGGCACATAGGCGCCGTGCATATCCAGGAGCAGGTGCCGCTTGGCGGTCGCAGCGGCGAGGCGCTGGTAGAACGCGACCATGTCCTGGTCGTCGCGATTCATGAAATCGACCTTGACGCCCTTGATGCCCCAGCGCGCGTAGGTGTCCAGCACCTCGTCCATGCGCGGCGCCAGATGCTCCCAGTGCACCCACAACAGCAGGCCCACGCCCTTGTCGGCGGCGTAGCGCACAAGCGCCGGCATGTCGATGCCTTCGGCGGCGCGGGTGATGTCGGTAGTGGGCAGTGGATCGCAGCAGGGACCCGCCCCCCAGGACCAGCCGGCGTCGATGAGGTAATAGGGGAAGTCGGATTCGGCGGCGAAGTCGATGAAGCGCTTGTACGTTGCCAGATCGGGCTTCACGCCTTCCAGCGGGCCCGACCACCAGTCCCACGCCGCCTTGCCGGGCCTCACCCAGCCGAAGTCGCCCTCGGGCGGCGGATTGAGACTGCCAACCAGGTGCGACTCGATCAATTCGCCGGCGCGGTCGCCCAGCAGGATGGCGCGCCAGGCCGTGGTCAGCCCGCTCGGCGAGGTGTAGGCCGGGCCCTGTCGCTTGGGAACGGCCGACAGATGCACACGCAGTCCCGCCCCCTCGCGCCGCAACGAAGCGCCGGTGTAGCCCTGCAGATGCGCCTGCGTGATCGCGTAATGAGCGCGTCCCGACGGTGCGGCGCACACGACCGGCACGTCGTAGGCGACGTCTTCCTTCAACTGCGAGATGCGCAGACGTTCGAAGGGCATTTCATGCGCGCCGTAATCGCGCGGCGTGACCAGGCACGCGGGATCGCCTGCCGGCACGAAGGCCGTGCGCTCGTCGCGCAGCTGCACGGGCTGCGTCGTGTCGATGCGGTAGCGGAACGCGACGCCGTCGTCGTACGCGCGCACGTCGATCACCAGCCTGCGCGCGGGCGCGCCGGTTTCGCGGAAGGTCAGCGTGGCGCCGCGGTAGTGGTCGTGCGCGACCGACGCCTTGGTCGCGATCAGCGGGATCTTGCGGTCGACTTCGGCATCTTCGCGGCGTTCGAGCGCCAGCGTGCCGAACGCGGGGGCGCCGTCGAGTTCCAGTCCCAGCGGCGACGCGGCGACGACGGTTTCGCCGCGCCAGCGCACCGAGAAATTGCTGCCGTCGTCCTCGATGCGGATGACCGCATCGCCGCTGGGCGATGCGACGGTTTGCTCG
>JAKFDI010000110.1:0-85196 GCA_036676235.1 Rhizobacter sp. | reverse complement strand
CGTCGAAGAGACCAGCGCCTCGATGGAACAGATGACGGCGTCGATCTCGCAGAACACCGAGAACGCGCGCGTCACCGATGGCATGGCCACCAAGGCGGCCGGCCAGGCGACCGAAGGCGGTGAAGCCGTGAAGGCCACCGTGACGGCGATGAAGCAGATCGCCCAGAAGATCGGAATCATCGACGACATCGCCTACCAGACCAACCTGCTGGCGTTGAACGCGGCCATCGAGGCCGCCCGTGCCGGCGAGCACGGCAAGGGCTTCGCCGTGGTCGCCGCCGAGGTGCGCAAGCTGGCCGAGCGCAGCCAGGTCGCCGCACAGGAGATCGGCACCGTGGCGAGTTCCAGCGTGGACTTGGCCGAGCGCGCCGGCAAGCTGCTCGACGAGATGGTGCCCAGCATCCGCAAGACCTCGGACCTGGTGCAGGAGATCACGGCCGCATCGGAGGAGCAGTCGTCGGGCGTCAACCAGATCAACGGCGCAGTGAACCAGCTCAGCCAGACGACGCAGCAGAACGCATCCAGCTCCGAAGAACTCGCCGCCACGGCCGAAGAGATGAGCAGCCAGGCGGAACAACTGCAGCGCACGATGGCCTTCTTCAAGTTGCAGGCGACCGCAGTGCGCAAGGCCACTGCCGGCCCGTCGACCCGGTCCGCGACGCCGCCGCCGCCGCCGAAATCGGCACTGCGGCGCAAGCCGGTGCAGCAGACGACCTTCAGCGCCGCCCCCATCGAAGACGAGGCGGAGTTCGTTCACTACTGAAAGCCGCGAGACCCAGCTCCATTCTTCAGGGGCGGCAGCGCACCACGACAACGCCTCGCATTCCAGACCTCATGAGCGCGATCGCAATCACCGACAAGGAGTTCGCTCAGTTCCAGCGTTTCATCTATGACGCGGCGGGAATCACCTTGTCTTCGAGCAAGAAGGCGCTGGTGTCGGGGCGACTGGCGAAGCGCCTGAACGAGCACAAGCTCGGGAACTACGCGCAGTACCTCGCCATGTTGTCGGGCGGCGAGGCGCCCGGCGAAGTCCAGACCGCCATCGACCTGCTCACCACCAACGAGACCTACTTCTTCCGCGAGGGCAGGCACTTCGAGCTGCTGCGCGAGTTGGCCCTGCAGCGGCAAACACAAGCCGAGCCGCTGCGCGTGTGGAGCGCGGCCTGCTCCACCGGCGAAGAGCCCTACAGCATTGCCATGGTGCTGGCCGACGTGCTCCAGCATGCCGCCTGGGAGGTGCTGGGCACCGACATCAGCAGCCGCGTGCTGCGCCAGGCCGCCACCGGCCACTACGCGCTGCAGCGCACGAAACTGATCCCCGAGGCCTACCTCAAGCGCTTTTGCCTGAAGGGCGTGGGCGCGCAAGACGGCACGCTGCTGGTCGAACGCAGCCTGCGCCAGCGCGTGCAGTTCATGCAGGGAAATCTGAACGCACCCTTGCCGAAGATCGGCATGTTCGACGTCATCTTCCTGCGCAACGTGATGATCTATTTCAACGGCGACACCAAGCGGCAGGTGGTGGCACGGGCGCTGGCGCAGCTCAAGCGCGGCGGCCATCTCTTCATCGGCCATTCCGAAAGCCTGCACGACATCACGGGCGACGTGGTGCAGGCGAGCCCCGCCGTCTACCGCAAGCCGTGAGGAGGCCACGCGCATGATCGAGATCGCATCAGTTCTGGTGGTCGACGACAGCGCGGCGCAGCGCATGCGCACCGTGGCGCTGTGCCGCAGCCTCGGCGCCATGCAAGTGCTGGAGGCCGGCGACGGCGAGCAGGCGCTGCAGCAACTCGCGCAAGCGCGGCCGCTGCCCGACCTGTTGGTGATCGACCTCGAGATGCCGGTGATGGACGGCATCGAGCTGATCCAGCAGTTGCGCGTGCGGCGGCTGCATGTGCCGTTCATCGTGGCGTCGAGCCGCGAGGGTGCCCTCGTCAGCTCGGTCGAAGTGATGGCCCGGGCGCAAGGCCTGCCGGTGGTGGCCGGCGTACGAAAGCCGCTGTCGCGCGCAACCCTGCTCGACGCCTTCGAGCGCTGCGGGCAATTCAACACGCCGCAGCGCGAGGCCCCGGCGCCCGCCGCGGCGATCGATGCGCAACGGCTGGCCGAGGCCATCGCGCAGGGCCAGATCGTTCCGCACTACCAGCCCAAGCTCGACATCCGCACCGGCCTGCTGCGCGGCGCGGAAGTGCTGGCGCGCTGGACCGATGCGCAGCTGGGGATGGTCGCGCCCGACCGCTTCATCCCCGCGGCCGAGAAGCAGGGTCACATCCATGCGCTGACGATGTCCATCCTCGACCAGTCGCTGGCCCAGGCTGCGCGCTGGAACGCTCGCGGCCTGAAGCTGTCGCTCGCGGTCAACCTGTCGCCGCGCCTGCTCGACGATGCGAGCCTGGTCGACCAGATCTGCGGGCTGGCCGACCGCCACGGCGTGGCCGCCTCGCAGATCGTGCTGGAGATCACCGAAAGCTCGGTCGTCACCTACCTCGGCGAAGCGCTGGGCGTGCTGGCACGCCTGCGCATGCGCGGCTTCGGCCTGTCGCTCGACGACTACGGCACCGGCTTCTCGTCGATGCAGCAGCTCGCGCGCATCCCGTTCACCGAGCTGAAGATCGACCGCAGCTTCGTGCACGGCGCACACCGCCAGGACAACCTGCGCGTGATCCTGCAGTCGGCGCTCGACATGTCGCGCCGACTCGGCCTGGTCACCGTCGCCGAAGGCATCGAGACACTGGAAGACTGGCTGCTGCTGCAGCAGTTCGGGTGCACGGTGGGGCAAGGCTGGCTCATCGGCAAGCCGATGCCGGCCGCGGAGTTGCGGCCCTGGCTCAAGACCCAGCAGCCGCGCCTGAACGCACTGCGCGCGCCAACAGCGATAGGCGCGGCATGAGAACCGCGGGACGAGCGCCGGGCCGCCCCAAGCTGGCCCGCAGCCCTACGGCGGACGAGGGGCTGTCATGACACCCATCAAGGTACTGGTGGTCGATGACTCGGCCGTCGTGCGGCAGGTCATCTCCGGTCTGCTGCAGGCGAGCCCCGGCATCGAAGTCATCGCCGCCTGCGCGGATCCGCTGCTCGCACAGGAGCGCATGCGCATGCAATGGCCCGACGTGATCGTGCTCGACGTCGAGATGCCGCGCATGGACGGCATCACCTTCCTGCGCAAGATCATGGAACAGCGGCCGACGCCGGTGGTCATCTGCTCCACGCTGACCGAAAAGGGCGCGAAGACCACGCTCGAAGCGCTGGCGGCCGGCGCGGTGGCCATCGTCACCAAGCCGAAGCTCGGGCTCAAGCAGTTCCTGAATGACGCCGCCGATGATCTGGTGTCGACCGTCAAGGCGGCAGCGAAGGCCAATCCTCGCCGCCTGGCCGCCCGCGCGGCCGCGCCGGCCGTGCCGACGCCCAAGCACACGGCCGATGCGGTGCTGCCGCCCGCCGGCACGCGCGCGATGACGCAGACCACCGAGCGCGTGGTGGCGATCGGCACCTCGACCGGTGGCACGCAGGCGCTCGAAGCGGTGCTCACCGCGTTGCCGCGCGTCTCTCCCGGGCTCGTGATCGTGCAGCACATGCCGGAAAAATTCACTGCGGCCTTCGCCGCGCGGCTCGACGCGCTCTGCGAGATCCGCGTGAAGGAAGCCGCCGCGGGCGACCGCGTGCTGCCGGGTCAGGCGCTGATCGCGCCGGGCGGTCGGCACATGCTGCTGCGCCGCAGCGGCGCGCAATACGTGGTCGATGTGGTGGACGGCCCGCTGGTCAACCGCCACCGGCCCTCGGTCGACGTGCTGTTCCGTTCGGTCGCCAAATGCGCCGGCGCCAATGCGCTGGGCATCATCATGACCGGCATGGGCGACGACGGCGCCGCCGGCCTGCTGGAGATGCGCAATGCCGGTGCCCATACCGTGGCCCAGGACGAAGAGACCTGCGTCGTCTTCGGCATGCCGCGGGAAGCGATCAAGCGCGGCGGCGTGCAGAAGACCGTGCCGCTGCAGGCCATTGCGCGCGAGGTGTCGGCGCGCAGCGCCGAGTTCTCGTAGACAGACGGTTGGTCGCTAGGTGCGCCGCGCGCCGTCGTCCACGATCGGCTCGCCGTCTTCTTTTGTGAACGGCGTGAGCTTGGCCACCGGCAGGATCTCGAGCACTTCTTCCGATGGCCGGCACAGCTTGGTGCCAAGCGGCGTCACGACGACCGGGCGGTTCATCAGGATCGGGTGCTGCACGATGAAGTCGAGCAACTGCTCGTCGCTCCACTTCGCATCGCCGAGGCCGAGTTCGGCGTACGGCGTGCCACGCTCGCGCAGCAGGTCGCGCGCGGGCATGTCCATCGCATCGAGCAACGCCTTCAGTGTCTCCTTCGACGGCGGCGTCTTCAGGTATTCGATGACCGTCGGCTCGATGCCGGCGTGGCGCATCAGCGCCAGCGTGTTGCGCGAGGTGCCGCAGGCCGGGTTGTGATAAATCGTGATGGCGGTGGTGTCGGGCATGGGAGCTTGACTGCAACGGGCCGCCGGGCAGCGGCGGCGTGCTGCGCGATGTGGCGCAGGGCGACGTAGCATTGTGCGCGCCTCGCATGACAGACAAGGAGACACCATGCTGCACCCGCAGGCCCAGGCCCTGTTGCACACGATGAAGGAACGCGGCGTGCCGCCCATCCACACCGTCACGCCGCCGCAGGCGCGCGAGGCCTACGTGATGCGCCGCTCGCTCACGCAGCCGAAGCCGCCCGACGTCGCGCTGGTGCGCGAGCTGCACGCCGATGGCCCGAACGGCCCGGTGCCGCTGCGCCTGTACCGCCCGATCGGCAGCGAAGCCGCCGCGCTGTTGCCGGTGCTCGTCTACTTTCACGGCGGCGGCTGGGTGATCGGCGACCTCGATTCGCACGACACGGTGTGCCGCGAACTCGCCAACGGTTCGGGCTGCGCGGTGGTGGCCGTCGACTATCGGATGGCGCCCGAACACCGCTTCCCTGCGGCGGTGGACGACAGCATCGCCGCCGCCTGCTGGATCGCGCGCAACGCGGCATCGCTAGCGCTCGACGCGACGCGCCTGGCGGTGGGCGGCGACAGCGCGGGCGGCAACCTCGCTGCCGTGGTGGCGCTTGCCGCACGCGACGACGTGGCCGGCGCCGGCGACCTGAAGATCGCCTTCCAACTGCTCGTCTACCCCGCCACCGACCAGCGCCGCGGCACGCCGTCGCACACCACCAACGGCGAGGGCTACCTGCTCACGCGCGACACCATCGCCTACTTCCACGACCTCTATCTCGTGGACGGTTCGCACGACACCGACTGGCGCTGCTCGCCGCTGCTGCATGAGAGCCTCGCGAACCTGCCGCCGGCCCTGGTGCTCACCGCCGGCTACGACCCGCTGCGCGACGAGGGCCTGGCCTATGCCCAGCGGCTCACGGAAGAGGGCAACCGCGCGACCCACATCTGCTTCGAGCGGCAGATACACGGCTTCTTCTTGATGGGCGGCGTGATCGACGAATCGAACACCGCCGTTGCAATCTGCGCCGCGGAGTTGAAACGCGCGCTGCGTAGCTAGGCGCAGATTCGCGGATCGATCAAGCAAACGCCGCGGATCCGGCTCGGCCGGTCCGCTGGTGTCGCCTTGCAGGCCGCGCCGGGCCAGTGGTCCGGCCCTTCGCCAGGCACGAAAGGTCCACTGGACCTTTCGTGTCCGGGCTCAGCCCCCTGGAGGGAGCGCGCGAAGCGCGTAAGGGGGTCTATTCCCTTGCGTTGGGAAAGAAGAGTTGCTTGCCGTTGATCTTGTACTCGGCAATGCGCGCCTGCCCCGACGCCGACACGATCCAGTCGGCGAAAGCCTGCGCCAGATCGCTCTTCACGTGCGGATGCCTGGCCGGGTTCACCACGATCACGCCGTACTGGTTGAACAGCCGCCTGTCGCCTTCCACCAGCACCTTCAGCGCGCCCGGGTTCTTGAACGACAACCACGTGCCGCGGTCGGCCAGCACATAGGCGCCGCTGCTCGACGCGATGTTCAGCGCCGGCCCCATGCCGCAGCCGCAGGCCTGGTAGGTCATCGCCCCGCCGGAGGCCGCCGGGTCGGCGATACCCGCGGCCTTCCAGTAGCGCAGTTCGGCGGAATGGGTGCCGCTCTTGTCAGCGCGCGACACGAAGGCCGCCTTGGATGAAGCGAGCTTGCCGAGTGCGGCCACGATGTCCTTGCCTGCGACGCCGGCTGGGTCGGACGCCGGCCCGATGAGCACGAAATCGTTGTACATGACCGGGCGCCGCTGCAGGCCATAGCCATCGGCCACGAACTTCTCCTCAGCCAGCTGGTCGTGCACGAACACCACATCGGCATCGCCTCGCCGCGCCATGTCCAGCGCCTGGCCGGTGCCGAGCGCGACCACGCGCACGTCGATGCCCTTGTCCTTCTTGAACTCCGGCAACAAGTGCGAGAACAGGCCCGACTGCTCGGTGCTGGTGGTCGAGGCCATCACGATGAAGCGCTCCTGCGCCATCGCCGCGGCAGCACCCAGGCTCATCGCCCCGGCGAGCATCAGCGCCAGCACCCCGCGGCGGCCCGAAGACCGCTGGTTCATCGCATGTCCCATGACAACTCCCCCTTCAGGAAAAGATCGGTCCGCCCGTCGACCTGTTCGGTGAAGAACCGGTCGCTCGGAAGATCCGCGCGAATCTCGCCCCGGTCGAGATACACCACGCGCGTGGCGAGCCGCTTGGCCTGGCCGAGGTTGTGGGTGCTCATCACGAGCGTCATGCCGTCGCGCACGAAGTCGACCAGCATGTTCTCCACGTCCTTCTTGGCCGACGGGTCGAGGCTGGCCGTGGGTTCGTCGAGAAACAGGATGTCGGGCCGCACGGCCCAGGCGCGTGCAAGCGCGAGGCGCTGCTGCTGGCCGCCGGACAGCACACGCGCCGGCCGATCGCGCTGCTCATACAGGCCGGCACGGCGCAGCGCCTCGGCCGCACGTTCGCGCCGCAGCGCCGCGGGCACGCGCGCCAGCCACAGCGCGATGCGCAGGTTGTTCCACACCGACAGGCGCAGCAGGAAGGGGCGCTGGAACACCATCGCCTGCACCGCACCGTGCGGGCCCACCACGCGCGAACCCGAATGCGCCACCAACCCGTGCAGCGCGTGCAACAGCGTGGTCTTGCCCGAACCGTTGGCGCCGACCAGCGCGATGAAGTCGCCGCGATAGACGCGCAGGTCCACCTCGTGCAGCGCCGTCACGGTGCCGAAGCGCACGGCCGCTCCCGTCAGGCTGAGCATCGGCTGAGGCGCCTTCATCGTGCCCCCGCCAAGGCCATGGGCTGCGTGCGCTGCGCGAGTGCAATCGCCATGTTCACCAGGGCCACCACCGCCAGCAGCACCAGGCCCAACGCCAGCGCCAGCGGCAGATCGCCCTTGCTGGTTTCAAGCGCGATGGCGGTGGTCATCACGCGCGTCACGCCGTCGATGTTGCCGCCGACAATCATCACCGCCCCCACCTCCGACACCGCGCGCCCGAAGGCGATGAGCAGCACCGTGAGCACCGCCCAGCGTTCGTGCAGCAGCATCAGCAACGCGGCGGTCATGGGCCGAGCGCCGAGCGAGCGCAGCTGGTCGCCGCCATCGCGCAGGCCGTCGGCGACGAGCTGGCGCGACAGCGCCACCATCACCGGCAAGACGAGGATCACCTGCGCGATGACCATGGCGCCCGGCGTGAACAGGATGCCGAAATCGCCCAGCGGCCCGCTGCGCGACAGCAGCAGATAAACGGTGAGCCCGACCACCACCGACGGCAGGGCCAGCAGCGTGTTGAGCAGCATCACCAGCACCCGCTGACCGGGAAAGCGCGCCACCGCCAGCCAGGCGCCGCCGGCAAGGCCCAGGCAGGCCGCGATGGCGCAGGCCGTGAGGCTCACCCGCAGCGAGAGCGCCACGATCTCGATCAGCGTCTGGTCGGCGCGCAGCACCAGCTCGAAGGCGGTTCGCGAACTTTCTACAAAGGCACTCACGGGACATCTCTCATACTTGAGCGACTTGTAACGGCTGCCGCAGCACAACACCATATGAACAGACATGCCTAAGGTCCGGCTGGCCTACACCCTGGCGGACGACGAGTCCGCAGCGCCGCGCACGCTGCACCATCCGCTGCTGCTGATCCTGGCGGCCGTGCACGACACCGGTTCGATCTCCGGCGCGGCGCGGCATCTCGAACTCTCTTACCGCCACGTGTGGGGCGAACTCAAGCGCTGGGAACAGCAACTGGGCCAGCCGCTCGTGTTCTGGGTCAAGGGCCAGCCCGCCCTGCTGGCACCCTTCGGCGAGAAGCTGCTGTGGGCCGAGCGCCGCGCGCTGGCGCGGCTGGCGCCGCAGATCGAATCGCTGCGCAGCGAGCTGGAACGCGCCTTCGCCCTCGCCTTCGACGACAGCGCCGGCGTGATCCCGATGTTCGCGAGCCACGACGAAGCCCTGCCTCGCCTGCGCGACCGCGTGGCGCAGCGCCACAACCTGCACCTGGACATCCAGTTCACCGGCAGCGTGGACGCACTCGCCGCGCTGAACGACGGGCGCTGCCTGATGGCGGGTTTTCATGCGCTCACCGATTCGCCCCTGCGCTCGCCCACCGCGCGCACCTACCGGCCGATGCTCAAGCCGGGGCGGCACAAGCTGATCGGCTTCGCCAAGCGCCGGCAGGGGTTGATGGTCGCGGCGGGCAACCCGCTCGGCATCACCACCCTGCCCGACCTGGCGCGCGCCAAGGTGCGCTTCGTGAACTGCCAGCGTGGCACCGGCACGCGCGTGGTGCTGGAAGAGTTGCTGGCGGCGGCCCGCATCGCGCCGGAACGCATCGCCGGCTTCGAGCAGGCGGAACGCTCGCACCAGGCGGCAGCGGAGGCGGTGGCCAGCGGCGCGGCCGATGCGGCCTTCGGCATCGAGCCGGTCGCTCGCGCGCGCGGGCTCGAGTTCATCGGCCTCGCGCAGGAGCAGTACTTCCTCGTCACGCTCGCGACGACGCTGCAGCATCCGCAGGTGGCGACCCTGTTGCAGGCGCTGCGGAACCCGGCCTGGCGCGCCGAACTCGATGCCATCGCCGGCCATGCGGCCGAGCGCTGCGGCGAAGTGCTCTCGCTCCGACGCGTGCTGCCCTGGTGGACCTATCGACGACCGAAGGCGTGATTTGCATTTGAAAAGCAAATTCACCCAGAACCGTTCGCACTGAGCTTGTCGAAGTGCCAGTGCGCAAGCGCGGGGCTTCCTTCGACAGGCTCAGGACGGTCGGAAATACAGGCTCAGCCCCTTCGACAAGCTCAGGACCCGCGGGGGCTTCGACAGGCTCAGCCCGAACGGTTCTTATAGGTCGGTCGCGAATGCGTATGACTACATGCTGGAGGCCAGCGGCAGATTGAGCAGCAGGTTCTGCGGCTTGAGCTTCAGGATGTTGTCGGCGTTCATCGCCAGGCCCAGGTAGACCGGCTTGCCCGCCACGTCGGCGCGCATTTCCTGCGGATTGCGAAAGCGCAGCCTGAACAGGCTGATCAGCCGCTGCATGCGTTCGGGCTCGACGGCCTGGTCTTCGTACAGATCGTTGAGCAATGCCGTGGCGTCGACGTCGAGCCCCACATGCCAGCGCCAGGCCGCATCGTCGATCTTCTGCCGCGGCTGGATGTCGACGCCGATGCCCAGCAGGTGCTGCAGCCACCGCTCCAGCACACGGGCCAGCGCGTTCAGGCCCGAGTGGGCCTTCGTCAGGGTGAAGCTCACGCCGTGGCCGAGGTCGTTGCTGATCTCGTGCGTGAGGTCGAGCACCGTGGAATGGCGCTCGCTGGTTCGCCAGTAGTGCGCGGCGTTGTCTGCGTTCAGCACGTCCATCGTCACGCTGCGCACGGGCGTGTTGTTCTGCAGCAGCAGGCGCCCCAGGTCACCCATTCCGCCGGTTTCGCCCAGCAGCTCGACCGTGTCGCGGTCGGCCGCGAGCATGTGGCCGTCCTGCAGCGACAGCTGCTGGGTACGAAACAGCATCTCGGCCGCGCGCGCCTCGAACGGATCGTCGACCCTGCCCGCCACCAGCAGGTTGTGCACGATGGCCTGCACCAGCCGATCGACGAAGGCGGGCGGGATGTCCACGTGGCCGCTGCGCATGAGCTGCAGGTAGTAGGCCTCCAGCGTGCCGGCGGCGAGCAGCGCGTCGCGGAAGGCGAGGAACAGCGCGTAGTTGGCGCGGGCGTCGTCATCGCGCACGGCGGCCAGCGCCTGCGCGCTCACCGCGTGTTCAGGTTGCGCCACGAGCGCCGCATGCAGCGCCACTTCGGCGGCGCACGATTCGGGCACCAGCGCGAGTTCCGGCAGTGCGAGGTAGCGGCGCCAGTAGGCATCGGTCGGCCGCAGCCAGCCGCGGTCGGTGCGTTCAAGCTGCGTCAGGCCGCTGCCGGGCCAGAAATCGTGCATGGGAACCTCGGGAAAAAGCGAAGGCTGGAGCGGTGAACACGAGTGGCCGCATGGTACGGTGGCTCACTACGCGCCACGCGCGGCGCATAAACGGCGCGATCAAGCAAACACCGCGGGTCCGGCTTTGCCGGCCCGCTGGTGTTGCCCCCTCGAGGGGGCGCGCGAAGCGCGTAGGGGGTGGAATATGAAAGTCGTTGGGTTCTGCGGGTACTCCGGCTCGGGCAAGACCACGCTCGTGGAACAACTCATCGCGCGGCTGCGGCTGGCGGGCCAGCGTGTCTCGGTGGTCAAGCATGCGCACCATGCGTTTGACATCGACCACGAAGGCAAGGATTCGTGGCGGCATCGCCAGGCCGGCGCCTTCGAGGTAGTGGTGGCGTCGAACCGGCGGCTCGCCAAGATCCGCGAGTACGACGCGCCGGGCGAGCCCACGCTCGACCAGCTCATCGCCGAATTGAGTGCCTGCGACTGGGTGCTGGTCGAGGGCTTCAAGACTGCCGCACTCGCCAAGATCGAGATCTGGCGCGCCGCCACCGGCAAGCCGGCGCGCTATCCGAACGATCCCTTCGTGGTGGCCATCGCGAGCGACAGCCTCGATCAGTTACCCAAACCCACGGCGCTGCCGCTGCTGGACCTCAACGACCCGGATGCGGTGCTGGATTTCCTGCTGCGCGAAGCGGCACGGTTCGCGTACGGCGCGGTGCAGGCGCCCTCGCCCGTCGCGAGCTGAAGCCCCCCACCCGCGCTACAGCAACCACTCGATCGGAAGCCGCGCCAGCACGGCCAACGTCGCACGCAGCCAGAAGCCCGCGCCCGGCTCCGTGTCATGCACGACCTGCCCGCCGTCGCGCTGCTCCACCCACTGCAACTCGCCGCCCGTGCCCAGGCGCACCCGGTAGGCCGTCTGCGGCACTGCGCTCTCGAAGGCTTGCGCGACCTGCCGCGCCATGACCGGGCTGTCGATCACCACGCCCATCTCCGTGTTGAGCTGCACCGATCGCGGATCGAAATTGAACGAGCCGACGAACACCCGCGCGCCGTCGACCGCGAAGGTCTTCGCATGCAGGCTCGTACCCGAACTGCCCGTCAGGCCGTGGTCTCGCGCGAGCGGGGTCAGCGCCATGCGCTTCATCTCGAACAGCTCGACACCCGCCTCGAGCAACGCGCGCCGCCGCTTGGCATAGCCCGCGTGCACGGCCGCCACGTCGGTGGCTTCGAGCGAGTTGGTGAGGACACGCACCTTCACGCCGCGCCGCGCCAGATCGGCGAAGTACGCGACACCCGCGGCGGTCGGCACGAAGTACGGCGACACCAGGTCGATCTCCTTCGCCGGCACACCCAGGATGGCGGCGAAACGCTGCGGCAGCAGGCTCTCGGGCGCGGCGCGTCCCAGCCCCTTGGCCGGATCGTCGCTCACCAGATGGGTGGTGGCCCACGCCAACGGCAGGCTGCCGTCGAGCAGCGCGTGCACGAACGGCAGCGAGCGGATCGCCTCCATGTACTCGCGTGCCGCCGGATCGCGCTCGACGAGCGAGGCCGCTTCGGCCAGGGCCGACAGGCTGGCCGGCTCCGCCGCCGGCAACATGCGCGCCGCCGGGTACGCTGAAGCGCTGGCCCAGTAGCGGTCGAAGTCCTGCGACACCTCGTCGACCACCGGCCCGACGGCCATCACGTCGAGATCGACGAACAGCGGCGCCTGGCCCGCGCCGAAGTACTCGTCGCCGACGTTGCGCCCGCCGACGATGGTGACCTGGTTGTCGGCGGTGAACGACTTGTTGTGCATGCGCCGGTTCAGGCGCGGGAAGTCGGTGAGGTAGCCGAGCGCCCGCCACCGGCGGTGCATGAACGGATTGAACAGCCGCACCTCGATGTCGGCGTGCGCATCGAGTGCGGCGAGCAGCGCATCGAGTCCGACGGTGTTGTTGTCGTCGAGCAGCAGCCGCACGCGCACGCCGCGGTCGGCGGCGCGGTGCAGCGCCTCGAACAGGAGGGTGCCCGACATGTCGGCGTGCCAGATGTAGTACTGCACGTCGAGCGTCTTGTCCGCCGCGTCGGCGAGCAGTGAGCGTGCCGCGAAGGCGTCACGCCCCTGTGCGAGCGCCACGATGCCGGCCTGGCCGGGGCGGGCCCCCACCAGCGGCTCGATCGATCGACCGAGCCGCGTGTCGGCGGTGTCGCGCAGCACCGTCGAGGCGCTGCGCCCTTCGAGCGTCGGCAGTTTCGGTCGCCACGCCCAGGCGCCGAGTGCCGCCAGCGCCAGCACGGTCAACAGAAGACGGCGGCTCATGCCCCGAGGCTACAGCCCTTTCTCGACCATACCGAGCAGCCGCTGCGCGAGCGCCTGCAACTGGCGCGGGTCGACCTGCCGCAGCGGCCCGTCGATGATGAGCAAAGCCATGCCGTGCACCGCCGACCAGGCGAGGTACTCGGCGCCCGGTCGGCGCTCGGCGGGCAGCAGCCCCGTGTCCACCATGCGGTCGAGCGCGGCGCCCAGCAGCTCGAAGGGATTGAGGCCGCTCTCGCCGGCCTTCTCGGGATCGGTGTCGCCTTCCACCGGGTCGGGCGCCGAGAACGCGGTGCGAAAGAGGCCCGTCTCGGCCTGCGCAAAGCGCAGGTAGCCGGCACCGACGGCACGCAGGCTGCCGCGCGCGAACTCGGCCAGCCGACGGCCGCGGCGCAGGCCGGCGAGTTCCGATTCCATCGCCATCGCAAGCGACGACAGCGCAAAGGCCCGCACCGCCTGCAGCAGTTCCTGGCGGCTCGCGAAATGCCGGTACGCCGCGTTGGGCACCACGCCGGCACGCCGCGTGGCTTCGCGCAGCACCACCGCATCCGGGCCGCCTGCGCGCGCGAGCTCGATTCCCGCTTCCAGCAGCGCACGGCGCAGATCGCCGTGGCGATAGGTGCTGCGGGGTGGCGGGCTGGTCGTCGTCTCGGTCATTCATGCTCCATCTGGACAGGACGAATTCTCTTTGCTATCGTTTTGTGGACGGCGTACACAACTAGGCACAAGTTAGCACAGACGCCGGTCGCAAGCTGCCTTCCCACCACCCATTGCCAGGAGATAGACATGCGTGTCCAACCCTATCTGTCGTTTGAAGGACGCTGCGAGGAAGCGCTCGAGTTCTATCGCTCCGCCGTGGGCGCCGAGGTGACCGCCCTCATGCGCTTCAGCGAAAGCCCCGATCCCGCCATGAACCCGCCGGGTTCCGAGAACAAGGTGATGCACTCCAGCTTTCGCATCGGCGAATCGGAGTTGATGGCCACCGACGGCAATTGCGGAGGCGGCAGCACCTTCAGCGGCATCTCGCTCACCCTCACGGGCAAGGACGACGAAGAGACCGCCCGGCTGTTCAACGCGTTGGCCCAGGGCGGCAAGGTGGGCATGCCGCTCGAGAAGACCTTCTTCGCCTCCAGCTTCGGCATGCTGACCGATCGCTTCGGCGTCGGCTGGATGGTCATCACCGCGGACGCCTGACCACGCCTTCATGACTGGCCCACCATGACCCACAACATCGACGAACGCAAACGCTGGTGGGCGCTGATCGTGCTCTGCCTCGGCGTGCTGATGATCGTGCTCGACACGACCATCGTGAACGTGGCGCTGCCCTCCATCCGCACCGAACTCGGCTTCTCCGAAACGGCGCTGGTGTGGGTGGTCAACGCCTACATGCTCACCTTCGGCGGCTTCCTGCTGCTGGCGGGGCGGCTGGGCGATCTCTATGGCCACCGGCGGCTGTTCCTGCTCGGCATCACGCTGTTCACGTTGGCCTCGGCCGCCTGCGGGCTGGCGAACTCGCAGGCGATGCTCATCGTCGCGCGTGCGGTGCAGGGGCTGGGTGGCGCGGTGGTGTCGGCGGTGGCGCTCTCGCTCATCATGAACCTGTTCACCGAACCGGCCGATCGCGCCAAGGCGATGGGCGTCTACGGCTTCGTCTGCGCGGGCGGCGGCAGCATCGGCGTGCTGCTGGGCGGCCTGCTGACCGATGCACTCGACTGGCACTGGATCTTTCTCGTCAACCTGCCGATCGGCGCAGCCGTGTATGCCCTGTGCGTCGCGCTGCTGCCCAAGGGCCGCGGCCAGGCGCAGGGTGCGCGGCTCGACCTGGCCGGCGCGGTGAGCGTGACCAGCGCGCTCATGCTCGCCGTCTATGCGGTGGTGAACGGCAACGAGATCGGCTGGACCTCCACACAGACGGTGGTCATGCTGGGCGCCGCCGCGGCCCTGCTGGCGCTGTTCTTCTTCGTCGAGTCGCACGTCGCCGCACCGCTGATGCCGCTCGGCCTGCTGCGCCTGCGCAACGTGGCCACGGCCAACGTCGTCGGCGTGCTGTGGGCCGCGGCGATGTTCGCGTGGTTCTTCATCTCGGCGCTTTACATGCAGCTGGTGCTGGGCTACAGCCCGATGCAGGTGGGCCTCGCCTTCCTGCCGGGCAACCTCATCATGGCGGCCTTCTCGCTCGGGCTGTCGGCGTGGCTCGTCATGCGCCTGGGCATCCGCATCCCGCTCGCCGCCGGCCTTCTGATCGCCGCGCTCGGCCTCGCGCTGTTTGCGCGGGCACCGGTGAACGGCAGTTTCGTCGTCGACGTGCTGCCGGGCATGCTGCTGCTGGGTCTCGGCGCAGGCATCGCCTTCAACCCGCTGCTGCTCGGCGCGATGAGCGACGTGAGCCCGGCCGATTCGGGCCTGGCCTCGGGCGTGGTGAACACCTCGTTCATGATGGGCGGCGCGCTGGGTCTGGCGGTGCTCGCCAGCGTGGCGGCCGCGCGCAGCGGGCATCTGCTCGCGTCGGGTGCGGACGCGCTCGCGGCGCTCAACGGCGGCTACCAGCTGGCGTTCGGTCTCGGGGCGGTGTCGGCCGCGGCGGCGGGTGTGCTCGGCGGCGTGCTGCTGCGCACACGCGCGCAGCCCTCGGGTGCACCGCAGGAAGGCCAGGCGGCCGCTCAGTCGAGCCTGTAGCGCAGCACTTCCTTCGGCTGCGGCGCCTTCTGCACCCGCGGCTTGGCGCTGGTGAGGCCAGCGCCACTCTCGGCCGCCAGCACCAGCGCCGCCATCGCCTCGCCGCCCACGTCGATATGCAGCCGCATGGCCGCCGCCGCGGCCGCTTCGTCCCCGGCGCAGATGGCCTCGACGATCACCGCATGCTCGCGGTCGGAGGCGGCCAGCCGCCCCGGCTTGTCGAACCCGCGCTGGCGGTAGGCGGCCAGCGTCTTGCGCACGCCGTGCACCTGCTCCACCAGCACCGGGTTGCCGCTGGCCTGGTAGATGACCTCATGCAGGCGCGCGTTCGCGGCTTCGTAGCCGGCCCGATCAGCCGCCGCGGCGCAGGCCGACGCCTTGGCGAGTGCTTCCTGCAAGGCCTCCCGCTGCCCGCTGCCGGCGCGGCGCGCGGCCAGCCGCGCGAGCACGGTCTCCAGTTCCGCCAAGGCCTCGAGCGTGGCCACCAGCTCGGCGGCACTCGCCCGGCGCACGAAGATGCCCGCGCGCGGCACGATCTGCACCAGCCCCCGCGTCGCCAGCACCAGCAGCGCCTCGCGCACCGGCGTACGCGACGTGGCGAAGCCTTGCGCGAGCGCCTTCTCGTCGATGGGGCTGCCGGGCGGCCGCACGCCTGACACGATCTCGCGCTCGACGGCGAGGCGGATGCGCTCCTGCAGGCTGGCTCTCGAACGCTGGGAATCGCGCGGCGGATGGTCGGGCATGGGGCGAATATATCGGCGCACGGCCAAGGGTCAGCGCCCTTGAACCGCCGAGCGCGGTGTGCGACGGTGCATGCCGATATTCCAAGTCCACCACACCCAGGAACCGACATGCCCTACGTCAACATCCGCATCACCCGCGAAGGCGCCACCGCCGAGCAGAAGGCCGAACTCATACGCGGCGCCACCGAGCTGCTGGTGCGCGTGCTGAACAAGAACCCGGCCACCACCTTCGTCATCATCGACGAGGTCGACACTGATAGCTGGGGCGTTGCCGGCGAGACGGTGACGACGCTTCGTGCGGCCGCGACGGCACGCAGGCCACCGGGCTGACGGGCGACGTTCGGTTACAGGCAAGGCGCCGGCAGCCGGAAGACTGAGAGGTTGAGAGGTTTTCCCATGCGCCCGCGTCAGCCCCCGAATGAGCCTGAATCTAGGCGCAAACCGCAGTCGGGCTGGTGGCCCGACGAGGATTTGCAACGACGAGTCGGGCTCATTCGGGGGCTGACCCTTCGGGCCGGGGTGTCTCGGGGCCCTGGGCGGCGTTGCATCGCTTGCCCGCACATGAGTGCGGGCAGCGCGCTGCGCCTACCCCAGCGCCCCAAGGCACCCCGGCGCGGGCGCATGGGAAAGCCTCTCAACCTCTAAATCAGTCTGCGTTGGAGTTTCATGTCGGCAGAGAAGGCGCTCGTCCGGGGAATCGTCACCACACACTCAGCCGCGTTCGTCGAATCGGTCTTCGAGTCCTACCGCCAGGGCCATCTGGCCGTGATGCTGCGCGGCGCCAACGACAGCCGCCGCATTGAGCAAGTCGGTGTCACCGAGGTGGTGGAGCCGCCGCCTCGTTTCGGCTGGATGGTTTTCGACGCAGACACCCGCGCGGCGCTGCGCAGCGACGACGGCGAAGCCCACGTCTCGTTCACCTCCGGCACCGAGGGCGAGCCCAAGGGCGTGGTGCTGACGCATCGCGCGCTGCACGATGTGACCCAGCGCCTGAACGACGTGATGGCGGTGGACGACAGCATCCGCGAATACGTCGGCGTGCCGGTGAACTACTCCTTCGGGCTCGGCCGCTGCCGCGCCGTGGCGGCGGCCGGCGGGCGCGCCTTCATTCCGGAGCACGGCTTCAACCCGGTGGAGATTCGCGACATGCTGGTGCGCGGCGAGATCAACGCGATTTCCGCGGTGCCGAGCCTGTGGCGGGTGCTGCTCAAGGGCCGGTCGCTCTTCGGCGACGAGGCCATGCGCGTGCGCTGGATCGAGATCGGCAGCCAGGCGATGAGCCGCGGCGAGAAGGAAGAGCTGAAGGCGCTGTTCCCGCAGGCGCGCATCGTGCAGCACTACGGGCTGACCGAAGCCTCGCGCAGCACCTTCCTGCGCGTCGACGCAACCTCGGGCGAGGCGCTCGATTCGGTGGGCCGCGCGTACGGCGCCACGGAGCTGGCGTTGTCGGACGAGGGCTGCATCCGCATCCGCGGCCCGCACGTCGCCTCGGCCCTGCTCAACGGCCACGGCGTGATGCCGGCGTCCGACGCCGAGGGCTGGTTCCAGACCAAGGACCTCGGCCGCCTCGAAGGCGGCTACCTCTACTACCTCGGCCGCGCCGACGATCTCATCAACTGCGGCGGCATCAAGCTCTCGCCGGATGCGCTGGAAGACGCGCTGCGCCGCGAACTCGGCATCAAGACCGGCATCGCCGTCGCACCGGTGGACGACGCGGCCACCGGCCACGCCATCCTGATCGCGCACACGCCCGAGGCGGGCGTCGACGAGGCGAAGCTGAAGGCCGCGGCCGTGCGCATCGTGGCGGACCACGGACTGCGCAACCGCAATGCGCTGCGCTTGCTGGCGCTCGATGAATTTCCACGCACCGACACCGGCAAGGTCAAGCGCCGCGAGCTGGCCGCACTGCATGCGAGCGCCGCAGCCGGCGCTCAGGTTGCGGCCGTTCCGGTGGCCGCACCGAGCCCCTCGGCGGCCGGCGCCGAAGAAGAGATCGCCCGCGTCTGGCGCGAGGTGCTTGGCACCACCGACATCGACCCCGAGAAGAACTTCTACGACCTCGGCGGCGATTCACTCACCGCGCTGGTCGCGGTGATGGAGATGGAACGCCGCGCCGTGCCGCCGGCCATCGCCAAGGGCATGCTGCAGGGCCGCAGCATCCGTGAGATCGCCACGCTGATGGCCGCGCCGGCACCCGCGCGCGAACCGGCGCACGTGGTCGGCTCGGCCGAGCTGCGCTCCGGCATGGCGATCAACGTGCTGCGCGGCTTTCTGGTGCTGTGCGTCGTGTTCGCACACTGGTCGGGCGGGCTGATCGAGCGGCTGCCGGCCGGCGTGCAGGCCATCACGCCCTGGCTTGCGCCGCTGCTGGCCATCGGCACGCCGGGTTTTGCCATCGTCTACGGCGTGTCGGCCGGCCACTCGATGTGGCCCATCTACCTGGCAGACCCGGCACGCTTCCATCGCATCCGCCACAAGACACTCGCGCTGCTGTCCGCGGGCATCGTGCTGCTGGCAGCGGTGGTGTTCCTGCAGACCTGGCTGCTTGCCGAAAGCATCACCTTCACCGACTTCACCAATTCCTTCTACTCGGTGCTCAGCTACTACTGGCTGATCACCGCGAGCCTCGGCCTGTGGTTCTGGTGGCTGCAACGAAGCCGGCACCGCATCGCGAGCTGCGTGTTCGCCGCCGCCGCGTGCTACGGCGTGCACTACTACGTCGTCGGGCCGCTGGGCGTGCACCCGGCCGAAGGCGTGGTCGAGTTCGCGAAGCTGCTCTTCACCGCCAAGTACGCCTACTTCAACATGCTGAGCGGCACGCTGATCGGCATCGCCATCGGCATGTGGCTGCGCGATGCGCTGAAGGCGCAGCGCCCGCTCGGTGCCCTGGCACCCATCGGCGGCGCGTGCGTTCTGGCCGCCATCGTGATGGCGAGTCATGCGGGCGAAAGCAGCGGCTGGTGGGTCTGGCCGGTGCCGACGAACGCCATCTGGCGCTGGGTGTTCTACACCGGCTTCGTGCTGCTGGCGCTGGTGGGCCTGCGGCGGCTGCTGGAGCGCTACAACGACTACGGCGGCGCGCGCAAATATGCGTTCCAGCTGCTCGCGGTGTGCGGCATCCTCGCATTCCCGCTGTTCGTCACGCACCAGCTGGTGATTCCGCTCAAGGACATCCTGGTGCGGCTGACCGGCTTGCCGCAGGCGCCGCTGCTGGCGTTCAGCATGGGGCTGTTTCTGGTGTCGGGGTGGGCGATGTACCGCAAGGTGCACGCGATGAACTTTCGGGCATAGCGCCGCGCGTTCGCGCGGGCCCTCACCCCAACCCTCTCCCGCCAGCGGGAGAGGGAGCCAAACCCAGTCGCGCCGTCGCGTGTTGCTCCCTCTCCACCGCAGGGGGAGAGGGTGGGGGTGAGGGGGCCTTCGAGCAGGCACCGATTCCACTCATCGTGCGCGAACTCTCACCCGCACACCGCTTCCGTCACGCCAGCCGAATCACCCGCGCATCTGGCGGCTCGGCATGCAGCGCCGCCACCTCCGCCGCGCGCCGGGCGAGCACCGCGCGCTGGTTCACGTAGCCCTTGTCGGTGATCTCGCCGGCATCCACGCTCGGCGGTTCGGTGAGCAGCAGCACCCGCGTCGGATACGACGACGAGCCGCCACCGTCCGCACGCAAGGTCTGCAAGGCCGCGCGCACCTTGTCGGCTACGGCTTCGCGTGGCAGTTGGGCCGCCGCCGGCGTGAGAAACACCATCGCGCCGATCTCGTCGCGATCGTGACCGGTGATCACCGCGTCTTGCGCGAGCGGCGCCAGCGCCGACACCAGATTCACCCGCAAGGTGCCCACCGACACCCAGGTGCCGGTGGTGAGCTTGAAGTCTTCCGCCACGCGGCCGTCGAACATCACACCTTTCTCGGGCGCCGCCTCGTCCATCAGCAGGCCCGCATCGCCGATGCGATAGAAGCCGTCTGCATCGAAGGCCGCGGCCGTGAGTTCGGGCGCGTTGCGATAGCCGGGAAACACCGACACGCCGCGCACCCGCAGTTCGAGCTTGGCGCCGTTGGGCACGAGCTTGAGTTCCATGCCCGGCAGCGGCAGCCCGAGGCAGCCGGCGCGCTCGAGCTGCCAGTGCGCGCTGGTCACGGCCGGCGAAGTCTCCGTCGCGCCCCATGAGGTGGTGAGCCACAGCGGCTCGCCGCGCACGCGCACGGCCAGCGCCTGGATGCGTTCCCACGTGGCCTGCGGCAGCGCCGCGCCCGCATAAAACACCAGGCGCAAGCGCTCGAGCACCGTGCGCGCGAGGTCTTCGTCGGCTTCGAGAAACGGCATCAGCATGTCGAGCCCGCGCGGCACGTTGAAGTGCATCGTCGGCTGGCAATCACGCAAGTTGCGCACCGTCTTTTCGATCAGCCCCGGCGCCGGCCGGCCCTCGTCGATGTAGAGCGTGCCGCCGTTGCGCAGCACGAGGTTGACGTTGTGATTGCCGCCGAAGGTGTGGCTCCACGGCAGCCAGTCGAGCAGCACCGGCTTCTCGGTATCGAGAAAGCGCCACACCTGCCCCATCATCTGCTGGTTGGCGCACAGCATGCGGTGCGTGTTGATCACCACCTTGGGCGTGCCAGTGGAGCCGGAGGTCAGCAGGTACTTGGCGTGGTCGTCGGGGCCGATGGCATCGAACGCGCGCATCACGCCGGGGCCTTCGGTAGCGGCAAGCAAGTGCTCGAAGGCGATGGCGCCGGGCACGTCTTGCGCGCCGCGGCTGAAGATCACCGGCGCGTTCACATCGGCCGCGGCAATGGCCGGGCCGTACACCGCTGCATCGGCGGCATACACCAGCGCCGGCTGCAGCGTGTGCAAGATGCCGCGGATCTTGGTGTGGTCCTTGGTCATGCGCGAATAGGCGCTCGAGATCGCGCATGACGGGCGGCCCACGTGCATGGCCGCGAACGCGAGCAAGGCATGGTCGACCGCGTTGTCCGACAAGATGACCACCGGCCGGCCATCGGGCAGGTTCATGTCAAGCAGCGCCTGCGCGATGGCGCCGACCTGCACGCGCAGCTCGCGCCAGGTGAGGCGCCGCCACTCGCCGGCGGCATCGCGCTCGGCAAGTGCCAGCGCATCGGGCGTCTCCGCGGCCCATCGCTCGATCCATTCGCCGATGCAGCGCGCGTACGGTTGCAGTGTGTCGGTCGAACGCAGCACGAAGCTGCCGTCCGGCAGCAATTCCCGCACCGTGCGCGGCGGCGCGAGCAGTTCGGGGTTGTCGAAAAAGGCAGGCATTGCGTCTCCAGGGTTCAGCGGGTGCTCAGCCGCTCGTTCGCGGCCGCTGCGCGGCCATGGAGACGATCCTAGGGAATGCCTGCGGAGGGCTGTAGAGGGTTTGTCGGGGCGACCGGGCTCGGGCGGTGGCAGACCTTCACTACCCCACCCCGTTCGGGCTGAGGTATCGAAGCCCAGCCACACCCTCACGAGCAAACGGCGAGGAGAGCCGAAACGCTCACAACGCCCGCACCGGCACACACAGCAGGCACGCCATGCGCCCCGTCGCCGCGTCCATGCCCTTCAGGTCGTACAGCTCGATGGCCGGCCCTTCGTCGGTCTGCCAGCCGCTGTCGGGCAGCCACTCGGTGAACATGCGTTGCCATGCAGCGTGGATCTCGAGTGCCGTGCCGTTGAAGTGTCCGCAGGCGTAGCGGCGGCCCGGCAAGGTCTGCACGCCCACCTCGCCCTCGGGCCGAAATTCAGCATCGACCTCCACACAAGCGTCGTAGCGGCACTTCTCCGGTGCCGTGAGGTCCGGGCTGTCCTGGCTGATGCCCACCATCGCACCACCCGGCTTCATCGCGCCACGCTGTTCGGCCCACGCACCGAAGCGCTGCCATGTCTGCGAAATGCCCGGGCTGCCGTACGGCCCCGTGTGGCGCATGTAGGCGAGGCGCATGTCGGGCAGCGTCTTGAGTTCCACGTTCATCGTCGTTCCCTTCGGGTCGGTTGCGGCCACCACGGGCCGGGGAACACCATCGTGGCAAAGCGCAGCCATCACGGCTTGATGCGCCTTGCGCTCGGCTTGATGAATCTTGCTGAGTTGCTGTTGATGCCGCGCGGCCCACTCGCGCCACGCGCCGCGCCGCCAGGCGCTGGGCGTCACGCCGAAATGCGCCTTGAACGCGCGCGTGAACACCTCGGCCGAGCCGAAGCCCACGCCCACCGCCACCCCAAGCGCCGATTCGGGCGGCGAGCCCAGCAGGCGCGCGGCCGCCACCTCGAGCCGCCGCCGGCGCACACGCTCCGCCAGCGTCTCGCCGGTCATCGCCTGGAACACACGATGAAAGTGCCACGGCGAGAAGTTCGCCACCGCGGCGACCGCGATGAGATCGAGCGGCTCGCCCAAGTGCGCGTCGATATGGTCGACCACGCGGTTGATGCGGGCGATGTAGCGGTGGCGGGAGTCGGTCATGCCGGGGCATTCTGCGCGGCGCTTGACCTAGAGTGAACTCCAGCATTTCCAATGCATGCAGGAGACGATTCGATGACCCCTGAGCACCTGAAGATCGGCAGCCTGGCGGCACGTACCGGCCGCAGCGTCCACACCATTCGTTGGTACGAGGCCCAGGGCCTTGTTCCCGGCGTGGCACGCGACACGGGCGGGCGGCGCCTCTACACAGAGGCGCACGTCAACTGGCTGCAGCTGATGGACCGCCTGCGCCGCACCGGCATGTCGGTTGCGGCCATGCGCGAGTACACCCAGCTCGTGAAGCAGGGCCGCAGCACGCTCGCGCAGCGCCAGGCCATGCTGCAGGCGCATCGCGAGCAGGTGCAGCGAACCATCGCCGAATGGACGCAGGCGCTCGGGCTGCTCGACGGAAAGATCGACTTCTACGGGCAATGGCTCGCCAGCGGGAAGCGGCCGCCGCTCGAACCTTCCATCCCTTCCCCGGCACCCAGGAAACGCAAATGAACGCCACAGACCACACCCCCGCCCTCTCGCAGGCGGCCGCCAACAAGGCCTTGCTGCAAGCCGCTTTCGCCGAACTCGCCAAGGGCAACGGCGCGCCGCTTGTCGACCTGATGGCCGACGATTTCAGCTGGATCATTCCCGGCCAATCCACCTGGTCACGCGAATGGCGCGGCAAGCAGGTGGTGCGCGAAGAACTCTTCCGCCCGCTCTTCGCGCGCTTTGCCGACACCTACACCAACGAGGCGAAACGCTTCATCGCCGAAGACGACTTCGTGGTGGTCGAATGCGGCGGCAAGGTGAACACGAAGTCGGGCAAGCCGTACAACAACACGTATTGCTATGTGTGCCGGATCGAGGGCGGGCTGCTGCGCGAACTCACCGAGTACATGGACACGGAGCTGGCGGCGTCGGCGCTTGGGGCGCCGTGAGGACTCGGATGCGATTCGCGATCGATCAATAAGAACCGTTCGGGCTGAGCTTGTCGAAGCCCCCGCGGGTCCTGAGCCTGTCGAAGGAGCTGAGCTTGTATTTCCGATCGTCCTGAGCTTGTCGATGGAAGCCGCGCGTTCTCCCACGGGCACTTCGACAGGCTCAGTGCGAACGGTTCTGGGAGGGTGCTGCTCTCTTCAAATGCACATTCCGATCAAGCGGCAGCCGGACCGGCCGGCGCTGGCCGCGTCCCGCGCGCGCCGATTGCCGCCAGCACGATCGCCCCCACGCCAAACAGCAAGGCCAGCAGCCACACCAGCCAGCCCACATACGGCAGCAAGCCCAGCGCGAACAGGAGGATCAGCGCCAGCGCGGTGGCCACGATCCGCTGCCAGGTGCGTGCGGGCACCTTGCGCTCGACCACCGCATCCCCGAGCGCCACGGCGGTGGCCAGCCCACCGAGCAGCAGCAGGGCCAGCAGCACGAGGCCGGTGAGCAGGCCCAGCGGAATGCCCACCACGGTGACGAGCAGCAGCAGCGCAAGCACCGGCAGGCAAACGAGGAGCGCCACGCCGAGCAGCGGCGCGACCAGTGTGTGATCGCGCAGCGCCTGCGTGACGCGGCGCGAGGTGCGCGGCGCCAGCCCGATGAGCACCGCGCCCGCAACGATCCAGCCGACGAGCCAGACCGCCGCCATCCACACGCCGCCGGCCATGTGGTCGGCCGGCTCCGCCGCTGCCGTTTCGTCGACGCCACCCTGCACCCGCGCCCCCGGCGCAATGCGCACGGGCGTGGCGCCGTGGTGCTCCAGCCGGCCTTGCACGACGGCGTTCGGGCCGAGCGTGAGTTCGCCGCCGATCACGCGCAGGTCGCCGTCGATGCGGCCGTTGATCTGCGTGCGGCCGGCGCTGATGAGCGCATAGCCGCGCACGTGCCCGTCGAGCGTCACGTCGCCGGCGGCCACGGTCACGGCGCCGGCAATCTCGGCATCCGGCGCGATCGTCACGCGGCCACCGGCGAGCCGCGCGCTCTCGCCCACGGCGCCGGCCACGCGCACATCGCCGCCCGCGGCGTACAAATCCTGCCCGATGTCGGACTCGATGCTCACCTCGCCACCGGCCACCAGCGCATCGCCGCTCACATCGCCCGTCACCGATACGCGGCCGCCGGCCACCACCGTGTCGCCGGGCACGGCGCGCTGCATCGTGATCCGCCCGCCGCTCAGGTAGAGGTCGTCGCCGAACTGCTGGGCCGTCGGCTCGGGCGCCGCAGCCGCGGCGCCGGCCAGCACACCCATCGCAATGAACACTGTCCGGCGCAGGTGCGCCACCACGCGCTCGCGCCGTATCGAACTGTGCTTATCGATCATGCGTGCCCACCTTGTCGCATCTAGTTCATGCCGTTCGCGGCAATCAGCGTGCGCAGGCGCCTTGCGGCCCCGGGTACTCCATCTCCTGCATCACCCAGTCGCGCCGCGCATCGCCATAGCGCGCGGCGATTTCGCACAGCGTGCGGTCGAGCTGCGGCACCGGATCGATGCCCGGCGTGAGCGGTAAACGGCCCGAGGCATCGGCCACCGGCCGCGCCACGAGCACCAGCCCGCTCTTCAGCGTGACCGGCCCGGCGGCCGAGGCTGCGACGCTGACGTTCCCGGTCCGCTCCCACGCATCGGCCGCCAGCGCAAGCGCCACGTCGTCCACGCCGTCGTGCACGTCCACGCGCCATTGCTCGCCGCGCCAGAAGGCGGCCTTGTTGAGCAGGTAGCTTGCGCCCCGGCGGGCATCGAGGCCGAAGCGGGAACTGTCGTGTGCCGGTGTCCAGTCGTTCACGCCGAGATCGGCGGCCACGGCTTGCGCCTTCTCGCGTCCGCCGATGGCCTCCACCAGCGCCAGCATCGTCGGCACCGAGGCCGTGATGCCCGTGGTGGTGGCCACGTTGCCGTCGACCACATAGCGCCGATGCGGCACGTGAGTCGCGCCGGGGTGGCGCTCGCGCAGCGTCTTGCGGTCATACCAGTGGCCCGCGAAGCGCCGGCCGTCGAGCAGGCTGGCCTGCCCCACCACGCGCACGCCGGAACACACGCCGATGATCCGCGCGCCCCGTGCCGCCTGCTGCCGCAGCCAGGCCGTCACCGCGGGATCGTTGTCGGGCTCCATCGCCGGCGCGATCACGTAGTCCGCTCCCGTCGGATGCTGCCGGTCGAAACCCGCGAAGTCCTGCGCGCCCTCCACTTCCAGTGCGGGATAGAGCGTGACGCGGCCCGCGCGCGGCGCAACGATGCGCACCTCCGCCACATCCGCGCGCTTGAGCACCGCATGCGGCAGCAGCAGATCGGTCATCTCAGTGCCTTCGTTCAGCGCCAGCACGGCCACCACCGGCCGTGCATCGCCGCGCGGCTTCATGGCGTCGATGAAGGCCTGCTTGTCACGCTCGATCATCGCCACCTCCTCGTTCGCCGGCGGCAGCGGCATGCCCACGCCGCACGCCGTGACACCGAGCACTGCAATACTTGTCGCCATCAGTGCCCGCACCGATTTCCACATCACCCATCCCCGTTGATTTCGATGCTTCCAGCCTAGGCATGCCCACCCTGCCCCACAAGGACGAAGAAGCCGCGGTTTCTGCCAACGACGTGGTGCTCGTCGTGTTCGACGGCGTCGAGGCCATCGACGTGGCCGGCCCCGCCAGCGTCTTCACCAAGGCCGAGCAGATGCACCCGGGCAGCTACCGCCTGCACATCGCGTCGCCGGCCGGCGGCACGGTGCTCACCAACGGCGGGCTGAGCTTTGCCGGCACGGTCACGCTGGAGCAACTCCCGGCATCCATCGACACGCTCATCGTGGCTGGCGGCGACGAACCCGGCGTGCGCGCGGCCATCGCCCCGCAGCGCATCGGCGCCTGGCTCGCGCAGAACGCGCCGCGCATCCGCCGCGTTGCGAGCGTGTGCACCGGCGCCTTCGCGCTCGCCGCGGCCGGCCTGCTCGACGACCGCGAGGCCACCACGCACTGGCGCGTGTGCGACCTGCTGCAGGAACTGCGGCCGCAGGCGCGGGTGCTGCGCGAGCGCATCTACGTGCACGACGGCCCGGTGTGGACCTCGGCCGGCGTCACCACCGGCATCGAGCTCGCGCTCGCCCTCGTCGAAGACGACCTCGGCCATGCCGTCTCGATGGAGATCGCCCGCACGCTCGCGCTGCCCATGCTGCGCGGCGGCGACCAGCCGCAGCTCAGCCAGACGCTGCAGGCCCAGACCGCGGCCAGCCACCGCCTGCGCGAGCTGGTGGCGTGGATCGGCATGCATGCGCTCGAGGACCTGTCGGTCGAGGTGCTGGCGTCGCGCGTGCAGATGAGCCCGCGCAACTTCGCCCGCGCGTTCGCCGCGGAGACCGGCTGCACGCCGGCGCGCTTCGTCGAGCAGACCCGCGTGGCCGCCGCGGCGCAGTTGCTGCGCCAGACGCAATGGACGCAGGAGCGCATCGCGAGCCGCAGCGGCTTTCGCTCGGTGGACGCACTGCAGCGCGCGTTCGCGCGCCAGCATGGGGTGACGCCGGGGGTGTATCGCGAAGACGGACCCGATCAGAGGAACCGTTCGGGCTGAGGTATCGAAGCGTGTCAGAGAACGAGAGTTTTCCGCGAGCACAACCCCACCCCGGTCGGGCTGAGGTTGTATTTCCGACCGTCCTGAGCCTGTCGAAGGAAGCCCCATGCACTCCGAGAGGCACTTCGATACCTCAGTGCGAACGGGCTTTGTGGCGTTCTTGCATCTTTGAACGCGAGTCCGCGTCAGGCCCGTGGCATCACGCGCTCGAACAGGTGCTGGTAGCTCAGCACGAGGCCTGCGTTGTCCACCACCAGCTCGGCCTCGAAGCCAGTCGACAAACCGAGGTCGACATAGCGAACGCGGTCCGTGCCGAGCCGTTCGTACCGTTGCCGCGACCGGGCCACCGTCAGCGCGGGGCCGTCGATGAAGGCGGTGTCGAGGGTCAGGCTCGCGCCGTCGCCATGCGGCAGCCGGCGTATCGGAAACGTGTTGCAAAAGGGCGTGACCGACAGATCGGGCTCCTCGGCGCCGTCGAGATCGGGCCGTGCCGCACCATCCACCCGCCACCCGCCACCCGCACGCTCGACGCGCAAGGTTTCGTGGCCCTGCGCATTCCAGCGTTCGACGACGACGGACTGCGCACGCCAGTCAGCGTCGAGCCGCCAGCGATGGTCGAGGCGAAAACCGCCCGACTCGGCGCAGATCACGGTGGACGCAGCGATGACCGCGTCGGCTTCGATCGACAGCTCCAGGCGCTCGATGCCTTCGACATCGGTGCGCCGCCAGAAGAGGATGGATCGGCTCATCCGCCGCCATCGCGCTTCGCGATGCGGCGCCCCCCGGCGAGCACGGCGAGACCGGCGAGCATCAGCATCCAGGTCTCCGATTCCGGCACCGCCACCACCGGCTCGGCCAGAAGTCCGGCGGCAGCGACGACCGCCCCGATGGAGAAGGACACATAGCCAGGATTCACCTCGTCGGGCAGGCCGAGCACATTGCCGAAGAAGGTGCCCTGTTCCGTGACGACCATGCGCTTGCGCGGCAGCGGAATGCCGTCGAAGGTGGTGGCGAAGGCTTCCGCCTCGAACAGGCGATCCCACAGCGCATAGTTGCTGCCGATCGAGTTGCTGTTCGCACCCACGAAACCGTGCACGCGCTCGTCGACGCCGTAGCCCTGGTAGAGCGTCGCCTCGAACCGGTAGTCGAGGCTCCAGTGAAGCGCGCTGTTCGGACCGAGGTCGAAGTCCTGCAGTTCCGGCGTGATCGAGATCTGCGTCTCGGAGGGATAGCCCGTGTAGCTCGCATCCCGGTTGACGTACGTCGGCCGCGTGCCGAGCACGATGTCGCCGCTGACCCACGGATCGACCCCGTCGTCTGGCGCCATGTCGACCAGTTCCAGTTTCATGTTGGAGATCGTGAGCACGATCTCGGCTGCGCCTGCCAGCGAGGCAGCAAACGCGCAAACCAGGGCAACGACGACACGCTTCATCGGGACCTGCCACGGTGTGGCGATCCGCTGGCTCTTCCGGCTGGAGGACAGATGTACCACGAGGCCTCGATGTCCCCGTGCAACAGTTGGTGTGCAGCCGGAACACACCACGTGCGGCGAGCGGAGCCCGAGCCCCGACGAAGCCATCCGCAAGGGCATCGACCTCAGAGGTCCGCAGGTCGTCGGAAAGACTCGCCCGCTGCGTCGTGGGTGCGCCTGACGAAATCGTGCATCAGCCGCGTGGCCGCGGCCGCGTGTGTCTCCAGCAGCATGTGGCCGGCGTCGAAGACGTGCGCTTCCATCCGTGGCAAAGCGCGCATCCATGACAGCGTCTCGGCAAGATCGAAGAACGAATCGTGCCGCCCCCAGAGCATCAAGGCAGGCGGCTGCCGTCGCGCCAGGTACTCGGCGATGGCGTCGAACCGGGCGACGTGGTGCGCATAGTCGGCGATGAGCGCTCGCTGCGTCTGCATCCGGCCCGGCAGGCACATCACCCGCCAGTCCTCCTCCCAGCGTTCGGGCGCGACCCGCGCGGCCACGTCCGGCGGCACACCGGCGACATACTGGTCGCGCGTGCCCTCGAATGTCAGATGCACAGTCGCCGCCGCCTCGTTCTTTGCGTTCGGCTCCGCCCAGTAGGCCATCGTCGCGGCCCATTGCGGCCCGAGCCCGGTTCGATGGGCGTTGGCGTTCTGAACGATGAGGCCCAGCACTTGTTCCGGCGCCTGCATGGCGATGTGCAAGCCCACCGGCGCACCGAAGTCGTGAAGGTAGAGGCAGCGCGGCCCGGTCGCGAGGCGATCCAGCAGTTCCTCGATCGCCTGGGCGAAGGCGGCGAACGATGCCACCGGAAGTGCATCGGACTCGCCGAAGCCAGGCAGGTCTGGCGCGATCACATGGGCGACCTGCGAAAGCTCAGGTATGACCTCGCGAAACATTCGCGCGGAACTCGGAAATCCGTGCAGGAGCAGCACGGCGGGCTTGGACACATCACCAGCCGTGATGAAGGACAACGCCGTGCCACCGGAGAGGCGAAGTCGTTGACGGGTTGCTGGGCGCATTGCTTTGGGTGACAGGCCCGGCCGTTGTAGCGCGCCCGGCCACGCCGTGCGGCGCCAAGGGGAATTCGCGCCTCCCCTTGCGCTTCTTCACGAACCGTCCGTGCGCTTGCGCCGAATGACCCGTCGCGGCGGTTCGGCGAACTCTGCCTGACGCAGCGCTTCGTCTTGCTCCGCTTCGGGCCACAGCGCCGGGAAATAGAAGCGCAAGGCATGCCGCGGAACCGCGAATCGCAGCTTGCCGTAGGTCGAATCAGTGCCGAGGAAGCCACGCCTCAGCAGCGCCGACACCGTCTCCGTCGCAACGCGCTCACCGAGGCCGGTCATGGCCTTGAACTCGGCCCGGCCGAGCTCGAACTGCGTGGCGAACAAGTAGTGCAGAGGAATCAGCGCCTCGGGGCGGACTCCGGATTTCGCAACCGAGGTCTCGAATGCCAAGGCGGCTTCGATGCGGTCGCGCATGCCCTGGACGTCGAGCTGCCTGGCCATGAACTCCACCTGATCGATGCACACGTCCAGCACATAGTGAATCCAATCCACGAGACCCGCCTGCGTGAGGTTGCCCCGGCCGTCGAGGTCGCCGCGCCGGTGCTCGTCGGCTGCCTGCAGGAGTTCCTTGTACCGTGCCTCCGACCGTGCAAAGCCGCGCATGGGGGACCACAGGCCGCAGGTCAGGCCGGATGCATGCAGCACGAAGTGCGTATGCAGTCGCGTGACGCGCCCGTTGCCGTCGGGGAATGGGTGGACCCAGGCAAGCCGGTGGTGCGCGGCAGCCAGGGCGACGATGGATGCTTCGCCTCGGCGGACCTTGCCGTACACCTCACTCCAACGGGTCACGAAGCTCGCAAGCGATGCCGGCGTCGGCGCTTCGTGCCGGCCGACGGCCACGCCATGTGTCCGGAACTCACCCGGGGACATCGTCTCGCCGTTGGCGAGGGTCAAGTCGTCGCGACTCAGGCTTTCGAACAAGTGGTGATGCAACCACTTCAAGGCCTCGGCCGAGTAGAGCCATCGCGCTGCATCGCCGTTGTCGGCGTGTGCACGCTTGTCCAGGTCGTCCTCGCAGAGCTCCTCGGTTCTGATGTGGGCGACTGCCAGGCGCTGCTTGCGTGCCAGGTCGGCGTTGCCGGAAAAGTCTTCGTGAAGCGCACGCTCGATGTCACTCGGTCGCGTGTGCTCGCCCTCGATGCGGTTGGTGTAGTAGGAATTCATGCTGCGCAACAGCGCGCGCAACTCCCGCTGGGCCGTCCTTCCCGAAGCCGTACCCAGCGCCGTAGCAGCCCGGGTGAGATCGCTCGCGCGCTCCAGCAGCGGAGCCATCGCGCTCTCGGACGGCATCAGCGGCTCGAAGTGATGCGGCGAGCTGTATTGCTGGATTTTCTGCGGCTTCATCTGCGAGATTTTATGCGGCACCGTTTACCTATGTAAATCGGCTTATGCATCAGGAAAATCTGCGAGATTCAATGCGTCGCTGTCGAGACTGGATTCCGCCGCCGCATCGGCCGCACTGTCGAAGACGCGCACGCACTCATCGCCGCTCGCGAACCGGCATCACCCCATCGCCGTCCACTTGCGCTCGCTGCCCGCCGATTCGACCGTCTTCTCGATGAAGCGAACGCCGCGCGCGCCGTCTTCGATGCGCGGGTAGTCGGCGGCGATCGCGTCGGCCGGATGGCCCGAGATGCGCGCGGCGATGTCCGCCGCCACGCCGAGATAGACATTGGCGAAGGCTTCCAGAAAGCCTTCCGGGTGCCCCGCCGGCAGCCGGCACGCACGCCGCGCCGCTTCGCTCAGCCACGGCGAGTTGGTGGTCAGGATCTGCCGCGGCGCATCGACTGGCGCGTGGATCAGGCGGTTCGGGTCTTCCTGCCGCCAGTCGAGGTAGCCATTGCTGCCGAACACGCGCAGGCGGATGTCGTTCTCGCAGCCGGCCTCGATCTGCGAGGCGAGCAGCGCGCCGCGTGCGCCGCCACGAAAGCGCAGCAGCAGGCTGGCGTCGTCGTCGAGTGTTCGTCCCGGCACGAAGGCGTTCAGGTCGGCGCACAGGCTCTCGATCTCCAGGCCCGTGACGGTGGTCATCAGGTTCTCGGCATGTGAGCCGATGTCGCCGATGGCGCCGCCGAGGCCCGCGCGCGCCGGGTCGGTGCGCCAGGCGGCCTGCTTGTTGCCGCCTTCGAGCTGCGTGGCGAGCCAGCCCTGGTGGTACTCCATCACCACTTTGCGGATGCTGCCGATGGCACCGGCGCGCACCATCTCGCGCGCCTGGCGAACCATCGGATAGCCGCTGTAGTTGTAGGTGACGGCGAACACGGTGCCGCGCTGCGCGACGGCACGCACGAGTTCATCGGCCTGCGCGCTGGTGTGCACCAGCGGCTTGTCGCACACCACATGGAAGCCGGCCTCGACGAAGGCTTTCGCCACCGCGTGGTGCAGGTCGTTGGGCGTGACGATGGTGACGAAGTCGATGCGCTCCTCGGCCGGCAGCGAGAGTTCGTGGTTCAGCAACTCCTGCCACGAACCGTGGTTGCGCTCATCGCGCAGGCCGAGCTCGCGGCCCGATGCGCGCGCCTTCTCCGGCTGCGATGAGAGCGCGCCGGCCACCAGCTCGATCTGCCCGTCGAGTGCCATCGCGTGGCGGTGCACGCGGCCGATGAAGGCATCGCGCCCGCCGCCGACCATGGCGCAGCGAAGCTTGCGTGCGATCAACGCGTTCATCGGCCGGCCATCCCCGAAGGCTGTTGGCCATGGTCAAAGGCCGCGTCGAAAGCGCCCGCCGCCGCGGGAAAGTCGAGCCGTCGGCAGAACGCGGCGCTCTCGGTCGCGCCATGCACCCGGTCCATGCGGCTGTCTTCCCACTCCACGCTCAGCGGGCCGGCGTAGCCCACGTCGTTGAGCGCGACGATCAGCGACTCGAAGTCGACCATGCCGCGGCCGACGCTTCGGAAGTCCCAGGTGCGGCGCGCATCGCCGAACGCCGTGTGCCCGCCGAAGGTACCCACGGTGCCGTCGCCCTTGCCCCACCACACGTCCTTCATGTGGGCGTTGAAGATGCGCGCGCCGAACGTGCGGATGAAGCGGATGTAGTCCACGCCCTGGTAGGCGAGGTGGCTCGGGTCGAAGTTGAAGCCGAAGCGCGTGTGGTTCTGCACCGCCTCGAGCGCGCGCTCGGCCGACGCGATGTCGAAGGCGATCTCGGTCGGGTGCACTTCGAGCGCGAAGTTCACGTCTTCTTTATCGAACGCATCGAGGATGGGCGCCCAGCGCGTTGCGAAATCGGCAAAGCCGCGGTCGATGAAGGCCTTCGAGGTGGGCGGAAAGGCATACACGGCATGCCAGATCGACGAGCCGGTGAAACCGGTGACTGTCTTCACGCCGAAGGACGCAGCCGCACGCGCCGTGTCCTGCATCTCGCGCGCGGCGCGCTGTCTCACGCCTTCGGGGTCGCCATCGCCCCACACGTGCGCCGGCACGATCGCCTGGTGGCGCTCGTCGATGAGGTCGCACACCGCCTGGCCCGTCAGGTGGTTGCCGATGGCGAGGCACTGCAGGCCGGCGTCCTGCAGCAGCTCGCGCTTGCGCTTCACGTAGTCGGGCGAAGCCAGCGCCTCCTGCACGTTGAAGTGGTCGCCCCAGCAGGCAAGCTCCAGGCCGTCGTAGCCCATCCGCTTCGCGAGCGGCGCCAGCTCGGCCAGCGGCAGGTCGGCCCACTGGCCGGTGAACAAGGTGATGGGGCGCGGCATCTGGTGGCTCCTGATCAGAACGGCGAATCCGGGAAGTAGAAGTCCTTCGCGTTTTCCTTGGTGATGAGCACCGACGGGATGATGGTGTTGGGCGGCAGCTTCTCGCCCTTGAGCCGCGCCTCGGCGGTGAGCTTGATCGCGTCGTACATGAACTTCGGCGAGTACGACACGTTGGCCTGGATCAGCGGGTTGCTGCCGTCCATCAGCGTCTTGATCATGCTTTTCATGCCGGCGCCGCCGAACACGATCTTGATGTCCTTGCGGTCGGCCTGTTCGATGGCTTTGAGCACGCCCACGGCCATGTCGTCGTCGGCCGCCCAGACGGCGTCGATGTCCTTGAAGCGCGTCAGGTAGTCCTGCATCACCTTGAAGGCGTCGTCGCGGTTCCAGTTGCCGTGCTTGGCGTCGAGCAGCTTGATGCCGGGGTGCTTGTCGATCACCGCCTTGAACGCATCCATGCGCTCGTTGTCGATGGTGGTCGGAATGCCGCGCAGCGCGACGATGTTGCCCTTGCCGCCCAGCTTCTTCACCAGGTACTCGGCCGGGATGCGGCCGAAGGCGGTGTTGTCGCCCGAGACGTAGGCGTCCTGCGCGCTGGTGTCGGTGAGGCCCCGGTCGACCACCGTCACGTACACGCCCTTGGCCTTGGCTTGCGCCACCGGCCGGGTGAGCGCGGCCGACTCGAAGGGGAAGATCACCAGCGTGTCGATCTTGGTGGCCGTGAGCAGGTCCTGCAGTTGGTTGGCCTGCTGCGGCGCACCGCTCGCGGTCTTGACCGTCACCTTCAGGTTCGGGTGCGCTTTCTCCAGATCTTTCTTGGCCTGGTTGGCCCAGAACACGATGCCGGCGGTGAAAGCGTGCGTGGCCGCGGGGATGGCGACGCCGAGGTTGACCTTCTTGTCCTGCGCGTGGACTGTGGTCACGGCGAATGCCGTGCCGGCGGCGAGCGCCAGGGTGAGCAGACGGGAGCGGATGTTCATGTGATGTCTCCTTGGGGGTGAGTGAAGTGAACGGTGACGGCTTCTATGGCCGCCTGCGCTGGGTGAAGGCCACGACGACGATCACGAAGCCCTGCACCGCGGCATTGAGATAGACGCTGATGATGTTGGTGAGATTGAGGATGTTGCTGATGACCGAGAGCAGCACCGCACCCACCACGGTGCCGGCCACGCTGCCGGCGCCGCCGCGCAGCGCGGTACCGCCGACGATCACGGCAGCGATCGCTTCCAGTTCCCACAGCAGCCCGGTGGTCGGCGAAGCCGAGCCCAGGCGCGGCACGTACAGCAGCGTCGCCACGCCCACGCACCCGCCCAGCAGCGTGTAGGTGCCGGTCTTGATGCGGTCGACGTTCACCGCCGCGTAGCGCGCCACCTGTTCGTTGGAGCCGATGGCCTGCACGTAGCGGCCGAAGGCGGTGCGGTTGAGGATCACGCCGCCTGCGACGGCGACCAGCGCGAAGATCCACACCGGCACCGGCACGCCCAGCAGGCTCGCGTAGTAGACGGGGCTGTAGGCGTCGGCCAGCGCGTTGTCGAGCGTGATCGCGCCGCCGTCGGCAAACCAGGTGAGGAACGCGCGGAAGATGCCGAGCGTGCCCAGCGTCACGATGAAGGGCTCGATACGCCCGCGCGTGATGAGCACGCCGTGCGCGAAGCCGAAGACCGCACCAAGGCACACGGCGAACACCATGCCGGCCGCGACGATGGCAACGGGTGGCCAGCCTCTCGGCGCGAGCGCGTTCATCAGCAGGATCACGCAGCCCGCGATCAGCGCCGCCATCGACCCGACCGACAGGTCGATGCCGCCGGAGATGATGACGAAGCACATGCCCACGGCGATGATGCCGATGAAGGCGGTGCGGGTGAGCACGTTCATCGCGTTGCCAAGGGTGGCGAACTCGCTGTTGAGCAGCGTGCCGGCGATGCACAGCAGCACGAGGCCGAGCACTGGGCCGAAGCCGTGGAGACGGTCCCAGGCGCGGCTGTGCCGGCGGGGGGCGGATGTGGAGGCGGCCTCGTTCATGCGGCGATGCGCCTCCAAGCGCCGGTGTTCCTCCCTCTCCCGCTTGCGGTGAGGCGAAGGCGGGAATCGACATCCGTGCCTGCGCACGGATGTCCCGCCGTAGCCGGCACGGCTTGCAAGCCGTGCCGTGGGAGGTTGGGGTGTGGTGACCCGCGCAGCCAGGCGCCCCCCGGAGCACCGGAGTTCGCCGTAGCCCCCTCACCTCCACCGTCTCCCCCATGGGGGGAGAGGGAGTCAATGCACATCCGTCGCATGGCGGATCAGCTCCTCTTCAGTCAGTTGGTCGGCACTCAAGGTTGCCTGCACCCGCCCGCCGCGCATCACCGCCACGCGGTGGCACAAGCCGATCAGCTCGATCAGCTCCGACGAGATCACGATCACGCCGCAGCCTTGATCCGCCAGCTTGCGGATCAGGAAATAGATGTCGCGCTTGGCGCCCACGTCGACGCCGCGTGTGGGTTCGTCGAGCACCACGACGCGGGGCCTCGGCTGCAGCACCTTGGCGAGCGCGAGCTTCTGCTGGTTGCCGCCTGACAGCGACGAGGCGCGCAGTGACAACGAGCCGGTGCGAATGCCGAACTCCGCCACCGCCGCTTCGAGCGCCGCGCGCTCGTCGCGCCCATGCAGCCACGGCCGCGCGAAGTGCGCGAGGTGCATGAGCGTCAGGTTCTCGGCCATGCCGAACTCCATGTGCAGGCCCTTGCCCTTGCGGTCTTCGCTGAGATACGTGAGCCCGTGATCCGCCGCCTCGCGCGGGCTGCGCAGGCGCATCGCCCGGCCTTCGATCTGCACCTTGCCGCCGCGGTGTGGGCGCAGACCCAAGAGCCCCTCGAACAGCTCCGTGCGCCCGGCACCCACCAACCCGGCGAAGCCGAGAATCTCGCCGGGGCGCAGCTCGAAGCTCACGTCCTCGGCCCAGCCCGGCACGCTGAAACCTTCGACCCGCAGCAGCGGCGGCGCGCCGGCATCGGCGACGGGCACCTTCGGCGGGAACAGGTCTGACAGCTCGCGCCCCACCATCAGGTTGGCCATCTGCTGGCGCGACACATTCGCCGTGGCGTCTCGCGCGACGAAGCGGCCGTCGCGCATCACGATCACCTCGTCGGTGATGTGTTCCACCTCGTCGAGCCGGTGCGAGATGTAGACGATGGTCACGCCCTCGGCGCGCAGCCGCGTCATCAGCGCGAACAGGCGCTCGGTCTCGCCGGGGGTCAGCGTGGCGGTGGGCTCGTCCATGATGAGCAAGCGCGCGCGGCGCGACAGCGCCTTGGCGATCTCCACCAATTGCTTCTCGGCCACGATGAGGCGGCGCACCGGCGTGTCGGGGTCGACCGCAAGACCCACCTGCTGCAGCACCTCCGCCGCGTCCGCGCGCATCGCCGTGTCGTCCAGCCACCAGCCGCGCTTCTTCTCGTGGCCGAGAAAGATGTTCTGGGCCACGCTCAGGTCTTCCGCCAGGTTGAACTCCTGGTGGATGAGCACGATGCCCTCGGCTTCGGCCGCGCGCGAGCCGTCGAAGCGCACCGGCCGGCCGTCGACACGCAGTTCGCCGCCGCTCGGCGCTTCATAGCCGGATGCGATCTTCATCAGCGTGGACTTGCCCGCGCCGTTCTCGCCCAGCAGGCCGTACATGCGGCCCGGCGCCAGGTCGAAGCTCACGCCATGTAGCACTTGCACCGGGCCGAAGCTCTTCTCGATGCCGCGAAACTCCAAAGCTGAGTTCATCGCGCCACCTCGCGCAGCTTCAGGCTTTCCTGCATCGCCAGCACACCCGCGCCGATGAGGCCGGCGCGTTCGCCGAGCGGCGTGTACTGGATGTCCAGATGCCGCGTCGACAGCGCCAGCGAGCGGTGATAGACACTTTGCCGCACCGCCGCCAGAAACAGCGGCCCGATGCGCTGGATGCCGCCGCCGATGAACACATGCGATGGGTTGTAGAAGTTCACCACCGAGGCCAGCATCTGGCCGATCAGCGCACCCGAGCGCTGCACGATGGCGTTCGCCGCCGCGTCGCCGGCGCGGCTGGCTTGCGCCACATCCTGCAGACGCAGTGCCCCGCGCTCGGCCAGCATCTGCGCGAGCAAGGCGCTGCGCCCGCCCTGCGCGGCCTCGGCGGCCGCAGCCGCAATGGCCGGCCCCGCCGCCATCATCTCCACGCAGCCGAGGTTGCCGCAGTGGCAGCGCGGCCCGGCGGGGTCCACGCAGATGTGGCCCACGTCGCCGGCCGAGCCGTTTGCACCGCGGTACACCTGCCCGTGGCAGACGATGCCGCAGCCGATGCCCGTGCCCACCTTGATGACGAGGAAGTTCGGCAGGCTGCGCTGCAAACGCCACAGCTCGCCGAGCGCCATCACGTTGACGTCGTTGTCGACGAACACCGGCGCGCTGTACTCGGCGTGCAGGTCGTCGCGTATGGAGTAGGCGTCCCACTCGGGCATCAGCGGCGGGTTGACGAGTTGGCCTGACTCGAAGTCCACCGGGCCGGGCACGCCGATGCCGATGGCGATCACGTCGCGCGCGCGCATGCCGCATGTCGCCAGCAGGTCGCGCATCAACGCCCGAACGCGCGAGAGCACGATGCCGGGGCCGTCGCGCACGTCGGCCGGCTCGCTGTGATGCGCGAGCACCTGCAGATCGGGTGCGAGCACGCCCACCTCGAGGCCGGTGGCGCCGAACGCCACGCTCAGCAGCACGCCAAGCCCGGGGCTCAGGCGCAGCGTCTCGGCGCGGCGCCCGCCGGTGGCCACCTGCTCCCCGGAGGCTTCGAGCACGCCCTGCTCCAGCATGCCGGCCACCGCGGCATTGGCCCGGCTCTTGGAGAAGGCCGAGCCGGTCGCCAGACGCTCGCGCGAGATGCGGCTCGACCAGAACACGTGGTCGAGCAGCGTGATCTCGCTCGCGGTGAGCTCCTTCCAACGATCCATGTGTCTCCTGTCCCGCCGGCGCTCGCTCTGTGTGGCATCGTGGCGTGGTTGAAGACGATCGTAGAAGGCCCAGTTCGGCCTGACAAGATCGAACTTAGACCCGTTCCAGGCCTAAGTGGCTTTCGTTCATCAGGCGCCCTGAGCCACGGGCACCGCCACCGGACTGCGTTCCGCGAACTGCCCGTTCCAGTACGGGTAGTACGGATAGGGCGGCGTCACCGCGCTCGCCTGGTCAAGCCGGGCCATCTGGTCCGCGCTGAGCTGCCAACCCAGCGCCCCGAGGTTCTGCGTCAGTTGCGCTTCGTCGCGCGCGCCGATCAGCACGCTGGCCACGGTCGGCCGCTGCAGCAGCCAGTTGATGGCGATCTGCGGCAGCGTCTTGCCGGTTTCCTGCGCCACGATGTCCATCACCTCGACCACGCGATACAGCCGTTCCTCATCGGTCGGCGGCGCGAAGCCCGCGGTCTCGTGCAGGCGGCTGCCGGCGGGCAGCGGCTGGCCGCGCCGCAGCTTGCCCGTGAGGCGGCCCCAGCCCAGCGGGCTCCAGACGATGGCGCCCACGCCTTGGTCAAGCCCGAGCGGCATCAGCTCCCATTCGTAGTCGCGCCCGATCAGCGAGTAGTAGGTCTGGTTCGCGACATAGCGCTCCAGCCCCAGCCGGTCCGCGGCGGCGAGCGACTTCATCAGCTGCCATCCCGAAAAGTTCGAAACGCCGATGGCGCGCACCTTGCCCGCGCGCACCAGGTCGTCGAGCGTGCGCAGCACCTGCTCTATCGGCGTCATGGCATCGAAGGCGTGCAGTTGCAGAATGTCGATGTGGTCGGTGCCCAGCCGCTTCAGCGCGGCATGCGTCGCCTCGATCAGGTGGTGCCGCGAAGCGCCCACGTCGTTCGGCCCATCGCCGCTGCGCAGCGAGAGCTTGGTCGAGATGATGGCGCGCTGCCGCCGCCCTTCGAGCGCCGCGCCGAGGATGGATTCCGATGCGCCGTTCGAGTACACGTCCGCCGTGTCGAAGAGGTTGACGCCGGCGTCGAGACAGATGTCGACGATGCGCCGCGCGCCGGCCACGTCCGTCTTGCCCCAGGCGCTGAACAGCGGCCCTTGTCCACCGAAGGTGCCGGCGCCGAAGCCGAGGGCGGGCACCTTGAAGCCCGAGTTGCCGAGAAAGCGGTGTTCCATGTGAACGACTCCTTGTTGAACGAAAGGTCATGAGTGATGCAGTGGTGCGTGATGCGCGACAAGTGCCCGCAGCGCTGGGTGCCGGATCAACCGTTCGCGCTGCCGGGGCTTCGATACCTCAGCCCGATCCTTCGGTACCTCAGGACGAGCGGGTTCGGGCTTCGATACCTCAGCCCGAACGGAGCGGGGGTGGCGGTTGGCGAAAACAAAACCGTTCGCACTGAGGTATCGAAGTGCGCGGGCGGCACCGGCCTCCCCTGCACTCTGCCCGCCAGACGGAACGATGACTAGAATGCCGCCCGGACTTGCAGCTGTGAACTGAATTCATAACCAGAACGAGCCATGCCCCGCATCGACGTCAACCGCTCCGGCGAGATGGAAGCCTTCGTGCAGGTGGTCGAACGCGGTGGCTTCTCCGCCGCGGCGCGCGTGCTGGGCATGACGCCCTCGGCCATCAGCAAGCTCATCAGCCGGCTCGAGGCCCGGCTCGGCACACAGCTCGTGCACCGCTCCACACGCAAGCTGCAGCTCACACCCGAGGGCGAGCAGTTCCACCAGCGCAGCGTGCGCGTGCTGGCCGACATGGACGAGGCCGAGCGCAGCGCCGCCGCCGCCGCCACGCCGCGCGGGCGCGTGAGCATCAACACCAGCCGCGGCGTCGGCATGCAGGTGCTGGTGCCGCTCGTGCCGCGATTCATCGAGCAGCACCCGCAGATCACGCTCGACATTGCGCTGACCGACCGTGTCGTCGACCTCATGGACGAACGCGCCGACATCGCCATCCGCTGGGGTCCGCTGCCACCGTCTGACCTGATCGCGCGGCGCCTCGGCGAGACCACGCAGGTCGTCGTCGCCTCGCCCGGTTACTTGGCGCGCCACGGCACCCCGCGCAAGCCGCAGGACCTGGAAACCCACCAGCGCCTGGACTTCAGCTACCGCCGCCGCGTGCCCGACTGGCCGTTCAAGGTGGCGGGCCGCGCAGTCGACGTGCCGGTGCGCGGCAGCGTGCGCACCAGCGACGGCGAGACCATGCGCCAGCTCGCCATTGCCGGCGCCGGCTTGGCGCGGCTGTCGCGCTATCAGGTGCAACACGATCTCGACGCGGGGCGGCTCGTCGCCGTGCTGGAAAAGTACAACCCGATGGATGCGTCGCCCGTTCATGCGGTGTACCTCGGCAAGGTGGAGCGGCTGCCGACGCGGGTGCGGGTGGTGCTGGACTTTCTGGTGGCGAATGTCGGGGCCGATGAACGCTTCGCTCATTGATCGATGGAATCGGCCGGCCCGTTTCGGCCACGCGAAAGCTGCGGCTCAACCACCAGCACGGAATAGAGTGCCGCTTCGCTTCTTTCCACGGAGGACCCATGAGCCCCATCGCCATCGTCACCGGAACGTCGTCCGGAATCGGCCTTGCCACGGCGCTTGCGCTGGCGAAGGCTGGCCACACCGTCATCGCCACGGTTCGGGATGAGCGAGGCCAGGCGAGTGTTCTCGACCAGGCGGCCACTGCGGGCGTGACGCTCGACGTGAGACGACTCGACGTCACCGATGACACGTCGGTGGCGACCCTGGTAGAGCGCGTGCTCGCCGATCACGGCCGCATCGACGTGCTGGTGAACAACGCCGGCATCGGGCATCGCGGCACGCTCGAACAGCTCACGCTCGCCGAGATGGCCGCGTCGATGGACGTGAACTTCTGGGGCGTGGCGCGCATGACGCAGGCCGTGCTGCCCGCGATGCGAGCCGCGCGGCGCGGGTGCATCGTGACCGTGACCAGCATGAACGGCCTCATCGCGATGCCGTTCAGCGACGCCTACAACGCGGCCAAGTTCGCGGTCGAAGGCTTGATGGAAGGCTTGGCTCCCGTGATGGCGGCGTTCGACGTGCAGGTCAGCGTCGTCGAGCCGGGGCCCGTGCGCACCGCCTTCTTCTCGAACATGGCCGGCAAGGTCGGCGCCCCCGACGAAGAGGATCCGTACATCGCCATGACGGGCCGCTACAACGATGCCTTGGCGGCTTTGATGACAGGTGGCGGCGAAACACCGGAGGGCGTGGCCGCGGTCATCCTCGAGGCGGTGACGAGCGATGCGCCGCGCTTCCGCTATCAATCCTCGGCGGCGGCCTCGGCGATGGCTGCGCGCAAGATCGTCGATGTCACGGGGCAATCGATCGTGAAGGCGACGCGCGCGCTGCTCGGCTGAGTTGCCCCGAGGCGGCTCACCGCTGCGCCGGCCGTGCCGCCGAGCCACCTCGTTTCATGAAGGTCCCCGGCGGGCATCTTCAACGCAGCGGATTCATCGGACCGCCTTGGCGACGGTCGAACGAAGCGGCGGCGAGCCGCGCCACAGCCAGGCAGCAGTGAGCAGCAGCAAGACAGTGGCCGCCGCATTGGCCCAAGCCAACGCATCCCAGCCGGCCAGCAGCCCAGGGCCGAGCGCGCGCACCAGCAAAGGGCCGATGATCTGGCCGGCAGCGAAGGCGACCGTCATCCGCGCCAGAAGCGGCGTCGGATTGGCGGGCGTCACTTCACGCGCGAGTTGCAGGCCCGCCATGGTGGCCACCACGAACGTGCCGCCCACCAGCACCGCCGAAGCGGCGAGCGACCACAGCGTCTGCGAGACCAGCGGCAGCGCGGTACCGAGCGCCATCGTGCCTTGCGCCATCGCCCACACCCGCCGGCGCGGCCACGCCGACAGCCAGCGGGCGGCCGCCACGACGGAGAACGCCGCCGCCAGCCCGAACAGCGGCCACGTGAGCCCGAACACCAGCGGATCGGACACCTGCTGCCGAGCCATGGCGGGCAGAAAGGTCGCCGGCACGATGTAGCCGAAGCCGAAGGTGCCGTAGCACAGCACCAGCGGCAGGTGCTCGCGCCACGCGCCCTGCGGAGATGGCGGCGCGCGACCCGCCGCCGGCGCCCCGGCCGCCGCGCTTCGATCATGCAGTTTCAGCCCGACGAACGCGGCGCCTGCGGCGGCGATCAGGCCCAGCTCCAGCCACAGCCATCGCGCCGGCTGATGCCCGCCGAGCCAGGCGAGCACGCCCGCGAGCGCGATGCCGATGCCGACCCCGGTGTAGATCCACGCGCCCAGATGCGCGGCCTGCCGCCGCGCCAGTTCCGCCAGACCCCAACTGCTGATGCACACCAGCGCCCAGGCGCTGAAGACGCCGGCGCCGGCGCGCAGCAAGGTGCCGACGAGCACGGTCGCTTCACCGCCGACCCATGCCACGGCCAGCGTGGCAAGCGCGACCCCGAGCAGCGCCACCTTCAACCCGCGCAGGGGATTGGCAGAGAACCGGGCCGCGGTGAGCGCCCCCAGCAGGTAGCCCGCGTAGTTGGCCGCCGCCCATTCGGCACCGGCGGCTGCGCTCAGCGTGCCATCGCGCAGCATGAGCGGCAGCAGCGGCGTGAAGGCGAAGCGGCCGATCCCCATGGCCACCGCCAGGGCGACGATGCCGCTGCCAACGACGAGCAGGGTGGCGCGGTCCGTGCGCGGGTTTGGGGTTTCGGTCATGAACCGCATTTGGACACAGCGCGGAATGCGGGGCAGCCGCGAGCGCGGCGCTTTGCCAGGCTGCGCATCTGTCGCAGCGTCAATCGGGGGCCGCCGCCGCCAGCGTGTAGTGAAAGACCTTCGCAACGATTTGCCAGCGTCCATCGAGCTTCACCAGCGTGAGGAAGTCGGTGAAGTGCTTGGGCGCGATCGAGCACTCGACCCTCGCGAACGCTGTCACCGGCCCGGCAAACTCGATCGCGAGGATTCGATCCATGCGTGGATCGCCGCGCGAGGCAGGTGACGGGCGCTGGTCCACGATCTGGAAGTAGCGCGCCATGTCGAGATGAAGCAGTTGACCGTCGGTCGCGCAGTAGTAGTGGGCCTGCGGATGGAACACCCGGCCGAGTCGCGAGGTGTCGCTGTGGTACAGGCCGTCGAAGTAGTCCTGCAGCGCCGCCGCGACCTCTTCGTACGCCGCGGTGTTCATGATCGCGACCTTTCCCGATAGGCCGGGACCGGCAGGCCCGCGAGGCCCCAGTTGTCGAGGTCGATTTCATCGATCACGACATGGGTCGTCTGCGGGTCCTTGTGCAGCACCCGCAGCAGCAGGTCGGTCACGCCGGCGATCAGTTCCGCCTTCTGCTCGCGTGTCACGCCTTCGCGTGTGACCTTGATGTTCACGTAGGGCATGGCCGCTCCTCAGTTGTGACGACGCACGATGTCTGCAATGCGCTGGCCGAAAGCCCGCGCGGTGGCGAGATCGCCGTCGTTCATTTCGTCCACCGATGCATCCGCGGGCGTTGCAGCCATCAGGCCGGCGAACGACGCGAGGTAGTTGAGATCGTTGCGCGTCGACGACTTGGCGTTCGCCGGCAGCATGCCCGTGCCGACCCACAACATGCCGTGCTGCTGTGACAGGGTGAACATGGCGTGCAGCGCGGCGAGCTTGTCGCCGTTGATGCCGGCGCTGTTGGTCAAGCCCGCGGCCAGCTTGTCTTTCCAGCCCTGCTTCGCCCACACGGCGGCGCTGGCATCGGCGAACTTCTTGAACTGCCAACTCACGTTGCCCATGTAGGTCGGCGAGCCGAAGACGATGGCGCGCGAGGCGCCGAGGCGTTCCCACGCCTCGGGCGCGAGATCGCCTTGCGCGTCGATGGACAGCAGCATGCCGCCGCCGCCTTCTGCCACGGCGCGCGCCAGGTTCTCGGTGTGGCCGTAGCCGCTATGGAAGACGATGCTGATTGCAGATGACACGCTGCTGGCTCCAAGGAGGGTGAATCGATGGGCGAGAGCGTATTCATCCGCGTGCCGTGGATAAACTGGCCAGCCGGTACTTCATTCATTACATTGAGTAACCCGTGAGCCGAACTTCACCCGGCGTGATGCTGAGCAGCATCGAACTGTTCTGCCTGGCGGCCGAACTCGAAAGCTTCACCGCCGCCGCGGTACAGGTCGGCCTCACGCCTGCTGCCGTGAGCCGCGCGGTGGGCAGGCTGGAGGAACGCCTGGCGGTGCGCCTGTTCCTGCGCAGCACACGCAGGATTCGCTTGACCGATGCCGGCCGAACCTACTACGGCCAATGCAAACCGGCGTTGGCACAGATCGCCGAAGCCGAACGTGAGGTGACCGGCCAGCAGGCCGAAGCGGCCGGCCTGATCCGCATCAGCGTGTCCACGACGTTCGGGCATTCCATCCTGCTGCCCTTGCTGCCGGCGTTTCGCAAGCGCTGCCCGCAGGTTCAACTGGAAGTGCAGGTGAGCAACCGCAACGTCGACTTCACCGCCGACGGGTTCGACCTGGCGATCCGTGCACGCACGCCGCCGGAATCGGGTCTGGTCGCACGCAAGCTGATGGATGCCGAGCTGGCCGTGGTCGCGTCGCCCCGTTACCTGAAGGCGGCGGGCAGGCCGAAATCTTTGGACGACCTGGCGTCCCACGAATGCATCCAGTTCCTGCTTCCGCGCACCGGCCAGCGCGTGCCGTGGGAGTTTCGTGTTGACGGACGGGATGTGGCGCTTGAAACCGCAGGCAGCTGCACCGTGACGGATGACGTGCTGGCCGTCGCCACCCTGGCGCGTGCCGGTGCCGGCTTGGCGCAAACGCATCGGTTCGTCGTGAAGCACGATCTGGAGAGCGGCGCGCTGGTCGAGGTGCTGCGGCGCTACGGCGGCCGGTCACGTCCGTTCTCGGTGCTCTATCCGGCGGCACGTCACATGCCGCTTCGGATGCGGCTGTTCATCGATTTTCTGTGTGAGCGCAGCGCTGCATTGACGGTTTGAGGGCTGCGGCTCACGGGGCGGAGGACCCGAACGTCGACGGACGCCGACCTGACGGATCGGTGGACGTCTCGGGACGACCCCAAGAAGACGTCTGCGGACCAGATCTCGCCTCCGCCCGTCGGCCCCGCACCCACGCACCCGTTGGACCGCGTAGTTGCCGACATGCTGAGGACACCACCCCCCCATCGAGGACCAGCCGCTCCGGGACGGCTGGGCATCCGTGCCACCTGTATCCTCGACTTCTTTACTCAAAAGGATCCGAAATGGCACTGGCAAAGAAGAAGCGTGTAGGCAAGAGAACCATTTCTGCCAAGCAAGTCCGCAAGACAGCAAGCGGCAGGAAGCGCCGCAAGTCCGATGGCACCCAGCCCCCGAAGGCGGTGACTCCGACCTCCACGCCGGCGGCGGCCTGACTATCTAGACAAGCAGATCGCGCCAAGGCGATTCGCCTGGCGCGATCCACGCGTTACGGAGCGATGGCTGGGTCGCTCGTGAGGGGCGGCATGGCTGCGCTCCTATCGGAGCGCCGGTGCCGTCCGTTCGCACGGACGGCTCTCGACTTAGACGCGACGTCCGCAGCCATGATTTTGTCACCCCAAAGCTCCAGGTCGAACGCTGCGGAACGTTGGCATGGACTCCTGTCCTGAGAGCATCTTCCGCAGCAGCGCGGGATAGTGAAGAAAAACAGCGAAGGTCGACGGCAATCCTTGCTTCTTCAGCGCAGCGTCGGCTTCAAAGGCCGTATTTCTGCTTGCGATTCCTGAAGGCGGGTTCGGTGCCTTCGAGGATTTCGACAACCTTAGCTTTGATGGCTGGCGACTCGATGCCCCCCGACACATAGTTGAAGGCGCTGGCCGCCTTGTCGCAAGTCGCGCTGATGATCTGCTCGGCGTCGCAGACCACCGCAAGATTTGGGTTATGCGTCACCATGATGACCTGGCGCCGCTGCTTGGCTGCCTTGATGCACTTGACCAGCACTTTGAAGATAGTCTGGTTGTCGAGGTTCTCCTCGGGCTGGTCAATGATGATCGGAATGTCGTCCTTGTCCACCAGCAGGTAGAACACCAGCAGAAGCAGCCCGCGCTCGCCCGGAGAGAGTTGGCCGATCTCCTGATGGTCGAACGTGAGCGAATACCGCGGGGAGAGGTAGCCCAAGCCGTAGAGGAAGTCGAAAAGCTCCTGCGGATCGCGGCTGCCACGGAGCTGGTCGACGATCTTGGTCTCCCGTCCTGCGCCGGATTCGCGCCTGTCGAAGTGGAGCATGTCGTCGATCGCGTCGAGGAACCTGAGCGTGGACTCGACATTCTCGAAGTCGGCCTCCGTGAGCAGGCCTCGCATGAGCATGGCACTTTCTTCGACGCCGGAGAAGCTGCCCCGCGCTTGGCGATTGATGCGAGGGAAGAACTGCTCTTGAAAGTTAGACTCTTCGATGCGCACGTCGAAGTCGAGAGGCAGATGCATGTCCATCTGCGCCGCGGACTTGACGAACTGCTGCACGGGCTCATACAGGCGGCGATATTCCTCGACCGCCTTAGCAATCTGCTCGTGAACCCTTCTGACAAGCTCCGCGCGGGTGGCGCGCTGCACGGCGAGCTTGGCGGGAAGGCTCTCAAGCGACACGATCTCCGCTTTGAACCATTCGATCGACTGGGGCTTCTCTTTGCCGCCGACCAGTTCGTCTTTTGCGCGCTCCCACTTGGCGAGCTGTTCCTTAAAGATGATGAAGAGCCGCTGCTTCTCACCGAGCTGGGCTTTGAGGCCAGCGATGGAAGCCTCGATGACTTCCCTGCGCTTGTTGAGGCCGCCCGGCTCCTGGTTGTCGAGAGCTGCGTCGATGGCGGTGATCGACTCCTTGGCGGACGTGCCAATCGCGTCGAGCTTCGCGGTGTCCACCCGCAAATCGACCAGATCCTCTGCCTTCAGCGAGCCCCCGACCTCCGCCAGCATGGGGACCAGTTCCACGACAAAGTGATCATGGGCCTTGCGATGATTCGCGATGGCTTGACCAATCCGACTTAGGACCGCTTGTCGCTTGGTCTCTGCACCCTTCTTGTCCCGCAGCTGCTTCTCTTCATCGCGCAGCTTCTGAAGATCGCCCTCCAACGCTTGGATCTTGTCGGTAGCAGCCTTGGACTCTTGCAGGGCCGCCTCCGACGCCGCAGGATCCGCCACGGGGATTGGCATGGCCGTCTCTAGGGAGGCAAGCTCAGCAGCCTTGGTGTCGAGCTGCTGCTGCAGCGATTGCTTGAACTCCGGCGTCAGTCGACGCTCGATATTTAGGATGTCGGCGTTGACTTTGGAGATTTCCTTGGCGACCTGGGCTCGAGCGCGATCGATCTCTGCGACCTTAAAGTCGAGCAGCTCATCCATCGAGGCATATCCCAGCCTGGCATCCTTAGGGACGTGCGTATAGATGATCTTGCGCAACTCGGTGTCGAATGTCGATGAGCTTCCGTCGCCAAGCTCGTTGCACAGCGTTTCGAGATAGCTCTGCGGCAGGTATTTGACGCGTTCGACGCTGGTTTCCGGAGGGTCTTGGTCGAGCTGCCGCTCGGACCCCGTCCCATCGTGCCAGCCCAGCGTGCCGACGAATTGGGCTGCCAGCTTGCCGCGCGGGTTTCGAAAGCGCTTCTCGTTAAGGAACGAGAAGCCCTTGACGTTTTTGGTATCGCCAGCTAACGCCGCAATATCGGCCAAGGCGCTTTTCCCGCTGCCTTTGTTGCCAATGATCGCGACCAAGTCGGGGTTCAGCGGCAGATCGACATTGAACCAAGGCTCTTGCAATGTCGAGCCTGGCCTTCGATCGACACGAATCCTGGAGATGTATTTGGTGCGGTGGGCCTCGACAAGCAGTCGTTTCGGCGGAGTGTCGCCGATGAACACGCGCTCCTCGAACTCAGTGACGGCTTGGACCAGTCCGTCGAAGGTGGCGTCAGCCTTGATCCAGGTGAGGCAGTTGCCGATGCGGTCCTTGTTCTCCTCGCTGCTCAGGGCATGGGCGTCGGAGCAATCCAGCAGCGTGGCCTTAACGTTGGAGTCCAAAAGCCTTCTGCGCGCCGCATCGTAGGCGGCCGGATTCGCCGCCGCGGTGAAGACTAAATCGGCCCTGTTGATGATGTTGCGCTTCTCCGCGATTGACTGATCGTCCCACTTGAGGTTGTCCCACTCGGTCTTTCCAACGGCAATTAGGTACTTGCCTGCCAAGTAGTGCTTGTCGAGCGCCTCGACAACCTTTTCCAGGCTTACGCACAGGTTATTGAACCCCTCTTGCAGCGGCGTCGCATAGTCGGCCCTCTTCTCGGGCGGCGCCGAGTCGATGATCATTTGGCCCAGCTCGGTCAGGCTGTCGCGCGTGATGACGCCCTTCCACTTGCCGTTCCATCCCGTGGAGTCGGGGATTAGGTTGTAGCTTGGGGTGAGCGACCCCAAGAATTGCTGGCGGATGATTTCAGGGTCCAGCGCGTCGAAGACGACATGCAGGTTGATACGGTTCCATCCTGATTGGGAATAGGTGCCGTCTTTGTCCTTTTTGACCACCCCCGCAAATTTGTCAAGTCGCAGCTCGATGACGGGCAGCAGCAGATCAATATTCTTTAGGCGACCCTGCTCAAGCTTGGCCTTGCGCACTCGCTCGTATCCGTCGATGAAGATGTAGTCGTTGATGCCGATGACTTTGAAGTCGGCAGGCAGGGCTTCGAGGTCTTGCAGAAAGGCTTCCCAAGCTTCGTCTTCGGTCCCGGGATAGTTGTGAACGACGGACGACGGCGTATGGACGTGCAGGTCCCACTTCTTCCAGGTCGAGCCTGCGGGGTCATTATTCATTCTTGAGTTCCCTAGTCGGCCGATTGAGGCCGTGTCCCCTCGTGAGCACTTCGTGCGCGAAAGCGGTTGGAGTTTGATTGTGGGTGCGCAAGGATTAAGCGAGTCGATCCGTCAAATGAGAAGCGTTCGATGTGGCTGCAAGCGTTGGCAACATCACCCGCGTACTGGTTTGGCGACGCTACATGAGCGCGGTTACAGCGGAGTGGGGCAACGGCAGTGAAGGCAAAGACATCGGAGTTGAAGCGGAGCAGTCGCCGGCCAACGACGATTGGTAGCCGACTGCCACCTTAATCGTCGCTCCTTCCGCCATGATTGTTTCTCACAGGATTCGCATCGGCAGAGTCGTCTTGCATCGTGGGTATTCGCCGCATCCCCAGAACGCATTGCCACCCTTTCGCGACGGGCGTTCGATCATCTTGGTTCCGCAGTTCACACACGTCGGCCGCCGGTAGTCGCCCTCCAGCGCGACGTCCAGAAGGGCCTGCCGCTGCTCCAGCGTTCGCGTCGCGATCAGCGCCAACAGTCCCTTCACATCGAGCAGATTGATTCCGTTCGCGCCGGCAAAGGCTTCGGCTTCTCCAGTAAAGCCCGACGTGGTGGCGAACTGTCCTCGGGTCACTTTGTGCGCCGCCATCACACCCCGCAGTTCGCGGCCCGTGTCAACGCCCACGCGCTTGCTCCAATGCTTGCACTGCACGAGGCTCGCCGCCTCGCCGGGCTGATGGCGCGAATAGAGCCAGATGTCGATGCCGCCGTCCGCGCCGTGCGACTGACTCTTGGTCTCGAAACCAGCTTGCTGAAAGAGCGCTTCGACCACGGCCTCGAAGCGGCGCCATTCGATGACGGCAAAGACGGCTTCGCTCCATTCGCGCGGCGGGGTGGACGCCGCCGGGCTCTCTTGCTGGCGGGCCGCCGCGGATCGCTCCAATTCCGCGGCCACGCGGTCCAGCGTGTGCGCGGGCGGGAAGCCGGGCGGTACCGCGGCGCGAGCAGTTTCAGTTGCGCGTGTCGGCACCGGCCGCGGTGAGGCGGGCGTGTCGACGCGGCGCTCTCGCCGTTGCAACCACAGCAACCCGGCACCTATCGCGAGCATCAGCCAGCCGATCCAGCTCAACGGCAGCAGCGCCTTGCCGATCATCGTCTGGCTCGCCAGCCATGGGCCGATCACCAACGCGGCGCCACCCACCATCAACTTGACGCCTGCCTCCTGCTCGCGCCGTGCAGCTCGGGTCTCCCGTCTTGGTCTTCTTGCCACTGGTCGTTCCCTCCTCCAAGGATCATAGGAACGCGACCGTCATCGGATCAGCGCGATATCGTGGAATGCGGGCGCACATCCACGACCGGACGCCATCTGTGCAGGTGCCTACACTGCCGGTTTCATCGCAGTACGCCGCCTTTTCCCATGCGCATCGCCCATATCCGCCATCGCCTCCAGGCCGCCGGCGCCCTGCCCTGCCATGAGCAGCGCGTGCTGCGGCTGTGGACGAATGCGCTGTCGCAGGCAAGCGGCAAGCGCCGGCCTGAAGACTTTCTGCCGCTCGCCGTGCGCCAGGCCTTGCCGGCACTGGAAGACGAACTCGCGGCACTCGCTCATGTGCAGTCCGAGCACCCAGCGGCTGATGGCTCCTCGCGGCTGCTGGTTCGCCTAGCCGATGGTCAGACCATCGAATCGGTGCTGCTACCGCGCGATGGCGTGTGCGTGTCGAGCCAGGTCGGCTGCGCCGTGGGCTGCGTGTTCTGCATGACGGGGCGCGATGGGCTGATCCGCCAGCTCGGCAGTGCCGAGATCGTGGCGCAGGTGGTGCTCGCGCGCCAACGCCGCGCGGTGAAGAAGGTGGTGTTCATGGGCATGGGCGAGCCGGCGCACAACCTCGACCACGTGATGGAGGCGATCGAGCTGCTGGGCACGGCCGGCGGCATCGGCCACAAGAACCTGGTGTTCTCCACCGTCGGCGATGCGCGTGTGTTCGAGCGGCTGCCCGCCGGGCCTGTGAAGCCGGCGTTGGCGCTCTCGCTGCATTCGACGCAGGCCGATCTGCGCGCCAGGCTGCTGCCTCGCGCACCGCGCATCGACCCGGCCGATCTGGTGGACCTTGGCGAACGCTATGCGCGCGCCACTGGCTACCCGATTCAATACCAGTGGACGCTGATCGCCGGTGTGAACGATGGCGACGACGAACTCGACGGCATCGTGCGGCTGCTTAAGGCCAAGTACGCGGTGATGAACATGATTCCGTACAACACCGTCGACGGGCTGGACTTCAAGCGGCCGGCCTGGGAGCGTGCGCGCGAAATCGCGGTGTCGCTGCATCGGCGCGGCGTGCTGACCAAGCTGCGCCAGTCGGCCGGGCAGGAGGTGGATGCGGGCTGCGGGCAGTTGCGAGCGCGGGCCGCCGCCGCCGATCAAGCCATACCGCGGATTCGCATTCGACCTGTGGCATCGGCCGCGATCCCATCCGCGAAAAGCCCATAGGCAGGTGCAGTCTATATTGCTACGATGCAATATATGAATGCGCGACTGATCGCCAAGGCAAAGGAAGTTCGTGACGATGGCTCGATCGTTGAAGTTGTCATCTGGGAACTGCCGGAGCCTTTGCCACCGTCGACGCACGGCTACAAGTACCGCCTGTACTACGGTGCCGCAGGCGTATGCCGCGTGAGGTACGACAACGAGCGGGGCAAAGGGGATCACCGGCATCACGGTTTCCGAGAGGAAAACTACGTCTTCACCACGCTGGAGCAGTTGCTGGCTGACTTCGAGCGCGATGTGACCGAATGGAGCTAAGCCATGAAAGCAATCATCGAACTGAGCCGCAAGGGCTCGATCTTCGGGGCGGTGGCGCAGCAGGTGGCGGCGTCCCGTCGTGGGCGGGCACCCGACTACCGGCTGAGCTTTGAGTCGGCGCGCGCGCTCTTCTCCGACTTGACGCCTGCCCGCCTGGACCTTCTGGACACGTTGCGCCGCGTCGGCGAGTGCAGCGTGTATGCGCTTGCCAAGGCCGCGGAGCGCAATTACTCGAACGTGCACGCTGACGTGTCGAGGCTCGAAGAGCTGGGGCTCATCGAGCGCTCGCAGGAGGGTACGGTGTCCGTGCCCTTCGACGCCGTGGAGATTCGCTTCCCGCTCGCACGGGTCGCTTGATGCGGTAGGAACCCACCGCCCTCACGAAGGAGATCGAATGTCATCCACCAGCCTTCGCGGCAAGCGCATCCTCATCACCCAGGCTGACGCCTTCATGGGTCCGGCCCTCTGCGAAGTCTTCGCCGAGCACGGCGCCGACGTGGTGGCCGACACGCGCGAGCTGATCGACCCCGAGGCGCCGGCCCGCGTCGTCGCCGAGGCCGGCACGATCGATGCGCTGGTGGCCAACATGGCGTGGCCCGCACCCGAGACCGAAGTGGTCGCGGTGTCGGAAGACGAATGGCGCAGCACCTTCGCCGCGCTCGTCGACCCGCTGCCGCGGCTCATGCGCGCGGCGCTGCCGGCGATGGTCGAGCGGCGCGCGGGCAAGGTGCTGGTGCTGGGCAGTGCCTCGGCGCTGCGCGGCATGCGGCGCTTCTCCACCTATTGCGCGGCGCGCGGTGCGCAGATGTCGTATGTGCAGTCGGTGGGTGTGGAGATGGCGCCGCACAACGTGCAGGTCAACCTGATCGCGCAGAACTTCGTCGACAACCCGACCTACTTTCCGGCCGAGGTGCAGGCCGACCCGCGCTTCCAGAAACGGCTCAAGCGCGAGGTGCCGCTGGGCCGGCTGGTCAGTGCGCGCGAAGACGCCGAGTTCGCGGCCTACCTGTGCAGCGAGGCGGCGAATTGCTTCGTGGGACAGGTGTTTCCGGTGTGCGGCGGGTGGGTGGTGCGCTGAGGCCGCGAGCCCTCACCCCAGCCCTCTCCCAGAGGGAGAGGGGGCCAATGCACGCCGGTGCTGAGATCAGGCGCGCGTGAGCCGCAACCCGCCGTCGACAAGCAACACTTCCCCCGTCGTCTTCGCCGCGCCCACGCCCAGCCACCATGCGGCCTGCGCCACGTCGTCGGGCGTGATCACTTCACCAAGCGTGGCGCGTTCCTTGTAGCTCTCGACGCGCGCCGCATAGGCCGCTTCGCCCAGCCCGTTCTTCAGCCACGGCGACTCCACCAGCCCGGGCGCGATGGCGTTGACACGGATCTCCGGGCCGAGTGCGCGCGCCAGCCCGAAGGTCATGGCGTTGAGCGCGCCCTTGGACGCCATGTACGCGATCGATGAGCCGGTGCCCATCATCGAGGCGATGGACGACACGTTGACCACCGCCGTGACCGGGTGCTTCTTGAGCAGCGGCACGAAAGCGCGCGTCATCTGGTACGAGCCGATCACGTTGACGGCGTAGATGCGCTGGAAGTCTTCGGCCTCCAGGCCGTCCAGATTCTTCAGCGCAACGAACTTGGTGGCGCCGGCGTTGTTCACCAGCACGTCGGCGCGGCCCCAGGCCGTCTCGACCTCCGCGGCCATGCGCCGGCAGTCGGCGTCGTTCGAGATGTCGGCCTTGACGACCCGCACCTCGGCGCCGAGCTGGCGGCATTCGTCGGCCACCTGCTCGGCCGGCGCCGGGTCGCGCGAATAGTTGACGACCACGTTCCAGCCGTTCGCGGCATAGAGCCTCGCCGTGGCGGCGCCGATGCCCGACGACGAACCGGTGACGACGCAGACCTTGCGTGTTGCCGCGGCGCTCATGCAGTTCTCCCGAGTTGCTTCTCGAAGGCGGCAAGCGTCTCGCCGATGAGCCCGGCGATGATGTCGATCTGCGGCGCATCGACGATCAGTGGCGGCGCCACCATCAGCCACTCGCCGTACAGGCCGTTGGCCGTGCGGCGCGAATAGAGCAGCAGCCCGCGCTCCATGCCGAGTTCGACGATGCGCTGGATCGCCTGCGTCTGCGCCGGCAGGATGGCCTTGGTCTCTCGATCGCCCACGATCTCGATCGCCATCAGCAGCCCCTTGCCGCGGATGTCGCCCATCACGCGGCTGCCCTTCTGCACTTCCTGCAGGCGCTGGCGCAGCCGATCGCCCATCGCCGCGGCGTTCGGGATCAAGCCTCGGTCGACCGTCTCCGAGACCACCGCATGCCCAATGGCGCACGACAGCGGGTTCGAGGCGTAGGTGAAGCCGTGCATGAAGCCGCCGGCCTCGGCCACCGCGTCGACCATCTCGCGCGAGGCCAGCACCGCGCCGAGCGGCGCATAGCCGGCGCCGATGCCCTTGGCCAGCGTCACGATGTCGGGCCGCGCCTCGGGCCAGTGGTGGGCCGCGAGAAACTGGCCGGTGCGTCCGGCGCCGCTCATCACTTCGTCGAACACCAGCAGCACGCCGTGGCGGCTGCAGATTTCGCGCACGCGGGCGTAGTAGCGGTCGGGCGCGACCAGCGCGCCGGTGGCGAGGCCGCCCACCGGTTCAAGGAAGAAGGCGAGCACCGTCTCCGGCCCTTCGCGCAGGATCGATTCTTCCAACGCGGCCGCGCAATGCTCGGCATAGGACTCGGCGGTGTGGCCTTCGGGCAGCCGATAAGTGAAAGGCGCGGGCACCTTGGGCATCAGCCGCGTCATCGGGCCGAAGGCGGCTTCCGACACCGGATCGCCGCTGATGGCAATCGCTCCCATCGTGCCGCCGTGGTAGCTGGGATTGCGCGACAGCACCTTCCAGCGCGACGCCTGGCCCTGCGTGACGGCGTACTGGCGCGCGAGCTTCATCGCGCTCTCGGTGGCCTCGGAGCCGCCGGAGACGAAGAACGCTCGCTCCAGCCCCGGGCCGGCCAGCCGCGTCACGATGTCGGCCAGATCGGCGTTCGCGTCGTTCTCGAAGAATGCGCGGCTGGCATAGGCGACATGGCGCATCTGCCGGTCGGACGCCGCAATCACGCGCGGGTTGGCGTGGCCCAGGTTCGAGGCGATCGGCCCCGACGACGCATCGATGTAGCGCCGCCCCTTGGTGTCCCAGAGATAGATGCCCTCGCCGTGGGAAACGGTCGGCCGGCGCGGCGCGCCCTTCTTCAGATAGAACAATTGCACCGGGCCGCCGTGGCTGCCGTATGCGTCAGTCGATGAGTTCATGGGTTCCTCGTGAAGCCGGTGAAGAAATTGCGGCAGGCAGCTCAGTCCGCCTGCCGCTGCGACATGGCCTTGGAGCGCCGCATCAGGCCAGCCGCCAGCCCCATCAGCACCAGGCTCACGGCGATGAGCAGCGTGGCGATGGCAGTGATGGACGGGTTCACCTGCAGCACCAGGTCGTTGAACATGCGCTTGGGCACGGTCTCATGCGTGCCGCCGATGAAGGTGGTGATCACCACCTCATCGAAGCTGGTGACGAAGGCGAAGATCCAGGCCGCAGCCGTGCTTGGCAGCAGGTTCGGGATCAGCACACGGCGGAACATCGTGAACCACGAGGCGCCGAGCGTGAACGCCACCTGCTCGATGCGGATGTCGAAGCTGCGGATCGCAACCGACATGATGAGCACCACGTAGGGCACGCCCAGCAGCGTGTGGCCCAGCAGCAGCCCGCCGAAGGAGCCGAGCAGGCCGACCCAGGCGAGCGCGAAGTACAGGCCGACCGCGATCACCACCGACGGAATGATCAGCGGCGCGATGAAGTTGCTCTGCACCGTCATGCGGCCGAAGAAGCGGCCGCGCACGAGGCCGTAGGCCGCGAGCCCGCCCAGCACCAGCGCCAGCGTGCTCGACAGCAGCGCCAGCACCACTGAGGTCTTCATCGCCTGCAGCCAGCGCGGATCGCCGAAGACGTCGGCATACCAGCGCAGCGAGAAGCCCTCGGGCGGAAAGCGCAGCGAGCTGGCGTCGGAGAACGACATCGGCACGACGATGAGCACCGGCAGGATCAGGAAGACCAGCACGCCGATGCCGCTGATGGCGAGTGCCGCGCGGTTGACGCGCACGACGGCCGGCGCCGCGCTGAAATGCCGCAGGGAGGTGCGGGGCGCACGGGGCGCGTTCATGCCGTTTCCTCCACGCGGGTCAGCCGCAGATACACCACGAACAGCGCCAGCGTCACGACCAGCAGCACGGCCGAGATGGCGGAGGCGATCTCCCAGCTCGGCATCTGGTTGACCAGCAGGTCGAGCATGTTGGAGATCATCGGCACCCGCCCGCCGCCCAGCACGGCCGGCGTGATGAAGAAGCCGAGCGTGAGGATGAACACCAGCACCGCGCCGGCCGCGAGCGACGGCAGGCTGAGCGGAAAGAAGATGCGCCAGAAGGTCGTCCAGGGGCTTGCGCCCAGCGTCTCGGCCGCACGCAGCAGTTGCTCGTCGATCTTCAGCATCGAGGCGAAGAGCGGCAGCACCAGGAACGGCAGCAGCACGTTGACGGTGCCGATGATCACGCCCAGCTCGTTGTAGAGAAAGCTGATCGGCGCATCGATGAGGCCCAGACCCATCAGCCCGCGGTTGACCATGCCGGCATTGCCCAGCACCACGATCCACGCGTAGGTGCGCACGAGGATGCTGATCCAGAACGGAATCACCACCATCGACAGCGCCACCATCTGCCAGCGCGGCGGCAGGCGGCGCAGCCAGTAGGCGAGCGGGTAGCCGAGCAGCACGCAAGCCACTGCGGTGATCAGCGCAATGCGAAAGGTGTTGAGCAACACCTTCATGTAGACCGACGCGCCGAACATCTCGCCGAAGTGCGCGAGCGTGAAGCCGCCCTCGCCCATCACGCTGCGCCCGAGCATGATGACCAGCGGCAGATTGAAGCCTGCGGCCATCACCAGCAGCAAAGGTGCGACCAGCCAGAGGGTGGGTGAGCGCAGGGATCGCAGCGCGCTACTCATGACAGTGTTCGATTCATTGGTGGGCGGATGCGCTCACGGAAACCCGCGTTCAAAGATGCAGAACGCCACCCCCCGTTCGCACTGAGCTTGTCGAAGTGCCTCCTGGCGAGCACCTGGGCTTCGACAAGCTCAGCCCGAACGGTTCTTGTCGTTCGATCGCTTCTTGCGGTTCGCTCGGCGCCACCCGACGACCCGTTCGCACTGAGCCTGTCGAAGTGCCTCTGGGCGGACACAGGTGCTTCCTTCGACAAGCTCAGGACGAACGGAAACGGAAGCTCAGGACCCGCGGGGGCTTCGACAAGCTCAGCCCGAACGGTTCTTGTTGTTCGACGGCAGATCCGGCTCACATGCCCAGTTTGAACTGCTGCCACCGCTTCTCGATTTCCTTCGCGTTGTTCGCCGTCCAAGTCGGATCAGCCAGCACCTGCACCTTCTTGTTGGCATCCGAGGTCGGATAGAGATGCGCGCGGCTCTTGTCGATGGCCGACTCGATGGCCGTGCTGGCGCCGGTGTACGGAATGATCTCGGCCGCCACGGCCTGGTTCTTCGCGATCGACATCTCGTGCAGCAGGCCCATCGCCGCCGCCTTCGCAGCAGGATCGGCGCCCTTGGGCACGACGAAGTACGACAGCATCAAGAGACCTTCGTTGTACGTATGAGCCAGCTTCTCGCTGCCGACGACACGGCCCGACCAGGCGGCGGAGTACGTCACCTCCTTGTCCTCGAGCAGTTGCGGCGCTTGCGCACCGGCCTTCCACCACACCGCCACGTGGTCCTTGATCTTGGCGAGGCTCGCGAAGGCGCGGTCGATGTCGAGCGGGTACAGCTTTTCCGGCTTCACGCCGTCGGCCAGCAACGCGAGCGCCAGCGTGTAGCTCGGGTAGTCGGGCAGCGCACGCTTGCCGGGAAAGTCTTTCACGTTCCAGAAGTCGGCCCAGCTCTGCAGCGGCTTCTCGCCCTTGCGCCAGGCCATCAGGGTCGAGAAGTACTGGTAGCCGAAGGCATCCGGCCACTTCGCTTCCTCGTACAGCGGGGCGGGGTTGATCGCCTTCCAGTCGAGCGGCTCGATCAGGCCGAGGGCACGCGCCTGCACGACGTTGGTGGCACCCAGTTCCACCAGCGTGGCGGTGATGTTTCCGGACTGCACCATCGCCTGCAGCTTGCCGGTGCTGGTGGGGCTTTCGCGCACCACCTTGATGCCGGTTTTCGCGGTGAAGGGCTTGATGTAGGCCTGCTCGATGGAGTCGCCGCTGGGGCCACCCGACTCGAGCATGCGCAGTTCCTTCGGCTGGGCATAAGCCGCCGACGTGGCGATGCCCATCATCAACAGGCCTTTGCACAGGGCCTTGCACAGAACGCTTGTTCGCATCACTGACTCCTTGGGTTGATACGTGTCGAAGACAAACGGCTCGAACAGCCGCCATGGAGAAGGAAACGAGGCCGGACGAAGCCCTCGCACAGAAGAGATTTCAGGCGGCCATGAGCCAGGCGTGCTCCGGTGCCCATGCCAGCGCCACCCGCTGGCCCGGCGCCCGCACGACCTGCTCGCCGTTCGAGACGGCCACCACGGCCACGCCGTCGTCGGTGCGCATGTGCACGCGCACCGACTGGCCGAAGTACACGGTCTCGACCACATGGGCCGGCACCCCACTGTGCGCGTCGGCATCGAGCACTTGTAGATGCTCGGGCCGCACGACGAGGCAGGCCCGCCCGCTCACGCCATCATTCGCCGTACATGGCACCGACTGACCGCCCGCCAGCACGATGGCGGCCGAACCGGCGGCCACCTGTCCCTCGAAGAGGTTGGCCGTGCCGATGAACTCGGCGACGAAGCGGTTGCGCGGGCGCCGGTAGGCGTTGATCGGCGTGTCAACCTGCTGCACCCGGCCCTCGCTCAGCACCACCAGCCGGGTCGACAGCGACAGCGCCTCTTCCTGGTCGTGGGTGACGAGCACCGTGGTGACGCCCAACTCACGCTGCAACTGGCGCAGTTCGAGCTGCACTTCCTCGCGCAGCTTCTTGTCGAGCGCACCCATGGGCTCGTCGAGCAGCAGGATGTCGGGCTCGAACACCAGGGCGCGCGCCAGCGCCACGCGCTGCTGCTGCCCGCCCGACAACTGATTCGGCCGCCGGTCCTGCAGGCCGCCGAGCCGCACCTGGTCGAGCGCCCTCGCCACGCGCTTGGTCATGTCGGCCTTGCGCACGCCGCGGATGCTCAAGGGAAACGCGATGTTGTCGAACACCGTCATGTGCGGGAACAGCGCGTAGCTCTGGAACACCAGGCCGAGGTTGCGCTGCGACGGCGGCATGTGCGTCACGTCGCGACCGCCAATGCTGATGTGGCCGGAACTCGGCTCCGTCAGGCCCGCGATCATCGACAGGATGGTGCTCTTGCCCGACCCGCTCGGCCCCAGCAAGGTCACGAGTTCGCCCTGCTCGATTTTGAGGTCGGTGGTGTCCACGGCGGTGAATTCGCCGTAGTGCTTGGACACGCCCTTGAGTTCAATGGTGCTCATGTCGAACCGCTGCCTCTGAACGTTGCCGGCCTCAGACGCTGAGAGTTATTCGCGGAGTACGCACCCCACCCCGTTCGGGCCGAGGTATCGAAGCCCCTTGCTCCGCGTGACACGCCCTTCGATACCTCAGGGCGAACGGATAGGGAGTGGACGAAGCGAAAAGCTCTCACGCTTTCACGCCGAGTCGTTGCGGCTGAACAGCGCATTGCGTCGTTCGACAAAAGACTCGACCGCCTGCACCAGCTGATCGCATTCGGCGTCGCCAATCGGCAGCGACAGGTTGACCATGCCGCGCCGCGCCAGCCACAGGCCCGCTTCCAGCATGTCGAAATAGAACAGCTCGCGCAGCGTCGCGTCGTCGGAGACGAGGTCGCGCGCGTTGCGCACCCGGCCGGCGTGCATATGCACGTTCATCATCGAGCCGAGGCCGGTGAACTGCATCGGGAAGCGGGCGGCCTGCGCAGCCTGATTCAGGCGCGCGCGCAGCGCCTCGCCCCGCGCGTTCAGCGCGTTCGCGGCGTCGGCGGTGTAGACGTCGCGCAGGCCCGCGACACCGGCCGCCATGGTGAAGACGTTGTTGTTGAAGGTGCCGGCGTGCGCGAAGTAGCCGGGCTGGTGCGGATCGAAGCGCGCCATCAGGTCGGCACGCCCGCCGAAGGCGCCGAAGCTGAAGCCGCCGCCGATGTACTTGCCAAGCGTCGTCATGTCCGGTGTCACGCCGCACAGCGCCTGCAGGCCGCCGGGTGACAGCCGCGAGGTCATCACCTCGTCGAAGATCAGCACCGCGCCGTGCGCCGTGGTCCAGTCGCGCAGCATCTTCAAGAAGGCGTGGTCGGCGGGAATGCAGCCGCCCGAGCCCTGCATCGGTTCGATGACGACGGTGCCGATGTCGGCAGCATTCGCATCGAGCAGCGACCGGGTGCCCTCGATGTCGTTGTACGGCGCCTTGACGAAGTCGAACGGCGCCGCCATGGGGCTGGGCGTCAGGCCGAAGGTGAAGACGCCGCCGTGGTACGCGCCCTCGAACACGACGACCTTGTTCTTGCCCGTGATGGCCCGCGACGCCGAGATGGCGTAGAGGTTCGCTTCGGTGCCCGAGTTGGCAAAGCGCACCCGCTCGATCGACGCGAAGCGCGCGCAGATGAGGCTCGCCAGTTCTTCCTCGTCGCGAATCTGGCCGCCCATGACCCAGCCGTGGTCCAGGGCGCCGATCACGGCCTGGCGCAGTTCGGCGTTCGAGTGGCCGTAGAGGCCAGCCGTGTACTCGCCCAGGAAGTCGATGTAGGTGCGGCCGTCGAGCGAGGTGACGGTCGCGCCCTTCCCCGCCGTCAACGTGATGGGGAACGGCTCGCCGAACAGCGTGGTGCGCGTGTTGCCGCCGGGCAGCACCTTCGCGGCCTTGCGATGCTGTTCCTGGCTGAGCGGGTTTGCGGCAACGTATTGCGCCTTGGCTGCGCTGAGCGCCTGGGCAACGGCCGGGTTCTGGATGTCGGTGGGCATGTCGGTCCTTGGAAGTCAGGTGATCTCGATGTCGAGCGCCTTGTTGATCGATTCGCGGCGCCGGATCACTTGCGTCGCGGCGGGGCCAAGCAGGCGGGCCACGGCCAGCAGCAAGGCTTCGGCCATGTAGAACTGCGCCAGCGCAGAGTCGAAATAGAAGGGCTGGTCGACTCGCAGCGTGACGCCGCCGTCAGGCTCGACGTCGACCGGCGAGCCGCCATCGGTGAGCGACAGCACCGGCGTGCCGGACGCCCGCACCACGTCGACGACGTTGACGACGGCGCGGGTGTAGGGCCGAAACGCCATGGCCACCAGCAGATCGTCTTTCTTGATGCGTGCGACCTCGCCCGCCAACGGGAAGCCCGGGCCGCCCAGCACCGTCACACCCTCGCGCAGCGTCTCGAGAAAGCTGCCGAAGAAGTAGCTCACCGCGTAGGTGCCGCGCAAGCCCAGCACGTACACATGCTTCGCCTTGAGCAACTGCCTGGCGGCGCGCGCAATCTGCTTGTCGGTCAGCGCATGGGCCACCGCAAGCACCTTCTGGCATTCGGTTTCCGCCAGTTGCTGCAGGGCGCTCGGGCCTTTTCGCGCCGCGCGCGTCGAGACCAGTTCACGCACCCGCGTGCTGTAGAACGGCTGCGTCGCGGCCACGTGCTGGCGAAACACATCCTGCAGCGGCCCGAAGCCGCTGAAGCCGAGCCGCTTGCCCAGGCGCGTGAGCGTGGATGGGTCGACGCCGTTGTGCGCGGCCAGCTCCGAAATGCTCTGCACCGCCGCCTGCCCGGGCCGCGCCAGCAGGTCGACCAGCACGGCCAGCGTGCGCTCGCCCATGCATTGGCGACCCGTCGCGGTGCGCTCGCGTTCGACGCAGCGGCGCAGGTCGTCCAAGGTCTGCGGCGGTGAAGGCTGGAGCGTCCTGTTTGCGGGCATAAGCAAATCTAGCATGCACGCTTCTGTTTCGACGCAAATTTTCTTGCTCGTTATCCCCGAGACTCTGCAGCGCCCGATGGCAAGGCGAAAGCCCGCGTCGCACACGTTTTCATACCGCTTCGGTGCCAAGATGCGCCGTTTCCCGCAGCCGTGAGGAATGACGATGGCGACAACCGAAGACCTGGTGAATCTCCTGCTGGACGCCCGGCGCGAACGCCGCACCGTGCCCGCGCCCGAACTGCCCGATGACGACGCCGCCTACGCCGTGCAGGACGGCGTGGCGAATGCGCTCGGCTGGTTCGACGCGGCGGGCCCGCGCCACTGGAAGAGCGGCGGTGCGTCGCGCGAGAGCGAACTCGCGCACTCGCCACTGCCGCCGGCAGGCGTGTGGCCGAGCCCCGCCGATGCGTCGAACTGGCCCGCCGCGGCCGATGCCGGCCTATGGCCGCTTTCGCTGCGCGGCATCGAAGCCGAGATCGCACTGCGCCTCGGCCGTGATGTCGATGCCGCACTCGCCGCCACGCTCGACGTGGCGGGCGCCTCGGCGCTGGTCGATGCGATGTGCGTCGCCATCGAGATCGTCGAGTCGCGCTGGCGCGAAGGCCTGCGTGCGCCGGCACTCGCGCGGCTCGCCGACCTGCAATCGCATGGCGCGCTGGTGCTGGGCGACTGGCAGCCCTGGACGCCGCGCGACTGGTCGCAGCAGCGCTGCCTGGTGAAGATCGGCCCCGCGGCCGAAGCGCGCTTTCGCGGCAGCCATGCGCTGGCCGACCCGGCGTTCGTGCTGCCGGCGTGGCTGCGCCATGCCACGCGCGGCGGCGCCACGGTCGCGGCCGGCACGGTGGTCACCACCGGAACCTGGTGCGGGCTGCTGCACGCGCGGGCCGCAGATGCGGTGCTCGTCACGTTCGACGGCATCGGCAGCGCGCGCGTTCAGCTGTGAGTGCCCATTGCATCGTGGAGAATCCCGTGCCCGCAACTGGCGGGCGCAAATTTCAAGCGAACGAATGAACAAAGCTGAACTGATCGAGCATCTGGCAACGAAGCACGACCTCACCAAGGCCGAAGCCGGCCGCGTCCTCACCACCTTGCTCGACGCCGTCGTCACGACGGTGAAGAAGGGCGGCACCGTCACCCTCCCCGGTTTCGGCAGCTTCAAGCAGCATGCCCGCGCCGCACGCAACGGCGTGAACCCGGCCACCGGCGCCAAGATCAAGATCGCCGCCGTCAAGCTGCCGAAGTTCTCGCCGGGCAGCGCCTTCAAGGCCGCCGTCGATCCCAAGTCCGCAGCACGCAAGGCCGCCAAGGCCGCTGCCGCTCCGGCGCCGAAGAAGGCTGCCGCCAAGAAGAAGAAATAAGCCGGCTCCTCGGCTCATGCAAAGGCCCGCTTCGTGCGGGCCTTTTTGCGTCTGGCCGTCAAGGCGTTTGCTAATGTGTACGCCGTACATTTACTCCGCTACCGTGCGCGCATCACCCCTTCCCGCCCGACACGGCGCACACATCAAAGGAGACACGCGATGAACTACCAAGGTAGTTGCCACTGCGGCCGGGTGGCTTTCGAGGTCGAGGGCGAGATCGGCGGCGCGCTCGCCTGCAACTGTTCGATCTGCTCGCGCAAGGGCTCGCTGCTGTGGTTCGTGCCGCGCGAGAAGCTGCAGTTGCGCACGCCCGACGAGGCGGCCAGCACCTACACCTTCAACAAGCACGTCATCCGCCATCGCTTCTGCCCGGTGTGCGGCATGCATCCGTATGGCGAGGGCGTGGATCCTTCAGGCAAGCCGATGGCCGCCGTCAACCTGCGCTGTGTCGAAGGCCTCGACCTGGCGGCGATTCCGGTGCAGCACTTCGACGGGCGTTCCAAGTAGCTCGAGATGGGCGGAGCCGCGGACGTTTGGCGGCAGCGGCTCGGGGCATGCACACCCTCACCCCAGCCCTCTCCCGCGAAGCGGGAGAGGGGGCCGGTCGGCGCTTCTTGGCGAGGGGCGCTTCGAACACATTGATCGCTCCGCGTGTCCGAAGCGCGCTACCCCCTCTCCCGCCGGCGGGAGAGGGTTGGGGTGAGGGTCTCGCCGAGCGCTCCGACCTCAACCACAAGGCACTACCTCACCTTCCGGCGGATAGCTGATGCAGTGCCCGCACACCTGCGCAAACGGCGTCATCTTTCTCGCCTGCCGCCGCGTGGCGCTCACGATCTCTTCGCTGCGGATGCCGTGCGCCAGCAAGGCATCGGCAATCAGCGAGCGATGGCAGCGCCACGGCACGGCCTCGGCGCACATGGTGGCCACCTGCTCTCGCCGCGCCACGCCGATCAGCCACTGCAGTTCCCCCTCGAACTCGGCCGTCTGCATGTAGTCGGCATAGCCGCGGAACGAGGTGTTGCGCCAGCCCTTGTTGGGCGACGCCTCGCTGGTGCGGCGGAAGCCGCCGAGTCCGGCCCGGTGCTCGTAGGCAATGCCCGCAGCCGCAAGCGAAGCCGGCAGGTTTTCCTGCGCGAACTGCGGATTGCGCCGCGAGCGCGGCACGGTGCGCACGTCGATCAGGCGCTGCACTCCGTGCCCCTGCAGCATCGCGATGAAATCCTCGATCGGCCGCGTGGAATGGCCAACGGTGAGCACCACCGGCGAGGGCAGCAGAGAAACCGGCGCCGACACGGAATCCATTCTCAACCGCGCTGATGCTCGTCCGGCGGCTCCAGGTCGTCGGGGTTGCTGGTCTCGTGGCCGTAGTCGTCGGGAATCTCGGCGTCGGTGGTGCGGCGTTCGCCCGCCGCCTGGCCGCCCTGCCGGTCAGGCGTGCGCCCCGGCTGTGCGCCGGTGGCGGGGCCTTGATCCTTCGCGTCGCCGCGTGTCGGGTTGCGCGGCGTGGTGCCGGCCGCGGGACCTGGCTTGTGCGACTTGTTCATGCGTGCTCCTTCGATGCGTACCTTGCGGCACTTGCCTTGCCTCGCGGCAATCGGCGTACCGACGCCGTGGGGAACGGCGCTTGCCGGCAGCGCTTGCCCATCGCTTGCCGCACGCGCCCGATGTGCGCGCATGCGGTACGGCGCGGGTCCGTGGCTTGCCGCATGCGCAGGACCTGCGCACCCGCGCGGGCGAAGAGCCACTGAAACGCCTCGCTCGCGCCTGCGCGTGCAGGGCACGGGAGCCCCCTGATGAACCCAGACAAGCCCGAATCGCGCGACGACACACGCGACACACGCGACAACCGCGTGAAGCGGGTGTCGGACCCCGACACCACCCGCGAAGCCGACGTTCGACCCGGCGCCGGCATTCCGCCACCGAGCCGCGTGCTCACCGATGTGGTCACGCCCCACCGCGACCAGCCCGTGCCGACGAAGGGACTCGACTCGCTGCCCGACCGCGAGGCGCCGCACTGGCGCGAGCACCACGCCGCCCGCCGTGATCTGCCCGGCGCCCCGCCCTACGAGGCGTGTGCCCCCGCCTATCGCTTCGGCGCCCGGGAGCGGCAGCGCTACGGCCCCGGCGCCGCCTGGGACGATGCCGAGTCGGTGCTCGCCCACGACTGGAAGGCCGCGCGCGGCGAGTGCACGCTGTCGTGGGCCGAGGCCATGCCGGCGGTTCGTGCGGCTTGGGAGGGGCGTGCGGCGGCTTGAGGGCGATTCACGGATCGGCCTTCGCGCCGGCCCCTCACTCCCGCCCTCTCCCCAGCGGGGAGAGGGAGCCGATTGCCAATCGGTATCAGAGCTTGGGCGCGGCCTTGGCCCGCTTGGCCTTCTTGGGGTCGATGGTCATGCCGTCGGCGCCTGCCGTGACGGCCTCGCCCATGCCCAGTTCCGCGCCGGTCATCGGGTCGCTCTGCGGGTCGGAACTGGTGCGCAGCGCCGCCTGCTTCACCGCTTCGGCTTCGGCCGCGTCGAGCTGCACGCTGGCGCCGCCGTCTTCGCCGTCCAGCGCCAGTTGTTCTTCGCGGTCGCTCACGTACTCGAAGTTCTCGTCGCTGTTCCACGGGCCGCGCATCTCCGTGCCGCCTTGCGAGGTGTTGATGTACAGGCTCGCGTAGCGCGGGTCGCCCGGCAGCTTGCCCGGCGGGAAGTTGGGGGTGATGGCGTACAGCGCCTTCTCGAACGACTTCTGGTGCGAGACCTCGCGCGTCATCAGGAAGCCGAGCGCTTCTTTCACACCCGGGTCATCGGTGCAGTTGATCAGGCGCTCGTAGATGATCTTGGCGCGCGCTTCGGCGGCGATGTTGGAGCGCAGGTCGGCGGTGGGCTCGCCGATGGTGTCGATGTAGGCCGCGCTCCACGGCACGCCGCCCGAGTTGGTGAGCGCCGGGCCGCCGCCGTAGAGCACTTGGGTGACGTGCGAATCGTTGCCCGCGCCGGTGATGGAGCGGTACATCTCGGCCTCGGTTTCGGCGCCCTCGGCCAGGCAACCCTTGGCGCCCTTGTTGAGCATGGCGACGATGGTGCCGATCACCTCGAGGTGGCTCAGCTCCTCCGTGGCGATGTCCATCAGCATGTCCTTGCGGCCGGGGTCGTCTTCGCCGAGTGCTTGGGTGAAATATCGGCAGGCGGCGGCGAGTTCGCCCTGCGGCCCGCCGAACTGCTCGAGCATCAGATTGGCTAGGCCCGGGTTGGTTTCGGAAACGCGGACGGTGTATTGCAGACGCTTGTTGTGCGCGAACATGTAGAACCCCTTCGTGGATGGCGCGCTCGCGGCGCGGGCGCTCGGGCAGATGCGGCAAACGCCATTCCCGGCAAAGGGATCGGCGCAGCGAGCGGGCACGTCGCCTGCTGCACGGTCTGCATCGGTGCAATCCCGTCACACCATGGCCGCCATCATCGATCTCGCCCGCACGCTCGACCTGCCCAAACGGGCGGCGGCACTGGTGCTGGCGGGCGGGCGCGGCAGCCGCCTGAAGCAACTCACCGACCGCCGCGCCAAGCCGGCCGTGTACTTCGGCGGCAAGTTCCGCATCATCGACTTCACGCTGTCGAACTGCCTGAACTCGGGCATACGCCGCATCGGCGTGATCACGCAGTACAAGAGCCACAGCCTGCTGCGTCACCTGCAGCGTGGCTGGGCCTTCCTCAAGACCGAGATGAACGAGTTCGTCGACCTGCTGCCGGCGCAGCAGCGCATGGACGAGGAAAACTGGTATCGCGGCACGGCCGACGCGGTCTACCAGAACCACGACATCATCGAGAGCTACCGAGCCGACTACATCATCGTGCTGGCCGGCGACCACATCTACAAGATGAACTACGCGCTGATGCTGGCTGACCACGTGGCCAAGGGCTACGAGTGCTCCGTCGCCTGCATCGAAGTCCCGCGCGAGGAGGCCACCGCCTTCGGCGTGATGGCGGTCGACGCCGACTGGAAGATCCTCGATTTCGTGGAGAAGCCGGCCGACCCGCCGCCGATGCCGGGCAAGGCCGACGTGGCGCTCGCCAGCATGGGCATCTACATCTTCAATGCCGACTACCTGTTCCGGGAACTGGCGCTGGACATTGCCGACACGCAGTCAGACCACGATTTCGGCCGCAACATCATTCCGCGCGCCGTGCGCAACGGCTGCGCCGCAGCCCATCCCTTTGCTCTCAGTTGCGTTGGCGAGCACGGCGACGAACTGCCCTACTGGCGCGACGTGGGCACCATCGACGCCTACTGGGACGCCAACATCGACCTCACAGCCACCGTGCCGCTGCTCGACCTGTACGACCGCAGCTGGCCCATCCTCACCTACCAGCCGCAGCTCGCGCCCGCCAAGTTCGTGCACAACGAGGCCGAGCGCCGCGGCTCGGCGATTGAATCGCTGGTCTCGGGCGGCAGCATCATCAGCGGCGCGGTGTTCCGCTCGGTGCTGTTCTCAAGCGTGCGCGTGCATTCGCAGGCACGGGTGAACTGGTCGGTGCTGCAGCCTTATGTGCACGTGGGCCGCGGCGCGCGCCTCACGCGCGTGGTGGTCGACCGCGGCTGCATCATTCCCGACGGCATGGTGATCGGCGAAGACGCGGTGGAAGACACACGGCGCTTCTACCGCAGCGAGCAAGGCATCACGCTGGTGACGCGCGACATGCTGGCGGCGCTGGCGAGCGCGGCGGTGCCGTCTCCTTCCCCGTCTCCGGCTGCAGCGTCGGCCGGGTCGCTGACGCCGGCGTGAACGTCCTGCACGTCGCCGCCGAGCTGTACCCCTTCGTCAAGACCGGTGGCTTGGGCGACGTGGCCGCCGCCCTGCCGCAGGCGCAGCGCCAGGGCGGTGTCGACGCGCGGCTGCTGCTGCCGGGCCACCCGGCCATCGTCGATGCGTTTCAGGACGACCGGCCGGCGCTCGCCCTCGGCCCGCTGTTCGGTGCCGCGCGCGTGTCGGTGCGCCGCGGCTTTCTTGCCTCGTGGCCCGTACCGGTGCATGTGATCGATGCGCCGTGGTTCTTCCGCCGCGACGGCGGCCCCTATCAGGACGACGCAGGGCGCGACTGGCCCGACAACCTGCAGCGCTTCGCCCTGCTCGGCTGGTGCGCCGCTCAGCTTGCCGCGGGCGAGATCGACCCGCAATGGGCGCCGAACATCGTGCACGCGCACGACTGGCATGCGGGTCTCGCCTGCGCCTGGATGTCGTCCCACGCGCCCACGCAGGCGGCCAGCGTGTTCACGGTGCACAACCTCGCCTTCGGCGGCTTCTTTCCGCTGGGCGATTTCGCGCTGCTCGGCCTGCCCTCGCGCTACCTCGGCATGGACGGCATCGAGTTCCACCACCGCCTGTCGTTCATGAAGGCCGGGCTGCAGTTCGCCGACCGCGTGACCACCGTGAGCCCGAGCTATGCGCGCGAAATCGCCACGGCCGAGTTCGGCTGCGGCTTCGAGGGCGTGATCGAGGCCCGCGGCGCGGCTGTGAGCGGCATCCTCAACGGCGTGGACGACGCGGTATGGAACCCGACCTTCGACGACGCCCTGCCCGCGCGCTACGACGCACACACGCTGCAGGGCAAGGCCGAGTGCAAGCGCGCGCTGCAGCAGGCGCTGGGCCTCGAAGTGCGAGCCGATGCGCCGCTGCTGTGCGTGGTGAGCCGGCTCAGTACGCAGAAGGGGCTCGACCTGCTGCTGGGTGCGCTGCCTGCGTTGCTCGCGGGTGGGGGGCAACTCGCGCTGCAAGGCGCGGGCGATCCGCTGCTGGAGAACGCCTGGCGCGCGGCGGCGGCCGCCAACCCGCGCCGGATTGCCGTGCGCATCGCCTACGACGAGGCCATGGCGCACCGGCTGATCGCCGGCGCCGACGCCATCGTCGTGCCCTCGCGCTTCGAGCCGTGTGGGCTCACGCAGTTGTATGGGTTGCGCTACGGCACGCTGCCCATCGTGCGGCGCGTGGGCGGGTTGGCCGACACGGTGCAGCCTATCGACGGCAGCCAGGGCACCGGCTTCGTGTTCGACGACGCCACGGCGCCGGCGCTGATCGAGGCGATCGAGGCGGCGCTGCGGCTGTATCGCAGGCCCGACGCATGGCGCGACGCGATGCGGCGGGCGATGGCGCAGGATTTTTCGTGGGGCCGTGCCGCGGCGGCTTACGACGAGGTGTATGCCGCCGCCATGGGCGCGCGGCGCAAGGTGCCGCGGGGCTTGGTCGATTGAGCGTGGCCGACGCAGGGTGCTGACTGCTCGGCAAGCCCGATGCTTGCGGCGGCACCCTCACCCCGACGACCTCGCGGCTGCCTTCTCCGCTGTCGCTGACAATCATAGAACCATCCACTTGGATGGTGGTAGGATGGGTTCATGCCAGCCCGCAGCACCACCACGCGGTCGACCGCCAAACCGGTCGACGAGAAGATCACCATTAATCTCGGTTGCGTTGACCTCGGCCAGATCGACCTGCTCGTGCAGGAAGGGTTCTATGCCAACCGCACCGACCTGATCCGCACGGCCATCCGCAACCAGCTCGCGACGCATGTCGAGGTCGTGCGCCAAGTGGTTACGCGGCGCACGCTGGTACTCGGCATCCAGCACTACACCGCAGCGGACCTGATGGCCCTGCAGGCGGCTGGTCAGACCTTGCAGATCCGTGTGCTCGGGCTGGCTTCCATCGCCGCCGATGTCACGCCAGCGCTCGCGCTGGCCACGATCGAATCCGTCACCGTGATGGGCGCGTTGCATGCGAGCCCTGCGGTCAAGGCAGCGCTCGTCGAGCGCATCCGCTGACGCCACAACCCGAGAAGTACCGATGAATCCCGATTTCCAGCGGCTGATGAATGAGGCCACCCGGCTCACCCGTGCAGGCGACTTGCAAGCAGCCACTGCCTCGATCCAGGCCGCTCTTGCCGGCGGCGCCATCGCCCCGCAGGCGCAAGACGCGGGCGACGTGATCGAGGTCGAGGCCCGTGAAGTGCCGGACATGGCGTCAGTCCACGCCGACACCAACATCGACGCCAGCACCGGCACGCCCGCGCCGCAGCGCGACGTTCCAGCCCCCGGCCGCTTCATCACCGGCAGCCATGCCGACAAGGCGACGGGCCGGCGCGACTACAAGCTCTACATCCCGCCCGGCGCCGGCGCGCGGGCGCTGCCGCTGGTCGTGATGCTGCACGGCTGCACGCAGCATCCGGACGACTTTGCCGCCGGCACCGCGATGAACGAGCTGGCACAGGCGCAGGGCTTCTACGTCCTGTACCCCGCGCAATCACAGCAGGCCAATGCGCAGCGTTGCTGGAACTGGTTCAAGCACAACCATCAGCAACGCGGACGCGGCGAGCCAGCTCTTCTGGCTGGCATGACGCGCGCGGTGATGGCGCAGTACGCCATCGACCCTCGGCGCGTCTACGTCGCGGGGCTGTCGGCGGGCGGCGCGATGGCGGCCATCCTCGGTGACACCTATCCCGATCTCTACGCCGCCGTGGGGGTGCATTCCGGGCTCGCTGCCGGCGCCGCATCCGACCTGCCATCGGCGCTGGCGGCGATGCGAAGCGGCAGCACGTCTGCCCGCGGTGTGTCGAGCGGCATGCCGACGATCGTCTTTCACGGCGACGCCGATGCCACGGTGCACGCCAACAACGCCGCGCAGGTGATCGCTGCCAGCGTGGGCACGGCAGCGGCCGTCGAGTGCGAGCGCGTGCAAGGCGAAGGCGAACGCGCCAGCACCCGGCATGTGCACCGTGCGGCCGATGGCCGGGTGCTGGCCGAACACTGGCTGGTGCACGGCGCGCCTCACGCGTGGTCGGGCGGCAGTGCGGAAGGCTCGTACACCGACGGCCGTGGTCCCGATGCGAGCGCCGAAATGCTGCGCTTCTTTTTCGAGCACCCGCGCCGACCGGCTCACTAAATCTCGCAAGGTATCGGTATGGGTATCGGCCTTGGCCTACGAAAGAAGCGGCCGTGCGCCTACATCGGGGAGCCGCTGCCGCAGCTACGTTAGCGCATCAAAAACCCGAATGGAGTTGCGCATGCCCATCAAGAAGACACCCGCTCGCAAGACGGCGAGCACATCGGCGGCCAAGAAGAGCACGGCCACAAAGAAGAGCTCGAGCGCCAAGAAGACGCCCGACGCCATTGCCCTTTTGCGCGCCGACCACAAACTCGTGAGCGACTTGTTCGCGCAGTTCGAGAAGACGCGCAGCGGCAACCGCAAGAAGACGCTCGTGGCGCAGATTTGCCGCGAGCTGACAGTGCACGCGCAAATCGAGGAAGAGATTTTCTATCCCGCGGTGAAGCAGGCCCTGAAGGACAAGGAGCTGGTTCCCGAGGCGACGGTGGAGCATGCGTCGGTGAAGGATCTCATCGCCCAGGTGCGAGATGTCGAGCCGGACGGCGAGATGTTCGACGCGCGGGTCAAGGTGATGGGCGAGTTCGTGAAGCACCACGTCAAGGAAGAACAGAACGAGATGTTCCCCAAGGCAAAGGGCACGCGCCTGGACATGCAGGCGCTGGGTGAGCAGATGGCTGCGCGCAAGGCGGAACTGCTAGCTGCCGCGATATAGCGCCGCCTCGGCGCGCGCGCCCTGCCGCGTCCGATCGATGATCTCGCGAACGATGGGCAGGGCCACCGGTTTCACCACGTGTTCGTCGAAGCCGGCCTCGCTCGTGCGGCGTCGGTCTTCCTGCGTGCCGTATCCCGTCAGCGCCACGATGCGCGTCGCGCGCTTGACGGTTCGCCGGAGGCGCCGAGCCAGCTCGTAGCCATCGATCTCGGGCAGCCCGATGTCCAGAAACACCAGATCGGGGTCGAGGTGAGCGGCCAGCTGGAGCGCCTTGATGCCGCCATACGCCACCTCGGCGTGGTGGCCCATCAGGCCGAACATGCGCGCCAGCGCATCTGCCCCATCCTGGTTGTCGTCGACGATCAGCACGCGCAGCGGCAACTCATTCGCCGGCAGACCCGGCACGCTCAGTTCGTGCGTGTGGCCGGCCGATGCTGCGTCGGCATCAGCATCAGCATCAGCCAGCGGCTCCGCATCAGCCAGCGGCAGGCGCACGATGAAACTGCTGCCGTGCCCGAGGCCGCGACTTTCGGCACTGACCGAGCCGCCATGCAGTTCGAGCAGCCTGCGCACTAGCGTCAGACCGATGCCCAAGCCGCCTTGTGCGCGCTGCAAGGCGATCGGGCCTTGCGCGAAGAGGTCGAAGACATGCGGCAGCACCTCGGCGGCGATGCCGATGCCGTTGTCCTCGAGGCGCACCACCGCCTCCTGCTGCACACGCTGCGTCGTGAGCACGAGGTGGCCGCCCGGGTCGGTGTACTTGGCGGCGTTGGTCAGCAAGTTGACGAATACCTGGGTCAGGCGCACATCGTCGGCGTTCACGCTCAGCGACTCATCCGGCATGGAGAGGCTTAAGGTATGTCGGCGTGCCTTCAGCAGCGGCTGGCAAGCCTCGAGCGCGTTGTCGATCACCTCGGCGAGCGACAGTGGACGGCGTTTCAGTTCGATGCGGCCGCGGCTCACGCGCGAGACGTCGAGCAGATCGTCCACCAGACGCGAAAGTTGCGACACCTGGCGCCCCATCACCTCGATGTGCCGGTCCCGCATGTCCGCGGTGACGCCGCGATGGCGCAGGATCTCGAGCGAGGTCAACAACGGCGACAACGGGTTGCGCAGCTCGTGGGCCAGCATGGCGAGGAACTCGTCCTTGCGCCGATGCTCCTCGCTCAGATCTGCGTTCAGCCTGGCTTGTTCGGCGCGTGCGGCTTCCAGCGCGCCCGACAAGGCGTTGGCACGGTTCGCGGACTCCCTGGCTTCGCTCGCTTCGGCGCCCGCCAGATCGATCACGTGTTCGCACTGAAGCATGGCTGCGACCAGCGGCAAGGCGTGCTCGAGAACCGCGCGTTCATCCGGGCGCGGCTCATTGCCAGGTTCACCACCGAGCAGCACGGCCACGATGTCCGCGCGTCCGACAGCGAGGGCCGGGCGCATCGTTCCCTGCGGCAGGTCCACGATTCCACTGGTGTCATCGCGGCTGGAACAACCTGCGAGAAACGACCGCCATGCCGGCCCGCCGCGCAGCGTCTGTGCAAAGCCCGGCGCGGGCATCAGCACACCCAGTTGCGGATCTGGCAGGAACAGCAGCAGGTCTTCTGCGCCGAGGCGCGCGGCCAGCGCCCGCGCGACTTCAGCGCGCGTCGAGCGGCGGCTCAGCGAAGCGATGAGCTCCAGCGTGGAAGGTGCCGACACGCCGCTACTCGGGAAAGACACACACGACGGCAGTGCAGTTGTGGAAGCCGCCGAATTGCCCCTCGGCACGCGCGATCTGCCCATAGGTGTTGCAGCCGGCGAACCCGGCCGGCTCGAGCAGCGCGGCGCAGGCCTTGAGTTCCTCGTCGAAGGCCTGGCCCAGGCGCAAGCGGGTGGCCACGCAGTCGAACACCAGCGCCCCCGCCGGGCGCCGGCCGCCCAGCGCTTCGAGCGCCGTCCGCGTGGCTTGCTCGGCAGCCCGCACGGCGGACGCTTCCGTGGTCTTCATGATGTGGACGATGGCACCCACCGGCACCGCGGCGGCGCAGGCGATCGAGCCATCGGCGTTGACGCCGAGCGGCACCCGAAGCCGATAGTCGCTGCCGCTCCTGATGCCGACGATGTTGTGCAGAAAGAAGGGCAGCGGGTCGGAGAGATCGAGCGTCTGCCCCGTGGCTTGCGCGTGAGCCTCGAAGGCCGCAACAGCGGGCGCACCGTTCAAGCCGATCAGTCGCATGCCCTCGGCCTCGGTGACGCGATAACCGGCGCCGGTGGACACCCACCCATGCGAGACGCCCACCCCGATCGGTTGCATGGAGAGCATCTCGAGCGCCACTACCGCGTCGGTGAGTGCGTCGGTGCCGGCAAAGACGTGAGACTCCTTGAAGCGTCCGTCGTCGCCAGCGCCGCCGCCGACGAAGCTGTAGTTGCCGCCGCTGGCAATCGTGAGTTGTTCGACGACGGCGTCGGTGTGGCCGGCCAGCGCGTCAGTCATGACCAGCGCGGCGCGATACGGCATCGGCCGGCCGGTGAGCCCCTGGAAGGTCTGCACCACCTCGTTGGCTGCGGCGATCGGATCGGCGCTGAGGTGTCGGCCCACACCGATCGCGAATTTCATCGCCGACGAACGCAGCGCCAGCGCCGATACGTAGCCCTTACCGCTGCGGCTGCTGGTGAACTCGCCCGCCGACGAGGAGCCGACGATGACGGTGGTGCCGCACGCGGCCGCCAGCGAGCGCAGCAAGACACCGTAGTCGTGCTGCGCAGAGGCGAACACGATCACTGCATCGGGCGCTGCGCCGTTGAAGTGTTCGCGGATCGCTGCACCCAGCTCGACGCCGGCGCTGGCGCTGTCGGTGTGGCTCGAGATGGCGGTCATCGTCTGGGTCATGGATGTTTTTCGCTTTGACGCGTGGCCAGCTCGGGGATGAAGGGCCAGCAATCAGTGTGCCGTCGACGCCGGCAGCGTAGGCAGCTCAACACGCTGGCCGCTGCGTGGGCAGCTTGCCCATTACGCCGACCGGAGTCGGCCGGCGGGATCGGCAGGTGGCCGGTACGTCGTCTGCTACAGCTGAGTATTCGGCAAGGCCCGCGTTCTTCAGATCGCGAAGTGGAGGGAAGAACAGATGAGACTCGCAGACTTCATCCGTCGCGACATGGACGCGATCCTCTCGGAATGGGAGAAGTTCGCCGCCCAGTTGTTGGTAGGCAGGAAGATGGAGGCGCTGGCCCTGCGCGACCATGCCAAGCAGATACTTGACACGGTGGCCAACGACCTCGACCAAGCGCAGAGCGGTGAGCAGCAGGAACGGAAGTCGAAGGGCCACGCGCCGCCGACCACAGACGCGGCGGAGACGGCGGCAGAAACCCATGCCGTGCTGCGTGCAAAAAGCGGCTTCGACATCAACCAGATGGTGTCCGAGTACCGCGCGCTGCGCGCCACCGTCCATCGACTGTGGGCCGACGCCCGCGACCCCGCCGCAACGGACTTGCAGGACAGCATCCGCTTCAACGAAGCCATCGATCAGGCACTGGCCGAATCGATTGCCCTCTTCACCGCGCAAGTCGACCATGCGCGCAACTTGTTGCTCGGCATGCTCGGGCACGACATGCGCAGCCCGCTTCAGGCGATCCAGGTCACCGCCGCCTACCTGGCGCGGATCGATGCCGGCCCCGAGGTGTCGACAGCCGCCGGTCGGCTTGTGAACAGCGGCGCCCGCATGAAGGCGCTGCTGGACGACCTGCTCGACTTCAATCGAACCCGGCTCGGCTTGGGGGTCAACATCGTTGCCTCCGAGATCAACCTGGGCGAGGTGTTCACCGATGAGATTCAGCAGTTGCGCGTGTCGCATCCGCAGCGGCAGATAGATCTGATGTGCCACGGCGACCTGCGCGGATCCTGGGATGCGAATCGCCTTCACCAGGTCCTCGGCAACCTGGTGCTGAATGCGTTGAAATACGGATCGCCCGGCACGCCGGTGGGGGTGGTGTTGACCGGCCTGCCGGCCGACGTGGTGTTTGCCGTGAGCAACCGCGGGGCGGTGATCGAGCCCCTGATGCTGGAGCAGATATTCGATCCGCTGCGGCAGGGCCCCGGTGAGCAGCCCGATTCCGGCGTCGACGGCAGCCTCGGCCTCGGGCTGTACATCTGCCGCGAGATCGCAGCGGCCCACAGCGGTGACATCAGCGCACGCTCCGATCCTGCCGAAACCGTGTTCACGGTTCGTCTGCCCCGAGTGCCTGGGCCGTGACCGGCGCGAAGCCGCAGCGAGCGGCAGCCGCGAACCATCGGTGTCGCGGCTGGCGTCGTACCCCTCAGTTCACGCAGCGCGCCACCGTCTCGACATCGCGCACCTTGGCGCCGTCGGGGTCGTCGCCGAATTCGCGGCGCGCGCGCCGTTGGCGCAGCAGGTCCCAGCATTGGTCCAGCTGTTCATCGATGTGGCGGATGCGTTCTGTCTGGTCGCCTGCGGCTTGGGTGTCGGCACGCAGCCGGCGCTCCTCGTATGCCGACATCTACGTGATCGACGACTACTGGGCGGATTTCAGACTCGACCATCTGCACCAGGCGCTCAGCTGGTACGGCGAGCAGGACCAGACGCTGGGCGGCTGATCGCAGCGCCGGGTGCAGATCGGCTGGCTGCAGGTGCTCGGCGTCTCGCTGCTGGGGCTGCTGCGTCGCGACGCTTTTCGTGCTGGTTTTCGCTGGCCCGGGTACGGACCAGCAGCACAGCTGCGCCCAAGGGTGTTGACGCCGGCCGAAAACTGAGCCACTTTTGATGGGTATGCCGACCTAAAACTGAGCCGGGTGTTCAACCTACTCTGCTGCGTTCTTGAGCAGCAGAGGGAGCGGAGTGATCACCATGGAACGGCTTCTACGGACGCCGCCTCGTCGAGCGGCTGGTACGGCAGCCTGATCTGCACATCGCCATTGCCGGTCGTTCCGCGGCGAAGAGCGAAGCGGTGGTCGCCGCGCTGCGGGCCGGGTCACGCGCGCAGCTGAGTTGTGCCGCCATCGATGCGATGTCGGCCGGCTTCGTGAGCGACATGAAGCAGCTCGCGGTGCAGGCCGTCTTGCACACGTCCCTTGCGCTTCTGCGCGCTGACCACAAGCTGGTGAGCGACTTGTTCGCGCAGTTCCAGACGACGCGCAGCGGCAGCCGCAAGAAGACGCTCGTGGCGCAAACCTGCCGCGAGCTGACGGTGCACGCGCAGACCGAGGAAGAGATCTTCTATCCCGCGGTGAAGCAGGCGCTGAAGGACAAGGAGCTGATGCCCGAGCGACAACAAGGCGAAGTCTTCAGGCGATGCCGGCACCAAGGCTATCGGTGACGGCACCAAGAAGCCCTGAGCTTCCTGATCTCCGCGACGCAGGCGCCTTCGGACGCCTGTTGTCGTTCTGGAATGCGACCCGCGATCCGTTGCCTCGGCCTCGGCGATCAGCGCTTCTGCGACACGTGCAGATAGTGGCGGAAGCGGTCGTAGTGGTTGATCACGTCCGCGATCACCTGCTCCGTCTCGTAGCCGAAGATGTCGTAATCACGCCCGCCCTGCGCGATGAACACCTCGGCGCGGAAGTAGCGGTTGCGCCCACCTTCGCCGCGCGCCGTATCCGTGAGCGCGAAGGCAGGAATGGGATGGCTCACCGGGCGCACCTCGTAGACGAAATCGTCGACGCCCTCGCCGTGCTTGACGATCAGGCGCAGGCCGTCGTCGACGGCCTCGGTGGTGGCGACGAGATCGCGCTTGCCGAACTCGGCCACCACCGCCTCGAAGGCCTTGGCCACCGTGCCGGCGATGAAGCCGGCCGCCTGCTGCCGCCCCGGGTGGCTGATGATGGCGCCGAGCCGGCGGCGCCACATGAACATGCCTTCATTCGGCACCATCGGCGCCGCCTGAAGCCGCGCACTCAGGCCGAGCACCGCCTCGCTGCTGAGCGCGCGCCAGATGCCGACGCACATCAGCACCATCACGATGGCCAGCGGCAGCGCGGCAATCACCGCCGCCATCTGCACCGCCGCCAAGCCGCCGGCGAGCAGCAGGCCAGCCGCGACACCGCCGCAGGTGAGCGCCCAGAACACACGCAGCCACAGCGCGGGCTCCTCCTCGCCGCGCGAGGTGATCATCGCGATCACCAGCGCACCGGCGTCGGAGGCGGTGATGAAGTAGACCGCCACAAGCACCCCGGTGATCGATGCGAGCAGCGTCGACGCGGGCAGGTACTCGAACACGGTGAACAGCGCGATCGGCATGTTGTCGGCCACGGTGCGCGAGATCGCGCCGTCGGCCACGTTCAGGTCCATCCAGATCGCCGTGTCGCCGAAGATCGTGAACCAGAGAAAGCTGAAGCCGGCCGGCGCGAACAGCACGCCGAGCAGGAACTGGCGGATGGTTCGCCCGCGTGAGATGCGCGCGATGAACATGCCGACGAAGGGCGACCACGAGATCCACCAGCCCCAGTAGAACAAGGTCCAGGTGCTCACCCAGTTCGTCGGCTCGTAGGCGTAGATGTGGAAAGTGCGCGAGACGAAGCCGTTGAGATACAGGCCGATGTTCTCGACGAAGGCCTGCAGCAGAAAGCGCGTGGGGCCGAGCGCAAGGATGAGCGCCATCAGCACGAACGAGACGATGAGGATCATCTCGCTCAGGCGGCGGATGCCGTTGTCCAGGCCGGTGGCGACCGTGAGCGTGGCCAGCACCGTCACCACACCGATCAGGATGATCTGCGTGGCGAGGTTCTGCTCCAGCCCGAAGAGGTAGGCACCTGTCGCGTTGAGCTGCGCCACGCCGAGGCCGAGCGAGGTGGCGAGGCCCGCCAGCGTGCCCACCACGGCGAAGATGTCGATCACGTCGCCGGCAAGGCCGTTCACCCGGTCGCCGAGCAGCGGCCGAAAGGCCGAGCGGATGACCAGTGGTTCGCCCTTGCGATAGCCGAAGTACGCGAGTGCCAGGCCGACCACGGCGTAGATGGCCCATGCATGCACGCCCCAGTGGAAGAAGGTGACCTGCATGGCGTCGCGCGCCGCCTGGGCCGAACGCGGCTCGGCATCCGGCGGGATCGAGAAGTGCGTGATCGGTTCGGCCACGCCGTAGAACACGATGCCGATGCCCATGCCGGCGCTGAACAGCATCGCCACCCAGGTGCCGTACTTGTAGTCGGGCACCGATTCGTCGGGGCCGAGCTTGATCTTGCCCAGCGGGCTGATCGCGATGCCGAGAAGGAAGATGACGAACCCGCCGACGGCTAGCATGTAGAACCAGCCGGCCTCCGCCAGGATCCAGGCATTGGCGCCGCTGAACAGCGCCGCCGCCCGCTCGGGCGCCATGACCACCGAGAGGATGAGCCCGAGCGAGATCAGCGCGGAGCCGAAGAACGCAACGGGCGAGACGCTCGAGAGCAGGCGATTCATGAAGCGATCCTCCAGGTTCAGCGAACGATCACGCGGCGCGGAGGGCGCGGCCGCGGCCGGCTGACCGGCCCGTCAGGACTTGCGGCTGGTGCGGCCTACTCGCTCCGCCGGCGTCTCGTTCGGCACGTCGCTGCGCCGCTCGCGCTGCGCGTCGGCCGAGGCCGCATCGTCGCGCCGTTCGCGCTTCGCGTCGAGGCCGTCGGTCATCACCTGCGCCGGCTCGCGGCCTGCGGCGGGCGCGTCGTGCGGGCGCAGCGGCGAGTCACCGGTCTTGGGAATGCCGCCGAGCGATGCGTCCGGCGTGCCTTCGCCCGGGGGTTCGGGCAGCCGGTCGGTGCTGGTGCGGGTGGCGCTGCCTGATTCGGCGCTGCGGCTGTCCGAAGCGGTGGAGTCGGGTCCGGAATGGGCTGGGCGACGGGGCATGGCGCACCTCCTGGGCTGTGAATGCCCATCGCGGGCAAGCGCCATGCCGCGGCGGCTCGGGGCTTCGATACCTCAGCCCGAACGGGGTGGGTGGTGTCCGGCAAAAACTCTCAGCCGCCGAGGCTGCAGGATCTTCGGGGGCTTCGACAGGCTCAGCCCGAACGGTTCTTGTCGTTTGATCGCGAATTGGTGTGAGGTCGCGCTCAGTAGTGCGGCGGCAACTCGTCGCGCAGGCTGCGCGGCGTCGCAGCGTCTTCGGCTGGCGCATCGCGCCTGAGCAGCGCCACCTCGCGCAGCAGCAGTTCGATCTGCTCTTGCTGGCGCACGATGACTTCGTTCAGCCGGTCCACCAGGTCCTCGGTGAAGCTGGCCTTGATCTCGAGATCGGTGAGCCGCTGCTCGACTTGGGTTGTGTGTTCCATGGGGTTATTGGACGCTCTGCCGTTCAATCCGACGCGCGTTCGCCGCGACGCTGCTCGCGCAGCATGAAGAGATACAGGCTTTCAAGCTTCTCGCGCGCCCACGGTGTCTTGCGCAGGAATTTGAGGCTGGACGCCACGCTCGGGTCGTGCGTGAAGCAGCGCACCGGCATGCGCTCGGCCAGGCCCGCCCAGCCGTAGTGCGCTTCGAGCGCCGTGACGATGTGCTCGAGCGTCAGGCCGTGCAGCGGGTTGCGCGGCTGGTGAGGTGGCGAGGGGGTTGGCATGCAGCGCAGAAGTATCGCAGCCGCGTTCCGCGCGCGACCGTGGCAACCCGTCTGGCGGCCGGCATCACACATCGGGTAAGTTGCGAGGCTGCGCCGCCACTTCGCTCTTCACTCACGGCGGCGCCAGAGAACGCCAGAGAACGCCAGAGAAGGATTCGCATGCACGCCGTCATCCGCCGCCAGACCCTCGCCGATCTGCTGCACCGCAGCGCCAAGCGCCACCCGAACAAGTCCGCCATCGTCTGCGGCGACACGCACTGGACCTATGCGCAGTTCGACACCGTCTGCGAGCGCGTGGCCGCCGGCCTGTCTGCGCGCGGCGTCGTCAAGGGCACGCGCGTGGCGGTGCTCGCCCGCAACTCGCATGCCTTCGCGGCGCTGCGCTTTGCGCTCGCGCGCCTCGGCGCGGTGCTGGTTCCGATCAACTTCATGCTCAAGGCCGAAGAAGCCGCCTACATCCTGCGCCACGCCGGCGCGCAGATGCTGGCCACCGATTCGGGTCTGGCAGAACTTGCGCTGTCCGCCGCGGCGCTCGACACGCAGGTGCGCGAGTTCGTCTGGCTGCCGTCCGAGGAGCCGAGCGTGCCCGTGGCCGGCATGGTGACCTTCGACGAACTCGCCGCGACCGCGAGCGAGGCGCCGGATGCCGAGCTCGAAGGCAAAGACCTCGCGCAGATCGTCTACACCAGCGGCACCGAGTCGTCGCCCAAGGGCGCGATGCTCACGCACGACGCGGTGGTCTGGCAGTACGTGAGCTGCGTGGTCGACGCCAGCATCGAGGGCAGCGACCTTGCGCTGCACGCCTTGCCGCTGTACCACTGCGCGCAGCTCGACGTGTTTCTCGGGCCGTCGATCTACGTCGGCGCCGTCAACGTCATCACCGCCAAGCCCACGCCCGACAACCTGCTGCCGCTGATCGCGCGCCACCGCATCAGCTCGTTCTTCGCGCCGCCCACGGTGTGGATCGCGCTGCTGCGCTCGCCGCTGTTCGAGCAGACCGACCTGTCCAGCCTGCGCAAGGGCTACTACGGCGCGTCCATCATGCCGGTGGAGGTGCTGCGCGAACTGGCGGCGCGACTGCCGCAGGTGCGGCTGTGGAACCTCTACGGCCAGACCGAGATCGCCCCACTCGCCACCATGCTCGGCCCCGACGATCAACTGCGCAAACCGGGGTCATGCGGGCGCGCAGTCCTCAACGTCGAGACGCGCGTGGTCGACGACGCGATGAACGACGTGGCGCCCGGCGAAGTGGGCGAGATCGTGCATCGGTCTCCGCATCTGATGCTCGGCTACTTCCACGATGACGAGCGCACCAAGGCCGCGTTCGAGGGCGGCTGGTTCCACTCGGGCGACCTCGCCACCATCGACGACGAAGGCTTCATCACCGTCGTCGACCGCAAGAAGGACATGATCAAGACCGGCGGCGAGAACGTGGCGAGCCGCGAGGTGGAGGAGACGATCTACAGGCTGCCGCAGGTTTCGGAAGTCGCCGTGGTCGGCATCGCGCATCCGCGCTGGGTGGAAGCGGTGATTGCGGTGATCGTGCCCAAGAGCGGCCAGTCGCTGAGCGAATCCGACGTGCTCGCGCACTGCGCGCAGCACCTCGCCGGGTTCAAGTGCCCGAAGTCGGTGGTCTTCGTCGAGTCGCTGCCGAAGAACCCGAGCGGCAAGCTGCTGAAGCGGGAGTTGCGGCAGGCGCATGGGAGGCTGTTCGCCGGCGCGTGAGTACGCCGCGTCAGCGGCCCCTCACCCCAACCTCCCACGGCACGGCTTGCAAGCCGTGCCGGCTGCGGCGGGACATCCATGCGCAGGCACGGATGTCGATTCCCGCCTTCGCCTCACCGCAGACGGGAGAGGGCGCAAGACAGACCCTCACCGCAGGCGGAAGCAGCGCCTCCATCCTGACGCGACTGCTTACGCTGCGAAGCAGCGAGGCGACGACTACAGCCTGCTGCTCAACCGCTCCAGCGCCGTCGGTCTATGAGTCACGGCTCTCGCTTGTACCCCGACTCACGCTGGCTTCGGACCGCAAGCACGAAGACCGTGTCGATCTCGGCGACGAATCGGTACAGGACGATGTACCCGCGCGCGTCCTGCCCGATGACCAGTTCGCGCTTGCCGCCCTTCACCTTGCGGCCGATCAGCGGGCTGTGAGCGAGGATCTGAACCGCCTGGACAATCTCCGCGATTCGCACCGGCGCATCCTCGACCTCGAACCGGGTCAAGTGGTCGATGAAGCGATCGAAATCGTCCAGGGCTTCGGGCGCGAGTTCGATGCGGGCCATGCGGCCCGTCAGCGCGCGAGCTTGCGAGCGGCCGGCTTTCGAGCGCGTTCGCCCCGCGCGCGCGCCTCGAGATAGGTCTTCGCGTCATCCCAGCGCACGGTCTTGCCGGTGGCCAACAGCCTGGCCCAGCGCTCGTCGGCGATGCGGTGAAACGCTTCGTCCTGTTCGGCCTGCTCGACGGTCTGCGCAATGGCGTCAAGAATGAAGCCGTGAGCCGTCTTGCCCGCGCGCTCGGCCGCGGCCGCCACACGGGCCTTCAGCTCTTCTTCGATGCGGATGGTGGTCGTGCTCATGCGTCGCTTGCCGTGGGGATGTCGGGGCACTGTAGCACTTACGTGCTACGTGCTACGTGCTACGTGCTACGTGCTACGTGCTACGTGCTACGTGCTACGTGCTACGTGCTACGTGCTACGTGCTACGTGCTACGTGCTACGTGCGCACCGCTCACGCCTCTGATGCAGCGCTAGTGATGTGGAGAAGATTCTCTGCACGACTGCTCCCGGCCTGCCCCAACGCATCAGGGAGAAGACGACCCGTCGACCGTCACCGCCGGCGTGCCACGCGGCGTGCGCAGCACCAGCGCGGCCAGCAGCGCCGTGCCGCCCATCACCAGGGTGGCGGCGAGGGCCGCGACCTGCAGGGCACGCGTGAAGGCAGCGCGTGCCGCGTCTGCCAGTGCAGCACCCATCGCCGCGGGCAACTCCGCAGCGGCGGCAGTGGCGGCTCCCAGCGTGTCGCGCGCCGCCTCGATCGCGCCGGGTGGCAGGCCGCTCGGGGCGCTGTCGAACACCAGCGCCCGATACACAGCGGTACCGATGCTGCCGAACACCGCGATGCCGAGTGCGCCGCCGAGTTCGGCACTGGTTTCCGAGATGGCGGCCGCGGCGCCGGCACGCTCGGGCGGCGCCGCGCCGATGATGAGATCGGTGGCAAGCGTGAACACGGGCGCGAGCCCGAGCGACATGACGATGGTGGCGCCCACAACGACGCCCACGCCCTGCGCCGCGGCGGCTTGCGTGAGCCAGCCGAAGCCGAGCGTCGCCAGTGCCAGCCCACCGGTCACCACATCCGCCGGGCGCCAGCGTCGCGCCAGCGCCGGCGTCAGCATCGATCCCACGATGAAGGCGCCTGCCCAGGGCACGGTCCACAGCCCGGCGCGCAGCGGCGACATGCCCAGCACGAGCTGCAGGTATTGCCCGATGAAGACGTAGACGCCGAACATCGCGAAGCAGCCGAGCGTGTAGGTGGCGAGCGACGCGCTGAATGCCGGCACGTGAAACAGCCGCAGGTCGATGAGCGGATCGGCCAGCCGGCGCTGCCGGCGCACGAACACGCTGCCGAGGCTCATACCGACGACGACGAACAACAGCGGCGCAAGCCCGAGGCCGTGCTCCGCCAGTTGCTTGAGACCGTAGATGGTCGACAGCACGGCCGCGAGCGACAGCAAGGCGCTCGGCACGTCGGCCCGGCTCGCCCCCGGATCGCGGAACTCGGGCAACAGTAGCGGGCCGATCGCCAGCAGCAGCACCATGATGGGTACCGCGACCAGAAACACCGAGCCCCACCAGAAGAACTCGAGCAGCGCGCCGCCGACGACCGGGCCGATGGCGGCGCCGACCGAATAGCTCGACACCCAGATGCCGATAGCCAGCGTGCGTTCGCGATCGTCGAGAAACATGTTCCGGATCAGCGACAGCGTGGCCGGCGCCAGCGTGGCGCCCGCAAGGCCCAGCAGCGCACGCATCGCAATCAGCATCCCGGCGGAGGATGCGAATGCCGCCAGCACGGAACAGACACCGAAGGCCGCCGCACCGATCATCAGCAGGCGCCGGCGGCCGATGCGGTCGCCGAGCGCGCCCATCGGGATGAGCGCACCGGCCACCATGAAGCCGTAGATGTCGACGATCCACAGCAGTTGCGAACTGCTGGGCTGCAAGTCGGTGCTGAGCGCCGGCAAGGCCAGGTTCAGCACCGTCAGGTCCATCGAGTACAGCAGGCATGGCAGCGCGATCACGGCCAGGCCGATCCACTCGCGGCGCGTGGCGCGCGCGCCAGGCACAGGGGGTGTCATGGAACGGTGTCTGTCACATCCCGCCCGCCTCGATGACCGACAGGATGTTGCCCGCCGGGTCCTTGAGCCACGCGATCGTCGGCCCGTTGCCGCGCATGATTCCCTTCGCGTCGGTCTTGAGATCAGGCATGTCGTACTGCTCGAAGCGCACCCCGCGCTTCGTCAGTTCGTCGACCGCGGCGTCGACGCTTTCGACCGGGAAGTTGAGCACGGTGAAGCTGGCCGGCTCGTGGTTCGGCTTGGGATAGACGAGCACATTGTTCCCGCCGGCGAGATGCAGTTCGAGCATGCCGTCGGCCTGCTTCACGTTCAGGCCGAGCGTGCGGCCGTAGAACTCGGCGGCCTTGGGAATGTCGTTCGACGAGAAGCCGCTGAAGGCGTGGCTTTGTTCGAGCATGGGGACTCCTTCGGTTGAGCGTGGTTCGTGGGCTCCTGCCCTCCCCCGTTCGCCCTGAGGTTGTATTCCGTTCATCCTGAGAGGGTGTAGACAAAATAAGAATGATTTGATGTACTCCTGCTGTAGCGCAGGAGGAACAGATGGCGGCACCGGCGAAGGCGGCGATTCAAGGCAAGGATTTGGACCTCTTGCGCGAGA
>JAKFDI010000109.1:0-14926 GCA_036676235.1 Rhizobacter sp. | reverse complement strand
GCCCTTGGCCGAGGCCTGCGAGGTGAGCAGGCCGTTGCCGGCCAGGATGCCGACCTCGAAGCCCTCGATGCGGGCGAAGCCGCAGACCAGGGTCTCGCCGTGCAGTTGCTTGAACTCCTGGAAGCGGCTGTCGTCAGCCAGGCGGGCGATGATCTCGCGGCAGTCGCCGGCGTGGTCGCCCGTGCGCGCCAGGCCCAGCAGTTCCTGCGGGTCGTAGCGGGGCGCCTCGACGGCGCTGCGCGTCCAGCGCAGGCGTGGCGCCTCGCCGAGATGGGCGACGATGTTGCGCGTGATCTGCAAAGCATGCGCGTCGTCTTCGGCCATGTGGTCGGTGACGCCGCTGAGCCGGCTGTGCATCTCGGCGCCGCCCAGCGGTTCGATGTCGACCACCTCGCCGGTGGCGGCGAACACCAGCTGCGGGCTGCCGAGGAACATCGCACCCTGGTTGCGGATGATGACCACCTCGTCGCACAGCGCCGGGATGTAGGCCCCGCCGGCGGTGGACGGGCCGTGCACCAGCGCGATCTGCGCGATGCCTTCGGCCGACATCTTCACCTGGTTGTACATGATCGAGCCGGCCATGCCTTCGTCAGGAAAGATGTTGGCCAGGTCGGGCAGGAAGCCGCCGCCGGACTGCACCATGGTGATGCAGGGCAGACGGTGCTGCCAGGCGAACAACTGCGCCCGGGTGTGGCGCTTGGTCGTCATGCCGTACATGGTGCCGCCCTTCACGGTGGCGTCGTTGACGATCAGCATGCAGGCGCGGCCGCTGACCTGACCGACGCCGGTGATCATGGTCGCCCCCGGCGGCACGCCCTCGTACAGGTCGGCGCCGGCGAGGTGGCCGATCTCGAGGAAGGGCGAGCCCGGGTCGAGCAGGGCCGCGATGCGCTCGCGCGGCAGCATCTGGCCGCGGCTCTTGTGCAGCTTGCGCGACTTCTCGCTGCCACCCAGCGTGGCCTCGTCGCGGCGTGGCTGCAGCGCCGCCATCCGCGACAGGAAGGCGTCGCGCTGTCGTTGGAAGTCGGCACTGTCGGTGGCGATGTCGGATTGGATCGGTTGCATGGGGTGTGGTGCTGCGCCGGTGGGGCGGCAGGGATTGGCAGCCTAACGAATGTTTGTTATCTTACCGGCCTTGCTGCCCACACTGCAATCCACGCACACCCCAACGATGAAATCCCCGAACCCCGCGGCGCGGCCCGCAACAGGCCGGCAGCGCGCCGGCGGGAGCGCGCGATGAGCGTCGTCAAGTCGGCCCTGTCGGCCAGCCCCGAAGAGTTGCGCGCCAATCGCGAGTTCTACGAAGGCCGCGTGGCCGATCTGCGCTCGCGCCGCGCCGCCGCGGTGGCCGCCGGCAGCGAAGCGGCCCGTGCCGCGCTGCGCGAAGCCGGCCAGTTGCTCGTGCGCGAGCGCGTCAGCGCGCTGCTCGACCCCGGTTCGCCCTTCCTTGAGCTGTGCCAGTTGGCCGGCGAAGGCCTGCACGGCGACACCGTGCCGGGCGCCGGCATCGTGGCCGGCGTGGGTATGGTGTCGGGCCGGCCCTGCATGGTGATCGCCAACGACGCCGCGGTGCATGACGGTGCTTACAGCGCCGTCACCAGCAAGAAGCATGTGCGGGCGCTGCGCTTCGCCTGGATGCACCGCCTGCCCTGCCTGACGATGGTGCAGTCGGGCGGGCGCCAGTTCTTGCGCGAAGGGGGCGGCCAGCCCGGCGCGTTTGCCGACGATGGCCAGTTCGGCTCGATCCTGTACAACCAGCTGCGCATGTCGCGCGAGGGCATCGCACAGATCGCCAGCGTGCACGGCCCGGCCGCCGACAGCGGCGCCTTCGTGCCGGCCGTGTGCGACGAGGTGGTCGTCGTGCGCGACCAGGGCGCGCTGGCCTTCGGCAGCAACGCGGCGCCGGTGCCCGCCGATGCCGACCGCGCCAACCGCCAGGACGGCAACACCGACCGCCTGGCCGAGAGCGACGCGCACGCCATCGCCATCCTGCGCGACGTCGTCGCCCACCTCGGCGACGTGCCACGCCAGCGCCGCGACGTGGCCGAGGTCGTCGAACCGCTGCACGACCCGGCGGAGATCAACGCCATCATCAGCGCCGACCCGCGCATCCCCACCAACAACCGCGAGATCGTGCTGCGCCTGATCGACGGCAGCGACCTGCACGAGTTCAAGCCCGACTATGGCGACACGCTGATCACCGGCTTCGCCCGCATCAAGGGCTTCGAGGTCGGCATCCTGTGCAACAACGGCGTGCTGTTCTCCGAAAGCGCGATGAAGGCGACGCAGTTCATCGAGCTGTGCTGTCAACGCGACATCCCGCTGCTGTTCATGGCCGACATCAACGGCTTCATGGTCGGCCGCGAGGCCGAGGAGGCCGGCATCGCCAAGCACGGCGCGAAGATGATTACTGCGATGACCTGCGCCAACGTGCCCAAGTACACGCTGATCATCGGCGGCTCCTACGGCGCGGGCTACCTGGCGATGTGCGGCCGCCCGTTCAAGCCCAACGCGCTGATCATGTGGCCCAACGGCCGCGCCGCGATCATGGGCCCGGACCAGGCCGCGACGACACTGGCGATGGTCAAGGACGACCAGCACAAGCGCGACGGCACGAGCTGGACCGACGCGCAGCGCGAGGCCTACAAGGCGCCGGTGCGCAAGACCTTCGAGGACTTCGCCAACGCCTACAACTTCGCGCGCAACACCTGGTGCGACATGGTGATCGAGCCGGCCGAAACGCGCGACGTGATGGCGCTGCTGCTCGACCTGGCGGGCCGCGTGCCGGCCGTGCCTTCACGCTTCGGCGTGTTCCGGATGTGAACTGGGAATCGACGCCGTGTTCAAGAAAATTCTGATTGCAAACCGGGGGGAGATCGCCTGCCGTATCGCCCGCACCTGCCGGCGCCTGGGTGTGGCGGTGGCCGGCGTTCATTCCAGCGCCGACCGCGACGCGCTGCATGTGCGGCAGATCGGCGAATCGGTGGAGATCGGCGGCGCGCCCGCCTCCGAAAGCTACCTGCGCATCGACGCGGTGATCGCCGCTGCGAAGTCCGTCGGGGCCGAGGCCATCCATCCGGGATTCGGCTTCCTGGCCGAAAACGCCGCCTTCGCGCGCGCCGTCGAAGCGGCGGGTCTGGTGTTCATTGGCCCGACCGCCGACGTGATCGAGCGCCTGGGCGACAAGGCGGCGGCCAAGCGCGAGGCCAAGGCCGCCAAGGTGCCCATCGTGCCGGGCAGCGAGGCACCGAGCGTCGACCCGGCTGCGATCGCCGCGTCGGTGCGCGCTGTCGGCTTGCCGGTGATGCTCAAGGCCGCGGCCGGTGGCGGCGGCAAGGGCATGCGCGGCATCACCAGCCTGGACGGTCTGGAGCAAGAGATCGAGTCGGCGATGCGCGAGGCCAAGAACTCGTTCGGGGACGCCGGCCTGATCGTCGAGAAGCTGATCCGCCAGGGCCGCCATATCGAGATCCAGATCGCCGGCGATGGGCAGGGCAGGGTGATCCACCTGTTCGAGCGCGAGTGCACGCTGCAGCGCCGCCACCAGAAGGTGATCGAGGAGGCGCCTGCGGCCAACCTCAGCGCCAGGATGCGCGACAGCATGGCCGCCGACGCGGTGCGGCTGGGCGAACGGCTCAAGTACCGCGGCGTGGGCACGGTCGAGTTCATCGTCGGTGCCGACGAGTACCACTTCCTCGAGGTCAATCCACGCCTACAGGTCGAGCACCCGGTGACGGAAATGGTAACGGGCCTGGACATCGTCGAGATCATGCTGCGCATCGCCAGCGGCGAAGGCCTGCCCGTGCAGCAGGGCGATGTGCGCATCCACGGCCATGCCGTCGAGGCGCGCATCTGCGCCGAGGACCCGGCGGCAGGCTTCCTGCCGTCCACCGGCAAGTTGTCGCAGGTGCGTTTCCCCGACCTGGGCGTGCGCGTCGAGACCGGCATCGAAAGCGGCATGGAGGTCACGCCCTACTACGACTCGATGCTGGCCAAGCTGATCACGCATGCGCCGACGCGCGACGAAGCGCTGGACCGGCTGTCGCTGGCGCTCGAGGACACCGTGGTCTTCGGCGTCACCACCAACCGCGGCTTCCTGCGCCGCCTGATCGACCTGCCCGAGACCCGAGCTGCCACCTTCCACACGCGGCTGATCGACGAGCAGATTGCCGGCTGGTCGCTGGGCGACGCGCTGCACGACACGCAGACCCTGGCCGTGGCCGCCTGCCACTGGCTGCAGTTGCAGCGCCAGGTCGAGTCACGCAGCCCCTGGAGCCGCTGGCACAGCAGCGGCTGGCAAATGAGCGTCGGCGGCGAAAGCCTGGCGCCGATCCCCAGCCTGCACGTCGAAACGAGCGACGGCGTCAGCGCCGAGATCCGCTTCGGCCCCTTGCGCGCCGACGGCAGCCTGCTGGTGGGCGTGAACGACGCCCGGGTGCCGGTGCGGCTGGCGCCGACTGGCGGCGACGCCGGCAGCTACCTGGCGGTCACCGACACCCATCGCGAGACGGTGCGCCTGCACCGCGACGGCGACATGCTGTACCTGCACGACCGCCGCGGCTCACACAGCCTGAAGGTCGTGCCCTACCTGTCCTACATCAGCACGTCGGCCCAGGCCAGCGGCGAGCTGAAGGCGCCGATGATGGGCCTGATCCTGAAGGTCAACGTGGCGCCCGGCGACCACGTGGAAAAGGGCGCCGTGGTGGCGATCCTCGAGTCGATGAAGATGGAGATGCGCATCGTCGCCGAGTGTGCGGGCACGGTGGCCTCGGTCACCTGCCAGGCCGGGCAGACGGTGGAGCGCAGCGCGGTGGTGGCGTCGATCACGCCCGATTGATCTGTTGGCACCGACCGGCCCCGCGAGCCTGTTGGGAAGGTTCCGGTCGGCCGCTGACGCGCCGCCCTACTTGCGCTTCTGCTGCGCCATCAGTGCGCGCAGCCGGGTCTTGTGGTCGGCGGTGGAGAAGAGGTAGTTCTGCACATAGGCCTCGTAGCTCAGGCAGGACTGCAGGTCGGTGTCCTCGCCGCGGGCGATGGACAGCTTGCTGGCCGCACCGGCGCGGCGGGGTGTCGCCTGCTTGATCGACGCGGCGATGGCCAATGCCGCGTCCAGCAGGCGCTCGCCAGCAACGACGTCGACGAACAGGCCCGCAGCGCGCCCGGCCTCGGCCTCGACGCTGGCACCGGTGAGCAGCCAGTGCCGGGCGCGTACGCTGCCGACGATGCGCGGCAACAGGTAGGAGCAGCCCATGTCGCAGGCCGCAGCGCCCAGGCGGCCGAAGGCGAAGAAGTAGCGCGCCTTGTCCGAGGCCACGGCGATGTCGCAGGCCATGGCCAGGGCCGCGCCGCCGCCGACCGCAGCGCCATTGACCGCGGCAATGACGGGCAGCTCCAGCTCGCGGATGCGCTGCACCACCTTGTGCAGGCCGCGGATGAAGCGGAACTGCAGCTCGGTGTCGACGCCGTCGGGGTTGACGACCTGGCCCAGCTCGGCGCCGGCGCAGAACACCTTGCCAGCGCCGGTCAGTACCACGGCGTGCAGGCCGAGATCGTCGTCGAGCTGCTGCAGCACGGCCAGCATCTGGTCGGGAAAGTCCAGCCCGAGTGGATTGCGTTCGTGCGGGCGGTTCAGGGTGACGATGGCCACGCCTTCGCGACGCTCGACGAGGATGTCGGCCGGCGCGGTGCCGGCGGCGGGGGTGTGGGTGCTCATGCGGGTCTCGTCGGGGTCGTTGATGGCGGCAAGCGCTCAGCGCGCCGCGCGCCCGAGCAGGCTGTCGCCGATGATGTTGCGCTGTATCTGGTTCGTGCCCTCGATGATCTGCAGCACCTTGGCGTCGCGGAAGTAGCGGTTGATCGGCGTGTCGGCCGAGATGCCCGCGGCGCCGAACAGCTGCACGGCGTCGGTGGCCACGCGCATCGCGGTGTCGCTGGCGAAGCACTTGGCCATGGCCGCGATCGGCGCCAGCTCGATGCCCGATGCGCCGCTGTCCACCACCGCCGCCGAGCGGTACACCAGCTGGCGCGCGGCCTCGGTCTGCATCGCCATGTCGGCCAGCATCCAGCGGATGCCCTGGTTCTCGCTGACCTTGCGGCCCCAGGTGACGCGGTTCTTCACGAACTCGATGCTGTGGTCGATGGCCCCCTGCGCCAGGCCGACGCCGCGCGCGCCGATCAGCGGGCGGCTCTTGTTGAAGGCCTCCATCACGTCCTTGAAGCCGCGCCCGTCCTCGCCGATGCGGTTGGCTTCGGGCACGAACACCTCGTCGAGGAACAGCGGGCACGAAGGCACGCCGCGTGCGCCCATCTTGTCTTCGTGGCGGCCGACCGTGAAGCCCTTGCTGCCGCGCTCGACGATGAACAGGTTGATGGCGCGTGCGCCCTCGTCGTCGCCGGTCTTGGCGGCCACGAGCACGAAGTCGGCGATGTGCGAATTGGTGCACCAGATCTTCGAGCCGCTGATGCGGTAGCCGCCGTCGCAGCGCCGCGCGCGGGTGCGGATGCCGGCGACGTCGCTGCCGCTTTGCGGCTCGGTGGTGGAAAACGCGCCGCGCAGTTCGCCGGCAGCCAGCGGGCCGAGCAGGCGCTGCTTCTGCTCGTCGTTGCCGGCGGCGAGGATGGCGCCGAACGGCACCCACTGCACGATCAGCAGGTAGGCGGTGTTGTAGCAGACGCGGCCCAGTTCCTCCACGGCCAGGGCGGCCGACAGCATGTTGCCGGTGCCGCCGTATTCCTTTGGGAACGGGATCGTGAACAGGCCGACTTCGCGCAGCAGCTCGAACATGTCCTGCGGATACTCGGCGCTGCGGTCGATGTCGGCGGCGCGCGCCGCCACCTTGTCGCGTGCCAGGCGCCGCACCAGAGCCTGGATCTCGCGCTGCTCGTCGTTCAGGGCATAGGCTTGCATGTGCTGCGGGCCCCTCAGCCGACCGCCTTGTCGCGGCACTTGATCATGCGCATCGGCGTGTAGGTGATGGCCAGCGTGCCGTCGTGCTTGACGATGCGGTTGCGCGTGCGCACCAGGCCGCGGCCGGGACGGCTCTTGCTCAGCCGCGCTTCGATCACCTCGCACTCGACGTGCAGCGTGTCGCCGGCGAACACCGGGTTATGCACCTTCAGGTCCATCTCGAGGAAGGCGAAGCCGGTGTGCTGCATGGTTGCGTGCACCAGCAGGCCTTCGGCGAAGGTGTAGGCGAGGGCGCCCGGGGCGACGCGGCCCTTGATGTCGGACTCGGTGCGCAGGAACTCGAGATCGGTGAACAGCACCTCGGTCATGCCGGTGCAGGTGCAGAAGTTGACGATGTCGGTTTCGGTGACCGTGCGGCCCACGGTGCGGAACTGACGGCCCAGAGGCAGGTCTTCGAAGTGCAGGCCGATGCCGAGGATTTCCATGGGTCTCGCTCTTTGTATCGGGGTCAACGGGCGACCAGGTTCATCAGGTCTGGGCTCAGCTCGGGGTAGCCGCAATCCGGTGCCAACAACGGAATCAGCTTGCCGTCTGCGCGCCTGCCCAGCGTCGGCTGGATGCGCTGCAGCGGCCGTGAACGCGCGGCTTGCACGGCGCCGGCAACGTCGCCTGTCTGGGCCAGCAGGGCCAGATTGCACAAGGTCGGGAAGATGATGGTGCGGCGGCGCCGCGCGCAGTCGTCCAGCGCGTCGGCCGGGCGTATCCAGAACGAGTCCACCGCCTCCGATCCATCGTGCTGTGCCACCTGACCAGCCGGCGCAGCGGCGATGAAGAAGTGGGTGTCGAAACGCTTGGGGGAAACCTCGGGAGTCACCCAATGGGCATAGGGCACCAGTTGCTCCAGCGCCAGCTCCAGGTCTTCTTCGCAGACCATGTCTACGAAGGCATGGCCGCCGCTGGCCACCCGCGCCTGCCAGCGCTGGTGCAGGGCGGCGCGCTGCGTGCCGTCGATCATGGCGCCGCCGTGGCGGGCCAGCAGCAGGCCGCTTTCCTCGAAGGTCTCGCGGACGGCGGCCACCCGCAGCGTGAACTGCTGTTCGTCCGACAGCTGGCCGCCACCGACGCGTGCGGCGATTCGCGGGTCGCTGTCGGAGGCCGATATCTTGCCCCCGGGGAACACCGCAGCGCCGCGGGCGAAGTCGATCTCGTGGTGCCGAACCACCATCAGCGTCTCGAGCCCCTGCGGGCCATCGCGCACCAGCACCAGGGTGGCGGCCACGGCCGCCACGGCCGGCTCGCTGCTCGTCGGGCCGCTCACCTCAGACCCGCATCTCTTGCGCGATGATCGTGCGCTGGATCTGCGACGTACCGCCACCCACCGTGGATTGCATGCCCTCGCGGAAGTAACGCTCCATGTCGCCCTCGGGCGTCATGCCGTAGCCACCCAGGATCTGCATGCCCTGGCGGGTCACGGTCTGCAGGGTCTCGGACGCGAACAGTTTGGCCATCGCCACTTCCTTGCGGCAGGGCAGGCCACGCGCGGCGAGGTCGGCGGCGCGGTAAGTGATCAGCCGGGCTGCGTCGGTTTGCGTCTGCATATCGGCCAGCATGTGGCGGATGACCTGAAACTCGTAGATCGGCTTGCCGAACTGCACCCGCTGCTGTGCGTAGGCCAGGGCGTCGTCGACGGCGCCCTGTGCATTGCCGACATAGCTGGCCGCAACCGCAATGCGCTCCAGCGCCAGATGTTCGCCGGCGATGATCTTGAAGCCCTCGCCGGGCGCGCCCAGCATGTTGGCTGCCGGCACATGCACGTTGTCGAGGAAGATCTCCGTGGTCACGACGGAGCGGCGGGCCAGCGTCTGCAATGGGCGGATGGTCAGGCCCGGCAGGTCGTTGGGCACGATCAGCACCGACAGGCCATCACGCTTATCCGGGGTGTTGGCGGTGCGCACCAGCATCAGGATGACGGCGCCGCGGTTGCTGGCGCCGCTGCACCACAGCTTCTGGCCGTTGACGACGTAATCGTCGCCGACGCGCTCGGCGCGGGTCTGCACGTTCGCCACGTCCGACCCGGCGTTGGGTTCGGACATGGAGATCGGGAAGCGGATCTCGCCGCGCATGAATGGCTTGAGGAAGCGCTGCTTCTGGTCTTCGGTGCCATGCAGCGACAGGTTCATCGCGGTGAAGATGCCGCCGGCAATGGCCACCGAGAAGTCCACGCCGTAGCAGGACAGCGCCTCGCACAGCAGCGCATAGGAGAACACGTCGCCGCCATCGCCACCGTCGGCCTCGGGCACGAGCAGGCTGTGGAAGCCGAGTTTGGCGGCCTTCTCGTAGGCTTCGAAAGGGAAGGCCCGGTCCATGTCGCACTTGCGGATGTACTCGCGGCCGACGTCGCGGTCCACCCAGCGGCGGGCCGAGTCCTTCCAGGCCTGTTGCTCTTCGGAGAGGAAGTTCATGGAGTTGTCCCTGCTGATGTCAGTGACGGCGGGCGCGCACCGGCTGGCACGCCAGCAGGCCCGCCAGCGGCGACAGATCAGGCAAGTCCTCGAGGCGATCGATCAAGTCCAGAACCTCGTCGCTCGACCCCTGGTCGAGCAGGGGGTGGGCGATGGCGCGAAACTTGTTCTTCAGCCTTGCCCCCTGCGCGTCCAGGTCCGTCGCCGCGATGCCGCAGTCGTGGCGCCGACGCAGGATCGAGCCGTCGACCGTTTCGATGACCACCTCGGCCTGCGTCAAGGCGTTGCACTCGCGGAAAAGCTCCACATGCACCCGATCACGCAGTTCGGTCAGCGCTGGGTCGTTCGTGGATTCGTCGCTGTAGCTGGCCATGTTGGCCGTGTCGATGCCGGCGATGGCCATGGCAACGACATGACGCAGGCTGAACTTGGCTTCCAGACCGGTGCGCGGCAAGGGGATGTTGCACACACCCTCGCTGCTGGCCGCGGTGTGCACAGTGGCTCGCCGAACCTGGCTTTCGTCGAGGCCATGTCTCTCGCGAAGGTAGCGCGCCGCCTCGATGGCCGCGTGCGTGCCGTAACAGGCCGCGTGGTACTTGAACAGGTTGTCGCGCAGGTACAGCCCGCGGGCGGGCTCTCTCAGCCCGGCGGCGGGATCGAAGTCGGGGCCATGCGTGGCAGCGAAGCCCTGCACGGCCTCGATCGCGTCGCTGCGGCAGGTGAAGCCGCGTGCGGCAAGCTGCGCAGCCATCATGCCGTCGGCGCTGGCCTTGCCGGCGTGCAGGGGCTTGCACATGGTGCCGAACATCGCCTTCAGTCCCGCGGCCTGGGTGGCCGCGATGCCCAGGGCATCGGCGGTGTCTTCGGCATCGAGCTGCAGCAGGCGGGCGCAGGCGGCGGCCGCGCCGAACGTGCCAATGGTGCCGGTGCTGTGGAAGCCCAGCGCGTAGTGCCCCGGCGACACGGCCGCACCAATGCGGCACAACGTCTCGTACCCAGCGACGAACGCGGTCATGAACTCGGCGCCGCTGGCACCGCGCGTTTCGGCCAGTGCCAGCAAGGCCGGCACCAGCACCACACTCGGATGGCCTGTGAACGTCATGTTGACATCGTCGAAATCGAGCGCGTGTGACGCGGCCCCGTTGATCAGCGCGGCCTGGCGGCTGCTGGCGGCGAAGCCATGCCCGACGACCGTGGCCTGGGGGAAACCGCCTTGCTCACGCGCTTCCTCCGCCAGCATGTGTGTCACCGGCTCTTGCGCGCCGGCCAAAGTAACAGCGATCCAGTCGAGCAGGCAATGGCGAACGAGCTTGCGCGCGTCGGCGGGCACGCTGTCGAAGGTCCATGCAGCGTTTTGCGCTGCCAGGGCGCGGGTGAAGCGCAGGTCCCGCGGCGGCGGTTTGGCGACTGCCATCAGAACCGAGCCTGCAGAAGCGCTTGCCGCTGCGGTTGCAAAGCTAGTGGTCATGTCATTGCCCCTTCCATTGAGGTTTGCGCTTTTCGCGGAACGAACGCGGCCCTTCGAGCGCGTCCTCGCTCAGGTACACGGCGTCGAAGGCGCGATGCGATGCCCGCAGCGCGGCCGTCCGACCCATTTCGGTGGCCATGCGCACCATCTCCTTGGCGCCGCGCACGGTGAGCGGCGCATTGACCAGGATGCGTGCGGCCAGTTCCTTGGCACCTTTCAGCGCCTCGCCCTTGGGCACGACGCGGTTGACGTAGCCCAGTTCGTAGGCGCGCTGCGCGCTCAGCGGGTCGCAGGTCATGGCCACTTCCATGAGGATGCGCTGCGGCAGCATGTGGATCACCGGCGACGCCCAGGGCATGCCGCGGCCGACACGGCCTTCGGTGATGGCGAACTTGGCCGTCTCGTCGGCTACGCACAGGTCGCACATCTGCGCCAGGAGCCAGCCACCAGCGTAGGCATAGCCCTGCACGGCGGCGATCACGGGCTTGCTGACCTCGATGTTGTCGCCCAGCACGGGCATGAAGTTCTTGGGCGGGATACGCAGCACCGTGTCAGCGGCCTCGATCAGGTCCATGCCGGCGCAGAACGTGTCCCCTGTGCCGGTGAGGATGGCGATCTGCGCCGAATCGTCCGCCTCGAAGCGCGGCCAGACATCGAAGAGGGCCTGACGCACGGCGCGGTTGATGGCGTTCTTGCGCTCCGGGCGGTTGATGGTGATGACAGCGATGCCATCGTTGACTTCATACAGCAGTTCGTTGCTCATCGCTTTCCGTTCAATGGCTGGGGAGTGGGAAGACGCTCTGCGCGGTAACCGAGGGCTTGCGACAGCTGCGCGGCGATCTGGATCACGATGCCGGTGAGCCGCTCCGCCACGGCGCGCCCCCGTTCGATGGGGGCGGCGATGATGACGGCGGCATTCACCTGACCGTTGGGTTCGAAGATGGGCGCCGCAAAGCCGGCCACGTCGGGCGTGACCTCGCCGATGGTCACGCCATGGCCGGTCGTGCGTATCCGTTCGATGATCTTGACCAGTTGGCGACGGTCGGTCACCGTCTTGTCGGTCATCGCCCGGAGGTCGGCCGTCTTCAGGTACTCGCGTCGCCAACCCTCATCCTGAAAGGCGAGCAGTACGCGGCCTGCTGACGTTGCGAAGAGCGGGCGCGTGGTGCCCACGGGCACGGCGTAGCGCACCGGCTTGTGGCTCTCCAGGATCTGGGTGTACGTCAACCTGCCCGAGATCCGGTCGATGACCGCGAGCAGTACCGACTCGCCGGACTGCGCGCGTGCTTCACGCAGATACGGTGTGGCCACGATGGTCAGCGAGCGGGCCGCAACGAGCGCGGCGCCGAGGACGAAGGATTCCGGGCCGAGCCGGTAGAGTGAATCGTGTCGCTGCACGTACGCTGCAGCAGCCAAGCCTTGCAGCAGCGAGTGCACGCTGGTCTTGGGCGCCTCGATCTGCGCCATCAACTGCGACAGCGTCAGGCCGTCCGGCTCATCGGCGAGCAATCGCAGCGTCCGCAGCACCCGCTCCAACGCCATGGGCGCCACATCGCTGCGCCGTGGGGCGGCAAACTGGACCGGCGCCAATGTTGACTGCACGGTGGTGTGTCTCCTTCGTAGTTCTTATATCGGAACATGTGTTCCCGTACGAGTTCATCCTAGTGACGGTTGATTCCAGCGTCAAGCGAGAGAACGTGAGGGACAAAGGCGAACGCGCTCGACCGCGAGGGGACTGCCTTTCGTGGTCCGGGCCGGTTGCGGCCATCCACGATGCTCGGCCAGGGCAACGACCCGAAGCGGCGGCGCGGCGGATCGGTGCCGCAGGGGCGAGCTGTCTGCGGTTCCCTCAATCCGCCAGCGCCGGCGACCCGGCGGCGGACACCGGCGAGGCCGGCTTGCGCAGCAACGCGATCCACGGGATGCCCAGGAGTGCCACCCACATCATGAGCCTGAAGTCCTGCAGGTAGGCCAGCATCGCCGCCTGGCGGCCGACCTCGGCGTCGAGCCTTTGCAGGCCGGCCGCACTGGAAACATCGTGCGCCCCGACCTCGACCGCCTGGCGCAGTGCTAGGCTGAAAGGATGGATGAATTCGGCCAGCGCCGCGTGCCCGGCCTGCGTGTTTTGCGCCAGCAGTGCCACCATGGCCGAGATGCCGATGCTGGCGCCGATGTTGCGGATCAGGCTGAACAGCGCCGCGCCCTCGTTGCGAAAGTGCGGCGCCAGGGTCGAGAAGGCCACCGTCGACAACGGCACGAAGACGAAGCCCAGGCCCAGGCCCTGGACGATGCCGGTGCGGGTGATGTCCCAGGTGCTGGTGTCGAGGCTGAACTGCGTCATCTCGTGCATGGCCAGGGCGGTCAGCACCATGCCGAGCAGGATCTGCCAGCGCAGGTCGACGCGCGGGCCGATGCGGCCGACGGCGAACATCGCCGCCATCGTGCCCACGCCGCGGGGCACGAGCAGCGTGCCGACGTCGATCACCGGGTATCCCAGCAGGCCATGCAGGAAGGGCGGCAGCAGGGCCATGGTGCTGAACAGGATCGCGCCCATGAAGAACATCAGCAACAGGCCGACGCTGTAGTTGCGGTCGGTGAACAGGCGCGGCTCGATGAACGGGCGATCGTGGGTAAACATGTGAACCACGAACAGGTACAGCGCCAGCGCAGCCAGGAGCGCCTCGACGACGATCTCGACACTCTCGAACCAGCCCTGCGACTCGCCCCGGTCCAGCATCATCTGGAAGGCGCCGATGGCCAGCACCAGCAGCCCGAAGCCCAGGCCGTCGAAGCGCCGCCCGCGGTCCAGCGGCGTCTCCTGCACGAAGGCGGCCAGTCCCAGCCAGGCCAGGATGCCGACCGGCAGGTTGATGTAGAACACCCAGCGCCAGCTCAGGTGCTCGGTCAGCCAGCCGCCGAGCGTCGGGCCGAGGATGGGCCCGACCATCACCCCGACGCCCCACAGGGCCATCGCCGAGGCGTGGCGTTCGCGCGGGTGGCTGTCCAGCAGCACGGCCTGCGACAGCGGCACCAGGCAGGCGCCGAACACGCCCTGCAGCAGGCGGAAGGCCACCAGCTGCGTCAGGCTCTGCGCGGCCCCGCACAACATCGACGCGATGGTGAAGCCGACCACCGACCACATGAACAAGCGCTTACGCCCCAGCCGCGCGGACAGGTATCCGGTCAGCAGCATGAAGATCGCCGCCGCCACGATGTAGGACGTAAGCACCCAGGAAATCTGGTCCTGCGTCGCGCCCATCGCGCTCTGCATGTGCGGCAGCGCGACATTGGCGATGGTCGTGTCCACCGCCTGCATGATGGTGGCCAGCATCACCGAGACCGTGACCAGGCCGGGATGGGCGATGGCCGGCTTGCCGGCGGTGCTCACGCCAGGGGACCCGCGGCGGCCGGTTTCACTGGCGCGGCCAGGCCAGGCCGAGCAACTGCCGGCGCTGCCCGGTACGGACCGTGACCACGGCGCTCAGACCGGCGCGCAGCGGCGGTTGCTCCGCGGCGCTGTCGAGCTGGATGCGCACCGGCACGCGTTGCACCACCTTGACCCAGTTGCCGGCGGCGTTCTGGGCCGGGATCAGCGAGAACTCGGCCCCGGTGGCCGGGCTGAGGCTGTCCACCGTGCCATGCCAGACCAGGCCGGGATACGTGTCGACGCGGATCTCGGCCGGTTGTCCGGCACGCAGGTGGCTGAGGTCGGTCTCGCTGAAGTTGGCCTCGACCCAGGGCGTGGCGCTGACCACCAGCGCCATGGCCACGCTGCCCACGCTGATGAACTGGCCCTGCCGCGGCGGCCGGCTGGCGACGCCGGGCAGCGCCGCGCGCACTTCGGTGCGGGCCAGGTCGAGCTGGGCAAGCTCGAGCTCGGCCTGCGCCGCCAGCATGCTGGGGTGGCGTGCGATCGGCGCGTCGACGCGGCCACCCAGGGTGACGGCGATGCGTTGCAGCTCCTGTGCTAGTGTTCTGTCCCGCTGATACGTGAGCAAAGTCGATGGAGCTTCTCAAGGATCGAGTCGGCGGTGGCAGTCCAGCGGAAGGGCTGAGAGTCAGTGTTGTGGTGCGAGACGAACTGATCGA
>JAKFDI010000108.1:0-68466 GCA_036676235.1 Rhizobacter sp. | reverse complement strand
GGCGCCGCCCGCCGCGCCCGGCGCGCCCGCAGCGCCCGCCGAAACGGGCGTCCCGCCAGCCGCGGCGCCGGTGCCCGTGGCACGAGTCGATCCGGTGACGCTCAGCCGCTCGATCTCGGACCCGGCCCGGGTCGCCGCCGGCGACGAATCGGCCGCGCCGCGGCCCGGCGCCGTGCGGGGCGAGGAGGGGGCTGGCAGCCGTCGCACCAACGACGGCAACGCCGAAGCGCAGGACCCGTATGCGCAGACACGCGGTGCGCAGACCCGGGAGCGCAGCCGCGGCACGCAGGAGGCCGACCGCGCCCGCCGGTCCGACGTGCCCGCCGAGGTGGCGGCCGCGCTCGCCCGTGCGGACGAGTCGCGCAAGGAGTTCGGCCGCGCCGACCGAGCGCTGGGCCGCCCCAAACGCCGTGCCGACGCCCTGAAGAACGAGCTGCAGGAAGGCACGCACCGGCAGGCCCGGCGGGAGATCGATGCGCAGGAGTCGCGGCGCCTGGCGTCGGAGGCCGAAGCCCGCGCCGAGCGTGCGGGCCGCGACCCGCAGGCGCTGGCGCTGCGGCAGGAGGCCGACGCCCTGCATGCCAAGGCCGACCGCATCGAGCGGAAGACGCTGGCGGCGCGCACCCGCCTGGAGAGCAAGGTCGAAGCCCTGGCGCAGGCCGAGCAGGCGCACGCGCAGGCGTCACTGCGGCGCGCCACGGCGCAGCGACAGATGGTCGACGACCAGCTCGTGCTTGCCCGCCTGGCCGATACGCGCGCTGCCGGTGATGTGCGCGCGGCGACCGCACGCGCCACCAGCGCACGCGCTGCGGCCGACGATGCCCAGGGCCCGCAGGCTTTCACGGCACGCACGCGGGCGGCGGTGGCGGAGCGGCGTGCGGCGGCGGTTGCCCGCACGGCCGAGGGCATCGGTGCGCGCACGGCGCCGCTGGAACACGCGCTGGGCCTGTTCAGGCTGACCGAGCTCAACGAGCAGCAGAAGCTGGCCGCCCTCAAGACCGACACCTCGCAGGCCGTGACGAGCTTTCGCCGCTACCTCGACGAGGCGGCGCAGGCGGCCGACGCGCCGCGCCTGCGCCGCGTGCTGGACACCGAATCGGCCGATGCCGTCCAGGCCGGTGCGCTGACCCGGTTGCGCGACGCGCGCGAGGCGCGGCATGAGGCGCGGGCGGTGGAACGCCGTGCCGAGGCCGAGTACCGGCGCCTGTCGCAGCAGGCCCAGCAGAGCTGGCAGGCGCATCGCGAGGCGGTGGCGGCGGATCCCGGCCTGTCTTCCCGGCTGCCGCAGGGGCAGCGCCAAGCCTTGCTGCAGGAGGCCGCGGATGCACGCCTCGCCGAGCGTGCGCTCGCCGTGGCACGGACCGGCCGGGTGCGCGCCGAAGAGGTGTATGCCGCGGTGCGGCTTCAGCAGCAACGTGCATTCGACGCCGCCAAGGCCGTGCGCAGCGCGGCCGAGCAGCACGAACCCTCGCTGCGCGCCGCCACGCGGGCGGGCGAACGGCTGGTCGCCTACGACGAAGCCAGCGCGGCGCTCACCCGGGCGCTCGACCAAGGCCCGCAGGAGGTGCCGCTGGCCCCCGACCTGCGCGCCGACGGCTTGCGCTACGGCGACGCCGCCAGGCCCGCCTACCCCGACCTGCCCGCGAACTTCTGGCCGCGCTATCGCCAAGGGGAGAACGGACCCGAATACATCGGCGCCAACTACCAGCGGCGCCAGCCGGGCGACCTGCCTTCCCAGGCAGCGCGCAAGACGGTCGACCGCACCATCCTGCGGCTGTACGAGCACCTCGGCGTGCGCGGCAACGCCTACGAGAGGCTGACCGGCAACACCCTCGCGCCGGGCCGCTTCCGGGTGGATCCGCTGGTGGTGGAACGCGCCGGCATCCCCGGCGGGCTGGAGCGTGTGATCGGCGACGTCCATGCCCACGACCGCGGCTACGACCATCGCGGCGCCAACCGCGGCGAGCGCCTCACGCTGCGCGACCGGATGCAGGAGATCAACGCCGGCTGGCGCCCGGTGGAGCGCTACTTCTACGCCCTCAAGCCGCTGACTGCCCTGCAGGCGACGGCGTCGGACACGAGCCGCATCCTGCACGGCTCGATTCCGCAGATGAGCGACTGCGGCCTGGCCCACTACTCGGGCATCGATGCCGGCGGGCTGACCATGAAGAACGGCAAGCGCGTGGACCGCGAAGTGGCGCGCGAGTTCGAGACTCTCTGGCAGTCGCATCTGGATGCGCGGCAGCGGCAGGCCAAGGCGCTGCTCGAAGGTGATGCCGAGGCCGCGCAGCGCGCGGGCGCACAAGCCGAGAAGCATCTGCTGAGCGCTGCCCGTGCAGACCTCTCGATGACCGGCGTGGATCCGTCGAAGACCGACGCTGCCGCGCACGCGCGACAGATGCTGCTCGAGCACCCGGGGGTGTTCAAGTTCGTGGGCGAACTCACCATCAAGAAGGAGATGGTGGATGTGCTGCTCGGCGACGAGGCCTTTTCGATCGACGCGGCGGCGATGGCCGAATTCCTGCAGTTCGCCCACGAGACCGGGCTTGGCGTGCTCATCCATTGCGACTGGGGCCGCCATGCGCTCGACCTGCATGACGGGCGCGCCGTCGGCACACGCACCGCCTACGAGCATTTCGACCAGTTGATCGACCTGGTGGCGCGCTACCCGGACGCCAACATCGTGCTGGCGCACACCGGCATCGGCCGCCTGGTGCGGCCCGACACCACGCCCACCACGGTGCGCCTGCCCGACACCACGCTTGCCGACGGGCGGGTGCTGCCGGGCAAGGAGATCGTCGTGCCCAGGCACATGGCCAACGTGCACGAGGCGCTGCAGCGTGCGCCCAACCTGCGCTTCGACATCTCGTGGAACGACGTGGCCGAGGCCTACCTCAGCGACCCCGCCATGCGCTCGGGGCTGGCGGACTTCATCCTGCTGCACCAGGACCGCGTGCTGTTCGGCAGCGACACCGTCAAGCCGGTGAACGCGGCGCAATACAACCAAGCGCTCACCACCTACCTGCCGCTGTTCTCCGACATCGCCATGCGCAGCCCCGAGGCGCTGTGGAAGCTGCTGCGCGGCAACTACGACGAGCTGATGGCGCGCACCGAGTCGTCCGTGCGTGACTGGACGGCGCAGGAACTGGAGGCCGGCGGCCGCAGCGACGAGGTCACAGCGATGGACGACATGCTCGCAAGCCTCGGCACGCGGCGCGCGCAGATGAGCACCGATGCACGCGCGAACTTCGACCAGTGGGTGGAGATGCTGTACCGCAGCGGCTACGAGCAGGCCGCCGCGCAGTACGGCCTGCGTCCGGCGCCCACGGGTGCGCTGGTCGCCGACCGGTCCGAATCGGCCCGGATTCAGGCCGGCTACCCCGACCGGGGCGAGCAGCACTGGGTGGGTGATCCGCACGGGCGGGGCTCGCCGCGCGGCCGCTTCGACACGGTGCCTCGCCGCATTCTTGCGGGCACGGCCGCCATGGCCGGCATGACCGGCGCCTATGCCGCGGGCGACGGCGTCCTCGCCATGCACGCCGGCGACGACGGCATCCTGCATGCCACCGGCTTCGAAACGCGCGCGGCCATGGGCCTGGTGCGCGGCGCCTATGGCGACGCCGTGCGCCTGAGCTGGGAACGCATGTTCGAGGAGGGCCGGGTGACCCACAAGGAACTCGACCGCTTCATGAACCGCATCCGGGTGAATGGCAAGGCGCTCGGTCTGTCGGAGGACAAGCTCGTCGAGGCCGCGCGGCTCACCGAGCAGTTCCGTGTGGACTACGCCTACCTCGCCAACAAGCCGCTCGATGCGGCCAACGGCTGGAACGAGGTGCAGCGCTTCAACGCCATCATGGCCACGGTGGGCCAGTACCAGATCGGCGTGGACCGGGCGCTGGGCATGCAGGCATCGTCGATCAACGCGCTCGACCCGCGCGTGCGCACGGGCCAGCTGTTCCGCGCGGCCACGGCACTGAGCTACGGCCTGAACGTCGCCTATGCCTACCACACCGTGCGCCAGGGCGACATGTCGGTGCTGCAGACGCTCTACACCGCCGGCTTCGGCGCCGGCAACGCGGCGCTCATGACCAACGCGCTCGCAGGGCTGGGCAGCGGCCTCGCCAAGGGGAACTGGGAGGTCCGCGGGCCGTTCCGCTGGACGCAGCCGCTGGGCATGAGCGGCCTCGGAGCCGCCGGCGCCTTGTGGACGCTGAACGACGCGGTCCAGTTCTTCGCGCGGCCCAGCTGGCTCGGCCTCGCCAACACGGCGCTGGGGGGAGCCTTCACCTACGCCGCAGGCCGGCAGGCGATCGGCGACTGGCGCAAGACCCTCGGTCTGCCCAACACCATGCCGAGTCACCAGTCCAGCACCGCGTACTGGCTGGCTGCCGCCACCGCGGCGCGGGTCGGCCTGCTCTACCTGGAGGACGACGAGGCACGCGAGGAGGCCCATGCACTCGCATGGAGGCTGCGCGAGAACGGCACGCCGCCCGCGCCGTATGAAGGAGCCGGGGCTGGGGCCCTGCAGGCGTTGCCGCCGCCTCTGCAGCAGTTCGCGCAGCTCGACCCGCGTCTGTCACGCCCCGGCGCACAGGGGGTCTCCCCGAGCGCCTCGGCGCTCCTGCCCGCGGATGACAAAAGGCAACAGGAGCGTCTCGACGTGACCCGCTCGCGTCGCCAGGCGGCGCCGGCCGCCGTCACGATCGACGGCCGCGAGGCGCGCACGCGCACGCTCTGGGGTGTGGCGCAGACCAACGCCCAGACGCTGCTCGCGCCGCAGCAGCAGGCCGCCCGCGAGCAAGGTGGCGAGGACGCAATCGCGGTCCAGGCCCTCAAGCGATTGGTGCAGATCAATCCCGAGCACGGCTTCAGACTCGAGCTGATGGACGGCCAAGTGACCGGCTTTCCCGGCGACCCTGACACCGTCCACAACGGCTGGCAGCTGAAGGTCGACGGTGTGAACGCATGACCTCGCGGCCCCGCACGATCGAAAGAACCGATGACATGACCGAAAATTTACTTGCTTGATGCCTGCCGACACAGGCGTGCACACTCCGCCGCGTTCGTCGCGCCGCCGCGCCGACGCCATGACGAGGAGTGTTGCGAGATGCGTCTGGATCTGTTTTCGCTCAGGTTGTTCGTCGATGTCGCCGAACTCGGCGCGATGGGCCGCGGCGCGGCCAAGAACTGCATCGCCGTCTCCGCGGCGAGCAAGCGCATCGCCGAGCTTGAGCGCACGCTCGGTGCGCAGCTGCTGCAGCGGCTGCCGCGCGGCGTGGCATGCACACCGGCCGGCGACATGCTTCGTGCCGGCGTGAACGACATGCTCTCGAACCTGCAGCAGCTGGCCGCGGCCGTGAGCGAGCAGGGCGACGGCGCGCGCAGCCCGGTGCGGGTGCATGCCAACCTCACCTCGCTGGTGGATGAGCTGCCCACGCTGCTCAAGAGTTTTCAAGCTGTCCATCCCTCGGTGGTGGTCGAACTGCATGAGCACGACACGGTCAGCACTTTGCAGGCGGTGTTGCGCGGCGATGCGGATATCGGCATCGTCGCGCCCATCCAGCCCTATCCGGCCGAGCTCGTGACCTTCCGTCTCGCCCATGTGCAGCATGCGCTGGCGGTGCCGCCGGGGCATGCGCTGTCGTCCTTGCCGTCGGTGCGCTTCGAGCAGACGGCCGATTGCGACTTCATCGGGCTCGAGTGCGATGGGGGCTGGGACCAGTTGCTGCGCGGGGTCGCGCAGGAACACGGCCAGGAACTTCGCGTGCGCTGGCGTGTGAACGGGTTCGACTCGATGTGTCATCTGGTGGCCTCTGGCCTCGGTGTGGCGGTCGTGCCTCTGCAGCTCGCGCATCGGCATGTCGAAGCCTTGTGTGTGCTGCCCCTGGCCGAGCCCTGGGCCGAGGTGCCGCTCGACGTGTGCTGCCGCCCCGATGCCACGCGCCCGCATGGCGTGCGGCTGCTGCTCGCGCATCTGCGCGGCCACGCCATGCCTGCACGCCCACTGACGCGGCCGAGGAAATCGCCGGTGCTTCGGTTGCACACTTCGCCGGCCGAACAGATCGCCTCGCAGCTCGCGTGCGGCACGGACGCCGCGAACGTTCCGTTTCACGATTCGCGCCTGGCGAACGCAGCGTTGCCCACATAACGCTTGTTCCTTCACGTGCATGCGGCCACGCTGTCACCTCGAAAGAGCGCAACGGCCCCCTGGAGCCGCGCGCCACCAAGAGGAGACAAGCTGCAATGCTCACACTCACCGTCCCGGATCGATCCACGGGTGATGCGCAGGCCGGTGCCTGGGCCGACACGCAACCTGCCGGCATCGGCGTGCGCCTGTTCACCGAAGCACAGTTGCGCAGCGCGCCGCGCGATGCCGTCACGCAGCAGCACGGCGTGGCGGCCCGGCTGCACGGCGCGACTTCGCCGCGCGAGCGCGAGCGCCTGGTGCGTGCGGCGCTTGACGACATCGGTTTCGACTGGCTTGCCTACGGCAGCTTTCAGCAGCGCCGCGGCGAATGGGTGCCGCACAGCTTCCTCACGAGCTATGCCAACCCGGCGTGGACCGAGCGCTACTTTCGCGAGCGCTACGACCAGGTCGACGCCCGCCACCGCCTGGCGCGCCGCTCCAGCCTGCCGCTGGCGTGGTGCGCCGACGATGTGGTGAAGAACGCCCGCGCCGAAGAGGCGACCGCATTGCGGGAGCGGCGCTTCCTGGCTGACTTCTGCGACAGCGGGCTTCGCAGCGGCGTCTTCTTTCACCTCGGCACGCCCGGGCGCCCGCAGGAGCGGGTGGTGGTGAGCCTGATCTCGCGCCGCGAACAATGCGGCTGGATCGACGACGCCGCGCTTGGCCGGGCACTGGCGCTCGGCTTGTGCCTGCATGACTTCATCGCACCGCAGCTGGCCGCCGAAGAGGGCGTGGCGCCGCCCCAGGGCGAGCCGTCGGTCTTGCAGCAGCGCATCCTCGAGTGCCTGCTGCACGGCCAGAGCGACAAGGAGATCGCCTACGGTCTGCAACTGACCTCGCATGCGGTCGACTACCACATGCGCCAGCTGCGCCGGCGCTTTTCGGCGCGCAACCGGGTGCAGCTGTTGAACGCGGCGCTGCTGGCGCATTGACGCGAGGGACCGCGGTTGACGGGCGTGGCCAGCGCGGTTGAGCGCTCGCGTGGGAATGAGGTGCCGGCGGCCGTCGTCGTTTACGCTGGCGCCATGAACGACATCGTCACCGCCCTCTACAGCCAAGAAAGCCGGCGCGTGTTTTCCACGCTCGTGCGGCTGCTGGGCAGCTTCGATGCGGCGGAGGACGCGCTGCACGACGCCTTCATCGCCGCTTCCGAACAATGGCCGAGCAAGGGTGTGCCGGCGAATCCGGTGGCGTGGCTCGTGTCGGCGGGGCGCTTCAAGGCCATCGACCGCATGCGCCGCGACCGGCGCTTCGTGGCTTCGGACGATGCCGACGCGCTGATCGAATCGGTGGCCGACGACGCGCCCGGCTGGGAGCAGCGCTGGGACGAGCGCGAGGCCATCGAGGACGACCGCCTGCGCCTCGTCTTCACCTGCTGCCACCCGAGCCTGGCCGAAGAAGCGCGCATTGCGCTCACGCTGCGCGAGGTGTGCGGCCTGACCACGGAAGCCATCGCGAGCGCCTTTCTCATCGCGACGCCCACGCTCGCGCAGCGCATCGTGCGCGCCAAGGCCAAGATCGCCGCGGCGCGCATTCCCTACGAGGTGCCGGGTGCGGCCGAGCGGCCGGCGCGGCTGGCGAGCGTTCTGCGGGTCGTGTACCTCGTGTTCAACGAAGGCCATGCGGCGCACGCCGCGGGGTTGGCCGATGAAGCCATCCGCCTGGCTCGTCTGCTGCACGCTCTGCTGCCCGAACCCGAGGTGCTGGGTCTGCTGGCGCTGCTGCTGCTGCACGACGCGCGCCGCACGGCGCGTGCCACTGCCGACGGCGAACTGATCCCGCTGGAAGAACAGGACCGAACGCTCTGGAACCGCGAGGCCATTGCGGAAGGCTGCGCGCTGGCCGAAGCGGCGCTGTCGAAGCGCGGCTTCGGCGCCTATGCCTTGCAGGCGGCGATTGCCGCGGTGCACGGCGAAGCTGCCACCGCGGCCGAGACCGACTGGCCGCAGATCGTCGGCCTGTACGACGCGCTCCTGCGCCTGGAGCCCAGCCCGGTGATCGCGCTGAACCGCGCCGTGGCCGTGGCGATGCGCGACGGCCCGCAGGCTGGTCTCGCGCTGGTCGAGCCACTGCTGCCGTTGCTGCCGGGCTACCACGCAGGGCCGGCCGCGGCGGCCGATCTGTGCCGCCGCGCCGGCCGGCTGGACGATGCCCGGGCTCACTACCGCAACGCCGTCGCCCTGGCGAGGCAGGAGCCGGAGCGTCGTTTCCTGCTGCGCCGGCTGGCCGAAGCGGGCAGTTGAAGTTTTTTTTTGCGGGGCCTGTCGAAAGCCGGCGATGCCGTTCGACTAGAGAGTGCCGGCACATCCTTGCCGCCCACTTCATCCACAGGAGCCCATCATGTCCACCACCCTCACGCCCTACCTCAGCTTCGACGGCAAGACCCGCGAGGCGTTTGCGTTCTACGCCCAGGCGCTCGGCGCCACGATCGAAACCATGATGAGTTTTTCCGACATGCCGGCCGAGGCCGCGCCGGAGGAAGGCTGCGCCGGCGGCATGCCCACCGGCGACGGCATCATGCATGCGTCCCTGCTGCTACCCGGCGGCGCGCGCCTGTTTTCCGGCGACGTGCCGCCCGGCATACCCTTCGACGGCATGAAGGGCGTGATGCTTGCGCTGCAGTACGACACCGTCGATGAGGCGCACACCGCGTTCCACGCCCTGTCGCAAGGCGGCCAGGTGACGATGCCGCTGGCGCCCGCGTTCTGGGCCAAGTCCTTCGGCATGCTGACCGACCGCTTCGGCGTGAGCTGGGCCGTCAATGGCGAGCCCATTGCCTTCGAGTAATTCGAGTCGATCCGGGACAGGAGAACCACATGAGCAATGACCGAGACCTTGTCATCACGCGCGACATCGCCGCTTCGCCCGACAAGTTGTACCGCTGCTGGACCGAGCCCGAACTGATGAAGCAGTGGTTCGCGCCGAAGCCCTGGACCACGACGCATGTCGAGACCGACGTGCGCCCCGGCGGCGCCAACCTGATGGTGATGCGCGGCCCGGACGGGCAGGAGTTCCCCAACCCCGGCGTCTACCTCGAAGTGGTGCCCAACCAACGCATCGTCGCCACCGACGCCTACACCAGCGCCTGGGAGCCCTCGGCCAAGCCCTTCATGACGCTCATCCTCACCTTCGAGGACCTCGGCGGCGGCCGCACCCGCTACACCGCCCGCGCCCGCCACTGGACCGCGGAAGACCGCGCGGCGCACGAGAAGATGGGCTTCCACGAAGGCTGGGGCTTGTGTACCAACCAACTCGCCGAACTGGCGGCCACGCTGTGAAGTACCTCTGCCTGGTGTACCTGGACGCCGAACACTGGAACGCCTGCAGCGACGCCGAATGTGGGGAGTACGCCGAGCGGCTCGCCGCCAGCCGCCGGCTGCTGGCGGCCGATCCGCTGTACGGCACGCACACCGCCACCACGGTGCGCGTGCGCGGGGGTGAGGTGACCTTGTTCGACGGCCCCTTCGCCGAGACGCGGGAGATGCTCGCCGGCTTCTACCTCATCGACGCGAAGGACCTGAACGAGGCGATCCAGCTCGCCGCCGGCATTCCGCCGGCGCGCCACGGCAGCATCGAGGTGCGGCCGGTGCGCGAGTTGCAGGTGCAGGTCGGCGGGTGACGCGCGGGGCTAGCCTTTGCCCAACGGCGGCCGCCCGAACAGGCTGGATGCATTGCTGATCGGCCCGAGTTCCGCGGCCGCGGCGAGCAGGGCGGGGGCGAGTTCGTGCATGCGCGCTGCGCCGAGGCGCACGCGCGGGCCGGCGATGCTGATGACGCCGATCGCCTCGCGGCGGCGCAGCACGGGAGCGGCCATGGCGGCCATGCCGGGCGCGAAGACTTCGTCGATGAGGGCGTAGCCGCGAACCCGCGCCGCATGCAGGAAACCCAGCAGCGCCTTGATGGTCGTCGGCGCCTTCGGCCCGTATTCCGCCGGCGTGCCGAAGCCCTGCCGCGAGACGAGTTCGAGCGCGCGTTCGTCGCTGAGCGTCATCAGCCAGGCGTGGCCTGAACTCGTGCACGACAGGCGCGCATCCATGCCCATGTCCGGGTCGTAGCGCATGCCCGCCTGGCGGGTACCTTGCGACTTGGCGACCCAGGTGAGGCGATCCTCGTCGACGATGGACAGGCGCACCAGCTCGCCCGAGGCCTGCGCCAGCCGCTCGAGCAGCGGCTCGGCCACATCGACGATGCCGGCGCTGCTGAGAAAACCCAGCCCCAGCGACACCACCTTGGTGGTCAGCATGTAGTCGCCCTGCTTGCGCGCCTGGCGCACGTAGCCGCGGCGCTGCAGGTCGGCGAGCAGCCGGTGGCAGGCGCTCAGCGGGATGTCCAGCTCAGACGAGAGCAGCGACAGCGGCAGCCCCTGTGGATGCCCGGTGAGGTGTTCGAGAAGCGAGAGGCCGCGGTCGAGGGCGTTGCTCATGTTGCGATGCGAAACGGGTTTCCAAACGAGAAAGAGTTTCCTACAGCGGCGGAAGAATGCGCGCGTTGACGGCAATATGAGCTTGAACCGTTCGGGCTGAGCCTGTCGAAGCCCAGACCCGCTCGTCCTGGCTTGTCGAAGCATCGGGCTGAGAGCGTGAGAGTTTTTCCGATCGCTCCATATCCGTTCGCCCTGAGGTATCGAAGGGCCTGTGGCGCGGAGCACGGGGCTTCGATACCTCAGCCCGAACGGTTTTGTTCGGCTGATCGTGAGTCCGTCTTAGTGCACCACCGCATCCTTCTGCGAGCCGCCCCATGAGCGCCCTCATCTACATCCTCAACGGCCCCAACCTCAACCTGCTGGGCGTGCGCGAGCCGCACATCTACGGCAGCACGACCTTGGCGCAGGTGGAAGCGCTGTGCCGCCGCGTCACCTCGGAGCTGGGCCTTGCCTGCGAATTCCGCCAGACCAATCACGAAGGCGTGATGGTCGACTGGGTGCAGGAGGCGCGCGAGAAAGCCGCCGCCGTCGTCATCAATCCGGCCGGGCTGTCGTTTCGCTCCATCCCGGTGCTCGATGCGCTGAAGACGCTGGACCAGCCGATCGCCGAGGTGCACATCTCCAACATCCACCGGCGCGATCCGCTGTATCAGCATTCCCTCATGTCTCTGGCTGCCACGGGCGTGATCTGCGGCTTCGGCGCCTTCGGCTACGAGATGGCCATCCGTGCGCTGTCGCAGCGCCTGGCCGCCTGACTTTCCCGACGTCCTTTCATCACAACACTGCAGGAGACATCACCATGGACAAGTTCATTTCCCGCCGCATGCTGCTGGGCGCAGGCACCACCCTCGCTGCCGGCGCCATGCTGCCCGCCTGGGCGCAGGGCACGCCCACCTTGCGCTTCGCCGCGGTGTTCTCGGACAAGGACATCCGCGCCGAGATGATGAAGATGTTCGCCAAGGACATCGAGGCCGACTTCAAGCTCGAGACGCACCTGAACTCCACGCTGTTCCGCCAGGGCACCGAACTCGTCGCCCTGCAGCGCGGCAACCTGGAGATGGGCAACATCGCGCCGCAGGACATTTCCAAGCAGGTGCCGGCGTGGTCGCTTCTCACCTCGGCCTACCTGTTCCGCGACCCGGCACACCTGAGCGCCTTCTTCAACGGCGAGCTGGGCGCGCAGATGAAGAAGATGGTGGAAGACCAACTGAAGGTGAAGATCCTCGGGCCGACCTTCTTCGGCACGCGCCACGTGGGCCTGACGGGCACGAAGAAGATCAACGTGCCCGCCGACCTCGCCGGCGTGAAGCTGCGCATGCCGCCGGGCGAGACGTGGCAGATGCTGGGCCGCTCGCTGGGCGCCAACCCGACGCCCATGGCCTACGCCGAGACCTACACCGGCATGCAGACCGGCGCCATCGACGGGCAGGACAACCCGCTGCCCAATGTCTTCAACATGAAGTTCTACGAGGTGATGAAGCAGATCGTGCTGACCTCGCACCTCGTGGCCTTCGACCTGCTCACCGTCAGCATGAAGACCTGGCAGGGCATGACGCCGACGCAGCAGCGCAACTTCCAGGCCGCGGCCGACAAGGCCATCGCCTGGAGCACGGCCGAGCACCAGAAGCGCGAAGCGGAGCTGGCCGACACCTTCCGCAAGCAGGGGCTGGAGGTGTACGTGCCCGACATCAACGCTTTCCGCCAGCACGCGCAGAAGATGTACCTGGCGTCAGATGACGCCAAGAACTGGCCAGCCGGGATGATCGACAAGATCAACGCCCTGAAGTGAGCGTGAGAGCCGGGCTCCAGCGGCTGGCGGTCCCGCTGCACCGCTTCGCCGAAGCGGTGGCGGCGGCGCTGCTGGCCGTCATCTTCGTCGCCTTCCTGGCGCAGATCGCCTTGCGCTACGTGTTCAACTGGCCCGTGGGCTGGACCAGCGATCTGTCGCTCGCGGCCTGGCTGTGGCTGGTGCTCTGGGGTGCGGCCTTCGTGCTGAGGGACGAGGACGAGATCCGCATCGACCTCATCACCGAGCGGGCCGGCCGCCGCACGCGCCGGGTGATCGGCGCCATCGGCGCGCTCGGCGTCATCGTGCTGTTCGGCATGTCGCTGCCGGCTTCCTACGACTACGTGAGCTTCATGAAGGTCGAGAAGAGTTCCTACCTCGGCATCCGCATGGACGTGATGTATTCGATCTACCTGGTCTTCGTCGTGGCGGCCATCGCCCGCGCGCTGCGCCAGCTGTTCCGCGGGCCGGCAGTGGCCTGCGGCGACTCGCCCGGTTCAGCGTCCGCCCTATGAACTTCACCAGTCCCTTCTCGCTGGCGATCGTCACCATCGTCTCTCTCAGCCTGCTCGGCGTGCCCATCGGCCACGCCATGATCGGCGGCTCGGTGCTGTACCTGTACCTCAAGGGCATGGACATGGGCTCGGCCGCCGAGCAGTTGCTCAACGGCACCTATTCCAGCTTCCTGATGCTGGCGATTCCGCTGTTCATCCTGGCCGCCACCTTCATGAGCACGGGCAGCGTGATGGACCGGCTGCTGCGCTTTTGCAATGCGCTCGTCGGCCGCTTCCCGGGCGGGCTGGCGCAGGTGAACGTGCTGCAAAGCGTGGTGTTCGCCAGCATGTCGGGCTCGGCCCTGGCCGATGCCGCGGGCTCGGGCAAGGTGATGCAGGTGATGATGACGCGGGGCGGCAAGTACACGCCGGGCTTCGCCGCCGCGCTCTCGGCCGTGTCGTCCGTCATCGGGCCGATCCTGCCGCCGTCGATTCCGCTGGTGCTGTACGCCCTGGTGTCGGGCACGTCCATCGGCTACCTGTTCATCGCCGGTGTGCTGCCGGGCCTGTTGCTGGGTGCGGTGCAGATGGGCCTGATCTACGTGCTCGCGAAGCGGCGCGGCTTTCCGCTGGAGCCGCGGGTGCCGCTGCGCGACATGCCGCGCATCACGCGCGAGGCCTTTCCGGCGCTGATGCTGCCGGTCATCCTGCTCGGCTGCCTGTACAGCGGCATCACCACGCCCACCGAGGCCGCGGGCGTGGCCGCCGCCTACGCGCTGCTGATCTCGGTGGGCCTGTACCGCAGCATGGGCTGGAGCGATCTGTACCAGTCGCTGCTGACCAGCGCGCGCATGAGCATCTCGATTGGCATGCTGATCGCCGGCGCCATGGTGTTCAACTACGTCATCACATCCGAGAACATCCCGGACGCGCTGCGCGTGGCGATGACCGGCCTGGACCTGTCGCCGATGGGCTTTCTGCTGCTGGTCAACCTGGTTCTGCTGGTGATGGGCGCCTTCCTCGAAGGCTCCACCATCATCCTCATCGTGCTGCCCGTGCTGCTGCCCACGGCGGTGTCGCTGGGTGTCGATCCGGTGCACTTCGGCGTGATGGCGGTGCTCAACATCATGATCGGCCTGGTGACGCCGCCCTACGGCCTGCTGCTGTTCATGATGATGAAGATCGCCAACGTCTCGCTGGGTGTGCTGTTGCGCGAGGTCATGCCCTTTCTGCTGGTCATGCTGGGCGCGCTGGCGCTGGTGACGGTGTGGCCCGGCATGGTGCTGTGGTTGCCGCGGCTGATGGGGTACACGGGATGAGCGGAGCGGATGCCAAACGCCTGGTCGGCCTGATCGGCGCCGGCATCCAGCTGTCACTCACGCCGGCGATGCAGGAAGAAGAGGCGCGGCAGCACGGCCTGCGCCTGCACTACCAGCTCATCGACCTCGACCGCACGCCGGGTTCGCTGGCGCAGTTGCCCGCGCTGCTCACGGCGGCGCGCATCATGGGCTTCGCCGGGCTGAACATCACCTATCCCTGCAAGCAGGCGGTGCTGCCGCTGCTGGACGACCTTTCGCCCAAGGCACGGGCGATGGGGGCGGTGAACACGGTGGTGAACCGCGACGGCCGCCTGATCGGCCACAACACCGACGGCTCAGGCTGGGCCTGGGGCTTTCGGCGTGCGCTGCCCGATGCGGACCTCGGCTGCGTGGTGCTGCTGGGCGCAGGCGGCGCGGGCTCGGCCATCGCGCATGCAGTGCTGGGTCTCGGCGCGGCGCGGCTGCGCATCGTGGACACGGATGCGGCGCGGGCACAGACCCTTGTCGACGCGCTGAACGCGCAGCGCGGCGTGCGTGCGCAGGCGCTGTCAGACGTTGCGCAGGCGCTGGAAGGCGCCACCGGCCTCATCCACGCCACGCCCACCGGCATGGCCAAGCTGCCCGGGCTGCCCTTGCCCGCGGCGCTCTTGAGGCCATCGCTGTGGGTATCGGAAGTTGTCTACTTTCCGATCGAGACCGAGCTGCTGAAATCGGCCCGCGCCGCCGGTTGCCGCACCGTGGACGGCGGCGCGATGGCGGTGGGCCAGGCGGTGGGCGCCTTCGAGCTGTTCACTGGTTTGAAGGCCGATGCGGCGCGCATGGAACAGCACTTTCACCGGCTGTTAGCCGAGCGTTGACAACGCCTTCGAGGAGTACCGCGATGAGCACCGACCGCGAAGCACTGCCTGATCTTCCGAATCCTTTGGGCCTGCAGGGCATCGAGTTCGTCGAGTACGCCACCCTGCGCCCGCAGGCGCTGGGGCAGGTGCTGGAGGGCATGGGATTCCGGCCCGTGGCGCGCCACCGCTCGCGCGAGGTCACGCTGTACCGCCAGGGCGGCATGAACCTGGTGGTCAACGCGCACCCCGACGACTCGCGCGCCAGCGCCACCGAAGGCGGGCATCCGGTGATCTCGGCCGTGGCCTTTCGTGTGCGCGACGCGCGCCTGGCCCATGCGCGCTGCCTCGAACTCGGCGCATGGGAGACACCCAGCCATGCGCAGGCCATGGAGCTGAACATCCCCGGCATCCACGGGCCGGGCGGCGCGCACTTCCTCTTCGTCGACTGCTGCAGCGATTTCTCCGTCTACGACATCGACTTCGTGCCCATTCCCACCGTCGACCCGCATCCGCCCGCCGTGGCCGGCAACGGCTACTTCGGCGTGGTGCAATACATCGCGCTCGGCCGCAGCGCCGAGTGGATCAAGTTCTACGAGCACCTCTTCGGCTTCATCGAGATTCCGAACGACCAACGCTTCGGCGTGATGCCGGCCGGCCAGCTGATGCGCAGCCCCTGCGGACGCTTCATGTGGCAGTTGATCGAGCCCGCGGGCCTGGACGACGACGACGGCCGCGAGCGCCTGCAGCGCGTGGGCATCGCCGCGGCCGACGTGCCGGCGGCCGTCGCCGCGCTGCGTGCGGGCGGCGTGCACTTCGTCGATTCGGCGCAACTGCATCCCGACGACCGCGGGGCGCTCACGCAGACGCAGCTCGGGTCGGTGGCATTCGAGCTGGTGCACGCCGAATCTTAGGGAGACGACCGTGGAACCGCGCATCGCAGGCTTCGGCATGGACACCATCACGCTGGCCGGCCCGTTGGAGGCCCGGCTGGAAGCCATGCGCAACGGCGGCTTCGCGCAGGTGATGCTGGGCGCCCGCGACATCGTGGGCCATCCGGGTGGCGTGCCGGCTGCGGTGGCGGCCGTGCGTGCCAGCGGCCTGCGCGTCACGGGCTTTCAGGTGCTGCGCGACTTCGAGGGCCTGTCGGGCCACCTGCACAGCTACAAGGTCGACATCGCCAAGGGCATGCTGCAGATGTGCGAGGCCCTCGGCTCGCGCGTGCTGCTGGCCTGCTCGTCGACCTCGCAGCATGCGTCGCAGGACCTTGATGACCTGGCCCGCGACCTGCGCAAGCTCGCCATGCTGGCCTTGCCCCTGGGCATCCGCGTCGCCTACGAAGGGCTGTCCTGGGGCCGCACCATCAACGAGTTCACGACCGCTTGGGACGTGGTGACACGCGCCGACTGCCCGAACCTCGGCCTCGGCCTGGACTCGTTTCACATCTTTGCGGCCAAGACGAGCCTGGAGGCGATCGAGGAACTCGACCCCGAGCGCATCTTCCTCGTGCAGTTGTCCGACTTCATGTGGCACGAGACGCCGACCTTCGAGGAGCGCATGACGACCGCGCGCACCTTCCGCGTCTTCCCCGGCGAAGGCGTGCACAGCGAGGCGCTCGTCGACCTCGTGCTGCGCCTGCAGGCGCTCGGCTATGCGGGCGACTACAGCTTCGAGGTGTTCAACGACGACTACCAGCAGTTGCCGCTTTCGACGGTGGTGCAGCGCGCGCGCCGCAGCGCGCTGTGGCTGGCGGAGGATGTGCTGCACGTGCCGCGGCCGTTGCCGGGGTGGGCGGGTGGCGACGCAGCGCAGCAGCGGGCGGCAAACGCTTCTGTGCGGAGCAAGTAGCATTTCGCGGCCATCGCTCGATGGTCGGCGAATGGCTCCGGTCGCCGTCAACGGTCAGTGGCCGATCGCACTTCGAGCGGTGATTCAGCCTCCCCTTCATGGCCCCGTCCTGGCGTGCCTCGTAGACTTATGTCTCGATCTCGGGTTGACAAGGGAGTTCAGATGATCGAGTGGCTGATTTCGGTGTCGGAGAAGTGTCGCGACCTGTCGGCGAAGGCCAACGACGCCAAGAGCCACCTGCAAGCGGAAGAAGGCGACGCAGCTAAGACGATAAATGGCTACATGAGGGCGGACTACGACGCGCTTGTCCAGCTATGGAAGGATGTCAATCCCGGAATGAACAATACAGGCCGGTTGAGCGAGCTTGGTCGGCACATCAGATTCGGCATGGACAACGACTACGACGACATCCTGAAGCAGGACGTGCCGTCTGTGCTGAAAGCCGCCGAGGCCTTTGCGCGTAAAGCCTCCAAGGAACTGAAATGTCTAGGCTTTGAAGGCCTTTTGCATACTGCCGTCGTCGATAGTTCCCTGGCGCAATACCGCACTGGTCACCTTCGCGATGCCGTGCTCAATGCCGTCATTGCGGTGTTCGACATGATTCGGGGTCGCACAGGCCTCAAGTTGGACGGGAAGGATCTCGTGGGGCAGGCTTTCGGGGCGGACAAGGGCAAGCTCATCTTCAGCGAGCTTGAAACAGAGACGGGCAGGAACGATCAGAAGGGCTTCCTTCAGATCTACGAGGGGATCTACACGGGCGTTCGCAACGTGAAAGCGCATTCGCTTACCCACGACCTCGACGAACAAAAGGCGGCGCAGTATCTGGTTACGCTGAGTCTGCTGGCTCGGCGTGTGGAGGAGTGCAAAGTTCGCTCGTAAACACGTCTCGGCGTTGAGTTCGAAGCCCATGCACTACCCACTCTGCGCGTTGATCTATAGCAGCTTGACCGGAATCGATGCTGGAATGCTGCGATCGGCATCCTCGGCCGCATGCGTTAGCCGCGATCCTTCATCAGCCGGCGCCTGCCGATCAGCGCCGCAACGCCTGCCAGCATGAACGCCCAGGTGCTGGGCTCGGGAATCGGCGAGAGCGGCTCCACCGCCAGCCCTTGCTGAACATCCAACGCGCCGATCAGGATGCTCAAGGAGCCGGGATTGGTCATGTCGGGCAGGCCAAGAACCGTCGTGCCGAGCGTGCCTGACTCGATGGTGGTGAGCCGCCGCTGCTCGGTCGCCTGGTCGTCCGAGATCTCAAGGACGAAGATGTCCCTCTGGTAGTTGTTGTTGCCCAGCGCCGTGCTGCCGGCGCCGAGGAACGACTCGACCCACTCCAGCTGGCCATAGCCTTCGTAGATCGTGGTGACGAATTCGTAGTTGAAGCTCCAGCTCAGTGCGCTGTTGGGGCCAAGCTCGAAGTTCCACTCCGTGTGGACGGGGCTGGTTCGCTGGTTGGGGTAGCCGGTGTAGCTGGCGGCCCGATCCACATACGTCGGCCAGGGCGATCCAGGCGTCAGGCCGGTGATCCAGGGATCGACGCCGTCTCCGGGCGTCATGTCGAGCAGCTCGAACTTCAGGTCCGAGATCGTGAGCTGGATTTCCGCGGCGGTGGCGAGCGGAATGGCAGATGCGCAGGCCAGGGCGGCGGCGAGTCTGCGTGCGGCAACGGCGGGTTTCATCGGCGGCGTCTCCTCGGAGTGGACGGCCGCTGGCATCCCGACGTTTGTTTGCGCGAATCGTAGTTCCGAAGCGGCCTGTCGCGGCAAAGACGCGTGGCGCAACAGGCTCTCTGCGCAGACGAATTCGCTCGGCTGCAAGCGAACGTTTCCGCCTTGGCTTTCTGCAGCCGCCACGCTCGGGTCGCCGCTGCCGTAGGTGGCCTTCTTCGGGTACACGCAGATCGGCCGGCTCTTCTGCGTGGCCGCGGACTCAGGCGTCTGCAGCACCACAGCGTCCGGCGCAGTGCCTTCTTCGACCCAGGCTCTCAGCAGCGCATACATCTGGCCGGCCGCAACGATCGGCGGGTTGGCCGTGGGATTGGTCGTGCCGTTCGGTCCACCGTGGCCCTGCGCGGGCACGAGGTACAGCTTCCAGAAGTCCTGCACTGCAGCCCGCCCGCCCATCTCTGCGGCGGTCCCGGCACGCTGCGCCGGCGCGACGGGCCGAGTGAAGGCGCAGTGCAGAAGGGATCGGCTGCAGCGATGATGCGCAAGCCGCCACTTCCGCGCGAAAAGCGACCCGTGCCCATGAGCCACTCACACCGCCCACGCCTCGTCCGCATCGCCATCGGCCTCGTGGTGCTCGCCGCACTGCTTACTGTCGCCACCGTGGCGGTGCTGTCCTTGCCGACCTTCGGCGCGCCGATGGCGGGCGAGCGGCTGGCGCGTGCGGAAGCCGACCCGCAGTACCGCGACGGCCGCTTCGTCAACGTGCAGCCCGAGACGCCGACCAGTTGGGCCGCCATGGGCGACTACCTCGTGCGCCAGTTCTCCGGCGATGAGGTGCGCGTGCCGCCGGCGCCGCTGCCGGTGGTCGCCATCGATCCGGCAGCGCTCGCTGCGCCGCCGGCCGCCAGCGTGCTGCGCGCCGCCTGGCTCGGCCACGCCAGCACGCTGGTCGAGATCGACGGCCTGCGGCTGCTGCTCGATCCGGTGTTCGCCGAGCGCGTCTCGCCCTTGCCCGTGGGGCCGCAGCGCTTCCATCCGTCGCCGATCGCGCTGGCTGCACTGCCGCCCATCGACGCGGTGCTGGTCTCGCACGACCACTACGACCACCTCGACATGGATGCGGTGCGCCATCTGGCCGCGGGCGGCACTCGCTTCTTCGTGCCACTGGGCATCGGCGCGCACCTGGAGCGCTGGGGCGTGCCGGCGGCGCAGATCGAGGAGCTGGCGTGGTGGCAGGAGCGCACGCTGCGCGGCGTGCGCATCGTCTGCACGCCGAGCCGGCACTACTCGGGCCGCAGCCTCGGCGACCGCAGCGCGACGCTGTGGTCGAGCTGGTCGGTCCACGGGCCGCAGCATCGCTTCTTCTACAGCGGCGACACCGGCTACTCGCCTCACTTCCGCGAGATCGGCGAGCGCCTCGGCCCCTTCGACATCGCCTTCGTGAAGATCGGCGCCTATGGCCCCGGCGCCTCGTGGGTCGACATCCACATGCCGCCCGAGCAGTCGGTGCTGGCGCACCGGGACCTGCGGGCCAAGCGCATGTTCCCGCTGCACTGGGCGACCTTCAACCTCGCCTACCACGCCTGGGACGAGCCGATCCGGCGCACCGTCGCCGCCGCACAGGGCGCCGGCGTGGACCTCGTGACGCCGCGGCTCGGCGAGTGGGTCGATGCGGACCAGCCGTTCAAGTCGACGCCGTGGTGGGAGACGGTGCGCTGACGAGCGCGCAACGCGCCGGAACCCGACAAGCGTGCCGACACAATCGCCGCCATGAACCTGACCTACCTGCGCCTGCTCGTCCACACGCGCCGCCATCCGTCGGCCATCCTGCTGGCGGTGCAGTTGATCGGCCTGCTGCTCTACCCCTTCATCGAGAACACGCACGCGGGCCGCATTGGCCTCGGCGCATTCGGCATCGTCGTGCTCGCGCTCACCACCCGCATGGTGCGCAGGACGCCGGGCCTCATGTGGGTGTCGGTGGCCATCGCCTTGCCGGCGATCGTGCTGCTGGCGCTGCAGGCGATGTTCGGCATGCCGCATCTGCTGCCGTGGTCGGCGGGGCTGGAGGCGGTGTTCTACTTCTATGCCGCCGGCAGCCTCATCGCCTACATGATGGCCGACCGCCGGGCCACCACCGACGAGCTGTTCGCCGCCGGCGCCACTTTCACGCTGCTGGCCTGGGCCTTCACCTACCTGTTCACCTTGCTGCAGGCGCTGCAGCCGGGCTGCTTCGTCGGGCTGGTGGATGCCGACCGCGCGCGCACCTGGACCGAGCTCATGTTCCTGAGCTTCGCGCTGCTGTCGAGCACCGGGATCGGCGACGTGATACCGATCAGCCCGCACGCCCGCGCGCTCGCGAGCGTGGAGATGTTCATCGGCGTGATGTATCTCGCCGCCGTGGTGTCGCGCCTGATCGGCCTGACCTTGCAGGCGCGGCACCACGACACGCCGTAGCGCCGATCGGTACGCGCCGCGACGCGGCGTGCGATACTCGATGAAGATTGCATATGCAATGGTTGCATCTGCATCTGCATCTGCATCAAGCGCATCAAGCGCATCGAGAAACCGAACCGAGACCTAGCCGTGAGCAGTACCGCGATCGACCCCCTTCGTCCCGCTGCCCCACGGGCTGCCGAACCGCTGCTCACCGCGCCCGTGCTGCCCACGCTGGTGCGCTTCGCGGTGCCCAACATGGCGGCCATGCTCGCCACGGCGCTCGCTGCCATTGCCGAGACGAGCTACGTCGGCAGCTTCGGCGTGGCGGCGCTGGGCGGCATGGCGCTGGTGTTTCCGCTGGTGATGCTGCAGACCATGCTGTCCGGCGGGGCGATGGGTGGCGGCGTCTCGTCGGCGGTGAGCCGCGCGCTCGGCGCCGGCGACGCGGCACGCGCCAATGCGCTGGCCGTGCACGCGCTGTGGATCGGGCTCGCGGCCGGCACCGTCTACACGCTGCTCATGCTCGCGTTCGGCCCGGCGCTCTATGCCGTGCTCGGCGGCAGCGGCGAGGCGCTGCAGCAGGCCATCGCGTATTCCAACGTGGCCTTCGTCGGCTCCATCGGCGTGTGGCTCATGAACACCTTCGCCTCCGTCGTGCGCGGCGCGGGAAACATGAAGATTCCCTCGGCCACCTTCCTCGCCGTTTCGGTGCTGCAGGTGCTGGCCGGCGGCGCGCTGGGCCTCGGCTGGGGGCCGCTGCCGGTTCTCGGCATGCCCGGCGTAGCGGCGGGGCAGGTCATCGCCTACGGTGCCGGCGCCGCCTACCTGTACTTCTATCTGCGCTCGCCGCAGTCGCGCGTGCGCCTGTCGATCTCGGCCGCGACGCTGCAGCCGGCGCTGCTGCGCGACATCCTGAAGGTCGGTGCGCTGGCCTGCGTCTCACCGCTGCAGACGGTGCTCACCATCCTCATCCTCACACGGCTCGTCGCCCAGTTCGGCACCGATGCGCTGGCCGGCTACGGCATCGGCACGCGGCTCGAGTTCCTGCTGATCCCGATCGCCTTTGCCGTCGGCGTGGCCTCGGTGCCCATGGTGGGCATGGCGATCGGCTCCGGCAAGGTGGCGCGAGCGCGCCGCGTCACTTGGACGGCGGCGGCGCTTGCCACCGGTGTGCTCGGGCTGCTGGGCATCGTGCTCGCGCTGATGCCGTGGCTGTGGACTCGCCTGTTCACGCAAGACCCGCGCGTGCTCGACGCCGCCGCCGTGTACTTCCATTGGGCGGGGCCGACCTACGGGCTCTTCGGTCTCGGGCTGTGCCTGTACTTTTCGGCGCTCGGCGCGGGCAAGGTGGGCGGGCCGGTGCTGGCCGGCACCTTGCGCCTCGCGGTGGTGGCAGTCGGCGGCTGGATCCTCGCCGCGATGCAGGCGCCGGCGTGGACGGTGTTCGCCCTGGTGGCACTGGCCATGGCCGCCTACGGCATCGCCTCTGCGGTGGCCGTGCGCTACGCCGATTGGGGTGTCGAACGCTGAGCAAGAGCGCGGGCGGGTTCCCAAGCGAACGCCGCGGATCCGGCTTCGCCGGTCCGCTGGTGTTGCCGCCTTGAGAGGGCGCGCGAAGCGCGTAGGGGGTGGGCCTACAAACTGCGCACCTTGACCGACTTGCCTTTCACCCTGCCTGCATTCAGGCCGCGCACCGCCTCCTTGGCGATGCTGCGCTCCACCGCCACGTAGGTGGAGAAGTCGTTGACGCTGATCTTGCCGATCTGCGCCGCGGCAAACCCCAGGTCTTTGGTGAGCGCCCCCAGCACGTCGCCGGCGCGGATCTTTTCCTTGCGGCCGCCCTGAATCTGCAGCGTGGCCATCGGCGGGCGCAGCGGTTGTGCCTCGGTTGAGGGTGTCAGCTCAGCGAGCTTGTGCCACTCGCTTTCGCGGCCCTGCATCTGCTCGATGCGGCCCACGCGGCCCATTTCGTCGAGGCTGGCCAGGCTGAGCGCCCAGCCGGCCTCATCGGCGCGGCCGGTGCGGCCCACGCGGTGGGTGTGCAGCTCCACGTCGGGGGTCATGTCGACGTTGATCACGGCCTCCAAGCCGGCGATGTCGAGCCCGCGCGCGGCCACGTCGGTGGCCACCAGCACGCTGCAGCTGCGGTTGGCGAACTGAACCAGTACCTGGTCGCGCTCGCGCTGATCGAGATCACCGTGCAGCTCGAGCGCCACGAAGCCCTCGGCCTGCAGCACCGCCACCAGCTCGCGGCAGCGCTGCTTGGTGTTGCAGAAGGCGAGCGTGCTCACCGGCCGGTAGTGGTCGAGCAGCCGGCCCACGGCATGCAGGCGCTCGCTTGCGGTCACTTCGTAGAAGCGCTGACGGATCTTGGTGGCGGCGTGACGCGCGGCCAGCTTCACCTCCTGCGGCTCGCGCATGAAGCGGGCGGCGAGCTTCATCACGCCCTCGGGGTAGGTGGCCGAGAACAGCAAGGTCTGGCGCTGCTTGGGCGCCTGCTGGATCACCTTCGCGATGTCTTCGGCAAAGCCCATGTCGAGCATGCGATCGGCCTCGTCGAGCACCAGCGTGTTCAGCGCTTCGAGCGAGAGCGTCTCGCGTGCCAGGTGGTCGAGGATGCGCCCCGGCGTTCCCACAACGATGTGCGCGCCATGCGCGAGGCTCGCGATCTGCGGGCGCAGGATGCCGCCGCCGCATAGCGTGAGCGTCTTGATGTTGTCCTCGGCGCGCGCCACGCGGCGGATCTCCTGCGTCACCTGGTCCGCCAGCTCGCGCGTGGGGCACAGCACCAGCGCCTGCACCGCGAAGCGCCGCGGGTTCAGGTTGGCCAGCAGCGGCAGCGCGAAGGCGAGCGTCTTGCCGCTGCCGGTCTTGGCTTGGGCGATGAGGTCGCGGCCGGCGAGCGCCAGCGGCAAGGTGGCCGCCTGGATGGGCGTCATCTGTGCGTAGCCCAGTCGCTGCAGGTTGGCCAGCACGGGTGGGGCCAGGGGAAGGGCGGAAAAGACGGGGCCGGGCGGCGCGTCGGGAGCGGTTTCGGTCATGGCGGATTGTCGGCGGAGGCGGTTGCGTCGGATGCATCGAGCTTCGTCACAGGAACGGCGATGCTTGTCGATGGCGGCGTGTCGATTCGACCGCCACGGTATGACGGCGCGTGAGGGCGTGAATGCGTGATTGCGATCTGTCACGCGGGCAATGCACGAACGAACCTACGATGCACGCCCTGCCGACATGAGGAGTGCACCGTGCCCCATCGTCCCCTGTCCCGGATCGCCGGCGACAAGTTTCGCGAGATCAACGCCTTCTGGCGCGACACGCGCACGCCGATGGCGTTGACGCTCGACACCTTGCGGCTCAAGTCGGCGCCCTTCGTCGCCGTGTCGTCGGATGCGATCAAGCTGCAGCTGCGCCCGCGCGCCGGTGAGAGCTTCACCTTCTACGAGAACCTGGTGCGCCGCGACTACCTTGCGCACGGCATCCGGCTGGGCCCGGGCGACACGGTGGTCGACATCGGCGCCAACATCGGCGCCTTCGTGGTGCTGGCCGCGTCCACCGTCGGGCCGTCGGGCCGGGTGATCGCGTTCGAGCCGGTGTCGGCCACCTTCGAGCGGCTGCAGGCCAACGTGGCGCTGAACGGCTTCGGCAACGTCGAGACGTGCCGCGAGGGCGTCGAGGCCGAGGACGGCACGATCTCGATCCAGCTGGGCATCAAGTCGGCGCTGGCCAGCGCCCACGGCCTCATCGACGGCGAGGCCACGCAGGTGGAAACGGCGCCGTGCCTGTCGATGCAGCACCTGTTCGAGCGGCACGGCATAGCGCGCATCCACCTGCTCAAGATCGACTGCGAAGGCGGCGAGCACGGCATCTTCCGGTCGCTCACGCCCGAGCTCGCCGAGCGCATCGACCAGATCGCGATGGAAGCCCATCCCGTCGCCGGCGAATCGATCGAGGCGCTGGCTGCGCGCCTGGATGCGCTCGGCTTCGCCGTCGGGCGCACCGGCATGAACTGGGTGGCGTTCAACCGCCGCCGTTCGATGCCGAATGGCTTGCCGCAATGACCTACACGTTCTGCGGCACCGGGTTGCGAAAGCTCACGTTGAGCAGGTTCCAGGCGTTGATGGCCGCGATGGCGAAGCCCAGTTCCGCGATCTCGGTGTCGGAGAACTGGGCCTTCAGCAGGGCAAATTGTTCATCGCTCGCGTCGCTGTGCGGCGTGGCGGTGACGAGTTCCGCCCAGCGCAGCGCCGCACGCTCGCGCTCGCTGAAGAACGGTGCCTCGCGCCAGCCCGCCACGGCGTTGAGGTGGCGCGGGTCGGCGTCCTGGCGGATGAGGTCGCGCCAGTGCATGTCGATGCAGAAGGCGCAGCCGTTGATCTGCGAGACGCGCAGGAACACGAGGTCGACGAGGCGCGTGCCGAGCGCGCCGTTCTGGACGGCGCCGGAGAGCGCGAGCAGGCTCTGGAAGGCCTTGGGGGCGAGCTTCGGGTAGGGAACACGGACGGTGTGCGACATGGGATGCCTTTCGGTGCATTGGCAGGTTCGGGAAGTCCGCAGCTTGCGGCCCTCCATGCACTCAAGACGCGCGGGCTCGCCTGCCTGTGACAGCCGCGCTCACGGAATCTGCGGAATGCCGGCCAGCTTGTCCGGGTTGCGCACGGCGTAGATGGCGACGATGCGCTCGCCGTCGGTGACGACCGCCTGCGCCGATTCGAGCTGCCCGTCGACATAGCGCAGCAGGCCCGGCTCGCCGTTGACCTGCGCGATGCGGTAGACGATCTGCGGCGCGAGCCGCCGCCACAGCACAAAGTACAGGTTGGCGATGCGGTGCGCGCCTCGCAGCACCTTGCCGAACGAGGGCACCTTGCCCCCGCCGTCCGACACCAGCTCCACATCTTCGGCCAGCAGCGCCTGCATGGCGTCGCGTTCGCCGCTGCGCGCGGCCTGCACGAACTTCTCGAGCAGGCGCCGGTGCGCGTCCTCGGACACTTCGAAGCGCGGCCGCTCCTGCTGCACCCGCTGCGAAGCGCGGTGCACCATCTGCCGACAGGCCGCCTCGGTCTTGCCGAGCAGGGCGGCGATCTCGTCGTAGTCGTGGTCGAACACCTGGCGCAGCAGGAAGGCGGCGCGCTCTTCGGGTGCGAGGCGCTCCAGCACCCACAGGAAGGCGATCGACAACTCGCCGGCGAACTCGGCCAGGGCTTCGGGGCCGCGCTCGCCCGTCTCGACCAGCGGCTCGGGCAGCCACCAACCGACGTAGGCCTCGCGTTCGGTCTTGGCCGCGCGCAGCCGGTCGATGGAAAGCCGCGTCACCACCGTTACCAGCCAGGCTTCGGCGGACTGCAGGGTGGCTGCGTCGGTGCGGTGCCAGCGCAGCCAGGCGTCCTGCAGCACGTCTTCGGCGTCCGCCCGGGCGCCCAGCATGCGGTAGGCGATGGCAAAGAGGCGGGGCCGCAGCGCGGCGAAGGGGTCGTCGGTGGATGGGGCGATGAAGCTCATGTCGCGACAGCGATGGTGCGATACCGAATGCAAGACGTGGAGAACGGCGGTTCTGTGACAGCCGTGTGCCTACCGTTCGGCAGAAGGGTTCGCCGCTTCGCGCAGCTTGTCCTTCTTGCTCTTGCGCCGGCCCTTGATGCCGCCGGCGTTCGCCGCAGGTTCGGCCAGCGCCGCGGACTCGAAGCCTTCGATCTGCTCGCGCGCCACGCGCTGGCCCTGGCGCTTTTCGATGAGCCGGAAATGCGCTTCGGCCGCGGCGCTGTCGGCGCTGATGAAGCTCACCGCGAGCCCGCTCGCGCCCGCGCGGCCCGTGCGCCCGATGCGATGCACGTAGTCGACGGCCGAGCGCGGCAGGTCGTAGTTCACCACCACCGGAAGTTCCGCGATGTCGATGCCGCGCGCAGCCATGTCGGTGGCGACCAGCACCTGCAGCCGGCCGGCCTTGAAGTCCATCAGCACCTGCGTGCGCTTGCCCTGGCTCTGGTCGCCGTGGAACGGCATGGCCTCGATGCCCTGGCGGCGCAGCTTGTCGGCGACGACCTCGCTCGCGTGCTGCGTCGCCACGAACACCAGCACGCGCTGCCATTGGCCAGCTTGCATCAGGTGGCGCAGCAACTGCGTGCGCCGCGACGCATCGACCTGCACCGCATGCTGTTCGATCGCGGGAGCTGTGGCCGGTGCAGACGGCACGTCGATGCGCACGGGTTCATGCAGCAGCTCGCCCGCCAGCGCCTGCACGGCGGGCGGAAAGGTGGCCGAGAACAGCAGCGTCTGCCGGCGCGGCGGCAGCAGGGCGAGCACGCGCGCGAGTTCATCGGCAAAGCCCGCGTCGAGCAGGCGGTCGGCTTCGTCGAGCACCAGCATCGCCACGCCCGCCAGCGTGAGCGCGTTGTGCTCGAGAAGATCGAGCAGGCGCCCCGGCGTGGCGACCAGCACGTCGGTGCCGCCGCGCAGGCCCATCATCTGCGGGTTGATCGACACGCCGCCGAACACGGCCGTCACCTTGGCGGGCTGTGCAAGCTGCTGGGCGAACCCGCGGATCACATCGGCCACTTGCGCGGCGAGTTCGCGCGTGGGCACCAGGATCAGGGCGTGGATTGTTCGCGGCGTGCCTTGGGCGCGTTGATGCGCGGTACTTTCGATCTGCTGCAGCAGGGCCAGTGCAAAAGCCGCGGTCTTGCCGGATCCCGTCTGCGCCGACGCCAGCACATCGCGGCCCGCCAGCGCCGCCGGGATGCCCGCGGTCTGGATCGGGGTCGGTTCGGCGTAGCCGCGTTCGCCGGCGGCGCGAGCCAGGGCGGGAGACAGGCCGAGTGAGGCGAAGGGTGTGAGGGGCAAGGCGTTGTCCTGTCCGGGAGCTTCTTAGGTGCTCGAGTCTGCGCCGAGGCCGGCTTGCTTGTGCATCAGCCTTCCCCGCGATTGGCCTGCCAGAAGCCCTCGAAGTCGAAAGACAGTTGCCGGTGGCGCCTGATGGTGAGCAGGTAGACCGTCAATCGCGGCTTGCTTGCGCCGCCCTTCGCGACGATGCAGTACAGCAGCAAGTAGTCGCCGGACAGGTACTCGCGCACTTCCACGCTGCCAAGGCGCTGCAGCAAGGCGGCCACCCGCGTGCGCACTTCGACCGACTGCGCGGTGCGCGCGAAGAAATTTCTGCCGATGCGCGGATGGTGTTCGAGGTTGGCGATGACCGTGTTGCCGAGTTCGTCGAGCAGTTCCGCATAGGCCTGCGGCGCCTGTTGTTCGGCCCAGAAGGCAGCGATCTGCGCGAGGTTCGATTCGAAGTTCGCGGTCAGCCGGACCGCTGCCGTGGCGAGCGCCACGCGCGTCAGCGACTCTTGCCGGCGGGCGCCGATCGTTTCGCGGCGCGCTTGAGCTCGCCGAGCGCTTCGCGCGCATCGCGGGTGCGGCCGGCGGCCACATCGGCGAGGCCGCGTTCGATGTCGTCGAGCAGGACGAGATGAATGCGCTCGCGCTCCAGGCGGTGGTAGTAGTCGAGGCGGTCGGAGTCGATCAGGGCGACGTAGCTCTCGCCGTTCTTGGTGATGATCTTCTCGGCTCCCGATTTCACCTGGTCAGCCAGCTCGGAGAGGTTGGCGCGGGCTTGGGTCAGCGGGATCACGTCGGCGGCGGCAATGGTCATCTCGGTTCCTGGCGGCTGTCGCTGGCGGCTGTCGCGAATTCTGTACATGTTAACCGCTGCTTGCCTGGAGCCGCTTGTAGAAGAACGTGGCACCAGCGAGTTGCCCTTCCGGCGTGAACGCATAGTCCGGAACCACGCCCACGCGCTGCCATCCGGTGCGCTCGTACAGCCGCTGCGCATCGCCGCCGGTCAGCGTGTCCAGCACCAGCACCGTGCGGCCTTCATTCCGCGCCGTGTCGTCCAACGCGTTCATCAGCCGCTGCGCGATGCCGCGGCGGCGCATGCTGCGGTGCACCAGCATCTTGGCGACGTCGGCCCGATGCGGCTGGTTGTCGGTCTGCGAGGGAATCAGCTGCACCGTGCCGACAATGCGCCCGCCGTCGTCGTCGGCGACCAGCAGGATGCGCTCGCCGCGCGCCACGCCTTCGGCCACGCCGCGCCAGAACGCGAGCGCCTTCTCGCGTGGCAGCGGGCGCATGAAGCTCACCGAGGCGCCGCCTTCCACGCAGTCGATCAGCAGTTCGGCCAGCGCCTCGACGCAGGCCGCGGCCTCGTTGATGCCGAGCCGCCGGATCGTCACGTCGGGCACAACCGAGGGTTCGCTCATGGGCTTCTCCTGGCCGTTGTGGCCGTCGGTGCCGACAGCGCCACGAGATAGCGCGCCGGTCGGCGGGTCGGGTTGTGGAAGACGATGGGGCAATCGAGCCGCATGGCGAGGCAGTCGCCCGGGGCCAGGCGCCACGGCACGTCGCCCACGGTGATCTGCATCGCGCCGTCGATCATCCAGACCTGCTGATGAATTTCGGACTCGCGCGCGGGCGTGTCGTAGGCGACGCGCTGGCCGGCAGGAAAGATCACGTCGACGAGCTGCATCGGCGAGCGCACCGGCGGCGACAGATGGCGTCGCGTGTAGCCCGAGGCCGGGTCGGTCCACCGCGGCTGCTCGGCCACGCGGGCCAGCGGCGAAGGGGCGGCGGCTTCGGGCTCCGTCGGCTCGAACAGTGACGCGAGCGCCACGCCCAGGCCGCCGGCCAGCTTGTCGAGCACCGCGGCGGTGGGACTGCTCTGCCCGCGCTCGATGAGCGAGATGTTGGAGCGGCTCACGCCGCTGCGCTCGGCCAGCGCATCGAGCGAGAAGCCGTGCGCATCGCGCAGTTCGCGCACGCGGCGGGCGATGCGGGTGTTGATATCCATGTCGTCCAGAATACTGGACGAGTTTGTCCAGCGCAACGGCAGAGCGACGGACAGCGGCCGGTTCGCAGGAAACGCCCCCTCACCCCAACCCTCTCCCCCTTGTGGTGGAGAGGGGGCCGTTCCGTTCTGCCCCGAGTGACGAGGGCGCCCGTTCTGCCCCCTCTCCCGCTTGCGGGAGAGGGTTGGGGTGAGGGTACTGGCCGTCGTCGCGGTGCTTCGATCAGCGTGCCGTGCTGCGATAGGCCGGCTCGCCCGACGTGCCCACCATCAACTGGTTGATCACACCCTCCACATCGTCGATGCGCCGCACCAGCGCCTCCGCTTCGGCCGCCTGCTCGGCCGTGGACACGCAGCCCTGCAGCCACACCCAGCGCCGCTGGCCCATCGCCCAGATGCTGGTCTGCCCGAAGCGGCCATCGGTGCGCAGCGCCTTCTGCACGCGCGGAATGATCTCGGCGTCGTAGAGATAGGCGTTGTGCAGCCGGCAGCGCCCCGCCAGCCAGCAGCTCACGCCGCGCTGCGAGCGGTCGTGGGCAAGGTCGCGCGCTTCCTGCTCGGTCACGCCCGGCGGGTCGGGCACGGGGCAGGCGGGCAGTTCGCCGCTCACTTGCAGGAAGGGATCGTTGAAGACGTTGCTGCGCGTCTGCGCCCAGGCGTTGCCGCCGATCGACAGCAGCGCCACGAGCACCGGGAGGACGATTCGGGTGTTCACAGGCAGGGTCATGGTGTTTTCCGGAGCAAGCCTTACGCAGACGCCGGCGGACCCGCCAACGACTCCAGGATCGGGCAATCCGGCCGCTCGTCGCCATGACAGCAATGCACCAGGTGTTCGAGCGTGGCCTTCATCGCCATCAGGTCCTGCACCTTGCGCTCCAGTTCCTGCACGTGCGCTTCGGCGAGCGCCTTCACCATGCGGCTCGGGCGGCGGCGGTTCTGCCACAGGCCGACCAGCTCGCCGATCTGAGCGATGGAGAAACCGAGGTCGCGCGCCTGGCGGATGAAGCGCAGCGTGTGCACCTCGGTGTCGCCGTAGAGCCGGTAGCCGGCGTCGGTGCGGCGCGCGGGCGGCATGAGGCCCACCTCTTCGTAGTGCCGAATCATCTTGGCCGAGACGCCCGAGGCCTTGGCCGCTTCGCCGATGTTCATGGGTTGCATGGATGTGCCTTTCATGCCTTGACGGGTTCTGCCGCGGCTGCGGGTGTTCTGTCGTGCGCTGCGGCCGCATCCGCGTCCGGGCGCCAGCGCCGCAGCAGCAGGGCGTTGCTCACCACGCTGACACTGCTGAAGGCCATGGCCGCGCCGGCGATCACCGGGTCCAGCAGGCCGAAGGCCGCGAGCGGTATGCCCACCACGTTGTAGCCGAAGGCCCAGAACAGGTTCTGCTTGATCTTGCTGTAGGTGCGGCGCGAGATCGCCACCGCGTCGGCCACCAGCCGCGGGTCGCCGCGCATGAGGGTGATGCCGGCGGTTTCCATCGCCACGTCGGTGCCGGTGGACATGGCGATGCCCACGTCGGCCGCAGCCAAAGCGGGGGCGTCGTTGATGCCATCGCCCACCATCGCCACCACACGCCCGGCGCCGCGCAGGCGTTCGACGGCGGCGGCCTTGTCGGCGGGCAGCACCTCGGCCTGCACCTCGTCGATGCCGATGTCGCGCGCCACGGCCATCGCGCTGCCGCGGTTGTCGCCGGTGAGCATCACGGTGGCTATGCCGAGCGCGTGCAGCCGTGCCACCGCCGCGCGCGCGGCCGGCTTGACGGAATCGCCGAAGGCCAGCAAGCCCAGCAGTTGCGGGCCGCCTTCGGCCTTGTGGCTCTCTGTCTTGTCGATCAACCACGAGATGGTGCGGCCTTCGCCTTCGAGCCGCGTGGCCGCTTCCTGCAGTGCGCCCGGCTGGGCGCCCAGTTCGCGCAGCAGCCGCGCGCTGCCGAGCGCGATGAGGCGGCCTTCCACCGTGGCTTCGAGGCCGCGGCCGGGCAGGGCGGTCGCACCCTCGGCCGCCGGCACGGCCAGGCTGTCGGCCTGCGCCGCCTCCGTCACGGCGCGGGCGAGCGGGTGTTCGCTGTGTTGCTGCAACGCGGCGGCGAGGCCCAGCACGTCAGTGAGCGACTGGCCGGGCGCCGGCTCGAGATGCACGAGGGCAGGGCGGCCTTCGGTGAGCGTGCCGGTCTTGTCGAACGCGACGGTGGTGACGGCGTGTGCGACTTCCAGCGCCTGCGCGTCCTTGATCAGGATGCCGTGCGTCGCCGCCACGCCGGTGCCCGCCATGATGGCCGTGGGCGTGGCCAGGCCGAGCGCACAGGGGCAGGCGATCACCAGCACCGCCACGGCGTTGATCAGCGCCTGTTCCCAATCGCCCGTCGCCGCCATCCAGCCGACGAGCGTGAGCAGCGCGATGCCCAGCACCACCGGCACGAACACCGCGCTCACGCGATCGACGATGCGCTGGATGGGCGCCTTGCCCGCCTGCGCCGATTCGACGAGGCGGATGATGCGCGCGAGCGTGGTCTCGGTGCCCACCGCCAGCGTCTTCACCAGCAGTGCGCCCTCGGCGTTGATGGCGCCGCCGGTGACCTTGTCGCCGACTGCCTTGACCACGGGCAGGCTCTCGCCGGTGATGAGCGATTCATCGACGTGGCTGCGGCCCTCGCTCACTTCACCGTCGACCGGCACGCGCTCGCCGGGGCGGATGGCGACGAGGTCGCCCACCGCCACCTGTTCGAGCGGCAGCTCGGTTTCCACGCCGCCGCGCCGCACGCGCGCCGTGGCCGGGCGCAGCGCATTGAGCGCGCGGATCGCCTCGGTCGTCTGGCGCTTGGCGCGCCCTTCCAGCCACTTGCCCAGCAGCACCAGCGTGATCACCGCGGCCGAGGCCTCGAAGTAGAGGTGCGGCATGCCGTGGCCGGCGTGCGTGAACAGCAGGTAGATCGAAAGCCCGTAGGCTGCCGACGTGCCGAGTGCGACCAGCAAATCCATGTTGCCGGTGCCCGCGCGCACGGCCTTGGCGCCGGCCACGTAGAAGCGCGCGCCGAGCCAGAACTGCACCGGCGTGGCGAGCGCGAGCTGCACCCAGCCGGGCAGCATCCAGTCGATGCCGAAGAGCGCGAGCAGCATGGGCGCGACGAGCGGAATCGTGAGCACGGCGCCCGCGGCCACCGGCCACCATTCGGGCAGGCGCGCGGGCGGAGTGGGCGCGGCGTCCGTCTGTGCGTCGGCGGCGACGTAGCCGGCCTTGGCGACCGCGGCCGCCAGCACCGACCGCGGCAGCGTGGACACGGCACGCACCGTGGCACGCTCGGTGGCGAGGTTCACGTTGGCCGATTCAACGCCCGGCACCTTCAGCAGCGCCTTCTCGACCCGGTTGACGCAGGACGCGCAGGTCATGCCTTCGATCTGCAACACGTGCTCGGCCGTCGCCACGTCGTAGCCGGCCTTGCGCACTGCGGCGGCGAGGGCCTCGGCGCTGACGCCGGGCTCGGCCTGGATCGAGGCGCGCTCGGTCGCGAGGTTCACGTTCGCCTGCGTCACGCCGGGCACGGCCCGCAACGCCTTCTCCACGCGGTTGACGCAGGAGGCGCAGGTCATGCCGGTGACGGGAAGTTGGATGGTGGGCGAAATGGCGTTCATGGCTTCGTCTCGGAAAGATCGGTACCGGCATGGTCGGGCTTGCCATGATGGGAAGGTCAAGCCATTGGAATCGCCGGCCATGATGCGGGGACGGATTCTCGCGTTCGGGGTTGACCTTCCCAGTGTGGGAAGGTTCACACTGCGTTCGATGCAACCATCAAGGAGAAGTCAATGATCGCGTTCGAAGTGAAGGACATGACGTGCGGCCACTGCGTGAGCACGGTGACGAAGGCAGTGAACGAGGTGGACCGCAGCGCGCGGGTGCAGATCGATCTGGCGGCGCACCGCGTGGAGATCGAGTCGGGATCGGCCGATGCGAAGGCACTGGGGGAGGCGATTCGCGAGGCGGGGTACACGCCGGTGGTGCTTGAGGGGTAGGGCCGCTTCAAGGCGGGCCCCTCACCCCAGCCCTCTCCCCCGAGGAGGGGGAGAGGGAGCCCGCCGACAGCGCTTCCCTTCGTCTTCTTCCACTTGCGCCGCCGAGCCGGTCCGTCCTGCTCCCTCTCCCGCCTGCGGGAGAGGGTGGGGGTGAGGGTCTGTGGGCGCGCCCCCAACCCCCTCAACCGCCCGCCTTACGAAACGTGAGATTGATGCGGCACCTCCCCGTCGCCGGATGATCTCCATCCGCCAGCGCCAGCACCCCATGAAAGTGCAGCCGCGCCGGCCCGCCCCACACCACCACGTCGCCATGCACCAGCGGCACGCGCGCCGTGCGGTCGTTGCGCTTCGATCCGCCGAACAGGAACACCGCCGGCAAACCGAGAGACACCGAGACGATGGGCGCCGCATAGTCGTGCTCGTCCCGATCCTGATGCAATGACAAGCGCGCCCCCGGTTCGTAGCGGTTGATCAGGCAAGCATCCGGCACAAAGCCCTCGAACCCGGCCTCGGCGGCCGCCTGCGTCGCGAGGCTTGCGAACGACGCCGGCATTGCCGGCCATGCCAGCCCGCTCCCGGGGTCGACGGGGTCGTAGCGATAGCCGCGCGCCTCGCTCACCCAGCCGAGTGCGCCGCAGTTCGTCATCGCGACAGACATGCGTCGCCCGCCTGGCGTCACCATGTGGCGCATCGGCGCCTCCGCCTGCACGGCGGCGGCGTCGGCCAGCAGTTGCGCCGCCTGCGCTGCAGCAAACCCGCGCAGCAGCACCGCGCCCGGCGCCAACGGCTGGTGTGCGGGCAGTTCGCCAAAGAGGTCATCTGTCATGGGCTGCATCGTGCTTGCGAGTATTCCCAAGCGAACACCGCAGAGCCGGCTTTGCCGGTCTGCAGGTGTTGCCCCCTCGAGGGGAGCGGCCATGGCCGCTCCGGGGGTGGTCTATTCAGCGTCGTGAAAGATGATGCCGAGCGTGTGGCGGTGCCCCGAACGCACCCGGCTCACTCCATGCCGCAGGTTCACGCGATACGCGCCCCGCGTGCCCTGCACCGGCCGCTGGTGCACCGCGATCACCGCCGCGTCGCCCTGACGCAGCGGCAGCACCATCGGGCGCGACTGCATGCGCGGGCGCTGCTCGGTCATCACGAATTCGCCACCGGTGAAGTCGTGCCCAGGTTCGGACAGCAGGATCACCACCTGCAGCGGAAACACGTGCTCGCCGTAGAGGTCCTGGTGCAGGCAGTTGTAGTCGCCGCGTCCGTACTGCAGCAGCAGCGGCGTCGGCCGCGTCTGTCCGGCGGCATGGCAGCGTTCGATGAACTCGGCGTGCGTTGCCGGAAAGCGCGCTTCAAGCCCCATTGCTTCGTGCCAGCGGTTGGCAATGCCGGACAGATGCGGATACAGCGCGCGGCGCATCGACGCGACAAGGTCGGGCAGCGGATAGCGCAGGTACTTGTACTCGCCGCGGCCGAAGCCGTGCCGCGCCATCACCACGCGGCTGCGGAACAGTTCGTCCTGCGGGTACAGCGCCGCCAGCGCCTCGCATTCATGCGGCGCGAGCAGGCGCTCGATCACCGCGTGGCCCTCCGCGTCGAGTTCGCCCGCCACCCGCGGCCAGTCGATCGCATCGGCGCGCGGATCAGTTCCGCTCGCCACGGCATCACGTGCGTTCATGCGTCCACCGCCTCGCGTTCGAGCAGCGCGCGCTTGCGCTCCACGCCCCAGCGATAGCCCGACAGCGCGCCGTCGTGGCGCACCACGCGATGGCAGGGGATGGCCACCGCCAGCGCATTCGCGCCGCAGGCCTGCGCCACCGCGCGCACCGAACCCGGCGCGCCGATGCGCTGGGCGATCTCGCCGTAGCTCGCCGTGCGGCCCGCCGGAATCTCGCGCAGCGCCTGCCACACGCGCTGCTGGAAGGCAGTGCCGCGCACGTCCAGCGGCAGGTCGAGGCCGAGGCGCGGCGCCTCGACGAAGCCGACCACCTGCGCCACCAGCCGCTCGAACTCGGTGTCGCCGCCGATGAGTTGCGCCTGCGCGAAGCGGTCCTGCAGGTCCTGCACCAGCGCCTGCGGGTCGTCGCCGATCAGGATGGCGCACACCCCGCGCCCGCTGTGCGCCACGAGGATGGCGCCGAGCGAGCACTGGCCGATGGCGAAGCGGATCTGCATGTCGCTGCCGCCGCGGCGCCAGGCTGTGGGCGTCATGCCGAGCACCTGGTTCGACTCCTCGTAGAAGCGGCCGTTGGAGTTGTAGCCGGCGTCGTAGATCGCCTCGGTGACGCTCTCGGCCCCGTCCAGCCCGCGGCGCACACGCTGCGCGCGGTGCGCTGCGGCGTAGGCCTTGGGCGTGAGCCCCGTCACGCGCTTGAACAGGCGGTGCAGGTGCCAGGCGCTGAAGCCCGCGCGCTGCGCCAGTTCGTCGAGCGTGGGTTCCTGCTCTGCCTGCTCGATGAAGCGGCACAGCGCGGCGATGCGCGCCGCCTGCTGTTCGGCGAGCGGCGCTTCGTCGGGCCGGCAGCGCTTGCAGGGGCGAAAGCCCGCGCGCTGCGCATCAGCAGCGGTGTCGTGGAATTGCACGTTCTCGGGCCGCGCCGGCCGTGCCGCGCACGACGGCCGGCAGTACACGCCGGTCGTGCGCACGGCGTAGAAGAAGCGGCCATCGGCGCTGGCGTCGCGCGCGGCCACGGCGGCCCAGCGCGGGTCGCTCGCGGTGGCGGCGGCAAGGTGTTCGTCTCGGGTGGTCATGTTCACGGCATTCCCTTTCAATCAGGATGCCTCCAATCTAGTGTGCGCCTCGCGCCGCGGCACTCCGGCGCTTGCGCTCGAATTCGCATGTGTCGCCCTGTTCCCGCCGGCTGTCGCGATATCGCGCAAAGTGCGCGCTTGCCTGTCGTATCGTGTGCAGCCACGTCTGGCCGGAGGAAAGCGTTTGACTTTCGCCCTGATCAAACGGCGCATCGCCGACATCTTCGCGCCGCCCGAAGGCGGACTGCTCACGTCGGCCGAACTCGAGCGGCACACGCAGATGGGCTTCTTCTCGCTGCTGGCGGCCTTTGTGTTCGCGCCGAGCTTGAGTTTCGGGCTGATTCGGCTGTGGCAGGAGGGTCTGCCGGTGCTGGCAGGGCTGAACTTCGCGAGTGCGCTGCTGGCGCTGACGTGCTGGCTGTGGGCCATGCATCGCGGCGACGCGCAGTGGCCGATGGTCGTGCTGGGCGCGCCCACGCTGGTCGCGCTGTCGTGGGTCACGCTGCGCCAGGGCGAGATGATTCCGGCCGCCGGCTGGTGGCTCGCCATCCTGCCTTTCGTGTTCGCCGGCGGCGGCTTCAACAAGATGGCGCTGCTGTCGATCACGGCCTTCATGGGCGTGACCTGCATGCTCTTCTTCGGCCCGCCGATCGAGACGCTGGGCATCTCGCCCGACCGCAGCGTGACGCGCGAAAGCCACATCGCCTCGGTGTTGCTGTCCGAGCTGCTGGCGGTGGTGCTGTTGGCCACTGTGGTGCACCGGCGCATCACCAGCGCGGCTGCGCTCGATGCCGCGCGCGAGAAGGCGATGGAGGCGGCCACCGCCAAAACGCGCTTTCTCGCCAACATGAGCCACGAGATCCGCACGCCGCTCAACGGCGTGATCGGCGCCGCCGAGCTGCTGCGCTCGGCCAAGATCACCGATTCGCAGCGCGTGCAGCTCCAGGCGCTGCAGGAGCAGAGTGCGCAGGCGCTGCTCGCGCTGGTGAACGACGTGCTCGATTTCGCCAAGCTCGAAGCCGGAAAGGTTGATCTCGAATCGCAGCCGCTGTTCCTGCGCGGTCTGGTGTTCGAGTCCAACGAGCTGTTCGCGGTGCAGGCCTTCAACAAGGGGCTGGAGCTGTCGTCGAGCTGCGCCCCCGACGTGCCCAAGACCGTGGTCGGCGACGCCACGCGCATCCGCCAGGTGGTGAACAACCTGGTGTCCAACGCGGTGAAGTTCACCGAGTCGGGCGGCGTGCACATCCACCTGTCGCTTGCGCCGGCAGACGCGCGCAACGTGCTGCCCGCCGGCCAGCGCTGGATGTGCGTGGAGGTGGCCGACACCGGCCCTGGCATCGCGCCCGAGACGCTGTCGCGCCTGTTTCGCGCCTTCACGCAGGCGGACCAGTCGGTGAGCCGCCGCTACGGCGGCACGGGGCTGGGCCTCGTCATCAGCCAGGAGCTGGCACGGCTGATGGACGGCGAGATCACCGTCGACAGCGAGCCCGGCCGCGGCAGCACCTTCACGCTGCGCCTGCCCCTGACGGTGCTGCCCGACCCGGAAGCCGAGCGTGCGCCGGCCCCGATCGCGCGGCCCGACGTGGTGGTGGCCGCGGGCAATGCCGGGCTGCGGCGGCACCTGATGTCGCTCTTCACGGAGATCGGGATCAAGCCGACCGTATGCGACACGCTGCCCGAAGACGGTGAGCTGGCGCACAGCCGCCTGCTCGTGGTCGATGCGCCGCTGCTGTTCGCGATGAAGGACCCGCAAGGCTGGGTGGCCGACCAGCATGCGCTGCGGCGGCATGTGGCCATCCTCACGCCACTCGGCTCCGATGCGATGGTGGGCGTGCCCGATGGCGCGGTGCTGCTCTACAAGCCCGCGCGCCGGCGCACCTTGCGCAGCGCGCTCGAGGCCGCCGATCAGCATGGCGATGCGGCCATCACCCAGCCCGCGGCGCTGGACGAACTGCCGCCCGGCGCAATGAGCGTGCTGGTGGTCGAGGACAACCCGGTGAACCAGATGGTGGTACAGGCCATGCTGGCGGAACTGGGTGTGAGCTGCACCATCGCCAACGATGGCGCGGAAGGGCTGGAACGCCTGCGCGACGGCGGTTTCGACATCGTGCTGATGGACGTGCAGATGCCCGGCATGGACGGCTTGAGCGCCACGCGCGCCTGGCGCAGCGCCGAAGCCGCGCGCGGCGGGCCGCGGCTGCCGGTGGTGGCGATGACCGCGAATTCGGAGATCGCCGAGAAGGATGCGTGCATGGCCGCAGGCATGGACGAGTTTCTTTCCAAGCCCTTCGGCATTGCGCAGTTGCGGCGGTGTCTGCAGCAGTGGAGGCCGGTGGCGGGGTAGAGGATTCAGGTTCGCGCATCGGCTCCCTCACCCCCACCCTCTCCCCCTGCGGTGGAGAGGGAGCAACACAGCCCGTTTTGCACCCTCTCCCGCTGGCGGTGAGGCGAAGGCGGGAATCGACATCCGTGCCTGCGCACGGATGTCCCGCCGTAGCCGGCACGGCTTGCAAGCCGTGCCGTGGGAGGCTGGGGTGAGGGTCGTCCCGCCTGCGCCATCTCCCGTAGGAACATCGTTTGCTGGCCCCAGTGCGCCGTCGAAACGTACGGCGAGTTGCAGAACGACGCCGCGAACGGCGTTAGGCTGCACCTCACGCAACCACGGAGGCGACGCAGGGTGTTCACCGAGCAGGACAGCCACTTCTTCCGCGAAGGCACCCACACCAAGCTTTACCGCAAGCTCGGCTGCCAACGCGATGCGGTAGGCGAAGGCGCAAGCTTTGCGGTGTGGGCGCCGAACGCACGTGCGGTGTCGGTGATCGGCGAATGGAACGGCTGGGACGCCGGCGCCGATGTGATGCGTCCGCGCGCCGATGACACCGGCGTGTGGGAGGGCCGCGTGGCGCAAGCACGCGACGGGCAGGTCTACAAGTACCGCATCGAGAGCCGCGACGGCCGCCATGTCGTCGACAAGGCCGACCCGCTGGCCGTGTATGCCGAACTGCCGCCCGCCACCGGTTCGCGCGTGTGGTCACTGGCCTACGACTGGAGCGACGCCGAATGGATGCGCACACGGGCGGCACGCAACGCGCTCGATGCGCCGATGTCGGTCTACGAGTTCCACCCCGGTTCGTGGCAACGCGACGGCGGCCGATTCCTCGGCTGGCGTGAACTCGCGCAGCGCCTCGCCGCCTACGTGAAGCGCCTGGGATTCACGCACGTGGAGCTGATGCCCGTCACCGAGCATCCGTTCTACGGTTCCTGGGGCTACCAGACCACCGGCTACTTCGCGCCCACCGCGCGCTACGGCACGCCGCAGGATTTCATGCACTTCGTCGACCACCTGCATGCCGAAGGCATCGGCGTGATCCTCGACTGGGTGCCCTCACACTTTCCGACCGACGAACACGGCCTGCAGTTCTTCGACGGCACGCACCTCTACGAGCATGCCGATCCCCGGCAAGGTTTTCACCCCGAGTGGAGTTCGAGCATCTTCAACTACGGACGGGCCGAGGTGCGCAGCTTCCTCATTTCATCGGCGCTGTTCTGGCTTGAGACCTATCACCTCGACGGCCTGCGTGTGGATGCGGTGGCTTCGATGCTGTATCTCGACTACGCCCGCAAGCACGGCGAGTGGATTCCCAATCGCCACGGCGGCCGCGAGAACCTGGAAGCGGTCGACTTCCTGCGCACGCTCAACGAAGCCGTGTACCGCGAGCACCCCGACGTGGTGACCATCGCCGAAGAGTCGACCGCCTGGCCCATGGTCTCGCGTCCGACGACGATGGGCGGGCTCGGCTTCGGCATGAAATGGAACATGGGCTGGATGCACGACACGCTGGCCTACATGAAGCAGGACCCGGTGCACCGCAAGCACCACCACGGGCAGCTGACCTTCTCGCTGGTCTACGCCTTCAACGAGAACTTCGTGCTGCCGCTCTCGCACGACGAGGTGGTGTACGGCAAGGGCTCATTGCTCGGCCGCATGCCCGGCGACGAATGGCAGAAATTCGCCAACCTGCGCGCGCTGCTTGCGATGATGTGGATGCACCCCGGCAAGAAACTGCTGTTCATGGGCGGCGAGTTCGGCCAGCGCCGCGAATGGACACACGAGGGCGAGCTCGAATGGCATGAAGCGGCTCAGCCCGCGCACCAGGGCGTGCAGCGGCTGGTGGAGCAGCTGAATCGCGTCTACCGTGCCGAGCCCGCGCTGCACCTGCTCGACTTCTCGCACGAGGGCTTCGAGTGGGTCGACAGCCACAACGCCGATCACAGCGTGCTGCTCTTCATCCGCAAGGCACCCGGCGCGGTGCCGCTGCTGGTGGCCTGCAACCTCACGCCGCTGCCGCGGATGAACGTGCTGGCCGGCGTGCCGCATGCCGGCCACTGGCGTGAGCGGCTCAACACCGACAGCCACGATTACGGCGGCGCGGGCTGGGGGAATCTCGGTGGCGTCGACACCGCGCCGCTGCCGGCGCACGGCCGGCCGCATTCACTGCGGCTGACCTTGCCGCCGCTGTCGGTGCTTGTTCTGAGGCATGAAGCGAATGGGTAGGTGCTGGCGGTTGGTGAGTGCGGGGTATTCCGCATTGCTCCCTCTCCCGCTTGCGGTGAGGCGAAGGCGGACAAGGCATCCGTGCCTGCGCACGGATGCCCCGCCGCAGCCGGCACGGCTTGCAAGCCGTGCCGTGGGAGGTGGGGGTGAGGGTGGCGCGCGACGGCAGGCGCCTCATCGAAGCACCGAGATTCGCCTACGCCCCCTCACCCCAACCCTCTCCCCCGGAGGGGGAGAGGGAGAACCCGGCGCATGACGACACCGATGGCTCAAATCCAACGAAGCAAATCGGCCCGCACCGGCCAGACCGCCCTGCAGATGGGCGACGGCCGCCTGCGCGCCGTCATCGATGCGGTGATCCCGTCGGTGGACGGCGGGCGCTTCGCCGTCAAGCGCATTGCCGGCGAACCCTTCGCGGTGCAGGCCAACTGCCTCACCGACGGCCACGACCGGCTGCGCGTGATGTTGCGCTGGCGCGCCGAACGCGAGGCCGCGATGCAGGAAGTGGAGATGGTGCTGGACGTCAATGACGAATGGCACGCGAGTTTCACGCCGCCCGAACCGGGACCGTATGTCTACACGGTCGTGGCCTGGGTCGATCACCTGCACTCCTGGCGGCATGAGCTGGAGCGCCGCGTCGAAGCCGACGACATCCGCATCGCCGCGCGCGTCGGCGCCGAACTGCTGGACGCTTGCGCCGCGCGCACCAAGGGCGCGGACCAGAAGGCGCTGAAGGAATGGGCGTCGAAGCTGCGCAAGGGCGGTGACGACGCGAAGAGTGATGCGCAGGCGCTGAAAGCCATCGCGCTCGATGACGCCCTGCTGGCGCTGGCCGATCGCTACCCCGACCGTTCGTTCGCCACCTCGTACCCTGTCGAACTGCCGCTGTGGGCCGATCGTCCCAAGGCGCGCTTTTCCACCTGGTACGAACTCTTCCCGCGCTCGGCCTCGCCCGACGAGAAGCGGCACGGCACCTTCGCCGACGTGGAGGCGCGCCTGCCCTACGTGGCGGAGATGGGCTTCGACGTGCTGTACTTCCCGCCCATCCACCCCGTCGGGCGCGAGAAGCGCAAGGGCCGCAACAACGCGCTCGTGGCCGAAGCGGACGACGTGGGCAGCCCGTGGGCCATCGGCGCGAAGGAGGGCGGGCACAAGAGCATCCTGCCGGAACTCGGCACGGCCGAGGACTTCCGCCGCCTCGTATCCAAGGCGCGCGAGCACGGCCTCGAAGTCGCACTCGACATCGCCTTCCAATGCGCGCCCGACCACCCGTACGTGAAGGAGCATCCGCAGTGGTTCCGCTGGCGGCCCGACGGCACGGTGCAGTACGCCGAGAACCCGCCCAAGAAGTACCAGGACATCTACCCCTTCGACTTCGAGACCCAAGACTGGCGCGCGCTGTGGGAAGAACTCAAAAGCGTGTTCGAGCATTGGATCGGCGAGGGTGTGGCGATCTTTCGTGTGGACAACCCGCACACCAAGGCCTTCCCGTTCTGGGAGTGGGTGATCGGCGAGATCAAGCGCAGCCATCCCGAGGTGCTGTTCCTCGCCGAGGCCTTCACCCGGCCGAAGGTGATGCACCGGCTCGCCAAGCTCGGCTACTCGCAGTCCTACACCTACTTCACCTGGCGCAATACCAAGCAGGAACTGATCGACTACTTCACCGAGCTGTCTCAAGGCCCGGGGCGCGAGTACTTTCGCCCCAATGTATGGCCCAACACACCCGACATCCTGAACGAGCACCTGCACGGCGGCGGCCGCCCCACCTTTGCGGCGCGCCTGTTGCTCGCGGCCACGTTGTCGGCGAGCTACGGCATCTACGGCCCGGCCTACGAGTTGATGGAGAACGCCCCGCGCAGCGCCGGCAGCGAGGAATACCTCGACTCCGAGAAGTACCAGCGCCGCGTGTGGGACCTCGATCGTGCCGACAGCCTCGCGCCCTTCATCGCGCGGGTGAACGCCATCCGCCGCGAGCACCCGGCGCTGCACGCCAACGAGAGCCTGCACTTTCACGCGACCGACAACGACCAGCTCATCGCCTACGCCAAGCGCAGCGGTGACGAGGCCATCTTCTGCGTGGTCAATCTCGATCCGGTGAACCCGCAGTCGGGCTGGGTCGACGTCGACACCGCCGCCCTTGGCCTGGAGCCGGGCGCGCCGTTCCACGTGCACGACCTGCTGGGCGGCCAGCACTTCACCTGGCAGGCGGGCCGCAACTTCGTCCTCCTCGACCCCGCGCACGCGCCGGGCCACGTCTTCCTCGTTCGTGCGCGTGCGCGCAGCGAGCAGGACTTCGACTATTTCGTCTAGGGTCGAGCCGATGAACGCCCCACGCACACCGCACCTGGAAGAAGCCGAGCAGGGCGCCACCACGCCCACCGACGAAGCCTTGTGGTTCAAGGATGCGGTCATCTATCAGCTCAACGTCAAGGCCTTCTTCGACACCAACGACGACGGCGTGGGCGACTTCCAGGGCGTGGCCCAGAAGCTCGACTACGTGAAGGATCTGGGCGTCAACACCATCTGGCTGATGCCCTTCTATCCGTCGCCGCTGAAGGACGACGGCTACGACATCAGCGAGTACGAAGACGTGCATCCGCAGTACGGCACGCTCGACGACTTCAAGCTGATGCTGGCCGAGGCGCACAAGCGCGACCTGCGCGTCATCACCGAGCTGGTGATCAACCACACCTCCGACCAGCACCCATGGTTCCAGCGCGCGCGTCGCGCACCGCCCGGCTCGCCCGAGCGCGACTTCTACGTGTGGAGCGACACGGAAGACAAGTACACGCGCACGCGCATCATCTTCACCGACACCGAGACCTCGAACTGGACCTGGGACCCGGTGGCCAAGGCCTACTTCTGGCACCGCTTCTTCAGCCACCAGCCCGACCTCAACTTCGACAACCCGCTGGTGCTGGAAGCCATCTTCAAGACGATGCGCTTCTGGCTCGACATGGGGGTCGACGGCTTTCGGCTCGACGCGATTCCGTATCTCGTGGAGCGCGAAGGCACCAACAACGAGAACCTGCCCGAGACGCACGCCATCATCAAGCAACTGCGTGCCGCCATCGACGCGAGCTACAAGAACCGCTTCCTGCTGGCCGAGGCCAACCAGTGGCCCGAAGACGTGCGCGACTACTTCGGCGAGGGCGACGAATGCCACGCCTGCTACCACTTTCCGCTGATGCCGCGCATGTACATGGCCATCGCGCAGGAAGACCGATTCCCGGTGACGGAAATCATGGCGCAGACGCCGGACATCCCGGAAAGCTGCCAGTGGGCCATCTTTCTGCGCAACCATGACGAGCTCACGCTCGAGATGGTGACGAGCAAGGAGCGCGACTACATGTACAGCACGTATGCGGCCGACCCGCGTGCGCGCATCAACCTCGGCATCCGCCGGCGGCTCGCGCCGCTGATGGACAACGACATCGACCGCATCAAGCTGATGAACGCGCTGCTGCTGTCGATGCGCGGCTCGCCCATCGTCTACTACGGCGACGAGCTGGGCATGGGCGACAACGTCTTCATCGGCGACCGCAACGGCGTGCGCACGCCCATGCAGTGGAGCCCCGACCGCAACGCCGGCTTCTCGCGCGCCGATCCGCAGCGGCTGTACCTGCCGCCCATCATGGATGCGATCTACGGCTACCAGGCGGTGAACGTGGAGTCGCAGATGCGCGACCCGTCCTCGCTGCTGGCGTGGATGCGGCGCATGCTGGCGGTGCGCCAGAGCAGCCAGGCCTTCGGCCGCGGCGAGCTGCTGTTCCTGCGGCCGGGCAACCGCAAGATCCTCGCCTATCTGCGCGTGCTGGACGACGAGGCCGTGCTGTGCGTCTTCAACCTCAGCCGCTCGGCGCAGCCGGTGGAGCTGGACCTGTCGTTCTTCAAGGGCCGCGTGCCGGTGGAGGTGCTGGGGCGCACGGCCTTCCCGCCGATCGGCGACCTGCCGTACCTGCTGACGATCGCCGCGCACGGTTTCTACTGGTTCCGCCTTGCGAGCGACGTGGGCGTGCCGAGCTGGCACACGGAGGTGCAGCCGCAGGACGACCGCCCGGTGGTCGTGCTGTTCGACGGCTGGCTGAGCTTCTTCCGCGAGCACGTGGTGCCATGGCGCATCGGCATGGCAGTGAAAACACGCACGCAGTTCGAGCTCGACACCCTGCCGCGCTACATGGAGACCCAGCGCTGGTACGGCGCGAAAGACGTGGCCATCAAGCGCGCGCGCATCGTCGATCACGCGGTGTGGGAGCAGGGCCGCAGCAACTGGCTGCTGCCGCTGGTCGAGATCGACAGCGCGGGCGAGGCCTCGAGCTGGTTCGTGCCGCTGGCGATGGCGTGGGAGGATGAGAACGGGGGCGAGGACGAGGACCGCCTGCGCGCCGTGGCCGCCTCGACGGTTGCGCGCATTCGCCAGCAGTCGAGCGTGGGCGTGATGGGCGACGCCTGGCGCGATGACGGCTTCTGCCGCGCGGTGATCGCGGCCATCGCCGCGGGCACGCAGGTGCCGACCGAGCGCGGCCGGCTGGAGTTCCGCCCCACGGCCTCGTTCGCGTCCATCGTCGATGCCGACATCGCCACGCTGGAGGTGAGCAAGCCCAACGCGCAGAGCAGCAACACCATCGTCTCGCTCGGCGACCGGGTGTTCCTCAAGGGCTACCGCCGCCTGCGCAGCGGCGTGAATCCGGAGTACGAGGTCGGCCGCTTCCTCACCGAGACGGCGCACTTCCCGAACTGCGTGCCGGTGGCCGGCGTCGTGGAGTACGCGCTGAACGACGGCGCCGCCATCACCCTCGCCATCGTGCAGGGCTACGTGCCCAACCAGGGTGACGGCTGGAGCTACGCCACCGATCACCTCGAGCGCTTCCTCGAACTGCGCCGCACCAGCACCGAGCCGCTGCCGGCCGACGTGCACGGCGCGCACCTGGCGCTCATCCGCACGCTGGGCGTGCGCACGGCCGAGCTGCACTTGGCGCTCGCGCAGCGCAGCGGCAACCCGGCGTTCGACCCGGAGCCGATGACAGCGGAGGAAGTGGCGGCCGACGTGCAGCGCGCCGCCGACGCCGCGCGCACGGTGCTGAACGAACTGGCGGCGCATGCCGGACCGATTGCCGGCCCGGCCGGTGACGAGGCGCACGCGGTGCTCGCCGCGCGTGCGCGCATCGAGCAGCGCATCCAGGAACTCGGGCGCGAGGCGGGTGGCCCGGGTGGAGCGAGCGGCTGGCGCATCCGCACCCACGGCGACTACCACCTCGCGCAGGTGTTGCTCGCGAGGAATGATTTCGTCATCACCGATTTCGAGGGCGAACCCGGGCGCAGCTTCGAGGAGCGGCGCGCCAAGCGTTCGCCGCTGCGCGACGTGGCGGGCATGCTGCGTTCCTTCGACTACGCCGCGCTCGACGCGCTGCGCGACGTGGCGACCACCGCCGACGAATGGGCGGCGCTTGCGCCGCTGGCGCGCGAGTGGGCGCAGCAGTCGCGCGATGCCTTCCTGCAAGGCTATGCCGACCGGGCGAAGGGCACGCCGCTGGCCGGCGCGCTGGAACCCGGGCGCGGGCTGCTCGGCCTGTTCGAGCTGGAAAAGGCGCTGTACGAGCTGCGCTACGAGTTGAAGAATCGACCCGACTGGGTTCGCATCCCGTTGCAGGGAATTCTCGGCGTCGTGGGCTGACGGCACGCATCACCGGATTGGAGTTTCAGATGGAACAGGTCGACGTCCTGCTCGAACCCGTGCGGGCCTTCTTGGTGCAGCTCGGGGTGTTTCTGCCGCGGCTGGGCCTTGCGCTCCTGGTGCTCGTCGCCGGCTTTCTGCTCGCGAAGGCGGCGCGCTTCGCGGTGGTGAAGGCGCTGCGTGCGATCAACTTCCACATCGTCACGCGCCGCTCGGGCATGGACGGCTTCCTGCAGAAGGGAGGCACCGACATCGACACGACCGATCTCTTCGGCCTGCTGGTGTACTGGGTGGTGATTCTTGCGGCGCTGATCGTCGCCTTCAACGGCCTCGGGCTCACGGCCGTCACCGAGCTGCTCGGTCGCGCGATGCTGTTCGTGCCGAAAATCATCGTGGCGCTGCTCATCCTCGCCTTCGGCACCTACTTCGCGCGCTTCGTCGGCAACGCCGTCATCACCTACTGCCGCGGCGCCGGCCTGCAGGACGGCGATCTGCTCGGGCGCCTGGCGCAGTACGCCATCCTCGCCTTCGTGCTGATGATCGCGCTCGACCAGATGGACATCGGCGGGGCGATCGTTCGGCACTCCTTCCTCATCATCCTCGGCGGCCTGGTGTTCGCCGTGGCGCTGGCCTTCGGCCTCGGCGGGCGCGAATGGGCGGCGGCGCGGCTGGAGCGCTGGTGGCCGACGATCAAGCGCAGGAGTGACGACGATGCGTAGTTGCCTGCGAGTGAGAGGTGCTGCGGCATGAGCCGAGAGACTCCAATCACGGCGGTGTGGCCGGGGCGGCCCTATCCGCGCGGCGCCAACTGGGACGGCGAGGGCGTGAACTTCGCGCTGTTCTCGGAGCACGCCACCAAGGTGGAACTCGCGATCTTCGATCCGAGCGGGCGGCGCGAGCGCCAGCGCATCGCGCTGCGCGAATGCACCGACCACGTGTGGCATTGCTACCTGCCCGAGGCGCGCCCGGGCCTCGCCTACGGCTACTACGTGCACGGGCCGTACAAGCCCGAAGAAGGCCACCGCTTCAACCACCACAAGCTGCTGATCGACCCCTACGCGAAGGACTTCGTCGGCAAGCTGCGCTGGAACGACGCGCTCTACGGCTACACCATCGGCCACAAGAAGGGCGACCTGTCGTTCGACCGCCGCCAGAGCGCCGACTTCATCCCCAAGTGCCGCGTGCTCGAGCGCGCGTTCACCTGGGGCGACGACCGCCGGCCCGACGTGCCCTGGCACGACATGGTGATCTACGAACTGCACGTGCGCGGCTTCACCATGCGCCACCCCGAGGTGCCCGAGCCGATGCGCGGCACCTATGCCGCGCTCGCCACCGCGCCCGTCATCAGCCACCTCAAGCGCCTGGGCGTCACCACGGTGGAGCTGATGCCGGTGCACAGCTACGTCAATGACCGCTACCTCGCCGAGAAGGGGCTGCAGAACTACTGGGGCTACAACACGCTCGGCTTCTTCGCGCCGGAGATGCGCTACAGCGTCTCCGAGAAGGTGAAGGAGTTCAAGACCATGGTGAAGACGCTGCACTCGGCGGGCATCGAGGTCATCATCGACGTGGTCTACAACCACACCTGCGAAGGCAGCGAACTCGGCCCCACGCTCTCGCTGCGCGGCATCGACAACGCCACCTACTACAAGCTGGCCGACGACCCGCGCTACTACGCCGACTACACCGGCTGCGGCAACACCGTCGACCTCGAGCACCCGATCCCGCTGCAGATGGTGTTCGACTCGCTGCGCTACTGGGTCGAGGAGATGCATGTCGACGGCTTTCGCTTCGATCTCGCCTCGGCGCTCGCGCGCGAGAGCGGCGAGGTGCAGCACCTGGGCGGCTTCTTCGACGTGATCCGACAGGACCCGGTGCTCAACCGCGTGAAGCTCATCGCCGAGCCCTGGGATCTGGGCCACGGCGGCTACCAGGTCGGCAACTTCCCGCCCGGCTGGGCCGAATGGAACGACCGCTATCGCGACGGCATGCGCGCCTACTGGAAGGGCGACGGCGGCCTGATCGGCGAGTTCGCGCGGCGCCTCACCGGCTCGTCCGACCTGTACGGCCGCTCGGGCAAGAAGCCGCACGCCAGCATCAACTTCATCACCGCGCACGACGGCTTCACGTTGCACGACCTCGTCTCCTACAACGACAAGCACAACGAGGCGAATGGCGAAGACAACCGCGACGGCCACGACCACAACCGCTCGTGGAACTGCGGCGCCGAAGGGCCGACCGACGATGCGCAGATCAACGCGCTGCGCGAGCGCCAGAAGCGCAATTTCATCGCCACATTGCTGCTGTCTCAGGGCGTGCCGATGCTCGTGGCCGGCGATGAGATGAGCCGCAGCCAGCAGGGCAACAACAACGCCTACTGCCAGGACAACGAGATCAGCTGGCTCGACTGGGGCAAGACACCCGAGCGCGACGCGCTGCTCGCGTTCGCGCAGAAGATGATGGCGCTGCGCCGCGCGCACCCGACCTTTCGCCGGCGCGACTTCTTCGCCGGCCGCCCGCTCTACGGCGGCGAGATGAAAGACGTGCTGTGGCTCAAGCCTGCGGGCGAGGAGATGAGCAGCGAGGAGTGGGAGCACGAGTTCGCGCGTTGCCTCGGCATGTATCTCTCGGGCGCGGCCATCGACGACGTGGGCAAGCACGGGCGCCCGATCGAGGACGACGATTTCCTCGTGCTCTTCAACGCCGGCGAGAACGAGGTGGCCTTCACCATGCCCTCGATCGAGGGTGAGGCGTGGCGCGGCCTCGTCGACACCGCCGAACCCGACGACACGCTGCCGCCGCGGCGCTACGCGGCGGGCGACAGTTATGCGCTGCAGGGGCGGTCGCTGGCGGTGCTGACGCGGCCGATGGTGAAGCCGTGAGCGTTGATGCGGCGACCCTCACCCCAACCTCCCACGGCGCGGCTTGCAAGCCGCGCCGGTTTCGGCGGGTCATCCGTGCGCAGGCACGGATGACTTTTCCGCCTCCACCTCGCCGCAAGCGGGAGAGGGAGCCATACGTGCGAGGCACGGCCTGCATTCCTCCCTCTCCTTCTGGGAGAGGGCTGGGGTGAGGGCCGCGCGGCACGCGCGCAAACCATTCAGAGCAGTACCCCATGACCCACGACATGCCCTTCGGCGCCACCCTGCTGACCAGCGGCGGCGTGCGCTTTCGCCTCTGGGCGCCCGACTGCGATCACGTGCAGCTCGAACTGGACGAAGGCGCCACCGCGCGCCGCCTCGCCATGCAGCCGCAGCCGGGCGGTTGGCACGAGCGCATCGAGCCCACCGCCGGCGCCGGCACGCGCTACCGCTTCATCATGCGCGAGGGACTGGCCGTGCCCGATCCGGCCTCGCGCTGGAACCCCGACGACGTGCACGGTGCCAGTGCCGTCACCGACCCTGCCGCGCATGCGTGGCAGGACGCCACATGGCAAGGCCGACCCTGGCATGAGGCGGTGGTGTACGAACTCCACGTCGGCACCTTCACCCCCGAAGGCAGCTACCTCGCCGCGGCCCGCCATCTCGGCGAACTCGCCGCTTTAGGCATCACGGCCGTCGAACTCATGCCGCTGGCCGACTTTCCGGGCAAGCGCGGCTGGGGCTACGACGGCGTGCTGCCCTTTGCGCCCCATGCCGGCTACGGCACGCCGGCGGAACTCAAGCAGTTCATCGATGCGGCGCACGGCCACGGCCTGATGGTGCTGCTCGACGTGGTCTACAACCACTTCGGCCCCGAAGGCAACTACCTGCACGCTTACTGCCCGAGCTTCTTCAACCCGGCACACCAGACGCCCTGGGGCGTCGCCATCAACTTCGACGGCGATCACAGCCGTACCGTGCGCGACTTCTTCATTCACAACGCGCTGTATTGGGTGGAGGAGTTCCACTTCGACGGCCTGCGCCTCGATGCCGTGCATGCCATCTGCGACGACGGCTCGCCGCACATCGCCTGCGAGATCGGCCGCGCGCTGCGCGACGGGCCGGGGAAGCAGCGCCACGTGCACCTGGTACTCGAGAACGATGCCAACGAAGCGCGCCACCTCGAACGCGACCCGCTGGGCACGCCGTTCTGCGCCGACGCGCAGTGGAACGACGACCTGCACCACGCGGCGCACGTGCTGGTGAGCGGCGAGTGCGACGGCTACTACGCCGACTACGCCGAGGTGCCGCTGGCGCAGTTCGGGCGCGCGCTGGCCGAGGGCTTCGTCTACCAGGGCGAGCTGTCGCCGCTGCGCGCCGAGCCTCGCGGCGAGCCCAGCGCCCACCTGCCGGGCGCCGCCTTCGTCTCCTTCGTGCAGAACCACGACCAGATCGGCAACCGTGCCTTCGGCGAGCGGCTGCACGGGCTCGCGTCCTGCGACCCGGCCACGCTGGAGGCGGTGTATGCCTGCCTGCTGCTTTCACCGCACGTGCCCATGCTGTTCATGGGCGAGGAGTTCGCAGCGTCCACGCCCTTCCTCTACTTCTGCGATTTCGGACCGGAGCTGGCCGAGGCCGTGTCCACCGGCCGGCGCGAGGAGTTCAAGCGTTTCGCGCTCTTCGCCGACGGGGCCGCGCGCGCGCGCATTCCCGATCCGAACGCGGTGAGCAGCTTCACCGCCAGCAAGCTGCATTGGGAGGAGCGAGATGCGCCGGGCCACCGCGAACGGCTGGCGCTGTTCAAACGCCTGCTTGCGCTTCGTCACGTATGGCTGACGCCTCGGCTCGCGCAGCAGCGCGGCGGCGGGCGGCATCGGGTGGAGGGCGACGTGCTGCGCGTCGAGTGGGCACTCGCCGATGGCTCGACCTGGCGCGTCGTCGCCAACTTCGGCGGCACCGCCGCGGCCGTGGCGAGCGTCGGCCAGACGGTGTATGCGCATGGCGCGGATGCGGTGCAGCTCCTGCCCGGGGGTGTGCTGGTGGGCCTGGAGGCGGTGGATGGCTGAACACACTGAGCACGACACGCTGGCGCGGCTGTGCGCGCGCGTGGGCATCGCGACCTCGTACCACGATGTGTTCGGCCAGCGGCACGAGATGCCTGCGGAGAGCCTGCGCGTGCTGCTGCGCGAGTTCGGCATTGGCGAGGCGACGCCCGAAGTGCTGGCGGCGGCGGAGGCACGCGACTGGCATGAGCCGCTGCCGCCCGTGGCGGCGATCACGGCGGGTGTTGCGCGGTGGGAGGTCGAGCTGCGGCTGCCGGAACGTGTTGAGCGTGTGCGCTGGACGGTGCGGGAAGAGGGCGGGCGCGAGCACGTCGGCGAGATCGACCTCGGCGGGTGCGCTCTCGTGGCGACAGCGGAGATCGAGGGCGTGCGGCACCGGGCGCTGCGGTTTGCGTTCGAGCTGGCGTTGCCGGTTGGCTATCACGCATTGAGCGTTTCCGACCCGTCGCAAAAATCCCCGTTCGGGCTGAGCCTGTCGAAGCCCCCGCGGGTCCTGAGCCCGTCGAAGGAGCTGAGCCTGTCGAAGCCCAGCGATGTGGCGCCCACAGGGCCTTCGACAGGCTCAGGCCGAACGGAGAAAGAGAACGGCCCCCCAGACCCGTTCGGGCTGAGCTTGTCGAAGCCCCCGCGGGTCCTGAGCTCGTCGAAGGAGCTGAGCTTGTCGAAGCCCCCGCGGGTCCTGAGCTCGTCGAAGGAGCTGAGCTTGTCGAAGCCCTCCGGTTCGGCATCCACCGGGCCTTCGACAAGCTCAGGCCGAACGGGAGATGGGCTCAGGACGAACGGTGAAGAAGCCACCCTCCTCATCACCGCCCCCGCCCACTGCTGGCGCCCGCCCGCCCTGCAAGCTGAAGGCCGCGTCTGGGGTCCCGCACTCCAGCTCTACAGCCTGCGCTCCGAGCGCAACTGGGGCATCGGCGATTTCGGCGACCTCGCACCACTGATCGAGCAATGGGCCACGCGTGGCGCCGGCATCGTCGGACTCAATCCCCTGCATGCGCTGTTCGCGCACAACCCGGCGCACGTGAGCCCCTACAGCCCGTCGTCCCGCCTGTGGCTCAACACCCTCTACCTCGACGTCGAGGCCATCGACGACTTCCGCGAATCCGAGACCGCGCAGCGCCATGTGCGTTCGGCCGCCTTCCAGCAGCGGCTGGACCGCCTGCGCAAGGCCGAGCTGGTCGACTACCCTGGCGCCTCCGCCGCGAAGCACGAACTGCTGCAGCAGCTCTACGCGCACTTCCGCGAGCAGCACCTCGCGGCCGACAGCCCTCGCGCGACGGAGTTCCGCAGCTTCCAGGCCGAGCACGGCGACTCGCTGCGCCTGCACGCCACCTTCGAGGCGCTGCAGGCGCAGTTCCATGCCGCCGATGCCTCGGTGTGGGGCTGGCCGGTGTGGCCCGAGTCATGCCGCGATCCGAACTCGCCCGCGGTGCGCCGTTTCCAGGCCGAGCAGATCGAACGCATCGAGTACTTCGAGTACCTGCAGTGGCAGGCCGACCGACAGCTCGCCGCCCTGAGCCGCCGCTGCCGTGACCGTGGGCTGGCGGTCGGCCTGTACCTCGACCTTGCCGTGTCGGTGGATCGCGCCGGCTCCGACACCTGGGGCCATGCCGCGCTCTACGCGCAGGGTGCGAGCGTGGGCGCGCCGCCCGATGCCTTCAACCCAGCGGGCCAGGGCTGGGGCCTGCCGCCGCTGCGGCCCGACCGCCTGCGCACCGATCGCTACGCCTTCTTCATCGAGACGCTGCGTGCGTCGATGCGCCACGCCGGCGCGCTGCGCATCGACCACGTGATGGGCCTGATGCGGCTGTACTGGATCCCCCCCGACAAGAGCCCGCGCGAGGGTGCCTACGTGCACTACCCACTGGAGGAACTGCTGGCCGTCGTCGCGCTGGAGAGCGAGCGCAACCGCTGCATGGTGATCGGCGAGGACCTCGGTACCGTGGCCGACGAGATGCGCGCGGCGCTGGCGCGCTTCGAGGTGCTGTCGTACCGGCTGCTGTACTTCGAGCGCGCCGAAGGCGGTGCCTTCAAGCCGCCCGCCGACTACCCGCGCGAGGCGCTGGTGGCGATCAGCACCCACGACCTCGCCACGCTGCAGGGCTGGTGGACCGGACGCGACCTCGCGGTGCGGCAGTCGCTTGGGCTCTTTCCCGACCCGGCGGTGTACGAGGAACAGCTCGCCGGCCGCGCGCAGGAGCGCGTGCGCCTGCTGCTCGCGCTGCAGCGCGAAGGGCTGCTGCCCGAGGGCATGAATCCCGACTCGTCGGCCGCCACGCCGCTCACGCGCGAGCTGGTGGAGGCGGTGCATGCCTACCTCGCTGCCACGCCCTCGCGCGTGCTGATGCTGCAGCTGGAAGACGCGCTGGGCGTGGCTGAGCAGCCCAACATGCCGGGCACGACCAACGAGCATCCCAACTGGCGGCAGAAGCTGCCGCTGCCGGTGGATGCGATTGCGGCCGATGCGCGTGTGCAGTCGCTGGCCGCGCTTCTGGCGCAGGTCCGCCCGCACGCGCCGCTGCAAGAGACGCACGCGCCGCGCGCCGAGGCCATCGTGCCGCGTGCCACCTACCGGCTGCAGTTCCATGAGGGCTTCGGTTTCGACGATGCGATTCGCGTGCTGCCCTACCTGCAGCGCCTGGGCATCAGCCACGTCTACTGCTCGCCGCTGATGCGCGCGCGCCCGGGCAGCACGCACGGCTACGACATCGTGGCGCACGACGAGATCAACCCCGAGCTGGGTGGGCGCGCGGGCTTCGACCGCTTCGCCGCCGCGGCGCGCGAGCGCGGCATGGGCCTGCTGCTGGACATGGTGCCCAACCACATGGGCGTGCTCGGCGCCGACAACGCCTGGTGGATGGACGTGCTGGAGAACGGCGAATCGTCCGCCTACGCGCGCCACTTCGACATCGACTGGCACCCCGTCAACCGCGAGCTCGACGGCAAGGTGCTGGTGCCCGTGCTCGGCGAGCACTACGGCGCGGTGCTGGACGCCGGCCAGCTCGTGCTGCGCTTCGAGCCGCCGAGCGGCAGCTTCGCGCTGGGCTACTTCGAGCATCGTTTTCCGCTCGACCCGCGCAGCTATGCGCCGCTGCTGCAGCGCGCCGCGGCGCAGCTCGGCGAAGGCGGCTCGCGCGATGCGCTCGAAAGCCTCGCATCCGCCTTCGGCCACCTACCGCCGCGCGATGCCGCCGATGCGCAGGCCGTGGCCGAGCGCACGCGCGACAAGGAACTGCTCAAGGCGAGACTCGCCGCGCTGCAGAGCGAAGGCGATGGCGTGACGCTGGCCATCGAGGCGGCGGTCGGCGGGTTCAACGACGCCGATGCGCTCGATGCGCTGCATGAATCGCAGGCCTACCGCCTCGCCTACTGGCGCGTGGCGGCCGACGAGATCAACTACCGGCGCTTCTTCGACATCAACGATCTCGCCGCCTTGCGCATGGAAGAGCCGGCGGTGTTCGAGGCCACGCAGGGTTTTGCGCTGGAGCTTGCCGCGGCGGGCATTGTCGACGGCCTGCGCATCGACCACCCCGATGGCCTGCACGACCCGGCGCAGTACTTCGAGCGCCTGCAGCAGGGCTACGCACGCCGCGCGGGCCTCGCGCTGCCGGAATCCGATGCGAACGGCCGCCCCGCACGCCCGCTGTACGTGGTGGCCGAGAAGATCGCCGCCGCACATGAAGAGGTGCCCGAGTCGTGGGCGCTGCACGGCACCACCGGCTACCGCTTCGCCAATCTCGTCAACGGCGTGCTGATGGATGCGGGCGCGCGAGCGCACATCGATCGCATCTGGTCGCGCTTCAGCGGCGAGCGCCGGCCCTTCGAGGAGCTGGCCTACGAGGGCCGGCGCGCCATCATGCGCAGTTCGCTGGCGTCGGAGCTGACCATGCGCGCCACCGAATTGCTGCGCATCGCGCGCGGCCACCGTCGCACGCGCGACTACACCTTCAACACTTTGCGCAATGCGCTCGCCGAAGTGGCGGCCTGCATGCCGGTGTACCGCAGCTACATCGTCGACGCGCCGTCGGCGCAGGACCGCCGCTACATCGACTGGGCGGTGGCGCATGCGCGCCGCAAGAGCCGGGCGGCCGACACCTCGATCTTCGGCTTCGTGCACGAGACGCTGCTCGCGCGCGCGGTCGACGGCGCCTCGCCCGAGTTGGCCGAGCAAGTGCGCCGCTTCGCCATGCGCTTCCAGCAGTTCAGCGCGCCGGTGGCGGCCAAGGGCGTGGAAGACACGGCCTTCTACCGCTACAGCCGGCTCGTGTCGCAGAACGAGGTGGGCGGCGACCCGGGCAGCTTCGGCATCACCGTGCGCGCCTTCCACGGCGCCAGCGCCGATCGCGCCGCGCGCTGGCCGCACACCATCATCGCCACGTCCACGCACGACAACAAGCGCTCCGAGGACGTGCGCAACCGCCTGAACGTGCTGAGCGAGATGCCCGCCGCGTGGCGCCTGTGGCTGCGGCGCTGGAGCGCCTCGCCGCAACTGCAGCGCACGGAAAGCGATGGCGAGCGCTGGCCTTCGGCGGCGGACGAATACCTGCTGTGGCAGACGCTGCTCGGCACGCTGCCCGTCGGCGGCCTCGGCGACGGCGACCTGTCCGCGTACCGCGAGCGCATCGAGCGCTATGCGCTCAAGGCCGCGCGCGAGGCCAAGCTGCACACCAGCTGGATCAGCCCGGACGCGGACTACGAAGCGGTGCTCACCGCCTTCGTGCACAGCGTGCTCGTGCGCGTGCGGCCCAACCCGCTGCTCACCGACCTGCAGGCGCAGGCCTCCGCGCTCGCGTGGTTCGGCGCGCTGGGCAGCCTGTCGATGGTGCTGCTCAAGTTCACCTCGCCAGGCGTGCCCGACGTGTATCAGGGCAACGAGGTCATGGACCTGAGCCTCGTCGACCCCGACAACCGGCGGCCGGTCGACTACGCGCGGCGCGAACGCTGGCTCGATGAACTGGGCGAGCTGGGCGTTGATGCGGTGCCTGCATCACGGCTCACGGCGCTGCTGCGTGCCCCGCATGATGGCCGGCTCAAGCTGTGGATCACCTGGCGGCTGCTGGCGCTGCGCGAGCGGCTGCCGATGCTGTTTCGCGATGGGGCGTATGCGGCGCTCAGTGTGACCGGGATGCACGCGGAGCACGCGATCGGCTATGTGCGCGAGCACGAGGGGCAGCGCGTCATCGCCGTGGCCGGGCGGCTGTTCGCTCGTCTCGGCGGGCAGCCGGGTGAGTCGCCGGTGGGAGAAGCCGTGTGGGGCGACACAGCGATCGAGTTGCCGATGCTGGCCGAGGGCACGCGGGTGAGGAATGTGTTGACGGGGGAGGTGCTTGCGGTGGAAGCCGGCGGCATCCGTCTGGCGCGGCTGCTTGCCACCTTGCCGGTGGCGGCGCTTGTCGTGGATGAGGGGTGATTCGGCGCGGCTTCGGCACCCCCAGTTTTTCCGCCACCGCCCCCTCACCCCAACCCTCTCCCCCGAATACGGTGGAGAGGGAGCCGCACCGACTACTCCCTCTCCCGCTCGCGGGAGAGGGTTGGGGTGAGGGTCACCCCGTCAACGCCCGGTCTTACGATTCACCCTGCGACCGCGAAAACTCCAACCCCCGGTCGATCGCCGCCAGCAGCTCGCTCACATCGATCGGCTTGGTCACGTAGCCGTAGTAGCCCGCCGCCATCACCTCCGCCACGGTCTTGGGCATCGCGTCGGCGCTCAGCGCGATGACGGGAATGTGCGCCGTGTCGGGGTTCTGCCGCAGGATGGCCTGCGCCTGGCGACCGGTGAGTTCGGGCATGTTGTTGTCCATGAGGATGAGCTGCGGCCGCCGCTGCATCGCCAGTTCGACGCCGCGGCGGCCGTCGGTGGCGCTGATCAGCTCGAGTTCCGGACGCAGCGACAGCACATGGCGCACGAGTTCGAGGCTGGCCTGGTTGTCCTCGACGCACAGCACCGTTGCCCTGCGCCGGGGCGATGCGCCTTCGCTGTCCACACGCAGTTCGGTCTGCACCGGGTCTGCCGGCCGGGCCGTGGCCACGACGCGCGGCAGCTCGACCCAGAACTCGCTGCCCACGCCCACCGTGCTCGACACGCCGATCGAGCCGCGCATCAGCTCGATCAGCCGCTTGGTGACGACGAGGCCGATGCCCGTGCCCTCTTCGGTGCCGGCTTCCTGGCCGAGGCGGTTGAAGGGCTGGAACAGCGTGTCGACCTGATCCGGCCGCAGCCCGGGGCCGGTGTCGCGCACCGTCAGGCGCACGCGCTCGCCGCTCACCGTGGTGCAGTGCAGCTCGACGCTGCCGTTCGGGCGGTTGTACTTGACGGCGTTCGACAGCAGGTTGAGCAGCACCTGCTTGAGCCGCGTCTCGTCGGCGACGACTGCCAGGTCGGCATGCGCGGGAAAGTGCACCGCGATGCCGCGCGGCGCGGCCATCGCCTCGACCATGGTGCGGCACTCGGCCAACACGTCGGCGAGCGGCAGCGGCTGAAGGCTGACGTTCAGCTTGCCGGCCTCGATCTGCGCGAGGTTGAGCACTTCGTTGATGAGCGTGAGCAGATGGCGCCCGGCATTGACGATGTGGTCGACGAACACCTTCGACTGCTCGGAAGATGGGTTCGCGTGAGGCATGCGCAGCAACTGGCCGAAGCCGATGATGGCGTTCAGCGGCGTGCGCAGTTCGTGGCTCATGCTCGAGAGGAACTCCGACTTCGCCCGGTTCGCCGTCTCGGCATTGACGCTGGCTGCGGCGAGTTCGCGGTTCGAGGCTTCGAGCTGCAGCGTTCGCTCCTGCACGCGCTGCTCGAGCCCGGCGTTCAGGCGCATCACCTCCTGCTGCGCGGCGCGGCGTTCGCGCACCTCGCGCAGCGTCTCGGTGTTCGAGGCTTCCAGCGCCACCGTGCGGCGCTCGATCTCGGACAGCATGTCGTTGAAGGCGTCGACCAGTTCGCCGACTTCGTCGTTGCTGAGCTTGCGTGCGCGGCGCGAATAGTCGCGCCGCTGCACCACGTCGCGCGCGATGGTGCCGATGGCGAGCACCGGCCCGGTGACGATGCGCTGCACCCACAGCGACACCCCGAAGGCGAACAGCATGGCAATGGCCGCCACGATGAGCGCGATGCCGCCGTAGTTGAGCAGCCGGTCGTACAGCTCGTAGTCGGCGCGCAGGTAGACGGTGCCCATGCGCTCGCCCTGCACGAGGATGGGCTTGAACGCCTCGAGCGTGCGCCCCGCAATGCGCACCCCATCGGCCCCGGGCCGTGAGGGCAGGGCGGCCTGCTCGCCCTCCGCGAGGTACGAGGCGAAGAGTTCGCCGCCCGGGCCGTAGACGCCGGCGGCCTGCATGCGCGGCTGCAGCCGCAGCGAACCCAGGTTCTCGCTCGCGACCTGCGCATCGTCGAAGGCGAGCGCCGGCGCGGTGGTACGCCCCAGCAGATCGGCCTGGGCGTTGAGGTCGTTCACCCCGCTCTGGTGATAGGCGCGCAGGTCGAGCGCGATCATCGCGCCGAGTGCCACGACCACGGCGGCCAGCGTCGTCAGCAGCATGACGCTGAGCAGCTTGCGTCGCAGGGAGCCCTGGTTCATCTCAATGGCTCCATTGCTGCGCGCCATCCGCAGCCCACGAACCCGCGATCAAGCGAACGCCGCGGATCCGGCTTTGCCGGTCCGCTGGTGTTGCCTTGCAGGCCGCGCCGGGCCAGTGGCCCGCCTCCTCGCCAGGCATCGAAGGTCCACTGGACCTTCGATGTCCGGGCTCGGCCCCCTTGAGGGGGCGCGCGAAGCGCGTAGGGGGTGGGCCGTTCATCGTCGGGGTACGACCCGGCGCGCGACGTTGAGCAGCCGCGCGCTGATCTTGAGCTGGTTGGCGTCGGCCGCGGGCAGGGCGATGTCGAAGCGCACCCGGTCGTCGACAACCACGAAGTTGATGACGGCGCCCGCGTCGATGTCGGACTCGGTGATGGTGAGCACCGGCTGCCCGCGCGCGGTGGCCAGTTCATCGGTGGGCGAATCGCCTTCCTTGCCGGCGAGAAAGAGAACGTGCACGTCGGCGACCGTATCACTGCCGGCCAGTTGCTGCACCGAGACGGGATGGCCGTTCACCGACTGGCCGGCGGTCACCTGGCGCAACTCGTCAGCCACGCTCTCCGGGCCGATCACGCCGATGACGAGCGGGCCGTCGGGTAGCGCGCCGGGCGGCCACTCGACATAGCTCAGGAACTTGTAGAGAAATGCCGCCTTGATGCGGTACTCGGCCACCGCCGGCGCGGCGCGCGCCGGAATGGCCGGCGCCGCGGCCATCAGCGCCAGTCCGAGCGCCACCCGGCGCAGTGCTGCGCGCCGGGTGGCCGCCGGGGCGCTCAGAACTCGCATACCGCCGAGAGGAAGACGCTGGGCTGGAGGTGGCTGCGGGTGGCCGCAGCGGTGAACTCGCCGTGACCGGCAGAGAAGAGATTGCGCCCGGCAACAGCGAACTCCACCTTCGGGCTCGGCCGCCAGCCGTAGCGCATGTCCAGCGCCCAGTAGCTCGGCACCTCGGGCGTCGAGAGGGCCGACACATGGCGCAGCATCAGGTCGAACTCCGCGCCGCCGGGCAGGTCGTGCGAGGAGCGCAGCGACCAGCGCTGCGCCGGGTTTGCGCCTTCGAGTGCCGGCACGGCGCCGGCGTCGTTGCTCCATGGTTCCAGCCGGAAGCTCTGGCTGAGCCGCGTGTAGCCGCCGCTCAGGCGCCAGCCGCTCGAAACCTGCCAGCTGCCCCACATCTCCACGCCCGACGTGGCGCCGCGCATGCCGTTGGTATAGAAGAGAAAGGTGCGGCCCGGGTCGATCTGCTGCGTGCGCAGATACCGGTAGTCGGCATGGAAGGCGGTGACGGACAGCGACAGGTCGCGTGCCGGCTGGCCGCGGTAGCCGAGTTCGATCACGTCGGCCGTCTCCGAGCGAACGTTCTCGCCGCCATCGAGGATGAAGGGCGGCGCGCCCGGCACATAAGTGTCGTGGTCGAGCCGCGAGGGCGCGCGCACGGTGCGCGAGGCTGCGGCCCACAGCAGGTGCTCGGGCTTCGGCTTCCAGGCCAGGCGCACGTTGGGCAGGAACTCGAGGTCGGTGTAGTCGTTGTGCTCGATGCGTGCGCCGAGGGTGAGGCGTAGCGTGGGAGCTGGCGTGATCTCGTCCTGAACGAACAGGCTCGCCCAGCGCTGGCGCAGATGTGCCGGCAGGAAGGCGACCACCGCGCTGTTCGTCATCCGGTCCCAGCTGTGGCGGTACTGTGCGCCCCACACGAGCGTGTGGCCCGCTGCGGGGAGCACGGTGTGCTGCAGTTGCAGGTCGACGATGTCGAGCACCTCACCGAAGGTCGGCGGGTTGCTGCGCTCTGTGTGGTCGATGGTGGCCTGCAGCGCGATGCTGCCACCGTCGTCGAGCCGGCGCTCCCAGCGGCCGGTGAGGTTGGCGCCGGCCAGCTCGACATCGCGCAGGTCGAGTGTGATGCCGGTGATCTGGATGCTCCCCGGCTCGGGCTGGCCGCGGCTGCCGCGGTAGGCGTCGCCGTGCAGGGTGAACGTGTTGGCGGCATCGGACCAGTCGGCACGAAAGCCGAGCTGCGTGTGATGCCCCGCGTCGTCCACCTTCGAGCCCGCGGCCGTCTCGGTGTGGGCGCGGCCGACCTGCCGCGCATAGAGGCGGTAGTGGCCGCCGTTGTCGAGCTCGCCGCCGTGGCGCAGGCTCAGTGCGGCGTCCTGGTTGCCGATGCCGGCCGATACCAACGTGCCTTGCGTCTCGAGCGCGCTGCGCGTGATGACGTTGATGACGCCGTTGACCGCGTTCACGCCCCACAGCGTGCCGCCGGGGCCGCTGATGACCTCGATGCGTTCGATGTCTTCGAGCATCACGTCTTGCACGTCCCAGAACACCCCGGCGTATAGCGGCGTGTAGACCGATCGGCCGTCGATCAGCACCAGCAGCTTGTTCGCCGCGGTGCCGTTGAAGCCGCGCGCGCTGATGGCGTAGCCGCCGGCATAGGCCTCGGCGACCTGAAGATTGGGCGCAAGGCGCAGAGCTTCGGGCAGGTTCGCGGCACCGGAGCGGCGGATGTCGTCTGCCGTGATGACGAACACCGAAGACGGCGCGTCGGACAGAGGCTCGGCGCGCTTGGACACCGATGTGATCTCGATGTTGCCGAGTTCCTCGAGGCTCATGCGGCGCAGGTCCACCGAGGCGAGTTGCATCGGCGCGAACTGCGCCGCAGCAGGTGCAGCCGCGAGCACGGCCAGCGCCGCGACGGCCGCCCATGCGCTGCCGCGCACGGCAGGCCTTGTGTCGGCGGAACATCTTGTCGCTCGAACCATCGATGCCTTTCTGTTGCCGAGCACGGAATCAATTGGCCGCACAAGCCCCTGCTTGCGTGGGGGTAGTTTGCCGGGCGGACCCGAGCGCCGCGCGATGACCCTCGCCTGCATGGGGTCGGCAAGTTCCCGACGCACGCCGACCTGCGATTTCGCTCTGGCATCCAGCGCGTGCGACAGGTGCTTGACGCTGCGGCGCGCATTCGATGGCGTGCGCGTGAAGGGCTTCACGCGATGGCTGCAGCGCTGCGCCACAAGCACCGGCGCGGCGCCGCCACCGTTCGTACACTGCGCCGGCACCGATGCGGAACCGGGCCGAAGCACGGGGCCGATACCGCGACAGTGCACCCGACGACAACCCGCCCTGAATGCCAAGTACTGCACGCAAGAATTTTTCTTGTCGCGCGGGTCCGGCGGGTTGCGATGGGCCGAATGACGGGTCGGCGGCGCCAACGCCGCATCGCATGAAAGCAGTACTGCGAGGAACTCCGATGATCGAATGCCCCGAAGCCGCCGTCGGCCTGGCCGATGACACCACCCACCCCATGACCGCGCGCGACGCCCTCCCAAGCCCGGCCCCGGCCGAGCAACTCGCCGCGCGCTGCGCTGAAGAATCCCTCGCGCTGCTGCGGCGCAACCTCGGCCCCGGCGGCATCCTCGCGGCGAGCCGCACTGATGCCGCCGAGGCGCGCAGCTACACGCGCATCTTCGGGCGCGATGCGGCGATCTGCGTGCTGGCCATGGCCGGCAGCGGCGACGCCGCGCTGGAAGAGGGCGCCGTCGCGAGCCTCGATTCGCTCGCGCAGATGCAGGCCGGCAACGGACAGATTCCCAAGTACGTGTGCCCGCAGACCGAGGACGCCGACTTCTGGTACCTCGGCTGCATTGACGCCACGCTGTGGTGGCTCATCGCCGTGCACCACACGCGGCGCACGAGCAAGCTGCCCGGCATCGCGCAGCGCTGGCAAGAGAACGTGGACCGCGCCATCCAGTGGCTGCTGGCGCAGGAGCACCAGCGCTTCTTCCTGCTGCAGCAGAACGAGGCGAGCGACTGGGCCGACATCATGCCGCGCTCGGGCTTCGTGCTCTACACCAACGCGCTGTGGTATCGCGTCAAGCTGCTGTTCGAACTGCCCAATCTGGAAGAGACGCACTACCACTTCAACCACCTCTTCCACCCCTTCAAGCGAGACCTGCCCGCGTACCGGCGCGGGCGCCTGCTCGGCCACTACGCACGCCGCGGCCAGCGCAGCCCGGGGCTGTATCTGAGCTTCGTGAACCTGTCGTTCGTCGGCGACGAGGGCGACGTGTTCGGCAACGTGCTGGCCGTGCTCTTCGGCCTGGCGGGCGATTCGATGGCGCAGCAGGTCGTGAAGACGCTGCAAGCGGCCGGTGCGGCCGATCCGTACCCGATCCGCGCGGTGACGCACCCCATCGGCCCGGACCATGAGCTGTGGCGCAGCTACATGAGCCGCCACAAGCAGAACCATCCGCACCAGTACCACAACGGCGGCATCTGGCCGTTCATCGGTGGCTTCTGGACGATGGCGCTGGCCATCCTCGGCAAGAAGGAACTCGCCCACCACGAACTCGGCCGCCTCGCGCAGGTGAATGCGCTGGATGACTGGCGCTTCACCGAGTGGTTCCACGGCCAGACGCTCGAACCCATGGGCATGGCCGGCCAGAGTTGGAACGCGGCGGCCTTTCTGATGGCGAAGCAGGCGCTGGAGACCGGCAACTTCTCGATGTAGCCGCGGCCGCGCGGCCCGGGCTCACTGCGGCCCGCGTTCGTAGCCGGGCCGATGTCGGGCGATGTAGGTGCTGAGCCCGCGACCGGCGCGTGCGAGGCGCTGCATCTCGGCGATCACGTCGGCACCCGCGCTCGATCCGGTGTACGTGTATCGCTCGCCGCCCTGGAACTCGACGACGATGGCCCCGCTGCGCGTCTTATAGGCGATAACGCCGGAATGGCCGCTCAGATTGGCGTAGCGCTTCACGCTCGGCTCGATGTGTGGCGTGTGGACCGGGGTGCCATGGCTCGCCGGCTGGGCAACTTCCCCGCGCAATGTGCATGCGGGCCGCCGCTGATTCTCAGTGTGTCTGCGCCCACGCAATGGCCTGCCCCAGCCGGTCGTCACCCCAGAACAACTCTTGCCCCGCGACGAAGGACGGCGATCCGAAGAGCCCGCGGTGCAGCGCCTCTTCGGTCTGCAGCTTGAGCGCTTCCTTGATCTGCGGATCGCGGGCCTTGCCCAGCGCCACGTCGGGGTCCTGCCCGGCCGCCTGCAGGGCTGCATGAATGTTGTCCGGCGTGCCGATCAATCGGCCTTCCGTCCAATGAAAGCGAAAGGCCGACTCGACGAAGGCGGGGCACCAGCCTTCCCTGCTGCCCACAAGTGCCAGCCGCGCGGAGGTGAGAACCTCGTCGGGCGGGTACTTCGACGGGCGCACGTACGGAATGCCATGCTCGGCCGCGCGGCGCTCAAGGTCGCGCCACATGTACTCCATCTTTCGCGGGTAGGGCAGGAACGGGCCCTGGTTCATCCCCTGTTGAAGCATCAGGGGCATGAGCAGGAACGGGCGCCACGTCACTTCGACGGCCGCGCCCTGGGCGAGTGCCCGAATCCGAGCGACGCTCAGGTAGGTATAGGTGCTGCCGAACTCAAACCAGAACTCGATCGAAGGCATGTGCACTCCTGACGGCTGATGCTCGAGATGAGGAGTTTGCGCAGGCGGGGGCTGCGGGTGGCGCGGCACGGCGACCGGATTGACCCGCCGCGCCCGTCGCGGCATGCCTCACGTACCGACGCCTTGCAGCCGCCCAGCGTACGCCTGCGCGCGATGATGGCGCAAGGGTTCGCGGCCGACATCTCGGCTATTCGCGTTGCCGCAGCCGTTCTCACCCTTGGGGAACAAGGGCGCGAACGTTTGAGGAAAGCACGCGACATCGGCATGGCGGACTTTGCCGAACGTGGATGTCGCGATCAACCGTTCACCGATGAAAGTTCCTGCGTGTCGAATTCGGCAGGAAGAACCACCTCCAGCAACTCGAGGTCTTCGCTATGCCCAAGCTCTCGATGACGGATCTCGGGCGGTTGATGCACGCACGACCCGGCCTCCAGCCTCACTTTGCCATGCGCTTCGTATTCGAATTCGATCCAGCCCTTGAGTACATACACAAGCTGAAAGTTCGCCTTGTGGAAGTGAGCCTGGCTGGAAAAGCCGCCTCCGGCCGCACGAATGACGTGGGCGACAACGCGGCCCTCGGTTGCCTCCTTGATCCCCAGATCTCGATACTCGAAGAAGGCCCGCAGGCCGCGCTCAAAACGTGCCTCGCGGGCGTGAGATACAACGAAACCTCGTGTCGTCATGGATGCGCCAGTGTGAAGTGCGCCGCGCGCGCGAGCTGCCGCGGCATAAGGCTTGAGTCGCCCTCGCGCTGCAGCGGGCAGGGCCTGCCGCAGCACGTTGGGCGCAACGAAGGGTTGGGCATCACCGCTCAGTTCGGAGCGATCCCTTTGACGCCCCAAGCCAGAGCCGCATAGGAGCGAGGCCCATCGGGCTCTCCGTCCAAGTAGGCATCACGGACGGCAGCTTCGAGTCGGGATCGCTCATCTCGGGTGAGCAAATCCACATACTCGGCTCCGGGTCCGTCTCTTCCCAGGTACGGGCTCCAGTAGTCCTGAAAGTTCGCATACTCCATCCGGATGCTGAGCTGCGCCTCCACAACGTCGAGGAGGCCGGCGTTGCGCCAAGCTGCGGCCAGTTCCCCTGGTTTCGTCAGAGGCCTGGTGTAGTTCTTGGCCCTGCGCTGGGAGCCCCGCGGGTCGAGGGCGGCCGCGGTATCGAAAAACAGCCGATTGGCGACGAAACCACCTCGGGCGTCCCAGACAGCGGCCCCCAGGGTTGCCCCTGGCTTGGCCACTCTGCGCATCTCGGCGATCGCATCGATGGGTTTCGGCACGAAGTGCAGGACGAGCAGCGATAGAACCCGGTCAAAGTAGTTGCTGGGGTAGCCCAACGAGCAAGCGTCGCCTACGGCGAAGACAAATCTCGAGTCGGTGTTCCGCGCGCGAGCGTATTCCACATAGGTCTCAGCCAAGTCGACCGCGTGGACCTCGAGTGGCTGTGATCGTGCAAGGACTTCCGAGGCAAGCGCCCCGGTGCCGCAGCCGACGTCCAGCACGCGCTCTAGCGGCGTCGTGCCGACGAACTCGAGAAAGGGCACAGCCAAACGGCGACTCCAGCGTCCCATGTTGAGCTCGTACCCGTCGCCGTCTGCGGCGATGAAGGTTGAGGATGTATTCACGTGGCGACCTTCCAGACACAGAGGGTGATCGTGATGCATGGGCTGGCGGACCGTCAATGATGACGCGGAAGAACGCCATCGATTGCAATGATGCCTAGACGCCAAACGTTCGACATGAGCGGTATGGCCAGGCTTGTGCCGAGGCATGTCCGCTCGATGGCGGAGTCAGCCTGCACGTTTGGCTGGCGGGCGTGTGTGCCAAAGAAACCCGCGGTCACCGACGTACGCCTGATCGATCACCTCTGTTGTCTTTCGTGCGCCGCTACGACGCCCTCCCGAATTCGCTTCGCGCGAGTCTCCGGTTTGACCGCATCGTCAATGCGCCGCACGATGAATTTCTGCTTGCCGGGCGGCAACGACATGAAGGCCTGCGTCACACCTTCGGCTCGAAGCGCACTCATCAGATCGTCGGGTATTGCCACTTCTTCCCGATCAAGGACAGTCATTCGCACACGAATGCGGTCGCCGGTCTTGATGTTCGTTTCCTGACGCACTTTTGCCTTGATGCGGATGTAATGCTGGCCGCCTCCAACCGGAAAGAGACTCACCGGGAAAGGCGCTGATTCGTTCACGCGCGCCATGACGAGGACGGGGCCTCTTGTTCCCAACGCCTGAGTGATCTCTGCCGGGACGGGCACGGCACAGTAGTCCATTCCTTCGGCCCAATTCTCCAAGTCTGCTTTGAACGACAGTTGTAGTCCTGCGGGCGGAGCGTGCTTCATGGTTCTGGCTGTGCGCGTATTTGTGGGGATGGTTACTGGCGTGCCGTGGTGGCCATCGCGGCGAAGAACGCGCGCATGGCCTGGGCGGTATTGCGACGCGGCGAGGCGTTTGCACTGCCCAGCTGAGCGTAGACGAACCATCAGTTCACCGACCACCACAGAGAACACAGAACTTCCGCCGTGTGACGGCAAGCGTTGATGACAACAGGTTTGGACCTGCGCGGGGCGTGACCGATCAACTCAAGGGCGGCGCAAGACTTGCCGGCTAACGAATGGGTCCCCCGCATGCGTCTTTCATCAGGGTCCGTGGCAGTCAGAAGCCGCAGCAATGACCGTTTGTAGTTTGGCCAGTCCGCACCTTGTTGTCCTTGCAGATGCATACCGTCACGAAGGCTGAAGGTCTTGAAAGGAATGCAGATGAAGAAATGGCCCGCGTTGCGGGCCATCAGGGGTTGCTTCGCTTGACAGATGGAGAAGCTCTTGTAGTTTGACATGAGCGGCAGCTTGCGGCCGCAGGCCGGAAGCTGTCCGCTCGATGGAATGGTTGGGCGGCTTTCTCCGTACGCTACTTGCTGCCCGCCACAGCAAGTACTGCCTTGGGATTGGTGCTTGCAATGGCGAGCAAAGTGCGGGCGGCGCCACTGGGCTGCTTGCGGCCTTGCTCCCAACCTTGCAGCGTGCGAACCGACACCCCCATGAGAGCCGCGAACTGCGATTGAGACAGGCCTGTCTTCTTGCGAGCTTCGATGACCGGCGACGACACAACGCTGAGTTGCCCAGCCTTCATTTCACGTACTGACTGAAGCAGTTCAGCTGCCAGATCGCGCTTGGCTTCGTAGGCTGCCAATTCGCCCTTGGACAGGGGTTTACTCTTCGAGGACACGGCGAATCTCCTTCAGCTTAGGTCCGGTGAGGTTGTCCGTCTTGGCCTTGGCATACAGGGTAAGCAAGACAACCTCACCTTCGGCGGTTCGAGTGAAGTAGATCACTCGAACCCCCGCACCAGACTTGCCCGAACCTGCTCGACCCCAGCGCACCTTCCGAATGCCACCGGATTCGGGCAAGACATCTCCGGCAGTAGGGCGCTCCGCGATGTAGGCGGCGAATGCCCCTCGTTCTTCCTCGGTCCAGTAGAGCGGCCACTGCTTTTGGAAGAGCGGGGTTTCGACGACGGTGAGCATCTGCGCAGTATACGCCTAAGGCGCATAGATGTCTGGCGCGTACCAGGCCGCCCAACGCCTGAGTTAAGCCGACCTGCGCCGTGGCATACGGATTGTTTGACTCAATTGAATCGAACATGGCCGTCTTCAAGCTATTTGTCTTGGCACAGAAGCCAAACATAGCCCTGTAAGTGTTCGGAAAGGCGGTTTGCTTGATGCTTCCGAA
>JAKFDI010000107.1:0-68565 GCA_036676235.1 Rhizobacter sp. | reverse complement strand
CACTTCGATCGACTGGGCGTACCCCGACTCTCCTGACCTCAAGCTCTCGAACCGCCCGGTGCGGACCCGCACGCCGGGTGGTGTGGGAGGGGCCCGATCACGATGATCGGCCCCTATCCCGATGCCGATGCGGTGGGGTTCAGCCTTGCAGGCCGCGCCCTCGCAGAGCTCGGGCCCTTCGTCAGGCGAGAGCCAGTGCGCAGGCACTGGCCCTCGTCCCGACTCAGCGCAAGCGCTTCAGGAGGCTGGACGTGTCGAGGCGGTTGCCGCCCTTTGCCTGGATGTCGGCATAGAACTGATCGACCAGCGCCGTCACCGGCAGACGCGCGCCGTTGCGCTTGGCCTCGTCGAGCACGAGGCCCAGGTCCTTGCGCATCCAGTCCACCGCGAACCCGAAGTCGAATTGGTCGTCGATCATGGTCGGGCCGCGGTTGTCCATCTGCCAGCTCTGTGCCGCACCCTTGCCGATGACGCCGAGCACCGCCTTCATGTCCAGGCCCGCGTTCTGGCCGAAGGCGATGGCCTCGGCGAGGCCCTGCACCAGCCCCGCGATGGCGATCTGGTTGACCATCTTGGCGAGCTGGCCGGCGCCGCTGTCGCCGAGCAGCGTCACTGCCTTGGCGAAGGCCATCGCCACCGGCTGGATGGTCGCGAAGGCCGCCGCCTCACCGCCGCACATCACCGTGAGCACGCCATTGACCGCGCCGAGGTTGCCACCCGACACCGGCGCGTCGATGAATCCGAAGCCCGCCTTCGCACCTTCGGCGCTCAGTTCGCGCGCGACGGCGGCCGAGGCCGTGGTGTGGTCGACGAAGATCGCGCCGCGCTTCATGCCGGCGAAGGCGCCGTCCGCGCCCAGCACCACCGAGCGCAGGTCGTCGTCGTTGCCGACGCAGGCGAACACGATGTCCGCACCTTCCGCCGCGGCCTTCGGCGTGGCGGCCGACGCGCCGCCGTATTCCTTCACCCAGGCCTCGGCCTTGGCCGCGGTACGGTTGTAGACCGTCACCTGGTGGCCGGCGCGCACCAGGTGGCCGGCCATCGGATAACCCATCACGCCGAGGCCCAGGAAAGCCACGCGGCGTGAAGGAACGGGTTCGTAGGTCTTGCTACTCATGTGGACCTCTCAAAGAAAGCGAGCGAAGCGCTCATCAAGCAACGCCCGCGGATCCGGCTCTGCCGGGCCGCTAGGCGGCGCCCCTTGGGGGCAGGAGCGAAGCGACTGGGGGGCTAAACAATCGTCAAGTGTTCGGTGCCGGCGGCCAAGTCGCTGCTGCGCGCGCGCGTGCTGTGCAGCTTGATCTGCAGCCGCAGGTCGTTCACCGAATCGGCGTTGCGCAGCGCGTCCTCGTACGTCACCACGCCGCCTTCGTACAGATCGAACAGCGCCTGGTCGAAGGTCTGCATGCCCAGCTCGCGCGAGCGCTTCATGATCTCCTTGATCTCGCCCACTTCGCCCTTGAAGATCAGGTCGCTGATGAGCGGCGTGTTCAGCATGATCTCGACCGCCGCCGCCCGCCCCTTGCCTTCCTGGCGCGGCAGCAGGCGCTGCGACACCAGGCCCTTGAGGTTGAGCGACAGGTCCATCAGCAACTGCGCGCGCCGCTCTTCGGGGAAGAAGTTGATGATGCGGTCCAGCGCCTGGTTGGCGCTGTTGGCGTGCAGCGTGGCCATGCACAGGTGGCCGGTCTCGGCGAAGGCCACCGCGTGTTCCATCGTCTCGCGGTCGCGGATCTCGCCCATCAGGATGACGTCCGGCGCCTGGCGCAGCGTGTTCTTCAGCGCCTGCGCCCAGCCGTCGGTGTCGATGCCGACCTCACGCTGCGTGATGATGCAGTTCTTGTGCGGATGCACGAACTCCACCGGGTCTTCGATGGTGATGATGTGGCCGAAGGAATTCTCGTTGCGGTAGTCGACCATGGCCGCGAGCGAGGTGCTCTTGCCCGAGCCGGTGGCGCCCACGAAGATGACCAGCCCACGCTTGGTCATCGCCACGTCCTTGAGCACCTGCGGCAGGTCCAGGCTGTCGATGGTGGGGAGCGTCTGCGGAATCGTGCGCAGCACCAGCCCGACCTGTCCCTGCTGCACGAAGGCGTTGACGCGAAAGCGCCCGATGCCCTGCGGCGAGATGGCGAAGTTGCATTCCTTGGTGCGCTCGAACTCGGCGGCCTGCTTGTCGTTCATCACGCTGCGCGTGAGCGCCAGCGTGTGCTGCCCGGTCAGCGGCTGCGGCGAGACCTTGGTGATCTTGCCGTCGACCTTGATGGCCGGCGGAAAGTCGGCCGTGAGAAAGAGGTCCGAGCCGTTGCGCGACACCATGAGGCGCAGCAGGTCGTTGACGAACTTGGAGGCCTGGTCACGTTCCATGATGAATTCCGGTCAAGACAGCGATCAAAGCAATGCCGATCAACACAACGCCGATCAATTCTGCGACAGCAGCGCCGACAGCCGCGCGCTCACCTGCCGCAGCCGCAGCGACAACCGGCGCGACAGCGAGGCCAGCAGCGCGAGCCCGAGCCGCGGTTCGTGGGCGAGCATCGCATCCAGCCGCTCGGTGTCGATCACCGCCAGCGAGCAGGGCGACAGCGTCATGCACGAGGAGAAGCGCGCGCCGGCGTCCAGCAGCGACATCTCGCCCAGCATTTCGCCCGCATGCGCCTCGGCCAGACGCGCCCGCGCGCCCCAGGGGTGCACGCGGTCGACCGACAGGCTGCCTTCGAGCACCACGAGCATGTAGTTGCCGCGCTCGTCCTGCGCGATGACTTCCTTGCCGGCTGGCACCGAGACGAAATCGCAATAGCGGCACAGGCGCTGCAGTTCGTCAGGGGTGAGGGCGACGAGCTGCCGGTCGTCCGCCCACAGCCGGGCGAAGAGCGCCGCGCCATCCTTCGAATCGAGCGCCCGCGCGTCGACCTCGACGGCGCGCGTGCTCCAGGCGGCGCGCGTCTGAACGTCGCCTGGCATCTCGTGGAACATCGACGAGAAGTAGCCCGCGTCGTCGTCGCCGTCCGGCGGGCGGGGCGACTTCTTCATGCGGGCGAACAGACGCTTCACGGCGGGCGGCAGGGTGCGGGGCCGGTCCAATCCGTCAGCCGGGGAAGCTCTCCGGAATCTTGGCCTTGGTGCGCGCCTCGGCCGGCGAGATGACGTTGCGGCGCACCAGGTCGGTCAGGTTCTGGTCCAGCGTCTGCATGCCCATGCTGTTGCCGGTCTGGATGGCCGAGTACATCTGCGCGATCTTGTTCTCGCGGATCAGGTTCTTGATGGCCGAGGTGCCGAGCATGATTTCGTGCGCGGCGATGCGGCCGGTGCCGTCCTTGAGCTTGCACAGGGTCTGCGAGATCACCCCCACGAGCGATTCCGACAGCATCGCGCGAACCATCTCCTTCTCGGCCGCGGGGAAGACGTCGACCACGCGGTCGATGGTCTTGGCCGCGCTCGAAGTGTGCAGCGTGCCGAACACCAGGTGGCCCGTCTCGGCCGCGGTGAGCGCGAGGCGGATGGTCTCCAGGTCGCGCATTTCGCCCACGAGGATGGCGTCGGGGTCTTCACGCAGCGCCGAGCGCAGCGCGTTCGAGAAGCTCAGCGTGTGCGGTCCCACCTCGCGCTGGTTGACGAGGCACTTCTTCGATTCATGCACGAACTCGATCGGGTCTTCGACCGTGAGCACGTGCCCGTATTCGTTCTCGTTGAGGTGGTTGACCATCGCCGCCAGCGTGGTCGACTTGCCCGAACCCGTGGGGCCGGTCACCAGCACCATGCCGCGCGGCTTGAGCGCCAGCTCGGCGAACACCTTGGGCGTGTTCAGTTGTTCGAGCGTGAGGATCTTCGACGGAATGGTGCGGAACACCGCGCCCGCGCCGCGGTTCTGGTTGAAGGCGTTGACGCGAAAGCGCGCGAGACCCTGGATCTCGAACGAGAAGTCGCACTCCAGCGTCTCTTCGTAAGCCTTGCGCTGCGAGTCGTTCATGATGTCGTACACCATGTCGTGCACCTGCTTGTGCTCGAGGGCGTCGACATTGATGCGCCGCACGTCGCCGTGCACGCGGATCATGGGCGGCAGGCCGGCCGACAAATGCAGGTCCGAGGCCTTGTTCTTGACGGAAAAGGCCAGCAGTTGGGTGATGTCCATGGGCTCGGATTCTGGGTCGGTGCACCCGCCGTCGACCGGGCGTCGACAGGGGCCTGCGGGATACTCGGCGAAATATGTCGGCGATCGTCTCGAACATACAACAAGTGCGTGCTCGCATAGCGACGGCCTGCGGGTTGGCGCATCGGCCCGTGCAAAGCGTCACGCTGCTGGCGGTGAGCAAGACGGTGCCGGCCGAGGTCGTGCGCAGCGCCTTCGAGGCCGGTGAACGGCGTTTCGGCGAGAACTACGTGGGCGAGGGCGTGGCCAAGATCGCCGCGCTCGCCGACCTGCGCGAGCGCATCGAGTGGCACCTGATCGGGCCGCTGCAGAGCAACAAGACGCGCGAGGTGGCCGAGCACTTCGACTGGGTGCAGTCCGTCGACCGGCTGAAGATCGCGCAGCGACTGTCGGCGCAGCGGCCGGTTCCTCTGCCGGCGTTGAACTTGTGCCTGCAGGTCAACGTGAGCGGCGAGGCGTCGAAGAGCGGCGTGGCGCCCGGCGAGGTGGCGGCACTGGCGCATGAGGTGGCGACGCTGCCGCAGCTCGTGCTGCGCGGGTTGATGGCGATCCCGGAGCCGACGACCGACGTGGCGGAGCAGCGGCGTTCGCACGCCGTGCTGCGCGAGCTGTTCACGCAATTGCGCAGCGAAGGTTTGGCGCTCGACACCTTGTCGATGGGCATGACGGCCGACCTCGAAGCAGCCGTGCTCGAAGGCGCGACGATGGTGCGCATCGGCACGGCGATCTTTGGCGCGCGTGCGCTGCCGGCGGTCGAGGCCTCGCCCTGCAAATGGGGCGGCAACGCGCGTTGAGAGCGCGGCTCAGATCGGCAAGGCCGTGGAGCTTTTCACTTCTTCCATCACCGCATACGTGTGCGTCTCCCGCACCCCCGGCAGCGACCACAGCACCGAGGCCAGCAGCTCGCGGTAGGCGTGCATGTCGGCCACGCGCGTCTTGAGCAGGTAATCGAAGCCGCCGGCCACGAGGTGGCATTCCATGATCTCCGGCCGGCTCTGCACCGCAGCTTTGAAGGCGCTCATCACGTCGGGCGTGGTGCGGTCGAGCACCACCTCGACGAACACCAGCAGCCCGGCACCGAGCCTGGCCGGATCGAGCCGCGCCTCGTAGCCGAGGATGAAGCCCTCGCGCGTGAGCCGCTTCACACGCTCCAGCACGGCGGTGGGTGACAGGTGCACCGCTTCGGCGAGCTTCAGGTTGGAAATGCGGCCGTCGTGCTGCAGCACCCGAAGAATCTTCGTGTCGGTCTTGTCGAGGCCGGGCAAGAGCTTCTGTGTCGATTCGCGCTTCACTATCGAGTCGCCTGTCTTTGGTGATTAATTCGTCAGCGTAGCCGATACGCTGCGAATTGTTTCGACAGATCGCCGCCTCCATGTTCACTCTGCCGCCAGAACGTTCCCGTCTGCCCGAGCCCTGCCGCGACGAGCAGGCGGTGGTGAAGACGCTGCTCGCCGGCCTGTCGGGCACCCTCGAGTGGCCGGCCGTCGTGGTGGCTGCGCGGCCCTGGGTGCAGGCGGTGCGCGCCAAGCCGGCGCCGTTCTGGGCGATGGAGTCGCTGCTGCGCGAGTACCCCATCACCAGCGCCGAAGGTCTCGCGCTGATGCGGCTGGCTGAGGCCTTGCTGCGGGTGCCCGATGCCGAAACGGCTGTCGCGCTCACGGCCGACCAGCTCGGGCGTGCGGACTTCGACTCGGCCGGTGCGGGCGGCCCGCACAAGCTGCTCGCCGGGCTGTCGGCCAGCGCCATCGGCCTGTCCAAGCGATTCCTGCCCGGCGGCGAGAGTGAAGGCGGCCTGCTGCGCCGGCTGGGCGCGCAGACGGTGGTGGCCGCCACCGTGCGCGCCATCGGCCTGCTCGGGCGGCAATTCGTGCTCGGCCGGACGATTGGCGAAGCGCTGGATGAAGCCGGAGGCGCACGGCATGCACCGGGCGCCGCGAAGGCACTGCGCTTCAGCTTCGACATGCTCGGCGAAGGCGCACGCACCGAGCCCGATGCGCTGCGCTACCTTGACGCCTACGCCGAAGCGATCGCGACGCTCGCGGCGCAACGCCGCAGCGGCCCGGTCGAGGCGGCCGACGGCATCTCGATCAAGCTGAGTGCACTCTTCGCTCGCTACGAGACGAGCCAGCGCGCGCGCGTGTTCGCCGAACTGCTGCCGCGCGTGTGGCACCTGGTCGACGCGGCGGCGCGCGCCGACATCAATCTGACCATCGATGCCGAAGAGAGCGAGCGCCTCGAACTCTCGCTCGAAGTCTTCGACGCACTCGCCGCGCGCGTGGCCGTGGATCACGAGCCGTGGCAGGGCTTCGGCCTCGCCGTGCAGGCCTACCAGACGCGCGCGCTGGCCACGGTGGAGGAGGTCGCACGCATCGCCCAGCACCACGGCCTGCGTCTGATGGTTCGGCTCGTCAAGGGCGCCTACTGGGACGGCGAGATCAAGCGCGCGCAGGAGCTGGGTCTGGCCGGTTACCCGGTGTTCACGCACAAGCAGCACACCGACATCTCCTACCTCGCATGCGCGCAGGCGCTGCTGGCGCACGCGGCGCAGGGCCTGGTCTATCCGCAGTTCGCCACACACAACGCCGCCACCATCGCCGCCGTGCTGCACATGGCGCGCGCCAGCGGCGCGGCCTTCGAGATGCAGCGACTGCACGGCATGGGCGAGGCGGTGTACCGCGAGGTGCTGGCGCAGGGGCCGGTGCCGCTGCGGATCTACGCGCCCGTCGGCCAGCATCGCGACCTGCTCGCCTATCTGGTGCGGCGCCTTCTGGAGAACGGTGCCAACTCGTCCTTCGTGCATCAGCTTGCCGACGACGCGGTGGATGTGGATGCGCTGCTGGTGTCGCCGCTGAACCCGGTCGCTGCGCCGCGGCTGCCGCTGCCGCGGGCGCTCTACGGCTTCGACGGTCGCAACGGTCGTGCGAATGCGCAAGGCATCGACCTCGCCGTGCCCGAGGCGCGCCAGCCGCTGCTCGATGCCATGAAGCGCATCCGGCCCGAGCCTGTGCCTGAATCGGCGCCCGACGAGGTGCCGGCGACGATGCATTCGCTGCAGGCCGGCCACGTGCGCTGGAACGCCACGCCGCTCGCCGAGCGCTGCGCCGCGCTGCGGCGCGCGGCCGATGCACTCGAAGCGCGGCTGGCCGAGTTCTGCGCCCTGCTGGTCCAGGAAGGCCGCAAGACCTTGGGCGATGCGGTGTCGGAAGTGCGCGAGGCCGTCGACTTCTGCCGCTACTACGCGGACGAGGCCGAGACCCGGCTCGCGCCGCAGACGCTGCCTGGCCCGACCGGCGAGAGCAACGAACTGCGCCTGCACGGCCGCGGCGTGTTCGTGTGCATCAGCCCGTGGAATTTCCCGCTCGCCATCTTCACCGGCCAGATCGCGGCCGCACTGGTCGCCGGCAACGCGGTGGCGGCCAAACCCGCCGAGCAGACGCCCGCCGTGGCCGCCCGCATGGTGGCGCTGCTGCATGCGGCCGGCGTGCCGCAAGACGCGCTGACGCTGCTGCACGGCCCAGGAGAGACCACCGGCGTCGCGCTCGTCGCTCACTCCGCCACGGCCGGCGTGTGTTTCACAGGTTCGACGCCGGTGGCGCAGGCCATCAACCGCGCACTGGCCGCCAAGAACGGCCCCATCGTGCCGCTGATCGCCGAGACCGGCGGCATCAACGCCATGCTGGTCGACAGCAGCGCGCTGCCCGAGCAGGTGGCCGACGCCGTGGTGCAGAGCGCCTTCCGCTCGGCCGGCCAGCGCTGCTCGGCGCTGCGCCTCTTGTGCGTGCACGACAGCGTGGCCGACGGCGTGATCGAGATGATCCGCGGCGCAATGCAGGAACTGCGCGTGGGCGACCCCACCGACTGGTCCACGGATGTCGGCTCGGTCATCGACCGCGAGGCCTTCGACGCGTTGCAGGCCCACATCGCCCGGCTGCGACGCGAGGCGGTGCTGATCGGCGAGACGCCGGTGCCGGGTCACGCCTCGGGCGAGTTCGTCGCGCCCATTGCCTTCGAACTGCCGCGCATCGCCGACGTGACGCAGGAAATCTTCGGCCCTGTGCTGCATGTCGTGCGCTGGCGCGGTGATCCGCAGGCGGTGCTGGCGCAGATCCACGCCCTCGGCTTCGGCCTCACGCTCGGCATCCAGACGCGCATCGACAGCCGCGCGCTGCGGCTGGCGGAGGCCGCGCGCATCGGCAACGTCTACGTCAACCGCAACATGATCGGCGCCGTGGTCGGTGTGCAGCCCTTCGGCGGCGAGGGGCTGTCGGGCACCGGGCCGAAGGCCGGTGGGCCGCACTACCTGTATCGCTTCTGCAGCGAGCAGACGCTCAGCATCAACACCGCGGCCGCCGGCGGTAACGTGGCGCTGCTGACCGCGGGGAATTGAACGCCGGCCTCAGGCGGGCACGGCGTAGCGCTGCTCCTGCGTCTTGCCGCCGTAGCCGTAGGCGCTTGCGCGCAGGTCGGCTACATGCACGTACGAGTGCTCCGCCACGCCGCCGAGCAGCTCGGCCATCGCGGTGTGCACGGCGCCGAGGTAGGCCGCCTTCTCGCGACGCGTGTTGGTCTCGTCGGTGATGCTGACCATCCAGTGGTAGCTGCGCAGCGGTGCATCAGAGAGCACCTGGCCGCCGATGAACCAGAGCGCGGGGTCGATGAAATCGATGGCGACGGCGGTCAGCGCCGCATCCTTGCCGAGCAGCCGGGCGGTGAGCTCGGTCGCCTGGCGCGCCACGCGGGCAGCGAGCGCGGCGTCTGCGGCGCCGGAGATCTGGATGTGCAGGTAAGGCATGGATCGACTCCGTGGGTTGACTTGACAAGCTCAGTCTAGGCACGCAGGATCAATCGGAGAATCAGTTTGATTCGCTCGAATTCATCAGAATCCCACATGACTGATCTCGACCCGCTTTGGCTGCGCAGTTTTGTCGCCATCGCACAGGCCGGCTCCGTCACGCGGGCCGCGCAGCAGGTGCATCGCACGCAGTCCGCCGTCAGCACGCACCTGCAGCAGCTCGAAGCGGCAGTCGGTGCGCGGCTGGTCCATCGCAGCACCCGCGCATTGGCCCTCACCGACGAAGGTGAACGGTTCCTTGCACACGCACGCAAGCTGATCGACTGGCAAGACGAGGCGCGCCGCGTGGTGCGGCCGCAGGCGGAAGCGGCGGTGTGGCGCGTGGGCATCAGCGAGTACTTCATGCCCGCGCGGCTCGGCGAACTGCTGGCGCTGCTGCGGGATTCGGCGCCCGGAGCGCGCCTCGAGCTGCTGTGGACCAGCTCCGCGGCGCTGCAGCAGCTGTGGGCCGCCGGCGAGGTGGATCTCGCCGTCATCACCAGCGCCGCGCCGGTGCCCGAGGCGCGGCTGTTGCGGCGCGAACCGCTCGCCTGGGTCATCGGCGCCGGCCATGCGCCGCCGTTGCAGGAGCCGGTGCCGCTGGTGCTGCTCGGGCCGGAGTGTCCGGTGCGCTCGCTCGCCCTCGCCGCGCTGGCGCGCTCGGGCCGGGCGCACCATCTGCAGCTCAGCTGCAGCGGCAGCCACGGGGCGGTGGCCGCCATTCGCGCGGGTTGGGGTGTCGGCTGCCTGAACCTCGGCGCCATTCCCGCCGACCTGAAGCTGCTGTCCGGCAAGGACGCGCACGCCTGGCCGTCGCCGGGGCGGCTGTCGTTCTACGCGCTCGCGCGCCCCGGACTGCGCGACACCGAACGTGCCCTGCGCCGCTGGGCCGCCATCGGAACGAAGCTTCTACACTGAACCGCATGGACACGATCGCATTCATCGGCGGCGGCAACATGGCCGGCGCCATCATCGGCGGGCTCGTGACGAGCGGGCGCGCGGCGCAGTCCATCCTCGTCGTCGATCCGGGCGAAGCGCAGCGCACCAAACTGCAAGGCGACTTCGGCGTGCGAACGCTGGCGGCGGCCGATGCAACGCTTGCGCAAGCGCAGCTCGTGGTGTGGGCGGTGAAGCCGCAGCTCTTCCATGCCGCCGCCGCGCCCTGCGCCACGCACGTGGGCGGCGCGCTGCACCTGAGCGTGATGGCCGGCATCCGCAGCGATGCCATCGCGCGTGCCACCGGCACCGAGCGCGTGGTGCGCGCCATGCCCAACACGCCGGCGCTGATCGGGCAGGGCATCTCGGGCCTGTTTGCGCGCGAAGCGGTCACGGCCGACGAGAAGACGCGGATCGAGCAGGTGCTCGCACCCACGGGCCAGACGCTGTGGGTGGCGCACGAACACGATCTCGATGCGGTGACCGCGCTGTCGGGTTCCGGCCCGGCCTATGTCTTCTATTTCATCGAGGCCATGATGCAGGCCGGCCTCGCGATGGGTCTGTCGGCCGAGCAAGGCAAGCAACTCGCCGTCGCCACCTTCCGCGGCGCCGCGGCCCTGGCGCGCGATTCGAGCGAGCCGCCCGAGCTGCTGCGCGAGCGTGTCACCTCCAAGGGCGGCACCACGCATGCGGCAATCACGTCGATGGAGGCCGACGGCGTGAAGGCCGCCTTCGTGCGTGCCCTCGAAGCGGCCCGCCGGCGCGCCGTTGAGCTGGGCGACGAATTCGGCGCCTGAGCCGCGCAGTCCGGCCGCCGCGTCGGCCAGCAAACGTCATGCCCGCGGCGTGCTTCGCGATGCAAACCCGGCATCGCCATGGCCTGCGAAAAGCGGTGCCGAAGGCCTACAGTGCCTGCGCACGCGCTGCGCCGCACGGCCCCTCCGACGCGCGTGTTCATCTCACGTGCGAGGAACAACAATGACCGCTCTTTCCTACGTTTCCAGCGACCACACCAGCCCCTGGCAGACCTATCTGTCGCAGATCGACCGCGTGCTGCCCTACCTCGGGCCGCTCGCCCATTGGTCGGAGACGCTCAAGCGCCCCAAGCGCGCGTTGATCGTCGACGTGCCCATCGAGATGGACGACGGCAGCGTGGCGCACTTCGAGGGCTACCGCGTGCAGCACAACCTGTCGCGCGGGCCGGGCAAGGGCGGCGTGCGCTTCCACCCCGACGTGACGCTGGAAGAGGTGATGGCGCTGTCGGCGTGGATGACGATCAAGTGCGCCGCCGTGAACCTGCCCTATGGCGGCGCCAAGGGCGGCATCCGCGTCGATCCGAAGACGCTGTCGCTGAAGGAACTGGAGCGCGTGACGCGGCGCTACACCAGCGAGATCGGCATCATCATCGGCCCGCAGCGCGACATCCCCGCGCCCGACGTCAACACCAACGCCCAGGTGATGGCCTGGATGATGGACACCTACTCGATGAACACCGGCACCACCGCCACCGGCGTGGTGACGGGCAAGCCCATTCACCTGGGCGGCTCGCTCGGGCGCGTGAAGGCCACCGGCCGCGGCGTCTACGTGACCGGGCGAGAGGCCCTGCGCCGCATGGGCGTCAACCTCGACGGCGTGCGTGTGGCCGTGCAGGGCTTCGGCAATGTGGGCAGTTCGGCGGCCGAGCTCTTCGTCGGCTCGGGCGGCAAGATCGTCGCGGTGCAGGACCACACCGGCAGCATCGTCAACAAGAACGGCTTCGACATGGCCGAGCTGATGAACACCGTGCGCCGCGACGGCGGTGTGGGCGGCTTCACCGGTGGCGAGCGCATCGACGACGAATCGTTCTGGGACACCGACTGCGACATCCTGATTCCGGCGGCGCTCGAAGGCCAGATCACGCCGGAGCGGGCGCAACGCATCAAGGCCAAGCTGGTGCTCGAAGGTGCCAACGGGCCCACGCTGCCGGAAGGCGACGACGTGCTCAAGGAGCGCGGCATCCTCGTCATGCCCGACGTCATCTGCAACGCCGGCGGCGTGACGGTGAGCTACTTCGAGTGGGTGCAGGACTTCTCGAGCTTCTTCTGGACCGAGGACGAGATCAACGTGCGGCTCGACAAGATCATGGTCGACGCGCTGCGCAAGATCTGGGACACGGCCGACCGGCACAAGATCACGCTGCGCACCGCCACGTTTGCGGTCGCCTGCGAGCGCATCCTCATGGCCCGCCAGGAGCGTGGTTTGTATCCCTGACCGCTCCCGACGCGCTTCGCTTCATCGCGGCGGAAGGACGCGCGTCTCGCCGATGGCCATCACGAAGAACTCGTCGGGCGGGATGCCGCAGCGTTCGCGGTGCGCTGCCAGTTCGGCCGGCGGTGCGTCCAGCGGCTCGTCGGTGAGTTCGAACGTGCCCCAGTGGATGCCGAGCGAGCGCTTGGCGCCGAGGTCCCGGTGGATCTGCACCGCCTCGGGCACGTTCACATGCTGGGCGGCCATGAACCAGCGCGGTTCGTAAGCGCCGATCGGCAGCAAGGCCAGATCGAAGCCGCCGCCGAGCGTGGCCGTCTGGCGGGCGGCAAAGCGCTCGCGCACGTCGGTGAAATCGCGGGAATAGGCGGTGTCGCCGGCGAACAGCAGGTGGCAGTCGGGCGCGAACACGGCGAAGCCGCCCCACAAGGTCTTCATGCGATCCGTCAGCCCGCGCGCCGACCAGTGCTGCGCCGGCACGAGCACCACCTCGACCTCGCGGCCCAGCAGCGCATGGCGGTCCCACCAGTCGAGCTCGACCACCCGGCGCAGGCCGCGTGCCGCGAACCAGGCCCCAAGCCCGAGCGGCACCACGAACAGCGGCGAGCCGCCGGGCTGGCGCGAGAGAGCGGTGACGGAGGCCTCGTCGAGGTGGTCGAAGTGGTTGTGCGACACCAGCACCAGGTCGACGTGCGGCAGGTCGCCAAGCGCAATGCCCGGCGGCTGGTGCCGCTTCGGGCCGACAAAGCGCAGGGGCGAAGCACGCTGCGAGAACATCGGGTCGGTGAGCAGCGTCACGCCGCCCATCTGCACCATCGCCGTGGCATGGCCGATCCAGGTGACGGTGGGCGCTGTGCCGCCGCCGGACGCCGCATACGCATGCAGCAAGGGCAGGTCGGCCGCGACGACGGGCGTCGGTGTTTGAGGCGTTGGTGGCAGCCCGGCCCGGGTCGCGTGCCAGCGCCAGCGCAGCACCTCGGCCAGGCTCTTGGGCTCGAACTCGGCGTAGTTGTTCTGGAATCCGTCCGGGCGATGGTGCGGCTTGGCTGGGTCGTAGTACGGGTTCATCGCAGATGCCGCGCGCGGCGCAAAGGCCGCATCAGTCGTCCTTCTGTGGCCGTAGGGGGCTGTCGCACGAGTATCCCGGCGACGCACAGCGCGCGAGAGCGTGGTCCTTCGTGGCGCCCATGCGCTGCCCTATCGCAGCAACAGATCGAGCGCGATGCCCGCGAAGACCGCGAAACCGACCCAGTGGTTGAGCCGGAAGGCGCGGAAACACCCCTCGCGGCTGCGGTGACGGATCAGCGTGTAGTGCCACAGCGCCTGCGCCGCGGCCGCTGCGATGCCGAGCAGGAAGACGTTGCCTAAGCCCAGCAGCCGGCCGAAGAAGGCCCAGGTGCCCAGGTGCACCGCGTAGAAGGCCATCACGGCCGTTACGTCGAGCTTGCCGAGCGTGACGGCCGAGGTCTTGATCGACAGGTTCAGGTCGTCGTCGCGGTCGACCATGGCGTATTCGGTGTCGTAGGCCAGCACCCAGAAGGCATTGCCCAGCAGCAGCCACCACGCGTGCTGCGGTACGGCGGCGTTGACGGCCGAGAGACTCCAATCGATGCCGCCCAGCACCGCCGCGAAGGCCATCGGAATGCCGAAGCTGAACGCCAGCCCGAGCACCGCCTGCGGAATCGAGATCACGCGCTTCGCATACGGGTAGAGCATGGCGATCAGCAGCGCCGCGAACGACAGCAGGATGGTCGGCGGGTTGGTGGTCAGCACCAGGGCGAATGCGGCCAGCGCAAGCACCGCGCCGAAGCCGAGCGCCTGCTTGACGCCGAGCGCGCCGCTGGTCACCGGCCGCTGCGCGGTGCGCTTCACATGGCGATCGAACTCGCGGTCGGCCACGTCGTTGATGCAGCAGCCGGCGCTTCGCATCAGGATCGTGCCGAGCACGAACACCCCCAGCAGATGCCAGCCGGGAAATCCGTCGGCCGCGATCCACAGCGCCGAGAGCGTCGGCCACAGCAGCAGCAGCCAGCCGGCGGGGCGGTCCCAGCGGATCAGGTTCAGGTAGAGCGACAGCCGTGTGGCCGGATGAGCGGGCGGGGGCAGGGCAGACATGGGCGGATTGTCATGGCGCCGCGCGTAGGGGGGAGCCCTACTCCAGCTGCTTGTGGAAGACCAGGCCGGCGTGCTCGCGCAACGCGTGGAACTTGATCTTCGGCCAGTTCTCCTGCATCGCCCGCAGCTCGCCCGCGTATTCGAGCAGCACGCAGGGCGCGTTGACCGCGTCGTGCGCCACGCGGTGGCTGTTGTGGTCGATGAAGCGCTTGAGTTCGCGTTCGTCGGCGGCGGCGCCTTCACCCGTCTCGCAGGTGACCCAGCGCGCCACGTTGTAGCGCGCCGGCGCAATTCGCGCCTTCACGCCGTATTCATGTTCCAGCCGGTGCGCGACCACCTCGAACTGCAGTTGGCCCACCGCGCCCAGCAGCAGCATCGAGCCGCCCACCGGGCGGAACACCTGGATCGCACCCTCTTCGCCGAGCTGCTGCAGGCCGGCGCGCAATTGCTTGCTGCGCAGCGGATCGGCCACCTCGACGGTGCGGAACATTTCCGGCGCGAAGAACGGCAGGCCGGTGAACTGCAACTGCTCGCCTTCGGTCAGCGTGTCGCCCAGCTGCAGCACGCCGTGGTTGGGCAGGCCGATGATGTCGCCGGCGAAGGCCTCGTCCAGCAGCTCGCGCCGCTGCGACAGAAAGCTCACCACGGTGTTCGGCCGCAGCTCCTTGCCCGAGCGCACCACCTTCAGCCGCATGCCGCGCTCGAAGTGGCCGCTGGCCACGCGCACGAAGGCGATGCGGTCGCGGTGGGCCGGGTCCATGTTGGCCTGGATCTTGAAGACGACGCCGGTGAACTTCTTCTCGTCGGGCAGCACGTCGCGGGTCATGGATGTGCGCACGCCCGGTGCGGGCGCCAGATCGACCAGGGCGTCCAGCACCTCCTGCACGCCGAAGTTGTTGACCGCCGAGCCGAAGAACATCGGCGTCTGGCGGCCCGAGAGAAAGGCGTCGCGGTCGAACGGCGGCGCGGCGTCGCGCAGCAGATCGAGCTCGTCCTTCGACTGCGCGTACTGCATGCCGAAGCGTTCGGGATAGGCGGGGTTGTCCAGACCCTCGAGGAACTCTTCGCTGTTGTCGGCTTCGGCCGCTTTGTCGTCACCCGCGAACAGGCGCATGCGCTTCATGCGCAGATCCATCACGCCGTGGAACTGCTTGCCCATGCCCACCGGCCAGGTGAAGGGCACGACCTCCATGCCCAGCTCGCGCTCGATTTCGTCCATCAGCGCCAGCGGCTCCTGCACCTCGCGGTCCATCTTGTTCACGAAGGTGAGGATGGGCGTGTTGCGCGCACGGCAGACCTGCAGCAGCCGCCGCGTCTGCGGCTCCACGCCGTTGGCCGCGTCGATCACCATCAGCGCCGCGTCCACGGCGGTGAGCACGCGGTAGGTGTCTTCCGAGAAATCCTGGTGGCCCGGCGTGTCCAGCAGGTTGATGACGCAGCCGCGGTATTCCATCTGCATCACGCTGGACGCCACCGAGATGCCGCGCTGCTTCTCGATCTCCATCCAGTCGCTGGTCGCGTGGCGCGTGGCCTTGCGCGCCTTCACCGACCCGGCGATCTGAATCGCGCCGGAAAACAGCAGCAGCTTTTCCGTGAGCGTGGTCTTGCCCGCGTCGGGGTGGGAAATGATGGCGAAGGTGCGGCGGCGGCGCACCGCGTTCGCCAGGCCTTGGGGCGTGAGGTCGGACATGGGTTGCGGCCGCTGACCGGCCGCCTCGCGGGCGAAACCGCGAATTATCGGCTGTACGCGCCGGACGCTCCGCCGGGCGCCGGGCCGCCCCAAGCCGGCTGAGCACCCCCGCGGGGGGTGTCGCGGTAGTCCGCGACGGGGGTCGACATTTCAAGCCTTGGGGTCGTCGACGAAGGGCTTCACCACGTCGAGCACCCGCGCGACGTAGCTGTCTTTCTCGCCCACCGGCGCGACGTAATGCAGCGCCTGCGTGGCCGCGGCCAGCCCGCCGCCCTTGAGCATGAGCCAGGCCGCGAGGTACTGCGAGGCGAGGCAGCCCCCGGCCGTGGCGAGCGGCCCGCGTGCGTGGAACGGTGCGTCGACCACGCGCACGCCGGCTTCCACGACCCACGGCTTGGTGGTCGTGTCGGTGCACGCGGGCATGTCGGCCAGCAGCCCGAGCCGCGCCATCAGCAACGTGCCCGAGCATTGCCCGGCAATGAGCTGGCGCAGCGGGTCGAGCTGCAGGCGGTCGAGCACGGCGCCCCGCTTGCCCATGTCTTCGGCGATGGCGCGGGTGTAGATGCCGCTGCCGAACAGCACCGCGTCGGCTTCGTTGGCGAACTCGAGCGGCTGCTGCGCCTGCACCGTCACGCCGTTCATCGACGTGACCTGCGCGGCCGGCGCGGTGATCTCGGCTTTCCAGCCCAGCGCGCTCAGGCGATTCAGCAGCCCGAACGCGATGAAGGAGTCGAGCTCGTTGAAGCCGTCGAAGGTGAGGATGGCGATGCGCATCGGAAGGGCGGACTCAGCTGCCGCCGAGCCGCCTCAAGGCGGCTGAGCGCCCCCACGGGGGGCAGGAGCGAAGCGACGTGGGGGCGGACATTCTTATTCTTCGAGCAGACTGCGCAGCATCCACGCGGCCTGTTCGTGCACCGCCAGGCGCTGCGTCAGCAGGTCGGCGGTGGGTTCGTCACCGGCCTTCTCGACCATCGGGAAGAGGCCGCGTGCGGTGCGCGCCACCGCCTCATGGCCTTCGACGAGGATGCGCACCATCTCGAGCGCCTTGGGCGGCGTCGCCGGCACGTCGGGCACCGAGGCGAGCGCGCCGAACTGGGCGTACGAGCCGGGCGCCGCATGGCCCAGCGAGCGGATGCGCTCGGCCACCGGGTCCACCGCGTTCCACAGCTCGGTGTACTGCGTCATGAACATGAGGTGCAGCGTGTTGAACATCGGCCCGGTCACGTTCCAGTGGAAGTTGTGGGTCGTGAGATAGAGCGTGTAGGTGTCGGCCAGCAGCCGGCTCAGGCCCCCGGCGATGGCCGCGCGGTCCTTCTCGCCGATGCCGATGTTGATGGCGTAGCCGGCGGTGGCTGCGCTGCCCGAGGTGCCAGTCTTCTGCTTCTTGGCCATGCATCACTCCTTTGGCGCTATGGGATCGAAGCAGTCTATCGGCGAAGCCATGCCGCACGAAGCCCGCGGGATTGCGCGCCGTCAGGACAGCCGCGTCACCCCTTCGAGCCTGCAGGCGTAGATGGTGTTGCGCAGCGCCGCGATGGCTTCGTAGCGCGTGAAGGTGCGCCGCCACGCCAGCACCACGCGCCGCGTGGGCACCGGCTCGGCGAAGGGCACGTAGGTGACCTGCGGCAGGGCGTCTTTCGTGACGCTCAGCTGCGGCACCACCGTCACGCCCATGCCCGAGGCCACCATGTACTTGATGGTTTCCAGCGACGAACCCTCGAAGCTCTTGCGAATGCCCTCGGCATTGCTGGAGAAGCGCGCGTACTCCGGGCACACCTCGAGCACGTGGTCGCGAAAGCAGTGGCCGGTGCCGAGCAGCAGCATGGTCTCGTTCTTCAGCTCCTCGGCCGTGACGCGCTCGCGCTTGGCGAGCGGGTGGCCATGCGGAATGGCCGCCATGAAGGGCTCGTCGTAGAGCGCGGCGGTGGCCAGACCCGTGTCGGGAAATGGCTCGGCCATGATGGCCGCGTCCAGCTCGCCGGTGCGCAGCATCTCCAGCAGCTTGACGGTGAAGTTCTCTTGCAGCATCAGCGGCATCTGCGGCACCAGCTCGATCGCCTGCTTCACGAGATCCGGCAGCAGATACGGGCCGATGGTGTAGATCACGCCGAGCCGCAGCGGGCCGGACACCGGATCCTTGCCGCGCTTGGCGATCTCCTTGATGCCCTGCGCCTGCTCGATCACCGACTGCGCCTGGCGCACGATTTCCTCGCCGAGCGGCGTCACGCTCACCTCGCTCGCGCCGCGCTCGAAGAGTTTCACGTCGAGCTCTTCCTCCAGCTTCTTGATTGCCACGCTGAGCGTCGGCTGCGAGACGAAGCAGGCTTCGGCGGCGCGTCCGAAGTGCTTCTCGCGGGCGACGGCGACGATGTAGCGGAGTTCGGTGAGCGTCATGGCGATGGCTGGTGGCGCGGCAAGAGGCGAAGGCTATTGTGGGACGAAGCTGGCGCCTGACGTCATCGGCTCATGCCTTGAGGTAGTCGGCCCGAGCACCCAGCCAGCGGCCGACATGCCGTTCGGCGACGTCGGGGTGCCGCGCGAGCAACTGCTCGGCCACCTGCCGTGCTTCGCGCACCATCGACTCGTCAAGCACCAGATCGGCGAATCGCAGCAGCGGCGCTCCCGACTGGCGCGCGCCCATGAATTCGCCGGGGCCGCGAATCTCCAGGTCGCGGCGGGCGATCTCGAAGCCGTCCGTGGTCTCGGCCATGGCTTTCAGGCGCGACTTGCCGGTATCGGACAGCGGGCCCGTGTAGAGCAGCACGCACACGCTGGCCGTCGCGCCGCGGCCCACCCGGCCGCGCAGCTGGTGCAGCTGCGACAGGCCGAAGCGCTCGGCATGCTCGATCACCATCAGGCTGGCGTTGGGCACGTCCACGCCGACCTCGATCACGGTGGTGCTCACCAGCACCTGCATCGCACCGCTCGTGAACTGCGCCATCACCGCTGCCTTCTCCGCCGGCGGCATGCGCCCGTGCAGCAGGCCGACGCTGTGGCCGTGCAGGGCGCCGCTCAGTTGCGCATGCGTCTCGGTGGCGTTCTGCAGGTCGAGGTGCTCCGACTCCTCGATCAGCGGGCACACCCAGTAGACCTGCCGCCCCTGCGCCGCCTCGTTGTGGATGCGCGCGATCACCGCCTCGCGTTTGCCGTCGGCGAACACCTTGGTGACGATGGGCGTGCGCCCGGGCGGCAGTTCGTCGATGGTGCTGATGTCGAGGTCGGCAAACACCGTCATCGCCAGCGTGCGCGGAATGGGCGTGGCGCTCATCATCAGCAGGTGCGGCTCCAGCGGCTCCAGCGGCTCGAGTGACTGAGATGGCGCATCGCCCTCGGCCAGCTTCTGCCGCAGCGCCAGCCGCTGCGCCACGCCGAAGCGATGCTGCTCGTCGATGATGGCGAGCCCGAGCCGCGCGAAGGCCACGTCCTGCTGGATCACCGCATGCGTGCCGACGACCAGGCCCGCTTCGCCGCTCGCCACGCGCGCCAGCATCTCGCGCCGCCCCTTGCCCTTGCGGCTGCCGGTGAGCCAGGCGATGCCAATGCCCAGCGGTTCCAGCCAGCCGACCAGCTTGCGGAAATGCTGCTCGGCGAGGATCTCGGTCGGCGCCATCAGCGCGCACTGCCAGCCGTTGTCGACGGCAATCGCCGCAGCGAGCGCGGCCACCACCGTCTTGCCCGAACCCACGTCGCCTTGAAGCAGACGGTGCGTGGGCTGCTCGCGCTGCAGATCGGCGGCGATCTCTTCGCCCACACGCCGCTGCGCCCCGGTGAGCGTGAACGGCAGGGCCGCGAGCAGCCGTTCCTGCAGACCGCCCGCACGCACGGCAAAGGGCGGCGCACGTTGCAATTCACGTTCGTGCCGCGCCTGCAGTTGCGAGAGTTGCTGCGCCAGCAGTTCCTCGAATTTCAGCCGCTGCCACGCGGGATGGCTGCGGTCTTCGAGCGCGGGCATCGACACATCGGGCGGCGGCTGGTGCAGCCGCTGCAGCGCCTCGCGCAACGTGGGCAGGCCGCGCGGCACGAGTTCAGGCGGCAGCAGCTCGCTCAGGTCGGCGTGCTGCAAGCCCGAGGCCACGGCCTTGCGCAGATAGGCCTGCGGCAGCGCGGCGCTGCTCGGGTACACCGGCGTCAGCGTGGCGGCCAGCGGCGTGTCTTCGTCCACCGCCTTGAACGACGGATGCACCATCTCCAGCCCGAAGAAGCCGCCGCGCGCCTCGCCGCGTACCCGCACGCGGCGGCCGGCGGCCAGCGTCTTCTGGTGCGAGGGGTAGAAGTGCAGGAAGCGCAGCACCAGTTCGTCGCTGCCGTCGTCGAGGCGGACCACGAGCTGGCGACGCCCGCGCAGCTGGACCTCGCTGGACTGCACCACGCCTTCGACCTGCGCTGCCGCACCGTCGCGAAGGTCAGCGATGCGCGTGAGGCGGGTCTCGTCTTCGTAGCGCAGCGGCAGGTGAAGCGCCAGGTCAATGTCGCGCTTCAGCCCGAGCTTTTCGAGCGCGCGCTGCGGCGCCGATTTCTCGCGCGGCTTCGTGACGGTTTCGGCGGAGGGGCGTGCCGCGGGCATGGGAGATTCTGCCCCGGCACGGTGGCCGGCCTCGCCCGCAACAGCACAATCCCGGCTGCTTCCTCGGCCCGCCACATGACCCGCACCTATACCCTCGACGATTTCGACTTCGAACTGCCGCCCGAACTGATCGCCCAGCACCCGGCGGCCGAACGCAGCGCCTCGCGCCTGCTCGACGGCCGCAGCCTGCCGCCAGCGGAGCGCGTGTTCCGCGAACTGCCGCAGTGCCTCGATGCCGGCGACCTGTTGGTGTTCAACGACACGCGCGTGATCAAGGCGCGGCTGCTTGGCCACAAGAAGACCGGCGGATCCGTCGAGGCGCTGGTGGAGCGAGTGCTGCCCGGGAACGAGGTGCTGGCGCACGTGCGCGCCAGCAAGTCACCCAAGGCCGGCAGCACCCTGCAGTTCGCAACGCCTAGCGGCGAGCGCTTCAGCGCCGAGGTACTGGGCCGCACCGGGCCGGACAACGCACTCTTCGTGCTGCGCTTTCCGAGCGACCCGTTCGCGCTGCTGGAGCACTTCGGCCACGTGCCGCTGCCGCCCTACATCACCCACGCCGACGATGCCGACGACGAGCGCCGCTACCAGACGGTGTTCGCCCGTCAGCCCGGTGCGGTGGCGGCGCCGACGGCGGCACTGCATTTCGACGAGGCGCTGCTCGCGGCCCTCGCGCAGCGTGGCGTGCAGACGGCGCACGTGACGCTCCACGTGGGCGCCGGCACCTTCCAGCCGGTGCGCGCCGCGAACCTCGCCGAGCACCGCATGCACAGCGAATGGTTCGAGGTGCCGCAGGCGACGGTGGACGCGGTCGCCGCCGCAAGGGAACGCGGCGGGCGCGTCCTGGCGGTGGGAACGACAACACTGCGCGCGCTCGAATCCGCCGCGCAGGGCGGCACGCTGCAAGCCGGCGCGCGCGAGACCGACATCTTCATCACGCCCGGCTTCGAGTTCCGGGTGGTCGATCGGCTTGTCACCAACTTCCACCTGCCCAAGAGCACCCTGCTCATGCTGGTGAGCGCCTTTGCCGGCCATGAGCGCATCCACGCGCTCTATGCGCACGCCATCGCGGCGCGCTTTCGCTTTTTCAGCTACGGCGACGCGATGCTGCTGGCGCGCGCGGAATGAACGTCGGGCGCGGGTGGTGGACGCTCGTCGCGGCCCTGCTGCTGCTGGCGGCGGCGCTGCCCGGCTGGGCACGCTCGCCGGCCGACGTGCAGCCGCTCGACCGCGCCGAGTTCAAGCTTGCCGGGCAGGCGCAGCGCAGCGTCTCGCTGCCGCACACCTGGAAGCAGGACGGCATCGACGATCTGCGCCAACCGGGCCTCTACACGCTCCATTTCACGCTCGACGCGCTGCCCGCCGAGTCGATGGCGCTGATGTTCACGCGCCTGAGCACGCAGCACACTGTGCGGGTCAACGGCGCGCTGGTGTCGGGTCTCGCGCAGACGGCGGCCGGCTCCAACCCCGGCCTGCCCAACCCGGCGCTGCTCGGCGTGCCGCCCGCGCTGCTGCGCATCGGGGCCAACCGCATCGACATCGAGGTGCGGCATTCCGGCTCGCGTGCCGGCCTGTCGGCGGCGCGGGTCGGGCCGACGGCGATGCTGCGCCAGCAGTACCAGCGCCACGAACTGACGTACGTGACGCTGCCGGAAGCGCTCAACATGGCCTCGGGCGGCCTCGCGCTGCTGCTGATCGCGATCTGGTGGCGGCGCCGCTCGGAGGTGGCGCTCGGCAGCTTCGGCGTGCTGTCGCTGATGGGCTCGGTGCGCAACTACAGCTACTTCACGCCCTCGGCCATCGGCTCGGCCCTGCATGCCGACTTCGCCTTCTACGCCGCGCAGGTGTGGACGCTGGTGCTGTTCTCCACTTTCTGCCAGGCCTTCGCCGGCGTGCGCTGGCCGCGCTATTCGCGTGTGCTGTTCGTGCTGGCGGTGCTGCTGTCGGCGGCGGGCCTGGTCGCCATGTTCCATGCGCGACTGCCGGAGCTGAGAACCTGGACCTACCCCGTGCTGCTGGTGGCGGCGTTGCCGGCCCTGTGGGTGTGCCTGCGGCATGCGCGCGCGCTGCCGGTGGGTTCGGTCGTTGCCCAGGCCGTGGGCGTGGTCGCGATGGTCGGTGCCGTGGTGCATGACTACGCCTTCCAGACTGTCGGCGTGCTGCCGATGACCGAGACCTTCTGGCTGCCCTACGTCATGCCGCTTGCACTGATGGCCGTGACGCTCGTGCTGGTGCGGCGCATGACGGCGGCCATGGGCGAGGTGGAGGCGCTCAATGCCGAACTTGAGGCGCGCGTGGCGATGCGAACCCATGAACTGGCGCAGGCCAACGAGGCCAAGACGCGCTTCCTCGCCGCGGCCAGCCACGACCTGCGCCAGCCGCTGGTGACGGTGGGCCTGCTCGTCGGCATGGCGCGCGACGACACCCCGCCCGGCGCTACGCGCGACATGCTCGATCGGGCCGACCGCGCCGTGGGGGCGATGGAGAACCTGCTCAGTGGCCTGCTCGACCTGTCGCGGCTCGAATCGGGCGTGGTGCAGCCGCGCTTCGCCGCCGTGCGCGTGAACGACGTGTTCGCTTCGATCGAAACGCACGAGCAGGCCAACGCGGCCCAGAAGGGTCTGCGCCTGCGTCTGCGGCCCACCCAGGCGGTGGTGCGCTCGGACCCGGTGATGCTCGAGCGCCTCCTGCGCAACCTGGTGTCGAACGCGCTGCGCTACACGGCCGCAGGCAGCGTGCTCGTGGCGGCGCGCCGGCGCGGCGATGCGCTGCACATCGAGGTGCGCGACAGCGGCGTGGGCATCGCGCGCGAAGACCAGCACGGCATCTATCGCGAATTCCTGCGCCTGGACAACCCGATGCGCGAGCAGGCGGGCGGCATGGGACTCGGCCTGTCGATCGTGCAGCGTTCGGCCCATGTGCTCGGTCACCGGCTCGGCCTGCGCTCCGCGCCGGGGCGCGGCAGTTGTTTCTGGATCGAGATCGACCTGCGCGCGGCGCCCGGCGAAGCGCCGCTCGCCGCCGCCCCCGCACGGCTGCCGCTGGCCTCACCCGCCGCGGCGCTCGATGGCCTGCACATCATGGTGATCGACGACGAAGCCGACGTGCGCCACGCCATGGCACAGCGCCTGCGCACCTGGGGCGCGCGCGTGCACGACTGCGGCAGCCTCGCGGCGCTCAACCGGTGGCTGGACGGCTTGGATGCGAGGCGGATCGACCTGCTGGTGTGCGACTACGGCCTGGGCGCCGGCGACGGCTTCGACGCCATCGCCGCGGTGCGGGCCCGCTTCGGTCGGGTGCCGGCGGTCATGGTCACGGCCGACACCTCGCAGCCGGCCCGCGATGCCTTGGACGCCTCGGGGCTGATCGTGGTGAACAAGCCGTTCCGGCCCGATGCGCTGCTGGCCGCTGCGGCCGAAGCGGCGCGGCGGGCCTAGATCAAGCGCTCAAGCGCAAGCCGAGGCGAGCGGCCGCCAGCACCGCCTGCGTGCGCGACTCCACGTCGAGCTTGCGGAAGATGGCCGCGAGGTGCGTCTTCACCGTCGACTCCGACAGGTCGAGATCGCGGCAGATGGTCTTGTTCGGCTTGCCCTCGATCAGCAGGCGCAGCACGTCGCGCTGGCGCGGCGAGAGCTCGATGCCGTCGTCGCCGGATTGCAGCGGCGCCAGGTCGGTGATCGCCTGCTGCGGCAGGAACACGCGGCCGTCGAGCACCGTTTCCAGTGCTTCTTCGAGCATTGCCTTGCGTGCCGTCTTGGGAATGAAGCCGGCCGCTCCGGCGTCGATGGCCGCAAGCACGGTCTCTGGCCGTTCGTCGGCGGAGACCACCACCACCGTCACATGCTCGGCCATCGCCTTGAGCGCGTGCACGGCCTCGGTGCCGCGGCTGTCTGGCAAGGAAAGATCGAGCAAGGCCAGCCGAAGCGCCGGCTCGGCGGCGATGGTGCGTCGGGCTTCGTCCAGGCTGCCGGCATGCAGCACCGAGACGTCGGGGAAGCGATGCGAGATCAGGAAGGCGAGGGCGTCACGGAAGAGAGAGTGATCGTCGATCAGCAGGATCTGCATTCGGTACTTCGCGGAACAGGTGGCGCAAGAGGCGCGGAGTCGTGACGTGGATCGCATTCGATTATCGGCACTTCATCCGTTTGGCTGATGCCGGCTGCGATGGCGCTCGGAAGAATGCTCTCCAACTCCCGGCACGGGCCAGGGGCGTGTTTGCAACTACCAAATTGGAGATCTCATGGGACGTCATGCGTTGTGGGCCGCGATGCTGGCCGCTGGGCTGCTGACTGCGTGCGGAGGTGGCGGTGGCGACAGCACGAGCGAGCCGACGGCCGCGAACGTCACGCTGAGCGGCACGGCCGCCAAGGGCTTGATGGCCGGCGCCACGGTGACCGCGCACGCGGTGAAGGCTGACGGCACGGTGGACGAAGCCGTGCTGGCGACAGACATCACCGACGCTGCGGGCGCCTACGAACTCGTGTTCGATGCGACCCAGGACCAGCCCTATGTGATCCGGGTCGTCGCCACCGCCGACACCACGCACGTCGACGAACTGACCAACACGGCCAAGCCGCTGCCGGCCGGCTTCACGATGCGCTCGCTGTTCGTGCCGACGAGCACCGGCGCAGTCTCGGTCACCGCCAGCATCACGCCGTTCAGCGAGATGGCCGTGTCCGCCGCGCAAAAGGCGTCCGGCGGAATCACCGCCGTCAACGCCAACCAGGCGATCTCCACCGTCACGCAGTTGCTGGGCTTCAACCCGGTGACCGTGCCCGTCGTGCCCGCCGCCTCGGCCGGCACCGTGGCGCAGCAGCAGATGGCCGTGATGCTGGCCGCCGTGTCGCAACTCGCCGCCGACGGTGCCGTGGGCTGTGACACGGTCGCCGCCGACGCACGCATCGACTGCGTGGTCGACGCGCTGGCGGCGTCCGCCAGCACGAGTTCCATCAAGCTCGAGACCGCCAGCGGTGCGTCGACCACCGACGTGTCGGCCGCGCTCGCTGCGGCGGTGAGCACGGTGCTGACCAATCCCGTGGCCGTGCCCGCGTCGATTCCGGCCAATGTGGTTGCCTCGGCCGTGCAGAACCTTGCCTGCGAGGGCAGCGCCTGCACCGCCGCGGAAGCCACGACCGACACACCGGCGATCACCGCCGCCAAGGCCTTGTTCGCCCAGTTGTCGACCGACATCCGCGCCGTCTTCCTCGGCAGCGCAAGCGCCGTGTCCGGCGGCCCGGTGAACACCGAAGCGCTGGCGTTCAAGGCGGCGATGGAGGACGTGCAGGTGCCGGCCGAAGTGCTGGTGACGGACCTCAGCGCGCTGATCAAGGGCGCCGATCTGTACAACGACTTCAAGGCTGGGCGCTGGACGAGCAACTCACGCGGCCATGCCGCCGGCACCGTGCCCACCAGCACGCCGGGCATGATCGGCGGCTACGGGTCGGTCGGCTGCACGGTGTATCAGGATGCGGAAACGAAGATCGCGGCCACCGCGCCGGCCAATGCGAACTACGCGGCCTGTCGTGCGAGCTACTACGTCACCAGCGTGAACGGCGTGCGCACCGCCTGGCGCCATGGCTTCACGCTGACCCCCACCGGCACGAACTCCTTCGCCTACACCACCACGGCGCAGGTGCGCGTGGAGCACTGGGACAGCAGCCTCAACGGTGGCAGTGGCGGCTGGGTCTTCGCGAGCAACACCTTCCCCCAGGGGCAGACCCAGGGCTACGAAGGCACGCTGACGGCCGGTACCGACACCGACGGCCACATCACCAGCTTTGCCGTCGCCGGCGAGCTACCGGGCGCCTTTGCCTCCGGCGGCACGACCATCGTCAACGACCACCACACCTGGAACCTGCAGGGCACGCGCACGATCTCGGGCTTCAAGCAAGAGGTGTCGACGCTGTCGGGCACCCTGGTGGCCTACGCGGACGCGACCACGAAAGCCGGCACGCTGAAGGTCAACGGCTTCAAGTCGCGCGAAATTCCGACGACCGACGACATGGCCCGTCCGACGGCCAGCGACCCGGCCACCCAAGGCGACATTGCCGAGATCGAGCTCGATCTGGTCTGGACCACGGCGACGGCCGAGTTCGCCGGCGCCCTGAAGGCGATCGATTCGAAGTGGGATGCCTCCGGGAACTACCACATGCCGACCGACATCAGCCTGAGCGGCTCGCTGCGCAACATCGCGGGCGGCCAGGCCAGCGAGTTTGCGGCAGGCACCTTCACGACCAAGGTAACGGGCTACGAGGCCTTCAACGAACTGGCGTCCTCGACACCGAGCAACCAGTACGGCGTGGAAGCGAGCTTCGTGGGTGCCATCACGGCGCCGAACCGGCCGAAACTCGAAGTCACGGTCAGCGGCAGCGGCAACCACCACGATTCGGCGAACACATCGATGACGATGCAGTACCGCACGCTGGCCAACGGCACGCCGCGCACCGTGGTGGCGATCTCGCACAGCACCGCGACCGACGGCTCCGACGTCTTCACGCTGAGCGAAGCCGCCTCCGGCCTGTCGCTCGAGTGGAACAGCGGCGCGACGAGCGCCGAGCTCAAGCACGGCAGCGCGGTTATCGGCACGCTGGATCGCGCGTCGAAGAACCTGACCTTCACCGACGGCAGCCACGTCTCGCTCGACCTCGGTTTCTGATCGAGATCAGCGGGTGACCTTGCGGGGTCCGGCACGCCGGACCCCTTTTTGTTTCTCTTCGCGCCGATGACCGAACGAATGACTATTCCCAATGCGCTCGCGCGGGCGCTGCTGGCTGCGGCGGCGCTGTGCGGGCCGGCGGCCACACTCGCCGTCGATCGGACCGATGCACCCGTGTGGGAACTCTCGATCCGCGCCGATCGCCACAGCGATCCGGTGCCGCTCGCCGACCTCGACAGCGACGACCTCGATCGCCTGCGCGCGCGCTCGGGCCGCAGCCTGGCGTATGTGGAGGACGAGATCCGCGCCAGCCGCACGCAGGGCGCCTGGACCTGGAGCCTGCTCGCGCGCAGCAGCGCCACGCTCATCGCCAACCGCGATGCGCTCGAACTCGCGGCGCAGCTTGCCCGCGTGGCACCTGCCGACCGCGACCGGCACTGGAACACCGAGGTCGACTTCCGCGCCTTCAGCGGCGCGGGACTCGAAGCCGCCCGCGCCTTCAAGGTGGCGGATGCCTGGGACGCGAAGCTGTCGGTGCAACTGCTCTCGCTCGCCCGCTGGCGCGAGCGCGAAATCAACGGGCCGGTGAGCTACGACGTCGCCACGCGCGGCTACAGCTTCGATGTGCGATCGACCGAAACCAGCGACCGGCTCGACTTTCCGTTCCGCCAGGCCTTCGGCTCGCACGGGCTCGGCTTGCTGCTCGGCGGCGAGATCACTTGGCAGGGGCCGCAGGTGGCCATCAGCGTGGCGATGCGCGACCTCGGCTGGCTGCGCTGGAGCGGCGTGCCACAGGATGACGCGCGGCTGTCGAGCTTCACGCAGAGCTACGACGCCGACGGCTTCGTCATCTACGAGCCGCTGATCCAGGGGCAGTACAACCAGTCGGGGCGCACCGCGCGGCTGGCCCCGAAATGGGCGTTGAAGGCGAGCTGGGAATCGAATGGCTACGGCCGCTTCGAGGCCGCAACGGACTGGCTGCCGGGCTTCGGCGCGCTGCCGTCGGTCGGCTGGGGGCAGCGCTTCGGCAGCATCGACCTCGGGCTCGGCTGGCGCTTCCACGAGCGCCGTGCCACGGTATCGCTCGCGTGGGAAGGCCTGCGACTGCGCTTCGGCGCCGACCGCTTCGGCTCGGGCGCGCACTCGCGCGATGTGACGCTGGGCTGGGCCTTCACGTTCTGATCTGCGCGGTCTTGCCGCAGGGTGCCTGCGACAATTCCGCGATGCTCAATTTCGATGTTCTGAAGACCGAAGGCCACGCGCGCCGCGGCCGCCTCACGCTCAACCACGGCGTCGTCGAGACGCCGATCTTCATGCCGGTGGGCACCTATGGCACGGTCAAGGGCGTGATGCCGCAATCGCTGGAAGCGATGGGCGCGCAGATCATCCTCGGCAACACCTTCCACCTGTGGCTGCGGCCCGGAATCGAGGTGCTGCAGCAGTTCGGCGGCCTGCACCGCTTCGAGGGCTGGACCAAGCCCATCCTCACCGACAGCGGCGGCTTCCAGGTGTGGAGCCTGGGCGAGATGCGCAAGATCAGCGAGGAGGGCGTGAAGTTCGCCTCGCCCGTCAACGGCGACAAGCTCTTTCTCACGCCCGAGACCAGCATGCAGATCCAGCGTGTGCTGAACAGCGACATCGTCATGCAGTTCGACGAATGCACGCCGTACGAAACCAAGGGGCACCTCACCACCGAACGCGAAGCGCGCACGTCGATGGAGCTGAGCTTGCGCTGGGCGAAACGCTGCCAGGACGAGTTCGCGCGCGGCGAGAACCCCAACGCACTCTTCGGCATCGTGCAGGGCGGCATGCATGAGCACCTGCGCGATGAATCGCTGGCGGGGCTGGCCGCGCTCGATCTTCCCGGCTACGCCATCGGCGGCCTGAGCGTTGGCGAGCCCAAGCCCGACATGCTGCGCGTGCTGCGCCACATCGGACCGAAGCTGCCTTCGACCAAACCGCGCTACTTGATGGGCGTCGGCACCCCCGAAGACCTGATCGACGGCGTGGCCGCCGGCATCGACATGTTCGACTGCGTGATGCCCACGCGCAACGCACGCAACGGCCACCTGTTCACCCGCTTCGGCGATCTGCGGCTGCGTAACGCGCGCCACAAGACCGACGAACGGCCGGTGGACGAGACCTGCGCCTGCGAATGCTGTGCGCGCTTTTCCCGCGCCTACCTGCACCACCTCGACCGCTGCGGCGAGATGCTCGGGCCGATGCTTGCGAGCATCCACAACCTGCATTACTACCTGAACCTGATGCGCGAGGTGCGCGAGGCGCTGGATGACGGAACGTTCGCGGCGTTCGCGAAGCGGTTTGCCGAGGATCGAGCGCGAGGGGTGTAGCGCAGGCGTACAAATCGCGTGCGCCTCGTCGACGTTCGGTCAGTCCGGAAGACCGCGCAGCGTATCGCGACGCCTGCGCATGATCTCGCGGGCCGCGTCTACCTTGGACGCGAAGTCAGGGTCGTAGGGCGTCAGGTGCATGCCTTGGGGTGTCTCTACGAGGAACACCGGGTCACCAGCTTCCAGCTTGAGCCGCGCCAGCAGCGCCTCGGGCAGCATCACTCCGACTTCGTTGTCGATCTGGACGAGTTCGAGTGTGGTTGGCATGGTGGTGGTGTTGCGGGCGGTACCGGCCGCAATCATCGCGGCGCGTTCTTTGAGGCGCAAGCACCGCATCGGTCATTTCGCAGCGGCAAAGCGGCTACCAGAACGCCCAGTTCCCCGTCGCCACCACCCACACGCCCAGCACGCCGTTGGTGACGGCATGCGCAACGATGGGCACCCACAGCTTTCCGGTGCGCACATAGAGCCACGCGTAGGCGAGGCCCGCAATCGCGGCCGCCAGCCACAGGGTGTGCGCGAGCGTGAAGACGAAGGTGGAAAGCACGATGGCTTTCAGCGTCGTGCGCTGCGGCATCACCGCCTCGAATCGCACGTTGTCGACCCAGCGCATCAGGAACGAGCGCCAGAACAGCTCCTCCATCACCGGCACCACCAGCGTGGCGCCGATCCAGCGCACGGCGACCAGCGGCCAGATCAACTGGCCGGCCGCGTCGACCGGCACGAAGCTGGCGGTCGGTTCGCCGAGCGCCATCCACGGCGCGTCCAGCGAGATCCAGAGCACGAAGACGATGAAACCCACGGCGATGGCCAGCAGCAGTTCGCGCGTGTTGGGTGCCAACTGGCGCACCAGCTCGCCGTACTCGCGCCGCAGCCACAGCAGCAGGCCGCCGACCAGCAGCACGTTCAGGCCGTAAATCCAGCGTGCGTCGATGCCGGCGTTGCCGGCAACGGCCCCGCGCAACGCGAGCAGCAGCATGAAGAGCCCGAAGGGCAGGATGCGGACAAGGGCGGCGCGGCTGAGGTTCAAGGGCATCGGTGCATCTCCTGGGCCGGCATTGTGCGGGCGCCCGCTCAGCCGAGCGCCGGGCCGCCTTGCCGGCCGCGGCGCGCCGGAGGCACGCCTCTTCGCCCTGGAGCCGCGGGGCTCAGCCCCAAGCCGGCTGAGCAACCCCTCGGGGGTGGCCGCGGTACGCCGCGGCCGGGGCACCATCAACTCGCAAGCAAGGCGCCGACCCGCTCGCGCAGCAACTGCGGCGTGGCTGACTGCGCCGCCACACCGGCGCCGGCCACAACGCCCACGCGGGTGAACAGACCGCGGCGGAAAGGCCGCGTCATCGCCGCGCCGTCCACGCGCGAGAAGAACGAGCCCCACAGGTTCTGCAGCGCGATCGGGACCACCGGGACCGGATGCGTCTCCAGCAGCTTCATCACGCCGCCCTTGAACTCGCCGAGCGAGCCGTCGCGCGTGATGGCGCCCTCGGGAAAGATGCACAGCAGGTGGCCGGCCGACAGCACCGCCCGTGCCTGCACGAAGGCCTGTTCGTAAGCGGCGGGGTCGTCGCGCTGCGGCGCGATGGGGATCGCCTTCGCGAGCTTGAACAGCCAGCCCAGCACCGGGAAACGGAAGATGCGGTGGTCCATCACGAAGAAGATCGGCCGCGGGCTCGCCGCCATCAGCAGCACCGCGTCGACGAAGCTCACGTGGTTGCACACCAGGATGGCCGCGCCCTGCGACGGGATGTGCTCGTCGCCGCGCACCTTGAAGCGGTAGATGCAGCGTGTGGCGATGAAGGCGACGAAGCGCAGCAGGTACTCGGGCACCAGCAGGAAGATGTGGAGCGCGACCACCGCGTTGAGCACGCCGACGACGAGAAACACCTGCGGAATGGTGAAGCCGGCCGACAGCAGCGCGCCCACGCCGAGCGAGCTCGCGATCATGAACAGCGCGTTGAGGATGTTGTTGGCCGCGATGATGCGGGCGCGGTGGCTGGGCGCCGAGCGCAACTGGATCAGCGCGTACATCGGCACGCTGTACAGGCCGGCGAAGAGCGACAGCAACGCGAGATCCGCCAGCACGCGCCAGTGCGCGGGCGCGGCGATGAACTGCGCAAGCGTCAGCGCGTCGGCCGGCGGCAGCGCACGCGAAGCGAAGTACAGGTCGATCGCGAACACGCTCATGCCGATCGCGCCCATGGGCACGAGGCCGATCTCCACATGCCGGCGCGACAGCAGCTCGCACAGCAGCGAGCCGACGCCGATGCCGATCGAGAACACGACGAGCAGCAGCGAGGCCACCTGCTCGTTGCCGTGCAGCACCTCTTTCGCGAAGGCCGGGAACTGCGACAGGAACACCGCGCCGAAGAACCACATCCACGAGATGCCCATGAGCGAGCGGAACACCACGCGGTTGCCGTAGGCCAGCTTGAGGTTGCGCCAGGTCTCGCTCACCGGGTTCCAGTTGATGCGCAGGCTCGGGTCGACCGAGGGCGAAGCCGGCACGCCCTGCACCACCACGCGGCCGAGCACGGCAAGCGCGAGGCAGCCCCAGGCGACGTACTGCGCGCCGACTTCCGGCACGGCGATCAGCAGGCCGCCGGCCACGTTGCCGAGCAGGATGGCGACGAAGGTGCCCATCTCCACCATGCCGTTCCCGCCGGTCAGCTCGCGCTCGTTCAGGTGCTGTGGCAGGTAGGCGAACTTCACCGGGCCGAACAGCGTGGAGTGCAGCCCCATCAGGAAGACGCAGCCCAGCAGCAGCGGCACGCTGTGCATGGCGAAGCCCCAGCCGGCGAGCGCCATGATGGCGATCTCGGCCCACTTGACGAAGCGCATCAGCGCGGCCTTGTCGAATTTATCGGCGAGCTGGCCGCTCGTGGCCGAGAACAGCAGGAAGGGCAGGATGAACAGCGCGCCGATCACGAGGCCGGCAAGCGACGGCGGCAGCCAGCTCACCTGCAGCTGATACGTCACCATCACCGTGAAGGCGAACTTGAAGACGTTGTCGTTGGCGGCGCCCAGGAACTGCGTCCAGAAGAAGGGCGCAAAGCGGCGCTGGCGAAGCAGCGCGAACTGGTTCGAGTGGGTGGTTGTCATCGTTGTCTCCTCCGTGCGGGATGTTGTCATGCGGCGTTCGCGAACCGGGTGCCGCGGCGCGTGACTCATTGCACGCGCACCACCTGCACGCTGCCGCCGAGACCGGTGCGCGCGAGCCAGCGGAACACCGAGTCGACGGTGACCGTCTCGATGCGGTCGCTGAATCGCTTGTCGTTCGGGTGGTCGTCGAAAGCGACGTTGGCCTTGGTCATGCGGGCACCCAGCCGCGTGAGCGGGCCGAGCTTCAACGTCGACGGCTCATAGCCCTGCAGCTTGAGCCAAGCCTGCGCACGTTCGCGGTCGAGCGCGTTCGGTGCTTGCGACATCGCCAATGTCTCCAGCGCCCACTGGTTGGACTGCTGGTAGGTGTGCGCCCAGGGGTAGGCCACCATGCTGTAGGCGGCGGTGTGCAACTGCGCGACGCGCGTGTTGTCGGCCAGCAGCGGCAGCAGCTTCGCCTGCACCTCGGGCGCCGGCAACACAAAGCCGGCCTCGTATTCGTGCACGTCGTCGAGGAAGAATTCGCCGAGGCCCTGCCGGTACACCGCGGCCACGGCGCTGCCGCACTGGTTGAGCTTGTGTACCACCCGCCAGCGCTTGCCGTCGCGGTAGGCCAGGCCCATGTGCGAATAGCGCTGGCCGTACTTGCGCAGGTCCTGTCCGACGCGCGCCAGAACCACCACCTGCGCGCCGCTGGCGTCGAGCCGCTTCGCCGTGGCCTCGGCCAGCGTCATTGCGCGCTGCACGTTGGGGGCGCTCGGCGGCTGCACCTCGCAGGACCGGCCGGCCTGGGCCGCGCCGGCGGTGGTGATCAGCAGCGCGGCCAGTGCCGAACGCCAGGTCATGAGGCCGCTCATCGCGTCACGCGCTCGCTGTACAGCAGCGCCTTGCCGATCTCGTTCGGGATGTAGGCAATCGCCTGTCCGGCGGCGCTGAGCACCCAGCCGGCGCTGAAGGCGGTCACCACCACGGCCGTGCCGGCCGCGACCGACAGGCCACCCGCCGCTTGCGCGCTCAAGGTGACGCTGGCCTGCGCGCCATCGGAGGCGCGTTCGAGCACCCACACCGCGCCCTCGGCCGAGGCTTCGACGGCGACGACCGTGAGCATCGCGCCGGCCGACAGCAGCATCACCGGCGCGGCCATCGACAGCGCCACCGGCAGGGCCGACAGCGCGCTTGCCTCCGAGGGGCCGTGGGCGTGAGCGGGGCGCAGCACGGCCGAGCACACGGCCAGGGTGATGAGGGATAGCGAGATGAGTTTCTTCATGGTTCTTCTCCGGCTCGGTCGAGGAGGATCAGGCGTCGTCGCGCATGGCCACGGCGTCGCGGCGGGTACGCGCCAGCAGCGCCTCGTGCGCATCGCGCAGCGTCTTGGCGAGCGTGAACACCGTGGAGACGAGGAACAGCCAGCTCACGCCGAGGTAGGCCTTGTAGGTCGGGTTGATCGTCATGCGCCACAGGCCCCAGGCGGTGAGCGCCACGGCCAGGCCGAAGCCGCCCCACACGACCAGGCCCCACAGCGGCGTGTCGCTGCGGCGCTGTTCGTTGTCGCGCACATGCTTGGCAACGGCAAAGGCGGCGGACAGGCTGAAGACATAGCCCATGAACATGAAGGCGCGGTCCAGGTCTTGGCCGGGCAGGTAGGTGAGGCCGCTCGCGCAGAGCACGAGCGCCGTGCCGAAGGAAATCCAGACCTGCAGCTTCCAGGCGCGGGTGTCTTGGCGGAGGGTGTTGTTGGACATGCAGGTGGTCGAGTGGTTGAACACGGGGCGCATCGTGGCGGCCCGGTCGACGGGGCTCAATCCCTCTGGGGAGTGGTGCAACGCCGCATGCCGCTGGTATCGTTTCGCGATACTTTTTTGGCGCCCGACCCATGAGCACCACACAAGACCTCGTGCAGGCCCTCAAGGCCGAACTCAAGACGGCCGGCGTCACCTACGCCGACCTCGCCGGCGAACTCGGCATGTCGGAGTCGAGCATCAAGCGCGTGTTCGCCAAGGCCGACATGCCGCTGTCGCGCATTGACGATGTGCTGCGCGTGCTGAAGATGGATTTCGCCGAACTGGCGCGCAAGGTGGCCGATGCGCAGCCGCTCTCACGCGAGTTGACGCTGGAGCAGGAGAAGGCGGTGGTGGCCGACCGCAAGCTGCTGCTGCTTGCCATCTGTTGCCTGAGCCAGTGGACCTTCGAGCAGATGACGGCCACCTACACCTTTACCGAACCCGAATGCGTGGCGCGGCTGGTGGCGCTGGATCGGCTGGGCATCATCGAGCTGCGGCCGTTGAACCGCTACCGGCTGAAGGTGGCGAAGGGCTTTCGCTGGCGCGCCGACGGGCCGGTGATGCACTACTTTCGCGAGCAGGTGGTCGACGACTACTACAGCGGGGGTTTCGATGGCGAAGGCGAGGTGCTGATGCTGGTGCATGGGCAGGTGAGTCCGGGGCAGGCGAGCGCCTTTGTCGAACGGCTGCAGCGCGTGGGGCAGGATTTTGCCCAGCAGCATCTGGCGGATCAGCGTCTGTCGCCGCAGCAGCGACGGCCCTATACGCTGGTGGTAGGGATGCGGTCGTGGTTGTTTGCGGCGTTTCGGGATCTGAAGCGGGACGTGGCGGCCGGGTAGGCCGCTTGCTCGACGGCCCCCTCACCCCAGCCCTCTCCCCCGAGGAGGGGGAGAGGGGAAAACGCACGGCGCGGCTTGGATTACTCCCTCTCCCGCCTGCGGTGAGGCGAAGGCGGGAATCGACATCCGCGCCTGCGCGCGGATGTCCCGCCGTAGCCGGCACGGCTTGCAAGCCGTGCCGTGGGAGGCGGGGGTGAGGGCCTCCGCGCCGCTCAGATCACCCCACGTGCACGCAACTCGGCCAACTGCTCCGCCGTCACCCCCACCTCCCGCAGCACCGCCTGCGTGTCCTCACCCAAGGTCGGCGCACGCCGCGTGATCCCGCCCGGCGTCGCGCTGAGCTTGGGGATGATGCCCGGCACCTCGACCATCAGGCCGTCGGCACTCTCCACCGTCTGCACCATGCCGCGCGCGCGGTAGTGCGGGTCTTCGGCGATGTCGCGCGCGTTGTAGATGCGCCCCGCGGGCACCTGCGCGGCCGTGAGCGTCGCCAGCACCTCGGCCACCTCGTGCTGCGCCGTCCATTCGCCGATGGCGCCGTCGATGCGCTCGACCTGCGCCACGCGCCCGGTGTTGCCGGCCAGTGCCGGATCGCCTGCCAGATCGTCGCGGCCGATCGCCTTCATCAGCCGCTTGAAGATCGAGTCGCCGTTGCCCGCCACCAGCACCCAGCCGTCGCGGCAGGCGTAGGCGTTGCTCGGCGCGATGCCGGGCAGCGCCGAGCCGGCGGGCTCACGCACCACGCCGAAGGCGCTGTACTCGGGCAGCAGGCTTTCCATGCAGTTGAAGACGGCTTCGTACAGCGCCACGTCCACCACCTGCCCGCGCCCGCTCGCATGCCGATGCTGCAGCGCCATCAGCACGCCGATCACGCCGTGCAGCGAGGCCAGCGTGTCGCCGATGCTCACGCCCACGCGTACCGGCACGCGGCCCGGCTCGGCGCTGAGGTAGCGCAGCCCGCCCATCGCCTCGGCCACCACGCCGAAGCCCGGCCGGTCCTTGTACGGGCCGGTCTGGCCGTAGCCGCTGATGCGCAGCATGATGAGCTTCGGGTTCGTGCTGGAAAGCTCGTCGTAGCCGAAGCCCCAGCTCTCCATCACGCCGGGCTTGAAGTTCTCGATCAGCACGTCGGCTTCGTCGATGAGGCGGCGAACGATCCGCCGTGCTTCGGGGCTCTTCAGGTCCAGCGCCACGCTCTTCTTGTTGCGCGACTGCACCTGCCACCACACGCTGGTGCCGTTGTGCAGCAGCCGCCACTGGCGCAACGGGTCGCCGCCGGCCGGTGACTCGATCTTGATGACCTCGGCGCCGAAGTCGGCCAGCGTCTTGGCGGCGAAGGGGCCGGCGATGAGCTGGCCGAGTTCGAGGATCTTGAGGCCGGCGAGTGGGCCGGTGGGGGTGGCGTCTGTCATCGGGAAATCGTAGCGGTGATCAGTCACCGTTCGCCCTGAGCTTGTCGAAGGGCCTCTCGGGCGGACAAAGGGCTTCGACAAGCTCAGCCCGACCCTTCGACAGGCTCAGGGCGAACGGTGTGTGGGCGAGTGGATCTCCAAACTGCCTTCTCTTTAAACCGTCTTCTGCTCCAGCAGATAGTTCGCCCCGTCGTACTGCCCCAGCACATCCACCAGCGTCGGCAGCAACTCCGCGAGTTCATCGTGCAGCGTGTACGGCGGGTTGATGACGAACATGCCGCTGCCGGCGAGGCCAAAGCCCTGCGTGTCGGGCACCTGCACCGTGAGCCGCACATGCAGCCAGCCCTTGGGCGCGACGCCCTCCAGCCGCTTGGGCAATTGCGCCGCTTCCAGCTTGCTGACCTGCGGATACCACACCAGGTACACCCCTTCGGCAAAGCGCAGCAGCGCGTCGCGCAGCGCGGCGATCACGCGGCCGTAGTCGTTGTGGCCTTCGTAGCTCGGGTCCATCAGCACCACGCCGCGGCGGCTCGACGGCGGAAGCGTGCCCTTCAGGTTCTCGAAGCCGTCGGCGTTGCGCACCTCGGCCCCGCGCTGTTCGCCCAGATACGCCGAGAGGATGCGGTAGTCGGTCGGGTGCAGCTCGAACAGCCGCATCTGGTCTTTTGCGCGCAGCGTCATCTGCGCGATGGCCGGCGAGCCGGGGTATTGCGCGAGCTTGCCGTCGGCGTTGAACTGGCGCACGAGGCTCACGTAGTCGGTCAGCGCCTCGGGCAGGTCGTCGCGGTCCCACAAGCGCGCCACGCCCTGCTCGTACTCGCCCTTCTTCTGTGCGTAGCGCCCTTCCAGCGAATAGCCGCCGGCGCCGGCATGCGTGTCGACGAAGCGGTAGGGCTTGTCCTTCTGGTTCATGTAGCGCAGCACGAGCATGAGCACGGTGTGCTTGAGCACATCCGCGTGGTTGCCCGCATGGAAGGCGTGTCGGTAGGCGAGCATGGCGGGTGTCGGTATCAGGGCAGGAAAGACGTGCGCCGCAGTGCCCATGAGGACGCCGCGGCGCGCAAAGAAGAATCGCGGCCCGCGGCCCGCGGGCCGCACGTGGATCAGTTGCCTTCGGGCGGAATGCGCAGCACCTGGCCGGGGTAGATCTTGTCCGGATGGCTGAGCATCGGCTTGTTGGCCTCGAAGATCTGCGGGTACTTGTTCGCGTTGCCGTAGTAGGTCTTGGCAATCGCCGACAGCGTGTCGCCCTTCGCCACGGTGTGGAAGCGCGAGGGGTCCGCGGCTTGCGCCACCGTCATCTGGTCGTCGACCTTCTCCACGCCGCTCACGTTGCCGCAGCACAGCAGGATCTTCTCCTTCGTCGCCTGGTCGGGCGCGGTGCCGGAGACGGTGACGGTGCCGCTCGCGCCGTCGAACTTCACGTCCAGGTTCTCGGCGCTGAGCTGCTGCGCGGCGATGTACTTCTCGATCGCCTGGCCGGCGGTGTCGTTGAGCTGCGCCGCGTCGGCGGCGGGCGCGGCTGCAGCCGGTGCGGCCTGCGCCGACTTGCCGCCGAACAGTTTTTCGCCCGCGTCCTTGAGAAAGCTGACAAGACCCATGATGAACTCCTTGAAAAAGTGGATGACGCCGGCCGCGGCTCTCAGGTGGACTTGGCGCGTGCCATGCGGGAGCGGAAGAGTTCCTGGATGCCGACCTCGCGCGGCCCGGGAATCAACTCGAAGCTGTCGCCCGCCGTGAGGGTACCCGCTGTTCGCACGGCGAGGTAGTAACCGCACCAGGCGTTGGCCGCCATCAGCTTCACCGCCTGATTGAAGCCCATCGCCGCGTTCAACTTGAAACAGGGATAGCGCGGCTCGCTCACCAGCAGCTCGCAATCGGGAAAGCGCAGCAGGTCGCCTATCCACACCTGCGATTCGAGCAGACCCTCGACGCTGAGGTTCTCGCCCAGCGCGCCGTGCGGCAGCACCTCATCCCATGCCGCCACCCTGGCCTGCGCACGCACGGTCTGCCAGAAGGGATAGTGCTCGACCGGGTAGGCGTAGACCGCCTTGCTGAGGCCGCCGTGCACCGACAGGTCGGCCTGCTCGTCGCCGTCTAGGTTGAGCGGGCGCACGGCCACCGGCCCGGCAACGGGACGCTTGGCTATGGCCGTGAGCACGCGCCGGCCCTGGATTTCGATGGCGCTGGCGCGCGCGACGTTGACGCTGACGATTCGCATGCCGGCGATGATGCCCGAGCCGCTTTCGGCGGGCCCGGGTGAAGTCAGCGCGGCGGCAGCCGGTAGCCGGGCGTGGCGTCGACCACGCGCCGCCCGAGCCGGCCTGCCAGCCAGTCCGCCAGCAGCTTGGCGCCGGGGTGGCGGGTGCGGAAGGAGCGCATCACATGCACGTCGACGATGAGGCGCGCCGCGTCTTCGGACAGCACGGCGAACCCGCGCAGCTTGTGCACCGCCCAGGCGCTGCGGTCGACCAGCATGCAGGCGTTGCGCTCGCGCGCCTCGTCCCACCAGCGACCGGGGGCGCTGGCCGGCAGGTACCACGGCGCTCGCGGTGCCGTTGCGGCGGCGCGCCACAGCGCCTGCTCGGCGAGGTGGGTGCCGCTGCCGTCGCCGCGGGTGAGAAACGCGGCCCGCACTTGTGCAAGGCGCTGCAGCGCGAGCGCCGCGTCAGTGCGTGCGTCCAGCGGCTTGACGAGCGCGGCCGGCCCGACGAGCACGAATTCCGCGCGGCCGATGACGCGCCGGTCGGTCACCAGGCCTTGCGCCGCCAGTGCCTGTTCCGCGCGCGGGGCGTTGCACAACGCCGCGTCGTGCTCGCCGCGCTCCAGCGCCGCCAGCAATGCCGTGGCCGGCTGCGAGATCACACGCAGCGCGAGCCCGGTGTCGCGCCCGAAGCTGCGCTGCAGGCGTTGGGCGAGGCCCGATTCGACCAGCGCGTCGTCCACTGCCAGCCGCAGCGGATCGGCCACACGCTCGGGCGCGGCGACCGTAAACAGCGGCAGGGACGACGCGGCGGCACAGGCGGCGCGTGCAAGAACAAGTCGGCGGCGAAGCATGGCGCGTATCGTATCGCCGGCTCCATGGGGCACGGCCTCGCGCGCGGTCCGGCGGCACCGCCGGTGCGATCAGCGGTCGGCGCTTGCCGTCACCGCGTGGTCGCGCACCACGGTGTGGATGAAGTGCAGCTTGGCAACCGCCGCGCGCGGCAGTACGAACGGATAGAAGTCGGCCTGGCCCATGCTGCGCGACATCTCGTTCATCACCGCGGCGAGCGACACCCACGACTGCAGCAGCCGCAGGAAGGCCTCGCCCTGCGCATCGTCCGCGCGCCACAGGTCCTGCACGGCATAGGGCTCGGCGTCGAGCGCGAGGCGCGCCGGGTCGATGCCGAAGCTACGCGCGGTATCCACCGTGTCGACGATGTGCAGGTAGTGCGCCCAGGTCTCGGCCCAGTCTTCCCACGGGTGGCTGCTCGCGTAGGCGCTGACGAAGCGCTGCGGCCAGTCGGCGGGCGGGCCGGCCTCGTAGTTGGCGCGCAGGGCGCCGGCGTAGTCGCGTCGTTCGTCGCCGAACAGCGCCCGAAAGGGTTCGAGCCAGGCCGTACCGGCCACCAGTCGGTCCCAGTAGTAGTGCCCCAGCTCATGGCGGAAGTGCCCGAGCAGCGTGCGGTAGGGCTCGCCCATGGCGGCGCGCACGCGCTCGCGGGTGGCGTCGTCGGCCTCCTCGATGTCGAGCGTGATCACGCCGCCGTGGTGGCCGGTCACGACCGGCGGCTCGCCGGGCAAGGTGCGGATCAAGTCGAAGGCGAGACCGCGTGCCGGGTCTTCGCCCATCTTGGTCGCCACCGGCAGGCCAAGCGCCATGAGCTGCGAGATCACGCGCCGCTTGGCCGTCTCAAGGCGCGCCCACAGCAACTGGTTGTGCGGGTCCGACAGATCGGGAATGGTGCGGTTGAGCCGGCACGCCGCGCAGCGCCGCGGCGCATGGCCATGCGCATCCAGACGCACCAGCCAGTTGCACACCGCGGCCGAGGCGAAGTTGTCGCAGCGCCACCAGCGCGGCGCATCCGGAGTCGTTTCGCCGAACACCTGCCAGCTGCCGTCGCCCTGCGGACTCGGCTGCAGCGGCCGCAGTTGCGCTTCTTCCGGCACGTACCCGAGCGGCGTGCCGCACGCGAGGCAGGCCGTGTTGCCGAAGAACACCGGCCGCCCGCACTGGCACCGATAAGCGCGCGGCGTGACAGGTGCGAGCGCAGATGTGTCGGGCGATGAACTCATCGCCACATCGTATGCGCCGCGGCAGCGCCTCGCGCCACCTCGCAACGCGCGAACCGGGATCAAGCAAACGCCGCGGATCCGGCTCCGCCGGTCCGCTGGTGTTGCCCCCTGGGGGGCGCGCGAAGCGCGTAGGGGGGGGATGTCCCTATTCGCGCGAGGGTCCATGTCGGGTGTAGAAAGACCGCGTCGTTGTTCCGCATTCCCGTTCCGCAGTTCCCGCAGTCTCGATTGCACAAGGAGGAACCCCATGCGCAGACGCATCTACTGGCTGCTCCCCGATCTGGCGAGCGCCAGGCGCGCGATGGATGAGCTGCTGCTCGCGCGTGTCGCCGAGCCGCACATCCACGTGGTCGGCCCCGAGGGTGCCGACATGACCGGCCTGCACGAGGCCAACATCCTCCAGACCTCCGACGTCATCCGCTCGGCCCAGCAGGGCCTGATCATCGGCGGCGCCGTGGGCGCGGTGGTGGGCGCGGTGGCAGCGGTGGTGTTTCCCGTGGTCGGCGACCAGCCGCAGTGGGGCATTGCCGCGGTGCTCGGCATCCTGGGCGGCGGCTTCGGCGCCTGGGCGTCGAGCATGATCGGCGTGTCCACGCCAAGCAGCCGCCTCAAGCGCTTTTCCGCCGCCATCGAGCAGGGCCAGTTCCTGCTGATGGCCGACATCCCGCGCACCCGCGTGGTCGAGATCGAAGAGCGCCTGCAGACGCTGCCCGAAGCGCGTCTCGAAGGCGAAGAGCCGAACATTCCTGCGTTCCCCTGAGAGTCCGATCCGCCTCGGCGCTTTGCCGACGCGACGTTTCCTGGTGGAGGTTGTTCATGGAACTTCACATTCACGCTCCGGCCTGGGCCCGGGCGCGCACGACCGACTGGGCCGCGGCGGCGGTCGCCGGGTTCGCCGCCGGCGCGGTGCTGATGCTGCTCGAACTCATGTGGGCGGCCAGCACCGACATCCTCTCCGGCCCGTGGCGCATCTCCTCGCTCGTGGCGGCGCTCGCGATGGGACCGACGGCGCTCGAGAACACCGGCCCGAGCTTCGGCGTGCTGGCCGTGGCGCTGGTGACCCACTACGTGCTCGGCGTGGTGTTCGGCCTGGTGCTCGGCTTTCTCATCGGGCGGCTGCACTACGAGCAGAGCGCCGGGATGATGCAGGTGCTGGGCGTGCTGTTCGGCGCAGCGCTGTACTTCATCAACTTCCACGTGATGACGCAGTTCTTCCCCTGGTTCACCGAACTGCGCGGCTGGGCCACGCTGATCGCGCATCTGGTCTTCGGCATGACCGCCTCGCTGCTCTACTGGAAGCTCGCACGAACGGGAGCAAGCCGCACGGCCGACTCGACATGACGGCGAAGCGGCCTCGCGCTGGAGTGCACCATGGCCATCGCCATCGCCCTGCTGGTGATCGCGCTCGGTTCGGTGCTGTTCCACGTGTTCACGCCGTGGTGGACCACGCCCATCGCCTCGAACTGGCAGTCGATGGACGACACGCTGCAGATCACGCTGGTGGTCACCGGCGTGTTCTTCGTTGCGATCAATCTCTTCGTCGTCTACACGCTCTGGCGCTTCCGCCATCGTGAGGGCCAGACGCGGCGTGCCGCCTACGAGCCGGAGAACAAGCGGCTCGAGCGCTGGCTGATAGGCATCACCACCGTCGGCATCATCGGCCTGCTCGCGCCTGGGCTCGTGGTGTATGCGGCCTACGTGCGCCCGCCCGACGATGCGCTCACGCTCGAGGTGGTCGGCACGCAGTGGCAGTGGCGCTTTCGGCTCGCCGGCGTTGACGGCAAGCTTGGACGAAGCGATGCGCGCTTCGTCTCGGGCACCAACCCGCTGGGCATCGACCCGCGCGACGCTGATGCGCAAGGCAACGTCATCGTGCTCGGCAACGAGGTGCATCTGCCGCTGAACCGCCCGGTGAAGGTGGTCATGCGCTCGCTCGACGTGCTGCACGACTTCTACGTGCCGCCGTTTCGCGCCCGCATGAACATCGTGCCGGGGCAGCTGAGCAGCTTCTGGTTCACGCCGACGGAGGCGGGGCGCTACGAGTCGATGTGCGCGCAGCTGTGCGGCGTGGGGCACGCCAACATGCGCGGCTACGTGGTGGTGGAAGACGAGGCCGACTTCGTCGCCTGGGCGAAGACCCAGCCCACCTTCGCGCAGACGCAGAAGCCCGCGGCGCCCGCCGGCGGCACCGATACGCTGGCCGCGCGCGGCCAGGCGCTGGCGCAGAGCAAGGGATGCGTCGCCTGCCATTCGGTCGACGGCAGCGCGAGCGTCGGCCCGACCTGGAAGGGGCTGTACGGCAAGACCGAGCAGCTGGACGACGGCGGCACGGTGCAGGTGGACGACGAGTTCCTGCGCGGCTTCATCCGAGACCCGAAGGCACGCAGCATCAAGGGCTTTCCGGCGGTGATGCCGGTGGTGCCGATGAGCGACGAGGAACTGTCGGCGCTGGTCGCGCACATCAAGGCGCTGGGCGCGGCGAAGTGAGGAGACAGCGATGGGCTACGCGAGTCATGAGCACGGCGCACCCCAGAGCTTCTGGACGAAATACGTCTGGAGCCAGGACCACAAGGTCATCGCCGTGCAGTACGCGAGCGTGGCCATCTTCGTCGGCCTGATCGGGGTGGCGCTGTCCAACCTGATGCGGCTGCAGCTCGGCTTTCCCGGCGTGTTCGAGTTCATCAACGCCGAGCGCTACTACCAGTTCGCCACGATGCACGGAATGATCATGGTGATCTACCTGCTCACGGCGCTGTTCCTCGGCGGCTTCGGCAACTACCTGATCCCGCTGATGGTCGGCGCGCGCGACATGGTGTTCCCGTTCCTGAACATGCTGAGCTTCTGGGTCTACCTGCTGTCGGTGCTGGTGCTGCTGGCGAGCTTCTTCGTGCCCGGCGGCCCGACCGGTGCGGGCTGGACGCTGTATCCGCCGCAGGCCATCCTGCCCGGCACGCCCGGCCACGAGGGCGGCATCGTGCTGATGCTGGTGTCGCTGCTGATCTTCATCGTGGCGACCACCATGGGCGGCCTCAATTACGTGACGACGGTGCTGCAGGCGCGCTGCCGCGGCATGACGCTGATGCGCATGCCGCTCACGGTGTGGGGCATCTTCGTGGCCACCATCCTGGCGCTGCTGGCCTTTCCGGCGCTGTTCGTGAGCGGCGTGATGATGCTGTTCGACAAGGCGCTCGGCAGCAGCTTCTTCATGCCCTCGATCGTGTCGATGGGGCAGGCCACGAACTACACCGGCGGCAGCCCGCTGCTGTTCCAGCACCTGTTCTGGTTCTTCGGCCACCCTGAGGTGTACATCGTCGCGCTGCCGGCCTTCGGCATCGTGTCCGACCTCATCAGCGTGCATGCGCGCAAGGCCATCTTCGGCTACCGCATGATGGTGTGGGCCATCGTCGTCATCGGGGGCCTGAGCTTCGTCGTGTGGGCGCACCACATGTTCGTCTCGGGCATGAACCCGTACTTCGGCTTCTTCTTCGCGACCAGCACGCTCATCATTGCCGTGCCCACGGCGATCAAGGTCTACAACTGGCTGCTCACGCTGTGGCGCGGCGACATACACCTCACGGTGCCGATGCTGTTCGCGCTGGCCTTCATCTGCACCTTCGCCATCGGCGGGCTCACCGGCCTGTTCCTCGGCAACGTGATCGTCGACGTGCCGCTGTCGGGCACCTACTTCGTCGTCGCGCACTTCCACATGGTCATGGGCGTGGCGCCGCTGCTGGTGGTGTTCGGCGCCATCTACCACTGGTACCCCAAGATCACCGGGCGCATGCTGAACGACCGGCTGGGGCACCTGCACTTCTGGGTCACCTTTCTCGGCACCTATGCCATCTTCTTTCCGATGCACTACCTCGGCATCCTCGGCATGCCGCGGCGCTATCACACCTTCGAGGGTTACCAGTTCATCCCCGAGTCGGCGCACTTGCTGAACGTGTGGATCACGGTCGTGGCGATCGGCATTGCGGTGGTGCAACTGCTGTTCGTCTACAACCTCGTGTGGAGCGTGTTCCGCGGGCGGCGCGCGGTGCCCAACCCCTGGCGCGCGGCGTCGCTCGAATGGTTCACGCCCGACACGCCGCCCACGCACGGCAACTGGGGCGAGCGGCTGCCGGTGGTCTACCGCTGGGCCTATGCCTACAGCGTGCCGGGCACGCGCGAAGACTTCGTGGCGCAGAACGCGCCACCGGAAGAGGGCGGGCAGGAGCCCGAGCCGTATGAAGCGCCGGCAGAGGGCGGTGCGGCGCAACCGGCCGCCAAGGGAGCTGCGCCATGAGCGCCGTCTGGGGCGCGTTGCCGCGCAGCGAGACCGACACGGCGCGCGCCGCGGGCATCGGCCTGTGGGTGTTCATCGGCGTGGCGACCAGCCTGTTCTCTTTGTTCCTCACTGCCTACGCGATGCGCATGGACGGCAGCGGCGACTGGACCGCGCTTTCGATGCCGTGGCAGTTGTGGCTGAGCAGCGCGCTGCTCGCCGCCGGCAGCCTGCTGCTGGAGCGCGCACGGCGCTGCGACGATGCGGCGATGGCGCAGCGCTGGCTCGTCGCCGGCGGGCTGTGCGCCGCCGCCTTCGTGCTGTCGCAACTGTGGGCCTGGCAGGCGCTGCAGGCGGCGCGCGTCGCACTGGCGGGTAATCCGGCGGCGAGCTTCTTCTATCTGCTCACTGCGCTGCACGGCCTTCATGTGCTGGGCGGGCTGGCCGGCTGGGGCGTGGCCCTGCATGCGCCGGCACCGTGGCGCATCGCGCTGTGTGCGCGCTACTGGCACTTCCTGTTCGTGGTGTGGGTGCTGCTGTTTGCGGCGTTCGGATTGCTGACGCAGGATGTCGTCGATTTCATCTGTGGGAGGGGATGAGATGCGTCGCTTGCCCTCACCCCAACCCTCTCCCGCAGGCGGGAGAGGGAGCCGACCGGTTCTTTCCGAAGCGCGCGCATGGCCCCCTCTCCCGCTGGCGGGAGAGGGCTGGGGTGAGGGTCTGCAAGCCGCACCGTTCGCCCCGGAGCTGCTGCCATGAGCGCCGTCCCGATGCCCCTGCCGCACGCAGCCCCCGCCGACGCGCCCGCCGACCCCGGCCGCCTGCAGACCCTCGCTGCCGACTGGGCCGCCGACCAGGAGACCTTCAAGGGCGTCCCCTGGGGCAAGGCCATGATGTGGGTGTTCCTGCTGTCGGACACCTTCATCTTCGGCAGCTTCCTCACCGGCTACATGACGGTGCGCGGCTCCACCACCGCGGAGTGGCCGAACGCGAGCATCGTGTTCGGCCTGCATGTGGGCGAGACCAGCGTGCCGTTGCTGCTGATCGCCATCATGACCTTCGTGCTCATCACCAGCAGTGGCACGATGGCGATGGCGGTGAACTGCGCCTACCGGCGCGACCGCGTGAACGCCGCGGCATTGATGTTCGTGACTGCGGGCTTTGGCGAGATGTTCGTCGGCATGCAGGCCTTCGAGTGGTCCAAGCTCATCATGGAAGGCGTGCGCCCCTGGGAGAACCCGATGGGCGCGGCGCAATTCGGCTCGGTGTTCTTCATGATCACCGGCTTTCACGGGCTGCACGTCACGGGTGGGGTGATCCTACTGCTCGTCGTCGCGGTGCGGCTGCTGCGCGGGCACTACGACAAGAGCGGCAACTACCAGATCGTCGAGATCGTGGGCCTGTACTGGCACTTCGTGGATCTGGTGTGGGTGTTCATCTTCGCGTTCTTCTACCTGTGGTGAAGGGACCAGTCATGCACGCCGATGTCGATGCACCCACACCGCAGCAGCATCAGCAACACCCGATCGGGATGTATCTCAAGATCTGGGCGCTGCTATTCGTGCTGAGCGCGCTGTCGTACATGGTCGACTACTTCCAGTTCCAGGGCCTGCTGCGCTGGACGCTGCTCGTCGTCTTCATGCTGGCCAAAGCCGGGCTCATCGTCGCGGTGTTCATGCACATGGCGTGGGAGCGGCTGTCGCTCATCACGGCCATCCTGCTGCCGCCGCTGGCGATCCTCGTGCTGGTCGGCCTGATGGCGGTCGAGGCGGGCTACACGCACGGCGCCCGTGTGCTGTTCGTCGGCAATTGAATGACCACCCCCTACGCGCTTCGCGCGCCCCCTCGAGGGGGCAACACCAGCGGCCCGGCAGAGCCGGATCCGCGGTGTTCGCTTGAGGCGGTCACCGCCCCGACCCGGGCCGCGGCCTACCTCGCCCTGACCAAGCCGCGCGTGGTGGCGCTCATGGCCTTCACCGTGGTCGTGGGCATGCTGCTCGCGACGCGCACGGCGCCGCCCTGGCCGGTGCTGCTGTTCGGCACGCTCGGCATCGCGCTCGTGGCGGCGAGTGCGGCGGCGATCAATCACCTCGTCGACCGGCGCATCGATGCGTTGATGGCGCGCACCCGACGCCGCCCGCTGCCGAGCGGCGCGCTCTCGGCCATTCAGGTCGGTGTGTTCGCGGCACTGCTGGGCGCGGCCGGCACGGCGCTGTTGCTGCACTTCACCAACCCGCTGTGCGCGCTGCTCACGCTCGCCTCGCTGGTGGGTTACGCCGGCGTCTACAGCCTGCTGCTCAAGCACAGCACGCCGCAGAACATCGTGATCGGCGGGGCCGCGGGCGCCGCGCCGCCGCTGCTCGGCTGGGTGGCGGTGACAGGCCGGGTCGATGCCGGCGCGCTGCTGCTCTTCCTCATCATCTTCGTGTGGACGCCGCCCCACTTCTGGGCGCTGGCCATCCACCGGCGCGACGACTACGCGCGCGCCGCCGTGCCCATGCTGCCCGTCACCCACGGCGTGGCCTTCACCGCGCGGCGCATCGTGGCCTACACCGGCTTGCTGTGGCTCGTGACGCTGCTGCCGTTTGCCATCGGCATGAGCGGCTGGCTCTACCTCGGTGCCGCGCTGCTGCTGGGCGCACGCTTCATGGGCCTGGCCGTCGGCCTGTGGCACGACATTCGCTTGGCAATGCCCACCTTCCGCTACTCCATCGTCTACCTGTTCGCGCTGTTCGCCGCCTTGCTGGCCGACCACTACCTCGTGCCTTGGCCGGCATGACGCTTGCCACGGCACAGGATCCTTTCCGGAGCGCCCATGACGACCGTGTCGGACATCCTCAAGACAAAGCCGAGCGGCGCGGTCTACACCATCGGGCCGGCGGCGCCGGTCGTCGAGGCGCTGCGGCTGATGGCGGAAAAGAACATCGGCGCGCTGGTCGTGGTCGACAACGAAGCCATCGTCGGCATCGTGAGCGAGCGCGACTACGCGCGCAAGGTCACGCTGATGAACCGCTCGTCGGCCGACACGCCGCTGCGCGACATCATGAGCACGGCGGTGATGTTCGTGCGGCCCGAGCAGAGCAGCGAACACTGCATGGCGCTGATGACGGAGAACCGCCTGCGCCACCTGCCGGTGATGAAGGACGGCACGCTGATCGGCCTCATCTCCATCGGCGATCTGGTCAAGGACATCATCTCCGAACAGAAATTCATCATCGACCAACTCGAGCACTACATCTCCGGTGCCCGCGATTGAATGACCCCCCCGAAGCGGCCTGCGGCCGCTCCCCCCAGGGGGCAGCACCAGCGGACCGGCAGAGCCGGATCCGCGGCGCTTGCTTGGAAAGGCCAAGAGCGGCTCGGCAGCCTCTGAAGGAATCGACGCCATGGACCACCACGCCGAACTCGAAGCCACGGTGCAGGCGCTCGCGCAGCGCGGCAAGGGCCTGCTCGCCGCCGACGAGAGCGGCCCCACCATCGCCAAGCGCTTCCAGTCCATCGGCATCGAATCGACCGAGCAGACGCGGCGCGCCTACCGTCGCCTGCTGCTCACGACGCCGGGGCTTGGCGAGTTCATCAGCGGCGTCATCCTGTACGAGGAGACGCTCGCGCAGGCGGCCGACGACGGCACGCCCTTGGCGCAGCTCGCCGCGCGCGCCGGCATCGTGCCCGGCATCAAGGTCGACGCCGGCAAGATCGCGCTGGCCGGCTCGCCCGGCGACGAGATCACCGAAGGACTGGACGGCCTGGCGAAGCGGCTCGACGCCTACAAGGCGCAGGGCGCACGCTTCGCCAAGTGGCGCGCCGTCTACAACGTGTCGGACACCTTGCCCGGTGCCGCCGCCGTCAGGGCGAATGCCGAGGCGCTGGCGCGCTACGCCGCCATCTGCCAGGCGCAGGGCGTGGTGCCCATCGTCGAACCCGAGGTGCTGTTCGACGGCGCCCACGCCCAGGCGCGCTGCGCGGACGTGACCGAGAACGTGCTGCACGCCGTGTTCCACGCACTGCACCGCCACCGCGTCGTGCTGGAGCTGATGCTGCTCAAGCCCAGCATGACCGTCTCCGGCAAGGCGTGCACGCCACAGGCCACCACCGCCGAGGTGGCCGAGCAGACGCTGCGCGTGTTGCGCCGCACCGTGCCGGCGGCGGTGCCCGCCATCGTCTTCCTCTCCGGCGGCCAGACGCCGGCCCAGGCCACGGCCCACCTCGACGCCATGAACCGCGCCGGCCCGCAGCCGTGGCTGCTGAGCTTCTCGTACGGCCGCGCCTTGCAGGAGCCGGTGCTGAAGGCGTGGCGCGGCCAGCCCGCGAACGAAGCCGCCGCCCAGCAGGCGCTGCTGCTGCGCGCGCGGCTGAACAGCGCGGCGGGCGAAGGGCGCTACACGGCGGGGATGGAGCCGGGCGGCTGATCTCGTTCTTGCGATGCGATGCGAGTCGCTCGCCATGCGGCCCGGCGCAAGGGGCGTGTCTTCGCCTGTGGCAAAGGCCGCTCGATATGCGCTGCGCTGGTCGCCGTCAGAGGAGGCTCAGTCGTCGGGATGTGCTCGAGAGAGCCAGTACCCCGGCTGCTGGCGATCCGGCGCGACGGCAAAGACAACGATTTCGCTGTCGTAGGCTCGATATACGACCGTGAAGGGAAACCCCTTGACCTTTGATCTTCTGGTTCCCGCGGGTCCTGGCGCGCCGCCGTGCGGAAACGCGCGGATCAGTTCGAGCGATTCGGCCACTGCTTCGCGGAACCTGCGACCGGTGCCCTTGCGCTTGTCCTCGTAGTACCGGGTCTCGTGCAGCAGTTCGCCGCGCGCTTCGGCAGCAAGGCGAACCGGCTTCAAGGCGCAATGCGTGATGCTTCGCTCAATACCGCTTCAGCGTCATGCAACTCGCTCTCACCCCGCTCGTACTGCGCAACCCGCCGCTCGATCTCTCGGCGCCAGGCGCTGTCCAGTTCGTCGGAGGCCGGCTCATGCAGTGACTCGAGAAGCAGGTCCATCAAGCGCACCCGCTCTTCCGCCGGGAGGGAGCGGCCCCGGTCAGCGAGTTCCTTCACGCGGTCTGGCATGGCTTTCTCCGAGCAGAAGACACAAGCTTACTCGTCAGCCGTGGCTGGTGACCTGCCGACTCGCCGCGCCCATGACATGCCCGCTATCCTGTCGCCTGCTTCAGCCCGCTTCGAGGAACGCCGATGGTCCCGTTCGACGACTTGCTGCTCTTCGCCGGCGCCGCGCTGCTGATGGTGCTCACGCCCGGGCCGAACATGATCTACCTGATCTCGCGCTCGATCTGCCAGGGCCGGCGCGCGGGCGTCATCTCCCTGCTCGGGGTCGTGGCCGGATTCCTGGTGCACATGTTTGCGGCGGCCATCGGCCTCACCGCGCTGTTCCTTGCGGTGCCGCTGGCCTACGAGGTGTTGCGTTGGGCCGGCGCGGCCTATCTGCTGTATCTCGCATGGCAGGCGCTCAAGCCGGGCGCGCGCTCGCCGTTCGAGGCGAGGGAGTTGCCTGCCGACCCGCCGGGCAGGCTGTTCCTCATGGGCTTTCTCACCAACGTGCTGAACCCGAAGATCGCGGTGTTCTACCTCTCGATCTTTCCGCAGTTCGTCTCGCCCGAGCACGGCTCGGTGTTTGTGCAGAGCGTGCTGCTCGGCGCCACGCAGATCGCGATCAGCTTCACGGTCAACCTCGCCATCGCGCTCTCGGCCGCGCGCCTGGCTTCATGGTTCGTGCGCAACCCGCGCTGGCTCGCGGCGCAGCGCTGGGTCATGGGCTTGGTGCTGGCTGCACTCGCGCTGCGCCTGGCGACAGAGCCGCGCCGCTGACGTCACAGGAGATTGCCATGCCCTCGATCGAATCCGTCCAGCAGCGCCTCGCGCCGATGTTCCCCGGCCTCATGGGCGTGCGCCTCGTCTCGCTCGCGCCGGATCGTGTGGTCGCCGAACTCGACGTGCGGCCCGAGTTGTGCACCGGCGGCGGCATCCTGCACGGCGGCGCGCACATGGCGTTTGCCGACACGCTCGGCGCCGTCGGCACGGTGCTGAACCTGCCCGAGGGCAAGCGCACCACGACCACCGACTCCAGCACCAAGTTCATCGGCGCCGCCAAGGCGGGCACCACCGTCACCGGCGAAAGCGTGGCGCTGCACCGCGGGCGCACCACCATGGTCTGGCAGACCAGCATCCGCACGGCGGAGGGCAAGCTGTGCGCGGTGGTGACGCAGACGCAGCTCGTGCTGGATGCCGCCTGACCACGAGGAGTACTCATGCCCACCACAGACACGCTCGAACGCTTCATTGCCCTCGTCGAGGCCAACCAGCATGTGGAGGCGGTGGAGGCGTTCTACGCCGCCGACTCGACCATGCAGGAGAACCAATCGCCGCCGCGTGTCGGGCGCGAGGCGCATGCGGCGAACGAGCGGCGCGTGATGGCGCGGGCGAAGTCGGTGCAGTCGACCTGCGTGCGCCCGGTGTTCGTGAACGGTGACCACGTGGTGATCCGCTGGATCTTCCGCTTCGAGTGGGCCGACGGCACGGTCACGCGCATGGAGGAACTGGCTTGGCAGCGCTGGGACGGCGAGCGCATCGCAGAGGAAACTTTCTTCTACGACCCGGCCCAGAAGCTGCCGCGCGCACCTTCCTGACGGCGCGCGCGGCGGGCTTGTCGCGCCCGCTACGCGCGATGCATCAAACCACCGGCCGCCGCTGCGCCGCCAGCGTGGCTCGCTCCGCCTCGAGCGCGGCGGCCAGCGCCTGCTGCCCGCCGCGCTGCGCCGCGGCGATCAGCGTCTGGTCGATCACGTCGCGCTGCGCGTGGCTGCCGCCGAAGTGGTGCGCCCGGCTGCGCACGCCGCGCAGGAGGTCGGTGGCTCGGCCGTACTGACCGGTCGCGAAAGCCACCATCGCCTGCGTGGCCGGCCCGCCCACCTCGCGCGTGAACATCGCGTTGTCGTCGTCGCGGCGCATCGCTTCGGCTTGAGCCGCAAGCACCTGCTGCACCAGGTCGTCGCGGCCGGTGCAGGCAAAGGCCATCGCTGCGTGCATGTCGTTGAAGGCGTAGTGGCCGCTGTTCGCGCTCGGCGCCCAGCGATCGGCCACCGACTGCCACCGGCCGCCGACATCCACGCCGCGCAACTGCAGCCGCCACAGCATCGAACTCGCGTCCAGCAGGTCGAGGTGAACTTCGGAGCCGGCGCCGTTGATCGGGCCGTCGAAGAGCTCGAACACGGTGGCGGTGTCGCCCTGCTCCAGGTGGTACAGCGCCAGGTGCCACCAGTTGTGCACTCCCAGCAGGCTGTCGCGTTGCCAACCCGCGTTGCCGCGCATCCAGCGGATGCCTTCGTCGCGCCGACCCTGCATCTCCAGCACATGGGCCACGGCGTGCTGCGCCCAGGCGTCACGCGGCTCCAGCTCCACGGCGCGGCGGCCGAAGCGTTCGGCGTTGGCGTAGTCGCCGCATTCCTCGAGGCCGAAGGCGGCCATGCCCATCACGGCGTGATGGCCCGCCATGCCCTCCGACCACGCGGGCAGGGCGCGGGCGATGCGGTCGCGCAGCATGCGCGCGTCGCCGGTGAAGAAGTCGATCTGGTGGCCGGCCTGCAGCGCCAGGGCATCGCGCGGGTGGTCGACGCTGAGGTCTTCGAGCGTGCGTGCCGCGGCACGCCATTGTTTGGCGTAGACCTGCTCGATCGCTTGCAGATGCCGCGCTTCGCGGGCGTTGTGCGGCAGCGCGCGGGCGGCGTCCAGCGTGTCGCGCACCACGGGCATCGCGGCCGCTTCGGTGCTCAGCACATAGAGCCAGCCGCGCAGCACGTGCGCCATCACCAGCTCGGGCGCTTCGGCCAGCGCCGCATCGACGCTTGCCAGCGGGTCGAGCATGAGGCAGCGGTATTCATGCATGCCGCGTTCGAGCAGATCGAGCGCGCGTGCGTTGCAGCCCGACATGTCGTGTCCTGTGGAATCCTTCATCACCAACTACTCCTGAATGTTCATGGGGTTCGCTGGTCGTGGCCCTCAAGGCTTGCCAGCGAGGCCGCATGGTGATCGGATGCAGGTTGCCGCACCAAGGTCATCCCGGCAAGAAAGGTGGCATATCCGCCATGGCTGCTTCCGCGCTCCCTAGTTTGACGGTCGCCTTGATGGCGCTGCCCGACACCACGGCATCCACCCTGTTCGGCCTGTACGACCTGCTGCTCGGCGCACGGCGCGACTGGCAGATGCTGATGCACGGCCTGGAGGCCGAATCGCCGCTGCAGCCGTTGATCGTCAGCCGCGACGGCCAGCCGCTGCGCGCCGCCAATGGCGTGCGCATCGAGCCGCATGCGGGCCTGGCCGACGTGGCGCACGCCGACATCGTGGTGGTGAGCGACCTGATGGTGCCGCCCGCGCCGCCGCTGGACGACCGCTACGCCGCCGAGGTCGAGTGGCTGCGCGCCCAGTACGCGGCGGGCGCCACGCTCGCTTCCGTCTGCTCCGGCGCCGTGCTGCTCGCGCGCACAGGGCTGCTCGACGGCCATGACGCCACCTCTCATTGGGGCTATTGCGACGCGCTGCAGCGCGAGCACCCCGGCACACGCTGGATGCCGGACCGCGCACTCGTCACCGCTGGCGTCGGCCAGCGCCTGGTGATGGCGGGCAGCGGCACGAGCTGGCACGCGCTGGCGCTGTTCCTGATCGCCCGCTTCGTCGGCCCGCAAGAGGCGATGCAGGTGGCGCGCATCAACCTGCTCGACTGGAACGCCACCAGTCCGCTCGCCTACGCCGCCATGAGCCGCACGGCGCAGCAGGCCGATGCGGTGATCGCGCGCTGCCAGGAATGGGCGGCCGACCACTACCGCAGCGAGTCGCCGGTGGCGGCCATGGCGCAACTGAGCGGCCTGGCCGAGCGCAGCTTCCAGCGCCGCTTCATGCAGGCCACGGGGCTCGCGCCGCTCGACTATGTGCACACCCTGCGGCTGGAAGAAGCCAAGCAGATGCTGGAGTCGGGCGAGCTGCCGGTGGAGGCGGTGGCGCTTGAGGTCGGCTACCAGGACGCGAGCTTCTTCAGCCGCCTGTTCCGCCGCAAGGTCGGCATGACGCCGGCGCAGTACCGGCGCCGATTCGGCACGCTGGCACGTCGGCTGGCGGGCGCCGTGGCGGCGTGACGGGCTTGCGGCGTCTCAGCCTGGCGTGCGCCCTTCGAGGCTGCGCGCGCCCGTGCCGCCGCCGCTCCCCGCATCGCCGTTGTCCAGCAGCAGGGTGACGAGCAAGGCCGAATCGGCACGCGCGCGCACCGAATGCCGCTGCCTCGCCGGCAGCACCACCAGTTCGCCGGGTCCGAGGCGGCTCGTGCCGCCCGGCGTCTCGACCTCCACATCGCCTTCGAGGCAGTGGATGGTGCATTCATCATCGACGTGGTGCTCGGGCATGTCCTTGCGGGCGGGCAGCACGAGGTGCAGCAACTGCACGCGCGCGGTCTTGATCAGGCTGGTGCTCACCGCATCGGCGAGGCCCGGGCCGAGCGGGGCGACCCGGATGACGTCCATCAGATCAGCGTGGGGCAGGGCCATGGTCGGATCTCCTTCACGCCCTTCCCAGCACGCGGGATGCCTACGCTTCGAGTCTCGCGCGCAGCGCCCGCACGGCGCTGTCCACCGTGGTCAGCACGGGCACGCCGCAGCGCGCTTCGACCACGGAGCGGGCGCGCGCCAGGCTGAACTGCGCCAGGGCGATCACCTCGCAGCCCTCGGACACCAGCGCCGCCGCGGCATCCGCCACAGCGGCATCGTGCGCGGCCGTGTCGCCGCGGTCCAGGGCCGCGAGCGCGCCCTCGGCCAGCCGGGTCTGCAGCGGCACCCCGGGCGGGAACTCCGCCGGCATCGAGGCCAGCGTCGGCGCGAAGCTCGCCACCAGCCCGATGCGTCGGCCCGTCGCGGCCGCTTCGTCGATCATCGCCTCGTTGGGCTTGAGCACGGGCATCGACGGGTGCCGGCGCTTGGCAGCGTCGATGCACGGCCCGAAGGCCGAGCAGGTGAACAGGATGGCATCGGCGCCGGTGCCTGCGGCGTAGTCGGTGAGCATGGCGAAGCGGGCGTGCATCACCGCGTCCAGACCGCCGCAGGAGCGCGCAAGGTCCGCCGACAGGCTGTCGTCCAGCAGGTTCATGCGCACGCACTGCGGCCAGTCGCGCGCCAGGGCGTCGTTGATCGGCGCTACCGAATGCGCCAGCGCGTGGATGAGCGCAATGCGCGTCATGGCCGGTACTGCGGCGGAAACGAGTTCATGCGGTGCCGAGCGATGGGCTGCCCTGCGGCATCGACGGATCGCGCCGCATCCGCCGGCCCTGCGCCCACCACACCAGTGCCACGATGAGCAGCGCCGGCAGGTAGAACCAATGCACCGCGGGCCGGTCGGTCGGCACCTTCAGCGACTGCACCGTCCAGCCCTGCTCGAAGCCGGATTTCTTCGCCCGGGTGCCGAAGCGCACGCCGGTGATCTGCGTCTGCCCGCCCATCGACACCAGCGTGAGCCCGGCGTCGGCCAGCCGCTTGCGGCCGTCCGTGCCTTCGTCGAGGTTCAAGGCAACGGTCTTGCGCACCTCCTCGCCTTCGATGGTGGTGCCTTCGATCACCATGACGATGCGCTGGGGCGTGTCGCGCGCGACCTCGTACACCTCGGCCGCCGGGGCGTCGGTGTAGGGCGACGTGATCTGGTCCATGAAGAAGTCGGGGCGGAACAGCAGGGCCGTCGCCACGATCAGCGCCAGCGTTTCCCACAGGCGTGACTTGACGCGGAACCAGCGCATGGTGATGGCTGCGAACAGCAGCATCGCGAGCGTGCACGCCCCCACCACGAGCACCAGTTCCAGCGGCCCGTTCACGTCGATCAGCAGCAACTGCGGGTTGAAGATCCAGATGAAGGGCAGCACCACGGTGCGCAGCGCGTACAGCGCACCCTGCACGCCCGTGGCGATGGCGTCCTCGCCGGAGATCGCGGCTGCCGCGAAGGTGGCCAAGCCGACGGGCGGCGTGATGTCGCCCATGATTCCGTAATAGAAGACGAACAGGTGCACCGCGATCAGCGGGATGACGAGCCCGCTGCGCGCACCGAGCTCCACCACCACCGGCGCCATCAGCGTGGCGACGAGCACGTAGTTGGCGGTGGTCGGCACACCCAGGCCCAGCACCAGGCACACGAAGGCGATGAACAGCAGCATCGCCATCACGTTGCCCTGCGACACGAACTCGACGAACTCGGTCATGCGGAAACCGAGGCCGGTGAGCGTGATGCCGCCGACGATGATGCCGGCCGTGGCCGTGGCCACGCCGATGCCGATCATGTTGCGCGAGCCGTCGGTCATGCCGCCGATCAGGTCACGCGCGCCCTGCATCCATGCGCCCTTGGACGGCGTGCCGCGGAAGAGGTGGATCAGCGGGCGCTGTGTGAGCATCAGCACCATCAGCACCGCGATGGCCCAGAACGCCGACAGCGAGGGCGACATCATCTCGACCATCAGGCACCAGATCAGCGTGCCGATCGGCATGAGGTAGTGCAGGCCGGCCTGAACCGTGGGCCAGGTGTCCAGCGGCTTGGGGTTCTCGACGTCGATGTCTTCGGGCAGGTCGGGGCAGCGCGCCGCCTGCCACACCGAGAACAGGTACAGCGCCAGCACCACCGCGCCGATCGCCCAGGCCGCCGATTCACCGAGCAGCGATTGCAGGAAGGTGAGCAGGTAGTACAGCACCCCGGAGACGATCACCATGCCCGAGATGCCGATGCCGAAGCGCAGCAGCTTGACGGAGATGGCGCGCGGCGCCCGCTGCACGATGGGCATGAGCCCCAACTGCAGCGCCTCGAGGTGCACGATGTACAGCAGGCCGATGTACGAAAGAATCGCCGGCAGGAAGGCGTGCTTGACGACCTCGGAGTACGGAATGCCCACGTACTCGACCATCAGAAAGGCCGCCGCACCCATCACCGGCGGCATGATCTGGCCGTTGACCGAACTCATGGTCTCGATGGCGCCGGCCTTCACGCCGCCGTAGCCCGACTTCTTCATGAGCGGAATCGTGAAGATGCCGCCCGAGACGACGTTCGACACCGACGAGCCGGAGATCATGCCGTTCAGCGCGGATGAGATGACGGCCACCTTGGCCGGCCCGCCGCGCATGTGGCCGAGCGCCGCGAAGCTCACCTGCATCATGTAGTTGCCGCCGCCCGCGCGGTCGAGCAGGGTGCCGAAGAGCACGTAGACGAAGATGGTGCCGGCCGACACGCCGAGCGCGATGCCGTACACGCCTTCGGTCGTGAGCCACATGTGCGACATCAGCCGGTTGACCGACGCCCCGCCGTGCGCCAGCACGTCGGGCAGCCAGGGCCCAAGCATCGCGTAGCCGATGAACACGAGGCCCAGCACCGACATCGGCCAGCCGATGGCGCGCCGCGTGGCTTCGAGCAGCAGCACCATGCCGACGACCGCTACCGCGATGTCGAACGGGGTGGGTTGGCCGGGCCGCGTGGCGAGTTCGGCGTAGAAGATCAGCAGGTAGGCGCCGCAGAAGGCGCCCACGAGCGACATCACCCAGTCGAGCACCGGCACATGGCGGCGCGGCGAGCGCTTGAAGGCCGGCCACGCCGTGAAGGCGAGAAAGAGCGCGAACCCCAGGTGCAGGGCGCGCGCCTCGGTGGCGTTGAGGATGCCGAAGCTGAAGGTAAACGGCAGCGGCGACGCATACCAGAGCTGGAACAGCGCCCAGGCGAGCGATACCGTGAAAAGAATGGCGGCCGTGACACCAGTGGGCTTGCGCCCACCGGTGTCGGTGTCGGCCACCAGTTGCTGCAGTGCCTCAGGGGCTTTTTCGATGTCGGTGGCCATGGCCGCCCCTTCGTCTTCTCAGTGATCCGTTCGCCGCGCACCACCCGCCGCATGATCCGGCGATCAAGCAACACCGCGGATCCGGCTCCGCCGGTCCGCCCCCTGGGGGGTGCGCGTAGCGCGTAGGGGGTGCCTTACTTAATCCAGCCCTTTTCCTTGTAGTAGCGCGCCGCGCCTTCGTGCAGCGGCGCGGACAGGCCGTCCTTGACCATCTTCTCGGGCGTCAGGTGCGCCAGCGCCGGGTGCAGCTTCTTGAACTCGTTGAAGTTGTCGAACACCGCCTTCACCACGGCGTACACCGCATCCGGCGAGGTCTTGGTGGAAGACACCATCGTCGCGAGCACGCCGTAGGTCTCGGTCGCCTGCGGGTTGTTCGGGTACAGCCCGGCCGGGATGGTGGCCTTGGCGTAGTACGGTTTGTCGGCCACGAGCTTGTCCACCGCCGGTCCGGTGAGCGAGACGAGCTGCGCGCTGCAGGTGGTGGTCGGGTCCTGGATGTTGGCCGACGGGTGACCCACGGCGTAGAAGAAGCCGTCGATCTTGCCGTCGCACAGGGCCGGGCCGTGCTCGTCGGCCTTCAGCTCCGAGGCGAGCGAGAAGTCCGACAGCTTCCAGCCCTTGGCGGCAAGGAACTCCTCCATCGAGGCGCGCGTGCCCGAGCCGGGGTTGCCGACGTTGAAGCGCTTGCCCTTGAAGTCGTCGAAGGTCTTGATGCCCGCTTCCTTGCGCGCCACCACCGTGAACGGCTCGGGGTGCACCGAGAACACCGCGCGCAGCTCGCCGTGCGCACCGTCGTCCTTGAACTGGGCGATGCCCTTGGTCGCGTTGTACTGAACGTCCGACTGCACGAAACCGAGGTCCAGTTCGCCGGCCTTGATGGTGTTGACGTTGAACACCGAGCCGCCGGTCGACTCGACCGAGCAGCGCATGTTGTGCTTGGCGCGCTCCTTGTTGACCAGGCGGCAGACGGCGCCGCCCGCGGCGTAGTACACGCCGGTCACGCCGCCGGTGCCGACGGTGATGAACTTCTGCTGCGCGAGTGCCGGCGTGGCGGGCAGGGCGAGCGCGAGGGCGGCGCCGGCGAATGCCAGGCGCAAATGACGGGGCAGGAGGCGAGTCATGAGGGGTTCCTTCTTGGGTCTTGGTGTCGTTGATGGTGCGTGCCGGCCCTCGTGAAGCCGGCGTGCTGGGGGTCAGGTGCCGTGCGGCAAATAGGTTGCACGGACCGTGCCGGGAACATAAGCCCTGCGGCGGTCTCGGCGCCTCCCGGATTACCCCGCCCCGGCCGGCCGGGGCGGTTCTCAGCCGCGTGCGGCCACCGCGGCGATGGCCGCGTCCACCGCCGCGTGCAGGCACGAGGCGATGGCATCCAGGTCGGCGTCGCTCACGATGAAGGGCGGCGCCAGCAGCACGTGGTCGCCGCGCTGGCCGTCGATCGTGCCGCCCATCGGGTAGACCATCAGGCCGCGGGCCATCGCTTGCCGCTTGATTTCGGCGTGCAGCTTGGCCTTCGGATCGAATGGCTCTTTGCTCGCCCGGTCGGCCACCAGCTCGACACCGGCGAACAGCCCGCGACCGCGGATGTCGCCGACGTGCGGATGGTCATCGAAGGCCGCGTGCAGGCGCTCGAACAGCCCGGCGCCTTGGCGCTTCACCGCATCGAGCAGCCCGTCGCGCACGATCACCCGCTGCACCGCCAGCGCCGCCGCGCACGCCACCGCGTGGCCGATGTAGGTGTGTCCGTGCTGGAACAGCCCGCTGCCGCGCTTGAAGGCCTCGACGATCTTGCCCTGCGCCAGCACCGCCCCGATCGGCTGGTAGCCGCCGCCCAGGCCCTTGGCGATGGTCATCAGGTCGGGCGCCACGCCTTCCTGCTCGCAGGCGTGCAGCGTGCCGGTGCGCCCCATGCCGCACATCACCTCGTCGAGGATCAGCAGGATGCCGTGGCGCGAGCACAGTTCGCGCACGCCGCGCAGGTAGCCGGGCGGCGAGGTGAGGGCGCCAGCGGTCGCGCCGACCACGGTTTCCGCCACGAAGGCGATCACGTGCTGCGGGCCGAGCCGCTCGATTGCATCCGCCAGTTCCTGCACCAGCCGCGCACCGTACTGCTCGGGCGTCTCGTCGGCGCGGCGGTCGCGGTAGTCGTAGCAGGGCGAGACGTGGGTCACGTCCATCAAGAGCGGCGCGAACTGGCGTCGCCGCCATTCGTTGCCACCGACGGCCAGCGCGCCCAGCGTGTTGCCGTGGTAGCTCTGGCGCCGGGCGATGAAATGCCGCCGCTCGGGCTGGCCGATCTCGACGAAGTATTGGCGCGCCATCTTCAGCGCCGCCTCCACCGCCTCCGAGCCGCCGGAGACGAAATAGGCGTGGCTCATGCCTGCGGGGGCGTTGTCGACCAGGTTGGCCGCCAGTTCCTCGGCCACCTCTGTCGTGAAGAAGCTGGTGTGGGCATAGGCCACGCGGTCGATCTGCTCGTGCATGGCGCGCAGCACATCCGGGTGCGCGTGGCCGAGGCACGACACCGCCGCGCCGCCCGACGCATCGATGTACTGCCGGCCCTCGGCATCGGTGATCGTGACGCCGGCGGCGGCGGTGGCGACCGGCAGCGGATGCTGCAGTTGCCGGTGCAGGACGTGGCTCATCGGGGTGCTCCTGTGTGGGCGCGCGGCGCCGTGAGCATGCATTGTGCGCACGTGGCGCGCCCCCGTGAGAAGGCGTCGGAGCGATGCAGCGCAGCGGCGCCGGCTCAGGTGCTCGCGGCCGGGCGCAGCGGCCGCACGTGCGCGAGGGTGCTCACGCGCTTGAGCAGGTCGCGGTCGTTCCACGGCTTCTTGAACAGGCCGTACAGCCCCTCGACATCGCGCACTCGCGCCTGCAGGTCGTCGTGGCCGGTGATGGCGACGATGGGCAGGTCTTCCGTCTCCAGGCTGCCCTGCACGTTGGAGATGAGTTCCAGCCCGTCCATGTTGGGCATCTCGAGGTCGGTGATGAGCAGGGAGAAGAACTGCTTGGACAGCGCCTCGAGCGCCTCGACGCCGTCGGCAGCCAGCACCACCTCGTAGCCCGCGCCCTGCAGCAGCCGCCCGAGCTTGGCGCGGGCGACCATCGAATCGTCGGCGACCAGGATGACCGGCGTGCCCGCGGCGGCGGGCGCCGGTGCCGGTGCCTGCGGCTGGGGCGGTACGGCGGCGGGCGCCCGGGCCGGTGAGGCCGCGGCGTCCGGCGCGGAGCCGGGGCGGCGGTGCGGCAGTTCATCGTCGCGGCCGCGGAACGCAAGCACCAGCAGCACGATGAACAGCGCGCCGAAGATGAGGATCGGAAACGAGTAGACGCTGGAGAACAGCGAGCCGAAGAAGGCCAGGTCGAACGCGGGCCACGACAGGTTCATCGGGAGTCCTTCCTCACGTCGGGAATGGAAGTCGGGGTTCGCATCTTGCCTTCGTTCGCCGGCACGGCCCGCCCGGCGCGCGGGCGAGGCGGCCGTTCCGGCGTGCGGCGTTGCATGAATGCCGATTTGAGCACTGCGGTGGCCGCCTCGGCAGGGGCGCACTCCGGACGCCTCGGCCGGCCGTGAAGCGTGCAACAACCCGGGCGCTCCCGCGCCGGGTCGCGCGCGGCGTCAAGCCGCGAAGAAGTGCCGCCGGTAGCGGGGCGGCAGTTGCGCCGCCTGCATCATCAACGGCAGGTCGGCGGTGTTGAAGTCCGGATCCCACGCCGGCGCGCCCAGCAACTGGGCACCGCAGCGCAGGTAGCCCTTGATGAGCGGCGGCGTCTCGGGCTCGAGGTCGCTGCGCAGCTCGTCCACCGGCAGCGGCAGGCGCGGGCGCACGCGCCATTGCGCGTCGGCCAGGTGCGTCTCGCGCAGGCGGCGGTACAGGCTGCTGGCGCAATGGCCGCCGTCGCTCATGCTGACGCTCGCGCAGCCGATCATCGTCTCCATGCCGTTGCGCGCCATCAGTTCGGCGAGCGCGCCCCACAGCGCGAGGATCACGCCGCCTGCGCGCCAGTCCGGGTGCACGCAGGCGCGCCCCAGCTCGACCGTGCGCGGGAGCAACGGGGCCAGCGGCGCGAGGTCGAATTCGCCCTCGCCGTAGTAGCCGCCGGCGCGCCGCGCCGCCTCGGGCAGCAGCACGCGGTAGGTGCCGATCACCGTGCCGGGCTCGCCGTCGTCGGGCAGCGTGCGCACGAGGAGGTGCTCGCAGAAATCGTCGTGGCGGTCTGCGTCCAGACGTGGCGGCGTGCCCGGTGGAACGCTCAGCCGCGCGCCCATCTCTTCGGCGAAGACGCGGTGGCGCAGCCGCTGCGCGTCGCGCACTTCGTCCTGCGTGCGCGCCCAGCGGACCTCGAAGCGCTCGGCTGTCGTCGGCGGCCGGGGTGTCGTGCCGTAGGTCGCAAGCGATGACGAGAGGCTTTCCATGAGTCTGCGATGAGGCAGCGGCGATGCGGCATCGTGGCCCGGCCCGGTGTCATGGGCATGAAGGCGGGATGACGTGCGCATGACGGCCGCAGGGGCGAAAGCGAGCGAAGTGCAGCGCCGCGCGCCACACTCGGCGACCCACCGATGAAGGAGCAGATCATGATGAGTGCCGTTCCTGCGATCACCTCCAAGACGTTGCAAGCCTTTGCCGATGCATGGAACCGTCACGACGTCGACGCCCTCATGTCGTTCATGACCGACGACTGCGTCTTCGAGGCCTCGGCCGGTGCGGACGTCTGCGGCACCCGCAGCGTCGGCCACGAGGCCGTGCGAACTGCCTTTGCCGAGGTCTGGACTGTCTTCCCCGACGCCCACTGGGGCGGCGCGCGCCATTTCGTCCAGGGCGACCGCGGCGTTTCGGAGTGGACCTTCACCGGCACCCGGGCGGACGGCAGCCGCGTCGAGGTTCATGGCTGCGATCTGTTCACCTTCCGGGACGGCAAGATCGCCACGAAGGATTCCTACCGCAAGAACCGCGCGCCGCTTGTCTGACGAGCCCTGTCGAACCGGCAGGCTTCAGACGAACTCCAAACGCGATGCATCGCTGCCGCTTCGTTCTCGTTCCGCTCGCCGCGCTGATCGCCGGCGCCGGCCTGGCGCAAGGCGGTGATCCGCTCGACTCCGCTGCGTGCCGCCAGGCGCTCGATGCGCTGCGCGTGCAGGAAGACCAGGCGCGTGCCGGCGCCGCCGGCCGGGATCGCCGGGAAACGGCGGCCCGGCTCGAACCGCTGCGCCGTGCCGCCGCGCGTGCCTGCCTCGGCGCCCGGGGCGACCCGCCGTCCCCGCCGCGACGCCTGGCGCAACCGCCGATCGACGTGCCCCGCGTCCCCTTGCCGCGTGCCACCGTGCCGGCGCCCGCAGCACCGCCCGCCCCAGTGGCGAGGCCGCCTGCGCCGCCGGTCGTGGTGACCACCTGCGACGCTGCCGGCTGCTGGGCGAGCGACGGCTCGCGGCTGCAGCGCTTCGGCACCAACCTGATGGGCCCGCGGGGCGTGTGCAGCGTGCAGGGTGTGGTGTTGAGTTGCCCATAGCCGGGCTGCTCAGTTGACCGGCATGAACCCATACCGGATTCGCATGATCCCCTCGCCTGCGGCGGTTACGAGCCAATTACACTGATCCGACAATCCGTTCCGGACGCGGCTGGGCACACCATCTGCCAGCGTCCTTCGGACTCGCCGCACGCCTACCCCAGTGGCGGCCAGGTTCCATCAGCGGCATTGGGCAAGTCATGCCAAGCGGCCCCCACAGGAGTCAGCAGGATTTGCCCAATCCCGCTTTTTTTGACTCTGACGACTGGAATCGCCATGAACCGACCCGTGATGGAAGGCGTACGCCTGAATACGCCGGCCTACGTCCGCCACAACCGACTGATCGAATGGGTGGCCGAGATAGCCGCCCTGACCGAAGCCCGCGACGTGTACTGGTGCGACGGCAGCACCGAGGAATACGACCGCCTGAGCGCCCAGCTCGTCGAAGCCGGCACCTTCAGGAAGCTCAACCCCGAACTGCGCCCCAACAGCTACCTCGCCTGCAGCAGCCCGAGCGACGTGGCGCGCGTGGAAGACCGCACCTTCATCTGCAGCGCGAAGAAGGAAGACGCCGGCCCCACCAACAACTGGATGGACCCGGCCGAGATGCGCGCGCTGCTGCAGACCGGTCAGGCGGACGGAACCCCGGCCCTCTTCAAGGGCGCGATGCGCGGCCGCACGCTGTACGTGGTGCCCTTCAGCATGGGGCCGCTCGGCTCGCCCATCGCCCACATCGGCGTCGAACTCTCCGACAGCCCGTACGTCGCCGTCAACATGAAAATCATGACGCGCATGGGCAAGCCCGTGCTCGACGTGCTCGGCAGCGACGGCCACTTCGTGCCGGCCGTGCACACGGTGGGCGCGCCGCTGGAGCCCGGCCAGAAGGACGTGAGCTGGCCCTGCAACCCGACCAAGTACATCGTCCACTACCCCGAGACGCAGGAAATCTGGAGCTACGGCTCCGGCTACGGCGGCAACGCGCTGCTGGGCAAGAAGTGCTTCGCGCTGCGCATCGCCTCCACCATGGGCCGCGACCAGGGGTGGCTCGCCGAGCACATGCTGGTGCTGGGCGTCACCTCGCCCGAGGGCAAGAAGCACCATGTGGCCGCCGCCTTCCCGAGCGCCTGCGGCAAGACCAACTTCGCCATGCTGATCCCGCCGGCCGGCTTCGAGGGCTGGAAGGTCACCACCATCGGCGACGACATCGCCTGGATCAAGCCGGGTGCCGACGGCAAGCTCCACGCCATCAACCCTGAAGCCGGTTACTTCGGCGTGGCGCCGGGCACCAACGAGAAGACCAACTTCAACTGCATGGCGAGCCTCAAGCGCGATGTGATCTTCACCAACGTGGCGCTCACCGACGAGGGCGACGTGTGGTGGGAAGGCATGACCGACACGCCGCCCGCGCACCTGATCGACTGGCAAGGCAAGGACTGGACGCCGGCGATAGCCAAGGAAACCGGCGCGAAGGCCGCGCACCCGAACGCGCGCTTCACGGTCTCGGCCACCAACAACCCGGCGCTCGACCCCGAGTGGGACAACCCCGCCGGCGTGCCCATCGACGCCTTCATCTTCGGCGGCCGTCGCTCGACCACCGTGCCGCTGGTCACCGAGGCGCGCAACTGGGTCGAAGGCGTGTACATGGCCGCGACCATGGGTTCGGAAACCACTGCCGCCGCCGCCGGCCAACAGGGCGTGGTGCGCCGCGACCCCTTCGCCATGCTGCCCTTCATCGGCTACAACATGAGTGACTACTTCCAGCACTGGCTGAACCTCGGCAAGAAGCTGGAAGCCGAGGGCGCCAAGCTGCCGAAGATCTACTGCGTCAACTGGTTCCGCAAGGGCGAGGACGGCAAGTTCGTCTGGCCGGGCTACGGCGAGAACATGCGCGTGCTCAAGTGGATGCTGGAGCGCGTGGACGGCCAGGCGAAGGCTCGCGACCATGTGTTCGGCCTGAGCCCCGACTATGAGGACATCAGCTGGAACGGCTTGTCGTTCACGCCCAAGCAGTACGAGCAGGTCACCAGCACGCACCCGGCCGAATGGAAGGCCGAGCTGGAACTGCATGAAGAGCTGTTCCGCAAGCTCGCCTATCACCTGCCGCCGGAGCTGACGGCGACCAAGGCACGGCTGGAGGCGCGGCTGGACGCTTGACCGGCAGACGCCGCATCGAAGCAAGGGGCGCCGCGGCGCCCTTCGTCATGTCATGGACGGGCGTGCCGCCCCGCCTCCACGCTGCGCAGCAGCGCCGCGAGCGACTTCTCCGGCTCGTCGCGAAAGCGCTCGTCCAGCACCTCGATGTGGCGGATGCGGTCGACGCGGAAGCTGCGAAAGGCCTGCCGCAATTCGCACCAGGACGCCAGCGTCCAGACCTCGCTCCAGTACAGGCAGGCGAGCGGGCGCACGATGCGTTCGCTGTCGCGATCTTCGAGATCGCAGTAGTGAAGTTGCAGCTTGCGCCGTGCATCGGTGGCGTGGCGCAGCACCTCCAGGCGCTGCCGCGTGGCGGCATCCGGCCCGATGGGTGGTGCATACAGCGCGAGGCTCTCGGCCGCGGCGCGCACCGAGGGCGGTAGCACGCCGAGGATCTTGGACATCGCCCGCTCCGCATCCGCCGCCAGGCCCGCGTCGAGCCGCGGCTGCGCGATGCGCACCGAGGCGACGATCGCCTGGGCTTCTTCGTGCGTGAACATCAGTGGCGGCAGGTCGAAGTGCGCGCCCATGCGGTAGCCGACGCCCGCTTCGCCCTCGATCGGCACGCCGCGCGCTGCCAGGTCGGCGACGTCGCGGTAGACCGTGCGTTCCGAGACTTCGAGCCGTTCGGCGAGAAAGCGCGCCGTCGACAGCTGTCGCCCGCGAATCAGCTGGACGAGCTGGAACAGACGCTCGGCGCGGCGCATGCGGGTGGATCGGCCGTTCAGGCGAGGGCGTGCAGGCCCACGCGGTTGCCTTCGGTGTCGGTGATGTGGGCGAAGAAGCCCAGGCCGTCGGGCAGCTCGGTGCTGGGCGTGCTGACGCGTCCGCCCGCTGCCTTTACCCGCGACAAGGCCGCATCGAGCGAGGTGCCCGCGTTGAGATACACCAGCGAGCCGTTGGTCGTCGGCGGTGGCGCCGACGAGCCGGCGACCAGGCAGCCGCCCACCGCACCCTCGTCGCGTGCGAACAGCGCCATCGGGTCGCCGCCCATGGCCATGCGCTGCATCGGCCGGCCGAGCACGGTTTCGTAAAAGGTCTGCGCACGCGGCAGGTCGAGCGCCGGAATCTCGAACCAGGTGACGGCGTTGTCGGGGGAGGGCATGGCCATGTGGGGCTCCTGCGAAAGTGGAAGGAGGCGCCATGCTCGCGGCCCTCTGCTGACAGCGTGTTGTCAGCAGCGTTGTCAGGACGGCCAGGCCGCGATCAGTCGGCCACCGTCTGCCGCACCGCGTGCTCCCAGCCTTCCATCAGCGCGGCGGCCTGCGCCCGCGGCATCGCCGGTTGGAAGCGGCGCTCCACCTGCCATTGCGCTGCCAGTTCATCGAGGTTGCCGTAGACGCCCGTCGCGAGCCCGGCCAGGTACGCCGCGCCGAGTGCCGTCGTCTCGATCACCTGCGGACGCACCACGGGAATGCCCAGCAGATCGGCCTGGAACTGCATCAGCAGGTCGTTGACGCAGGCGCCGCCGTCCACCCGCAGCTCGCTCACCGGCGCGCCGCCGGCGGCCACGGCGTCGCGGCTCATCGCCTGCAGCAGCGCGGCGCTCTGGAAGGCGATGCTCTCCACCGCCGCGCGCGCGATGTGGGCCACAGTGCTGCCGCGCGTGAGGCCCACGATGGCGCCGCGCGCATCCGGCTTCCAGTAGGGCGCGCCGAGGCCGGTGAAGGCCGGCACGAACATCACGCCGCCGCTGTCGGGCACGCTTTCGGCAAGCGCCTGCACTTCGCTGCTCGCCTTGATGGCGCCGAGGCCATCGCGCAGCCACTGCACCACGGCACCGGCGACGAACACGCCGCCTTCGAGCGCGAACTCGGGCGTGGCCGTCGGCTGCGCGGCGCTAGTCGTGATGAGGCCGTTGGTCGAGGTCTGGAACTTGGCGCCGGTGTGCATCAGCATGAAGCAGCCGGTGCCGTAGGTGTTCTTCGCAAGCCCGGGGCGAAAGCACGCCTGGCCGAAAAGGGCGCTCTGCTGGTCGCCGGCCACACCGGCAATCGGCAGCGGCGCGCCCAGCAGTTCGGCCTTCGCAGTGCCGAACACGTGGCTCGATGGCTGCACCTGCGGCAGCATCGAGCGCGGCACGCCCAGCAGTGCGAGCAACTCGTCATCCCAGGTGTTGCTGCGCACATTGAGCAGCATGGTGCGCGAGGCGTTACTCACGTCGGTCGCGTGCAGGGTGCCGCCGGTGAGCTGCCACATCAGCCACGAATCCACCGTGCCGAAGGCCAGCTCGCCGCGCTCCGCCGAAGCGCGCACGCCGGGTACGTTGTCGAGGATCCACTTCAGCTTGGTGCCCGAGAAGTAGGCGTCGATGATGAGCCCGGTCTTCTCGCGGATCAGCGGCTCGTGGCCGGCCTCGCGCAGTGCGGCGCAGGTGGGCTCCGCGCGGCGGTCCTGCCAGACGATGGCGTTGTAGACCGGCTCGCCGGTCTTTCGATTCCACACCAGCGTGGTCTCGCGCTGGTTGGTGATGGCTATCGCCGTGACCTGCTTCGCGTCGAGCTTCGCCTTGGCGAGTGCCTCGCGTGCCGTGGCGAGTTGCGTGTCCCAGATCTCGCGCGGGTCGTGCTCCACCCAGCCCGGCTGGGGGTAGATCTGGCGGAACTCGCGCTGCGCCATGGCGACGATGCGCCCGTCCTGGTCGAAGACGATGCTGCGCGAGCTGGAGGTGCCTTGGTCGAGGGCGAGGATGTATCGGCTCATGTGTGCCCCTCGTCCGATGGGTACATCGGCCGGTCTTGCAGACCGCGCTGGGCCAGGAGGCCCAGCCCTTCGCCAGGCGCGAACAGTCCACTGGACTGTTCACGTCCGGGCTCAGCCCC
>JAKFDI010000106.1:0-9803 GCA_036676235.1 Rhizobacter sp. | reverse complement strand
TTCGTCGTGCGTCACCACCAACTCCGCCTTCGGCCTGCCTCTGTTCATCGCGATATCTCCGTCCACAAGATACCGCAGCGGCATGCATCATTTATGCCAGTTATTTGCAGGACAGAACACTAGCACGGGCAGCTGCTGCGCCGCCAGGTCGCTGGCCTGGCGGGCTTCGTCGAAGCGGGACGGCGAGACGAAACCGCGTGCCACCAAGTCGGCCTGGCGCTGCTGCTCCTGGCGTGCGAAGGCCAGCCGGGTATTCGCCAAGGTGATCTCGGCCTGCTTCTGGCGATGGGTTGCGGCCAGTGCCGCCAGGTCATTGCGCACCTGGGCGACCCTGGCCTCGGCCTCGGCCAGGGCCACGCGGTAGGGCGCGGGGTCGAGCCGGAACAGCACGCGTCCGGCCGAGACGGCCTCGTTGTCGCGCACCAGGACTTCGGTCACCGGGCCCGCCACCTCGGCGCTGATCGCGACCTTGTCGGACTTGACGTAGGCATTGTCGGTCTCCACGGAGCCGCCGCCGTGCAGGTACCAGGCCAGCAGGGCGAGCACGGCCAACAGTGGCAGCAGACCCATGAAGACGGCGCGTACCAGACGGCGGCGTCCGGGTCTTGAGGCGATGGCGCCATCGGCGGGCGCCGCCAAGGTGGCCGGATCGATCGGGTCCTCGTTCATCGGTGCGAGTGGCGAGGCGCCTATGGCGCGCCGAGGTTGTTGCGCATGCGGTGCAGGGCATCGAAGACCAGCTTGATCTGCGCGGGCGCCAGGCCGCGCAGGGCGTCGGCCTGCACGGCGGCGCTGGTGCGGAAGATAGTGTCCAGCTGCGGGCCGGCGGCGGCGCACAGGTGGATGCGGTAGGCGCGGCGGTCGCCCGCGTCGGCACGTCGTTCCACCAGGCCGGCCCGGGCCAGCTGGTCGATCAGGCGCGCCAGGGTGATCGGCTGCACTTCCAGCAAGGCGGCGAGTTCGACCTGGCGCACGCCTTCATGGCGTGCCACGTAGACCAGCGCGCGCGCCTGCGCCAGCGTCAGCTGTGGGTCGGCCAGGCGCTGCTGGAAGGCGTGCCGCAGCTGGCGCGCCACGCTGGCCAGCAGAAAGCCCAGCGAATCCTGATTCGAGTTCAATGACGGGCTCAATGACGGATGGAAAATAGTGAGCGTTGCTTACTATATACGCTTGTTGGCATTCGCTACGGGCAGGGCGCCGCGGCGGCCCTGCCGTTTCAGCCGCGCGGCCAGAGCACGCGCCAGATGCCCTGCGCGGTGGCGCAAACCTTGCCGTCCTCGTTGATGAACTGGCCTTCGGCGAAGGCCGTGCCCCGGCCCAGGCGCAGCACGCGGCCGCGGGCCTCGAAGCGGCCGCCGCGCGCCACGTCGAGGTAGGTCATGGTCAGCGTGATGGTGAAGGTGCGCAGCTCGCGCGCGTCGACCGTCTGCGCGTCGGGCAGCGCCAGCAGGCCCGAGATGATCGAATAGCCGAGCGCGCCGTCGCACATGTACGAGATGACGCCGCCGTTGAGCACTTTCGCCGCGTCGCCGCCGGCGCCGCCGCCGCGCTGCGACGCAGCCGCTTGCGCCAGGCAGACCGTGACCTCGCCGGGCGCGTGCTCCTCAACGCTCAGACCTTGCGCGCGCATGAAGGCGTCTTCGTTCCAGCCGCGCTTGATGCTGGCGATGACTTCGCGGTTGCGGCTGGTGTCCATGTCGTGGGGCTTTCAAGTGGTGGCAAGATCGCCAAACTAACACTTGTTATGTTATCGTGAAAGTCTGGCGCACACGCCGTGCGGCCGTCTTGCAGGAGCCCGAGAACATGTCCGACCAGTCGCCGGTTCGCCTGGATGTCGACGCCGACGGCATCGCCACGCTGACGCTGAACCGCCCGGAGCAGCTCAACGCCTTCGATCTGCCGATGATCGAAGCTTGGCGTGCCGCGCTCGAAGCGGCCGAGGCCGACGAGCGCGTCAAGGTGGTGGTGGTTACCGGCGCCGGCCGCGCTTTCTGCGCCGGTGGCGACTTCGAGGAGATGGCCAAGTTCAGCGAGATGAACAGCCTGGACCGCAAGAACTTCCTCTACCGCAACGTGCACCGCATTCCGCTGGCGCTGGAGCGCATGGACAAGCCGGTCATCGCCGCCATCAACGGCGCGGCGCGCGGCGCCGGCCTGGACATGGCGCTGATGTGCGACATGCGTTTCATGGCGCGGTCGGCCACCCTCGCCGAGACCTACATCAACATCGGCCTCATCGCCGGCGACGCCGGCTCGTGGTTCCTGCCGCGCCTGATCGGCACGGCGCGTGCGCTCGAGCTGTTCTGGTCGGGTCGCGTGGTCGGCGCCGAGGAAGCCGAGCGCATCGGCATGGTCAACCGCAGCGTGCCCGACGCCGATCTGCTGAAGGTGACCTACGACTTCGCGCGCACCGTCGCCTCCAAGCCGCAGCAGGCGGTGCGCTTCTTCCGCCGCGCCGTCTACCAGAGCCAGACCATGGCGCTGGCTGCGCACCTGGACATGGTGTCTTCGCACATGGCCGTGCTGGAAGACCTGCCCGAGCACCGCGACGGCATTGCCGCGTTCCGCAATCGCGCACGCGGCAAGTCCTAGTCGCAGACCGCAATCAATCCTGAGGCCGGCATGGCGGGCGTTCTCGAAGGCATCACCGTCGTCGACCTGTCGCGGCTGGTCGCAGGGCCGTACTCGACCATGGTGCTGGCCGACCTGGGTGCACGCGTCATCAAGGTCGAAGCCCTGGCGGGGGAGGATGGCCGCCACCTCGGGCCGCCGTTCTACGGCGAATCCAGTGTCACCTTCATGTCCTGCAACCGCGGCAAGGAGTCGCTGGCGCTGGACCTGCGCAAGCCGGCCGGGCGCGACATCCTCGACCGCCTGATCAAGCGTTCGCAAGTCGTGGTGCACAACTTCAGGCCCGACTTCGCCGAAAAGTACGCCCTGACCTACGACGAGGTGCGCGCGCTGCAGCCCGAGGTGGTCTACGCCGCCGTCACGGCCTTCGGCGAGCAGGGCGCGTACCGGCTGCGCCCGGCGGTGGACAGCGTGGTGCAGGGCATGGCCGGCGGCTTCTATGCCAGCGGCAACGAGGGCGACGACCCCATCCGGATGGGCATTCCGCTGGTCGACGTGGCCTGCGGCATGTGCGGCGCCTTCGGCATCCTGGCTGCCGTGATGCACTGGCGCCAGACCGGCCGCGGCCAGCACGTCGAAACCGTGCTCGTCGACACCATGTTCAACCTGATGGCCTCCAAAGTGGGTGAGCATGCCGTCGAGCAGCGCGAGCCGGCGCGTGCCGTGAATCTGCCGATCGCCGCGCCCAGCCGCCACTTTCGAGCCGGCGACGGCCAGTGGTTCAGCGTCTCCGTCATCAGCGACGGCGCCTTTGCCCGGTTCTGCGACGTCATCGGCCGCCGCGATTGGGTGACCGACCCGCGTTACGCCAGCAACGCCGGCCGCGTGGCCCACCGGCCCGGGATGGCGGCCGAACTGGGGGCGATCTTCGCCACGCAACCGGCAGCGCACTGGCTGTCAGCGTTCGCCGAAGCCGACATTCCCAGCGGGCCGGTGAACACCGTTTCGCAGGCCATGGCCGACCCGCACCTGGCCGCCCGCTTCGTTGCGCACCCGCGATTGCCAAGTCTGCCGCTGATCCCGTTCCCCGCGCACCTGGTGCAAGGCATGCTGAGCCCCGACCAGATGGCGCCGCCGCCGCGCGCTGGCCAGCACAGCGCGGCGCTGCTGCACGAACTGGGTTGTGATGCTGCCGAAGTGCAGCGCCTAGTGCGCGAGCGTGTCGTCCGTCTGGCCGAACCGACGCCATGAGAGTCCGAGCATGAATCCACCCGACACCGCCGACGTCATCTGGCGCCCGTCTGCGCAGCGCGTGGCGCGCGCCCGCATCACCGGCTACACGCGCTGGCTGAAGGAGCGCAAGGGCCTGGACTTCCCCGACTACGCCGCGCTGTGGCAATGGTCGGTCGACGAGATCGAGGCCTCCTGGGCTTCGATGGTCGAGTACCTGGAGATCCCGCTGCAGGGCGAGCACACGCCGGTGCTGGCGGACCGCAGCATGCCCGGCGCACGCTGGTTCCCGAACACGCGCACTAACTACGTCAGCCAGATCTTCAAGCACGCCAGCGCCGCGCGGCCGGCGATCGTCTTCCGCAACGAGGCCGGCGCCCGCGACGAGGTGTCGTGGGCCCGGCTGGAGCGCGACGTGGCGGCGCTGGCGCAGTGGTTGCGCAAGCAGGGCGTGCAGCCCGGTGACCGCGTGGTCGCCTACCTACCGAACATCCCGCAGGCCGTGGTGGCCTTCCTGGCGGTGGCCAGCGTCGGCGCCGTGTGGTCGCTGTGCTCGCCCGAGATGGGCGTGGCGGCCGTCGTCGACCGCTTCCGCCAGATCGAGCCCAAGGTGATGATCGCCGTCGACGGCTATTGGTGGAGCGGCAAGGCGCACGACCGCCGCGATGTGGTGACGGCGATGCTGGGCGAACTGCCCAGCGTCGAGCGGCTGGTGCTGGTGCCCTACCTCGACCCGTCGGCCGACGCTGCGGCCTGGCCGCAGGGCGTGACCTGGCGCGACACACTGCGGCGCGAGGTGCCGCTGCAGATCGACCTGCAGCCCTTCGACCATCCGCTGTGGGTGGTGTATTCGTCGGGCACCACGGGCCTGCCCAAGCCCATCGTGCACGGCCATGGCGGCATCCTGGTCGAACACGTTAAGACCATGGCGCTGCACAACGACGTCTCCGCCGGCGACCGCTTCCACTGGTACACCACCACCGGCTGGGTGATGTGGAACCTGAACGTGGCCGCGCTGCTAGTCGGTGCCACCATGTGCGTCTACGACGGCAACCCGGCCTGGCCCGACTATTCGACGCTGTGGCGCTTCTGCGGCGAGATGAATCTCGACTTCTTCGGTGCCGGTGCCGCCTTCTTCACCATGTGCGAAAAGAACGGCGTCGAGCCGCGCAAGGTGGCGGCGCTGGGCCGGTTGCGCACGATCGGGTCGACCGGCTCGCCGCTGTCGCCCGAGAGCTATCGATGGGTCTACGACAAGGTGGTGCGCGATGTCTGGCTGACGCCGATGTCCGGCGGCACCGACTTCGCCGGTGCCTTCGTCGCCGGCGTGCCCACGCTGCCGGTGGTGGTGGGCGAGATGCAGGTGCGCTGCCTGGGTGCCAATGTGCAGGCCTGGGACGACGCGGGCCGGCCGTTGGTCGACGAAGTGGGCGAGCTGGTCTGCACTGCGCCCATCCCGTCGATGCCGCTGTACCTGTGGAACGACCCGGGCGGCAAGCGTCTGCACGAGAGCTATTTCGACGTCTACCCGGGCGTCTGGCGCCATGGCGACTGGCTGCGCATCACGCCGCGCGGCGGTGCCATCATCTATGGCCGCAGCGACGCCACCATCAACCGCCACGGCGTGCGCATGGGCACCAGCGAGCTCTACCGCGTGGTCGAGGCCCTGCCCGAGGTGATGGACAGCCTGGTGGTCGACCTGGAGTTCCTGGGCCGCGAAAGCTGGATGCCGCTGTTCGTGGTGCTGCGGCCGGGGCATGAACTCGACGTCGCGCTGACCGAGCGCATTAAATCGGCCATACGCGGTGCACTGTCGGCGCGCCACATTCCCAACGACGTCATCGCCGTGCCCGAGGTGCCGCGCACGCTGACCGGCAAGAAGCTCGAGGTACCGGTGAAGAAGCTGCTGCTCGGCCAGCCGGCCGAAAAGGTGGTCAATCGCGACACGATGGCCAACCCCGACAGCTTGGACTGGTTCGTCGCGCTGGCGCGCCAGCGTGGCAAGCAGACCGATCGCATCTGAGCAAAGGAGAGCAGCATGACGACAAACCTCCGCTGCGTCGCGCTGCGCGCCGTGCTGGCACTGATGCTGGCCGGGGCGGCCTGCGCGCCCGTGCTGGCCCAGCCGGCCTACCCGAACAAGCCGGTGCGCACCATCGTGCCTTCGACGCCCGCCGGCGTGCTGGACAACGTGGCGCGCACGTTGGCCCTGCGTCTGGGCGCCCAACTCGGCCAGCCCATCGTCATCGAAAACAAGGGCGGTGCCGGCGGCAACATCGGCGCCGAGGCCGCGGCGCGCTCGCCGGCCGACGGCTACACCCTGTTCATCGGCTTCAACGCGACGCACGGCGCCAACCTGGCGCTGTTCGGCAAGCTGAGCTACGACCCGGTCGGTGACTTCGCCCCCATCAGCCTGCTTGCAGCGGTGCCCAACATCATCTCGGTGACCCCGGCACTGCCGGTGAACTCGCTCGCCGAGCTGGTGGCGCTTGCCAAGGCCGAACCGGGTAATTTGAGCTATGCCTCGTCGGGCAACGGCACCTCCCGCCGCCGAACTGTTCAAGGCGGTTGCCGGCATCGACATCGCACACATTCCCTACAAGGGCAGTGCGCCGGCGGTGACCGACGTCATCGCCGGCCAGGTGCCGGTGCTGGTGGACAGCGTGGCCTCATCGACGGCGCAGGTCAAGGCCGGCAAGCTGAAGGCGCTGGCAACGACCAGCCCAAAGCGGCTGCTGGTCCTGCCGGAGCTGCCCACCGTGGCTGAGTCGGGCTACCCGGGCTTCCAATCCACGGCCTGGGTCGGACTGCTGGCGCCGGCGGGCACGCCCAAGGCCATCGTCGAGCAGATCAACGCCGCCGTCCTCAAGGTCATGGCGCTGCCCGAGACGCGCGAACGCATGGCCGGCTTCGGCGCCGAGATCACCACGTCCACGCCCGACGCGTTCGCGGACCACATCCGCACCGAAATGGCCAAGTTGGGCAAGGTGATCCGCGATGCCAACATCAAGGTGAACTGAGTCCCGCACAACGCACAACGCCGCAGGCTGTGCGCCCGCCTGTTTTCCCTCAACCCACCCGCACTGGAGATCCAGCATGTCTGAGAAAGAGATCTACTACGCAGTCAAGGACTACGTCGGCACCATCACCATCAACCGGCAGAAGTCGCTGAACGCCTTCACCGGTGACAACATCGTCGAGATGCAGCGGCTGCTCGATGTGGCGTCGGCCGACAGGAACGTCGGCGTGATCGTGCTCACCGGCGCCGGCGACCGCGCCTTCTGCGTCGGCGGCGACGTCAACTGGGAGAAGGGCTCCGGCGGCAAGAGCGGCCTGGAGGATCTGAACTTCACGTTCAACCGCCAGATCGTCGAGTGCCCCAAGCCGGTGATCGCGCGCGTCAGCGGCTACGCCATCGGCGGCGGCCACCACATCGCCTACTTCTGCGACTTCACGGTCGCGGCCGACCACTCCATCTTCGGCCAGAACGGCCCGCGCGTCGGCTCGCCGGCCGGTGGCTACATCGTCTCGCACGCCGCCAACGTGCTCGGCCACAAGCGGGCGCGCGAGCTGTGGATGCTGTGCCGGCGCTATAACGCGCAGCAGGCGCTGGACTGGGGGCTGGTGAACTCGGTGGTGCCGAAGGAGAAGCTCGACGACGAAGTCCGCAAGTACGCCGACGAGCTGCTGTCGCTGAGCCCGACCTGCCTGCGCATCGTCAAGCGTTCGTTCTACCACCACATGCAGCCGATCATGGCGCGCGACATGAAGGAACTGATCGAGGAGGTGGCGCCGAACTACTTCAAGACCGAAGAGCAGCAGGAGGGTGCCAACGCCTTTCTGCAGAAGCGCAAGCCCGACTTCAGCCGCTTCCGCTGAGACGGCGCCGCCCCGCTCGACCCGCAAGGGCCGAGCGGCGACTCCGGCTAGGTCTCGGCTAGGCCGGCGGGACGGCAGGCTTGTCGGTGCGCGCGCCGGCCTCGTGAAAGGTGATGTACACGGCATTCAGGAAAATGACCGTGCCGCCGATCCAGCTCCAGATGTCGGGAACCTCGTCGAAGACCAGGAAGCCGATCAACGAAGCCCACACCAGCCGCGTGAAGTCCAGCGGCATCAGCGCGGTGGCTTCGGCGTACTTGAACGACTTGGTGTAGGCGAAATGCCCCACGGTCGCGATGCAGGCCATGAACACGAGGACCGGCAGCAACTGCAGGCTGGGCCACTTCCATACCCACACGGCGAGCAGGAAGGTGAGCGGCGTCACGATCACCGACATGTAGGTCACCTGCGTCGTGCTCGACTCGGTAGTCGACATCATCTTGATGACGATGATCGACACCGCCCAGGCGATCGCGCCGCAGATCGCCAGCACCGGCCCCAGCGACAGCGGCACGACGCCCGGGCGCACGATCAGCAACATGCCGACGATGCCGCCCGCGACGGCGAACCAGCGTCTGGCGCTGGACCGTTCGCGCAGCACCAGGATGGCGATCATCGACGCGAACACCGGCGAGACGAAGCTCAGTGCGGTGACCATCGAGATCGGCGACATCGTCAGCGCCGAGAACAGTCCCAGCATCGAGATCATCAGCATCACGCAGCGGATCAGGTGCAGGTGCAGCCGCTGCGTGCGCAGCACCGCGAAGCGGCTGCCCAGCAGGCCGGGCAGCATGAAGAACAGGGCGATGAAGTAGCGGAAGAACGTGATCTCGAAGACGTGCAGCTCGCGCGAGGCATAGCGCACCGAGGTGTGCAGCAGCGTGAACGACAGCGCTGCGATCAGGCCGAGCAGCAGGCCCCGGACGCGGCGCGGAATGCGCTCGGCAAGGGCGATGACGGCGTCCAAGCTGCGGCTACTGCGAGTGAAGGTTGCGCGCTGAGTTCGTCATGGCACATCGACCGTGTCGGCACCCGTGTCGCCTTCGAGCGGCCGCACCGGATGCGGCGGGTGCAGCGGCGCGCCACCGACCGGCGCGGCGCGGGCCAGAAAGTCGATCACGGCGTTGGCGAAGATGTCGTTGCGGTCGCCGGCCACCATGTGGCCGGCGCCGGTGACGTTGACGTATTCCGCCGTCGGGCACAGCGCCAGGAACTCCCGCGCGCCGGCCTCGCTCAGGACGTCCGACAGGCCGCCGCGCACCAGCAGCGTGGGCAGATGCAGGTTCACCGAGCAGGCCTCCAATCGCCTGGTGCGCTGCTCGAGATTGAACGGCGCGGCGCGGTAGCGCGGGTCCCAGTGCCAGTGGTAGCGGCCGTCGGCGCCCAAGCGCACGTTCTTGCCCAAGCCGTCGAGCGTGGGCGGGCGCCTGCGGTGCGGCTGATAGGTGCCGATCGCCTGCGCCACTTCTTCCAGCGAGGCGAAGCCCTCGGGTTTGAGGCGCATGAAGGCCTGGATGTGATCGACGCCCGAGAGTTCGATGCGCGGCGCGATATCCACCAGCACCAGAGCGGTGGCGTCGACATGCGACTCGCCGACCGCCACCAGGCTGGTGCCGCCGCCCATCGACGCACCCACCAGCACCGGCCGGCGCTGGCCCAGCGCGGCGACCACGCACTGCAGGTCGCGCACCATCGTGTCCTGCCCGTAGGCGCCGTCGGGCGACCAGTCGCTGTCGCCATGGCCGCGGGCATCGAAGGCCACGGCGCGGTAGCCGGCCGTGCCCAGCGTTTCGCCGGTGCCCTTCCAGGCGTGGCGGGTCTGGCCGCCGCCATGCTGCAGCAGCACCAGCGGTCCGTCGACGGGGCCCCAGGCATCGCCGGCGATGTGCACGCCGCCATGGCCAAGCCAGCGGTGCATGGGCTCCGGCGTGCCCGGCAGTCGGGCGAGGGTGGCTTGGGCGGTCATGGATTCGGATCTCCTTGCATGGCGTTGACAGGCCCTAGTGTTCTGTCCTGCAAATAACTGGCATAAATGATGCATGCCGCTGCGGTATCTTGTGGACGGAGATATCGCGATGAACAGAGGCAGGCCGAAGGCGGAGTTGGTGGTGACGCACGACGAA
>JAKFDI010000105.1:0-30447 GCA_036676235.1 Rhizobacter sp. | reverse complement strand
CCCCACGCTTTCGTGCATGAGCGTCAGTGCAGGCCCAGGGGATTGCCTTCGCCATCGGTGTTCCTCCGCATATCTACGCATTTCACTGCTACACGCGGAATTCCATCCCCCTCTGCCGCACTCTAGCGATGCAGTCACAAATGCAGTTCCCAGGTTGAGCCCGGGGATTTCACATCTGTCTTGCAAAGCCGCCTGCGCACGCTTTACGCCCAGTAATTCCGATTAACGCTTGCACCCTACGTATTACCGCGGCTGCTGGCACGTAGTTAGCCGGTGCTTATTCTTCAGGTACCGTCATTACGCCAAGGTATTAGCTCGGCGCGTTTCTTCCCTGACAAAAGCGGTTTACAACCCGAAGGCCTTCTTCCCGCACGCGGCATGGCTGGATCAGGCTTGCGCCCATTGTCCAAAATTCCCCACTGCTGCCTCCCGTAGGAGTCTGGGCCGTGTCTCAGTCCCAGTGTGGCTGGTCGTCCTCTCAGACCAGCTACAGATCGTCGGCTTGGTGAGCCTTTACCCCACCAACTACCTAATCTGACATCAGCCGCTCCAATAGCGCGAGGTCTTGCGATCCCCCGCTTTCACCCGTAGGTCGTATGCGGTATTAATCCGGCTTTCGCCGGGCTATCCCCCACTACTAGGCACGTTCCGATGTATTACTCACCCGTTCGCCACTCGCCACCAGGATTGCTCCCGTGCTGCCGTTCGACTTGCATGTGTAAGGCATGCCGCCAGCGTTCAATCTGAGCCAGGATCAAACTCTTCAGTTCGATCTTGAATGTTTGCTCAAAGAATTGAAGTGAACTTCACTTCAGTGAGCGTTTAAGGTCCAGTAGACCTTGAGTCTTGCGATTGCTCACAAGCCTCTTGGCATCCGCCTTCAAACGCCCACACTTATCGGCTGTTAGTTTTTAAAGAGCTTTGCCTTTCGGCGTCTGCTGTTAACTTTCGTTTTCAGCAGAGAGAGCGATTATGACTTGTTTTTCAAAACCCTGTCAAGCGCCCTGCTTTTCATTCTCTTCGCTGCTTACTTTCCCTGCCCGTTTTCGTGCGAGGCGTTGTTTGCAGCGAAGACAGCGACTGTAGCACGCAAATCGCGACGTGCGCAAGCATCCGCGAAGAACTGGCGATATGTCGCGTCAAGGATCGGCTGGGCAGTCGACCGCCTGGCTGTCTAACACTGGGCGGCGTTCCGGCCCTCTCTACCTACGGCCTTGTCCGAGCGTCGCGAACAGGGCCTGCGGGTCTTCGGCATCAAGCACATCGCGCAGGCGTGGTGCCCACTGCCGCGTGTCGGCGCGCAGCACTCGCTGCTTCACTGCAGCGATCTGTGCCGGGTGCATGGAGAAGCTGCGCAAGCCCATGGCAAGCAACAGTTCGGTGAAGCAGGGGTCGCCGGCCATCTCGCCGCAGACACTCACATCCTTGCCGGTGGCTCGCGCTCGAGCGATGGTGCTCGACACCAGAGACAGCACGGCAGGGTGCCAGGGGTCGTAGAGATGAGCGACGGCTTCGTCTGCCCGGTCGATGGCGAGCGTGTACTGAATGAGATCGTTCGTACCAAGCGACACGAAGTCGAAGTACCGCAGGAAGCTCGCGACGGACAGAGCTGCCGCCGGGATTTCCACCATGGCACCGACCGCCACGTCAGTGAAGGGCCTGCCGGCCTCGTGAAGCTGCTGCTTCGCATGAGCGATCGATTCGAGCGTCTGCCGCACCTCGCTGATGTGCGCAACCATGGGAATGAGGATGCGAACCTTGCCGTGGGCGCTGGCGCGAAGGATGGCGCGCAACTGCTGACGGAACATCGCCGGCTCCGACAGGCTCCAGCGAATCGCCCGCAGCCCCAGCGCCGGGTTGAGCGCGTGCTCGTGACGCAGCTCGCTCATCGACATGCGGTCGAGCGGTTTGTCGGCGCCGATGTCGACGGTGCGGATGGTGACGGGCAGGCCTTTCATCGCTTCGACGGCGGCGCGATAGACCTCGAACTGCTCATCCTCGCCGGGGAGATCGCCATTGCGGTTCATGAAGAGGAACTCGCTGCGAAACAGCCCCACGCCGACGGCGCCGGCTTCGATGGCCGCCGTCGCGTCGCCGGGCATTTCAATATTGGCCAGCAGGTCGACCCGCTCGCCGTCGAGCGTGATCGCGGGCGTGTGGCGCAGGCGTGAGAGCCGCGCGCGCTCGAGTTCGCTCTGGCGCTGTCGAAAGCGGTACTCCTCGAGCACGATGTGCGAAGGGTCGACGATGACGATGCCGGCATCGCCGTCGATCACGATCCAGTCGTCCTGGCGAATCAGGCGGCTCGCCTCTCGCGCGCCGACCACGGCGGCGATGTCGAAGCTGCGCGCCACGATCGCGGTGTGCGAGGTCTTGCCGCCGACGTCGGTCACGAAGCCGGTGAACACGCTGCGCTTGAACTGGATGAGATCGGCCGGCGCGATGTCGTTCGCAACGAGCACCAGCGGGTCTTCACCGGCGAAGTCGCGCGCGCTCGCAGCGACCGCCGGCGTGAGTGCCGCACCGGCACCACGGGCCATCGCTCGCAGCAGCCGCTCGACGACCTGTTCGAGGTCGGCCTTGCGCTCGCGCAGGTAGTCGTCGTCCATCTCGTCGAACTGGCGCGCCAGCACCTCGAGTTGTGCCGACAGCGCCCATTCAGCGTTGTAGCGCCGCTCCTTCACCCAGCGCTTGGTCGCCTCGATCAGGGTCTCGTCGTGCAGCAGCATCAGGTGCACTTCGAGCAGCGCAGGCAGCTCGGCCGGCGCGTCGGCCGGCAGGTCGCGCTTGAGGGCGCCGAGTTCGGCGGCAACGGTGTCGCGCGCGTCGCGCAGGCGCTGGATCTCGCGCTCGACACCGGCGTCATCGATGAAGTAGTGGGCCACGTCGACGCGGCCGGATGCCACGAGGACCGCACGCCCGATCGCAACACCGCGCGACACCGGCAAACCGAAGACCTGGAAGCTCATCGGTCGATGCTAGCAGTGGCCCTTGGGGGCCGCAGCGGTGTTTCCGCGGGCGGCGCGCACGTCTCGCGCCGCGCAGCGGTTCAGCGCTTCGGGCTCATTGCCCTTCACCGAACTTGTCGTTGATCAACGCGACGATCGCGTCCATGGCCGGCTGCTCGTCGGGACCGTCGGTCTCGATCTCGACCTCGGCGCCGAGGCCCGCCGCCAGCATCATCACGCCCATGATGCTCTTGGCGTTGACGCGCCGATCGTTGCGGGTCATCGAGACTTCGCAGCGGAAGCTTCCCGCGAGCTTGGTGAGCTTGGCCGAGGCCCGCGCATGCAGGCCGAGCTTATTGCTGATGGTGATGGTCTTCTGGAGCATGAGCGCCTGGTTTGATCGCCTGGTTCTGGGGCCGCGAGATGGCGACCGGCATCACGCCTTGCGTGGCACCCGCCACGGCGCGCGCGGCCAGTGCGTCGAGCGGCTCGTTCGCGTAGGCCAGCGCGCGCCAGAGCATCGGCACGTTGACGCCGGCGATGACCTTCACCTGCGACGCCTCCTCGGCGCCCGCCAGGCGCTGCGCCACGTTGCAGGGCGTGGCACCGAACACATCAGTGAGCACGAGCGCCTCGGGCCGGCGGACACGCGCGAGCGCCTCGCGGGCGCGTGCCTCGATCTGCTCGATCGGCATGTCGGCTTCTACGTCGAGGACCTCGATCGCCGCAGCCGCCTCGGGAAACGCATGCGCCGCCACGGATTTCAGCGACGACGCGAGCGGCGCGTGGGCAATGATGAAGAGGCCAGCCATGCGGCGGGATTATCGACAGATCACCACGGCAAACGGCCTCTTGCCCGCGAGCCCGTACCGCGACTGCGCAAAAACGACAGATGCCGCGCACCGGCGGCGCAATTCACTTCAGCGTCAGGGCGGAGAAGAAGGTCTCGACGGCCGCTGCGTCCGGACGTTCGCCAACCACCGTGGCCTGGAAGACGCGCGTGCCCTTGACGAAGAAGCCGGCATGCTCGCGCACGGCCTCGCCGTGCACGCCGAGGCCGTCGATCTCGATCCGTTCGGCCTGCGAGTTCGGCGTCATGCCCGCGACCATCATCGGCGCGACGACGCGCGGTGTGCCGCCGACATTGGCCGCCGCGGCCTCGCGCAACTGCCGCAGAGCCGGAGCCACCCGCGCCGGGTCGTCGACAACCGCATGCATCAGCGCATAGGTCGCGCCGCCGGTGGTGCACGCCACCAGCTCCATCGTCACCGGAGCGCCGGCGAGTGCGATCTCACGCTGCATGTACTCCGGCGTGCAGGGAAACAGCGCTTGCAATCCGCTGTCGGGCGGGCGCACCTCGCGCCAATCGAGCGCCGGCGAACAGGCGGCAAGGGTCAGCGCCGCCACGGCACAGCGGCTCAGCTTTTCGACGATCATCGACCGATTATCTGGACTGACACAAAGACATCGATGGGAACCGCAAACGATCCGCAACCGGCGCAACCACTGGCCGGCGTGAAGGTGCTGGACCTGTCCCGCGTGCTCGCCGGGCCGTGGTGCACGCAGACCCTGGCTGACCTCGGCGCCGAGGTGATCAAGGTCGAACGTCCCGGCAGCGGCGATGACACCCGCGGCTGGGGCCCGCCCTTCCTCAAGGACCGCGACGGCGCCGACACGCAGGAGGCCGCCTACTACCTCGCCACCAACCGCAACAAGCGCTCGATCACCGTCGACATCGCCTCGGCCGACGGCCAGGCGCTCATCCGCCAGATGGTGATGCAGTGCGACGTGTTCATCGAGAACTTCAAGGTCGGCGACATGGCACGCTACGGCCTGGACGCCGCCGCGCTGTGCGCCCTGAATCCTCGGCTTGTGTACTGCTCGGTCACCGGCTTCGGCCAGACCGGCCCCTACCGTGACCGCGCCGGCTACGACTACGCCATCCAGGGCGTGGGCGGGCTGATGAGCGTCACCGGCGAGCGCGACGACCTGCCCGGGGGCGGCCCGCAGAAGGTGGGCGTGGCCGTGGCCGACCTCTTCACCGGCATGTACGCGACGGTGGCCATCCTCGCGGCGCTGCGCCACCGTGACCTGACGGGCGAAGGCCAGGCCATCGACATGGCCCTGCTGGACACGCAGGTGGCGATGCTCGCCAACCTCGGCGCCAACTACCTGACGAACGGCGTGGCGCCGCGGCGCATGGGCAACGCGCACCAGAACGTGGTGCCCTATCAGGTGTTCGAGGTGGCCGACGGGCACATGATCCTCGCGGTGGGCAACGACGGCCAGTTCGCCAAGTTCTGCGGCGTGGCCGGTGTGGCCGAACTCGCGCGGGACGAGCGCTTCGCGCGCAATGCCGATCGGGTGCGCAACCGCGCCGAGCTGATCCCGCGACTGGCCGACATCATGAAGAAGCGCGTCAAGGCCGACTGGCTGGGCGCGCTGGAGGCCGCCAAGGTGCCCTGCGGCCCGATCAACAACCTGCAGGAAGTGTTCGCCGACCCGCACATCGTCGAGCGCGGCATGACGGTGCACATGCAGCACACGCTGGCCGACGACGTGCGCCTGGTCGCCAGCCCCATGAAGTTCTCCGCGACGCCGGTGCAGTACCGCCGCGCGCCGCCGCTGCTCGGCGAGCACACGGACGAAGTGCTGGCCGAGTTCGGCATCGGCGAGGCCGAGCGCGCCGCGCTGCGCGCAAGGAACGCGATCTGAGCATGGACTATGTGCTCGTGCATGGCGCCTGGCACGGCGCCTGGTGCTGGAAGCGCGTGCTGCCGTTGCTGTGGCACGCCGGCCACCGGGCTTTCGCGGTGTCGCTCAGCGGCGTGGGTGAGCGCGCGCACCAGCGCTACAGCGTGCCACCGGTCACGCTCGGCACGCACATCGACGACGTGCTCGCCGTCGTCGAGGCCGAAGAACTGCGCGGCGCCGTGCTCGTCGGCCACAGCTACGCCGGCATGGTGATCACCGGCGTGGCCGACCGCATCGCCGATGCGAGCCGGCTCTCGCACCTGGTCTACCTCGATGCCATGGTGCCGTTGCCCGGCGAAAGCTGGTCGAGCAGCCATACCGCCGAAACCCGCGCCCTGCGGCAGCAGGCGATTGCCGAGCAGGGCGCGCTGCCGCCGCCCGACCCGGCGATCTTCGGCCTTGCCGGCGATGACGCCGCCTGGGTCGCGCGGCGCCAGACGCCCCAGCCCGGCGGCGTCTATGACGCGCCCCTGCACTTCGATGCGGCGCGCGTCGAACGCTGGCCGCGCAGCTTCATCGACTGCACCGAGCCGGCGCTCGCCACCATCGCGGTGTCACGCCAGCGCGTGCGCGTGCAGCCCGGCTGGCGGGTGCTCGAACTCGCCACGGGACACGACGCGATGGTGAGCGCCCCGCAGGCGCTGGCCGACAGCCTGCTCGCGCTCGGCTGAGCCGCGCCGGCCGCGCCCCCTTGAGTCGGGGGAAATCCGCTGCCGTCTCTGGCATTCGATGACAGCCGCGTGAACACTACGCGGCCGATCCGTGGCACCCGCCGCCGCGCGATCAACTTCGAGTCAGCCCCTGCGGCGCGCCAGCTCTCTCCTGGCCCGCCTGCCACAACAACAAGGCGCGACATGGACATGTCCGACATCGACCGCAGTTCCGTTCCCGTGGGGAACGCCGTGCCGGCGCGACCCGTCGACCCCGTCGACACCCTCGACGAAGCCGGCCAATGGCGTGACCTGGTGGGCGCTGTCGGCACCGAAGTCGCGCATCCGCTCACCGCGGCACTGGAACGCATCAACACGCTCATCGCCACCGGCCGCATCGACCGCGCCAGCCTGCGTGCGCTGCGCGACGAGGTGGCGCAGGCGCGCCATGCCGGCATGGTGGCGCAGCAGCTCACCCGCTTCGCCTCCGGCCGGCTGCGCCAGACGCACGAGCGCATCTCGCTGGCCGACACGGTGAACACCGTGCTCACGCACCGCCATCAGGAACTGCAGACGCGCGCCATCACGCTGAAGCCGCCGGCCCGGCCGGCCGAAGTGCTGGTCGACGCCTCGCTCGCGTTCAGCCTCGTGAATTCGCTGATGGACTGGGCCGTCCTGCATGCGCGCTCCAACATCGAGTTCGCCATCGACCTGTCGTCATGGCCGACGCAGGCGCGCCTGAGCTGCCGCTTCGCCGTGCGGCCGTCCGACGCCCCGGCCGACACGCCGCCAGGCGATCTTCAGCGCACGCTCGATTCGCTCGCGTGGCGCATGGTCGAACAGACGGCGCGCACGATGGCGCTGCCGCTTGCCCGCGGCGTCACGGACGGCCAGGTGGCTGCCACGCTCGAATTCCCGCGCACCGTCAACGACCAGCTGGTGGGCGAGAACGTGCTCGAAGGCGTGAGCAGCATCGAACTGGACAGCGGTTTCTCCTCGACGCTGAACGCCCGGCCGCTCACCGGCAGCCACGTGCTGGTGGTCGCCTCGCGGCGCGAGATGCGCGTGCGCGTGCGCGACGCCATCCGGCACATGGGACTGCTGGTCGACCTCGTGTCCTCGCTTGATGATGCGATGGACTTCTGCCGCGAGGGCCTGCCCGACGCGATCATCGTCGAGGGCATCCTCGCCGGCGAGCGTCTGAAGCGGCTGCGCCAGCAGGTGACCGCCGACGCGCCGGACCTGCCCTTCATCAACATCATCGAAGAAGGCAATGCCTTCCAGATGTCGGGCTTCGACGGCGCCTCGATGGGCCACGTCGGCCGCGACGCAATCGAGAGCGCCCTGCCCTCGGTGCTGCTGTTCGAGCTGTCGCGCACGCTGTAGCGCGGCGCTCCGCCGCCTGCGCCGCGGTCAGTGCGGCTTGCGTGGCCGGCGGAAATCGCGCGGCCGGTAGACGTTGCCCTCGCGATCGACACCGCCGCGCGCCCGGTGGATCGCCTCGTCGGCCGCGCGTGCCGCCGCCTTCGACGACGAACGCCAGCGCAGCAGCCGCTTCCCCTGCGAACTCGCGGCCCAGGCAGCCCGGCTCACCGCCTGGTCGAAGCGCCAGCGCCGCGCAGGCCCGACACACAGGCGAACCAGCAGCACCACGCACACCGCGAGCGTCAGCGCGGCGAAGATCGTCTCTGCACCGCCCATCATCAGCGCACCGACCCGAAAACCTTGCGCAGCAGCGCGCTGCCGGTGCCCACGGGATCCTGCCGGATGCGCCGCTCCTCCTCGCCGATGACGAGAAACAGGCCGTCGAGCGCCTTGTCCGTGACGTATTGCTCGACGCTCGCATGCTGGCCCTTCACGAGGCCGAAGCTGGTCGCCTTGGCGGCGATGGAGTTGTACTTCTCGGCCAGATTCACCTTCTGCGTGCTGCGCGCGACGATCGGCAGGAAGCGCTGCGTGAGCGGCTCGCGCGTCTTGGCCGAGAAGAAGCGGGTCGCGGAATCGTCGCCGCCGCGCACGATGTCGACCGCGTCTTCGACGCTCATCGACTTCACCGCGTTGACGAGCAGCAGCCGCGCCTGTGGCACGGCCGCTTCGGCCGCCCGGTTCATGGCCGTCACCAGGTCGTCGAGCCGGCGCTGCTGGCCCGCCACCTTGAAGAGGCTTTGCGCGCTGTCGAGGAATCCCGGCAGCGGAATGCGAACTTTCGGGTTGCCGAGGAATCCATCGGTTCGCCCGAGAACGCCGACCGCCGCCACCGCGGCACGTTCCAGCGCGGCGCGCACGCCGGACACCGCATCGCGCTCGCTCAGGGCGGCCGAGGCCGGAAGGGCAAGCCACAAGCCGCATGCGGCCACTGGCACTGACATAAACTTTCGCCGTTGCATCGCAGCACTCCCATGAAAAACAGCCGTCTTCTCATCGCCACCGTGGCCGCTGCCGCCATCGGGCTTACAGCGTACCTGAGCCTGGGCTCGATGGCCTATTCGCAGGCGCCGACGGTGGCCTACACGCTGCTCGACGGCACGAAATCCACCACCGACCAGCTGCGCGGCAAGGTGGTGCTGGTGAACTTCTGGGCGACGAGCTGCACCACCTGCGTGAAGGAGATGCCGCAGATCGTCGCCACCCACGAGAAGTTCAAGGCGCGCGGCTACGACACGCTGGCGGTGGCGATGAGCTACGACCCGCCGGCCTACGTGGTGAACTTCGCCGAGACGCGCAAGCTGCCCTTCGGCGTTGCGATCGACAACACCGGCGTCATCGCCAAGAGCTTCGGCGACGTGCAGCTGACGCCCACCAGCGTGCTGATCAACAAGCGTGGCGAGATCGTCAAGCGCTACGTGGGTGAGCCAGATTTCGCGGCGCTGCACCAGCTGGTGGAAGAGTTGCTCGCCGAAACCTGAGCGGCGGGCGTCTCAGCGCCAGAACACGAACCACACGAAGAGCAGCAGCGCGACGGCCGCTGCGGTCTGCAGCGGTCGCTCGCGGAAATCGCCCAGGAAACTGCCGCCTTCCTCGGATTCGACGCCACCGGCGCCGCGTGCTTCGGCCTCCATCTCACGCGCCCATTCGCGCCGCCGCGCCAGATCACCCTCCAGCGCCGCCAGCCTGCGCTCGCGCACATGCGGCACCGGCGAACGTTCGTGCGCACGCAGCGCCTCGGCGAGCGTACTGACGCTGCGCTGCGCCTCCTTCAGGCTGCCGGCGGCGAGCGTCGCGCCACAGTGACCGCATTGCAGCGCCTGGCCTTCGGGCAGCGGTGCGCCGCAGGCGAGGCAGTGCAGCGACGCGTGCCGTGCCGCCGTACGGTGCACGGCATGCTGCTCGGTCGCGCCCTCGGGATCGAGCGCTGCGGCCAGCCGGGCCACGTCGACCATGCCGGGCAGGCTGTCGCAGTGGCCGCAGCGTTCGTCGGAGCCACCGAGCGGCGCGCCGCAGTTCAGGCAGGTGAGGCCATCCGGCCGGCGCGCCAGCACAGCCCGGTCGGCAGCGCTTAAGCGGCGGATCAGTCCCTTCTCGGACAGGAATTGCGCGAACGTCTGGTAGATCCCGTGGCGACGTCTGCATTCGAGCTGCAGGGTGCGGCCCCAGCGTGAGACGTTGTGCACCGGCTTGAGCCCGCCGTCGCAGCGCGGGCAGCGGACGTCATCGGCGAGGTTGTGATGCGGCTCGGCGTGTGCAGCCGACATCGCCGTGATCAACGCCAGCGCGCCGCTGCCGGCGAGGCGCACCGACTCCATCGAATCGAACCACACCAGATGGCAGGGCCCGCACAGGTCGATCTCGACCGTGCGTCCGTAGTGGCCGGCGAAGGTGATTGCCTGCATCGGCCGGCGGCAGTTGCCGCAATGCACGGCGGCCGGAGCGGGCGGGGACAGCTCGGTGGAATTCATGCCGCAGCGCGAGGAAAGCCCATGACGCCGCGAAGTATCCGCGCCGCACGCCGTCGCACGGCGTGAGCGATGCCGCGAAAACCGCCGCTACGCGCCCACGACGCCCGCGGCGTGGGCCTGCTCGTCGGCGTGGTAGCTCGAACGCACCATGGCACCCACGGCGGCATGGGTGAAACCCATGGCCGCGGCTTCGCGCTCGAACATCTTGAAGGTGTCGGGGTGCACGTAGCGGCGCACCGGCAGGTGGTGCCCGCTCGGCGCGAGGTACTGGCCGATGGTGAGCATGTCGATGCCGTGTTCGCGCATGTCGCGCATCACCTGCAGGATCTCGTCGTCCGTCTCACCCAGGCCAACCATGACACCGCTCTTGGTCGGCACCTCGGGCGCGAATTCCTTGAAGCGCTTGAGCAGATTCAGCGAGAACGCGTAGTCGGACCCCGGGCGCGCTTCCTTGTACAGGCGCGGCGCCGTCTCGAGGTTGTGGTTCATCACGTCGGGCAGCGCGGCTTTCAGGATGTCGAGCGCGCGGTCCATGCGGCCGCGGAAATCGGGCGTGAGGATCTCGATGCGCGTTCGCGGCGACATCTCGCGCACTGCGCGGATGCAGTCGACGAAGTGACCGGCACCGCCATCGCGCAGGTCGTCGCGGTCGACGCTGGTGATGACGACGTAGTTCAGCTTGAGCGCGGCGATGGTCTTGGCGAGGTTGGCCGGCTCGTCCTTGTCCAGCGGGTCCGGCCGGCCGTGGCCCACGTCGCAGAACGGGCAGCGGCGGGTGCACTTGTCGCCCATGATCATGAAGGTGGCCGTGCCCTTGCCGAAGCACTCGCCGATGTTGGGGCACGAGGCTTCCTCGCACACGGTGTGCAACTTGTGCTCGCGCAGGATCTGCTTGATCTCATAGAAGCGCGTGGTGGGCGAACCCGCCTTGACGCGAATCCATTCCGGCTTCTTCAGCACCTCGGCCGGCACGATCTTGATCGGGATGCGCGCCGTCTTGGCCTGCGCCTTCTGCTTGGCGCTCGGGTCGTAGGCGGGGACGGGCGTGTCGGTGGTCTGCATGAATCAGGTTCCTTGGGCCGCGTGTGTCACGCTCGGGGAGCGAGGTGGGCGGCGAGCCGGGTGCCGAGGCGCTGGGCGGCATCGGCCCAGTCGGCAATGACATTCAGTTTAGCGAGGTCGATCGTCGCGAGCCCTGCGTAGCCGCAAGGGTTGATGCCGGCAAACGGCGCCAGATCCATCGCCACGTTGAGCGCCACGCCGTGGTAGCTGCAATGGCGCGAAATCTTCACGCCGAGTGCCGCGATCTTGCCGAGGCCGGTGAAGGCGAGGTCCGCGCCGGCCGCCACGCCCTCGCGCTCGCGCGGCGGGCGGACATCGAGCGGCGCATGGCCGAAGGGGTCGGCCAGGCGCACGTAGATGCCCGGCGCGCCCGGCACGCGGTGGCCGGTGATGCTGTAGCTCTCCAGCGTCTTGAGCACGCCATGCTCCAGCCGGTAAACGTATTCCTTGGCGTAGATGCCCAGCCGCCGCAGGTCGACGAGCGGATAGGCCACCACCTGCCCCGGCCCGTGGTAGGTGACCTGGCCGCCGCGGTTGGTCTGCACGATGGGGATGCCGCTCGGGTTCAGCACATGCTCGGCGCGACCGGCGATGCCCTGGGTGTAGACCGGTGGGTGTTCGCACAGCCAGATCTCGTCGGGCGTGTCTGCCGTGCGCGTCTCGGTGAAGGCACGCATGCGTTCGGCAGTTTCGGCGTAGTCGACGCGACCGAGCGTGCGCAGCAGGGGCGGGTTCATGCGTTGAGCGTAGCGCGGCGCGGCACGGCGATTGCCGACGTGCGAGGGCACCGATCGCAACGCCCATGCCTGCCGAACCGAATGTCTCGCTCGCCGACGAACATGCCGCCGGCGGCGCGGTGCTGCTGATCGTCGACATGATCAGCGACTGGCACTTCCCCGACGCCGACAAGCTGCTGCCCGCGGCGCTGGCCGTGGCCGCGCCCATCGCGGCGCTGAAAGCCCGCTGCCGCGCGGCGGGCGTGCCGACGATTTACGCCAACGACAACCGCGGCCGCTGGCGCTCCGACTTGCGCGATGTGGTGGAAACGTCGCTCGCCGCCGACGGCGACGGCGCGCGCATCACCCAGGCACTGAAGCCCGATCGCGACGACTACTTCGTGCTCAAGCCCAAACATTCGGCCTTCTTCCTCACGCCGCTGGAACTGCTGCTGCAGCACCTGAAGGCGCGGCGGCTGATCCTCACCGGGGTGGCGTCGGACCAGTGCATCGCCACCACCGCCGTCGATGCCCGCATGCGCGACTACGAGGTCATCGCGCCGCGCGACTGCATCGGCACGCAGACGCCCGAGCGCGAGGCGCGCATGCTCGCTCACTTCGACGAAGCGCTGCGTGTGCCGACGCCCGCCTCGGCCGAGATCGACCTGCCGCACGCCCAGCGTCGACACGATCAATAAAGCACGCGGCAGCGGATCGTCCCCGGCACGCTGCACATCTCTTCCAGCTTCTCGCGCGGCGCGTCGCCTTCCACGTCGATCACCACGTAGCCCACTTCCTCGTTGGTGCGCAGGTACTGGCCGTCGATGTTGATGCCGGCTTCCGAGAAGCGCTCGTTCACCTTCGCCATCACGCCCGGCACGTTGCGGTGGATGTGCAGCAGCCGCGTGCGCCCGGTGTGCTCGGGCAGCGCCACCTCGGGGAAGTTGACCGCCGAGACGGTGGAGCCGTTGTTGCTGTAGCGCAGCAGCTTGGCCGAGACCTCGCGGCCGATGTTGGCCTGCGCCTCGCCGGTGGAGCCGCCGATGTGTGGCGTGAGGATGACGTTGTCGAAGCGCAGCAGCGGCGACTCGAAGGCGCTGTCGTTGCCCTGCGGCTCGACCGGGAACACGTCGATCGCCGCGCCCTGCAGGTGGCCACTGTCGAGCACCGCGGTGAGCGCGTCGATGTCGACCACCGTGCCGCGCGAGGCGTTGATGAAGTGGCTGCCCGGCTTCATCTTGGCGAACTGCGGCGCCCCGATCATGTTCACCGTCTGCGGCGTCTCGGGCACGTGCAGGCTCACCACGTCGCTCACCTCCAGCAGCGCGTCGAGCGTGGGCACCTGGCGCGCGTTGCCCAACGGCAGCTTCACCTCGACGTCGTAGAACGCCACCGACAGGCCCAACTGCTCGGCCAGCACGCCGATCTGCGTGCCGATGTGGCCGTAGCCCACGATCCCGAGCGTTTTGCCGCGCACCTCGTAGGAGTTGGCGGCGCTCTTGACCCAGCCGCCGCGGTGCTGCACCGCGTTCTTCAGTGGAATGCCGCGCATCAGCATGATGATCTCGGCCAGCACCAGCTCGGCCACGCTGCGCGTATTCGAGAACGGCGCGTTGAACACCGGCACGCCGCGGCGCATGGCGGCCGTCAGGTCGATCTGGTTGGTGCCGATGCAGAACGCGCCGATTGCCACCAGCTTGGGCGCCTTGTCGAGCATCGCCTCGGTGAGCAGGGTGCGCGAACGCAGGCCGATGAAGTGCGCGTCGCTGATGGCTTCGACCAGATCGTCGCCGGTGAGCGCCTTCGGGTAGGTGACCAGATTGGTGTAGCCGTCGCCGCGGATGGCGTCCACCGCCGTGGCATGGATGCCCTCGAACAGCACGAACTTGAGTTTGTCCTTGGCGAGGGATAGGCGGGATGACATGAGGGCGGGCTCCGCGGCGGTTTTGAAGGTGCCTGAATGGTGCACCATTACAGGAAAACCCCTAGCGCAACACCGGCTCGCCCGCCCGCTTGCCACACCCACCCCGCCTTGGAGTCCCGCATGAGCACACCGTACGACATCGCCCCGGATCTGCAGGTCAGCCAGTGGCTGAACACCGACGCCCCGCTCAGCCTTGCGTCGCTGCACGGCCGCGTGGTCGTGCTGCATGCCTTCCAGATGCTGTGCCCGGCCTGCGTCTCGCACGGCCTGCCGCAGGCGGTGCGCATCCGCGAGACCTTTGCCGAGGACGACGTGGCGGTGATCGGGCTGCACACCGTCTTCGAGCACCATGCGGTGATGACGGCCGACGCGCTGCGGGCCTTCGTGCACGAGAACCGCCTCGCGTTTCCCATCGGCATCGACCAGCCCGCAGCGAACGGCAGCATTCCCCTGACCATGCAGGCCTACGAATTGAGCGGCACGCCGAGCCTGATGCTGATCGACCGGCGTGGGCGGCTGCGGCTTTCGCACTTCGGTCACCTCGATGACCTGCGTGTCGGCGCCTTGATCGGCCAGTTGATGGCCGAAGCGCTGCCGACCCCTTGAGCGTTTTCAGCGCTCGGCGATGTAGTGCTGCACTGCGATCGGCTCCGGGCCGGTGTGGAAGGCGCGCACCTGCGCTTCGAGGTCGCGGTCGGCCAGCGTCGCGCGGGCGCGCTGGCGCAGGTAGTCGACCCAGGAGTCGACGATGAAGCGCTCCACATAGCGCGCCGGATTGCTGAGGTCGCGGTAGACCCGCCAGAAGGTGGCGCCGTCGCGCCGGCGCGGGGCGCGCAGCAGTTCCAGCGCGGCGAGAAAGCGCGTGGCATGCGCTGCCTCGATGCGGTAGACGATCTCCACCGCCACCGGACCCGAGCCGGGCGCGGGTTCCTCCACCACGAACAGGTCTTCCCAGGGCGTGGCCTGCATCACGTCCTTGTCTTCGCCCATGCGCAGGGTGAAGTGGCGCGACAGGGCCATGCTTGCGAGCATCGCCGCGGCGCCGAGGCTCAGCGTGGCGGTGAGGCCGAACACCGCCGACAGCGCACCCCAGAACGCGGCGCCGAGCGCGAAGGAGCCGAGCGCCGACAGCGTGTGCAGCGAAGCCGCCCGCGCCCGCACCCACTGCGGCGCGCTCGTCTGCGTGGCGGCGTTGAGCGTGGACATCACCGCCATCCACGCCGCACCGCCGCACACCAGCGTGAGGTACACCGGCAGCTTCCACGGCGACCAGCCGGCCACCAGCATCGCCACGCCGAAGATCGCGCAGCTTGCAGCAACCATCAGCTCCAGCCCGAAGCGCCCGCGCACGCGGGCGATGAAGAAGCCTGCCGTCACCGCGCCTACACCCAGGCAGCCGAGCAGGAAGCCGTAGCCCGCGGCGCCCAGGCCCAGTTGCAGCGCGATGGCCGGCAGCAGCGACCACAGCGCCGAGCCGATGCCGCTGAAGGCCACGGTGCGAATCAGCTGCGCGAGGATGGCCTGTGAGTGCCGCGCAAAACGCAGGGCGCTCAGGATGCCACCCCACATGCGCTCCGGCGGCAGCTTGGCCGTGGGGTGCGGCGCCGGCGGCGCGAGGCGGATGCTCTGCAGCATCGCCAGACCCGTGGCAATGGCGAGCGCGAAGACGAGCGGGCTGCCGATCCACGCGAACAGCACACCGGCGACGGCCGGGCCGACGGCGCGCGCCGCGTTGTACGACATCGCGGTCAGCGTGATGGCCTGCGGCAGATCGCTGCGGTCCACCGTGTCGACCACGGCCGAATTCCACGCCGGCGACTGCAGCGCCGTGCAGCAACCCATCACGAAGGTGAGCGTGAGCAGCGTGCCTGGCCCGGCCAGACCGGCCAGGCTGATGGCCGCCAGCAGCAGCGCCGTGGCCGAATAGACGCCCAGCGAGCGCAGGATGATGCGGCGGCGGTCGGCGGTGTCGGCCATCACCCCGGCCGGCAGCGACAGCAGGAACATCGGCAGGAACGAGGCCGTCTGCACCAGCGCCGCCAGGAAGGACGAGCCGGTCAACTCGATCATCAGCCACGACGCGGCCATGCTGAGCATGGCGTTGCCGAGGAAGTAGGCGCTGCCGCCCAGCCACAGCAGCCGATACGGCCGCGCCTGCAGCGGCTTCCAGGTCGAAGGCGACGGGCTCATGGCGCGGCGCTTGGTCCCAACCATTCTTCCGAAAGGCCGCGCGCCGGCCGCTGTGGGCCGGCGCGCGCTGCGCAGTCGGTCACGCCGCGAGCGGTCACGCCTTGGTGAGCTTCAGGCCCGCATCGACGAGCAGCAGTTCGCCGGTGGTCTTGGCCGCGCGCGCGCCGAGGTACCAGGCGGTCTCGGCGATGTCTTCGGGCGCGATCACTTCTTCCAGCACCGCGCGCGACTTGTAGCCCACGACGCTCGCTTCGTAGCGTTCGCCGAGGCCCGTCTGCAGCCACGGCGTTTCGACGAGACCGGGTGCGATGGCGTTGACGCGAATGTCCGGCCCGAGCGCACGCGCGAGGCCAACGGTCATCGCATTGAGTGCGCCCTTGGAGGCCATGTATGCGATGGACGAGCCGACGCCCATGAACGAAGCGACCGACGAGATGTTCACCACGCCGGTCACCGGATGCCGGCGCAGCAACGGCGCGAGTGCGCGCGTCATCTGCCAGGCGCCGATCACATTGACGGCATAGATCTTCTGGAAATCCTCCGCTTCGAGACCGTCGAGGTTCTTGAGCGCCACGAACTTCGTGGTGCCGGCGTTGTTGACCAGCGCATCGGCGCGGCCCCATTTCGCCTCGACCTCTGCCGCGAGACGGCGGCAGTCGGCATCGGCCGACACATCGCACTTGACCACCAGCACCTCGGCGCCGAGCGCACGGCAGTCATCGGCCACCCGCTGCGCCGGCGCCGGGTCGCGCGAATAGTTGACGACGACGTTCCAGCCGTTCTTCGCATACAGCCGGGCCGTGGCGGCGCCGATGCCGGAGGACGAGCCGGTGACGATGCAGACGGGCTTGCTCATTCATGCCTCTCGCAGTGGGATTCGTGCACCAGCATAGCGACGCAGCCGGCCGTGCCGTGTCACGCAGGCGCCTGCCATGCAGGATGCCGTCAAGCGGTGGTGATCTGCGCGAGCGCCTGCCGCATCGCGCCCGCATCGGCGGGGCGCACCACGCGCGCCACTTCGCGGCCGTGGTCGAGGAACACCAGCGTCGGCCACAGCTTCACGCCGAAGGAACGCCCGAGCGGGCGGCCGCGGCCATCGGCGATCTGCAGATGGCGCACCTGCGGGTGGCCGGCGAACGCGGCGTCCACATGCGGCTGCGCACCGAGACACCAGCCGCACCAGGCGGCGCCGAACTCGAGCACGGCGGGGCCTTCCCACGCATCGACTTCGGCACGCGCCGGTTCCGGATCCGCATACAGCTCGGGCTTGTTCATCGCGGTCGTGACAGACAAATGACGATGCGCATCACCTTAGCCGCAACGGCATCTCCGCGAAGCGCGCGGGGGCGCGCGCGACGCTACGATGCTCGCGGTTCACGACAGAGGAGTTTCTTCATGCCCGCACCCCATCGCATCGCCGTCATTCCCGGCGACGGCATCGGCCGCGAAGTCATGCCCGAGGGGCTGCGCGCACTCGAAGCCGCGGCCCGCACGTTCGACATCGCGATCCAGTTCACCCCCATCGACTGGGCCAGCTGCGACTGGTACCAGAAGACCGGCGCGATGATGCCGCCGGACTGGAAGGCGCAGCTCGCGGGGCACGACGCCATCCTCTTCGGCGCGGTGGGCTGGCCGGCGACCGTGCCGGACCATGTGTCGTTGTGGGGCTCGCTGCTCAAGTTCCGGCGCGAGTTCGACCAATACATCAACCTGCGGCCGGTGCGGCTGTTCGACGGCGTGCCCTGCCCGCTGGCCGGGCGCAAGGCGGGCGACATCGACTTCTTCGTCGTGCGCGAGAACACCGAGGGCGAGTACACCAACCTCGGCGGGCGCATCTTCGAGGGGACCGACCGCGAAGTGGTGATCCAGGAATCGGTGTTCACGCGCCACGGCACCGACCGGGTGCTGAAGTTCGCCTTTGAACTTGCGAAGGCGCGCGCTCGCAAGCATGTGACGGTGGCGACCAAGAGCAACGGCATCGCCATCAGCATGCCGTGGTGGGACGAACGCGCCGAGGCGATGGCGGCGCAGTACCCCGGCATCACGCACGACAAGCAGCACATCGACATCCTGAGCGCACGTTTCGTGCTGCAGCCGCAGCGCTTCGACGTGGTGGTGGCGAGCAATCTGTTCGGCGACATCCTGTCGGACCTGGGGCCGGCCTGCACCGGCACCATCGGCATCGCGCCTTCGGCCAACCTGAACCCGGAGCGGACGTTCCCCTCGCTGTTCGAGCCGGTGCACGGCTCGGCGCCCGACATCTACGGCCGCAACATCGCCAACCCGGTGGCCATGATCTGGTCGGCGGCTCTGATGCTCGACTTCCTCGGCCACCGCGACGCGCACGACGCGATGGTGCGCGCGGTCGAACAAGTGCTGGCCGAAGGACCGCGCACGCCAGATCTCGGCGGTGCGGCCTCGACGACCGAGATGGGCGAAGCCATCGCCGCGCGCATCGGCGCGGCCTGACGTCAAGCGAGCCGCGCGGCCACCGATTCGTCCAGCGTGCGCAGGAAGTCCTCGACCGCCGCGGTGTAGGCGCCGGGCAGGCCGAGCTGCCCGTTGATGTCGCCGTGCGACAAATCCTGCCGCGACACCGAGGCACGGCCGCCGAAGGATCGGGCCTTCGCCGCGAAGGCATCGGCCCGCGCACAGGCATCTGCGCGCGAGGTGCCGCACACCGCGAGCAGCGGCGCCATGCGCTCGCGCAGGCGGTGGTGGGGCGACGCGGCACGCCACACCTGCGGGTCGTCGCCGAATGCGTGGTCGAACAAGCGCGGGTGACGAGTCCGCATGAGTTGCGGCACGTCATAGGCCGCGCTGTCGAGCAGCACGCTGCCCAGCCACGGCGTGACGGCCGCGCCGGCGCCGAGTTCGGGCGCCGCGCCCAGCAGAGCGATGAGATGCGCGCCGGCCGAATGGCCCATCAGCACGAAACGGCCGCGGTCGGCGCCCCAGCGCACTGCCTGGGCCTGCGCTTCGGCCAGCGCTTCGGCCACCGCGCGAGCCTGATCGATCGGCGGCACGGGAAGCAGCGGGTAGTTGATCGACACGAACACGAAGCCGCGCGGCACCCAGCGCGCCACCTTGTGCGCAACGACCTTGGCCATCGCCTTGTCGCCGCGGCGCCAGCCGCCACCGTGCACCATGAAGAGGACCGGCGCCCGAGGCGGCATCTGCGGCGGCAGATAGACATCGAAGCGCTGCGCCGCATCGCCGCCGTAGGCCATGTCGCGCAGCACCCGCACGCCCGGCGGCAGCGGCCCTTGACCACCGTGCTGTGTGTTGTCGTCTTCCGCTCGTCGCGCCGCGCGGCGTTCGGCGATGCGTTCGCGCAAGGCGTCGGCATGCACCGGCCAGGCGGTGGCCAAGGTCGCCGCGGCCAGGAAGCTCCGCCGACCGAGTCGTCCCGTTGAATGGGTCATGTCGATCTCCCCACGCCATGCGGCGCGCGTCGAGATCATGGCAAGCAGCCCCGGCGCGCGCATTGCCCGGGCGCGGCGCAACGCAAAGTCTTGTGAAGCTGCGCGTGCGCCCGCAAACGTATCAGACCAGCCGGCGCAGATCGGCCAGCAGCCGCTCGCGCTCCGGCCCAGCCGCCACTTGCTCGCTCAAGCGCTCGAACAGCGCCTCGGCGGTGGGCGCCTGGGCCGTCTTCTTGAGCACCACGCGGGCGATCGGGCCGATGTGCTGCGTGAGCACACGCTCGATCTTCTTCAGCAGCTCGGGCGTGAGGGCCGTCATCGCGTTCGATCCCGTTCCGGCGCCTACGGGCGCGGTGCCCCCCGCACCACCGGTTCGTAGGGCGGCGCCCCCGCCGGTACCCCCCGTGCCCGGCGCCGCGAACCGCGCCAGAAAGGCGGCACGCTCGCCTTCCGGCAGATGCTCGGCCACGCGCTGCACGAGGCTTGCCAGATCGCTGCACGTGCGCGCCGCTTCGCGCACCAGCAGTCGAGCCATGGGGCCGAGCCGCGCGGCCAGCGCGTGTTCCACCGGGGCCAGCGCCGCGGCTTCCCAGCCGGCGATCGACGAGGCCTGAAGCAGCGTGCCGCCCGTGCCGCGGCCGGACATCCCGCCGGTGGTGCGCTCGATCGGCGCCGGCGACACGGGCGCCACCTGCCGACCGACGATCACCGTCGCATCGTCCGCGCCCGCCAGCGGCTCCAGGGCCGCGCGGAACTCGGCCGCGCTCTGGAAACGCTGCGCCGCCGCCTTGGCGAGCGCGCGCGCCACCACGGCATCGAAACGCGGCGGGCAGACGCTGCCTTCCACGCGGCTGGGCGGCACGGGCTCCTCGTTGAGGATGCGGTACATCACCGTCTCGGGCGAGCCGCTGAAGGGCGCGCGCCCGGCCAGCATGCGGTAGAGCAGCACGCCGGCGGCGAAGAGGTCGACGCGGTGGTCGATGCCCTCGCCCACGTACTGCTCGGGTGCCATGTAGCCGGGCGTGCCGATGGCCGCGCTCACCTGCGTGAGTGCGACGTTCTCGATGCGCGCGATGCCGAAGTCCGTCACCTTCACGCGGCCTTCGGGCGTGAGGATGAGGTTGGCCGGCTTCACGTCGCGGTGCCATACGCCGGCGCGGTGCGCGGCGCCCAGCGCGTCGAGCAACTGCGCCGTGATGTCGAGCGCCTGCGCCTCGGGCAGGCGCGGCGTGGCCGAGAGGATCTGCGCGAGCGTTCGCCCCTCGACGAACTCCATCGCGATGAAGCGCGTGTCCGCGTCTTCGCCGTAGTCGTAGATCGCGACGATGCCGGGATGCGACAGCCGCCCCACCGCCTGCGCCTCATTGCGAAAGCGCGCGGCCATGGAATCGACCGCCGCCGCGTCGTCGCTGTCGGCGAGGCTGCGGTGGATGGTCTTGATCGCCACCTGCCGCTGGATGCCCGGGTCGAACCCGCGGTACACCACGCCCATCGCGCCTTCACCGAGCACGCCGGTGATGGCGTATTTGCCGAGTTTTTCGGGATGGGCCATCAGCTGTCGAGCAGCTTCATCGCATGCACCAGGCTCTTGCGCATGCGGGCAAAGGATTCGGCCAGCACGCCGATCTCGTCCTTGGACTTCGTCTCGAATTCGGGCGCGTCGAGTTCGCCCAGGCTCACGCGGTCCGACAGCGCCGAGAGCCGGCTCACCGGCTGGATCACGAGCTTCCACAGCAGCAGGTTGAGCGCCGCGCCCATCAGCAGGAAGACGCCGGTGAGCATCAGCATCACCACGCCGAGCGCCTTGTCGGCACGTTCCAGCGGCACCGACATGGGCACCGAGACGACCTGCGCGCCGATGGCCTCGTTGAGCGTCCAGCCGAAGCCGTTGTTCGAGCCGTAGCGCTCGATCAGCGTGGCCGGCGCGTTGGCCGGCGTGCTGTGGCACTGCAGGCAGGCGGGGTTGGTGATCTTGATGGGTAGCGCCACGTAGAGCGAACGGCCGGTGGGCGTGTCGCGCTCGCCGATGAACTCTTTCAGGTCGGGCATGTTGCGGAACTGCGTGACGATGTCGGCCTCCCAGGCCTGCGCGCGGTTGCGCGGGCTGGTCGGGTTGAGCATCGCGGGCTTGTAGTTGTATTCGGGGTACTTGCTCTTGAGCGCATCCAGGATCTGGGTGGCCGAGTACTGCGGCACCGACTGCGGCAGGAAGGTGTACTTCATCTGCGTCTGCAGGAGCGGCGCGATCTGGTTCGCCGTGTACTGCGCCACCACGCCCGACTGCTCCATCAGGAGGCGCGCGCGGTCGACCACTTCGTCCTTCGCGTCGCGCTGCAGCAGGTCGCGGGCGACGGTGCCGGACACGGCGAGCCCGATCACGAAGACCAGCAGGAACGCGAGGTTGAACTTGAGCAGCAGCTTCATGGCGGTGTCCCGTGTGTTGTCTGTTGTCCGATGTCGTCGTCAGTAGCGCGGCGGCGGCGCCGGCGTCTTCGCGGGCTGCTTCGGCCGGTACTTCTCCGGGTTGAGCACGCGGTCCCATTCGGGATGGGCCGCGAGGTTGCCCGCGAGCGCACGTCGGAAATCGGCATCGCGCGCGGCGCCGCGCCAGCGTGTCACGAATCCGCGCCGCAAGTCGGGCTCGGCGGCGAGCCAGGGCTGCACGTCGGCATAGGCGATCGGTGCGAGTTTCTTCGGCGCTGCTGCACCGTTCTTGAACAGCGCGACGCGCAGCGGCAGCGTGTCGCGAAACGCGCGGGGCACCTGTTGCAGGAAGGCGGCCGTGGGACGCGGGGAGACGACTGCCTTGCCCTTGGCGTCCGCGGCGCGCTCGAAGAACTCGCCCGCCTTCAGCGTCAGCGGCGCGAGCGCCTTGCCGCCCTGTCGCGGCGCCACGGTGACGGCACCCGATTCGGCGAAGAGCCACACGGCATCGCCGTGAACCGCGACCACCACGTCGCGCGCCACGCCGGTCACGTCGAGTGCCTGCGCTGCGATCAGCGCGCCCTCTGCGTGCGTGGCGGTAGGCTGCGTGAGCTTGAGCCAGCCCTCGAGCAGATAGAGCGCAGGTGCTCGGCTGGCGCGGTCGCCGCGCAGTTGCGGCGCGAGCTGCACGCGGGTGGCGGGGCCGAGGTCGATGGCTTGGCCGGCAGCCAGTTCAAGGCGCACGAGCCGCGCGGAAGCCGCGGTCTGCACGATGTCGCCGGCGGTGAGCCGCACGCCTTCGGCCACGCGCCAGGTCGCTGCATCGCGCACCAGTTGTACTTCGCCGTCGAGGATGGTGAGCGTGCCGACAGTCTCAGGCTCGGGCGCGCCCCATGCCGCGGCCGCGCCCAGCAGCATCAGCCCGCAGAAGAATCGTCGCCACATCGGGGTTCGCACGGCCACCACGCAAAGGCGCCGATTGTGCAACCGTCATGGCGCAGCAGCGCAGGCCGTGGCGCCGAACGCGTCACGCAGAGGCAGCACTCGTGCGATCGGTTCGAGAAGCGGCCGCGGGGCTCCGGAACTTGCTGCAGCCGGGCTCGCGGATTTACCGGCGGGCCGTGGCGCGCACTACGTCGTGCATTCAGCCCGCCGGGCCAGACGACCGCAGGCGCTCGAACAATTGCGCCATGGTGCGCTCGTCGTCCTCGGACAGGCCCTCTTCACCCTCAGCGCTGTGAAGCGAGCGCTCACCGAGTTCCTGCACCGTTTCGAGCAGGTCGAGCGCACGCAGGGCGTCTTCGATGGAGTGCGCCAGCACGAGGCGCATGGAGTCGAGTTCGAGTGTCAGTTCGTCCGGGTCCTCGGGGAGCGGCTCGTCCATGGCCCCGGCCTCCAGCGGCCCGAGCAGGCGGCGCGTGTCGGCGGCCATCTGGCGCGCATGCAGCGTGGTCGCGCCAGCGGTTGCGAGTAGGGAGTCGATCTGCGCGATGGAGCAGGCGTCGGGCTGAACCAGGCGCTCGCGGCTCTTGGCCTGCGCAGTGAAGGTGAGCACACGGGCGGCGTCGATGAGGGTTGCCACCTGCCGGGCATGCTGGGCGGCAGACTGAAGCATGTCGATCGGGTAGCTCATCACGTCTCTCGGCAGTGGCGTTTGCAGACACACGGCAATGCACGTGCCCGCGCGTGCGCGATGGGTGTTCGCCGCAATGGTGCGCAGCGAGCCCGGCGCTAGAGTGGCCGGAACCCGTCAACGCCATCCAGCGCATGAAGCCCACCGTCGTCTTCCAGGATCGAACCCTCACACCCGAGCGCTTTTTCGAGCGCTACCAGCGCGGCGCGTCGGCACTGCGCGCCCTCGGCATCGGCGATGGCGACGTGGTCGCGCTGATGATGCGCAATGGCCCGGCGGTGCTCGAAGCCATGCTCGCCGTGCGCTGGTTGGGGGCGTACTGGTGCCCTGTCAATTGGCACTTCAAGGCCGACGAGGTGCGCCACATCCTGGCCGACAGCGGCGCCAAGCTCTTCATCTGCGACGCCGACCTGCTGCAGTCGCTCGGCGACGTGGCGCCGGCCGGCGTGCAGGTGCTGCCTGCCATCCCACCGTTGGGCGAGATGCCGGCCGATTCGTCCGAGCCCGCGGCCTCGACCTGGGACGCACTGCGCGATGCTGCCTCGCCCGATACCGGCCCGGCCACGCAGCGCCCACGCGGCGCGATGCTCTACACCTCGGGCACGACGGGCCGGCCCAAGGGCATCCGCCGCCAAGCCTCGACGCCGGAGCAGGCGGTGCTTGCGCTCGAGAGGCTGCGCCAGATCATCGGCCTGGACGACGGCATGCGCGCGCTGGTGTGCGCGCCGATGTACCACAGCGCACCGAACTCCTTCGCGATGGGTGCGGCGCAGAAGGACGCCTACATCGTCATCGAGCCGCGCTTCGACGCCGAGCACACGCTGCGCCTCATCGAGCAGCACCGCATCACGCATGCCTATCTGGTGCCGACGATGTACGTGCGGCTGCTGCGCCTGCCCGACGAGGTGAAGCGCAGGTACGACCTCGGCTCGATGAAGTTCGTGAGCTCCACCGGCTCGCCCTGCCCGCCGGACGTGAAGCGCGCCATGATCGAGTGGTGGGGGCCGGTGATCCACGAGGCCTACGGCTCCAGCGAACTGGGCTACATGACTCGGCTGGACAGCCCTGACGCATTGCGCAAGCCTGGGTCGGCCGGACGGCCGCTCGACGGTGTGCAGATCCGCATCCTGGGCGAAGACGGGTGCGAACTGCCGCAGGGCCAGGCCGGGCTCATCTACGTTCACCAGTCGACACTCACCGACTTCACCTACAACGACAACGACGCCGCGCGCCGCAGCATGGAACGCGACGGCTATCTGACGATGGGCGACGTGGGCTATCTCGATGAAGACGGCTTTCTGTTCATCGTCGATCGTTCGGCCGACATGGTGATTTCCGGCGGCGTGAACATCTACCCGGCCGAGATCGAGGCGGTGCTGCAGGCGATACCCGGCGTGGAGGACTGCGCCGTGTTCGGCATTCCCGACGCCGAGTTCGGTGAGGGCCTGGCCGCGGCGGTGCAACCGCGCGCCGGCGCTTCGCTCACCGAGGACGAAGTGAAGGCGTGGCTGAAGGCCCGGCTCGCCGGCTACAAGGTGCCTTCGGTCGTCGCCTTCCACGACGCGCTGCCGCGCGAGGACACCGGCAAGATCTTCAAGCGCCGGCTGCGCGAGCCCTACTGGGCCGGCACGAATCGCAGGATCTAGAACCACCCCTACGCGCTTCGCGCGCCCCTCAAGGGGCAACACCAGCGGACCGGCGGAGCCGGATCCGCGGCGTTCGCTTGGTCAGGACGTCATGCGTCGCCGGATGAACGAAGTTCGGTGAGCAACTGGCTACGCCGACTGCGCGTTATCGTCCGAGCGCCGGCGATCGACTGCGGAATTGCCGAAGAGCCGCACCGAAGCGCCCGCGCTGGACAGACCGTGCAGCGTGCGCAACTCGCTGCGTGCGCCGAGCTGCGGCGCTTCGCGCAGCGCGGGAATCATCGGCGCCGGGCGATCCTGCACTTCGGTGATGGCCGCGTCGATCTCAGGCAACTGCTGCACTTCCTCGGCCACGCGGCGGGCGGTTTCGGTGGTGGCGAGTCCCTGCTCGGCGCGGGCAATCTCGCGCATCATCAGGCAGTCGAGGCCGCGCAGCGGGCCGCGTTCGCGCAGCGTGCGGCGACGGTAGGTTTCGGCCGCGGCGTTGCGCATCAGCAGCAGCGTGTCGTAGAGCCACGGATGTTGCTCGTTGAGCGGGCCGACATACAGGCCAACGCGTCCATAAGCCAGCTCGGCCGGCATCGCCTTGAAGGCGCTGAGCGCGCCCATGCAAGCAGCGGCCACGCCGGCCAGCAGCGCGGCAACACCGAGCACCTGCATTTCCGCCAGCGTACGCACGGCCGATGAGTCCGCGAGGGTTGCCTGCAACAGCAGCAGCATGCCGCCGAGTGCCGCAAGGGCCACGCCGCCCGGCAGCGCGAAACGCATTGCATCGGTGCGGCGGCGCACCGGTTCGCGAACGAAGGCGGAAGCGAGTGCCGAGAGCGTGTCGTTCGACAGGCCGGCGAGCTCACGCACGAGGGCGTGTTCGGGCTGGCTCGCGGCGCGCTCGGCCCATTGCGCCAGCGCCGATTCGGCCGTGGGTGCGGCGTCGCAGGGCTGGTAGTGATCGCGTGCCTGAAGGAGGTTGTCCTCGCTCAGGAATGAGCCGCGCATGAGACCGTTCAACCAAGACATAGTGATTCCTTTACGAGCGGATCGGCCGTCCTGTCCCTGACCCCGAAACTTCTTGTGACGAACAGCTTGGCAGCGCGGATGGCGGCCTCCCATACCCAATCCGGGGGGAGCGCTCGCGGCGCACGCATGACGAATGCGCCTCGTCACGGCGCCGAAGAATCGCTCGATGTAAGCAATCGCTACTGCGGCGAGCGCATGACCTTGAAGCCCACCCAGGCCGCGGCGATCACCGCGTTGGCGGGCACGCTGATGGCGCTCGGCACGTAGAAGAACGCCGAAATGGAGGGCTGCGCGAACAGCAATTCGACCGCCGCACCGATGCCGTAGAACAACAGTCCCCACCCGATCCAGCGGCGCATGTAGGTCGGCAGCCACTGCGCCTGCACCTGGTTGTGGCGCCATGCAGCCGCGCGCTCCAGCAGGTTGCCGCGGTTCACGTCGCGGAACAGCCAACCGAAGAAGAAGTAGCGGTACAGCAGGGTGCGAAAGGACAGCTCATGCACGGTGAACGCCGGGCCGCGCGATGCGGCGCCGAGGAATCGGGAGTGATTCGTGCGGGGCAGCTTTCGTTCCCGAGCGTTCAGGCTCCCGTCCTACAGCGCGTGGCGCGGCAGTCCGATGGGTGTGCCACGGCGCCTGCCGTGAAATGGACGCAGCGAATCCGGCGCCGCTTCATGCGTCACCGGTCGATTTCGCTCCGCGGCCGGGCGCAGCGCCGGCCAGTCGATCAGCCGTACGACAAGGAGACTCACATGAAGAACGAACGACCTCTCGCCAAGCAGGAAGCACGCGACGCGAACCGCGACCCGCTGAGCGGCAAGCCGGGATCGCATCCGGTGGGCACAGCCATCGGCGCCGCGGCAGGCGGTGTGACCGCGGGTGCCGCCATCGGCACGGTGGCTGGCCCGGTGGGCACGCTGGTGGGCGGCGCAGTGGGTGCCGTGGTGGGTGGCCTGGCTGGCAAGGGCATTGCCGAGCAGATCGACCCGACGGCCGAAGACGCCTACTGGTCGCAGAACTACGGTGACCGCCCGTACGTCAGCGAGGACTACAGCTACGACGACTATGGCCCGGCCTACCGCTACGGCGTCGATGCTTACGGCCAGTACGGCACGCGCAGCTTCGACGAGGTCGACCCGGACCTTGATCGGGGCTGGGACAGTGCACGCGGCGGGTCGCGCCTGCGCTGGGACGACGCGCGGCATGCCGCACGCGATTCGTGGCAGCGCGTGAGCGATACCGTGGAGCGCGCGGCGCCGGGCGACTCGGACCGCGACGGTCGATAGGCCGGTACGCTCACGACCTTCTGACGAAGAAGCAGAACCGGCATTGCCGCGAACGGGCAGTGCCGAGGCGGCAGCGGATGCGTTGCCGGCGCCTCGCCTGGGCCAAGGTCCAGGCGGGGCGTTCTGCTGTCAGGGGTGGGCGACGGCGGCGGCGCCCTTCTTGCGGCGCCGCTCCTGCCACGCCAGCGCTTCGCCAACGAAGCCGCGGCGGAACGCCACCACGCACACGACGAAGGTGGCGCCGATGATCACCGTGACCCACGAGCCCACCCGGTCGGCAAGGAAGTTCTGCAGGCCGACGATGGTGAACGCGCCCAGCACCGGTCCGGCAAAGGTACCCATGCCGCCGAGCAGCGTCATCAGCACCACCTCGCCCGACAGCGCCCAGTGCGCGTCGGACAGCGTGGCGAAGCCGAGGATCACCGTCTTCATCGAGCCGGCAAGCCCGGCGATGGCAGTCGACAGCACGAAGGCGAGCAGCTTGTAGCGATGCACGTCGTAGCCGAGCGACACGGCGCGCGGCTCGTTCTCGCGAATGGCCTTGAGCACCTGCCCGAACGGCGAGTGCACCACGCGGATGACGAACAGGAACACCGCGGCGAACACGGCGAGCACGACGAAATACAGCACCACGTCGTTGTCCAGCGGGATCAGTCCGAAGAGTTCGCCGCGCGGCACGCCCTGCAGCCCGTCCTCACCGCCCGTGAAAGGCGCCTGCAGGCACACGAAGTACACCATCTGCGCCATCGCGAGCGTGATCATGGCGAAGTAGATGCCTTCGCGGCGGATGCCGATCAGCCCCACCACCAACCCCATCGCGGCGGCGACCAGCGTGCCGCCCAGCACACCCAGCTCCGGCGACAGGCCGGCGCTGCGCACCAGCCAGCCGGAGGTGTAGGCCGCGAAGCCGAAGAAGGCTGCATGGCCGAACGACAGCAGTCCGGTATAGCCCAGCAGCAGGTTGAAGCCGATGGCGAAGATGGCGAAGCACAGCGCCTTCATCATGAAGATCGGGTACAGGCCGATGAAGGGCGCGGCCAGCAGCACCGCGAACACCACCCCCCAGGCGATGTGCGCAGCGCGCGTTTGCGAGGCGGGGTTCATCACTTCTCCTTGCCGAACAGACCCGCCGGGCGGATAACGAGCACGATGGCCATGATCACGAACACCACGATGTTGGAGGCCTCGGGGTAGAACACCTTGGTCAGCCCCTCGATGAGGCCGAGGGCCACGCCGGTCAGGATGGAACCGAGGATGGAGCCCATGCCGCCGATCACGACGACCGCGAACACCACGATGATGAGGTTGCTGCCCATCAGCGGAGTGATCTGGATGATGGGCGCGGCCAGCACACCGGCGATGGCTGCAAGGCCCGCGCCCGCGCCGTAAGTCAGCGCCACCATCAGCGGCACATTGACGCCGAAGGCCTGCACCAGCTTGGGGTTCTCGGTGCCGGCGCGCAGATAGGCGCCCAGCCGCGTGCGCTCGATCAGGAACCAGGTGCCCAGGCACACGGCGAGCGACGCCACCACGACCCAGGCCCGGTAGTTGGGCAGGATCATGAAACCGACGTCGGTGGCGCCCTGCAGCAGTTCGGGCGTCGCATAGCGCTGGCCCGACACGCCGAACTGTTCGCGGAACACGCCCTCCAGAATCAGCGCGAGACCGAAGGTCAGCAGCAGGCCGTAGATCGGGTCGACGTTGTACAGCCGCTTGAGCAGCGTGCGCTCGATCAGCACGCCCAGCGCACCGACCACAAGGGGCGCCACGACCAGCGACGCCCAGTAGTTGATGCCGAAGTACTGCAGCCCCATCCACGCCACGAAGGCGCCGATCATGTACAGCGCGCCGTGCGCGAAGTTCACGATGCCCAGCAGGCCGAAGATCACCGCCAGGCCGAGGCTCAGCATGGCGTAGAACGAACCGTTCACCAGGCCCAGCAATAGCTGGCCCAGGAAGGCTGACAAAGGTATGCCAAAAATTTCCATCAGATCCACTCGGGTCTCGAAGGACGCCGTGCGCGCACACGCGCACACGGCGAAGCCCAGATCAAGCCACCACGCAAGCCCGGGTTTCCCGGGCGACCCGTGGGCGCCCCCTCGGGGGGCCGAGCCCGGACACAAACAGTCCTGAGGACTGTTTGTGCCTGGCTAGGAACCGAGCCTCTGGCTCGGTGCGGCCTGCAAGGCAGGAGCGCAGCGACGTGGGGGCCGTCAACCTATTTCCAGAGGGCGCACTTGGTCTCTTCCTTGGTGGTCCAGGCGGCTTCGCCCTTGATCACCTGCGCCACCTTGTAGTAGTCCCACACCCCCTTCGATTCGGCCGGCGTCTTCACCTGCATCAGGTACATGTCGTGGACCATGGTGCCGTCCTCGCGCACCCAGCCGCCCTTGGTGTACATGTCGTTGATCTTGATGGTGCGCAGGTGGGCGTTGATCTTGGCCGGATCATCCGTGCCCAGTTTCTTGATCGCCTGCAGGTATTGCATGGTGGCCGAGTAGTCGGCGGCGTGCAGCGATGTCGGCTTGCGCTTCATCTTGGCCTCGAAGCGCTTGGCCCAGGCGCGGGTCTCGTCGTTGTGGTTCCAGTACCAGCTGTCGGTCAGGTACATGCCCTGCGTCTGCTTGAGCCCGAGCGCATGGATGTCGGTGATGAACATCAAGAGGCCCGCCAGACTCATGGTCTTGGTGATGCCGAACTCGTTGGCCGCCTTGATGGTGTTGATGGTGTCGCCGCCGGCGTTGGCCATGCCGAGGATCTTGGCCTTGCTGGCCTGGGCCTGCAGCAGGTAGGAGGAGAAGTCGCTGGTGGCCAGCGGGTGGCGCACGGCGCCCACCACGGTGCCGCCGGCTTCCTTCACGACCTTGGAGGTGTCG
>JAKFDI010000104.1:0-2135 GCA_036676235.1 Rhizobacter sp. | reverse complement strand
TTGGCGATGGCATTGTTCGACCAGTTCAACTCGCCACGGGTGATGGTGAGATCCTGTCCATACGCGGTGTAGCGGCCTTCGACGTCGAGCGTGCCGTTGGCGGTCATCTCGCGGCCCGGGCGTTGGCGCACGCGCAGGCTTCCCGTGAGCGAACCGTCGAGGCCGAAGCCGTTGAGTTGCACGTCCTCGCCAAGCGCGAGCGCCAGGTCGAGATCGAGCGGCGTGGCGACGCCGCGCTTGGGGTCGACCGGATCGAGCACGACCACGTCGGGCGAGGCGGATACGCCTTCGTCGAGGCGCTCCAGATCGATGCGCGCCGAGGGCACGCCGACGGTGCCGGTGACGTTGAGCGGCTGCTCGGCGGTGTAGCGCACGACCAGGTCGGGGTCGATCACCGCGCGCAGGTCGCGCGTGTCGGAGGCGAGGACGTTGCTGCCGCGCACGTTCAACACCAGCGGTGTGTCGTTGCCGTACCAGCCGAGCGTGCCATCGAGGTTGAGCGTGCCATCGCCCGACTTCAGGCTGCCGCGGATGCGCGCGCTGCCGTCTGGCTGCGCATCGAGGCGCACATCGCCCTGCTGCAACGTGATCGCCAGCGCCGGCAGTTCGGTGTTGAATTCGGACAGGTGCGCCTGTCCGCCGAGAGTCGGTTGCGCGCGCGTGCCGCCGAGCGCGATGCGGCCAACAAGGCGACCCTTGGGCTCGACGATGTCCGGCGAGAACAATTCCATCCAGGTCAGTTCGTCGGTGTTGAGTGCGACTTCGCCGGACAATGGTGCGTACTCATCCCAGCCGGTGCTGATGCGCGCATCGACGCGGCCATCGGTGTTGAGCGTGGTGCCGAGGATGGCAGTGATGCGTTGCGGATCGAAGACCGCATCCAGCGCCAGGTTGTCGTAAGAGACGATCTCGCGCCGCGCGCGTTCGCTCAGCTTCAAGCCGCCACTGGCGGAAGAGATCTTCGCGTTGCCGCGCCAGCTGTTACCGACCGGGCGCAGTTGTCCATCGATGGCGATTTCGCCACGCAACAGCCATGGCCGGCCGCCGTCGCGTTCGGGCAGGTAGGGCGTGAGCAGCGTGAGCGGCAGGCCGTTGCCGTCGACATCGAGCCCACGCCGTGGCCAGTCGGCGCTCGCGCACAGCGCGCCACCACCGCTGGAATCGAGGCAGGCGCGCGACAACGCGCCGTTGCGACCTGCTGTTGAAGAGGTCCACGAGAAACGCGCCGGTTGCTGCAGGCGCCAGGTCGCGCCTTTCATCGGCGCGAGCTGCAGCGACGCCAGCGCGCCCTGCCACGTGTTGCCGCGCTTGCTGGCGTTGCCGCTGAGCGCAAGCGTGCCGATTTCGCTGCGGGCATCGGCTTCGAGCTGCAGCTGCTCGACCGCGCCGCGTGCGTTCACGCGCAGGCTGTCGAGGGTGATGCCGACGTCGAGGCCCTGGGCATCGATCGCGATCGCACCGTTGCCGCCGCGCCAAGGCAGGCGCCCGTGGGCCTGCAACGTCTCGGCGCGGTAGTCGCCCCAGCGCAAACCGTTGCCGTCGAGGTCGGCAGCGACGTTCGGCGCGTCGCGCGCGCCACTGAGTGCCAGCGTGCCGCGCAAGGTGCCGGCCGCATCCGGCCACAGGTCGTTCAGATGCAGCGGTGCGAACCGTGCATCGACATCGAGTTGCTTGCCGACGCGACCCTTGGCGTCGACGCGGCTGTCGCCCAACGCCAGCGCCAGGTCGCCATCGACATCCTCGCCACGCAGGACGAACTTGCCGTGCCCGGCAAGCGCGCGTCCGCGCAGGCGGCCGCCGAGTTGCGGCACGTCGAGGCTGGCATCGAAACCACCACCGTCGCGCGCCGTGCCGCGCGTGGCGAGCTTGCCGTTGACCGCGCCGTTCCAGCCCGGGAAGAAATAGCCGGGATCGAAGCCGGCCAGCGTCGCCTTCAAGTCCCACCCCAGCCGCGGCGACCAGCGTGCGCTGCCGCCTGCATCGAGCGTGCCGGTCGGCATCGTCGCGCGCAGCGAGCGGATCGCGACCTGTTCGCGATCGCCGCGGCCGTCGAAGCGCACGTCCGCACGCTGCCGGTCGCGCACGATGCGCGCGTTGCCGATCGCGGCCCAGGCTTCGGGTTTGCCGGCGATGCC
>JAKFDI010000103.1:0-260609 GCA_036676235.1 Rhizobacter sp. | reverse complement strand
GGGTCGGTGCCCCGCGGCGCGGTGGGCGTCCCCGGCTCCGCCGGCGTGATGTGCGGCGCCACGCCGCCCGGGTCGCCGGTTGCCTGCGCGCTGGGGCGCATCCCCATCGGCGCGGCGGGGTCGGCGGCGGTCGTGCGGCTGGTCTGGGTCACGGCCGCCGGCTCCACGCCGGGCACCGTGGCCGGGCGCCGCATGCGCGCGGCGATGGCCGGGCTCATCAGGTCGATGCCGCTCATCGACAGGTTGAGGATGGCCTCGCCGCGCTCGGCGCCGGTCATGTGTTCCCAGTTGGTCACCAGGTAGCGCGTCTGGTCGGCGCCGCCGGCGACGCCGGTCACCAGTGCGCCACGGCCCAGCACCGTCGAGGCCGTGCCCCAGGTCGAGGCCGTGGCCGCCGCGCCGCGCGTGGCCGCGGAGGCGGTGCGCGCAGCCGCACCCATCGAGCCCCCGCCCAGCGCCACACCCAGCAGCGCGATCTCGCTCATGCGCGCGCGCTCGTTGGTGATGGGGTTGAGCGACTGGCCGTGCGCATTGAGGTTGTGCAGGTCGGTGACGGCCGCATAGGCGCCATAGGCCATGGAGCCGGTCAGCAGCACGCTCGAGCCCGACACCATCAGGGCTGCCAGCGGGGTGGCCGTGCCGCCGGAGCCGATGAGCACCACCACGCCGGCCGCCACGCCGACCACGCCCACCACCGTGTCCACATGCCACTCGCGGCGGAAGGTCTCGAAGCCGGTCTCGGTGCGCGCGTCGCCGGCGAAGACCTTCACGTTGCCGTCGTCCTGCAGCGTGAACTCGGCGTTCTCGGGCATGACGAGCTTCACGCCTTCCGGCGCGAGCGCGTTGTTGGCGCGGTAGTCGTCCACGTCGTCGTAGCTCCAGCCGCGCTCGTCGACGAGCTTGTAGCCGTCGTCGGTCTCGACCTTGAACAGCGCGGTCTTGACGATGCCGCCGTGGTCGTCGTCGAGCGCGTAGACCACCGGCAGCACCGTCACCCGGGCGCGCTCGCCGCCGAGCTCGATGATCTCGTCGACCGCCGCCTCGTGCATCTCCTTCTGCTCGCCGCGCAGGTCGCCGAACAGGTTCTGCGTGCGCATGAGCTGCTCGGTGTGCGCGGGCGTGTTCGGGTCGAGATCGACCGAGGGCTGCCAGCCGAGCGCCACGCCCACCTCGTTGGCGATGCGCGTGCGCCCGTCCATCTCGATCGGCACCGCGCCGTGCTGCACGTAGTGGGCGTTGATGATGGACTGCGCCATCACGCGCGGATCCTTCATGAACAGGCGGTACATCTCGTGCGGGTCGTTGACGCGGCTCGGGTCCAGGTTCGTCGCGATGAACTGCTGCTGCGCGGTCATCGCCGCCGTGTTGGCGTCGAGCGCCTGCATGCGGCGCCCGCGGTCGAGCGCGGTCTGGGCCGCCTGCACGTCCTTCCAGGTCTGGGTTGAGCGCTCGCTGGCCACGAGCTGCGGATGGGCCGTCTTCCATTGGTCGTGTGCAGTTGTCGCCAGGCCGAGCTGGTGCTCCGCGGCGGTGATGACGCGCCGGTCGCGTGTGGTGACCCACTGGGCGCGTGCGTCCACGGCCTTGGTGGCGAGGTCGTCGGCCGTCTCCTGCAGGCTCTTGCCGGCCGGCTGCCCCGGATTGCGACCGGCGCGCTGGTCGGCCTGGAACTGGCGCAGGTTCCGGTTGGCCTGCTGCCATTCGAGGATGGCGTTGATGGCGGTGAGCTGCGAATTGGCGATGGCTATGTCGTCCTGCGCCGCCGCCAGCCGGTGCTTCTGTTCGGGCGTGGCATGCGCACCGGCCAGGTCGATTCGGGTCTGGGCCTGCTGCTTGCGCTGGGTGGCATCGCTCAGCTGGGTCTGCACCTGCGTCTTCAAGGCCGACAGATCGTCGGTGAGCTCGAGCGTCGGCAGCGGGCGGCCGTCGGGGCCGAGCATCGGCTGCGTTTGCCTCGGCAGCTGCAACTCGATGTTCTTGCGGGCATCCTCGGCCCGCGTGAGTTCGCTGCCGCCGATGCCGCGGTCGGGGTTGGTCGTCTCCCACACCTTGGCCGCGGCCGGATGCATCTCGTAGGTGCCGGCCTCGATGACGTAGCGGGTGTGGTACTTGTCGTCGTTGACGCCGGGAAGCTTCACGTCCTCCTCGAACACCACAACCCAGCGGCCGCACGTCTTCTTGACCTCGGCACCTTCGGGCACCGCGCCCGGCAGCACGTTCCAGGTCGGGTCGTAGTTGGCGGGGTAGACGCTGCCCGCGCGGCCATCGCCGTTCGAGTCCGCCCACAGGGCGTCATAAGGCTTCACGAACTGCGTGTGCTCGTAGGCCCACTTCGCCGCCAGCCCGGCGCGCGCTGCATCGATCAGGCCGAGCGTCGTTGCATGGTCGTCCACCTCGAGGGCGATGCGGTTGCGCGCCGCCGTCACCTCGTCCAGCAGCTTCTGCTTCGCGGCGCGCTTTTCGGGCGCGGCCTGGCCGAGGGCCGTCTTCGCCGCCTGCACCTTGGCATCGGCCTGCGCAAGGGCCTTGCGCGCGTCGGGCAGCAGCTTGTTTCGCACCTCGGCCTCGCGGGCCGGGTTGAGCTTGGGCTGTGCCTCCATCGCCTCGGTGAAGGCCTTGGCTGCGGCGTCTTCGAGGGGTTTCAGGTCCACCTTCTCGCCCATGGCCACACGCCGGCGGCCGTCGGCCAGCGCCTGCATGGCCTTCAGCGCCTCGTCGCTCGCCTGCGCCGCGGCCTGCTCCTGCAGCGCCGCACCGAGCGCCTGCTCCAGGTCTGCGAGCTTCTTCGGGTCGACGCCATCACGCAGCCCGTCGGTGTAGTTCTTCTGCGCCGCACCGAGCGCCGTGTTGGCCGCAGCGAGCCTGTCGCCGATCGGCTTCTCGCTCGAGAGCCACGGGCCGGTGTCGAGCTTGCCCGGCACGCCGTTGCCCGTGCCGAGCAGGCCGACGGTCTTGCTCTGCAAGTCGGTGTTGCGCTTGTCGAGATGCGTCTTCGCCGCGGCCAGTTCCTCGTTGGCCTGCCACAGGCGTGCGGCATCGGGGTTCAGCTCGGTCTTCTTGTCGTCGAACCACAGCGGCTGGTCTTCGATCAGGTAGTACTTGCCGTCGATCTTCCTGACGCGCTCGCGGTCCTCTTTCTTGTTGTAGTCGAGCCAGAAGGTCTTGTCGTAGCCGTCGGGCTCGACGGTGCGCGTGTGTTCGCCACCGCCGTGGGTGTGGCGCGTCACCGTCTTGAGCTGCGGCTGGTCGCCCTTGGCCGCCTCCCACTGCGCCTGCGCGTTCTGCTGCGTCGCCTGGGCGTTGGTCAGCCGCATGCCGGCGTCGGACGCCTCGTTGGCCGCGCGCGCGAGTGTCTGCAGTCCGATGGCAGCGTCGAGCTGCGGCCCCAGCGTCGCCAGGGCCTGGCTGTCGTTGGCCTTCTTCGCCGCGGCGTACTTCGCCTGCAGCTCCTGCACGCGCAGGTCGGCCACGCGCGCGTCGTAGTCGGCCACCACCGTGCCGGGCACGCTGAGCCGTGGATCGGTGTCGTTCGGCTTGCCCACGTACAGCGTCTGCAACTGCTTGAGCTTGGCGTCGGCCGCCTCGGCGATGGTGCGCAGGCGCTTGGCCTCGGCGTCGGCGGCGGCCTTGGCCGTGGCCTGCGAATCGGTGCTCACGTGCGTGAACGAGGCCGCGTACTTCTCGGCCTTGGCCGCGGCGTCGCCCGCCGTCTTCGCGTCCGTGCGCGCGGTCTTCAACTGCGTGGCGCCGTCGGTCAGCGCGTTGCGCCGCTCCACACGCAACTGACGCATGGCCGGGCTTTCGGCCAGCACCTCGTCGCGCGGCGTGTCGACGAACTTGCGCAGCGCCTCGGGGTTGAAGACGCCGCCAGCCTTCACCCCCTGCATGATGCGTTCGTACTCGGCCGTGATGGCCTTGCGCGGGTCCTCGCCGCGCGCGCTCGCGGCGGCGCCGGCGGTGCGCATGTCGTGCTCGGCGGCATCCAGCCAGTTCTGCGCCGCTTCATTGAGCGCATCGGTCTGTGCCTTGGTGGGCTTCTGTCCCTTGGCCTGCAGGTTGAACACCACGCCGCCCGCATCTTGTGCCTTCTTCAGCAAGGCATCGGTTCGCGCACTGGCCTGCTTCGTCGGCGCGGGCTCGCCGGCCGCCGGCTCGTACAGCGCCAGCGTCTTCTTCGCCGCGGCCACTTCGTTCTGCGCCGTGACCGTCGCGTCCGATGGCGCATTCGCCGGGCGGTGTTTGACGAGGTCGTCGAGCTTGCTGTCGGCCAGCGTCTTCTCCTTGTCGCGCAGGTTGGCCACGGCCTCCTTGTGCTTGGCCTGGAGCTCGGTCTTGTCGGCCAGTTCACGCGCCTCGGTCGCGGCCTTCTGGTCAGCCTGGAGCTTGGATTTCTCGGCCTTCGCCTCGGCCGCTTCGGCTGCCTTGCGCGCCTGGTCGGCCTTGATGCGCGCCTGCTCGGCGGCCTCGCGTGCGGCTTCGGCGGCGCGGCGTGCACGCTCGGCAGCTTCGCGCGCGAGCCGCTCGGCGTTGCGCCGGGCCTGCTCGGCCAACTGCAGCGCGTAGGCGTTGCTGCCCTGGGTGGGAACGTAGGTGGATGTGCCGGCGGGGCCGTCTAAGCTCATGGGTTCTCCTGTTCACAGCGTGAGGGGCCGATCCCTCGCTCTTCATTCCCCTCCCTGCGCCCAGCGAAGCAGCGTCGCCACCTGGCCATACAGGGATCGGGGAATCGGTTGGTCCAGCGGCACGTCGTCGTACAGGCGCCCGGCCAGCGCCGCATCGAAGGCCATCGGCACGAGGGCTTCGGCCGCCACGCGCCGGATCTGCGCTGCCAGCTCGCCCTCGCCGCGTGCCACCACGCGTGGCAGGTCACGCTCGCCGAGGTACTGCAGGGCCACGGCGGTGCGCGTCGAATGGATCACGGCCGAGGCCATGCGCACACGGTCGGGCAGGCTGAGATAGACCGCCTCGAAATGCGCCATGCGCCGGCGCGAGGCGTTCAGCGGGTCGCCTTCCACGTCCTTGTGTTCGCGCTGCAGCTCTTCGGTAGACATGCGCTGCTCCTTCATGAACTCATAGCGCACGTGGGCGTAGTCGATGGCGGCCATCACCACGTACACCACGCCCGCCCAGCCGAAGGTGAGGAGCAGCACATCCGCCCCCACTGCCGCCACCGACGACGGGTTGGTGTAGCCGAGCTTCAGCGCGTCGTCGAGAAAGGCCGCGAGCACCACCGCCATCACCGCCGCGAGCAGCAGCGTCTTCACCACCATCTTCAGCAGGTTCACGAGGTTGCGCGTGGAGAAGATGCGCTGGAAGCCGGCAGCCGGATTCAGGTGGCTCATGTCGGGCGCAAGCCGCGACCATGCGGCGAGCCCCCCCACCTGAAAGAACGAACCCGCCGCCGCCGCAATCGCGACGATGGCGGTGATCGGCACGGTGCCCCACAGCAGCACCTCGCCGGTGTGCAGCAGCAGTTCGGGAAAGCGCTCATCGGGCCGGGTGAACAACGCCGGGCTGGTGGCGTGCTGCCACAGCTCGCGGAACAGGCCGAAGGCCGCCCCCCCGAGCAGCCACACCGCGACCACGACGACGATGAACGTGGCGGTGGTCGATACATCGGTGCTGAACACCACCTCGCCGCGCTTGCGCGCTTCGCGCAGGCGGTGCGGGGTCGGGTCGTGCGTCTTCTCTGCCATCGGCTACAAGGCCAGCCGCAAGAACTCGAGCACGCCGTTGGAGGGCCGCAGGAATTCGCGCAGCGACTCGTACACGAAGAACAGGAACAGCAGCAGCATCAAGGTGGCGAGCAGGCTCTTGAGCGGCTGCGAGAACACGAAGATGTTGAGCTGCGGCGCCACCCGGCCGATGAGCCCGGTGCCCAGTTCCACCAGCAGCAGCACCATGATCACCGGCGTGGCGAGCTTGACGACCCAGAGGAACAGCGTGTCGCCCTGGCGCACGACGAATTCCTCGAGCACTTCGCCGACGTTCGGAAAGAACGACACCACCGGCCACAGCCGGTACGAGTCGACGATCACGCCCACCAGTGCGAGCAGCCCGCCCGCGGCGACGAACAGCGTGATGACCAGCCAGCCAAGGAACTCGCCGGTCGGCCCGTTCTCGTGGCCGGCCACGGGGTCGAAGAACGAGGCATTGCCCGAGCCCGTCTGGAAGTCGATCAGGTCGCCCACGCTCTGGATGGCCCAGATGAAGATGCCGAAGCCGAGGCCGAGCAGCAGCCCGATCAGCGCCTCCTTCGCCGCCACCAGCACCCACATGCCAATCGACAGCGCGGGCATGTCGCCGGCCGCCGGCGCCATGAAGAAGGCAAGCATTCCCAACAGCCCGGCGCGCGTGAAGCCGCTGAGCATCTTTCCGGAGAGAAAAGGCACGACCGCGAAGATGGCGGTGAGTCGCGGCAGCGTGAGCGCGGCCGAGGCGAAGGTGGTCTCGAAGGCGGCGAGTTCGGGTGCCATGGGGTGTGCTCGCGGGCGCGTGTCTCGCCGTTCATCAACGCGTGTTGGCGCGGAACGCGGGCGCCTGCCAGCCTTGGGTGGCGGCCTCGTCGGCCGCGTCGTCCAGCCGCCATTCGGCGGCGCGCCGCAGATCGCGGCTCACGCGCTCGTGCAGCGTCTCGGCCTTGCTCAGGGCCCCGGCGGCCTGTCGCAGCTGCGCCCGGCGTTCGTCAAGGTTTGCGCACTCGACGGCCAGTACCTGCTCGCTGTCCTGCACCGCGTCGGCGGCACGCTGGATGCCGCCGTTCAGCGAACCGCTCCATGCGCTCAGGTCGCGCAGTGCGCTCACGCTGAGGCCAGCGCTGGAGCTGGCGCCGCCTCCGGCGTCATGCCACAGCTCGGCCTGCGCCGTCACCTGCCGCTGCCATTCGGCCTGCGCCGACCACACGGCGGCCTGCTGCGCCTCGGTCGCGCGCTGCTGCTGCACCACCGCCTGCTGCGCCGCGAGGCGGCGGCGCTCGCGCACCTGGATCAGCCGCGTCAGATCGACTGCCATCGCCTCAGTCCGCCATGAGGGCGCGAAGCTGCGCCACGTTGTGGTCGAACGTGCCCGCTTCATCGGGCGGCTGCGCGAGGAAGTCGCGCATGGCGCCGCGCAGCTGGACCGCGCGGTCGCCCAAGGGGTCCGCTCCTGGCTTGTAGTCGCCGATCTGCAGCAGCAGCTCGAGCTCCCGGTACTTCGCCAGCAGCGCGCGGAAGCGGTTCGCCGCGGCACGATGCTCGCTGCCCGCAACCTGCGGCATCACGCGGCTGATGCTCGCGAGCACGTCGACGGCCGGGTACTGGCCGGCCGAGGCCAGCTTGCGCGACAGCACGATGTGGCCGTCGAGGATGGAGCGCACCTCTTCGGCGATCGGGTCGTTCTCCTCGTCGCCCTCGGTCAGCACGGAGTAGACCGCGGTGATGGAGCCGCTCTCGCCCTGCCCGGCGCGCTCGAGCAGCTGCGGCAGCATCGAGAAGATGGACGGCGGATAGCTGCGCCGCGTGGGCGGCTCGCCGCACGCCAGGCCAATCTCGCGCTGCGCCCGCGCGAAGCGGGTCAGCGAATCGACCAGCAGCAGCACGCGCGAGCCCTGGTCGCGAAAGTGCTCGGCGATCGTCGTCGCCACATAGGCCGACTTGATGCGCTCCATGGGCGGGCGGTCCGAGGTGGAGACCACCATCACGGTGCGTGCCAGGCCCTCGGCGCCGAGGTTGTGCTCGATGAACTCCTTCACCTCGCGCCCACGCTCGCCGATGAGCGCGATCACGTTCACGTCGGCCACCGAGCCGCGTGCCAGCATGCCCAGCAAGGTGCTCTTGCCCACCCCCGGCGGCGAGAACACGCCCACACGCTGGCCTTCGCCGAGCGTGAGCAGCGCATCGAGCACGCGAATGCCGGTGGCGAGCGGGCGCTCGATCATGCGGCGGCGCAGCGGATTCGGCGGCTCGCGCTGCACCGCCAACTGCGCATGCGCCTGCAAGGGGCCGCCGTCGTCCAGCGGTTGACCCAAGGCATCCAGTACACGGCCGAGCAAACCGGCACCGACCGGGCAGGCGAGGCCTTGCCCGGTGGGCCGCACCTCGGTGAGTGCCGAGATGCCTGTGGTCGCGCCCAGCGGCGTGAGCAGCGCGGTGTGCTGCGCGAAGCCCACCACCTCGGCCAGCAGCGGAGGCTCGCCGGCCGTGACGAGTTCGCACAGCTCGCCCACATGCGCCTGGATGCCCGAGGCCTCGATCAGCATGCCGACCGCCTTGCTCACGCGCCCGCGCATCGCCACCGGCGTGACGCGGCCGATGCTGCGCTCCAGATCGGCCACGATGTCGAGCGCCGCTGCCGGCATCTCACGCGCCGCGGCTTCGAGGGCGATGGCATCCAGCCGATCCATCAGCGCACGCCTGCCGGATCGGCCACGCCGCTGCGCTCGACGGCGCGGCGGAAGGCCTCGAGCTGCGCATCGACGCCGATCTCCAGCGTGCCCGACGCGGTGTGCACGACGCAGGCGCCGTCGGGCAGGCCGGCATCGGGCTGCACCGCCACGTTCATCGTCCAGTTCGCCTCGCCACGCAGCCGGGCGAGTGCCAGCCGCAGCGCCGCTTCCTGTGCGGGAGCCACGCGCAGGCTGATGAAGGGTTCACTGCGGATGAGCGTGTCCACGCGCAGCAGCGCGGCCTCGAACAGGTCTTGCGGGTCGGCGTCGGCGATGAACTGGCCGACCGCCTTGACGACGATGCCCGCCATCGCCGAACGCAAGGCCTGCAACTGGCGCTCCGAGGCCAACGTGTCGTTCACCAGCCGCTCGGCGACGGCCTGCCGCGCCTGGACGACGCCGTCGTCATAACCGCGCTGACGGGCGCGCTCGGCCTCATCGACCGCCTGCGCCACGATGCGCCGGGCCTCGCCGCGCGCCGCCTCGACGACGGCGCGCGCATCCAGCAGGGCGGCGTACTCGGCCTCCTTCAGCACCTTGCGCTCGCCGAGGAGCTGCAGGTTCTCGGTGGTGATCAGAAAAGCCAGTCCCATCCGGGCAACCTTTCGGGAACAAGACACTGCAGCAGCAGCTCGCGCAACTGCGCCGCCTGGTGGGGATTCAGCGTGGGCACGGCCAGCGCCGCCACACGGCGCGGCAGCTTGTGCCGGGTGCGGTGCAGCAGCGGCTCGCCCTCGCCGGCCAGGGCGGCCAGCAGCAATCGGTAGCCGCGGTCCATCACCACACGGCCTGCCGCCTGCGGGCGATGCTGAAGGGCGTCGGTGTTCATGCGCAGTTCACCGAGCAGCGGCACGCGCTCGGCCACGAACTCGGCGGCGTCGCGGTCCAGCCGGCGCGCCTGGCGGCGCAACTGCGCGCCCACGCCGCGCTGGCGCAGCAGCGGCTTGTGGGCGCTCAGACCCGTGTACGCAGCCAGGCGGCGCAACGCGGCACCGTCGAGCAGTGCGAGGCGGCTCATGCGCGAATCGAAATTCCAGCGCGGCTCGCCGGCGAGGCCGTCGCGACGCAGCACATCCGACAGCACACGCTGCCCGGCTTCGGTGAGCCGCACGATCTGCCGGTGCCGCGCCGGCCAGTCGGGCGGCAGCCAGCTTGGGTGCAGGTCGAGTTCGGGATGCAGGTTGTGACGCATCACCAGCCGCATCAAGTCGTTGGCAGCGATGGACATGGGCCTAGCGCCGCAGTACCTGGCGGCGCACCCAGGTGCGCCAGTCGAGCTGGTTGCGGCGCAACAGGCCGGGCAGCACCATCAGGCAGACCGCCGCCGCGAGCAGCAGCACCAGCAGCACCATGGCAGTCTGCGTGGACATGCCGCCGAGCGGCAGCGCACTGCCCCCGGTCTCGCGCCGCGACACATGGGCCGGCGGCTGGCGCGCCTCGAACAGCGACAGCGCCACCTGCTCATGCGTCAGGCCCTCGATGCTGTGCGCCACGAGGTCTTTCACGGCGGGCACCAGCAGGCGCAGATCGACGTCGGACCGGTGCTTGATGAACACCGCGGCGGACGACGGTCGCACGCGGTCGCTGAGCGGGTCGTTGGCCGGCACCACCACATGCACCCGCGCCGCGATCACGCCGTCGACCTTGCGCAGCGTCTGCGACAGCTCCTGAGACATCGCATAGATGTAGCGCATGCGCTCCTCGGCCGGCGTGGACACGAGGCCCTGCTTCTGGAACACATCGCCCATGCTGGCGTAGCGTTCGCGCGGCAGGCCCTGCGCACGCAACAGGTCGAGCGAGGCCGGCAGTTCGTCTTCTTCGACCAGCACCTGCCAGCGGCTGTTCTCGAGCCGCTCCTTGTCGGCGGCGATGCCGCTGGTGGTGAGCGCGGCCACCATCTCGTTGGCCTCCTGCTCGGTGAGGTCGGCGTACAGGCCGACCTTGCAGCCAGCGAGCGCAAGCACGAGCGCCAGCGCGGCCATCCAGCGCAGCGGCGCGATGTCGAAGCGGCTCATCGTCGGCCCCTACTGCTGGTTCTTCAGCAAGGTGCCGAAGAGGCTGGTCGCCGCGCTCGCAAGGCCGGTGGAGATGTGCAGCTTGGCGAACATGGTGTGCGCCTGCATCGAGTAGTCGGTCATCACGAACATCGTCTTGATGGGGTCCGACAGGTCGATGGAGGCGAGCATGCTGCGCCGCATGTCGTCGTACAAGCTGACATTGCCACCCAGTTGCTCGGCATAGGTCATCACGGTCTGCTGCAAGCCGGCCGGCGCATCGGCAGCGGCCGACTGCGGCACGCCTTGCATCATGTTGGCGAACATGCGCGTCTCGGCCGGATCGAACGACGCCTGCTGCGCGAACGAACTTCGCGGTGCGGTCGCCGCCGCCTGCTCGACCGGGGGCGCGGCCATGCTCATTGCCACGGGGTCTGTCATCGGATTGCCTCTCTTCCGGACTGAGGGTTCGACGCCTTCGCGCCTGCACCGCCGCGCCGGCGCGAGCGCCGTGCGGTCGGCAGCCGTGCGACGCCACCAGGCGCCGCACCGCCACCTCGTGCGCTACGAGGCCTTGGCCGCCTGGCGCATGTCGTTGCCGGTGGACTTGGCCACCTCGCCGCCCGCGGCGTTGGCACCGTTGACGGTGTGCGCCGTGGAGGCCGCACCCTGGATGGCGGTGGAGGCCTGCATGCTCGCCGCCATCAGCTGAGCGTTCTGCTCGGCGGCCTGTTGCATCTTGTCGATCGAGTTCTGAACCGAACCTGCCATGGTCTTCTCCTGGTCAATGTTGAACAAAGTGCCGTGTGGCGCCCGGCGCTCGTGGCGCCGGACGTTCCGCGCCGCGGCGCGAAACTCCTGAGACGGCCCCGTCACCGGGCCCGCGCGAATCGATTCATCTGTCCGGCGGTGGTGGCGCACCGCCGCTCAGCACCAGCCCGTCGAGCTCGATGCGGGTGATCTCGGCGCCCGAGCGCAGCAGCGAACCTTCGTAGTAGCGGCTGCCGTTGGCGAGCTGGATGTACTTCATGCCGTGGGCGTCTTCGGTGATGCCGACCATGCGCGAGGGCAGCACGCGCTGCCATGCGGCCCAGCGCTCGCGGGCCGCGGCGCCGTCGTCTTCCTTCACCGCCTTGGGCCGGTAGCTCACCTTGTCGGACACCAGCACCGCGGGATGCAGGTCCTCGGCCAGGCGCTTGATCTGCTGGTGCACCGCCTCGTCTTCCACCGTGCCCGCCACCACCAGCCGCCCACCGCCGGCGTACGAGACGGTCACGCCCGGGTCGCTGACGAAGCGGCGCGCCTGCTCCACCATCTCCTCGGCGCTCACGACGGTGATGTCCACCTGCGGGCCGAAGGGCGCGAGCGCCTCGCGCAGCGCATCGCGGCGCGCACGCGACTCGACGAAGCCGCGCACCTCGACACCGCCGCCGCGCCCGGCCACGGTCTCGACCTCGGGATAGCCGGCCAGCGCCTGCTCCACGGCGCGCAGGTCCACGGCCGCGCCGTGGGCCGCCGGCGGCTGGCCGCCGTCCCAGGCGGCCAGGCCCGTGATGCCGGCCAGCGAGAGCACGATCAGCCCGCCGCTCAGCCAGCGCAGCCGCAGCCCCGCCATGGCTGCGGGCGCCGCGGCCTCGGCCGCGCCCTGCGGCTGCGCCTCGGGGCTGGCGAAGAGGCGGTCGTCGGCCGCTGGCGCGGTGTACACCCGGTCGAGCTGGAACACCATGCCGCCCACGCTCAGCACGTCGCCGGCCACCAGGCTGCGCCGCGGCTGCTGCATGGGCTCGCCGTTGAGCTCGGCCGTGGCCGCACCCACCTTCTGCACCGCCACCACCAGCTCGCCGACGACGAACAGCAGGTGCTGCGGCAGCACGTCGCCGCCCGGCAGCATCACATCGCATTCGCCGCCCGAGCCGACGAGGTTGTTGCCCGGCTTCAAGGCCATGCTGCGCCCGCGCAGCGGGCCCTCGAGAAAGCGCAGGCACCAGGCCGAGGGCCCGGCGGCGGCCAGCAGCGCCGGGTCGGCACGCAGCTCCGTCGACGCGTTCATGCTCAACCTCCTTGCGGCGGCGCGCCCGCCGCGGTGGTGACGAGACGCGGCGTCAACAGGTAGAAGCGCTCGAGGTTGGCCTGCGTCTTCTCGGTGTACTTGAAGAGGTTGCCGAGCAGCGGCACGTCCGACAGCAGCGGCACGCCGGTGGTGGCGTCGATGGTTTCCTGCGAGGAGAAGCCGGCGATCAGCAGGCTGGTGTTCTCGTCCACCATCGCCTGGGTGTTCACCGTGCGGCGACGGATGATGGGAATGTCGTCCACCGTGGTGCCGCTCAGGTCGCCGTCCTGGATGTCCACCGACATCATCAGGCTGTGGCCGTTGCGCTCGTCGATGATCAGCGGCGTCACGCGCAGCGCCGTGCCGGCCGTGATGCTGAACAGGCCCGCGTCCTGGAAGCCGTCCACCCGCACATGCACCTCGCTCAGGTTCTCGAGAACGGCCTCGGTGTTGTTGAGCGTGAGCACCTTGGGGCGGGCGATGAAGTTGGCCGTGCCCGTCTTGGTGAGCGCGCTCACCCGCGCGAGCAGGAAGTTGCGCATCTCGTTGCCGATGGCGGCGGTGAACACGCCGCCGGCCGGCGTGGTGCCCCGCGTCTGCCCGGCCTCGGTGGCGGCGTTGTTCCAGGTGAGCGGCGTGTCGCCGCCGCGGCCGATCTGCACGTCGCCGTGGCGGCCGTGCAGCCGCCAGTCGATGCCCAGGCTGTCGAGCGAATCGGTGCTGATGTCCATGATCGTCACCTCGATCTCGACCAGGCGCGGGCGGCTGTCCATGCTGTCGATGAGGCGCTCGTACTGCGGCATGCGCTCGGGCAGGTCGCGCACCAGTACCGCGTTCATGCGCGTGTCGGCATGGAACTGCGGCAGCTCGTCGCCGTCGGCGCCGAAGGGCTGGGTGCTCGCCTCGTCGGCCTGCAGCGCGGCGCTGCCCAGCGGGTTGATCTCGATCTTGGGCGCACTGAGCGTCTCGCCGGTGCTCAGCTGCAGCTTGCGCGTGGGGCCGATGCGCAGCGGCAGCCGCGCCGCGCCGGCGGTGGCGCCGTGGCTCCCGCCCGGCCCGCGGCCGAACAGGCTGCGCAGCACGCTGGTGACGCCGGGCACCACCGTGTCGCGGCCGGAGCGGTTGATGTGCACGTCGCCGGCCCAGGCGTACTTCAGCGGAAACATCCGCACCTGCGCATGGTCGACGAGCGCGGCCTTCCGGTCGCCGAGCTTCACCACCTGCCGCACCATGTCGACGTAGCGCTTGGGGCCCGACACATAGAGGCTGCCCTCCTGCTCGTTGGCGATGATCGGAAAGCGCTCGTCGCTCACCTTCAATCGCGCGAGCAGTTCGGTCACCTGCCGGCCACTGCCGCTGGAGATCGACAGCACCTCGCTGCGCGCCTCGCTGGCCGGGTCGATGTAGATGAAGGTGCCGTCGTAGTACCAGGTCAGGCCGTAGGTGGTGCAGACGCTGTCGAGGATGTTGCGCGCCTGCATGTTGAACTTGCCGCTGATGACGCCGGCGACCTTGGGATCGATGACCGCGGTGATGCCCTGCGACGCCACCACCTCGCGCAGGAAGTCGACCAGCGGCTTCTCGTTGGCCACGATGGACAGCTGGCGGTTCTTCCAGCGCACCTCGGCGCCGTGTGCGGGCAGCTGCCACACGAACAGCGAAAGCATCGACAACGCCAGCAGCAGCCATTGCGCGAACAGCCGCTCGCGCATGAGTCGTGGCAAGACAATGGCGTTCATGTCAGTTGCCCATGAAGCTGCACGCCATGCGACGAATGAACCGGCGACCAAGCGAACGCCGCGGATCCGGCGCTGCCGGTCCGCTGGTGTTGCCCCCTTGAGGGGGCGCGCGAAGCGCGTAGGGGGTGGTTCATGACAGCAGGGCTACGGCGTGGAAGGCGCGCTCGGCGAAGCGCAGCACGTCGCGCCCGAGCCACCCCGCGGTGAGCACGATGGCGAACATCACCGCGATCAGGCGGATCGACTGGCCGATGCTCTGGTCCTGGATCTGCGTGACGGCCTGCAGCACCGCCACGATCAGCGCCGACACCGTGGCCACCACCACGATGGGCAGCGACACCCACAGCACCACCAGCAGGCCGGCGCGTGTGATGTCGAGCAGTTCGAGCGGCGTCATGCGTGCGGTGCTCATGCGGCTTTGGGGTTGGCGATCCAGCCGACCGGTTGCAGCGCGACGTCGTCGTCGACTTCCTGGTAGGACAGCACGACCAGCTGCGGCACCACCGGCTCGAGCATCGTCTTCACGTAGCGCCGCACCTCCGACGAGGTGATGGCCACCACACGGCCCGCGGTGCTGCCGACGATGCGGCGCACCTGCTCGCGCACGTCCTGCACGACGGCGGGGCTGAGCAGCAGCAGGTTGCCGCGGGGGCCTCGCTCCACGGCGTTCTGCACCCGGTCGAGCAGGCTGGCCTCGAACAGGATGGCTTCGAGCCGGCGGTCGAAGCCGACGTAGCGGCTGGTGATGTAGCGGCCCATGGCGATGCGCACCAGCTCGGTCAGCGCGATGGTGTCGGCTTCTTTCGGCGCCCAGATGACCAGCGCCTCGCAGATGGCGTTCAGGTTGCGGATGGGGATGCCTTCCTGAAGCAGCCGGCGCAGCACCTCGGCCATGCGCTGCAGCGGCACCACGCGCGCGGTTTCTGCGGCGAGGTCGGGCGCATCGCGCTGCACCGCATGCAGCAGGCGCTGCACTTCCTGCAGGCCGAGCAGTTGCGGCGCATGGCGGCGCACGGTGTGGTCGACGTGGGCGGCAATCACGTCCTCGCAGTCGAGGCCGACGGCATCCGCTGCGCCCTCCGGCAGCCACACGACGCGCGCGAACGGCCCGAACGGTTCGCCCACTTCCGCGCCGGCGGGCGGTGCGGCGGCTTCGACATCCGCCAGAAGCCGCCAGCCGGGGCGAAGGTTCCCGCGGGCCACCGGCACGTCCTGCACCAGCACCTGGTACGCGCCGGCATCGGCGCCCACAGCCGGCGAGTGGCCGATGTGCAGCCGCGGGAACACCGGGCCGAGGTCGGCTTCGAGCGACGCCTTCACCGCATTGAGCCGCTGGTCGAGCAGGTAGCGGTCGACGCTTCCGCGCAGTGCCGGCGACAGGCGCACGGCAAGCGGGGCGGCCATTGCATCGGCCGCCGACACCGCCTCACCGCCCGCGTCGTCGGCCTCACGATGGGAGATCCATGCCGAGCTGCGGCGGCGCTTGCGCAATGCGCCGGTCGCGATACCGGTGAGCAGCACAACGCCCGCGAGCAGCCCGAACACCCATTTCGGAAAGCCCGGCACGAGCAGAAAGCTCGCGAGTGCGACGCCCGCCACGATGAGCGCGCGCGGATGGGCCAGCACCTGCTCGCCGATCTGCTGCGCGAGTTGCGTCTGCGCGCCTTCGGCCGCACCACCCACGCGCGTGATGACGATGCCCGCGGCAATCGACACCAGCAGCGACGGGATCTGCGACACCATGCCGTCGCCCACCGTCAGGATGGCAAAGCGCTGCAGCGCCTCACCCATGCTCATGTCCAGCATCAGCGTGCCGATGGCGATGCCGGCGAGGATGTTGACCAGCGCAATGATGATGCCGGCGATGGCGTCGCCCTTGACGAACTTCATCGCGCCGTCCATCGCGCCGTGAAGCTGGCATTCCTGTTCGAGCTCGCGCCGCCGCTCGGTCGCCTGCGCGGACGACAGCACGCCGGCGCGCACGTCGGCGTCGATGCTCATCTGCTTGCCCGGCATCGCGTCGAGCGCGAAGCGCGCCGCCACCTCGGCCACACGCTCCGAGCCCTTGGCGATCACGATGAACTGCACGATGGCGATGATGAGAAACACCACCGCGCCGACCACCACGTTGTTGCCGACGATCAGCTTGCCGAAGGTGTCGATGATGTGGCCGGCATTCGCATGCAGCAGGATCAGCTTGGTCGACGCGATGTTCAGCGCCAGCCGGAACAGCGTGGTGAACAGCAGCAGCGACGGAAAGGTCGACAGCGACAGCGCCGATGGCACGTACATCGCGACGATGAGCAGCACCAGGCTGATGGCGAGATTGGTGGCGATCAACAGGTCGAGCAGCGGCGTGGGCAGCGGCAGCACGAACAGCGCGACGATGGCCACCAGCATGGCGGCGAGCAGCAGGTCGTTCTGCCGTCCGGCGCGACCGAACCAGCCGCGCGCACGGTGTGCAGCCGGAAAGGACGAGGTGGATGCCGCCATGCGCAGATGCCTTGTAGGTGGGACCGGCAGCGCGTGACGTATGCCACGCCGTCAGCCGGTGCGCGGCACTCTATGGCGGCGTGCCGACGCGGGGCAACACCGAATCTTCGTAGTTCCTGCAGGCACGCCAATCGCATGCACGCGCGATGAAGCGCGGCGAAGGCGTCCTCGCATTCATCGACTACGTTTCTACGTAGTTCACGCTGCCCTTGCGTTTCGATAGGCTGGTTCGCATCGAGCGCGCCGACGCCTCTGCGCTGTGCATGAGCGCGCCGTTGCGCTGCACATCGACGTGCAGCGCCGCCATCCAATCGAGGACCACACACACACGATGCTGGCCGTTGCCCCACAGGCCGTGAGCGAGCTCGGCGCGGCGCGCACTTTGCCGCGCACGAACGCCGCGCTGTCGCGCGCGCTGAATGCGCTGTACGCGCGCAGTGCGCCGATGGCGCTGTCGCTCGGCGGGTGGCCGTGGCAGCTGTGCTGGCAGGCACTCGACGCACGAGCGGGCACCATGGCTGCGCGGCAGTCGTACCGCTTTCGCCTCGGGCCGCATGCCGGCTGGCTGGCATTGGATGCCCCCGCCGTCGCGGCGCTTATTGCCGAGCGCCGCGCCGAGTTGCTGCCGCGCGATCTGCGCTATGTGCTGCTGGCCGACGCGCTGCATCCGCTGGCCGATGCGATCGAGAAGGCGCTGCATCTGCACTTCGAATGGGCGCCGCCCGACGCCGATGAGAAAGCGCCCGTGCATGCGGTGCATCACGCGGCATGGTTCGCGCTCGGCAGCGGCGGGGTGATGTACGGCGGTCACCTGGTGCTCGATGACGACACCGCACTCGCCACGCTGCTCGCCGCGCTGGCGTTGCCGGCGCCGGTGCAGACATCACGGCCCTCGGCGGCATTCGACGGCCTGCGCATCCCGCTGCCCTTCGTGCTGGGCCACACCCACATCAGTCTGCGCGAGATCGGCAGCATCCGCCGTGGCGACATCGTCAGCATCGAGGACTGGAGCTCCTCGGGCGCGGCCCTGCTCGTCACCGCCGACCTCGGCGGCCCGTCGGGGCGCCGCCTCGTCGGCCTGGCCGAAGGCTCGCGCATCACCTTGCAGCAATCGAGAGAGATCGCCATGAACCGAGACATTCCCCTGCCCGAGATGAGCGCCGGCGAAGATGACGCGGCCAACCTGCCGCTGGACCGGCTGGACGCGCTGGAGGTGACGCTGCGCTTCGAGATCGGCGAGCTGTCGCTGTCGCTCGGCGAGCTGCGCAGCCTGCGCGCCGGCCATGTGTTCGAGCTGGCGCATCCGTTGAACCGCAGCCCGGTGCGCATCCTTGCCCACGGCAACGTGCTCGGCAAAGGCCACCTCGTCGCGGTGGGCGACCAGCTGGGCGTGCGTGTCAGCGAGTTCGCGCCGGGCGAGCTGTGACCCTGCCCGCGCGCCGCCCTCGCCGCTGACGCCCACACGGCATGCAAGCCACCCTGCCCGAGCCGCTCACGCTGGTGGCGCTGATCGTCGCCTTCGGCGTGGCGCCTTTCGTCGCGCTGATGATCACGAGCTACACCAAGCTGGTGATCGTGTTCGGCCTGCTGCGCACCGCGCTCGGCCTGCAGCAAACGCCGCCCAACATGGTGCTCAACGGCATCGCGATCATCCTCACCATCTACATCATGGCGCCGGTGGGCATGGAGGTGTCCGACGCGCTGCAGGGGCGCCACTTCGGCGCCAAGGGCGAGGGGCTGAACGACATCGTCGCCGTGATGGATGCGGCCAAGGCCCCGGTGAAGGAGTTTCTGCAGAAGCACACGCAGGACCGCGACCGCACGTTCTTCCTGAAATCCGCCGAGAGCATCTGGCCGAAGGAGCGGGCCGCCACGCTGCAGGCAGACGACTTCATGGTGCTGGTGCCCAGCTTCACGCTCAGCGAGCTGACGCGTGCGTTCCAGATCGGCTTCATCATCTATCTGGTCTTCGTGGTGGTCGACCTGATCGTCGCCACCGTGCTGCTCGCACTCGGCATGTCGATGATCGCGCCGACCACGATCTCGTTGCCGTTCAAGCTGCTGCTGTTCGTGATGCTCGACGGCTGGACGCGGCTGATCCACGGGTTGGTGATGTCCTACCGCTAGGAGCCTGGGCAGAAGCCCACGCGGCGGGCCGTCGAGTGCCTTCGCAGTGACCATAGCGCTCCGCTCGCTCAGGCGCTGCTGCGGCCCTTCGCGAGAACCGGGGACGAAGCACTCGTTGCCTTGCGCAGTGCCCGCGCAAACTCCCGGACCACGAGAGGATGCTCGAACTCGCCGCGGCGGGTGAACAGGCACAAGGGCGGCAAGGGGATGACGGGCGATACCGCCACCCGCCGCACGCCGCCGCGCGCGATCTCGTCGCGTGCATGCTCGCCGCGCACTGCGCATAGCAGCGTCGGGTCCATGCGCAAGACCGTGCCCACCGTGACCGAGGACATGGCCTCGATCACGGGCACGGGCGGATCGAGGCCTTCGTTCATGAACGCCGTCATGAACGCCTGCCGCACCAGCGTCTCGCGCGGCGGCGCGACCCAGCGGTCGGCACGCAGGTCGATCCAGCGCAGCCGCCGCCGGCGGGCCTGACGGTTGGCGACGGACGCCAGTACGCACAGGTGGTCTTCCAGCAGCACCTCGGATTGCACCGCCTGCAGCGACTCGCTCGCCAGCGTTTCGGGGGTGATCGCGCCGAACACGCAGTCGAGTTCGCCTTCGAGCAATCGATGCATCAGCTCCTGCACGCGGCCCTCGCGGATCTGCACCGCCGCGCCCGGCATTCGCGCGTGCAGCTCGACGATCGCCGCGGGTACCGCAGCCGTCACCGAGAGCGTGCCGATGCGAAGCATGGCCGAGGCGCCGGTGCGCATCGCGTCCATCTCGTCGGTGGCGCGCGACAGCTCGCCGAGGATGATGCGCGCGTGGTGCATGGCGGCCAGGCCGAAGGGGTTGGCCTTCACGCCCTGGCGGCTGCGCTCGAAGAGCCGTGCGCCGAACGCATCTTCGATCTCGACCAGCATCTTGCTGATCGCAGGCTGGCTCAGGTTGAGGCGTTCGGCGGCGCCGCGCATCGTGCCGGAATCGGCGAGCTTGACCAGCAGCTCGAAGTGCCGCAGGCGCAACCTGCGAACGAGATAGTCAAGGCCGGAAGTCGCCATCCTGTGCGTTGCCTCGTTCGTCTGTGTCTTCTGCGACGTGATCACCAATCGTGATCACAGCATCAGGATTATCAAGTATTCAGTGAAGACGTTTGTCCCTATCGTGCGCCGAACGGGAGCAAACGGCTCCTGCAGCAATCCGGAGACAGACGATGCGTGGCGAGGAACGCCCAGAGAAGCACGAACCGGTTCGCACCGGCGATTCGCCAGCCCCGCTGCGCGGCATTCGCGTGATCGATCTGGGCCAGTACATCGCCGGTCCGGGCGCCGCGATGACGCTCGCGGAACTGGGCGCCGACGTGATCAAGGTCGAGCCGATCACGGGCGACCAGGCGCGGCACATCGGCCGCTATGGCGAGTCGATGGTGCGGGCCTACAACCGTGGCAAGCGCTCGATCGCGCTGGACCTGAAAAGCCCGCGCGGCCACGAAGCGGCGATGCGCCTGATCTCGCGCAGCGATGTGGTGATCCAGAACCTGCGCCCGGGCGCCGTAACCAAGCTGGGGCTCGGGCCGAAGGTCGTGCGCGAGCGATTCCCGCGGGTGGTCTATCTCTCGATCTCCGGCTTCGGCAGCCGCGGCCCGTCGCGTGATCGCCCCGGCTACGACATCGCGGCGCAGGCCGAGAGCGGCCTGATGTCGGTGACCGGCGAGCCGGACCGGCCGCCGCAGAAGGTGGGTGTGCCCATCATCGATGCCGCGGCGGCGCACCTGGGCGCGCAGGCGGTGCTGGCGGCGCTCTTCGGGCGCGAACGCAGCGGCGTCGGCGCGACCATCGAGACCTCGCTGCTCGAAGTGGCCATGCACCTGCAGGCATCGACCTGGTGCGACTACCTCGGCGGTGCGCCCGAGCCGACGCGCATGGGCGACGGCCAGCCGCACAACGCGCCGGCCGCCGAGGTGGTGCCCACGCGCGACGGGCACATCGTGCTGTCGGCCTATGCGCAGGAGCACTGGGCGCGCTTCTGCCAGGTGATGGGCCGCGAGGATCTGGTGACGGACCCACGCTTCTGCACCAATGAGCGCCGCGTCGAGAACCGGGCCGCGCTGCGCGCCCTGCTGAAGGAGTGCCTGTCAGGATTCACCAGCGCCGAGTGCGTGGAACTGCTCGGCCGCAAGCAGATCGTGGCGGGCGCCGTGCGCAGCTACGGCCAGGTGCTGAACAGCCCGGACATCGAGGCGAGCGGAATCCTCGTGGACACGCCCGCGGCCGACGGCACCAGCTACCGCGTCGTCGGCCTTCCCTATCGCTTCGGCAACGCGGCGCGTGCCGCACCATCGGCCGCACCGGCCGGCGGCGCGAACAGCGACGAACTGCTTCTCGAAGCGGGTTACACCGCCGATGAGATCGCCGAACTGCGCCATGCCGGCGCCGTGGCCTGACACCACCCACTTCAACGATCACAGGACCACGGCATGCAAGCCCAGACGATTGTTCGCGACGCACTGATCCAGACGCTGCCGCTGTTCGAGATGATGCGCATGCGCGCGTCGACCACCGCACGGCGGCATGCCGAATTCGGCTTTGCGTCCGACGATCCCGGCTCGGGCATGCGCTGGGTCAACCAGTTCACGCACACGCGCCGCCTGCTCGGGCCGGATGACCGCGAGGTGGTGAGCCCGAACAACGACACGCTCTACAGCAATGCTTGGCTCGATCTCGCCGACGGGCCGGTGCTGATCGACTCGCCCGACATGGGCGAGCGCTACTGGACGCTCGGCCTGCTCGATGCCTGGACCAACCCCTTCGCCTACGTCGGCCGCCGCACCACCGGCAACCGTGCCCAGCGCACGCTGGTGCACGGCCCCGGCTGGCAGGGCGAGGTGCCCGCCGGGGTGTCGCAGGTCATCGCCGCGCCCGGCGCGGATGTGTGGCTCATCGGCCGCATGCTCGTCGACCGGAACGAAGAGGACATCGAGCGCGTGAAGCGGTTGCAGGCGCAGTTGAAGATGACCCGTCCGGGCGGCCGCCCCGCCGCCTCGCGGCTGGACGCGAGCCTCGGCCTGCCGGCGGTGGGCGCGCCGACCGCAGCACACTATGACGCCGCCGTCGACGAAGCGCTGCGGCGCAACCCGGTCCCGCAGGGCGAGCGCCTGACCTGGCCGCTGCCCGAGCACGAGGTGGCCGAGCTGCTGCCACAGGTCTTCGACGAACTGCGCCGCAACGAGCAACCGCATGCGCTCGGCCAAGGCTGGGCCATCCCGGTGACGGTGCGCACGCACTGGGGCGACGACCTCATCACCCGCGCCCGCGTGGCGCGCAACCTCATCGGCGCGCTGGGCATGGACGAAGCCATGTACCCGACGGCGGAGGTCGACGCCGACGGGGAAGCGCTGAGCGGCCGGCACGCCTACGAACTGCGCTTCGCACCGGGCGCCGCGCCGCAGGTGGATGCGTTCTGGTCGCTCACGATGTATCGCCGCAGCGACTGCCTGTTCGTGGCCAACCCCATCCAGCGCTACTCCATCGGCGACCGCACGCCGGGCCTGCGCTGGGAGGCCGACGGCGCGCTCGCGATCCGCATCCAGGCCGGCGACCCAGGGACCGGCAGCAACTGGCTGCCGGCACCGGCCGACGAGCCTTTCTATGTGGTGCTGCGGCTGTACCAGCCGCGCGCCGCACACCTCGAGTACCGCTATGCGTACCCGCCCATTCGCCGCATCTGACATCACCACCACAACAAGGAGACATCGCCATGACCATCCACCGCCGCCATCTTCTGGGCGCCGCTGCCGCCGCGCTCGGCGCGTCCTGCCTGCCCGCCATCGCCCAAGCCTGGCCCACCCGGCCAGTACGCCTCGTCTCGCCCTATGGCGCCGGCGGAGCCAGCGACATCCTGACGCGCATATTGAGCGAGTACTTCGAGCAGAAGCTCGGGCAGCCCTTCGTGGTGGAGAACAAGGTGGGTGCGGGCACCCGCATCGCCAATGAACTGGTCGCGCATGCGCCGGCCGATGGCAGCGTGCTGCTGCATGCGGCCGCGCCGATCGCGATCGGCGAGGCGCTGTACCCCAAGCTGCCCTACGACGTGCGCCGTGACTTCGCACCCATCATCAGCACGGCCATCGCGCCGCTGTTCCTGATCGTCAACGCGAGTTCGCCCTTCAAGACGCTTGACGATCTCCTGAAGTACGGCAAGGCGCAAGCCAACGGCCTGACCTTCGGGTCGCCCGGGGCCGCCTCGGCGCCGCACCTGACGGCCGAGCTGCTGTTCATCTCGTCCAAGGTCAAGGGCCTGAACGTCCACTACCGCGGCGATGCGAGCGCCTACGTGGAACTGCTGGCCGGGCGCATCGACGCAACGCTCACGTCCATCGCCACCGCCATGCCGCACATCAAGGCCGGCAAGCTGCGCGTGCTCGCGGTCGCGACGGAGGAGCGCACGTCCGTCTACCCGGAGGCGCCGACGTTCCGCGAGCTGGGCTTCCCCGATCTCGTGGGCTATGGCTGGTACGGGCTGGTTGCGCCTGCCGGCACACCCGCGGCGGTCATCCAGCGCATGAACGAGGTCGCCAACGCGGCTTTGGCCGATGCCACGATCCGCCAGCGGGCCGAAGCGGTGGGCTTGCAGCCGCGCGGCGGCACGCCGGCCCAGTTCGCCGCCTTCATCGATTCGGAAGCGCAGAAGTGGGCGAAGGTGATCCGGTCCGCGAACATCACCGTGGGGTGACGCGGCCATGGCAACACTTGCGCGCTCGTCGGCGATGCGTGCCTGCACCGTCGTCACCCTGCTGTTGATGCAGGCCTGTACTCACCTCTCCGGCGGGGCGCCCGCCACGACGCGAGACACCACATTCGGCCCCGTCTCGGGCGCGGACGCCTCTGCCGCCAATGGCACCTACAGCTGGAAGGGCGTGCCGTTCGCCCAAGCGCCCGTGGGCGAGCTGCGGTGGAAGCCACCGGTCGATCCGCAACGCTGGACCTCGGCGCGGCCGGCGACGGAGTTCGCCCCTGCCTGCAAGCAGACCGGCCGCCTCTACGGGCCGGGGCTGAACAACCGCTACGACGCCACCATCGGCAAGACGCTCGGCCAGCCGCTCGGCTCCGAAGATTGCCTGTACCTCAACATCTGGGCGCCGGCCGCCTCTTCGGCCACGCCGCGCCCGGTGATCGTGTGGGTGCACGGCGGCAGCAACATCACCGGCTACACCGCCGACCCGGTGTACGACGGCGGCACGCTCGCACGCACCGCCGATGCCGTGGTCGTCTCCGTCAACTACCGGCTCGGGGTCTTCGGCTTCCTGAACCTTGCGGCGCTCAAAACCGGCGACAAGCAAGCCGACTCCGGAAACTTCGCACTGCTCGACATCGTGAAGGCACTGGAGTTCGTGCAGGCCAACATCAAGAGCTTCGGCGGCGACCCGAAGCGCATCACCTTGATGGGCGAATCGGCGGGTGCGGTCAATGTGTACGCACTGATGACCTCGCCCATGGTCAGCGCGCGACCGGCGCCGCTCTTTCATCGGCTGATCGCCCTGAGCGGCGGGCTCTCCACTGCTGCGACCCTGCCGCCCGGCTCGATCGCCGGCGTGCTGCCGCAGAAGGTCTGGGCGGCGCGGGGCCAGGCTCTGCTGGCCGAATCGCTCATCGCCGACGGGACGGCGAAAGACGAGGCGGCCGCCACGTCGTTCATCGCGGCGCGCACGCCGCAGCAGCTCGCCGAGTACCTTCGCGCGAAACCCGCCGACACGCTGCTCGCGACCGTCCACACACGGCTGGCGGCGCGGCGCATGTCCGGGTCGAACCCCATCCCCGACGGCTGGGTCGTCGCCGCCGATCCGATCCAGAGCGTTCGTTCCGGCCAGTACCTCAAGGTGCCCGTGCTGGCCGGCAACACGCGCGACGAAACCAAGCTCTTCCCGCAGCTCTTTGCGCTGCGGCCGGATCTCGGCGGCGCGAGCGGCCGGTTGCTCAACGACGCGGCGGTATTCGAGATGGCGTTGCGCTACGACCCCGAAGCGCCGCCGGCCACGTCCGTCGAGCAATGGATTCCCGCCCGCTACCTGCCGGTCGATGCGCCGGACACCGGCTTCAACGCACGCAGCGACAAGCTGGGCAGCATCTGGTTCGGCGCCATCCGCGACGACATGCTGAACGCATTGAAGTCGCAGCAGGCGGCCGTGTGGCACTACCGCTTCGACTGGGATGAACTGCCGGCGCCCTTCGACGCGATCTACGGCGCGGCGCACGCCTTCGACCTGCCCTTCGTCTTCGGCAACTTCGGGCCTTCGCTCTATGCGAACTTCTCGTTCACGAAAGCCAATCGCCCGGGGCGTCTCGCGTTGTCGCAAGTGATGATGAAGAGCCTGGGTGCCTTCGCTCGGGATGGTGATCCGAACGACAGGGCACTCGGGACGACATGGCGCCCGTGGCCTTCTCGCATCGTCTTCGATGCCGACAAGGCAGCCGCACAGGTCTCGGCGGAGTAACGCGACTCGGGGTTTGTGCGGTGGAGGGCCAGCACACCGCCAGCCGGCGCGAGATATGCGCGCCTCATATTGAAGGCCGCCGGCCTTGAGCCAAGACTCTCCGCTTCGACCCACAACGAAAACGGAGACATCATGGCTCGACTCACCCCACGGAGTGGCGCATGCATCGCGCTGGCCGCCCTCACCTTGACCGCGTGCGGCGGGGGCAGCGACGAGCCGCCGCCGACCCAGCGCCAGACCACGCTCGGCGTGGTGATCGGCAGCGACGACTCGGCGACCAGCGGCACCTACGCCTGGAAGGGCATCCCCTACGCCGAGGCCCCCGTCGGCGCGCTGCGCTGGAAGGCGCCGGCCGACATCGAGCCCTGGACGAGCCCGAAGACCACGCAGCAGTTCGGCAACGCGTGCGCGTCATCGGGCCGGATCTATGGCCCGGGCCTGAACAACCAGTACGACGCCACCATCGGCACCAGCTTCGGTCAACCGGTGGGCTCCGAAGACTGCCTGTACCTCAACGTATGGCGACCGGCGACGACGGAGCAAGGTCTGCCGGTGATCGTGTTCGTGCATGGCGGCAGCAACATCACCGGCTACACCGCCGACCCGGTGTATGACGGTGCCGTGCTGGCCAAGACCGCCAACGCCGTCGTCGTCACCGTCAACTACCGGCTGGGCGTGCTGGGCTTCCTGAACCTGCCGCAGCTCAAGACTGGCGACGCGCAGGACGACTCGGGCAACTTCGCGCTGCTGGACCTCGTCAAGTCGCTGCAGTTCGTGAGCAAGAACATCGCCGGGTTCGGTGGTGATCCCGGCAAGGTCACGCTGATGGGGCAGTCGGCGGGCGCGGTCAATGTCTGGGCGCTGATGACCATGCCCTTGGTCGTCGACGCAAATCCTGCATTGGTTCACCGCCTGATTCCCATCAGCGGCGGCATCGCGCGCGACGTGGACGTGCCGCCGGCATTGGCCGCGCAGACGGGCGGGCAGAACTGGTTTGTTCAATCATTGTTGGACGAATCGGTCTGGGAGACCCGGGCGAATGCGCTTCTGACCCATCTGGTGGTCGCGGATGGCCTTGCCGCCGACACCACGGCTGCGGCCACCTACATCGCCACTCGCAGCGCGACGCAGATCGCCGACTACCTGCGCAGCCAGAGCGTGGATCAGGTGCTGAACACGGTGGTGACCAAGCTCGCACCTGCCGGACAAGGCGGCGCCAATCCCATCCCTGATGGCGTGGTGCTTCCGCTCAACCCGACCACGGAGATCAAGGCGGGCCGCTACCTGAAGGTGCCTGTGCTGGCGGGCAACACACGGGACGAGATCAAGCTGTTCCCGGCCCTGACGTTTCCCTGGCTCGGCCTCGCCCCGGGCCGGAACCCGGCGCTGACCGATCCGGTGGTGTTCGCAACAGCGCTCAGCTACGACCCGAATGCCGCGCCGGCGATGACGGTCGCAGACTGGATCCCTGCGCAGTTCCTCCCGACCACCGCGCCCTATCCGGGCTTCGATGCCACGACGGACTACATCAACCAGCACTGGTTCATTCCCAACCGTGACAGCGTGCTGGCCGCGCTGCAGACCAACGCGGAGCAGAAGATCTGGGCCTACCGCTTCGATTGGGATGAGGAGCCCGCACCCTTCAACGAAGTGTTCGGCGCCGCGCATGCCTTCGACCTGCCGTTCCTGTTCGGCAATTTCGGGCCTTCGCTGTTTTCCAACTTTGTGAACAGCGACGCCAATGCGCCGGGCCGGCTGGCACTGTCGGACGCGATGATGCGCAGCATCGGCGCCTTCGCGCTGACGGGTGATCCGAACGACCCGTCCCTGGGCGTCACGTGGCCGGAGTGGCCGGCGGTGCTGCGCTTCGACGCGACGCCGGCGGCCAAGGCGATCTCGGTGCAGTGATGGAGCCGCCCCGCGCGTTCATGCGCGGGGCTGTTGCCAGTGCGGGCGATATTCCCGCGAGGAAGGCGGGGCCGCTCGGTGTCGGCTCGGTGTCGGCTCAGTGTCGATTCAGCGCCGGCTCAATGTCGCCGGTGCCGCGCCGGCAACCGGCGCCTGCGCCGGCCGCGTCATGCGGCAGGTGCTGGCCGTGCTCGCCACGGCCGCCTCGTAGCGCTTCTCCGGAATGAGGGTGTACTCGGTGTTCTCCAGGCCGAAGAAGTACTCCGCGCCTGTCTTGCCCATCGCCAGCAGAAACATCGGCTGCTGCATCTGGTGATCCTGCGCGCGCATGGTCATCTGGCCGCTGAACCCCTGAAAGCTCAGCCCCTCCATGGCCGCCGCCACCTTGACCGGATCGGTCGACCTCGCCTTCCTGATCCCTTCGCTGATCAGCATCAGGCTGTAGACCACATGGAAGGACTGCAGGTCTTCCTGGTACTGCTGGCGAAAGCGCAGCGACAGCAGGCTGGCCATGCCACCCATGTTGACGTGCGTGGCAGCGACGACGTAGACCCGCCCGACGCCTGAAGCGCCAAAGGCTTCCGGGGTGCCGGCACGGTCGCCGTAGAACGTGATGAACCGGCCCCGGTAGCCCTGCTCGACCGAAGCCTTCGCCAACAGGCTCAGGTCGGTGCCCCAGTTCCCCGTGATGACCGTGTCAGCGCCCGATGCCTTGATGCGCTCGACATGCGGCGCGAAATCGCGGATGCGCGATAGCGCAATGAACTCGTCCCCCACGATCTCGACGTCCGGACGCTTGGCATGAATCGCCTCCTTCGCGAGCTTGGAGACCTGCCGGCCGAACGAGTAGTCCTGATTGAGCAGGTAGATGCGGCGGATGGCGGGTTCATCGTTCACGAAGGCCGCGATCGCCTGCATGCGCATCGAGACGTCGGCATCGACGCGAAAGTGCCAGAAGCTGCACTTCTCGTTGGTGAGGATCGGGTCGATGGCCGCCTGGTTGACGTAGAGCACCTCCTGGCCGGGGTTGCGCGCGTTGTGCGCCGAGACCGCTTCGGACAGGGCCAGCGCAACCGACGAGCCGTTGCCCTGCGTGACATAGCGCGCGCCCTGCCTGATGGCGTCGTGCAGCCTGGCCACCGCCTCGTCGGGCCGGAGCTTGCTGTCCAGGCCGATGACCTCGAACTTCGGATCCGACAGCCCGCGGCTGCGGTTCAGGATGCCGGCGAAGAACTCGGCCGTCTTGAGCTGGTTCAGGCCTGTGACGGCCGCCATCCCCGACAGCGGGTCGATGACCGCGATCTTGACGGTGCGGTCCTGCTGGGCAAGCGCGCCCGCCGAGCACAGCCAGGCGAGGCAGACGGCGGCAGTCAACTTCCGAACTCTCATGGCGTTCTCCGTTGTCGCGCCGGGGGGCGCTACGCCGCAGCGGCGGCGTCTTGCAAGGCCGGGACCTGTTCGGTGAGGCGGAAGCTCGACACCAGGCCTGCAAGCCGCAGCGCCTGCTGGTTCAGGCTTTCGGCGGCGGCCGCGGACTGCTCCACGAGCGCCGAGTTCTGCTGCGTCATGCCGTCCAGGTGCACCACGGCCGAGTGCACCTGCTCGATGCTCGCGGACTGCTCGGTCGCCGCCAGCGTGATCGCCTGCACGGTGTCGGTCACGCGCCCGACGCTCGTCACGATCTCTTCCATCGTGGCGCCCGCAGCTCGAACCAGCGCCGAACCTGCTTCGACCTTCTCGACCGAGCCGCCGATGAGGGCCGTGATCTCCCGGGCCGCTTCGGCCGAACGCTGCGCGAGGCTGCGCACCTCGCCGGCCACCACCGCGAACCCGCGCCCCTGCTCGCCGGCGCGCGCCGCCTCCACCGCCGCGTTGAGCGCGAGGATGTTGGTCTGGAACGCGATGGCGTCGATGACCGCCGTGATGGCGGCGATGCGCTCGGAACTGGCGTGGATGTCGGCCATGGTCGACACCACCTGCCCCACCACGTCGCCGCCGCGCGCCGCCGCTGCCGACGCCGACGAAGCCAGCTCGTTCGCCTCGCCGGCCGCCCTTGCGCTGTGCCGCACCGTCCCGGTCAGTTGCTCGATCGACGCGGCCGTCTGCTGCAGGCTGGTCGCGGCGGATTCGGTGCGCTGGCTCAGGTCGCGGTTTCCGCTCGCCACCTCGGCGCTGGCCATGCCCAGATGCCCTGCCGACTCCCTGATCCGGCCGACCAGGTCGTGCAGGCGGCCCTGCATCGCGCCCAATGCCTGCAGCAGGCGGCCGATCTCGTCGTTCGAGGCCGCGTGGATCTTCGCGCTCAGGTCGCCCTCGGCAATGCGCTCGGCCACGCGGATCGCCTGCTCGATCGGGTGCTTCACGCTTCGGGTGATGCGCCAGCCGATCAAGCCGCCGAGGATGACTCCAGCAACGACCAACAGCCCGCTGACGGCGAGCGCCCGCCGCTGCGCGGCCTGCGAGTCGACATACGCCAGGTGGCTGAGCGCGCGCTCGGTCTCGACCATGGCGTCGACCGTCTGTCGCCATGCGGTCTCGCTGGGCAACACCTGCTCCGTGAGGATCGTTACCGCGCTCAGCTGCGCGCCGGCACGTCCGGCCTTGACCGCCTCCGACAGCAGCGGCAAGGTCTTCGCGGCGCCCGCCTTCAGTGCGGCCATGAGTTCGCGCTCGCGGGCGCTGCCATCACCCTGGTCGATCGATGCTGCAAGGGTCCGCTCGAGTTCGAGGTACTTCACCTGGGCGGCCTCGAAGGCCTCGAACTCGTCCTGCGTGTTCTTCATGAGGAACATCAGCGTGATGGAGCGCACCTGCACGGCCATCACGTTGATCTGATCAAGCATGCGCGTGGCGAGGTCGACCTTGGCGTTGTGCACGTCGACGATGCGCCGCAGGCGCGCATCGGCGGCATGCAGCGCGAACGTGTTGACGGCCGCCACGCACACCAGCAGCGCCACCATGCCGAGAAAGCCCAAGGCGAGGCGCCGACCGATCGAAAGATCGGGCAACCACGCCCTCGGCAGCTTGAATCGTCTCGCGCGCAGGGTGGGCACGGCGCTATTGGCAGCAAGTCCCATGGCCGTTCAGAACGCGACCGCGTCCCGGCCTTTCAGGCCGAGCATGGTCCGCGCTTCATCGGGCGTAGCCACCTCCAGAGACAGCTCCTCGAGGATGCGCCGGATCTTGCGCACCTGCTCCGCGCACGACTTCGCGAGTTCCCCGCGGCCGAGGTAGAGGCTGTCTTCGAGGCCGACGCGCACGTTGCCACCCATGACGGCGCCCATTGTCAGCAGCGGCATCTGGTGGCGCCCGGCGCCCAGCACGGAGAAGCGGTAGTTGTCGCGGCCAAAGAGCCGGTCGGCGGTGGTCCTCATGACCACCAGGTTCTCCGGGTCCGGCCCCATGCCGCCGAGGATGCCGAAGATGCTCTGGATGAACAGCGGGCCCTGGATCAAGCCTTCGTCGACGAAGTGCGCCAGGTTGTAGAGATGGCCGAGGTCGTAGCACTCGAACTCGAAGCGCGTGCCGCATTCATCGCCGAGCACCTTCAGGATGTGGGTGATGTCGCGGAAGGTGTTGCGGAAGATGAGGTCCTCCATGCCTTCGATGTACGGCTTCTCCCAGTCGTGGCGCCACTGCTGGATCCTGCGGGCCGCCGGGTGGATGGAGAAGTTCATCGAACCCATGTTGAGCGAGCACATCTCGGGCTGCGCCTGCAGCGGATAGGCCAGGCGCTCGGCCAGCGTCATGCGGGTGCTGCCGCCGGTGGTGATGTTGATGACGGCGTCGGTCGCCGCCTTGATGCGCGGCACGAACTGGTCGAAGACCTTCGGGTCCGCGGTAGGCCGCCCGTCGCCGGGATCGCGCGCATGCAGGTGGAGGATGGCCGCGCCCGCCTCGGCCGCGTCGATGGCCTGCTGCGCGATCTCGTCAGGCGTGAGTGCGAGGTACGGCGACATGGTCGGTGTATGCACCGAGCCCGTCACTGCACACGAAATGATCACCTTGTCTCGGGTCTGGGCCACGCGGCCTCCTCACCTTTGAAGTTCAATGCCGTCACACGGCCAGCCACTCGGCCACCAGACGTTCGTTGGCGGTCAGTTCCTGTGGCGTGCCCTCGAACACGATCTGGCCGTGCCCCATCACGCACACCCGCGTGGAGACCTTCAGCGCGATCGCCAGCTTCTGCTCGACGAGCACCACCGACACGCCGTGGCGGACCATGTCGCGGATGCAGTCGGCCACGGCGACAACGATCTTGGGCGCCAGCCCTTCGGTGGGCTCGTCGATCAGCATCAACAGCGGATTGCCGAGCAGCGACCGGCAGATCGTGAGCATCTGCTGCTCGCCGCCGGACAGGCTGCCGCCGCGCGTGTTGCGACGCTCCTTCAGCCGCGGGAAGTAGTCGAACATCTGCTCGACAGTCCAGCGCGTGGCGCCGGGCGCCGCTCGCTGCTCACCCATGCGCAGGTTCTCGTCGACCGTGAGGTTGGCGAACACCTCGCGCTCTTCCGGCACGTAGCCGATACCGGCGCGGCAGACCGCGTACGGCCGCGCACCGGCAAGCGCCCGGCCGTCGAGCCGGATGTCACCGCTGGTGGGCGGCACCAGTCCCATGACGGCCTTCATCGTGGTGGACCGCCCCGAGCCGTTGCGCCCCAGCAGGCTGACCACCTCGTTGCGGCCCACGCCGAAGCTCACGCCGTGCAGGATGTGGCTCTTGCCGTAGTGGGCGTGCAGGTCGCTCACGCGCAGCAAGGACGCATCGGCCGCGTTCATGCCTCCACCTCCTCGCCGAGATAGGCCTCCTTCACCGCCGCATTGCCGCGGATCTCTTCGGGGCTGCCTGTCGCGATCACCTCGCCGTACACCAGCACGCTGATGCGATCGGAAAGAGCAAACACGACCTCCATGTCGTGCTCGACGATGAACAGGCTGCGGCCCTGCGTCACCGTGCGGATGAGTTCGGACGTGTACGCCGTCTCCTCCTTGGACATGCCGGCCATCGGCTCGTCGAGCAGGATCACCTTCGGATCGGACGCGAGCGTCATCGCGATCTCCAGCGAGCGCTGCTCCGAGTACGCCATCTCCCCGGCGATGGCCGAGGCGCGAGCCTGCAGCCGCACCTGCTCCAGCAGGCGCTCGGTCTGCTCCCGGATGCGCGCCTGCCGCTCGATGAAGCGCCAGAAGGTGTACTGCAGGCCGTGCGGACGCATCACGGCGAGCCGCAGGTTCTCGAACACCGAGAGCTTGGGAAAGATGTTGGTGATCTGGAACGAACGCGCGAGACCCAGCCGGTTGATCGCCTGGGGCGACTGGCCGTCGATGCGCTGGCCGTCGAAGCTGATCTCGCCGGCGGTCGGCGTGAGATTGCCCGAGATGAGGTGGAACACCGTCGACTTGCCCGCGCCATTCGGGCCGATGAGCGCATGGCGCTCGCCCGCGTACAGCTCGAGGTTGACGCCGCGGATGATCTCGGTCTGGCCGAAGGACTTGCGCACGTCGCGCAGGCTGAGGATGGTGGCGCTCATGCGGCCGGACTCCGCACCGGCACGCCGGCTTCCGCCGCCGCACCGACCGAGGTGCCGCGGGCATGCAGCGCGCGCAGCCGCTGTCGCACGAGCACCGCGGCACCGGCGCCGAGCGCCAGCAGCGCCACGGGCACGAGCCAGGTGGTGAACGCCAGCGGCGCCCAGGCCACCCCGTAGAGGGTGATCGCCGGCCATCCGGCCGGATTCGCCGCGGCGAGCGCCCGGTAGTCCTGCGAGAACACGCGCTGCAGCATTTCCACGGTGAAGGCCGTGCCCGCGCTGAGCAGCACCGCCGCCGCCCCGCACAGCAGCAGCACCGGCAGCAGCGCCGCCGTGCCGAAGCGCCGGCGCAGGCCGCCCGCCAGGCCGAACAGGCCCGCCAGCCCCTGCGGCATGAACATCATCACCAGCACGAAGAGCACGCCCTGGTACAGCAGCCAGGAGCGCGAGAGATCCGACACTGTGTAGCCGAAGAAGGTCATCAGCGAGGCGCCGAGCGCCGGGCCGAGAAAGACCTTGACCCCGCCGATGTAGGTGTTGAGCACCACGGCGGCCGACACGGCCGGATCGAAGACGACGTAGTTCGCCGCCTCGTTGCTCATCACCTGCAGGCCGCCGGCGACGCCCGAGAACATGGCCGAGATGGCGAAGACGGCCACACTCATGCGGTGCACGTCGTAGCCGAGAAAGCGCAGGCGGTGGCCGTTCTCGCGCAGACCCAGCGCCAGGCGGCCCAGCGGCGTGAGCGTGTAGAGGTACAGCAGCGCAAGCGACACCAGCACCCACACGAGCGTCAGGTAGTAGACCTGCGTCGTGGAACCGAAGTCGAATCCGAGCGACGGCATGCGCATCGACGACACCCCGGCTTCGCCGCCGAACAGCGACTTCAGGTGCGGCGCGAGCGCGTGCATCAGCTCGGCAATCGCCAGCGTGATCATCGCGAAGTACGTGCCGGTCTGCTGCGTCGCGAACCATCCGGCGATGCCACCGAACACCAGCCCCGTCACGGCGCCGGCCAGCGGCATCAGCGGCGTGGGCAGCAGGCCGGCGCCGCCGAAGGCGTTCATCGCATGCACGGTCGCGAAGGCGCCGACGCCGAAGTACGCCGCATGGCCGAACGACAGCATGCCGGCCTGGCCGCACAGCACGTTGTAGGCGCAGGCGAAGAGCGCGGCGATCAGCATCTGGATCGCGGCATTCACGAGGCCCTGCGACAGCAGGAAGGGGACGGCGGCGAGCAGTGCGACACCCACGCCGATGAACATCAGGTTCGGTTTCATGGCCTCAAGCCTTCTCGCCGAGCAGGCCGCGCGGGCGCACCAGCAGGATCAGCAGCATCAGGGCGAAGGGCAGCGTGGCGGCGAGGCTGGAGACCTTGAGCGTGAAGATGCCGCCGGCGCTTTCGGCCCACTCACGTGCGCCGGCCAGCGCGAAGAGGTCGGCGAGCGTTGCGTCGATCGCCACCGCCAGCGAGGTCATCACGCCGATCAGCAGCGAGGCGAGCATCGCGCCTTCGAGCGAACCGAGACCCCCGACCACGACGACCACGAAGACCAGCACGCCAAGCTCGATCGCCATGTTGGGATTGGTGGTGTAGAACGCGCCCGCCACCGCGCCGGCAAGCCCCGCCAGGGCGGCACCCACGCCGAACACGCCCATGAACACCAGCGGCACGTTGTGCCCCAGGGCCTCGGCCATGCGCGGCTTGTAGATCGCCGAGCGCACCACGATGCCGACCCGCGTGCGGGTGAGCAGCAGGTAGAGCACGGCGAACATGCCGATGGCGACTGCACCCATGAGCACGCGATACGCGGGGTAGTTCGCGCGCCCGATGGTGAAGGCGGCGAAGTCCAGCGACGGCGGAATGCGGTAGTTGACCGGGAAGTTGCCGAAGAACAGCTTGACCACCTCGGCGATGATGAACGCCAGCCCGAAGGTCAGCAGCAGTTCGTGCGCATGCCCGTGGTGATGCACGCGCCGCAGGAAGTAGCGCTCGGTGATGACCCCCACCAGCCCGACCAGGATCGGCGAGGCCACCAGCGCGCCCCAGAAGCCGAGGCTGTCCTGCAGCGCATAGGCAAAGTAGGCGCCCAGCATGTAGAACGACGCATGCGCGAAGTTCAGGATGCCCATCATCCCGAAGATGAGCGTGAGGCCCGCCGACACCATGAACAGGAGCAGGCCGTAGATCGCGCCGTTGAGCAGCGAGAAGACGAGGGTGTCCATGGCGGCAGCGGGCCGGTCGTCAGCCGATCAGTCCGGGCGGGCCATCTTGCAGGCCGCCTGCACCGGCGTGCTCACCTCTTCGGCGCTGAACACCTTCACCGGCTTGAAGCCCATGTTGGTGCCGTCGGCCTTGAACTTCGCGTCCTTGCTCACCATGGACACCACCATCGGCAGCTGCACCTGGTGGTCGGCCGCGCGCATGCTCCATGCGCCCACGGGGGTGTCGAGCTTGCCGGTTTCCAGCGCCTTGGCGAAGGCATTGACATTGAGCTTGCCGCCCTCGGGCTTGGTGCGCTTGAGCGCATCGGCCACCATCTCGATCGCGAACACCGTCTGCGGCTCCACGAACACCGGCACGTGGCCGGTCTTGGCCTTGTAGTCGTTCACGAACTTCTCGCCCTCGGCACCGCCGGCCTCGGGGTTGAAGGCGTGCGCGATGAAGTGGCCCAGCGCGTTCTCGCCGGCATTGGACACGTTGCCCGGCTGGTCGAGGTAGACGGTGCCGAAGCGCGCCTTCAGGCCCGCGGCCTTGGTGGCCTTCATCAGCAGCAGCAGGTCGTTGGACCAGTTGCCGGTGAGCACCGTCTCGGCGCCGGAGGCGCTGATCTTGGCGACGTAGGGCGCGAAGTCCTGGATCTTGTTCACGTCGTGCAGCGTCTTCTCCACCACGGTGTAGCCGCCGGCGGATGCGTACTCGACGATGGATTTCTCCATGTCCTGGCCCCAGGAGTAGTTCTGGTTGATCGCGTAGACCTTGGTGCCCAGCGCGTTGGCCTGCTTCATTGCCTGCACCAGCGCCTTGGTGCGCACCTGCGCGTTGCCGGCGAAGCGGAAGTGGTGGAAGTTGCACTTCTCGCCGGTGAGTTCCAGCGCCTCGGCGCCCACGTTGATGTAGACGATCTCCTTGCCGGGGTTGCGCAGGTTGTGCTTGCGCACGTCTTCGGTGATCTGGCCGGCGATCGCGGAGGAGGAGCCCTGCACCACGATGTGCACACCATCCGCAATGGCGGCCTTGAGCTTGTCGGATGCGCCGGCCGGGCCGCCCTGGTTGTCGTACTCGACCAGTTGCACCGGCTCGCCGTTCCAGCCGCCGGCGGCGTTGACCCTGTCGATCACGTAGCGCACCCCGGCGCGGTAGGCCAGGCCCGAGGAGGCCTGCGCGCCGGAGAGTGTCTCCACCATGCCGATCTTCACCGGCGCGGCCTGGGCCGTCAGCATCACGAACACCGGCGCGCCGGCGAGGATCAATTTGCGGAACGTGAACATGTGATGTCTCCTTCGATCGTTGTGGGTGATAGGTACGCGGTCAGAGGTATTCGATGTTTGCGTCGACGCTGATGGCCTGCCCCGTGACGTTGCGCGCCGCGGGGGAGCACAGGTACAGGGCCATGGCGGCCACGTCTTCGGCCGTCACCATGCGCCGCAGCGAGGTCTTGCGCAGGTATTCCTCGCGCGTCGCCTCGGGCGTCGCGCCGGTGCTGGCCGCGCGCGCGGCGATCACGCCGCTCATGCGCTCGCCGGCCACCGTGCCGGGCAGGATCGCGTTGGCGCGCACGCCGTGAGGCCCGAGTTCGATGGCCAGCGACTTCATCAGCCCGATGACGGCCCATTTGGTGGCGGCATACGGCGTTCGCAGCGCATAGCCAAGGCGGCCGGCGACCGAGCTCATCGCGATGACGCACGGGTCGGCCGTCGACGCCTTCAGCATCGGCACCGCGCGGCGCGTGAACAGGAACTGGCTGTTCAGGTTGACGGCGACGGTGCGCTCCCAGGCGCTGGCGTCGAGGCTTTCGATGGGGCCGGTCGGCCCGGCGATGCCGACGTTGTTCACCAGCACGTCGAGCCCGCCCAGGGTGCCGCGCACATCGTCGAACACGAGATCGACGTCGCGCGCGATGGACGCATCGGCAGTGCTGGTCGAGATCGCCGGATGCTCTGCCGACAGGCGATCGAGCGCTGCCCGGTCGATGTCGCACACATGCACGACGGCACCGGCTTCGCTGAACGCGCGCGCCATGACCGCACCGATGCCCCCGGCGCCTGCCGTGATGAGCACCCGCAAACCGGGTGCGGGTCGAACGGAATCGAGAATGGCCATGCGGGGTTCCTGCGGTCCTCATGAATGTCTGCCGCGACGATGCGGCGGGTGGCGAGACTGTCAGTCAGCGCCGGCGCCAAACCAATGTCCGGGCGGCACACCAGGCGACGCCGCCCGATGTGCTCAGGTGACGCAGTGGAAACCCCGATGCCCTGATCCGGCCGCGTGGTGCTTCATCGCAGCCGACGACGGATGTCCAAGGAGCAGTGATGACAAGCGTGGTGAGTGCGGACACGACGGAGCGGATCGCCAGCGATCTCGTTCAGTTGTTGCACCAGGGAGCGCCGGCCGATGAGCTGGCGGTGCGGCTCGAGCAGGCCGAGCGGCTCGCGGAGCAATGCCCCGCGAAATCGGGCCTCGTCGAGACGGTGCGCATGGCGATGGCCGTGCACAACCGGCTCGACCTGTGGCAGCAGCGCGAGCGCGGCATGCTCGCGGTGATCGAGTCGGCGCGCGACCTGTCGGGCCGCCTGGACCTGAAGGAGCTGCTGCGCATGATCGTGTCCCGGGCGCGCAATCTGCTCGGCTCGCAAGTGGCCTGGCTGTCGGCCTATGACACCGAGCTCGCCGCCTTCCATGTGCTGGCCGTCGACGGTGCGCTGTCCAAGGGCACCGGCAACATGGTCGCCGCGCGCCCGCGCGGCGCCGCCAGCCTGGTGGTGGAGACGCGCCTGCCGTTCACGACGCCGGACTACCTGCACGACAACCGGTTCGCGCATGACCCGAAGCTCGACGAAACCTTCCGCGACGAAGGCATCGCGGCGCTCGTGGGCGTGCCGCTGCTGTGGGAAGACGAGGTGATCGGCCTGCTGTTCGTCGCCGACCGCTACCACCGCACGCACACGGCACTCAACATCTCTGTCCTGTGCACGCTCGCAACCCATGCGGCGGTGGCCATCAAGAACGCGATGGCGTTCGAGCAGTCGGGCGCCGCGCTGCGCAGCGCCGAGTCGGCACGCGCCGAGCTCGAGCGCCATGCCCGCAACGTGCAGGCCGCGGCCGACGCACACGAGCAGATGACCTCGCTGCTGGCCAAGGGCGCGTCGCTTGCCACGCTGTGCGAATCGGTGGCCACGCTGATGGGCGGCAGCGTGCTGGTGCTCGACGAGGCGGCCCAGGTCATCGCGCGCGGCGCGGCACCGGACTACGCAGGCACGGGCGCCGGCGCCTACGCGCCGCACGGCGACCACAGCATCGAGCTGGCGCATGCGCTGCGCCAGAGCCGGCAGATGGGGCGCTCCGTGCTGGCTTACGAAGCGAACGGCGAAGCATGCCGGGTGAACGCGGTCATCGGCGGCCATGACGTGCTCGGTGCCGTGCTGCTGTTCCGGCAGGAGCCGCTCGAGGCCATGACCATCCGCACCTTCGAGCGCTGCACCAGCGTGGTCGGCATCGTGCTGCTGTCGCGCGAACGCATGGAGGCCACGAAGAGCCGGGACGCGGCGACGCTGCTGCGCTCGCTCGTGTCTCCCCGCCAGGACGACCTGGCCCTGCTCGGCGAACGCGCCGAGCGCTTCGGCATCCAGCTCGCGCAGCCGACCAGCCTGCTGCTGCTCGAGATGGGTGATCCCACGACCGGCTACGCGGCGCGGCGGATGCGCCTGACCCAGCCCCTGCCCGACGCGCTGTTCGACGAGATCGACGGTGTGCTGGTCATCCTGTGCGCGACCACGAAGGCCGAGGACGTGCGCCGCACGATGGCGGAGATCGCCTGCCAGTTCGGTGCCGACTTTCGCGGTGTCCTGTCCAGGCCCATTGCGACGCCGGCGGAGATTCCACCGCTTCATGCCACGCTGCGTCGAGCCCTGCCGGTGCTCGGGCGCATCGGCATCGAGGGGCACATCGTCGGCCAGAACGACCTGGCGCTGTACTCCACGCTCTTCGAGACGCACGACCAGACCAGTCTCGCCTCGTTCCTGCAGGCAACCATCGGCGTGCTGACCTCGCGCGACGAGGAGCGCGGCTCCGACCTCGCGTGGACACTGCTGTGCTACTTCGAGGCCAACCAGAACGCGAAGGTGGCCGCGCAGCGCCTGGGCATTCATGTGAACACGGTGCGGCAGCGGCTTGCGCACATCGAGGATCTGGTCGGTCATTGGGGCAGCGCCAGCCGCGCGCTCGAACTGCACATGGCGCTGCGTCTGTGGAGCCTCGGCGGCGGCGGGCAGGACCGCCACAAGGCCGGACCGACAGCACCCGTCGCCAAGCAGTAGGCGCTGCAAAGACCGCCGCCACGCGCGGCGGTCTCATGCCGACTCGCGCAAGAACCTGCGCGCCACCCACCCCGTTCGCACTGAGCCTGTCGAAGTGCCCGTGCGTCCTGGGCTTGTCGAATGGACTGAGCTTGTCGAAGTACCTCTCGGCGAACACCGGGGCTTCGACAGGCTCAGCCCGACCCTTCGACAAGCTCAGGGCGAACGGGGTGGGTGAGGTTCAGCGGTCTGACAACAACACCCGTTCGCACTGAGCCTGTCGAAGTGCCCGTGCGTCCTGGGCCTGTCGAAGTGCCTCTCTGCGAGCGCGCGTCCTTCGACAGGCTCAGCTTCAACGGTTCCTGTCGCTATGGCTCTACCTGCCATTCGATCGGCCCGCGCTGTGGCAGCCGCTGCCATTGATGCAGCCGCCGCCTGGTTCGCACACTCCTGCAGGGACTTGGGCCCCGCCGACCTTTCCCCGATGGCGCGCCCGCAGGAGCCGATATGGCCAGGCATCTCGCCTTCGATATCAGCGGCCGTTCGCGGGCCGACCTCAGCCGGCGCTCGTGTCTGCGCAGCCTCGCGGGCTCGTCGCTCGCGCTGATCGGTGTGCCGCTCGCAGGCGCCGCCGAGCCGGCGTCGCGCCGATCAAGCGACGCGGCGCTCGCCTACTCACCCGACATCCAGGGACCGTTTCCGATCCCGCCGGCAGAGCGCGGGCTGCAGACCGTCACCGCACAGCCCTACTTCCAGGTGTCCGACCGCGGCCTGCAACTCGAGGGCGCCGCCTTCGACAGGCAGGGCAACCTGTTCTTCGTCGACGTGTTCGGCGGAACGATCTTCAAGCTGTCACCGGGCAAGGCACTGAGCACGGTGCTGCCGGCCAACAAGCTCGGCTCAGCAGGGATCGCCATCCACAAGGACGGCCGCCTCTTCGTCGCCGGGCTCGGCAACTTCGTCGACACCGGCAGCGTCTTCTGGCTTCATCCGGACGGCAGCGGCCTCACCACCGTCGTGCCGGCGAGCGCCGGCTACCTGCCCGATGACCTGGTGTTCGACGCCGCGGGCGGCTTCTACTTCACCGACTTCCGCGGAAGCTCCACTCGCCCCATCGGCGGGGTGCACTACGTCGCGCCGGACCTGAAGACCATCACGCCGGTACTCGAACACCTGGCGATCGCGAACGGCGTGTGCCTCAGCCCCGACGGCAAGGAACTGTGGGCCACCGAACTGAGCGCCGGCCGCCTGCACAAGGTGGAGCTGGCGGGCCCGACGACGATCGCGCCCTTCGGCACGGCCGTGCCCTACCACTTCAACGGTTTCGCGCCCGACTCGATGCGCTCCGACAGCGACGGCAACGTCTACGTCGCCATGTATTCGCAGGGGCGCGTGCTCGCGTTCAACCGCAACGGCATCGCCATCGGACAGATCCTCGTGCCCAAGCGGGAGGCGGGCCACAACATGCGAACGACCAGCGTCGGCTTCGTTCCCGGGACGAACGAGATGGTGATCCTCACCAACGACGCGGACGGCGGCGAAGGCTCGTGGATCTTTCGCGCGAAGGGATTCGCCAAGGGCACGACGCTGTATTCCCATCAATAGCCGCAACGCGCACCACTTTCAAACCAGCAGAGAGAACGAGACAGTGAAGAAATCGCTTCAGGACAAGGTCGCCATCGTCACCGGCGCGGGCCGGGGCCTCGGCCGCGCGCACGCGCTGGAACTCGCAAGACACGGCGCGCGCGTGGTCGTGAACGACCTTGGCGGTGACGGCGACGGCTCGCCGGCTCGCTCGGTCGCGGACGAGATCGTTCGCGCAGGCGGGGAAGCGTTCGTCGACGGCGCGGACGTTGCCGACCCCGGCGCGGTCGAGGCCATGGTGGCGAAGGCCGTGGCGACGTGGGGCCGCATCGACATCCTGGTCAACAACGCCGGCATCCTGCGCGACCGGTCCTTCGCGAACATGACGCTTGCGGACTTCCGCGCGGTCTTCGACGTGCATGTGATGGGTGCGGTCCACTGCACCAAGGCCGCGTGGAGCCACATGCGCACGCAGAACCATGGCCGCATCGTCATGACGACCTCGTCGTCGGGCCTGTACGGCAACTTCGGCCAGTCGAACTACGGCGCCGCCAAGATGGCCCTGGTGGGCCTCATGCAGACGCTGGCGCTCGAAGGCGCGAAGTACGACATCCGCGTCAACTGCCTCGCGCCCAGCGCCGCCACCGCCATGACGGACGGCGTGATGACGCCCGACGAGCTGGCCCAGCTCCGGCCCGAGAACGTGAGCCCCGGCCTGGTGGCGCTGGTCGGCGACGACGCCCCCACGCGAATGATTCTTCTCGCGGGCGCGGGCAGTTTCGAATGCGCACACATCACGATGACGAACGGCGTATTCATCGGCGACGCGGCCGATGCCGCCCGCGCGGTGCGCGAACGCCTCGACCACATCAAGGCCCGGCAGGGCGAGACGGTTCCGGATTCGGGCTGGGCCCAGTACCGGCTGGAACTGGCCAAGGCGCGTGCAGCGAACGCTCTGGACATCGGGGCGTGAGCTGAAAGGTCGAGAGGGAAGCCTCTCGACCTCTGTCCACCAGCCACACGAGCTGGAATTTCAACCAGGAGACAAGATGATGATGACGAAACAAGGCGGCGCCTTCACGTTGGGCGGCGCGGTCGTGGCCACGATGCTGGCGGCATGCGGCGGTGGCGGCGGCGGAACCCCGGAAACCCCGGCTGCCACGCCGCTGGCCTGCGAGCAGTTGGCCGGCATGTCGATCGCGGCGGCTGACATCGGCCTTCCCACCACGGGCGGGACCGTGACGACCGCGGCAGTCGTCGCGGCCAGCGGCACCGGCGCAGCGGCCGTTCCCGAGCATTGCCTGGTGAACGCCAGCATCGCGCCGGTGGACCCCGACGCACCGGACATCCTGTTCAGACTCGCGTTGCCGACCGACTGGAACACCAAGGTCGTGATGTTCGGCGGCGGCGGATTCGACGGCAGCATTCCCAACGTGGCGGGCAACGTGCCGGCCGGCCCGACCGACCAGCCCACACCGCTCGGCCGCGGCTACGCAACGTTTGCCAGCGACTCCGGCCACCAGGCGAACGCCCTGGGATCGCTGGACGGCTCCTTCGGCGCCAACGAGGAAGCGGTGCGCAACTTCGGTGGCGACGCCCTGAAGAAGACCCGCGATGCGGCGATGTTCCTGGTCAAGGCGCGCTATGGCGTTGACGGCGCGACGAAGTCCTACTTCGCCGGCGGCTCGACGGGCGGGCGCGAGGCGCTGGAGTCGATCCAGCGCTGGCCGGCCGACTGGGACGGTGCGATCGCGTGGTACCCGGCCTGGAACCAATTGGCGGCGCAGCTCGGCGGCCACCGCATGAACCGGGCACTGGCGCAGCCGGGCGCCTATCCGAACACGCCCAAGCGCGCGCTCGTCCTGCAGGCGGCGCTCGAGACCTGCGATGCGCTCGACGGCGTGGAAGACGGGCTCATCAGCGACCAGGTGCGATGCAACGCCACCTTCGATCCAACCGTGGCGATGGTGAACGGCGCACCCCTGCGTTGCGCTGGCGGCGCGGATACGGGCGACACCTGCCTGTCGGACGCGCAGATCACGGCGCTCAAGACCATCGACACGCCCACGCGCTTCAATTTCCCGCTGGCCAGCGGTGAAACGCAGTACCCGGGCTACAACGTGTGGGGCGCCGACCTCGGCATCACGACGAACCCCTCGCCGCTGCAGCCCACCGTCACCTTCCTCGCCTTCGGCACCACGCAGCCCACGATGCCGATGCCAGCGACGGCGCCGTACATCAGCAGGATGCTCGACCAGGAAATCAAGCACATGGTCACGCACGATCCCGCCTTCGATTCGCTGTCGCTCGACCCGGAGAACCCAGGCCCGTGGGCGAGCCGCCTCAGCCAGCTCAGCACCCAGCTCGACACCAGCACCGACATCTCGGCGTTCGCCGCGCGCGGCGGCAAGCTGCTGCTCGCGCACGGCCTGTCGGACGTGCTGGTGAGCTCGCGTGCCACCGAGCAGTACTACCAGCGCCTGCAGGCGCAGATGGGGCCAGCCTACGTGGACAGCTTCGCGCGCTACTACGAGGTGCCCGGCTACGGCCATGCCGTCAGCACCGTCTTCAACGCGACCTGGGATTCGCTCACGGCGCTGGAGCAGTGGGCCGAAGAAGGCGTGGCGCCGAGCGGTCAGGTGACGACGGACACCGCCGGCGTGCCCGGCCGCACGCGGCCGCTGTGCGACTACCCGAAGTGGCCGCAGTACAAGGGCGCGGGTGATGTCGACTCGGCGGCCTCCTTCGCCTGCGTGAACTAGCACCAGCGACCGACCGGCCACCGCGTTGCCGGTGGCCGGTGGAGACGGTGTCCGCGGACACCGCACCCGCGCCGACGCGGCGCACGATCTACGCCGCGATCACCGTCCTCGACAGAGGTCCGAACGCCAGCCCCCCGCGTCTCCCGAGCAAAGAAAAACGGGCCAGCTCTTGTGGAGCTGACCCGTTGATCTAGAACTGATGTTCTGGTGCGGCTGGCAGGAATCGAACCCACGACCCCTTGGTTCGTAGCCAAGTACTCTATCCAGCTGAGCTACAGCCGCGTAGCCCACAAGTATAGCAGGTACTCGATGAGCTACTCAAGCCGTGCCGCGGCCTCGTAGCAGCGGGCGGCCTGCTCGGCATCGCCCTGTTCCTGGGCGAGTTGTGCCAGCCGCAACAGGGCGTGGCGGCGTGCAGCCGGGGTGAGCGCGGCGTCGGTGGCGGCGGTTTCGAGCAGCGGACGCGCCTTGCCCCAGAGCTGGCGCTCGGCGAGTGCGCAGCCGACGGCGTAGGCCACCGCGCCCTCGCGCGGGAAGCTCTGGGCCGCGGCTTCGAGCTTGGGCAACCACTCGGGGCCGATGCCGGCGAGCACGGTGACGAGCGCCTCGCAGAGGATGGCCCGGTCATCGGCGCCCAGGTCGTCGAGGTGGTCCCAGAAGGGCTTGATCCAGACGCGCCCTTCCTCCGGCGAGCCGAGCGCGGCGGCGCGCGTGGACGCGCCGGCAGCGACGACGGCATCGCGCCGGTCGGCCGTGTCGAACTGCAGCCAGATGCGGCGCAGCTGATCGATGTCGCGCGCGGCGTCGAGCGATTCGAGCGCGAGCGAGCGCAGCAGGCCGAGTGCCGCCTCCTTGGAGAAGCCCTGATGCTTGGCCAGCATCCGCGCGGTCTTCAGCGCCTCCTGCGGATGCTGGCCGAGGCGTGCGGCCTGCAACTTCAGGCGCAGCGCGTGCGTGCGGCGCGCCACGCCCGGCGGCAGGTCGGCCAGCAGCGCCAGAGCGCGCGTCGCGTCGCGGTCGTCGATGGCCCATTCGGCAGCCAGCAGGCGTGCACCCTCCTCGGCCGGGCGCGCGGCAGCACTGCCGCGCGCGAGTTGCAATGCGCGCTCGAGTTCCTCATCGCGCGTCGCGCGGTCCTGCATGCGATGCGCGCTGCCGGCGGCCAGCAGATGGCCGAGCACGGTGAACTCGTTGTCTTGCCCGAGTTCGGGCGTGTCTGCCTGGATGGCGAGCGCGCGCTGCGCGGCGCTCTGCGCGCGGCTGTAGCGACCGCCGAAATACTGCGCCAGCGCCTCGCGCAGCACCGCCTGTGCGGTACGGTCGCGCCGCGCCACGCGCCAAGCCCGTGCGCGCCGCGGCAGTCCGGTGAAGGAGCCGATGGCCTGGATGGCGGTGACGATGGCGAAGCAGGTGCCGATGAGCGCCAGCAGGAACAGGTTCAGCGACGTGTCGATGCGCCAGCTGCCCCAATAGATGCTGACCAGCCCGTCGTTCGTGCCGAAGGTGGTGGCGGCCACGACCGCGACGGCAAACAGCAGCAGGAACCAGACGATCGCGCGCATGCCTCAGCGCCCCGCGACGGCGGCGGCCAGCGCGGCCAGTGTGTCGTCGGGTCGCGGCACGCCGCCGTGGCGCGCCTGCTCGGCGACCTGGCGGATCAGCTCGCTCGCATAGACGGTGCGGCGCGAGCCCTTCTCGAAGTAGCGCTCCAGCGTGCGCAGCGCACCTTGCAGATCGGCCTGCGCGGTGTCGAACTGGCGGCTCATCAGCGAAAGCCGCGCCGTCAGCAGCCGCAGCTTGAGGTTCTCGCGCAGGAAGTACGCCTGCTCGGGCGCGACGAGCATCGCCTCGGGATGGTCGATGCGCGTGACGCGCACCAGCGACTTCACTTCCGACCAGATGCGTTCGGTGACGGCGCTCCAGGCGTCGTTCCAGCCGCGCAGCCACGATGGGCCGCCATCGGCCGGCGCGCTGGCTTGGCGGGCACGCGCGGCAGCAGCGGCCGGTGCCTGCCGGCGCGGCTCGGCCACGGAGATGAGCGGCAGTTCGTCGACCAGCCGCACGGCCTCGTCGAGCTTGATGCCGAGCGTGGGCAGATCGGCCACGGCGGCGGCGCGCACGCGGTCGAGGTCACGCGCGATGGCGCGGCGCACGCCTTCGAGGCGTGGCTCGTCGTAGCGAGCGAGGCGCTCGTCGGCCTGGCGCAGCGCGCCGACCAGCGGCTCGGCGCTGCCGCTGATGGCCGTCTGCTGCATGGCTACGCGGATGGCGGCTTCCACGTCGCCGAGGATGTTCTCGTCGCGCGAGCGCGAGAGCGACTGGATCAATTCCTCGAGCTGGCTGCGCTGCAGCGCCACCTCGGCCACGCGCGCTTCGAGCAACGCCACCTTGGCGGCGGTCTCGCGCACCTGCTCCTCGGCCTGCTTGGCGATGACGTTGGCTTCGGTCGACTGGCTCTGGCTGTTCTGCTGGCGGCGCACCAGTTCGAGTTCGAGCTGATGCACGCGCTGCTGCGCCATCCACGCGACCACGAGCCCGGCCACCGAGAGCGCGGCCAGCAGGCCGGCGCCGGCCCAGAACCAGCGCGCGCGACGGGAAATCGGAGCAGTGTGCGCGGGCGCCGCGGTGGATTCGGGCTCGACCGGCGGCAGGGCGAGAGCGTCGTTGGTGGGCAGGGTCACGATGCGATCGATTGTATGCAGGCGACCACGGCGTCGAGGCTGGGCCGGCAGGTGTGCACGCTGCCGAAACCCTGCTGGCGCGCACGCTCGGCAATGCGCGGATGGGTAGCGAGCGCACACGCGCCTTGCCATGTCGCGGCCGGGCGCGCTGCAGCGAGGTGATCGATGGCCTCCGAGCTGCTGAAGAACCACAGGTGCTGCGCCGGCTGGGCGATCGCCGCCTCGAGGCGATGCTGCTGCTCGTCGTCGAAGCGCGGCGGCAGACGGCGGTACGCGCAGACGAACTGCACCTGCGCGCCGTGTTGCGTGAGCATGTCGGCGAGCCACGCACGTCCGCCATCGCCGCGCACGATCAGCACCTTGGTGCCGGACCAGTCGCGATGCCGCAACTGCAGCCACAGCGATTCGGAATCGAACTGCGCCGCATCGGCGGCGGGCTCGACCACGGCTGCAACCGGCACGCCGCATTCACGCAGGACCTGCGCGGTGCCTGGGCCGACGGCGGCCGCGAGCACATCGTCCGGCCACGCACGCTCGCCGGGGCGATGCGCGAAGAAGCGCTCGGCCGCGTTCGGGCTCACGAAGATCACCAGCCGGCACGCAGGGAGCGAGTGCCAGGCGCGATCGACCGCCGCCGGATCGGCCGGCTCTGCGATGTCGATCAAGGGCAGCGCGCTCGCCGCGATGCCGCGCTCGGCCAGCCGCGCCACCCACGCCGCGGCCTGCGCCTGCGGCCGGGTCACGAGGACCTGCATGGACGCGGTGCTCAACCCGCCGCGGCTGCGGCGAGATAGTCGGCCGCGCCCTGCGCGCGCAGCAGGGCCGCGGCCCGCTCGCCCATGGCGCGCGCGGCCTCGGCCGAGGCCACGGTTTCGCTCAGGTTCACGCGCAGCAGCGGTGACGCGGTGAGCAACGGATGGCCGAGTGCCGCAGCCAGCGCGAGCCGTTCGCCCTGCCACACCGCATGTGCCGCGAGCGGCATGCTGCAGCTTCCGCCCAGCGCGCGCGAGACGGCACGTTCGGCCTGCACGGCGAGCGACGTCATCTGGTGCGTGAGGCTGCCGAGCTGCTGCAGCAAGGCCGCAGCATCGGCACGCGCCTCGATGCCGAGCGCGCCCTGGCCCGCGCAGGGAATCATCTGCTCGACGGTGAAGCGCGAGCGAATGCGCGCTTCGAGGCCGAGACGCATCAGCCCCGCCGCGGCCAGCACGATGGCGTCGTAGCCGCCTTCGTCGAGCTTGCGCAGGCGCGTGTCGAGATTGCCGCGCACCGGTTCCACGCGCAGATCGGGCCGCAGCGCCCGCAACTGCACGACGCGGCGCAGGCTGGAGGTGCCGACCACCGCACCCTGCGGCAAGGCGGCCAGCGACTCGAAGCGGTTGGAGACGAAGGCATCGCGCGGGTCTTCGCGCTCCAGCACTGCCGCGAGCTCGAAGCCCGGCGGCAGGTCCATCGGCACGTCCTTGAGCGAATGCACGGCCAGATCCGCGCGACCTTCTTCGAGCGCGGTTTCCAGCTCCTTCACGAACAGGCCCTTGCCGCCCACCTTGGCGAGCGTTCGGTCGAGGATCTGGTCGCCGCGCGTGGTCATGCCGAGCAGCTCGACTTGCAGGCCGAAGCGCGTTTGCAGCAGCTTGCGCACATGCTCGGCCTGCCAGAGCGCGAGGCGGCTTTCACGGGTGGCGATGGTGACGGGTCGGCTCATCGCAAGGATGCTAGCAGGCGGTTTTCTCGCGCCAAGTGCAAGGCCTTGCACTCACGCGCGCTAGCATCCACGCGCCTTCGCTTCGCCCTCCGACCATGCCCCGACGCACCCCACAGCACGACGCCGCCGAGAAGAACCGGCCGCTCGTCGAAGACATCCGCTTTCTCGGCCGCATGCTCGGCGACGTGATCCGCGAGCAGGAAGGCAAGCCCGCCTACGAACTCGTGGAGCGCGTTCGCCAGCTTTCTGTCGCGTATCGCCTGAAGAGCGACGCCTCCGCCGGCCGCGCGCTCGACCGGCTGCTCAAGAACCTCTCGGGCGACCAGACGGTGAGTGTGATCCGCGCCTTCAGCTACTTCTCGCACCTCGCCAACATCGCCGAAGACCGCCACCATGTGCGCCGCCGCGAGCACCACGAGCGCCAGGGCCACCAGCAGGAAGGCTCGCTCGGAATGACGCTGGAGCGCCTGGCGCGCGCCGATATCCGTGCCGTCGACATCGCCCGCATGCTGGACCACGCCTACATCTCGCCGGTGCTCACCGCGCATCCCTCGGAAGTGCAGCGCAAGAGCATCCTCGACGCCGAACGCGCCATCGCCGCATTGCTGGAACAGCGCGCCATCCTGCCGACCGAACGGGAATGTGCGCAGAACGAGGCGCTGATCCGCGCGCGCATCACGCAGCTGTGGCAAACGCGCATGCTGCGCACGTCCAGGCTCACCGTTTCCGACGAGATCGAGAACGCGCTGTCGTACTACCACACGACCTTTTTGCGCGAGATTCCGAAGCTCTACCGCGAGATCGAATCCGCCCTGCCCGGCCACGACATCGCCACCTTCCTGCGCATGGGCAACTGGATCGGCGGCGACCGCGACGGCAACCCCTTCGTCACCGCCGACACGCTGCGCATGGCGCTCGCGCGGCAGAGCGAAACGGCGCTGCGCTTCTATCTCACCGAAGTGCACGATCTCGGCGCCGAGCTGTCGATCTCGGCCCTGCTCGCGCCCGTCACGCCCGAGATGCGTGCGCTGGCCGACGCCTCGCCCGACCACAGCGCGCACCGCGAAGATGAGCCCTATCGCCGCGCGCTGATCGGCATCTACGCGAGGCTCGCGGCCACGCTGCACACGCTCACCGGCGGCGAGGCGCTGCGCCATGCGGTGGCGCCGCAGAACCCGTATGCCGCGGCCGATGAACTGCTGGCTGACCTGCGCGTGATCGACGCCTCGCTGCGCTCGCACCACGCCGAAGCACTGGCCGCCACGCGCCTGCAGCCGCTGATGCGCGCGGTGCAGGTGTTCGGCTTCCATCTCGCCACGGTGGACTTGCGCCAGAGTTCGGACAAGCACGAAGCGGTGGTGACCGAGTTGCTGAAGGCGGCGCGCATCGAGGCCGACTATTCGGCGCTGGACGAAGCGGCACGGCGCGAGCTGCTCGTGCGGCTGCTGAACGACGCCCGACCGCTGCGCGTGCATAACGCCGACTACAGCGAGCACGCGCGCAGCGAGCTTGCAGTGTTCGAGGCCGCCGCCGTGGTGCGCCAGCGCTACGGCCGCGATGCGATGCGCCACTGCATCATTTCGCACACCGAGGACGTGAGCGACCTGCTCGAAGTGCTGCTGCTGCTCAAGGAAGTGGGGCTGATGCACGGCACGCTCGACGCCTCGGCGCGCACCGAGCTGATCGTCGTGCCGCTGTTCGAGACCATCGACGACCTGCGCCAGGCCGCGCCCATCATGCAGGGCTACTACGAACTGCCCGGCGTCGCCGCGATGATGCGGCGCTCGGGCGGCGAGCAGGACATCATGCTCGGCTACAGCGACAGCAACAAGGACGGCGGCAGCTTCACGAGCAACTGGGAGCTGTACCGCGCCGAGGTCGCGCTGGTGGCGTTGTTCGATGCGCTCAACGCTTCGTCCAAACCCGCCGAACGCATCAAGCTGCGGCTGTTCCACGGCCGCGGCGGCACGGTGGGGCGCGGCGGCGGCCCGAGCTACCAGGCCATCCTCGCGCAGCCGCCCGGCACGGTGAACGGGCAGATCCGGCTCACCGAGCAGGGCGAGGTGATCGCTTCCAAGTACGCGCACCCAGAGATCGGCCGACGCAACCTCGAAACCCTGGTGGCCGCCACGCTCGAAGCCACGCTGCTGCACCCGACGCAAAGCGCGCCGCAGCGCTTTCTCGACGCGGCGCAGGCCATCAGCGACGCGAGCTTCGCGGCCTACCGCCGGCTGGTGTACGAGACGCCCGGCTTCACCGACTACTTCTTCAGCGCCACGCCGATCCGCGAGATCGCCGAGCTCAACATCGGCTCACGCCCAGCCTCGCGCAAGGCGACCCGCGCCATCGAGGACTTGCGCGCGATTCCGTGGAGCTTCAGCTGGGGCCAGTGCCGCGTGGCGCTGCCGGGCTGGTGCGGCTTCGGCTCGGCGATCGAATCGTTCCTGGCCGACGAGACGACGCACGACGAACGCCTCACGCTGCTGCGGCGCATGCACCGGCAGTGGCCGTTCTTTCGCGCGCTGCTGTCCAACCTCGACATGGTGCTGGCCAAGAGCGACCTCGGCATCGCGGCGCGCTATGTCGAGCTGGTCGAAGATAAGAAATTGGGCCGGCGCATCTTCACGCTGATCCGCGCCGAATGGGAACGCACGAACGATGTGCTCACCCTCATCACCGGCGAGGCGCAGCGCCTGGCCTCGAACCCGGCCTTGGCGCGCTCGATCGAGCACCGCTTTCCCTACCTCGACCCGCTGAATCACCTGCAGGTGGAACTGATGCGGCGCTATCGGCAGCAACGCGAGGGCGACCCGGCGAACGACCGCATCCAGCGGGGGATCCAGATCTCGATCAACGGGGTGGCGGCCGGCTTGCGCAATACCGGCTGAGACGCGTCAGCGGCGCTGTGCGGCGCCCACCCTGCCAGCGAGTGGCGCCAACACCCGGGGCCGCCAGCTCAGCGTGAAGGCCACCGCCAGCGCTGCGGCGGTCAGCATCAACACCCACACCATCGCGGCCGTCGACACATGGTCGGCGGCGAGGCACAGCATCAGCGAGACGAGCAGCGCCGCCGCGCCCAGCACGCGCAGCAGTCCCGCCGGCGGCGTGCCGCCGCCGCACACCTGCTGCCAGTGCGCTTCCATGGCGAGCGCGAACCAGCCCATGCCGGCCAACGTGGCGAGCCAGGCCATCACAAGCATCAGCGCTTCAGGCACGGGCCGTCTCCACGGCCACGGCCGCTTCGGCAGATACCTTCTTCGCCGGTGATCCGGCCCGCTCGCGGCGGCGCAGTCGTCTCGCGGCAAACACAGAGAGCGCAGCGCTTGCGAGCAGCGCGAGGTCCAGCCCCGCCACCGGCCAATAGCCGGTTCCCAGGCTGCGCAGCAGGTGGTCGCCGGTCGTGATCCAGTTCAGCAGCACCGCGGCGGCCGCGAGTGCCGCAACGGCCCAGCACTGCTCGCGCCAGGCCGGCGACATGCGGGCCTGCAGCACCGACGCGCTGCGAACGGCGGCGTGCACGAAGGCCAGCACCCAGGCCGACCAGAAAGCGCCCTTCTCCCACGCGTCGCGGTGGTCGAGGCTCGTCGGCAGCAGCCGGTTGGCCACCAGCATCGCGGCAACGGCGATCAGCATGCCGGTGACGAAGGTGACGGCCAGCGCATCGAACCAACGGCTCGCACCCGAGCCCTGCTTCGCATGCTGGCGCTTGCGCTTCTCGACGAAGAAGACGAAGCCGGTGGCGATGCAGGCGCAGCCTGCCAGGCCGCCCAGCACGTAGAACCAGCGCAGCAGCCAGTGCTCGAAGTGCTGCAGGTGCAGGCCAGTGAGGAAATCGTTGATGCCCGAGACGGTACTGGGCGGCGGCGCTTCGTAGATGACCTCGCCGGTCGGTGCGGCGAAGTGCACGGCCTGCCCCACCAGCGTGACGCGGTCGCTGCCCGCGCGGTAGATGCTCACGTAGCTGTTGATGTCGCCGACGTGGTTGATCGAGAGAAAGCCCACTTCGCCGGGCATGCCGCGCGCGGCCCAGCGGCGCTTGGCTTCGACCACCATGGCATCGACCGACGCCAGTGGCGCCGCCACGCCGGCCGGCTTGTAGGCGAGGCCCCGCTCGGCCGCCTCGGCCTTGGCATGGGCGATGGCCAGCGGCTCGTACATCGTCTGCGACAACGGCAGGTAGATGCCGGCAAAGATCGTCAGGCCCGACAGTGCGAAGAAGAAGTGGAAGGGCAGCGCCACCACGCCCGTCAGGTTGTGCAGATCGAGCGTGCTGCGCTGCGTGTGCTTCTTCGGCCGGAAGGTGAAGAGTTCGCGGAAGAGCTTGCGGTGCATCACCACGCCGCTGACCAGCGCCGCCAGCATCACCAGCGCCGCCAGCCCGACGATCCAGTAGCCGAGACTCTTCCATTCGAGGTGCAGGCTGTAGTGCAGCGGATAGAAGAACTCGCTGCCGATCTTCAGGCGGTCGTGCGGCAGCACCTCGCCCGAGCGCGGATCGATGGTCACGTGGCCGTGCACGTGGTCGTCCGGATCGCCCGGGTTGTTGGTGACGGCGTACTCGGCGAACAGCGAGACCACCGGGTCGCGGTGCGTCGTGTAGGCGCTCCAGTTCATGAGCGGCAGCGTCTCGGGCAGCGGGCCACCGACACGCTCGCGCGCCGCTTCCAGTTCTTCTTCCTCGGGCGCGATCTGCTTGAAGATGGGGATCAGCAGCTGGTCGAACGACGGCATGGTCTGCGGCTCGAAGCGCGTCTCGGGAATCGCCCAGCGGTCGATCTCGCGGTCGAACACCGACAGCGTGCCGAAGAAGAACGCGATCATCAGCACGTAGCCCAGCACCAGGCCGAACCAGGTGTGCAGCCACGTCATCGAAAGGCGGAAGGTCTGGAACATGCGGAACTCCGTCGATCAGGGTGCCGGGCCCGCTCAGGCCAGCGTTCGTGTGAGCAGCCAGGCCGCGCCTGTCATCACCGCACCGCCTGCGGCGAGCGTGATCCACACACGCCTGACGCTCGCCGCAGCGAACGACCAGCAGAACGCCGCGAGGAACACCAGGAAGGCGAGCAGATAGGCCAGCGTCTGCGCATCGTCATACGGCATGCCGGCGCGCAGCAGCAGAGCAATTCCCAGCGTGGCGAAGCCCCACATGAACGCATAGCCGCCGAGCAGGCTCGCGGCGACGCGGGAGGCGATCTGCCAGGGGTTGGGGGCGTGAAGGCGCATGACGGACGGACGCGGTGCATCGGGATCGTCGCGGCGCGTTCCGGTGGATGCGACCACCGGCTGCCGATCTCGATCGAAGATGCGGATGAGAATTGTTCTCATCATAGCGCCGAGTCCGCGAAATGCGGATCACCGCGGCGCGCCGATCTCCACCGGTCGAGCGTCTCGCCCGCGCGACCGCATGGGCCGCGCGGGCGCGTGAAGGCCTACTCGCTGATCTTTTGCGTCTGCAGGCCGGGGCTTGCCGCGATCTCGCTGTCGGTGAACGGCTGCCGCACCCACGCCTTTTGCGCGTACGCCTGCGTGTAGGCCGCAGCGACCGGCAAGGCGGTGTCCTCGGGCTGGCCGTGCGTGAGGAAGGTGTGGGCCTCGACGCCGCCGCCGTCGGTGAAACGAACGATCTGCATGTAGCTGTTGCCGTTCGGATCGCCGTCCATCGTGTAGCCGCCGTCAGCCAGCGCGTTGTCGGAGCAGGCGATGGTGAAGTAGCCCACGCCGCCGCAGCCGCCGTACAGGCCGATCGGGCTGCCGGCGCGGGTGGCGAACAGGTATTCCGAGCGCTGCGCATCGAGGGCGCAGGGCGTCGACTTCACGTAGGCCACCGCCGCCTGGAATGCGGTCTTCAACGCCGTCTCCGCCGTGGGCTTCAGGCCGCGCGGCGTGTTCACCGGGTCGGCCGGATCGAAGGGCACGGTGTAGAGGTCGGCGGCGGCGATGTCATTGGCGCGGTTCCAGAACTCATCCCACACATGCGCACCGCGCGCGTCGGCGTTGCCGGTGTCGTTCCAGGCCGCGAGCACGGTGCAGGCTTCGCCGACGTCGGCGTTCGCAGGCGGCGTGTCGCAGACCATCGCGAGCGCCTCATCCTTGAACAATTCGGCGGTGTAGACGCGGCTGTTCAGCACCACCGACTTCACGGTGTCGACCGTCGCGCCGGCGAGCCCGGCGCCGTCGGTGCCGGCGATGCGGCCCTGCGCGATCAGGTGACCGAGGCGCGTGCGGAAGCTCTGCGCCTGGGTGCCCTCGGGTCCGACGAGGAGCGGGAAGCCGGTGAGCGGCTGCGCCGGGTTGGCGAGCCAGTGGCTGTCGTTCATGTTCGCCACGTAGTCCTCGCGCAGCAGGCTGGGCATGCGCGAGGTGCCGATGGCGGCAGCACGGCTGGGTGCGAACCATTCCGCGTCGGCGGCGGTGGGGCTCCACCCGGTTTTTCCCGCGCATGCGCCGGCGTGAGCCTGCACGCGCGTTCACGAACGCAAGCCTCAGTTCGGCCGCATGAAGCCGTCGAAGAACTCCGCAAGCGCGGCATGCGCGGCCGGCGGCAGCACGTGGGCGACGTACTGGTCCGGCCGCACGACGACCAGCGCGCCTTGCGCGCGGTCGATGCCCCTCAGGTCGAAGATGTCCGGGCCGTTCTTCAGATCCGGACAGAAGACCTTTTCGTAGTCGCGCAAGCCGTGGCACCCCTTCTGCGGCAGCAGCAAGGCCGGCACGGATTCGATCGCGAGTTCGCGGTGGCTGGGCTGGAAGATGGCCCGCAGATCGAAGACCGCGTCAATGTCCTCGCCCGGGCGGGTGTACTTGCGCACCGGTGAATCGGGCGATTGCGCCAGGAAGCTGCACAGCGCGCGCACACCGCCTTCGCCATCCACGTGATCGTTCGCGCCCGCAAAGGCATACAGGCGCCAGCGGCCGTCGGCCTTGCCGGCGTGCCCCAGCTGCATCGGCCTGGCATCCGTGATGCGCACGACCGGCGCGGAATGAAAGCGCGTGCCGATCACGAAACCCGCGGCGAGGTGCTGGTGAGTCGCCTCCCCGCAGATCACCGACGGCCGGTAGTGCGTGCCCATGCCGGCCGTGAAGCGCCCGTGCCGCTCGAAGTACTTCTGGAACTCTTTCGGGTCCACACCGCCCGATTCACCGTCGGCACCCTGCTTCGGGCGATCACTGAACATCTTGGCCCACGCGCGATCGAAGTCGATCAGTTCCTGCGCGACGACCTGGCGCTCGGCCGAGTAGCTGTGCAGCAGCGCCGGTGCGCATTGCCCGCGCAAGACGGCGGCGAGCTTCCAGCCCAGGTTGAAGGTGTCCTGCATGGAGAAGTTCATGCCCTGCCCTGCCTTCGGGCTGTGGGTGTGGCAGGCATCGCCGGCGATGAACACGCGCGGCAACTGCGAGCCGGTTTCCTGCCCAGGCACATCGTCGTACTTGTCGCAGATGCGCTGGCCGATCTCGTACACCGACCACCAGGGAACCTCCTTCACGTCCAGCGTGTAGGGGTGCAGGATGCGCTGCGCCGCTGCGATGAGCTGGTCGAGCGTGATGTTTCGGTTGGCGACGCGCTCGGCATCACTCAACTTCTCCATCTCCACATACAGGCGCACCAGATGGCCGCCCTCGCGCGGAATCACCAGCAGGTTGCCCTGCGCGGACTGCACCGCAGCCTTGTAGCGGATGTCGGGAAAGTCGGTCACGGCCAGCAGGTCCATCACGCCCCAGGCCTGGTTGGCCGAGTCGCCCACCAGCGTGCGCCCGATGGACTTGCGCACCGCGCTGCGTGCGCCGTCGCAGCCGACGACATAGCGCGCCGATACCGTTTCCACCTGGCCGGCATGCGCGGCGTCGGTTCGCTCCATGCGCACGGTGACCGGATAGTCCGCCGCCTCGCGATCGACCGCCACATCCAGCAGGCGACGCGAATAATGCGGCGCAAGCCGGCTCGGCGAATTGCGCATGACCTCCAGATAGAAGTCATGCACCCGCGCCTGGTTCAGCACCACATGCGGAAACTCCGACAGGCCGTCTTCCGTGTCCTGCACGCGGCCGTGGCGCACGATGCTGTCGGGCTGCGTCTCATCCGGCTTCCAGAAGGTCACCTCGTTGATCCAGCAGGCCTCTTTCAGCACCCGCTCGCTGAAGTTGAAGGCCTCGAACATCTCCATCGTGCGGCAGGCAATGCCGTCGGCCTGGCCGAGCATCAGCGGGCCGTCCTTCTGCTCGACGATGCAGCATCGGATGTCGGGAAACGCCGCCAGCTGCGCGGCCAAGGTCAAGCCGGCGGGGCCGCAACCGACGATCAGCACGTCGACCTGCGTCGGCGCGGCATCGGTGTGCGCAGCAGCCAGGGCGGACGGTTCGGCGATGTGGGGATCGCCGGGGACGAAGCCATTCAGATGGAACTGCATCTCTCTTCTTTCGTGATCTCGCGCGGCAGGGCTCGGCGCTCGCGCCACCGCGAACTATTGACCCGCATCAAGATTGCGTCAAACCATGAAAGCAGATACTTCTCATATCGTTTTCGTATAGAGGGTTCGGTGGCAAAGCTCGACCTCGAATGGCTCGGCGTGTTCGTCGAGGTGTACCGCACGCAAAGCGTGTCGCGCGCGGCCCAGCGGCTCGGCATGGCACAGGCGAGCGCCAGCATTGCGCTGGGCAAGCTGCGCCGGCATTTCGACGATCCGCTGTTCAGCCGCACCTCGCGCGGCATGGAGCCGACGCCGCATGCGCAGCGCATCTATCCGGATCTGGCCGAAGCGCTGGCGCGCCTCGCCACGGCACGCGGCACCCGCAGCGCGTTCGTCCCCGGGCAGGAGGAGCGCAGGTTCCGCATCTGCATGACGGACATCAGCGAGATCGTGCTGCTGCCGCGGCTCATCAACCACCTTCAGCAGGTGGCGCCGGGCGTGAGCATCGAGGCCGAAAACATCGGGGCGGACAGCCGGCGGCGCCTGGAGTCAGGCGATGTCGATCTCGCCATCGGGTTCACGCCAGCGCTGGAAGCCGGCTTCTACCAGCAGGCGCTCTTCGTGCAGGACTTCGTCTGCCTGGCCGCGACAGCGCATCCACGGGTGAAGTCCAAGCTCACCCGCCGCGCGTTCTGCGCTGAAGGCCACGTCGTGGTCACCACCTCGGGCACGGGTCACTCGATCGTCGAGAAGGTGCTCGCAAAGCACAAGATCGAACGGCGCGCGGTGTTGCGCGTGCCGAGCTTCCTCGGCGTGGCGCGCATCGTCGCGCAGACGGAACTCCTCGTGATCGTTCCGCGGCTGCTGGGCGAAACCTTGGCCTCGCAGGCGCCGGTCCAGCTGCTTTCCGTGCCGGTGCCCATGCCCTCGTACAAGGTCAAGCAGCACTGGCACGAGCGCTTCAACGTCGATGCCGGCAACGTGTGGCTGCGCCGAACGGTGGCCGAACTCTTCGTCGGCTCGGCGCGCACATAGGGGCTAGGGCTCAGGGCTTGTCGACGGCCACGGAGCGCCTGCCAAGCGGCGCGCTACCCGTTCTTGAACAGGCCCCGGTCGTTCATGCGCTTGAGCCGCGCCGAGCGCGCGCCGGTGCGGCGCACCGGCGTCTCCAGCGCCGGCGGCGGGGCCGGCGCGTCCGGGACAACCGGCCATTGGCCCGTGTCGACCACGTCCTGCAATACCGGCACCTGCGCCGCCGAAGCCGGGGGCGGCCGCAGCGCGGGTACCGCAGTGCCGCGCATGCGCACGCTCTCCCACACCAGGCCGGAGGCTGCCAGCTGCCGCAGCCGCTCCTCCCGCGCCTCGGGCCGCGAGATCGCGGACAGGCCGGCATGGAGTTCGGGGTACACCTCGCTGTCGACCTCGATCACCAGCCGCATCACGGCCATCGGCGACTCCGGCGGGGCGCCTGCGTCACGCCGCTTCGGCCATCGCCTCGCCGATCATCTGGAAGCCGCGCACGTTGGCGGACATCGACTCCGGCGCGACGAACACCGGGATGGACGGGAAGCGCCGGCTGAGCACGTCGCGGTAGCGGCCCGGGTGGCCGCCGACCAGGACGATCAGGTCGATGATCTCGTGCGCGTCGCGCAGGCCGTCGATCATCCGGTTCAGCGAATCCTCCACGACGCTCATGATCTGCGGCTCGTACTTCTGCAGGTCGTGCGCCACGCCGCTCAGCTTGACCGCCTCCTGCTGGCGCAGCGCCTCGTTGATGCGCGGGGCGACCGCCGGGCCGAGCGGTCGGCCGATATCGGCGGCCAGCGAATCCTGCACGGCGCGGATCACCCGGTGCCGCCCCGCATCGGAGGCCGCGCCGCTCGCCCGCGGGTTGATGCTGCCCTGCTGGATCAGCAGCCAGTCGAGCGTGTGCTCGCCGGGATCGACCACCAGCACCGCCAGTTCATCGAGGTCGTCAACGGAGCGCAGCCGCTGCAGCGCGCCGCCCGTCTGCTCGATGACCTGGTTGATTTCGTCGAAATGATCTTCCAGCGCGGCGTAGCCGCCCATCGGCTGCGCCTGCACGACCACCTTGCGCACCTGGATCGACTTGCCGTCGCCGAGGTCCACGCTGCGCTCATAGGTCTGGCGCAGGTGGTCGCGCCGCTTCGCGTCGTTGTACTGGTTGACGGGCAATCCGAGCACCAGCACATCCACCGTCTGGTCGCCCGCTTCCGCCATGTAGCGCAGCGCGCCCTTGGTCAGGGCCTCGTAGATCGCACCCTTGTAGAACTCGTCGGTCACGTCCCGGCCGAAGCTGCCGCCTGCCTGCGCGAGGCCGACATCCCGGCCGACTTCGTACTGCGCGCCCTCGACTGGCACATCGAAGGTGTCGCGCCGGCGCGTGCTGAGACTGCGCACCGCACTCACGTCAGCGGGAATCGCCATGGAAGGGAATGACGAGAACGTGATCCCGCCTTCGGCCGGCAAGCTGAATTTCACCAGCCCGAAGCCGACGTCGATGGCGCGCACCACCGCGGCGGCAGCGGCGGTGCTTTCGCTGCGCTCGCGGGGCACTTCGCGCAGCTTGGAAGAGTTGGATGGGGCCATGGTCACCTCGTGTGGTCGCGCGGCGCGCGGGGGTCCTCGATCGCCAGCAACCCGGGTGCCGGTGCGCCGCGCGGCGCAGCATGGGTGGGCGCCACGGACTGCATGCCGCCGACCTTAGGCCCGGGCGGCGCCAGCTGCGCGCTTGACCCCACTTGGGACGTGGCACGGTGGCGCGCCGAATGATTTCTTGGACGGGTCGGTGCAGGTCGTGCCCGAAGGAGCTTCACGGCGTGCCCGTCTGAAGCTCCACGTGGCTGCCCGCATGCCAGCGCACGCGCACGGGCCGCGCCGCGTCTTCGGCGATCGACTCGGAGTTCACGTCCTTGCCGCTGCCGTAGTTGATCTGCCGGTCGGGGCGTTTGTTGAGGCCGACCACGAGCACCAGACGGCTGCCCGCCGCAAGTTTGCGAGCGGTCATGCGCTCGGCGGTGAACGCGAGCGACTGGCGCACGCCGGCCCTGAGAAGCCGGCGGTTGATGCGGTGGCCGGCGTAGCTTGCGCGAAAGTCGTACGGCGCGAACAGCAACAGGTAGTCGCCGCTCGCCGTCTGCTCGTACAGCGAGACGTTCAAGTCCACGTCCTGCCGCGAGGGCGTGATGTCGAACTCGCCGCGCAGGCTGCCGCTGATTTCGGTGTCCTGGGGCAGCGGATCGCTGACGAAGCGGATGCTGTTGCGCGTCGGCAGCTGCGTGGTGCGCAGCGCGTCGGGCCATGGGATGTGCGCGTCACTGCGGTCGGCCAGATCGACCGAAAGTTGCGCCTTGCCGCCGCCTTCGGACGGCGACGACAACAGACGGTGCGGGCCGTCCCGACGACGGGTGTCGAGGTACAGGCGCAGCCGCGGGCGATCGGGCGCGTCCAGCATCGGCACATGGCGCCACTGGTCGGCGCCCATCACCTGGTAGTTGACGCGGGCCTGCAGCAGCGCGGGCTTCTTCGCGCCCTTGAAGACGTGGTCGAGCCACTGGTAGCGCAGCTCGGGCAGATCGACGCGAGCGACCGGGTCGAGCGTGTAGCCGCGCAGCGTTGCCGCCGTGCCGAGCCGGATCGAGCGAGCGTCCCAGGGGCCGAGCAACAGCGTCGTGTCGGCCTGCGGACGGTTGCGAAGATGTTCGTGGTGGTAGTACAGCGCGCCGGCCTCGGCACCGTAGTAGCCGGCGATGTGGAGTACCGGGATGTCGACCTGCGCGAACTGGCCCGGCGACGGCAGGAAGTTGCGCCAGTAGCGGTCGTGGCTCGGGTGCGTGAGCCAGGTGCGGATCAGCCTGCTGCGCTGGCCGATCATGACGCGGTCCACGTCCCAGTACGGGCGCCCGAGGCGATACCAGCGCTCCTCGCGTTCGCGCCATTCAGCGTCGGTTTCGGCTTCGGTGCCGCCAAGCGGCGGCTCGGCCATCGCGTGCTCCTGCGCCCAGCGGACCATGCGGTTGCGATAGATCTGCCCGGCCATCGGGAAGTCGATGCCGGGCGCCATCGGCGCGATCGTCGCGATGGCCTTGAGCGCCGCCGGCTTCCTGCGGGCCGTGGCCCAGGCGGCGTAGCCGGAGTAGCCGTCGCCGAGCATGGCAACGCGGCCGTCGCTCCACGGCTGCCGCGTGATCCAGTCGATGACGGCGGCCGCGTCTTCGCCGTCGTTGCGAGCGAACGGCCAGGCGTCGCCCTGGCCGTCGGGCGTGCGTCCTCGCACGTACGCCGTGATGCCGACATAGCCCTTGAAGGCGCTGCGCTGCGCGTCGTCCTCGGCGGGGTCGAGCGTGAAGCGCAGCAGCGTCGGCAGGCGGCCTGTTGCGGATTTCGCGGTCTTCTCGCCGGCGGGCCGGACCATGCTCGCGTGGATGACGACACCCGCGCCCACAGGGATCAGGACATCGGCCTCCACCACGTAGCGGCGAGCGATTTCCGCGGCGACCAGCTCGGGCAGCAGCACGGCGAAGCTGCGGCGCGACTCGTAGGCCAGCCAGTCGCGCACGAGCGCCACGGCGTCGGACTGCGGGATGCTGCCCTTGGCGCGCCAGCGATCGAAGGCTTGCTGCACCTGCTCGCGGTAATGCGCCGGCGGGGTCTGCAGCCGCGCCACGACGGCCGCGGCTTGCGCGTTGTCGAGGGACGGCATCAGCTCCGTGAACGAGCGCGCGTAAGCCGTGCCGAAGTCGATGCGCTCTTGCGCTTCGATCTGGCGCGCACGCGCGTAGAGACCGTCGAGCACCGCGCGCTGGGCCAGGGCATCGAACGGCTTGCCCCGGTAGCGGTTGCGCAGCAGCTTGCTGCTGTCGTATGCCGCGCCGTAGGTGCCGCCGACGATCTGCAGCGCGATCAGGTTGGCCAGGTAGGCATCGGTGTCGGCTGCCTGGTAGACCGGCACGATGCGCTGCGCCAGGTCGCGCATCACGGCCACCGCGGCGACATCGTCGGGGTCGTGCGGTGCCTTGAAGCCGAAGTCCAGCGCCCGCGCCACCATCGGCAGCGCCAACAGCAGCAGCACGAAGGCACGGCGCGCGCGATCAGTCATGGAGACTCCTCGTCCCGCCTCGCCTGGCGGCGCTCCGGCGCCTTGACCAGCCGCACCACCTGCGTGAACAGCCGGTCGTGCGCCTCGCCGGCCGAGCCGATGTGGACGATGCCCGTGTGCGCGAGCTGGCCGTTCAGCACGTCGATGAGGCGTGCCAGCGTGTCGTCGTCGAACGCGCCGAAGGCTTCGTCCATCACCAGCCAGGGCGGGCTTTGCAGCACCACGCGAGCGAAGGCCAGCAAGTGCTGCTCGTCGATGCTGAGTTCCTGCTCCCAGCGACGGGGCTCGTTCAGCATGGGCTCCAGCCGCTGCAGGCCCACGCTGGCCAGCGCTGCCGCCATGGCTTCGCGCGGGTAGCGGGGCGACGCCATCGCATAGCACAGCACATCGGCCAGCGTGCCGCGGGGAAGGTAGGGCGTGCCGCGCGGCATGTAGTGGATCAGCTCGCCGCGGGGCCGGCGCACGGTGCCGGCGCCCCACGGCCAGAGGCCCGCGAGCGCCCGGAACAGCAGGGTCTTCTCGGTGCCCGGTGCGCCGAGGATCAGCAGGCGCTGACCCGCGTGCACGACCACATCGGAGGCGTCCAGCCGATCGCGGCCGGCCCACACGCGCACCTCGAGCGATTCGATCGCGAGGGTTCCGGGTTCGCTCTCGGCGTAGGTGATGCGGCTGCCGCGCTGCGCCGCTTCCAGATCGGACGCCAGCACCTCGCGCAGGCCGACGACGCGCAGCAGCGTGGCACGCCAGTCGGCAATGATGCTGAAGTTGTCGATGAACCAGCGCAGCGACGCCTGCGCCTGCGTGAAGGCGGCCGCGGCCATCATCAGGCCGCCGAACGACACCTTCCCCGAGAAGTACAGCGGCGCCGCCACCAGCGTCGGCACGATGAGGGTGACCCAGCCGAAGCCCGAGGTGACCCAGGTGAGGTGGGTCAGCCCGAGCACCACGCGCGAGGTGGCGTGCAAGACGTCGTTCAGCGTCGACGCCACCCGGCGCTTCTCGTCGGCCTCGCCGCCCGCCAGCGAGATGTCGTCGAGATGTTCGTTGATGCGGGTCAGCGAGAAGCGCAACTCGCCTTCGCGCGCGTAGCGCTCGGCATTGCGCGCGATCAGGTTCTTGCCGACCCAGTAGCTGAGCAGCGAGCCGGCGCCTGCATACAGGATCGCGGCCCACAGCATGAAGCCCGGCAGGGCAACATCCTCCCCGTCGATGAACAAGGTGAAGTCCTTGGAGAGGATCCACAGCACGCTCGAGAAGCTGCCGAACAGCACCGCTGCCTGCAGCAGACCCACCCCGAGGCTGGCCGACAGATCGCACAGTTTCAGCGCGTCGTCGTGCATGCGCTGGTCCGGATGGGCGCCCATCGGGCCGCTGCCCGCGAGCCAGAACGCCCGGCGCGGTTGCAGCCAGAGTCCCACGAGATCGGTGACCAGCCCCTCGCGCAGCTTGAGCTGCAAGGTTTCCACCAGCCACCGCTGCCCGACATTCAGCACCAGCAGCGCGCCCGCGATCACCGCGAACACCCCGAGCTGCCAGATGAAGTCGCGCACGTCGCGCCGCGAGATCGCGTCGTAGAACGGCTTGTTCCATTCATTCAGCGCGAGCTGCCCATACGCCGTGAACGCAATGGCCACGACGATCCCGCCCACCAGCGCGGCCAGCGTGTTCGCGACGGCGGACGCTCGCCATGCGCCGAACAACACGCCCAGCTGATGGACGACGCCGGTCTTCACGACCAGCTCGGAGCGGCGCGAGGGCGGTGTGCTCATCGAGGATTCGGCGTTCGCAAGGTTGCAGCGATGCGGCGCGCCGAGGCACACGAGATGAAGGCGGCGTAGCTCCAGGCAAGGTGCTTCGCCGAGGTCTGCGCGCCGCTCTTCTGATCGAACTGCTCCGACAGATCGCCACTGGCGGGCGTGTAGGCGCGCACCGCGGCGAGGTAGGCGTCGCCGCGCTCGAACCAGTGGCCGGCATCGCCGCTGCCCAGCGCCGCGGCGCGAAAGCAGAACTCGGCGGCGCCTAGCGTTGCGAAGTAGTAGGCGCCGCCCGAGAAGTAGACGTCGCCGGCGTAGCGGCCCATCGCCGGGCCGCGGCCGGCGGCGCGGCCGTGGTTGATCGGATAGGCCGCGTCGAACAGCGCGTCCAGGCGCGCCAGCGTGGCGTGCATCCGCGGATCGGCCACGGTGTGTTTCGGTCGACCAGGATCTTGCTCCCTCTCCCGCCCCGGCGGGAGAGGGAGCGAACCGGCGCCTACGCCATGGATCGCCGACAGGATCACCGCGATGTCCAGGTCTTTCGCACTCGGCCGGTCGTCCGCCAGCACGCGTGAGCGGTAGTAGCCTGGCGTCGCGTCGTGTCCTTCCACCCAATAGCCGTCGAGCAGGTTCAGCACCGCCTGCGACTCCTCCCGGCAGCGCCGCGCGAGTGCGGTGTTGCCGAGGCTCTGCAGCCACACCGCGCCTTCGGCCAGCGCAGCCGCCGAGATGCGCAGCGTGTAGTAGTGCTGACCGCTTTCCTCTTCCCAGATGTCGTAGGAGGGTTCGCGCCAGTGCCGCAGCGTGAAGCCGAGGTCGAAGCGGATCAGGGCGCCAACCTCCGCCAGCAAGGGCGCGTCGAGCCGTCCACCTGCTGCCCAGCGCAGCAGCGCCAGCGCGCGCAGCGGCGGCCCGTCGTGCTGGGGACGTGTCCACTTCGAGACATCGAGCGTGCCGTCGGGGTTCACGCGCGTCTCCATGGCGACGGCATCGCCGTAGGCGCTGGCAAGGTCGTCGTCCTCGCGCAGGAACTGCAGGAAGTCGGCGGCCACGCGCGTGCGGCGGTCGGGCGCCGCAGCAACATCGATGCGGCCGTCGAGTTGATTCAGCGCCAGGCTGAAGCGGGTGAAGTCGCGCAGATGCTTCAGGGCTTCGTCGCCCACCAGCCGCTCCGCGTGAAGCAGGCGCAGGGCGTCGATGACGACGGCGGAGTCGCGGAACCAGTGGAAGAAGTAGTCCGGGTCCGGGTCCCAGTCGGCGAGCACCGGCGAGGCGACGATGGCGCCGGCGATCGGCGCGACCGTATGGCCGAAACCGGGGCGGTGCTTGACGATCGCGACGGGCGAGATGCTCTTGCACATCTCCGTCGCCGAGTGCTTCACTTGCCGTTCGAGCCAGGACTCGAACGCCGGGTCTTGCGGTCTCGTCACGGCGGCGTCGGCTCGAGATGCGGACTGGTGAACTCCAGCGCGCGCAGCCCGGCCTGCACTTCGGGCACGCTCATGAACAGTTTCCAGAGCAGCCCCGTGCGATGGTTCTCCATCATGACGACGATGGGGCCCTGGTCGATCGCGAGGAATGTCTTCGCGGCCCAGCCCCGCTGGTCGCAGAACGCATCGACGAAGCCGTATTCTTTCCAGATGCGCTCGCCGTAGGCGCCGAGGAAGTGCCGCAACACCTGCATCACCTCGGACGGCGCATACGGCAGGCTGCCGAGCGCTGCAGTGGGCGTGATGGTGCCGTTGTCGACGTCGGGGGCATGCGCGAGGTAGCCCTCCTTGTGGTCGTCGCTGGCGGTCAGGCCCCAGCACGACTCGCCGTAGCCCTTGTAGCCGTTCGGATTGGCGATGCAGTGTGCGCGGTTGATCTGCACATGGCGGCAGTTGAGGTCCCAGTAGTCGGCGTAGCGGTCGACAAGCCCGCGCGGATCGAGACCGAGGAACGAGTAGTGCGTGAAGAACAGCGGTCCGCCATACGGCATGCCCAGCGGCATCTCGATGCCGTAGTACGACCTTCGGTTGATGAACCCGTTGCCGGCCGCGAAGCCGCGGTGGTAGACCTTCGGGTTGATGGCATGGCGCGGCGAGGCCACCGCCAGCAGGTAGGTGACGAGGCATTCGTTCCAGCCGCGGATCTCGTGGTCCATGGCCCAGCCGTTGTTCGGGCTCCAGTGCCAGTACAGCACGTTGCGCCCGCCCTGCGTGAACCAGTTCCACTCGACGTCGTGCCACAGCGTGTCGATGTCGCCGCGCAGCAGGCGCAAGGCCTTCGTGTCCTCGTTGAAGTATTGCCGAGCGCACAGCAGGCCCATGAGCAGGAACGAGGTCTCGACCAGATCGGCCGCGTCGTCCTTGCGGTTCATCCGGATCGTCGCGCCGCTCGTGCCGTCGATGAAGTGCGGAAAGGCGCCGTGGTAGCTGGTCGCGCGGAACAGCGCATCGACCATCTGGCGCAGGCGTTCGAGCGCGGCTTCGCGCGTCACCCAGCCGCGCTCCACGGCGACGATCAGCGCCATGATGCCGAAGCCCGAGCCGCCGATGGCCACCTTGCCGTCGGGCTTGCCCCCGACCGTGCGGCGGTCGAGCGCCAGGCCGCTGGCGGCGTCTGCCCCGTCCCAGAAATAGCGGAAGGTCTGGCGCTGCACGGCGTCGATCAAGGCGTCATCGGGCAGGGCCGCGAGTGCCTTGGGGTCCCTGTCATCTTTTGGCAGTTTCAATACAAGTACTCCTGTCGTTGCCGGGGTGTGGCACGCAGCATGCCACCATGGATTTCCTTGGGTTCCGCTCTGGAGTTTCCGAATGAATCGCATCGACACCCTCGTCGACCGGATGACGCTGTCCGAGAAGCTGGGCCAACTGACGATGACCGCCTCCGGCTACACCGTCACCGGCCCGGTGATCGCGGGCGACTCCACGCAGTCCATCATCGACGGCACGATCGGCAACCTGCTGAACATGGTCGGTGCGGGGCCGGCGCACGAGATGCAGCGCCTGGCCGTCGAGAAGTCGCGGCTCGGCATTCCGCTGCTGATCGGACTGGACATCATCCACGGCCATCGCACGCTCTTTCCCATCCCGCTGGCGGAAGCCGGCATCTTCGACGAGGCCGTGTGGGAGCGCACGGCGCGCGAGGCCGCGCGTGAAGGCGCTGCCGAGGGCCTGGCCATGACCTTCGCGCCCATGCTCGACGTGTCGCGCGATCCGCGTTGGGGTCGCACCGCGGAAGGCCCGGGCGAAGACCCGTGGCTCAACGCGCGCATCGCCCACGCCAAGGTGCGCGGATTCCAGGGGCCGGATCTGTCGTCGCCCGAATCGCTGGCCGCCTGTGCGAAGCATTTCGTCGCTTACAGCCCGGTTACCGCGGGGCGGGAGTACGCCGCAGTGGACATCTCCGAGCGCACCCTGCGTGAAGTGCACCTGCCGGGCTTCGTGGCGGCAATCGAAGCCGGCGTCGCGACGCTGATGCCGGCCTTCACCGATCTCAACGGCGTGCCGATGACGGCGCACGTCCCGTTGCTGCGTGACTGGCTTCGCGGCGAGATGGGTTTCGACGGCGTCATCGTCAGCGACTACAACGCGATTGCGGAGCTGATCAAGCACGGCGTCGCCGCCGACCTGACCGATGCCGCGGTGCTGGCCCTGAAGGCCGGCGTCGACATCGACATGATGGCCGACGCGTATCGCAAGGGGCTGCCGGTCGCGCTCGAGCAAGGCCGGGTGACGATCGAAGAAATCGACGCATGCGTGCGCCGCGTGTTGCGGCTCAAGGAGCAGCTCGGTCTGTTCGACGACCCCTACCGCCGCGGCGCGACGCCGGAAAGCTCCGCGGTCGTCGCCGAGCGGCATGCGTTGGCGCGCGATGTTGCGGGCAAGGCCATCGTCATGCTCAAGAACGAGCGCAGGAACGATCAGGACGTCCTGCCCTTGCCGGCGGCGCCGAAGGCGCTGTGCGTCGTCGGCCCGCTGGCTGATGCGAGCACCGAGATGAAAGGCCCGTGGTGGGGCGCCGGTGAACACGAGCCGGCCGTGAGCGTGCTGGCCGGCCTGCGCGCCGCGCTGCCGCAGACTGCCCTGCGCCATGCACCCGGTGTCGCCATCGAAGGCGGCGACGACAGCGGCATCGCAGCCGCCGTCGCGCTGTGCGATGGCGCCGACGCCGTGCTGCTGTGCCTGGGGGAGCGCGCCACGATGAGCGGCGAGGCGGCGAGCCGCGCCACGCCCGCGCTTCCCGGCAGGCAGCAAGCGTTGGCCGAGGCGGTCATAGCCCGTGCGCGTGCGCTGCGCATCCCCGTGGTCGCAATCCTGTTCTCGGGCCGCCCGCTCGTCGTGCCCTGGCTGGCCGAACACGCCGACGCACTGCTGGCTGCGTGGTTCCTCGGCGCCGAGGCCGGGCACGCGATCGCCGATGTGGTCACGGGCCGGGTGTCACCCAGCGGACGCACGCCGATGAGCTGGCCGCGCGCCGTCGGGCAGCTGCCGATCTTCTTCGGCCAGCGCCCCACCGGCCGCCCGATGAACCCGGCCGACTACTACACGAGCAAGTACCAGGACGTAGCCAACACGCCGCTGTTTGCCTTCGGCCACGGCTTGAGCTACGGCCGCATCCAATATGACGAGCTGCAGGTCGAGCCGCAGCGCGTACAAGAGCAGGACCAGTTGACGATCACCGTCACGCTGCGCAACGTCGGCACGCGCGAGGCCGAAGAGACCATCTTCCTGTTCGTTCGCGGCAAGGTCAGCCGCGTCACCCGACCTCTGCTTGAGCTCAAGGGCTACGCGAAGCTGCGATTGATGCCGGGCGAGGCCGGCTCGGTGAAGCTGGAACTGCCCGCGACCGAGCTGCGCTACCTCGGGCCGGATCTGCAGCCCCTGTTCGAGGCGGGCGAGGTCGAGATCTTCGTCGGCCCGAGTGCCGAGCCGACAGGCTTGCTGCGGCAGACCATCGAACTGTGTTGAAGGCCCGGGATTCCGCGAGTCGCCACTCGCACCGTCACCGGGGGAGCGTTCGCGGCGCTAGCGCTGCTCCCAACCGTACGAGGCCAGGAGTCGTGGGGAGTACCATGATCCGTTCCGCATCTGCGGCCAGGCAACCGGAATCACGATGCCCAGTGAGACGCAACGCATCGACGCGGCTCTGACGCATCTGGCGGCACAGGGCGAATCGCCCGCGCAGATCGCCGACACCGCCGTGCAGACCTGGCGCGAAATCCACACCGCTCTGGCGCCCGTCATCGGGCCGCGCGGCGTGCAGGCGCTCTACCGGCGCACGCTCTACCTGGCGCGCAGCACCCATCCGTGGCTGGCTTCCGGGCGCGAGGCATCCGGGCGCGAGGCATCCGAGCCCGACGACTACGCCGATCTGCGCGTCGCGCTGGCGCAGCAGACAAGTGCCGTCGCAGCAGCCGCACACGGCGTCTTGCTGCATCATTTTTTCGACCTCCTGACGAGCCTGATCGGCGGATCGCTCACCGAGCGGCTGCTGCGCTCGGTGTGGGACAGACTTCCAAGCGGCGACGCCGCGCAGGACACCACGCCATGACCACGAGTAAAGCAAGGATCAACCGTCTGCCGACCGGCGTGCCGGGGTTCGACGAAGTGCTGGGCGGTGGGCTGCCCGAGTTCTCGTTCAACATCATTGCGGGCCCGCCGGGCTGCGGCAAGACGACGCTCGCGCACCAGATGATGTTCGCGCTGGCCACGCCCGAGCGCCCGGCGCTGTATTTCACGGTGCTCGGCGAGCCGCCGCTCAAGATGCTGCGCTACCAGCAGCAGTTCGAGTTCTTCGACGATGCCCAGGTCAACCAGGCCATCCGCTTCATCAACCTGTCCGACGACATCGCGGCCGGTGACCTCGACAAGGTGCTGGCGCGCATCGTCGCCGAGGTCGAGGCGCATGGCCCCGGCCTCGTCTTTGTCGACTCGTTCCGCTCGGTGGTGCTGGCCAGCCAGGCCGAGGGCCACTCGTTCCTCACGCTGCAGCAGTTCGTGCAGCAGCTCGGCATGCTGATGACGAGCTGGCAGGCCACCACCTTCCTCATCGGCGAGTACTTCAACGAAAGCGAACCGAGCCCCGTGTTCACCGTGGCCGACGGCCTGATCTGGCTGCGCCAGAGCGTGGAGCGCAACTCCATGGTGCGCAAGATGGAGATCATGAAGATGCGCGGGCAGGCCACGCTGCCGGGGCTGCACACCTTCCGGCTCGGTGCCGATGGCGTCACCGTGATCCCGCCGGCGCGGCTGGCCGTGGGAGACATGGCCGTGTCGCCGTGGCCCATCGATGTGCGCCTGGGCATGGGCAGTGCCGAGCTTGACGAGATGATGGGCGGCGGCCTGCCGCGCGGCTATTCGCTGCTGATCGCCGGCCCTTCAGGGTCGGGCAAGAGCATTCTGGCGTCGGCGTTTCTGGTGGAGGGGGCGCGCGCCGGCGAGACGGGCGTGATCGCCGCCTTCGAGCAGCGAGCCCACCGCTCGCGCGGGTCGGCGATGGCCGAACTCATTGCCGACGGCCGCGTCGGCGTGGTCGACACCCAGGCGTCGGAACTCTCGGTCGACGAAATCTCGGCGCTGATCATTGCCGAGGTGCGACGGCTCAAGGCCACGCGCGTCGTGCTCGACTCGCTGTCGGGCTTCGAGCTGACTCTCGCGCCCACCTTCCGCCAAGACTTCCGCGAAGCGATGGCGCGCATGGTGTCGGCCCTGTCGGGCACCGGCGTCACGGTGGTGATGACCTCCGAGCTGGAAGACCGCTACGACGACCTGCGCTTCAGCCCGTACGGCACGGCCTTCATGACCGACGCCATCGTCGTGCAGCGCTACATCGAGGTCGACAGCCGCCTGCAGCGCGTGATGGCAGTGGTGAAGGTGCGCGCCAGCGCGCACTCCAACGAACTGCGTCTGTTCACGATCGACGCCGAGGGCATCCGGATCGGCCGCATGCTGCCTGACCACGAAGGCCTGCTCGGCGGGCGGCCGACCCGGCGCCATGGGGTCGATGCCACCAACGGCGCGGGCGATGGCTGAGCACTCTGACGGTCGTGCGCCGGGGGCCGGTGGCTCCCCGGATGAACGCCCGACCGACGAGGCGGCCGCCGCGCGCACGCTGGCGCTGCTCAACGCACAAGCGGATGCGGTACGTGCGGAACTGGCGCGTTTGCGGGTCGACCTCGATCAGGCAGAGCACGATTTCGGCGGCCTGGCTGCCGCGCAACTGCTCGAGGCCAACGAGAAGCTGGTGCTCGCCGCGGTGCGGGCAGACACCATCGCCGAAACAGCGGTGAGCAAGCTGAACGAGTTGACCCGCTCCAGTCAGCACGATGCGCTGACCGACACGCCCAACCGCGCGCTGATGCTCGACCGGCTGGAGAACGCCATTGCCATGGCCCGGCGGCACCAGACCCGCCTCGCCGTGCTCTTCATCGACCTCGACCGCTTCAAGCCAATCAACGACACGCTGGGCCACGCGGCGGGCGACGAAGTGCTGCAACTCGTCGCGCAACGGCTGCAATCGGCCGTGCGCGACTCCGACACCGTCAGCCGCTACGGCGGCGACGAGTTCGTGGTGCTGCTGCCCGAGGTCGGGCAGGCGAGCGACGTGGCTCTCATCGCCGTGAAAATGCTGGCCGCCTTGAGCAAGGCCTGCCAAGTGGGCGGCCAGGAACTGCATCTGTCGGCGAGCATCGGCATCGCCCTCTACCCCGCGCAGGGCGAGGACGCTGCCACGCTCATCCGGGGGGCGGATGCCGCGATGTACCGCTCCAAGCGGCTGGGCCCCGGCGGCTTCGAGTTCCACGGCGATCTGCCGACCTCGGGCGAGCGTCTGCTGCAACCACCAACGGGACAGGCACTCCCGCTGCTCGGGACGCGCAGCGCCTCGGCGCGCGTCGATCAGGAGCCCCATTTCCGCAACCTGCGCGAAGCCAACGAGCAGTTGATCCTGGCCGCGCTCACGGCGCAGGAACTCAAGGCCCACGCCGAAGAGGCGCACCGCCGGCAGGTCAGGTTTCTCGCGATGGTGGCGCACGAGCTGCGCAACCCGCTCACCCCCATTCGCACGGCGGCGGCGCTGCTCAGCCGGGCCGGCTCGGATGAGGCCCTGCTCACGCGGCTGCAGGTGATCATCCACCGGCAGGTAATGCACATGACGCGCCTCGTCGACGACTTGCTCGATGGCTCGCGTGCGAGCACCGGCGGCTTTCGCATCGAGCGCGGCGCGGTCGAGATGGGCGCCATCTTCGCGCTCGCCATCGACGCGTGCCGGCCCGCGATGGAAGGCCGGCTTCAGCTCTTCAGGACGGAGCTGCCGACCACGCCGCTCCACGTGAACGGCGACCCGGTGCGGCTGGCGCAGATCTTCAGCAACCTGCTGGACAACGCCTCCAAGTACACGCACAAGGGCGGCAAGATCGCGCTCGCCGCCCACGTGCAAGACCAGTCGCTGGTGGTCACCGTGTCCGACAACGGCATCGGCGTCACGCCCGAAGCGCTGCTCGTCATCTTCGACCTGTTCGTGCAGGACCCGCGCGCGGTCGTGCACCACGGCGGCGGTCTGGGCATCGGCTTGGCGGTGGTACGCGAACTGGTCGAAGCGCACGGCGGCAGCGTGACCGCCCGCAGCGCCGGCAAGGATCTCGGCAGCGAGTTCGTGGTAACGCTGCCGATGGCTTGCGAGGCGACTTCAGCCTAGGCGCAGCTGACTCACTTCCACGCCGCCATTTCGACCCCTGGCGGCGACGCCTGGGCCGGCTGAGCCACGTGCACGTGCACCCTCCGAGTGCCACCGCCGGCAATCAGCGGAATCGCGAAGTCGTCGCGCCGTTCGCCGTCGATGTTTACGCCCTGGGTGTCTCCACGTTCCACTCGCACCCGATACACCGTGTCGCTATAGCGATAGTCCAGCGTGAACCCCGGCCAATCGTCGGGCAGGCAGGGTGCGATGCGCAAGAAGGCGCCTGATGGTGTGGTCTCGAGCTGCACGCCGAGCAGCGACTCGACGATCAGCCGGTACATCCAGCCCGCCGAACCGGTGTACCAGGTCCAGCCGCCGCGGCCGGTGTGGGGCGGCACGCTGTACACGTCGGCCGCGGCCACGTAGGGCTCGACCTTGTAGACCGCCACCTCGGCCGGCGTGCGGCCGTGGTGCAGCGGGTTGATGAGGTCCATCAATTGCCAGGCGCGCGGCGCGTCGCCCAGCGCCGCGAAGGCCATCGTCGCCCAGACGGCGCTGTGTGTGTACTGGCCGCCGTTCTCGCGCACGCCGGGCACGTAGCCGGCGATGTAGCCGGGGTTCGGCCCTTTGCGGTCGAAGGGCGGGTCCAGCAGTTGAACGACCGCGGTATCCGGGCGCACCAGGCGCTCGGCCATCGAGTCCATCGCGCGGCGCACACGCTGCGGCGCGCCGATGCCCGACAGTACCGACCAGCTCTGCGCGATCGAATCGATCTGGCATTCGACGTTCTGCTTCGATCCGAGCGGCGCGCCGTCGTCGAAGTAGGCGCGGCGGTACCAGTCGCCGTCCCAGCCTTCGGCTTCCAAGCGTTCGCCCAAGGCCTTGCGTTCGCTCTCGCACTGCATCGCGAACGCTTCGTCGTCGTTCAGGCGCGCCAGCGGCGCGAACTGGCGCAGCACTTCGCACAGGAAGAAGCCGAGCCACACGCTCTCGCCCTGGCCGTGGTGGCCGACCTGGTTCATGCCGTCGTTCCAGTCGCCGGCGCCCATGAGCGGCAAGCCGTGCGCGCCGTAGCGCATGCCGTGACGGATGGCGCGCACGGCGTGCTCGTAGAGGCTGGCGGTTTCGCCCGAGCGGTTGGGCAGGTCGTAGTACGACTCGTCGTGCGCCGGCACCGGGCGGGCATCGAGAAAGTGCAGCTCTTCGGCCAGCACGCCGGTGTCGTTGGTGGCGTGCACATAGCGGCACAGCGCCAGCGGCAGCCAGAGGTAGTCGTCGCTGATGTGCGTGCGCACGCCGCGCCCGCCCGGCGGGTGCCACCAGTGCTGCACATCGCCTTCGAGGAACTGGCGGCTGGCGCTCAGCAAGAGGTGTTCGCGCAGCAGCAGCGGGCGGGTGTGCACCAGCGCCATCGCGTCCTGCAATTGGTCGCGGAAGCCGAAGGCGCCGCCCGACTGGTAGTAGCCGCTGCGCGCCCACATGCGGCAGGCGAGCGTCTGGTAGACCAGCCAGCCGTTGGCGAGCAGGTTGAGCGCCAGATTCGGTGTGTCCACCTGCACGGCCGAGAGCGTGTGTTCCCAGTGCGCGCGAACGGTATCGAGCTCCTGCGTCGCCGCGGCGCTGCCGCGAAAGCGCGCCACCAGCTCGCCGGCTTCGTCGAGGCTGCGGCCCATGCCGAGGCGGAACACGATCTCGCGCGACTGCCCCGGCGCCAGCTCGAACGGCACCTGGATGGCCGCGCAGGGATCGAGCGCCGCGCCCATGCGCCCCGACAGCCGCTGCCGCCGCAAGGCCGCTGGCCGGCGCATCGAGCCGTTGCGGCCGAGGAACTCGGTGCGGTCGCAGGTGAAGCTGCCGAACAGGCGGTCGTCCACGTCCACGTCGAAGAAGCCGATCCAGTCGCCGAAGTCGTTGCTGTACGGATTGCGGGCGTAGAGCGCGCCGTTGTCGGCCGCCACCTCGGTGCTGGTGTGCGGGCCGGTCTTGGCGCGCATGTCGCCGAGCACCCATTCCACGTAGCCGGTGGCCGACAGGCGGCGCGTGCGGGTGCTGTCGTTGCGCACCACCAGGCGCGAGAACTTCACGGCCGCCTCCATCGCCACGAACACCGTGAGTTCGCTGTGGATGCCCGCGCGCTCGTGCTCGAAGCGGCTGTAGCCGAAGCCGTGGCGCGTGACGTACAGCGGCGACTTCGCGTCGTCGAGCAGATCGCCGGGCGCCGGCAGCGAGGTGGGGTGCCAGACCTGGCCGCTTTCTTCGTCGCGCAGGTAGATGGCTTCGCCGCCCGCATCGGTCACCGGGTCGTTGTGCCAGGGCGTGAGCCGCAGCTCGTGCGCGTTCTCGCACCAGGTGTAGGCGCTGCCGCCTTCGGACACCACGGTGCCGAAGCGCGGATTCGCGAGCACGTTCGACCAGGGCGCCGGCGGGCGCTGGCCGGCGGGCGGGGCGATGACGTATTCGCGCCCGTCGGCGCTGAAGCCGCCGATGCCGTTGTAGAAGTGCAGGCCCTGCGCCGCCGTGTGCAGGGTGCCGGGCGTGGCGGGCTCCGCCGCGCGGGTGGGCACGAACGCCGCCACCCGCCGTTCGGGCACCGTCTTGCGCAGCACCTGGTCGGCCAGCGTGCCGTGGCGGTCGGTGACGATGGCGCGCGCCACGGCCTGCAGCAGGATGCGGTCTTCGTTGGAGATCTGCCCGATGTGGCGCACGAAGATGCCGCCCGGCCGGTCGACCACATGGGCTTCGATGCCCGAGGCGATCAGCCCGAGGATCTGCTCCTGCAGGCCCTGGCGGTAGACGTCGCGCTCCTCGTTCCAGATCACCAGGTCGACGGCCAGGCCCTTCAGCCGCCACCAGGCATGGGCCTGCACCATTTGGCGCACGAGTTCGATGTTGGCGCTGTCGCCCACCTGCAGCAGCACGATGGGCAGATCGCCCGAGATCGCGTAGCCCCACAGGCCCGACTGTCCGCGCCGGTTGGCGAGCAGCACGCCGGCATCGGCGCGCAGGGTGGCCTGCGCATACAGCACGGCGCTCGTGAGCCTGGCGTAGAGCTGGGCGTCGGCCTCGCTGGCGTTGATCTGCCGCAGGATGACCTGGCTATGGGTCCAGGCAAGCTCGAACACGCGGTCGGCAAGGCGCCGGTCGACGTATTTGCCCGCTAGGGCCACGCAGGCTTCGCGCGTGTCGGCCATGCCGTGCACGAGGTCGATGGTGGCGGTCTGCTGCGGCTCCAGGATGATGACGCGACGTGTGGCCACCACCGGGTCGAGCACCGAGCCGACAGTGCCCGACAGCGCCCCCGGCTCGCGCAGCGCGGCCGGCGCATGCAGGCTGCGCCCGCGGCCGATGAAGCGCGCACGGTCCGTCTCGTGCGAGGCGTCGCCGGCCTCGGCGCCATGCACCGCCATCAGGTGCAGCATGTGCGGCGGGTGTTCGTCGGCCGAGCGCGGGCGGCGGGTGCACAGCACGGCCGGCGGATCGGCCAGCAGTTCGGTCTGCACGAACAGCTTGTTGAACGCGGGGTGCTGCGCGTCGGCCGCCGGCGGGCTGAGCACCACCTCGGCGTAGCTCGTCACCTCGATGCTGCGGCGCGCGCGCCCGAGGTTGGTGATGCGCAGGCGGCGCAGCTCGATGTCGTCTTCGGGCGAGACCACGACTTCGGTGTAGGCGTCGATGCCCTGGTCGCGGCGGCGGAACTCGGCGCGGCCTTCCGAGAAGATGGCCTCGTAGGCGTCGGGCTTCCACTGCGTGGGCTGGTGCGTGGTCGACCAGAAGGTGCCGGTCTCGGTATCGCGCAGGTAGCAGAAGCTGCCCCAGGCGTCGCTGGTGGTGTCTTCGCGCCAGCGGGTGACGGCCATGTCCTTCCAGCGGCTGTAGCCGGCACCGGCGTTGGTCAGCATCACGTGATAGCGGCCGTTGGAAAGCAGCTGCACTTCGGGCGCGGGCGTGTCGGCCGTGGTGATGAGGCGCAGCGGCATCTCGGCGCTGGCGAAGCCGGCGCGCATGTCGGCGCGATCGGCCGTGTGCGGGTGGAAGGGCACGACTTTGGGAATGCGCTCCTGCAGCAGCAGCAAGGTGGCCTGCAGCGCCGGATCAGACTCGAAGCGGCGCTGCATCGGCTGCTCCAGCAGCAGGTAGGCGAGCGACAGCAGGCTCATGCCTTGGTGGTGCGCCATGTACGAACGAACGACGACGCTGCTTGCACCGCGCGGCAGGCGCGAGGGCGTGTAGTCGATCGCCTCGTGGTAGCCGAAGGTGCCGGCCGCGCCCTCTTCAGCCAGGCGCTGCAGGTTCTGCCACGCCGCGCGCGGCTGCACCATCAGCGCCATCACCGTGGCATAGGGCGCCACCACCACGTCTTCGGCGAGGCCGCGCTTGAGGCCCAGGCCCGGCACGCCGAAGGCGCGATACTGGTAGTTCAGCTGCGCGTCGGTGGCGTTGTAGCCCGACTCCGACATGCCCCAGGGCACGCCGCGCTGGCGGCCGTAGAGGATCTGGCGCTCGACGGCGGCGTGCATGGTCTGGTCGAGCAGCGTGTTCTCGTAGCTGGGCATCACCAGCATCGGCATGAGGTACTCGAACATCGAGCCGCTCCACGAGAGCAGGATCGGCCGGCCCTCCACCGTGGTGAGCAGGCGCCCGAGTGCGAACCAGCTTTCCTGCGGCAACTGGCCTTGCGCGATGGCGACGAAGCTGGTGAGCCGCACCTCGGAGGCCAGCAGGTCGTAGTGGCCCGAGTCGCGCCGGTTCTCGTCCACGTTGTAGCCGATGGCGAGCAGGTGGCGCGCCGGGTCGTAGAGGAAGCCGTAGTCCATGCGTGCCATGGCGCCGGCCCGCTCGGCCAGGGCCTGCAACTGCTGCGCGCGCTGCACCGCTTCGGGCAGCGCAGACATCGGATTGCCGAGGTCGATCGGCAGGTCGTCGTCGACTGCGGCGATGCGCAGATCCGCCAGTGCCGCATCGCACTGCGCTGCCAGCGCCTGCGCCCAGCGACGTCGCTCATCGTCTGGCGGGTTCGCGGCGGTCGGGTCGGCCGCGGTCGGCGCGTCGTCGTGCTCGGTCGCCTGGCCGGCCCACGCGACGATCTCCTGCGCGCATGTCGACAAGGCCGCGAAGGTGTTCGACAGGGCGTAGGCGGCTCGTGGCGGTTGCGCGAGCGCGTCGTCGAGCAGAACTTCGAAGCGGCTCACGGCCGTGTTCGATTCGGCGTTGTCCCGCCCATGGGTGCCGCCGGCTTGCCGCAGCAGATGCAGCGTGTCGCGCAGACCCAGCAGCAAGCGCTGCGGCTGCACAGGTTCATCGGCCAGCATCAGTAGGCCGGCGCGCAGCGTGAGCAGGTGGCCGGCGAGGTTGCCGCTGTCCACGCTCGAGACATAGCGCGGGCGCAGCGGCTGCAGCGTCTCGGTGTCGTACCAGTTGAGGAAGTGGTTCTGGTACTTCTCCAGCCGGTCCATGGTGTCCAGCGTGGCGGCGGTGCGCGCTATCAGTTGGCCGAGCGTGACGTAGCCGAAGTCGTGGGCCGTCAGGTTGGCCAGCAGCGACAGGCCGATGTTGGTCGGCGAGGTGCGGTGCGCGATGCGCCGGGCCGGGTGCTCCTGCATGTTGTCGGGCGGCAGGAAGTTGTCTTGCGGCCCGACGAAGGCCTCGAAGAAGCCCCAGGTGCGCCGCGCGAGCAGCCGCAGGGACAGCATCTGTTCGGCGTTGAGCGCGGAGGCACGGCGCTGCAGCGGCTGGCTGATCCACCAGACGATGACCGGGGACAGCAGCCACAGCACCAGGATCGGCGCGGCGTAGGCGAGCACGAGCGGCCGGTTGGCGGCGAGGCCGGCCAGGCTCACGAGCGCCAGCGCGGGCGCCACCCACATGCGCCGCAGCGTGTGGAGCAGATCGGCCATGCCGCCCGGGCGCGCGCGCCGGGCCACGTCGGCCGATGCCTGCCACTCGAGCAGGCCGCGACGGCTGAACGTCAGACGCCACAGCGTGCGCACGATGGCGTCGAGGCTGAACGCGGCTTCGTGGGGCAGGCAGGCGAGGCCCAGCACGGCCTGCCCGAGTTGCCGCAGCGCCGAAGGCACGATGGCGGTGAGGTGCTGGCGCGGGCGCAGCGCTTCGGGCTTGCGCAGCAGGTCGACGATGAGCGCGACGGCCGGCGGCACGAACAGCACGCCCAGGCAGGCGAGCGTCCAGGCCCAGGCGGGCTCGAGCACCGTCCAGGCCAGCAGGAACATCGCCGTGAGCGCAGTGGGCGTGAGGCTGCGTCGCAGGTTGTCGAGGATCTTCAGGCGCGACAGGGCCGACAGCGGGTTGCGCTGCCGCACGCGCTTGGCCGTTGGCGTGTCGTCGCGGCCCGGCAAGCACAGGCGCAAGGTGGGAAAGACCCAGCCGAGGATCTGCCAGTCGCCGCGGATCCAGCGGTGGCGGCGGCTCACGTCGGCGTCGTAGCGCGTGGGCGGGGCTTCGACCACCTCCACGTCGCTCAGCAGGCCGGAGCGTGCGTAGCAACCTTCGAGCAGGTCGTGGCTCAGGATGCAGTTCTCGGGCAGGCGCCCGGCGAGCACCTGCTCGAATGCGTCCACGTCGTAGATGCCCTTGCCGATGAACGAGCCTTCGCCGAAGAGGTCTTGATAGACATCGGACACGGCGCGCGTGTAAGGGTCGAGCCCCGGCTCACCGCCGAACAGGCGCGCGTACAGCGAGCGGTTGGCGCCCGGCAGACTCACGCCAACGCGCGGCTGCAGGATGCCGTAGCCGCCGACGATGCGCGGCGCCGCCGGGTCGCCGCCGAAGCGCGGACGGTTCAGCGGATGCGCCATGGTGGCGACGAACTGCCAGGCCGCGTCGCGCGGCAGCAGCGTGTCGGTGTCCAGCGTGATGACGTAGCGCACGCCCTGCAGGCCCGCAACGTCGCCGACGATGAGCGAAAAGCGCTCGCCCGGCCCGGCGCCGGCGTGCCCGCGCAGCAGCGCGTTCAGGTCGGCGAGTTTGCCGCGCTTGCGCTCATAGCCCATCCAGATGCGCTCGACCGGGTTCCAGCGGCGCGGGCGGTGAAGCAGGAAGAAGCGGTCGCCTTCACCCGGCTCGATGCCGGGAGGCGCGTACTTGCGGTTCAGGGCCTCGATTTTTTCGCGTGCGGAGTGCAGCAGGGCGTCGTCAGCGGGCAGCGTTTCCTGCGGGGCGTCGTGGAAATCGGTCAGCAGGCCGAAGTGCAGGTGCCCATCGCGGTTGGCAAGAAAACGCACTTCCAACTGCTCGACCAGGTCTTCCAGGCCTTCTTCGCTGCCAAGCATGGTGGGCACCACGACCAACGTGCGCGAGGTCCCTGGAATGCCGAACGAAAAATCCATGCGCGGCAGCGGCTTCGGGCGGCTGAGCAGGCCGGCGGCCCAGTTCACCAGCGCCACCGCCAGCTGGCTGGACGCGAGCAGCAATGCGGCGCCGGCAAGCCACAGCCACACACCCGACAGCGAGGTGAAGCTCGTTTGCAGCCCGTGCGACGCCCACAACACCGCGCCGATGACCAGCAGCAGCGTGAGCACCACCATGGAGCCGCCGTACAGCAGCAGCGGGCGGCGGCCGCAGGCGCGGGCCAGGCGCTCCCATCCCAGCAGCCGCACCTTTGCGGCCTGCTCCAGCGCGATCCGGCCGTCGCCGATCAGGTAGTGGCCGACGTGGCCTTGGTGCGCAGTCGCCGGCGTGGGTTGTTGCGCCGCCTGCGCGGCCAGCTCGATCGCCGCGCGCGCCACCGCATCTTCGGCCAGCAAGCCGTCGCGCGCGATCTTCTCCACCGCGTGGCGGTAGTTGTCGCGCGTGGTGAAGTCCATGCGCGCATAGACCTCGGCCGGGTCTTCCAGCAAGGTCTGTTCGACATGGCTCAGCGTCTCGACGAACTCGCGCCAGTCCATCGCGCCCAGGCTGCGCAGGCTGCCGATGCTGTTGCTCACCGAGACCTGCGCCTTCGCCTGGTTCTGGCCCTCGATCTGCACCATCTGCTCGATGGTCTGGTTCGATTCCGCCAGGTGCTGCTCGATCCATGTCAGCGGCAGCGCGAGGGCGGCGCTCAAGCCCTGCAGCCGGCGTGCCAGCTCGGCGATGAAGGGGCTGGTCATCGGCGGGTCGGAGCGCGCCATGTCGGCGATGACGAGGATCAGGCCCTTCGGATCCTTCTCGGTCACCTCCAGCATCTTGTCGGCCCACACGTTGGCCAGCTCGCGCTGTCGTTGATCGATCGCGATGCGGGCCGCCACGCGGCGCAGGTTCTCGATGAGCGCCAGGCGCAGCATGATCGGAATCGCCCATAGCTCGCCGAGCTTGAGCACCTTCACCGTCTGGTACGACGAGACGAAGCGGTTCAACGCACTGCGGCTCACGCGCCCGTCGCCATGGGACACCGCTTGCAACGCCAGGTCGTACACGCGCGGCAGCCCGGCCGAAGGCGCGTTGCGCAGGCGCGGCAGCTCGCGGCTGTAGCCCGGGGGCAAATGCCGCTTGGCGGTGCGGATCTCTTCTTCGATCAGGTAGAAGTTGTCGAGCAGCCATTCACCGGCCGGCGTGGCGCGGCGCTGCGCATCGGCATTACTGCCCAGTTGCGCAAACGCGGCCACCAGCACGCGCTCGTTGGACGCCAGCCGCGCCAGCAACTGGTCGGGCGCACGCTCGAACGTGAGGTCGTGAGCGGCGGCGAGGCTCCGGCCGTGCAGGGCCATCTGCTCTGCGGTGAAGAGTTCGGAGCGCAGCGGCGCCTCGTCGGGGCTTGCGAGCGCCTGCGGCACCGGGCGGTGCCACCCCGTTCTCCTCGCGAGTGAGCGGACGTAGTCTTCTAGCCAGCTCGTGGACTTCACACATGCTCCGTGAGGGGTTGTGCCGACACAGGGCAATTTCCGGACCGTCTGCCAGGCTGTTGCAAGGGTGGCTCAGTGGGCGACCTCACCGCATCGATGCGCGAGTCGTGCGCCCGCCGATCACATCGGAGCATAGGCTGCTGCTCCGCGTTCATGCGCGGATATCGGCACTGCCGTCGCTGGATTCGCCGACGCAGCAGCACGCCGCTTCTAACGTGATTCGCGTGCGGCTCCGGTTTTACGGAATGAGATGCGCCGCCTCGAACGTTTCAAGAACATCGCATCCTGTGATGGCACACCGCCCTCCGTACGCCCGAATCAACTCGGCGCGCAAGGCGGGTTGCCCTCGGCGGATCGCGATAGAGCGCAAGGTTCGTTCGCGCACATCTTCGCAATGAGAAAGGCCCCGTAGTCATTGACTACGGGGCCTATTCATTCGAGTGGTGGAGAGGAGGAGGATCGAACTCCCGACCTTCGCATTGCGAACGCGACGCTCTCCCAGCTGAGCTACCCCCCCACTGCGGCGGCGAGTTTAGCAAAACGGCGGCCGAATCTGCTGCTCACGGGCTGCCAAAACATGATGCCGGCGAGGTTTCGTGGGACGCCCTTCACGCCTCAGCGTGTCGCCTCGCGCACCATGTTGCGAGCGAAGATCTGCACCGCGCGGTCGGCCACGCGCCCGCACATCTCGGAGGCGAAGAGCTTGCTGCAAGAGGCTTCGGTGGATACACCGTCGCCGAGCGAGGACCCTGACCTGCGCCACGCCTGAGCCACGCCTGAGCGCTCACACTCCGTGGCCTACGTCTGCGCGGCGCGCAACGAGAGGCGCTGCCAGTGGGGTACGCGCTTCGTTGCATGGATGATCCGCGACTCGACAAGAATATGCCGTCCCACTCTTGCCCCCAACCCTTCGTGCCGCGCCCTTCATCTCGCTTCGCTTGCTCGCCGTTTGCCATGCTCGCGGCAGCCTCCGCCGCTCGCAGCCTGTTCGCTGCCGCCGCGCTGGCCGCCGGCGCGGGTGTGCAGGCGCAGTTGCCCGCTGTCGAAACCACGCCCGCCGCCTGCGCGGAGGAGATCGACGACCGGCGTCGCCTCGCCTGCTACGACGGGCTGTTTCGCCCGGGTGTGGCCATGCCGCCAGCGCCGTTGACGGCCGCGCCGAGCGAAGCACCGCCTGGACGCAACGCCCTGCCCGCACTCGGCGAAGCCGACAAGGGCGCGGCGCCAGGCGAATCGACGCCGGTTCTCGCGGGTCTGAGCCTGTCGGGTTCGGTGATGTCGAAGTACTGGGAACTGGAGCGCACCGACAAGCGCGGTACGTTCCGCGTGAAGACCTATCTGCCGAACTTCCTGCTGCCGATCCACTACACCTCGGACATCAACCGCGCGCCGAGCAGCCCGACGCAGCCTGCGCCGGAGTCCACCCTGCGCAACCGCCAGCTCGAGGCCAAGCTGCAGCTCTCGCTGCGCGCCAAGGTGGCGCAAAGCCTGCTGCTGCCGGGCGCCGACCTCTGGTTCGCCTTCACGCAGCGTTCGATGTGGCAGGTGTGGAACAAGCAGGACTCGGCACCGTTTCGCAGCACCGACTACCAGCCCGAGGCGATCTACGTGGTGCCAGTGCCGGAGCGCCTGGGCACGCTGCCCTGGGGTTGGCGGCTGCGCATGCTGCAGGCGGGCATCGCGCATCAGTCGAATGGCCAGACCGATCCGCTCTCGCGCAGCTGGAACCGTGCCTACGTCGGCGCTGGCGTCGAGCGCGGCGAGTTCGGCCTGCAGGCGCGCGTGCACAAGCGCTTCGGCGAGGACGCGGACGACGATGACAACCCGGACCTCACCCACCGCATCGGCCGCGCCGAATTCATGGCGACCTGGCTGCCGGGACTCGCTACCGCTTCGCTGACCTGGCGCAGCAACCTGAAGTCATTGAACCAGGGGTCGCTGCAGGTCGACTGGACCTTCCCCGTCGATCGCGACCAGCCCGAGGGCCTGCGCTGGTACGTGCAGCTTTTCAGCGGCTACGGCGAGACCCTGCTCGACTACAACCACCGGCAGACGAGCCTCGGGCTCGGGCTCACGCTGTTTCAGTTCTAGGCGGCTCGGCGCCTGCGCAGCGCGCCCGCCGCCAGCATCGCGATGCCAACGAGCGCGAGACTGCCGGGCTCGGGCACCGAGTTCGGCGGATCGGTCTGTTCGCCGAGGAAGCGGATCAGGTTCTTCGTCAGATTCTGCGAGTTCGGCAGATCGTAGACGTTCATCATGAAGTTGATGTCGAGCATGGACACCAACGAACCGGAGAGCGCGTCGCCGAGCGATCCGGCCTCGAAGGCGACACCCGCGCCGATCGAGCCGTTGTTCGCGACCCATTGGCCGCTGCCGAAGCCGTCGAAGCAGCCCGGCGCCTGGAAGTGCACCTGACTCACCGGGTTCGGGCCGGTGAACGGAGACTGCACGCTCTGCACCGCCTCGTCGCCGGCGCAATGGTGAAAGCCGAGCGCCCCGCCGCCGAGCGCGCCGATCAACCCGAGGATGCTGTTGTTGCGCGCGTCGTAGAAGCCGTGCTGCCCCAACTCACCCGTCAGGAAGACACCGCCGCCGGCCTGCAGGAAGCCCGTGTAGCTGGCGGCGGCCGTTGCGTCGAGCGCCGTGAGCACGCGCAAGTCCCACACCTGGGCGTAGGCGCTCAGATCGGTTGGCAACGCGCTGACTGCCGTCACGGTGTTGCCCACGGCCTGGTGCAGCGCCGTGAGGTTGCCGAGCACCGGCTGCGTCACCGAGGCGTATTCGTAGCTGCCGGCCGCCTCATGGACGATCAGGATGGGACCCGCCTGCACAGCGGTCACGGCGCTCACGCCGACGACTGCGGCGGCTGCGGCGGCTGCCAATTTCAGAAAGTTCACGACTGCTTCCTCAACGACATGTGATCGATGGAATCGATCCGGGGCGTGCTCTGCGGCCGCCTGAGATGTGCGAAACAGCATACGTGGAACGTACGTCTTGATACACGCCCGTGTCGGGGGTAGCGTGTGAGTCGGCCGGCGGGAAACGGCGCCGCCCGGTGCACCGGGCAACCGGGCACACAATCGACCGAACATGGCCGGTCCGACGTGCCCGGTCCAACCTTCTCGAAGGACGCATCGATGAGCGGCATCTACGACACCCAGCTCGACCGCAACCGCGCCAACCACGCCGCCCTCTCGCCGGTGAGCTTCGTGGAGCGCAGCGCCGAGGTCTTCGCCGATCTGCCGGCGGTCATCCACGGCAGCCGCCGCTACACCTGGGCGCAGACGCGCGATCGTGCGGCGCGGCTGGCGGCGGCGCTGCAGTCGCTCGGCGTCGGCCGCGGCAGCACGGTCAGCGTGATGCTGCCCAACACGCCGGAGATGGTGGAGGCGCACTACGCCGTGCCGGCGCTCAACGCCGTGCTGAACACGCTCAACACGCGGCTGGACGCGCCGCTGCTCGCTTGGCAGATGAACCACTGCGAGGCGCAGGTCGTCATCACCGACCGCGAGTTCGCGCCCGCCATGGGGCCGGCACTGCGCCTGCTGCGCGACGAGCACGGCAGCGCGCCGGTGGTGATCGACGTGAGCGACAGCGAGTACGCGGGGCCGGGCGAGCGAGTCGGCACGCTCGAGTACGAGACGCTGCTCGCGGCCCACGAGCCGCTCGCCGTGCTCGCCGGGCCGCAGGACGAGTGGGATGCCATCGCCGTGTCGTACACCTCGGGCACCACGGGCGATCCGAAAGGCGTGGTCACGCATCACCGCGGCGCGTACCTGAACGCCGTCTGCAACGCGGCCACGTGGACCATGCCGCACTTCCCGAAGTACCTGTGGACCTTGCCGATGTTCCACTGCAACGGCTGGTGCTTTCCGTGGACGGTGGCGATGCTCGGTGGCACGCACGTGTGCCTGCGCCGCGTGGAGCCGCGCGCCATCCTCGACGCGATGCGCGAGCACAAGGCCGACCACTACTGCGCCGCGCCCATCGTGCACAACCTGCTGATCGCGGCACCCGCCGAATGGCGTGAGGGCATCGCCCACCCGGTGCGCGGCATGGTGGCGGGCGCCGCGCCTTCGCCCGCGATGATCGAGGGCATGGCAAAACTGGGCTTCGACATCACCCACGTCTACGGTCTCACCGAGGTCTACGGCCCGGCCGCCGTGGCGGTCAAGCGCGCGACTTGGGCCGACGCGCCGCTGGCCGAGCAGACACGCCTGAACGGCCGCCAAGGGGTGCGCTACGTGCTGCAGGAGGGCATGACGGTGATGGACCCGCAGACCATGACGGAGGTGCCGGCCGACGGGCAGACGATGGGCGAGATCATGTTCCGCGGCAACATCACGATGAAGGGCTACCTGAAGAACCCCAAGGCCACCGAAGCCGCGTTCGAAGGCGGCTGGTTCCACACCGGCGACCTGGCGGTGCTGGAGCCCGACCGCTACGTGAAGATTCGCGACCGCAGCAAGGACGTGATCATCTCCGGCGGCGAGAACATCAGTTCCATCGAGGTGGAAGACGCACTCTCGCGCCACCCAGCCGTGCTGGCCTGCGCAGTGGTGGCGAGGCCGGATGCCAAGTGGGGCGAGACGCCGGTCGCGTTCATCGAGCTGAAACCCGGCGCAAATGCCACGGCCGAAGAGCTGATCGTCCATTGCCGCGGCCTGCTCGCCAGCTACAAGGTGCCACGCGAGATCCGCTTCGACGCCATTCCGAAAACCTCCACCGGCAAGATCCAGAAGTTCGTGCTGCGCGAACTGGCGAAGTCGGCTTCTGCCATCGACTGAGGAACACACGATGAACCACGACAACGAACCGATGGTGCTGAACACGCGCGATGCGCGCGGCGTGATCACGCTCACGTTGAACCGCCCGAAGGCATTCAACGCACTCTCCGAAGGGATGCTCGTCGCGCTGCAAGCCGAACTCGACGCCATCGCGCGCGACGAATCGGCCCGCGTGGTGGTGCTGGCCGCGGCCGGCAAGGCGTTCTGCGCCGGCCACGACCTGAAGGAAATGCGCGCCGAGCCCTCGCTCGACTACTACCGCACGCTGTTCGAGCAATGCACTCGCGTGATGCTCGCCGTGCAGCGCCTGCCGGTGCCGGTGATCGCGCGCGTGCAGGGCATCGCCACCGCAGCCGGCTGCCAGCTCGTCGCGATGTGCGACCTGGCGGTCGCGGCCGAGGACGCGCGTTTTGCCGTGAGCGGCGTGAATCTCGGCCTGTTCTGCTCGACGCCGGGCGTGGCGCTGTCGCGCAACCTGTCTCGCAAGGCGGCGTTCGAGATGCTGGTCACCGGCGAGTTCATCAGCGCCGCGCAAGCGCTGGAAAAGGGCCTCGTGAACCGCGTCGCGGCACCGGATCAGCTCGATGCCGAAGTCGAGCGCCTCGCGGCCAGCATCATCGCCAAGCCGCGCGTCGCCGTCGCGATGGGCAAGCAACTCTTCTACCGCCAGCTCGAAGCCGGCGTGGCGGCGGCCTATGACGATGCCGGCAACACCATGGCCTGCAACATGATGGACGACGCGGCACTCGAAGGCGTGCAGGCCTTCATCGACAAGCGCCCGCCGACCTGGGCGCCGCCGCACTGATTCCGGGTTCGGATCGTCCTCGGGAAGACGGCGAGACCGCCGCGGAACCGGGCATCCGCGAAGCCGCCACATGCACAGGGTGAATGGAGAGCCGCGCCCCGTCGAATGCTGTAAGCGTGTACAGTTCAGCGTTTGCGACGCGCGACCCGCTCCCAACGGGCCGACAAGGCGCCCAGCAGGCGCCGCGAATCTGATCTCCGTTCGTCCCGTGTGCTTAGAGCCCGGGCAGCCCGAGCGGCAGCGCCCTGGGGTCAGACCTCTCCCACACCGCATCCGGTGCCCGCGAAAAGTAAGCCGGATCGCTGAAAGCATTGAATCGATACCTCGATCCAAATCGGCAAGTACCTCATCTCGCCCCTGACCAGACGTCTCGACGACGGCCGCTATGCGGCGTCCGTCTCCATCCGGACCGGCCATGGCAGCGCCACGCACGACCGCATCCTGCGCCTCGTGCCCGAGTTCGACACCCTCCATTCAGCGATCCGCCATGCCACCGAACAGGGCTTCGGCTGGGTGCGCACACGCGCGGCCGCGGCGGCGTAAAAAGACTTTCAACCCCAGGAGATATTGCCCATGGCAAAGGAAGAACTGATCGAAATGAGCGGCGTCGTCAACGACGTGCTGCCTGACTCGCGTTTTCGCGTGACGCTTGAGAACGGCCATCAACTCGTGGCCTACACCTCGGGCAAGATGCGCAAGCACCACATCCGCATCTTGGCCGGCGACAACGTGTCGCTCGAACTCTCGCCCTACGACCTCAGCAAGGGCCGCATCACGTTCCGCCACCTCGAGCGCCGCGGCCCGCCGCCGGGTGCCCAGCGCCGGCCCTGACGCAGCGCGGCGACGCAGCCGCCTCGCCCTCGCCCATTGCTCCATCATGCGCAGCCTCTTCCATCTGGCCTTTCACGTGCGCGACCTCGACGCCGCCCGCCGCTTCTACGGCGGTGTGCTCGGCTGCCGCGAGGGCCGCAGCACCGACACCTGGGTCGACTTCGACTTTTTCGGCCACCAGATCTCGCTGCATCGGGGCGAGCCGTTCGCGACGACCGACACCGGCCGCGTCGGCGACCACTTGGTGCCGATGCCGCATCTCGGCGTCGTGCTTGAGCTGCCCGACTGGCAGGCGCTCGCGCAGCGGCTCGAGGCCGCCAAAGTGGCCTTCGTGATGCCGCCGCAGGTGCGCTTCGAGGGCCAGCCGGGCGAGCAGTGGACGATGTTCTTCCGCGACCCGTCGGGCAACCCGATCGAGGTCAAGGGCTTCCGCTCGCTCGACACCGTGTACGACGCCTGAGCCTGCACGTGCGGGTTTCCGGTTTCTAGACCAGATCCTTCACGTCGATCCCGAAGGCGAATGCATTGCCTTCGTGCGCCACGGTGGCCGTGATCTCTGCGCCGCGTCCTGTCGGCAGCACCTCGATCACCCCGAAGTTGTAGTCCGGCACGATGTCGCGCAGCGTCGAATGGATGCCCTTGGCGACATCGAAATCCTCATCCACGAAGATGCCCACCACGGCCTTCGTGTCTTCCAGCGCGCTGATGCCTGAAGACGTGAGCGAACAAGCCCGGTAGGCCGGCTTCGACACGCTGATGTCGAAGCGGCAACCCACGTGGATGTCGCCCGACAGGAAGATCACGCCGCGCCCCGAGCCGGCGCTGCGATTCGACAGGCGCGCCGCGCCCACCTTGCGCAGCAGCTCCGCCTGCTCCGGCCGCGCGTAGCGGTGCGACCACTGGTCACGCGCCTCGTCGATGTTCGACACCTTGAAATTGCCGAGGTTGAACTGCCGGCCAGCGGCGCCCGACAGCCAGTGGCCGCCGAGCAGCTTCAGCGCCTCCAGCGGATCTTGGGTGGATTTGGGGTGAAACACGCCGCGCTCGTCGCCGCGGCGAAAGGCCTCGATGTCGTCGGTGCGCGGACCGTACAGCCGCTGCACCTGCCCGTCCGGGTCTTGCGAGGCGATGGGCGTGGGCGTGACTACCGCCAGCGCATCCACATCCGCCGGCAGCTTGGCGAACACCTCGTCGATGAAGGTCCACTGGCGTGTGCCGAGGATGGGGCGCTGCGCGCGGAACACGTCGCGCTCGCCGCGGCTGTCGAGCACCAGCACGACGAGGCGCCCGCAGCGAAACACATAGGGCATCGCGCTGCGCTGGCCTTTGGGCGCCGGGCCGGCGGCGTAGTTGGGGAACGACGGATGCGGCAGCGACAGCAAGGCCGGGTCGCGGATGTCGCCCGGCTGCGGGTTGCGGCAGCCCTGGAAGTGCCAGTACACGTCGCGCGCATCCTCGAAGTAGGCAGTGGCCTTGGCAAAGATCGACGCGCCCCGCGGATGGCGTGCTGCCATCGTCGGGCTGTCGCCGGCGCCCGACCCCCAGCCGTCGCGGATGTCGTGGTCGTCCCACATCATGTAGATGGGCACATGCGCCATCACGCGCCTGAGCACGCCGCGCGACCAGTTCGCGCGGTACTGCTCGGCCATCGCGCGGCGGCGGGTCGCCGGGTCGGAATCGAGATGCGTGCGGAAGGTGTCCGGCTTGTCCTCGTCGAGGTACACCTGATCGCCCATCATCAGCACGAACGAGGGCTGGGCGCGCTCGACGTAATCGGCAAACCGCTGCCACGCGCCCTCCTCGGCCGCCTCGTTGCACGAGATGGCGCAGAACAGCAGCGGCGTCATCGACGATGGCGGAGGCAGGGTGCGAAACGACCCGTCCGCGCCGACGACGAAACGCCCACGCCGCACGACCCGGTAGCGATAGCGCAGGTCGGGACGCAGGCCACTCGCCACGGCGGTGGCGGTGCGGAACTCGATCGCCGCGCCTTCGGTGCTGATGAACGGGAAGAGGCCCACGTTCTCGACGCGCAAGGCGTACTGCCGCGGATCGTCGGGGGCCTGGATCCACACGCGCGTGGAACTGTCGTCGGTGTGGCCGACGATCGGCCCGAGCGTCAGGCGGCGGCGGCGGCGGCGGCTCGGCGCCGGCATGGCGGCTGCTTTCGCGGAACCGGTCGGTCAGTCGCGCGTGCTGCCGCCGACGGCCGCACCGATCGCCGCCAGCACCTCCCCACCCTGCTGCGCCGACAGCACGCGCTTGAGCGTCTCCGGCGGCGCGCCCTCGATGCGGCGCTCCTTCAGGATCGCGCGCAGCCGGCGCACGTCGGCGTTGTGCCGCTCGACCTCGGGCGCGAACTTCAGCGCCCGGGCGATGCCGGCCAGATCGTCCGCACCGGCGGCCTTCAGCAGCCGCCGGGCATCGTCCGGCAAGTTCAACAATTCGGCCGCCGGCTCGAAGCCGAGGTTGCGCGCATCCGCTGCATCGAGCTTGGCCCAGCCATCGAGCAGCACGCCGAGCACCTGCGGGTCGCCGGCGGCGAGCGGTTCCTCAGACAGGTCGCCCTGGTTCGACAGCAGCGTGGTCAGCCGGTGCTCCATCGCATTCCAGCGCGTCACCGTTTCGAGCGCCCGGCTGCGCGTGGACTCGTCGCGCGCCGCAGCACCAGCCGCGACGCCGCCCACCTCGAACGCGCCGCGCGGAATCTTCACGCGGAACAACGGGCTGACGGCGGCCGTGCTGCCGCTCACCGCCAGGCCGCCGCCGGCGTCTTCGTCTGCGCGTGCGAAGCAGGTGTCGAGCAGGCGGTTCTCACCGAACAGCACGCCGCGCTCCAGCGGCGAGCGCGCGGCCTCGCGCTCGTACTCGTCGCGCAGCGTGTCGAGCCACACCTCCAGCATGTGCTTGTAGTTGGCGCTGCCGCGCGCCGCCACGCCGGCCGTGGCACCGGGCGACACCACCAGCGCGACCACCAGGCTCTCCACCAGCCGCAGCGCCCAAAGCTCCACCACCGGACGACGGAAGTTGCCGCCGCTGAGCGCGCCGATGATGTCCACGTCCAGGTCGTCGAGCGGCGTGCCGACCGGATACACGCGGTTGAGGTACTGCACCATGCGCGCGAGCTGCAGCAGGCTGCCGTCGAAGCGCTCGTCGAAACTGAGCGGCCCCGGCGGGCTGTCGAGCAGGCACACGCGGCGCAGCCGTGCATTGATGCAGAAGTCCGCATCGCGCGGCACCACCACCACCGCCGTGAACTCCTGAATCCCCTCGATGCCGCTGGAGCGGCGCGCGAGGAGTTGCTGGAACCACAGGTTCGGGTCGGCCGGGTCCAGCGACAGCAACTGCAGCGGCCGCGGCGCGAGCGAAAAGCTCAGGTGCGGCGTGCCCACATACTTCGCGCTCAGCAGCGTGAGCACGTTTTCCACCCGCGTGGTGTGGCTGATGAGTTCGCGCCGCTCCTGCGAAGCCTCGCGCATGGTCGTGTCCACCACTTGCGACACGGCGCGGTCGCTCGCCAGATCCGTCGACGTGCTGCGCACCGATCCACCCACGGAGAACGGCCCGAGGCTGAAGCCGAGCGACGCGCCCCCCGACACCGTGTTCGAGTGGCTGCGCAGCGACTCCGCCATCTGCGAGCCGCTTTTGCCGATGACCTGCGAATCGGCATCGCCCTCGAATGCCTCGGCACCCACCACGCCCGTCTGGATCATGCGGCGGTTCAGCGGCGCCGCGGCGTGGAAGTACGGCCGGATGGTGCCGGACTCGCCCGATGCAAGCCGCACCTTCAGATCGAGCAGCAGGTGCATGCACGGAATGCCCTCGCCCAGGAACTCGGCCGCCGTCTTCGACAGTTCCGCCGGAAAGGAGGCCGGCGACACGGAAGCCGTGAGCTTGATGAACACCAGCCGCTCATCCGGGAAACGCCGTGTGAGCGCATCCTCCTCGGGCTCGAAGAAGAACAGCGACAGCGATGTCTGCGCCGGCTCGCCGGCCGCCAGCGGCTGCGTCGTCGACGCCAGCTTCCACGGAATCTCGCGCGGGGGCGGAAGGACTTCAACATCAGCCATGGCCGGCTCCTTCGCAAAGGCGGAAGCCGAGTAGATACCTGTCCGGTGAACATCGAATCCCTATGCGTAGGGAAGTTCGATGCGGCTGCGATCAGGCGCTCCGAGTTGTCGGGGGCGCCATGGCACCGTCGTCCAGAAGCCTCTGGTGGTCAGCCGGGCCTGCGGAAATCGTTCTCGATCCAGGCCGATGCACTCGCGGCTGCGAGCTTGAAATCAGGCGCCACGCGCACCTGCGCCAACTGCTCGCCCGCGGCATCGTGAGCGCTCAGCAGCGCATACGGATCGTCTTCATCGGCCACGATGTCGAGCGTGACGGTGATTCGCCCGCCTTCGGCCGTCACCGAAATACTCTTGTGGAGCATCGCATGCAACTGCTGCTCATGACGGCGCAGCACCTCGCTGGCGGTCTTGACCAGCGTGTGGAACGCCGACGTATCGAGCGGCTTGGGATTCTTCTTGTCACGCCCCATCGTCCAGGGACCGACCAGCGCGGGCTCGGGCTCGCCGTCCTTGATCATCTCGACCGCCCAACCCTCGTCGTCTTCGTTCTTGACCACGCGAGCCGTCCAGCCGTTGTCGCGCCACAGGCGGGCATCGTTCAGTGAGGTGGGCATCTCTGCGTCGTTCGGTTCAGTCATCACATCCGCCACGCCGGCGATGCGACATGGCACCGACCGGCACATTGGGTTCAAAGAAAAGGCCCAACCGGTGAGGGTTGGGCCTTCGAGTTTTGGTGGAGCCGGCGGGAATCGAACCCGCGTCCGCAAGCCATTGCTGGCCAGTTCTACATGCTTAGCTGTCTGATTTGGTTTTAGCGGAGCCGGTCGCGCAGCAGCACGCTACCGTCTCCACGAGTCACTTGATTTAGCCGCGTGCCGAGTGACCCGGCGCGAAGCGAGTCCATGTGAATGACTTTGCAGCCATCGGGTTGCCCCTCAGGCCCAGCCCATGGACGAGCTGTTGCAAAGCTCACCGGTGTTAAGCGGCGAGGGCGTACGAAGAGTCGTTCGCAGTTACTTTGTTTCCAGTGGATTTACGAGCGAACTGGTGCTCGGCATGCCCTGATCCAACTCCGTACCCACGTCGAAGCCAGGTCGGCCCCAGGGACTGGTTAGTTTAGGCCAAGCCCAATAAGTTCAATAGCTGCGGCGCAGATTCGACGACATGGTCCGCCCGCCACAACTGCACGGGCTCGCCCACGCCCAGATAGCCCCAGGTCACGGCCACCGTTGCCATGCCGGCGGAGCGGCCGGCCTGCACGTCGCGCAAGTCGTCGCCGACGTAGATGCAGTCGGCCGGGGCGATGCCGACGCGACGCGACGCCTCGAGCAACGGCTCGGGGTGCGGCTTGGAATATGGCGTGGTGTCCCCGGAAATGACCGTCGCGGCGCGCCCATCCAAACCGAGCGCTCGCACGAGCGGATCCGTGAACCGCGCGGCCTTGTTGGTGACAATGCCCCAAGGGTGCCCAGCATCGTCGAGCACCGCCAGCACAGCCAGCATGTCGTCGAAGATCCGGGTCTCCTGCGTCATGCGCCGCTCGTAGAGGCGCAAGAACTCGACTCGCAGCGCCTCAAAACGGGCATCCGATGCATCGATGCCGAACGCCACGCCCAGCATTCCACGGGCGCCGGAGCCGACCATCGGGCGAAAGCGCTCGTATGCCAGCGGCGGCATGTCATGCGCGGCGCGCAACTCGTTGGCCGCGCCGGCCAGATCGGGCGCGCTGTCGACCAAGGTGCCGTCCAGATCGAACAGCACCAGCTTCGGCGCGCGGCTCAACCCGGCTTCCGGCATGCAAGCAGGTAGTTGACGCCCGTATCGACACCGAGCGCATAGCGCCGGGTCAGCGGGTTGTATGAGAGTCCCTGCAAGCCGTCGGCATCGAGCCCGGCTTCGCGAGCCCACGTGGCGAGTTCGCTAGGCCGAATGAAGCGCGCGTATTCGTGCGTGCCTTTTGGCAGCAGCCCCAATGCGTATTCGGCTCCCACGATCGCGAATGCGAACGCCTTGGCGTTGCGGTTGATCGTCGAGAAGAAGACCCAGCCGCCCGGTTTTGCGGCCGCGGCGCAGGCCCGAACGACGGACGACGGATCGGGCACATGCTCGAGCATCTCCATGCACGTGACGACATCGAAATGGCCGGGCTGCTCCGCCGCCAGTTGCTCGACCGCCACCTCGCGATAGGACACCGACTGCGTCTGCGCTTCCAAGGCGTGCAGTTGAGCAACCTTCAGCGCCCGCGAGGCAAGGTCGATGCCGAGCACCTCCGCGCCTCGCCGCGCCATGGCGTCCGACAAGATGCCACCGCCACATCCGACATCCACGACCCGCTTGCCCGCAAGACGCACATGCCGCTCGATCCAGTCCAGGCGCAGCGGATTGATCTGGTGAAGCGGGCGGAACTCGCTTTCGGTATCCCACCACTTGTGGGCCAGGTCACTGAACTTGGCTAGTTCCTGCGGATCAGCGTTGACGGTCATTGAATGATGTTAACCAAAGCTTTCGAGCCGTCCTGATGAGTCGCCGAATACGAGCGCAGACGACCCAGAAACGAAAAACCCCGCCGAAGCGGGGTTTGATCTGCGAGAACCGAGATCAGCGGCGGGTACGCGTGCCGACCACTTCGATTTCCACGCGACGGTTCTTGGCGCGGCCTTCGCGAGTCTTGTTGTCGGCGACGGGCTGCTTCTCGCCCTTGCCTTCGGTGTAGACACGATTGCGCTCGATGCCTTTGCCGACCAGATAGGCCTTGACGGCCTCCGAGCGACGCACCGACAGCTTCTGGTTGTAGGCATCGGGACCGATGGAGTCGGTATGGCCCACGGCGATGATGACTTCCAGGTTCACGCCACCCATCTTGCTGACGAGATCGTCCAGCTTGGCCTTGCCGTCCGGCTTGAGCACGGCCTTGTCGAAATCGAAGAAGGCGTCAGCGGCGAAGGTGACCTTCTCGCTCACCGGAGCAGCCGGGGCGGGCGCAGGGCGCGGGGCGGGCGCAGCCGGCGCAGCAGCCGGAGCCGGGGCAGGCGCAGCGGCGGGGGCAGCGGTAGCAACCTTCAGTGCGCCGTCGCAGCTGGCGATGGCGGTAGCCGGCGTCCAGTTGGCATCGCGCCAGCACAGTTCGTTGGTGCCGTTCTTCCAGGGAGTGCCCGAGGCGTTGACCCAGTTGTCAACGGTCTTGGCTTGGGCGAAAGCGCCCGTAGCGGATGCGGCAAGTGCAGCGCAGGCGAAGAGCGACGCCACTTTGTTCAGTTTCTTCATGATTCTCCTCTCAGGGAAGGGCAGTAGTTTCTGCGAAGACGTCCGAAACGAAATCGGAAAGCGCTGGCAAACGGCCGCAACTGCGAACGCTGGCCACCCGAATGATTGTGCCATAGGGTCTCCACGGGGCTTGCTTTTGAACGCTCCTGTGGCCTGCTGCACAAACGATGTTGCTATCCGACCACAAGATACGGCACATAGAATCTGCGGTTTCGCTGTTGAGAGAACCGCGAACACCATCACCGCAGCGCGCTCCAGATGACCCAATTCGCCAAGGAAACCCTGCCGACAAGTCTCGAAGAGGAGATGCGCCGCTCGTATCTCGACTACGCGATGAGCGTGATCGTCGGGCGGGCGCTTCCGGATGCGCGTGACGGGCTCAAGCCGGTGCACCGGCGCGTGCTGTTCGCGATGCATGAGCAGAACAACGATTGGAACCGGCCGTTCAAGAAGAGTGCGCGCATCGTGGGCGACGTGATGGGTAAATATCACCCGCACGGCGATTCGGCGATCTACGACACGATCGTGCGCATGGCACAGCCGTTTTCTCTGCGCCACATGCTGGTCGACGGCCAAGGCAATTTCGGTTCCATCGACGGCGACAACGCCGCGGCGATGCGCTACACCGAGATTCGCCTGGCGAAGATCGCCCATGAAATGCTGGCCGACATCGACAAGGAAACGGTCGACTTCGGACCCAACTACGACGGCAGCGAGAGGGAGCCGCTGGTTTTGCCCACGCGGCTGCCGAACCTGCTGGTCAACGGCTCGGCCGGCATCGCGGTCGGCATGGCCACGAACATTCCGCCGCACAACCTGAACGAGGTGGTCGACGCCTGCCACCACCTGCTGAAGAACCCGACCGCTTCGATCGACGAGCTGATGGAAATCATCCCGGCGCCGGACTTCCCGACCGCCGGAATCATTTACGGCCTCTCCGGCGTGCGCGACGGCTACCGCACCGGTCGCGGCAAGGTGGTGATGCGCGCGAAGTGCCACTTCGAGGACATCGACCGCGGCCAGCGCCAAGCCATCATCGTCGACGAGATTCCGTACCAGGTGAACAAGAAGAACCTGCTCGAGCGCATCGCCGAGCTGGTTCAGGAAAAGAAGCTGGAAGGCATCAGCCACATCCAGGACGAGTCCGACAAGTCGGGCATGCGGGTGGTGATCGAGCTCAAGCGCGGTGAAGTGCCCGAGGTGGTGCTGAACAACCTGTACAAGCAGACGCAGTTGCAGGACACCTTCGGCATCAACATGGTGGCGCTGATCGACGGCCAGCCGAAGCTGTGCAATCTGAAGGACCTGATCGAGGTCTTTCTCGAGCACCGCCGCGAAGTGGTGACGCGGCGCACCGTGTACGAACTGCGCCGGGCGCGCGAACGCGGCCATGTGCTGGAAGGCCTGGCGGTGGCGCTGGCCAACATCGACGAGTTCATCGAGACGATCAAGGCCTCGCCCACGCCGCCGGTCGCCAAGAGCGCGCTGATGAGCAAGAGTTGGGATTCTTCGCTCGTGCGCGAGATGCTGTCGCGCACCGAGGGGCAGGCGCCCGGTGGGCGCGAGGCCTACCGCCCCGAAGGCCTGCCCAAGAACTACGGCCTGCAACCGGACGGCCTGTACCGCCTGAGCGACGACCAGGCTGGCGAAATCCTGCAGATGCGCCTGCAGCGCCTGACGGGTCTCGAGCAAGACAAGATCATCGGCGAGTACAAGGACGTGATGACGCAGATCACCGATCTGCTGAGCATCCTCGCGACGCCCGCGCGCGTGACGAGCATCATTTCCGACGAGCTCACCGCCATCAAGCTCGAGTTCGGGCAGACCAAGCTCGGCGCTCGCCGCAGCGTGATCGAGCACAACGCGCAGGACCTCGGCACCGAAGACCTGATCACGCCCACCGACATGGTGGTGACGCTCTCGCACACCGGCTACATCAAGAGCCAGGCGCTGTCGGAGTACCGTTCGCAGCGCCGCGGCGGGCGCGGCAAGCAGGCCACGCAGACGAAGGAAGACGACTGGATCGAGCAGCTCTTCATCGCCAACACGCACGACTACATCCTGTGCTTCACCAACCGCGGCCGGGTGTACTGGCTGAAGGTGTGGGAGGTGCCGCAAGGCTCGCGCAATTCGCGCGGCCGGCCGATCGTCAACATGTTCCCGCTGCAGCAGGGCGAAAAGGTCAACGTGGTGCTGCCGCTCACCGGCGAGTTCCGCACCTTCCCGGCCGACCACTACGTGTTCATGGCGACGGCGATGGGTACGGTAAAGAAGACCACGCTCGACGAATTCAGCAACCCGCGCAAGGCCGGCATCATCGCCGTGGACCTCGACGAAGGCGACTTCCTGATTGGCGCCGCCCTCACCGACGGCAAGCACGACGTGATGCTGTTCAGCGACGGCGGCAAGGCCGTGCGCTTCGACGAGACCGACGTGCGCTCCATGGGCCGCAATGCCCGCGGCGTGCGCGGCATGAACCTCGACGAAGGCCAGAACGTGATCGCCATGCTGGTGGCTGAGGACGAATCGCAAAGCGTGCTCACCGCCACCGAACACGGCTACGGCAAGCGCACCTCCATCGTCGAGTACACCCGTCATGGCCGCGGCACCAAGGGCATGATCGCCATCCAGCAGACCGAGCGCAACGGCAAGGTCGTGGCCGCCACGCTGGTGCGGCCGGACGACGAGATCATGCTGATCACCGACCGCGGCGTGCTCGTACGCACCCGCGTCTCCGAAATCCGCGAACTCGGCCGCGCCACGCAAGGGGTGACGCTGATCGCCCTGGACGACGGCTCGTCCCTGAGCGGCCTGCAACGCATCGTCGAGAACGACGCGAACGATGCCCCGAGCGACAACGGCGACGAGCCGAGCCCTGAGGAAAATTCATGATCAAACACTGGATCGGCGTGGCGCTCCTCGGCTGCGCCTTCGCTGCGCTTGCGCAATCGACTTCTTCCACCAAGAAGGAGCTCGTCGCCAAGGTGCTGGAGTTGCAGCAGCCCGCCATCGAGACGCTTTCGCGCACCGTGGTGCAGCGGCCGGTGATGCAGTTGATGCAGGCCGCCGGCCAGACGCTGCGCACGCAGGTGCCGGCCGACAAGCGCGAGGCGATCGGCAACACCATCGAGGCCGACGCCAAGCAGTTCGTCGAGGAAGCCGAACCGATCCTGCGCAAGCGCGCCATCGAACTGGCGCCGAGCGTCATCGGCCCCGTGCTCGAAGAAAAGTTCACCGAAGACGAACTGAAGCAGCTGATCGCCTGGCTCGAATCCCCGGTCAACAAGAAGTACCAGCAGATCGCGCCGGAGATGGAAGGCGCCTTCGTGAAGCGGCTGCTTGCCGAAGGCGCACCGTTGCTCGATCCGAAGCTGCAGGCGCTGCACCAGAAGATGCGCAAGGCGCTGGGTGTGGCCGACGCGCCCGCCCCGCGCAAGGCACCTGCGCCCGCGCGCGGCGCCAGTCGCTGAGTCACGCGGCCGCCGGCGCCTGCGGCGCGGCGGCTGACGCATCCCCGCTGTCTTGCGACACGCGCCGCCCGGCGTGCGCGCACGGGCACCGTGCGAGAATTTGTTACCTGCCATGGCCGACATCCCCACCGCTCCCGACCCTGCCTTGCTGGCGCTGCGCAACGGCATCGACGCCGTCGATCGCGAGCTGCTGGCGCTGCTGAACCGGCGCGCCTCGCTGGCCCATCAGGTCGGCGAACTGAAGAAGACAGAAGGCTCGGTCGTCTTCCGTCCCGAGCGCGAGGCGCAGGTCATCGCCGGGCTCAAGACAGTCAACGCCGGCCCGCTGGTGTCCGACAGCATTGCGCCCATCTGGCGCGAGATCATGTCGGCCTGCCGTGCGCTCGAAACGCCCACGCGCGTGGCGTATCTCGGCCCCGCCGGCACCTTCAGTGAACTGGCCGCGCTCGGCTACTTCGGCTCATCGATCGAGAAGGTCTCGTGCATCAGCATCGACGAAGTCTTCCGCGCCACCACGGCGGGCGCAGCGGATTTCGGCGTCGTGCCGGTGGAGAACTCCACGGAAGGTGTCGTCGCGCGCTCGCTCGACCTGTTCCTCACGACGCCGCTGTTCATCATCGGCGAGACCAGCCTGTTCGTGCGACACAACCTGCTGCGGCGTGAGAACTCGCTCGAAGGCATCCAGGCGGTGTGCGCGCATCCGCAGGCGCTGGCGCAATGCCACACCTGGCTGAGCAACCACCTGCCGAACGTCGAGCGCCGGCCGGTCTCGAGCAACGCGGAAGGCGCGCGGCTGGCAGGGCTCGATCCGTCACTGGCGGCCATTGCGAGCGACCGCGCCGGCAGCGAGTTCGGTCTGCATATCGTCGCGCCCGCCATCCAGGACGACCCGCACAACCGCACGCGCTTCGCGATCGTCACGCACCCGGATCGCCATCCGGAACCCGCCGCGTCGGGCAAGGACTGCATCAGTCTCGTGGTGTCGGTGGCCAACGAGCCGGGCGCGGTGCACGACATGCTGGTGCCGCTCAAGCGCCACGGCGTGTCGATGAGCCGCTTCGAATCGCGGCCCGCGCGCTCCGGCCAGTGGGAGTACTACTTCTACATCGACCTGCAGGGGCATCCGCAGGAGCCGCACGTCGCCGCCGCACTGAAGGAATTGCGCCAGGCCTGCGCCTTCTTCAAGGTGCTCGGCACCTATCCGCTCGACGCGCACTAAGCCGCGCATCGCGAACGCATCACACGATGTTCACTCAACTCGGTGTCATCGGCTGTGGCTTGATGGGCGGCTCCTTCGCCCTGGCGCTCAAGCGCTCGGGGCTGGTCAAGCGCGTCGTCGGTTACAGCAAGTCGCCCTCCACCACCGAGAAGGCCAAGCGCCTGGGCGTCATCGACGTGGCGGCCGAATCGGCGCTGCTCGCGGTCTCTGGCTCCGACATCGTGCTGATCGCCGTGCCTGTGGCGGCCAGCGAAGCGACCTTCAAGGCGATCCGCCACCTGGTGGAGCCGGGCGTGCTCGTCATGGACGTCGGCTCGACCAAGCGCGATGTGGTGGATGCCGCCCGGCGCGTGCTCAAGGAGCGCGTCGTGAGCTTCGTGCCGGCGCATCCGATCGCGGGCAAGGAGGTCGCCGGCATCGGCCACGCAGATGCCGCGCTCTACACCGGCCGCCAAGTGATCATCACGCCGCTGCCACAGACCGACGCCGAACTCATCCAGAAGGCGACCGACGTCTGGTCGGCCATCGGCGCGCAGGTGCTGCGCATGACGCCGGAGAACCACGACGCCGCGTTTGCGGCCGTGAGCCATCTGCCGCATCTGCTGGCCTTCGCGTACTTCAATGCCGTTGCCAAGCAGCCGGCAGGGCGTGATTTCCTCTCGCTGGCCGGCCCCGGCTTCCGCGACTTCACCCGCATCGCGGCCAGCGAACCGACGGTCTGGCGCGACATCCTGATGTCGAATCGCGAAGAGCTGCTCAAGCAGTCGCAGCGCTTCCGCCACGCGCTCGACGCGCTGGAGCACGTGGTCAAATCGGGCAATGCCGAGGCGCTGGAAGACCTGATTCGCGGCGCCTCCGACGCACGTTCGGCCTGGCAAATGAACGCCACCAAACCCACCTCCAACCGCTGACACGGCGCCCGGCGCCGCGTCGGCCGGCCCGGTCTTCGCGCATGTACACGACTCCGTTCCTCGACCTGCCGCCTCTGGAGCGCACTTCGGGCACCGTGAGGCTTCCCGGTTCCAAGAGCATCTCCAATCGCGTGCTGCTACTCGCTGGGCTGAGCGAGGGCGAGACCGTGGTGCATGACCTGCTCGCCTCCGACGACACGCAGGTGATGCTCGACGCGCTGCGTACGCTCGGCTGCGAGGTCCGGGCGGAGGGCGAGGCGCTGCGCATTCGCGGCATCGGCGGGCAACTGCAAACGCGCGAGGCCGATCTCTTTCTCGGCAACTCGGGCACCTCCACACGCTCGCTCACCGCAGCGCTGGCGCTGCTCGCCGCGGCGCAGGGCGGACGCTTCGAGATTCGCGGCGTGCCGCGCATGCATGAGCGGCCGATCGGCGATCTGGTTGACGCGCTCGTACCACTGGGTTGTCCCATCGCCTACCTCGGCGAGCCGGGTTTTCCGCCGCTGCGTCTCGGCGACGGCACGGCGCATGCGCTGTCGCTCGCCCAGCCGATCCGTGTGCGCGGCAACGTCTCCAGCCAGTTCCTCACCGGGCTGTTGCTGGCCCTGCCCTTGGTCGCGTCGGAACAGGACGTCACCATCGAAGTGGTCGGCGAGTTGATTTCAAAGCCCTATATCGCCATCACGCTCGACTTTCTGGCGCGCTTCGGCGTGGCCGTAAGCAACGTGGGCTGGACGCGCTTCGTCATTCCGGCCGGGAGCCGGCTGCGTTCGCCGGGCGAGATTCATGTCGAGGGCGACGCCTCCTCGGCCTCCTATTTCGTGGCCCTGGGCGCCCTCGCCGCCCTCGACGCGCCGCTGCGCATCGAGGGCATGGGCGCCGGTTCGGTTCAGGGTGACGTGCGCTTCGTCGAGGCCGCCCAAGCCATGGGCGCACACGTGACGACTGGTCCCAACTGGACCGAGGTCTCGCGTGGCCAATGGCCGTTGAAGGCGATCACGCTCGACTGCAACCACATGCCCGATGCGGCGATGACGCTCGCCGTCATGGCGCTCTACGCCGAAGGCACGACGCGGCTCACCAATATCGCGAGTTGGCGCGTGAAGGAAACCGACCGCATCGCGGCGATGGCGACCGAGTTGCGCAAGCTCGGTGCCGCGGTCGTCGAGGGTACGGATTTCATCGCGGTGACGCCGCCCACCACTTGGCACGCAGCGGCGATCGACACCTACGACGATCACCGCATCGCCATGTGCTTCTCGCTGGCTGCGTTCAACGCGCTGGCCGGCGCCATGCCGCCGGTGCCGGTACGCATCAATGACCCGAAGTGCGCCGCCAAGACCTTTCCCGACTACTTCGAGACGCTGTTCTCGGTGGCATCGACTGGCATCGGCCACATCCCCGTGCTCACCGTCGACGGCCCCACCGCCTCCGGCAAGGGCACGCTGGCCAGCGCCCTCGCCCGCGCGCTCGGCTACCACTTCCTGGATTCCGGCGCGGTCTACCGCGCCACGGCGCTGGCCGCGATGCAGCGCGGCGTGGCCGCCGACGACGAGCCGCGTCTGGCCGAGATCGCACGCACGCTGGACCTGCGCTTCGACGGCAGCAGCATCCACCTCGCCGGTGTGGAAGTCGTCGATGAACTGCGGCGCGAAGACGTCGGTTCGATGGCGTCCAGAGTCTCGGCCCTGCCTGCGGTGCGCCACGCCCTGCGCGAACTGCAACTTTCGTTTCGGCGCGTGCCCGGCCTGGTAGCCGACGGCCGCGACATGGGCACGGTGATCTTCCCGCGCGCAGACCTCAAGGTGTTCCTGACGGCGAGTGCCGCCGAACGCGCCGTGCGCCGGCATAAGCAATTGATTTCAAAAGGGATTCCGGCTAAACTTGCCGACCTTCGCGCCGATCTCGAGGCGCGCGACGAGCGGGACAGAAACCGCAGCGTGGCGCCCTTGAAGCCGGCAGAAGATGCGATGTTGCTCGACAACTCGGCTCTGTCCATCGAAGACTCGGTGGAAGCGGTGCTGAAGGCGTGGCAGCATCGCAGGCCCTTTCGCTGATTCGTCGGCCGCCCGGCCCCGATTCGCGACTGGGTTCTCTGGGCCCGCCGCTTCCCCTCCTGCGCCATTCCTTCCGAAGGCGCGCCGAAGCGGCGGATCTGCAACCTAACCCGCGGCGCCAAGCCGCATCGGAACCCTCAATGTCCCAAGTCCAAACGGCCACCCCCGAAGGCGGCGAATCCTTTGCCGCCCTGTTCGAAGAATCGCTGAGAAGCTCCGACCTTCGCGCCGGCGAAGTGATCAGCGCAGAAGTGGTTCGTGTCGAACACAGCTTCGTGGTGGTCAACGCAGGTCTCAAGTCCGAAGCCTACGTGCCCATTGAAGAATTCAAGAACGACCAGGGCGAACTCGAAGTCCAGGTCGGCGACTTCGTCTCGGTCGCCATCGACGCCATCGAGAACGGCTACGGCGACACCATCCTGTCGCGCGACAAGGCCAAGCGCCTCGCCTCGTGGATGTCGCTCGAAACCTCGCTCGAATCGGGCGAGTTCGTCACCGGCACCGTCTCCGGCAAGGTCAAGGGCGGCCTGACCGTCCTCGTCAACGGCATCCGCGCCTTCCTGCCCGGCTCGCTGCTCGATACGCGTCCCGTCAAGGACATGACGCCGTTCGAGGGAAAGACCATGGAGTTCAAGGTCATCAAGCTCGACCGCAAGCGCAACAACGTCGTGTTGTCGCGCCGCGCGGTGGTCGAGGCTTCGATGGGCGAAGAGCGCGCCAAGCTGCTCGAGACGCTGCATGAAGGCGCCATCGTCGACGGCGTGGTCAAGAACATCACCGAATACGGTGCCTTCGTCGACCTCGGCGGAATCGACGGCCTGCTGCACATCACCGACATGGCCTGGCGCCGCGTGCGCCACCCGAGCGAGGTGGTGCAGGTCGGCCAGGAACTCACCGCCAAGGTGCTGAAGTTCGACGCCGAGAAGAACCGCGTCTCGCTGGGCCTCAAGCAACTGGGCGACGACCCGTGGCACGGCGTGTCGCGCCGCTACCCGAACAGCACGCGCCTGTTCGGCAAGATCACCAACATCGCCGACTACGGCGCGTTCGTCGAGATCGAGCCGGGCATCGAAGGCCTGGTGCACGTGTCCGAGATGGACTGGACCAACAAGAACGTGGCCCCGAGCAAGATCGTCTCGCTCGGCGACGAGGTCGAGGTCATGGTGCTCGAGATCGACGAGGACAAGCGCCGCATCAGCCTGGGCATGAAGCAGTGCAAGGCCAACCCGTGGGAAGAGTTCTCGACCACGGTGCAGCGCGGCGACAAGGTGCGCGGGCCGGTCAAGTCGATCACCGACTTCGGCGTGTTCGTGGGTCTGGCCGCCGGCATCGACGGCCTGGTCCACCTGTCGGACCTGAGCTGGAACGAGCCGGGCGAAGCTGCGGTGCGCAACTTCAAGAAGGGCCAGGAAGTCGAAGCCATCGTGCTGGCCGTCGACGTGGAGCGCGAGCGCATTTCGCTGGGCATCAAGCAGCTCGATTCCGATCCGTTCACGAGCTACACCACGGTCAATGACCGCGGCATGACCGTGTCGGGCAAGGTCAAGACGGTCGACGCGCGCGGCGCCGAGATCCAGCTCAACGAAGACGTGACGGGCTATCTGCGCGCTTCCGAGATCAGCCGCGACCGCGTGGAAGACGCGCGCAACGTGCTGAAGGAAGGCGACGAAGTCTCGGCCGTGATCATCAACGTCGACCGCAAGACGCGCTCGATCCAGTTGTCGGTCAAGGCGAAGGACAACGTCGACCAGCAGGAAGCCATGCAGCGCCTGTCGCAGACCAACGAGCGCGAGACCGCCGGCACGACCAGCCTGGGCGCCCTGCTGCGCGCCAAGCTGGACAACCAGAAGGACAACAACGGCTAAGCCGTTGATTTGACCGAAGCCGACACCGCAATGACCCGTTCCGATCTCGTGGCCCAGCTGGCCGAACGTTTCAGCCAGCTGACCCACCGCGACACCGAGTTCGCCGTCAAGACGATCCTCGACGCGATGTCCGATGCGCTCGCGCGCGGTCACCGCATCGAGATCCGCGGGTTCGGCAGCTTCTCGATCAATCGCCGCCCGCCACGCGTGGGCCGCAACCCGCGCAGCGGCGAGCAGGTGGTGATTCCCGAGAAACTGGTGCCGCATTTCAAGCCCGGCAAGGCGCTTCGCGAAGCGGTCGACACGCATGTGCCGGTCCTCGACGAACCGCCCGCCGAGATCGAGAAATCGGCCGCCTGAACGGCCTCGTCCGTCCGAGCCGCACGGCTCTTCGTCGCCACTAGAATCGGCGACGGAGGTCCGATGCGGCTTTTTGTTTGGCTCTTTCGAGCCTTCATTTTTTTTGCGCTCTTCGCGTTCTCGCTGAACAACCAGCACGACGCTGCCGTCAAGTGGTTCTTCGGCCAGGAGTGGCGCGCCCCCATGGTGTTCATCGTGCTCGCGGCCTTTGGTGTGGGCTGCGCATTCGGCGTGTTCGCGATGGTGCCGAGCTGGTGGAAGCACCGCCGCGTGGCGCAGCGCAGCGCACCCGCGGTGGCCGCGCCGGAAGTCGCCGCGTCCTCGCCGGTGGCAGTGCCCGAGCCCGTGCCCGAACACCCGCCGCGCGATGGACTTTGACTTCCAGTGGCTGCTGCTCGGCCTCCCACTCGCCTTTGCACTCGGCTGGCTCGCCTCCCGGCTCGACCTGCGGCAGTGGAAGCGCGAGCAGCGTGAATCGCCACGCGCCTATTTCAAGGGCCTGAACCTGCTGCTCAACGAGCAGCACGACAAGGCCATCGACGCCTTCATCGAAGCCGTCCAGCACGACCCCGACACCACCGACCTGCACTTCGCACTCGGCAATCTCTTTCGCCGCCGCGGCGAGTACGAACGCGCAGTTCGTGTGCACGAGCATCTGCTCAACCGTGCCGACCTGCCCGCCGCCGAGCGCGAACGCGCACAGCACGGCTTGGCGCAGGACTACATGAAGGCCGGTCTCTTCGACCGCGCCGAGCAGGCGTGGGCAGCACTCGAAGGCACGGCCTACGACACCGAGGCGCGGCTCGCGCTGCTCACCCTGCACGAGCGTTCGCGCGACTGGCGGGCGGCAGTCGAGGATGCGCACAAGCTCGAACGCAGCGGCACCGGCTCATATGCCTCGCGCATCGGCCACTACTGGTGCGAACTGGCACAGGAAGCCGACGCGAAGGGCCAGACGGTCGACGCCGACGACGCCCTGCGGCGTGCCCGTGAAGCCGCGCCGCAGGCCGCCCGGCCGCTGGTGCAGCAGGGCCAGCGTGCGTTCGCCAAGGGCCTGTTCGAGCCGGCCCTGGACGCATGGCGCCAGCTCGCCGCCACGCACCCGGCGAGCTTCGCGCTGGTGGCTGCGGACTTCGCACGCTCGGCACGTGAGGTGGACGTGGCCGACGATGCGCGCATCGCGCTCGACACCCTGTACCGGCAGGCACCATCGCTCGATCTGCTCGAAGCCATCGGCCTGCTCGACCCGGCGCCCGACGCCCAGCGCGCGCGCATCGCGGCGCATCTGGCGCAGCACCCGGGCTTGTCCGCGGCGCATGCGCTCATGCGGCTGCACGATGCCCAAGCGCACGCCGTGAAAGGCTCGGCCGGGGCCGACGACGAGCTGAGGGCCATCGAGCGTGCCGTCGAGCAGGCGGCGAAACCCTTGCAGCGCTATCGCTGCGCGGCCTGCGGCTTCGAGAGCCAGCAATACTTCTGGCAATGCCCCGGCTGCCTCAACTGGGACACCTTTCCACCGCAGCGGCTGGAGGATCAATGACTGCCGTGACGACCCTCGTCAACATCGCGCGCGACCGACTGACGCAGGCCCGGGTGCTGGTGGTCGGCGACGCCATGCTCGACCGCTACTGGTTCGGCGCCGTCGAGCGCATCTCGCCCGAGGCGCCGGTTCCGGTGGTGCGCGTGGAGCGCGAGGAAGAACGCCTGGGCGGCGCGGCCAACGTGGCGCTGAACGCCAAGTCGCTGGGCGCGCAGGCCTCGCTGCTCACGGTGCTGGGCGACGACGAGCCCGGCCGCAAGCTCACCGCGCTCATCGGGCAGGCCGGCGTGGCCTCGCTCGTCGGTGTCGACCCGGCGCTCTACACCATCGTCAAGCTGCGCGTGATCGGCCGCTCGCAGCAGCTCATCCGCGTCGATTTCGAGAACCAGCCGCGGCATGAAGCGCTGCTGGAGCGCCTGGACGAATACCAGCGTGTGCTGCCCGCCCACGACGCGGTGCTGTTCTCCGACTACGGCAAGGGCGGCCTCACGCACATTCCGCGCATGATCGAACTCGCCCGCGCCGCCGGCCGACCGGTGCTGATCGATCCCAAGGGGAACGACTACAGCCGCTATGCCGGCGCGAGCGTGATCACGCCCAACCGTGCCGAGCTGGCGCAGGTGGTCGGCCAGTGGACGAGCGAAGCCGATCTGCATGAGCGCGCTCATGCACTGCGCCGCAAGCACGACATCGGCGCACTGGTGCTGACACGCTCGGAAGAAGGCATGTCGCTGTTCGACGATGCCGGCCATGTGCAGGTGCCGGCCCAGGCGCGCGAGGTGTTCGACGTGACGGGCGCCGGCGACACCGTGATCGCCACGATGGCGGCGATGCTGGCCTGCGGCCTGTCGGTGCGCGACGCGATGCCCATCGCCAACCGAGCCGGCGGCATCGTCGTTGGCAAGTTCGGCACGGCGAGCGTGAGCTACGAGGAGTTGTTCGCATGAAGGTGGTGGTGACCGGCGCGGCCGGCATGATCGGCAGCAATCTGGTGCACGGGCTCAATGCGATGGGCATCGACGACGTGATCGCCGTCGACGACCTGACGGACGGCCCGAAGTACCGCAACCTGTTGGGCGCTTCGATCGCCGACTACTTCGACCGCAGCGATTTCTACGGCCGCTTCGCCCGTGGCGAGTTCGGCAAGATCGACGCGGTGTTCCATGAGGGCGCCTGCTCCGACACGATGGAGCACAACGGGCGTTACATGCTCGACACCAACTATCGCTGCTCGAAGGATTTGCTCGACGCCTGCCAGGCGCAAGGCACGCGGCTGCTCTATGCGTCGTCGGCCGCCACCTACGGCGGCAGCGAATCGTTCCGCGAGGAGCCGACGTTCGAGCGGCCGCTCAATGTCTACGGCTACTCCAAGCTGCTGTTCGACAACGTCGTGCGGCGCATGCTGCCTGCGGCCCAATCAGGCAACAGCGCGCAGGTGGCCGGCTTTCGCTACTTCAACGTCTACGGCCCGCGCGAGCAGCACAAGGGCCGCATGGCGTCGGTCGCGTTCCACCACTTCAACCAGTTCCACGAGACGGGCAAGGTCAAGCTCTTCGGCGCGTACGGCGGCTACGCGGCCGGCGAGCAGTCGCGCGACTTCGTGTTCGTGGACGACGTGGTGGCCGTGAACCTGTGGTTCCTCGAGCACCCCGAGGCGAGCGGCATCTTCAACCTCGGCAGCGGCCGGGCGCAGCCGTTCAACGACGTGGCGCTGGCCACCGTCAACGCCTGCCGCGCGCTGCAGGGCGAGGCGGCGCTGCCGCTGGCCGAGCTTGTCGCGAAGGGCCTGGTCGAGTACATCGACTTTCCTGCGGCACTTGTCGGCAAGTACCAGTGCTTCACGCAGGCCGACCTGACGCGGCTGCGCGGCGCGGGCTGTACACACGCCTTCGCCGACGTGGCGACCGGCGTGCAGCGCTACGTCGAGTGGCTCTCGCAAGACTGAGCGCGTCTCCCCCTTCCGATGTCCCCCATCGCCGCCCTCTTCGGAGGGGCTGTGCGACGAGGACGCGGCTCCTACAGTGAGCCCCGCGGTCGACGAGGCGTCCACCGCGTCAACGTCCACATCATCGATAGAGGGAGAGAACCATGTTCAAGAAGCTGCTCGCCGCCCTGCTGGCCTTCACCGCCATTGCGGCCTTCGCCGCGGTCGACGTCAACAAGGCCACGCAGGCCGAACTCGAAGAGATCAAGGGCATCGGCCCGGCGATGTCCACGCGCATCCTCACCGAGCGCAAGAAGGCCGCATTCAAGGATTGGACCGACATGGCCGAGCGCGTGAAGGGCGTCGGCGAAGGCAACGCGAAGAAGTTCTCCGCCGCGGGGCTGACGGTCAACGGCGCCGCGTTCCAGCCGAGCGCCAAGCCGGCGAAGAAGGACAAGGCTGCGGCCAAGCAGGTCGCCAAGGCAAGCCCTGTGAACAACGCGACGGTCGGCACCGCGCCTGCGGCCGCCAAGAAGTAGAGAGTGCCACTGGCTCTCGCGAGCCTCCAACCCAAGCCCCGCAGCGCGGGGCTTTTTCATGCCCGTCGTTCAGGCGGCCAGCACCTCGGCCTCGCGCGCTCCGGCGCTCGCACGCGGCCGCCAGCCGAAGAAGGCCAGCACCTCATCGCGCCGCGCCATGGTGTCGGCCTCGCCGAGCGCGATGAGTTCGCGGGTGAACGGTGCCTCGAAGAGCAGGTAGCTGGCGAGCGCCGCACCGCGCGCCTCGTCGCCACGCCCCGACACGCCCACGCCGCGCAGCAGCGCACGCACGGCCGTCGGCAGGTTGCCGATGTGGCGGGCGGCGATGTCGTCGATGCGCTGCGACGGCGCGATCAACAGCACGTCGATGGGCCGCAGGCTGGTCGAACTGCGCGCTTCGGGCGGCAGCAGCGAGAGCGTGCTGTTGATGCGCTGCAGCCGTTCCACGTCGACGGCGAGGGCATCGAGAAAGATGTTGGACAGCGCATGACCGGCGATCTGCGCCAGGCTCGGGTACTCGCTGCTGCCCGCGCGCACGCCCGGCGGCTCCTGCATGCGGCCGGCGCCGATCACGAGGATGCGCTGTGCGCCGAGGTGCACCGCCGGCGAAATGGGTGCCGACTGGCGCATCGAGCCGTCGCCGAAATATTCGCTGTGTCCCTCGATCTCGAGCGGTGCCGCGGGAAACACGAAGGGAATCGCCGACGTGGCCATCAAGTGCTGCGCCGTGATGCGCCCACGCACGGCGAGGCGCTGCGAGCGCGTCCACGGCACGATGTGCTTGACCGCGTCGTAGAAGGTCACGTGCATGCCCGAGCCGTAGCTCGATGCGGTGACGGCCAGCGCCTGCAGATGACCGTCGGCCATGCGCTGCGGCAGGCAGTCGGTGTCGATGAGTCGCGCGAGCAGCGTCTCGAGCGGCCGGTTGTCGAGCAGCGAACGCGGCCGCGCACGACGCCAGCGCGCGATCACCCAGCCGATGGACATCATGGTGAGCCAGCCCGCGCCGGCTCGGATCACGCCGATCGAATCGGCGCGGTAGACCTGGTCGGCGTGGAAGTGCCGCCATACGTAGACGAGGCGGCGCACGGCGGCGTCGAAGTCGTGACTGTGGCAGGCAAGCGCGGTCGAATTGATGGCGCCGGCCGAGGTGCCGGCAATCACGGGGAACGGGTTGCCGCGCGGCGCGTCGCTCTCGCGGCGAATCTGCGCGATGGCCTTGAGCACACCGACCTGGTAGGCCGCACGCGCACCGCCGCCCGTCAAGACGAGTCCGGTGACCGGCTCGGCGCTCATTGGCGTGGCGTACGGCTGCTCATGTTCATGGGTCGCATGATGAATCGCGCCCCAGACATCGGCGCGATGAAAAGCGGCACATTCCGAGCCCTTCCGCGGGCTTGGAAGCGCATCACTCGTACACGATCTGCGCCCGCCCCTCCATCGCTGCCGCGCGCCAGCGCTCGAGCGCGTCGTCGGTGGGATAGAAGCGCACCGCTTCGCCGAGGTCGAGTTCGCCGCTCACCTGTTCGCGCTGCAGGTGCAGGCGAACCGTCAAGCCCTGCAGCGCGTCGCCATGTTCGGTGGCGGCGCGGCGCATGGGGAAGTCGCGCAGCACCTCGGCCACCGGCGGCACGCTGCCGTTCACGTCCACGCGCAGGTACTTGCCGAAGCGGCAGCGCGCCGCCGCCAGATCCCACACCTGCTGCACGTTCAGGCGCAGGCCACCCGAGAAGCGGTCGGGCTGCACCTTGCCCATCACGATGATGAGTTCGTCGTCCTTGAGCAAATCCTTGTTCGCGTTCAGCACGTCTTCACTCGCCACGGCTTCGATGGGCTCGGTCTTGTCGTCGAGCTTGAAGATCGCCACGCGCCCGCGGTTGCCATTGATGACGCGCAGGTCGCTGACGATGCCGGCCAGCAGTTGCGGCTCGCGGCTGTCGATGATGTCTTCGATGCGCCGCTTGGCGAAGCGCCGCACTTCGTCGGCACTCTGGTCGAACATGTGGCCCGACAGGTAGAAGCCGAGTGCTGCCTTCTCGAAGGTCAGGCGCTCCTTGATGCCCCATTCGTCGGCGGCGACGAGTTCCGGCTCCCGCGTACTCGCCGCATGCGAATCGCCGAAGTCGAACAGCCCGCCCTGGTCGGCATGCGCGCTTTGCGTGTCGGCCCAGTTCATGGCGAGAGTCACGCTGGCGAGCGCGGACGCCCGGTTCGGATGCAGCGCATCGAACGCGCCCGCCTTGATCAGCGCTTCGATCACGCGCTTGTTGATGCGCTGGCGGTCGATGCGCGCGCAGAAATCGAACAGGCTCGTGAACGGCCCGCCTTCCGTGCGCGCGGCCACCAGCGCCTCGATGGCGCCGCGGCCGGTGCCCTTGATGGCGCCCAGGCCGTAGCGGATCGACTTGTCGGTGATGGGCTCGAAGCGATGCACGCCGCTGTTGACGTCCGGCCCCTGCAGCACGATGTCGAAGGTCTTGGCGTCGTTCACCAGCACGCGCAGCTTGTCGGTGTCGTCGCCTTCGACCGTCATGTTGGCCGCGAAGAACTCCGCCGTGCAATGCACCTTGATCCACGCCGTGTGATAGGCGAGCAGCGAGTACGCGGCGGCGTGCGACTTGTTGAAGCCGTAGCCGGCGAACTTCTCCATCAGGTCGAACACTTCGTCGGCGACTTCGGCCGAGATGTCCTTCTTCGCAGCACCGGCGCGGAAGATCTCGCGGTGCTGCGCCATCTCCTCGGCCTTCTTCTTGCCCATCGCGCGGCGCAGCAGGTCGGCGCCACCGAGCGAGTAGCCGCCCAGCACCTGCGCGGCCTGCATCACCTGCTCCTGGTAGACCATCACGCCGTAGGTTTCGCCGAGCACCGCCTCCAGCAGCGGGTGCGGATACGTCACCTCTTCCTTGCCGTGCTTGCGCAGGCAGAAGGTCGGGATGTTCTCCATCGGACCGGGCCGGAACATGGCGTTCAGCGCGATCAGGTCTTCAATGCGGCTGGGCTTGGCATCCTTCAGCATGCGCTGCATGCCGGGGCTCTCGAACTGGAACACCGATTCGGTGCGCCCTTCGGTGAACAGCCGGTACACGCGCGGGTCGTCCAGGCGCAGCGTCTCGTAGCTGAAGTTCTTGTGCTCCGGGCGGCGTGCGACGATGAAGTCTTTCGCGAGCTCCAGGATCGTGAGCGTCGCCAGGCCCAGGAAGTCGAACTTGACCAGGCCGATGGCCTCCACGTCGTCCTTGTCGAACTGGCTCACCGCGCTGTCGCTGCCCGGCTGCATGTAGAGCGGGCAGAAGTCGGTGATCTTGCCCGGCGCGATGAGCACGCCACCCGCGTGCATGCCGACGTTGCGCGTGATGCCTTCCACCCGTTCGGCCAGTGCCAGCAGCTCGGCCACTTCTTCCTCGTTCTTCTCGCGCTCCTCGATCTCGGGCGCCTCCTTGCGCGCGTAGATCACGCCGCTGTCCGGGTTGTCGCCGGGGCGCTTGAGCGTCACGGTCTTGCCCGGTGGCGCGGGAATGAGTTTCGCGATGGAGTCGACATGGCCGTAGCCCATGCCCAGCACGCGGCCCACGTCGCGCAGCGCGGCCTTGGCGGCCATGGTGCCGAAGGTGGCGATCTGGCTCACCGCGTCGCGGCCGTATTTCTGCTTCACGTAGTCGATCACGCGGTCGCGGTTGCCCTGGCAAAAATCGATGTCGAAGTCGGGCATCGACACCCGCTCGGGGTTCAGGAAGCGCTCGAACAGCAACTCGTACTGCAGCGGATCGAGGCCGGTGATCTTGAGCGAATACGCCACCAGCGAGCCGGCGCCCGAGCCGCGCCCCGGCCCCACCGGGCAGCCGTTGTTCTGCGCCCAGTTGATGAAGTCGGCCACGATGAGAAAGTAGCCCGGGAAGCCCATCTTCAGGATGGTCTGGATCTCGAAGTCGAGCCGCTCCACATAGCGCGGGCGCTGCTTCTCGCGCACGGCCTCGTCGGGGTACAGATGCACCAGCCGCTCGTTCAGGCCCTGGTGCGACAGGAAGCCGAAGTACTCCTCCATCGGCATGCGAACACCGTTCACCTCGGGCGTCGGGAAGTCGGGCAGTTGCGGCTTGCCGAGCGTGAGTGACAGGTTGCAGCGCCGTGCGATCTCCAGCGTGTTGCGCACGGCGCTCGGGATGTCGGCGAACAGCGCCTCCATCTGCGCCTGCGTCTTGAAATACTGCTCGCGAGTGAAGCGCTTCACGCGGCGCGGGTTGCTCAGCATCTCGCCTTCCGAGACACACACGCGCGCTTCGTGCGCCTCGAAGTCGTCGGGTGCGAGGAACTGCACGGGATGCGTCGCCACCACCGGCAGCTTCAGCTGCGCGGCCAGCGGCACGGCGGCGCGCACATGCGTTTCGTTGCCGGGTTGGCCGGCGCGCTGCAGCTCGATGTAGAAGCGGTTCGGGAAGGCCTCGGCCAGGCGCTGCGCGACTGAGCGCGCGCGCGCGTCGTCACCCGCCAGCAGCGCCGTGCCGACCGCGCCGAGTTCTGCGCCGGACAGTGCGATCAGGCCCGCATTCAATTCCGTAAGCCACGACCACTTCACCCACGCCTGCGCACGCGGCGTGTTGGTGAGCCAGGCGCGCGAGATCAACTCGCACAGGTTCAGGTACCCCTCGTTGCTCTGCACCAGCAGCAACAGCCGGCTGGCGTTCTTCTCCGAGCCTTCGGGCTCGATCCACAGATCCGCGCCGATCAGCGGCTTCACGCCGGCCTTGCGGGCGCGGCTGTAGAACTTGACGGCGCCGAACAGGTTCGACAGGTCGGTGATGGCCAGCGCCGCCTGCTGGTCGGCCGCGGCGGCGCCGATGGCCTCGTCGATGCGCAAGGTGCCATCGACAACTGAAAACTCGGTGTGTGTACGCAGGTGAACGAAGGCCATCGGGCGATTCTAGAGAGGGGGTCTTCGTAAAATCGCCGCGGTGCGCTCCATCCTCAACATCTCGGCCTACCTGTTCGTGGCGCTCGACGACGCGGCGTCATTGCGCGAGCGGATTCATGCGCAAACGTCGCAGCACGCGCTGAAAGGCACGGTGCTGCTGGCCGACGAAGGCATCAATCTCTTTCTCGCCGGCGAGGCACAGCCGCTGCGCGATTTCGTGGCGTGGCTGAAAACCGACGAACGCTTCGCCGCCATCGAGCCCAAGGAAAGCTGGTCGCGCGAACTGCCGTTTCGCAAACTGCTCGTCAAGGTGAAGCGCGAGATCATCCGCATGAACCATCCGGCGATCCGCCCGCACGCGGGCCGTGCGCCGGCCGTCGATGCGGCCACGCTCGCACGCTGGCTCGACCGCGGCCACGATGACGAGGGCCGCCCCGTGGTGACGCTGGACACGCGCAATGCATTCGAGGTCGAGCAGGGCCGCTTTCGCGGTGCGATCGACTGGCAGATCGAGCGCTTCACGCAGTTTCCCGACGCGCTGCGCGCCAACCGTGCGCATCTCGAAGGCAAGACCGTGGTGAGCTACTGCACCGGCGGCATCCGCTGCGAGAAGGCGGCGATCTACATGGCCGAGGCCGGCATCGACAACGTGCTGCAGCTCGAAGGCGGCATCCTCAAGTACTTCGAGCAGGTGGGCGCGCGCCATTTCGAGGGCGACTGCTTCGTGTTCGACGACCGTCGGGCACTCGATCCGGCGCTTGAGGAAGCCGCCGCCCGCTGAGCCGCCCCGTCGGCTGGCGCGCCGCTTGCCCTGCTCATCACTTCACGCCACGGGAGCCTGCCGATGCACACCGCCACCCCGCGCCCTGCCCTGAATTCCAGCGACTCGCCGCTGGCCGAGCGCTTCGAGCGGGTGCGGCAGATGTCGCTCGCGCTCGCCGCGCCGCTCAGCGACGAAGACTGCCAGGTGCAGTCGATGCCCGACGCCAGCCCGACGAAGTGGCATCTCGCGCATGTCACGTGGTTCTTCGAGACCTTCATCCTCGAACGCTTCGAGCCGGCATTCCGGCCCTTCGATGCGGCCTATCGTGTGCTGTTCAACAGCTACTACCAGGGTATCGGCGAGCAGCATCCGCGGCCGCTGCGCGGGCTCATCACGCACCCGACGCTGGCCGAGGTGAAGCGCTACCGCGCCAACGTGGATGAGCGCATCCATGCATTGCTCGGGAAACAGGGCAGCCATGCGGAGATCGAATCGCTCGTCACGCTCGGCATGAACCACGAGCAACAGCACCAGGAACTGCTGCTCACGGACATCAAGCACGCGCTCTCGTTCAACCCGCACCATCCCGGCTACGCGCGGCGCTGGCCGATGCGTGCGGTGCGGCCGCAAGCGCTGCGCTGGTTCGAGTGCGAAGGCGGCCTGCTCGAACTGGGCCACGACGCGGCGCGCGACGGCACCTTCTGCTTCGACAACGAGACGCCGCGGCATCGCGCCTACACCGCGCCGTTCGCCATCGCCTCGCGCCCGGCGAGCTATGGCGACCTGCTGGCCTTCATCGAGGACGGCGGCTACCGACGCCCCGAGCTGTGGCTTTCGATGGGCTGGGACTGGGTGCAGGCCGGGCAGCGCAGTGCCCCGCTCTACTGGCGCCGCGACGGCGCGCGCTGGCTCAACCACACGCTGCAGGGCACGGTGGCAATCGACGAGCATTCGCCGGCTTGCCATCTCAGCTACTTCGAGGCCGACGCCTTCGCGCGCTGGGCCGACGCGCGGCTGCCGAGCGAGGCCGAATGGGAGTTCGCCGCGCGGAAATTCGGCTTGGCGCCCGCCGCATCGGACAACACCGCCGACCGCGGGGCCTTCCATCCCTTGCCGCAGACCGGCGCAGCCGGCGACACGCCGGTGCAGTTCTTCGGCGATGTGTGGGAATGGACGCAGTCGAGCTACGCCGCCTACCCCGGCTACCGGCCGCTGCCCGGCGCCGTGGGCGAATACAACGGGAAGTTCATGTGCAACCAGTACGTGCTGCGCGGTGGCTCCTGCGCCACGCCGGCCGGCCACGTGCGCACGAGCTATCGCAACTTCTTTCCGCCCGATGCCCAGTGGCAGTTCAGCGGCGTACGCCTCGCGCGGTAGATGAACCACCCCCTACGCGCTTCGCGCGCCCCCTCAAGGGGGCAACACCAGCGGACCGGCGAAGCCGGATCCGCGGCGTTCGCTTGATCGAGCCTTCATGGGGCGAGGTCGAACACCAGAACTTCGGCACCGACGCCTTTCTCGAGCGTGAGCAGGTTCTCGCTGCTCAGCAGCGCCGCATCCCCCGCCTGCAGCGGTTCGCCGTTCGCCACCACGCTGCCGCGTGCCACGTGCACATAGGCCTTGCGCGCCGGGTCGAGCCGCAACTGCGCGGCTTCCTCGCCGTCGAAGAGCCCGGCATACATCTCGGCATCGGCATGGATGGTGACCGAGTTGTCGCGACCGTCACGGCTCGCCACCAGGCGCAGCGTGCCGCGCTTGCCGGCCTCGTCGAAGTGCTTCTGCTCGTAGCCGGGGTCGATGCCGCGCTCGCTCGGCTCGATCCAGATCTGCAGGAAGTGCGTGGCGGCCGCCTGCTCGTGGTTGAACTCGCTGTGCTTCACGCCGCGCCCGGCGCTCATGCGCTGCACGTCGCCCGGCACGATGGCCGCGCCGTTGCCCATGTCGTCCTTGTGCGCGAGGGCGCCATCGAGAACGTAGCTCACGATCTCCATGTCGCGGTGGCCGTGCGCGCCGAAGCCGGTGCCCGGGGCGATGCGGTCTTCGTTGATGACGCGCAGGTTGCCGTAGCCCATGTGCCTGGGGTCGTGGTAGTCGGCGAACGAAAAGCTGTGAAAGCTCTTGAGCCAGCCGTGGTCGGCATAGCCGCGTTCGGATGATTTGCGGACAGAGATCATGGTGCGTGCTCCTTCGATGCATCCAATGTAGGGGCAGGCGCCTTGCCTGCCATGGCTCGGCCCTGTCGTGTTCATTCAAATAACATGAACGCGCATCGACACCAAGGGATCGCATGACCTCCGCGCGCAACGTTCTCACCCCCGACGCGCTGGCGATGATGGACGTCATCGCCCGCACCGGCAGCTTCGCCGCGGCGGCGCGCGAACTCGGCAAGGTTCCGTCCGCGCTGACCTACAACGTGCGCCAGCTCGAGGAGGCGCTCGACGTGCTGCTCTTCGACCGCCGCGCGCGCCAGGCCCGCTTCACCGCGGCGGGCGAGGAGCTGCTGCAGGAAGGCCGCCGCCTGCTCGCCGAGATGGACGCGGTCGCCAACCGCGTGCAGCGCGTCGCCTCCGGCTGGGAATCGCAGTTGACGATCGCGGTCGACGGCATCATGTCCACCGCCACGCTGTTCGAGCTGAGCGAGGCGTTCTACGCCCATCTGGAGGCGCAGGCGTCGCCGGCACGCCCAGCCGATGGCGAAGCCAGGCGCAGCGCGCCCGGCACGCGCCTGCGCATGCGCACCGAGGTGCTGTCGGGCACCTGGGAGGCGCTCCTGACCGGCCAGGCCGACCTCGCGATCGGCGTCTCCATGTCGTCGGACCGCATCCCCGCCAGCGGCGTCCAGACGCAGCCGCTCGGCGAAATCGGCTTCGTCTTCGCGGTGGCGCCGCACCATCCGCTGGCCGCCTCTGCCGAGCCGCTGGACGACACCGAACTGCTGCGCCACCGCGCCGTGGCGGTGGCCGATTCGGCGCAGCGCCTCGCCCCGCTCACCGTGAACCTGCTGCCGGGCCAGGACGTGCTGACGGTGGACACGATGGAGGACAAGATCGAAGCCCATCTGCGCGGGCTCGGCTGCGGCTTCCTGCCCGAGCCTCTGGCGCGCGCCCATCTGGCGGCCGGCCATCTGGTCGCCAGGACCACCACGCGGCCCAGCCTGAAGTCGCGCATGGGCTACGCCTGGCGCGACAGCCGCACCGGCGGGACCAGCCGCAAGGCCAGCCTCGGCCTCGGCCTGCGCTGGTGGCTCGACCAGCTCGAGAGCCAGACCACACGCCGCGCATTGCTCGAGCGCCACGGCTGCCCGCTGCCGGGCAGCCTGTGAGGGCGTTTCGCCGGCCGTGACTGCCGCGCCTTACGTCGGCCGCTTTGCGCCCTCGCCCACCGGCCCACTGCACGCCGGCTCGCTGGTGGCGGCGCTCGCCTCCTGGCTGGACGCACGCGCCCACGGCGGGCGCTGGCTGTTGCGCATCGAGGATGTCGACGGCCCGCGCTGCCTGCCGGGCGCCGATGCGCTGATCCTCGCGCAGCTCGCGCGCTGCGGCCTGCAGCCGGACGAGCCACCGTTGCTGCAATCGCAGCGCGGCGCGCTGTACCGGCAGGCGCTGGATCGCCTCGTCGCCGGCGGCCACGCCTACGCCTGCGGCTGCTCGCGGCGCGACATCGAGCAGGCGCTGGTGCGCGCCGGCCGGGTTCTCGAACGCCATGCCGAACGGGTGTATCCCGGCACCTGCCGCCACGGCCTGCAGGGCAAGGCGGCGCGCGCGATGCGCGTGCGCACCCTCGACGCCGAGGGGCGCGACATCGTGATCGACTGGCAGGACCGCCGGCTCGGCGGGCAGACCCAGAACGTGACGCAGGGGGTGGGCGACTTCGTGGTGCATCGCGCCGACGGCAGCTGGGCCTACCAGCTCGCGGTGGTGGTAGACGACGCCGCGCAGGGCATCACGCACGTGGTGCGCGGCGAAGACCTCGCCGACAACACCGCGCGGCAGATCCACCTGCAGCGCCTGCTCGGCGCGCCGACACCGCAGTACCTGCACACGCCACTGGTGCTGGGCGCGAACGGCGAGAAGCTGTCGAAGCAGAACGGCGCGGCGGCGCTGCAACTGACCGATCCGCTGCAGGCGCTGCGGCAGGCCGGCGAGACGCTCGGCCTGCGGTGCGACGGGAGTCACACCGACACCTGGCTGGCGCAGGCCGCCGCGCAGTGGCGCGCGCGCTGGCTGCCGCCAAGCCCCTGATCGGCTTGCCGTTCCGGGCGCGGGTGGCATCATCGCGGGCCCTGAAACCCACGCAAAGGCTTGCCACCATGATCACCACCGAAACCGGCCTGCAGTACGAAGACACCACGCCCGGCTCCGGCGCCGAGGCCAAGGCGGGCGCCCCCGTCACCGTGCACTACACCGGCTGGCTCTACAACGACGGCGTCAAGGGCGCCAAGTTCGACAGCAGCAAGGACCGCAACGACCCCTTCGAGTTCGATCTGGGCGCCGGCATGGTGATCCGTGGCTGGGACGAGGGCGTGCAGGGCATGAAGGTCGGCGGCACGCGGCTGCTCGTGATTCCGCCGCAACTCGGTTACGGCTCGCGCGGCGCGGGCGGCGTGATTCCGCCGGACGCCACGCTCATGTTCGAGGTGGAACTGCTGGGCGCCTGACGCGCGCACGGTGCCGCGGCGCGCGAGGGAGTCGTCCTACGCGCAATCGCGGCATCGGCTTGTGCGTTGCGCCTCGCCGCGGGGCTAGGGTGTGTCTCATGCACCAGGGCCGCGTTTCGACGCTGCTCTCATCGGCATCCGCAGCAAAGGAGCACACCATGAGCCAGCCGCAAAGCATCGGAAACAACGACCTTCAGGGCGAAGGCAACTACGACGCCGCCCGCCGCTACGACAAGGCACAACGCGAATTCGTCGAATCGGGCCAGGTCGACGACGCAGCCCGCAAGGCCGCGCCGAAGAACGCCGACGAAGCCGAACAGTTGCGTCAAGCCGAGCAGGACGGCAAGTCGCGCGCGAAGGACGAGGACCCGGCGGTGTCGCGCGGGAAAGCGCAGCGTTGACGCAAGCCCCAGGGCCAATCGGCAACCCGGGTCGGCGGCCTTGCGGTTGTCCTGCTGCGCGGCGTTGTCCTACAACGACGGCGCCTGCGCGCTGATTTGCCGATCGGGCGGTAAAAGCTTCAATGACGCCGAAGCGGCCCGACGTGGCATGCCCCCGAGACGTCACGTAGGACAAACCGACAAGCTGCAGGACAACACCAATGGCCGCTTCATTCACTCACAGCCAGACTTCCGCGGCAGCGCAACCGCCGATGTTTCCCAGTGCCCACGCGGCGGCCGGCCGGGTCGGGGCCGAGCAGGGCTCCGGGCAGGAAGACGTTGACGCACACAACGCCGCTGGGATCATGGCACCGCTGAAAACCTACATCGTCGAAGACAGCCCGGTCATCCGCGAGAACCTGATCGCAACGCTGGAGGAGATGGTGCCGCTGCAGGTGGTGGGCACCGCCGAGGATGAGGGCAGCGCCCAGCAGTGGATCGGCCGGCGCGACAACGACTGGGATCTGGTCATCATCGACATCTTCCTGAAGAGCGGCTCGGGCCTTGGCGTGGTGCAGGCGGCACGCCAGGCGAGCCACGACGGCAGCAAGGTCGTCGTGCTGTCGAACTACGCCACGCCCGACATGCGGCGCAAGTGCGCCGAACTCGGTGCCGACAAGGTATTCGACAAGTCCAACGAGATCGACGCGCTCATCAGCTACTGCATCCGCCTCGCCAATGGCGGCGACAGCGGCAACAGCACCTTTTCTTCACTGGCTTGACCCGCCCGAAGCGGCCAACTAAGCGGCCTACTGGATCAGGCCGTTCTTGAGCGCGTAGTAGGTCAGGTCGCTGTTCGAGGCGAGCTTCATCTTCTCCATCACGCGCGTGCGGTAGGTGCTCACGGTCTTCACGCTCAGCGACATGCTGTCGGCCATGTGGCCGATGGTTTCGCCCTTGGCAAGCCGCAGGAACACCTGGAACTCGCGCTCGGACAACTGCTCGTGCGGTAGCTTGTCGACGTTGCCGTTGCCCAGGCCGTCAGCCAGCATCTCGGCCACCGCCGGCGTGATGTACTTGCGCCCGCGGAACACGGTGCGGATGGCTTTCACGATCTCTTCCGGATCGCACTCCTTGTTGAGATAGCCGCTCGCACCGTGGCGCAGCAGCGTGGTGGCGTAGTGCTCCTCCGGAAAGCCCGAAAGAATCAGCACCGGAAGATCAGGCGCGCGCGCCTTGATGGCCGCCAATGCGTCGATGCCGCTCTGGTCGGGCATCGACAGATCCATCAGCAGCACGTCGACCTCGCCCTTGCGCACGAGATCGAGCGCCTCGCGGCCGTTGGCCGCCTCCCCCGTGACCTTGAGGTCGACCTGATCGGCAAAGTACTGCCGCAAACCCGAGCGCACAATGACATGGTCATCAGCAATAACAACACGAATCATGGACGGCGGCTTTCCGAAAAGGCACGAGGAAGTCTAGATGGAACCCCGGTCGCTGAATATCTTCACGCGCATCAAGCGCAGTCCGTTCGTTTTCCCGCTGGCGGCACTGGCCGCCGCGGCGCTGATGTTCATCAGCGAGACCGCCTACCGTGAATCCACCCAGTCGATGGAGGAACTGTCGGCGATGGGCCAGGCACGCAACAGCTTGCAAAACGTGCTCAACCGGGTCACCGATGCCGAGACAGGGCAACGGGGATACCTGCTCACAGGCCGCAAGGAATATCTCGATCCGTACCGGGAAGCATTTGCCGACATTGCCGAGTCGCTGGGCACCGTGCGCAGCTACTACGCCGCGCATCCGGCCAACGCGCAGGCCGCCGAACAGCTGGAAGTGATGGTGCACCGCAAGCTCTCCGAGCTGGACGCCGGCATCCGCCTGTACGACGAGGGCCGCCACGACAACTGGCGCGACCTGATGCTCACCGACATCGGCAAGGAAACGATGGACGGCATCCGCGCCCTGTCCAGCACGCTGATCGCCGACGAGACCCGCCGCGTGCTCGACGTGCACCAGGACATCCACGACACGCTGCTGCTCAACCGCATCGGCGTGGCGGCGATGTCGGTGATCAGCCTGCTGGCGCTGGCGCTGTACCTGCGCCAGACCGCCGCGCTCGACGAGCAGCAGAACGCGCAGCAGGAAGCCATTGCGGCCGAGCGCGACCGGCTGGAGCGCGCCGTCGAGCGCCGCACCGCCCAGTTGCGCGAGCTCGCGCAGCACTTGCAGACGGCGCGCGAGGACGAGCGCAGCCTGCTCGCGCGCGAGCTGCACGACGAACTCGGCGCACTGCTGACCGCGGCCAAGCTCGATGCGGCGCGCATCAAATCGCGCATCGGCAACGCCTCCCCCGACGCGATCGAGCGCCTGGTTCACCTGAACGAGACGCTGAACGAGGGCATTGCGCTCAAGCGCCGCATCATCGAAGACCTGCGGCCCTCGTCGCTGAGCAACCTCGGCCTCGTCGCCGCGCTCGAGATCCAGGCGCGCGAGTTCCAGGAACGCTCGGGCCTCGCGGTGGTCTGCCGGTTCGAGCCGGTGCGGCTTGCGCCGCCGGCCGAACTGACGGTGTACCGCCTCGTGCAAGAGGCCTTCACCAACATCGCGAAGTACGCCCGCGCAACCGAGGTGACGGTAACGCTCGCCCGCCAGGACGGCATGGCCGAGATCGCGGTCGGCGACAACGGCGTGGGCTTCGACACCTCCTCGCACCCGACCACGGCGCACGGCCTGCTCGGCATGCGCTACCGCGTCGAGGCCGAAGGCGGCAAGCTCAAGCTCGATTCGGCGCCCGGCAAGGGCACGCGCATCAGCGCCAGACTGCCCATCCTGCCGGAAAGCACCACCTCGACTCAGCAGCGAGCCGTCGCGGCCTAGGAACTGTCCTACACGCAATCGAAACGCTGGCCGACAGCACGTCGAGGGCGCATCTCATGGCACTACCGCTTCTGCTCCGTAAGCTCGTTGCGGTACGCAGTTTGCTATCTGAACTCCCAAGCCCACGAAAGGATCAGCCATGTCTTCACGCTTTCGCAGCCACGCCGACGGCGCCCTCGATCACGCCATGGAAACCGCAAGGTCCGGGCGCCAGTACGCCGCCGATGCGCTGCACCAGGTGGGCGACGGCCTGCATGACGCTCGCGACCGCGTCACGCCGCTGATGGACCGCACCGCCGCGCACGCCGGCGACTACGCACGCCGCGGCGTGCATGCGGTGCGCGAGGGCTCGCTGGCGCTTCGCGACAAGGCCTATCGCGCGTCCGACAGCACCGTGGGCTACATCAAGGACGAACCCATCAAGGCCATTCTGGTCGCAGCCGCCGCGGGCGCCGCGATTGCCGCGATCGTCGGCTACGTGCGTTCGCGCGGCCGCTATTGAGTCTTGCTGATCGCGGCGCGCGGGCGGCGCTGCTCAACCCATCCGCGGGCCGGGAGTCACGATGATTCATCCGCTGTTTCGCTTGATCGCCACGCGGCCGCATCTGCTCGGCGACCACCTCGAGGCCTATGCCGATCTCGTCGGCGAGGAGGCCGGGCTGGCCGCCGCGCAGCTCAAGCGGCGCATGCTGTGGCAGTCGATCGCCGCGGGCCTTGCCTTGCTTTCGGTGGTGCTCGCGGGCGTGGCGCTGTTGCTGTGCGCCGCCATTCCCACCGACACGATGCCCGCGGCGTGGGCGCTGATCGTCGTGCCGGGCGTACCGGGCATCGCAGCCGCACTGTGCTTCGCGGTTAGTCGTGCCGAGGCCGAGCCCGCCTTCGCCAACTTCAAGCGCCAGCTCGCGGCCGACGCCGCGATGCTGCGGGAAGCGGGCGAGGCGTGACGGCGCAGTTGCAGCAAGGCGTCGGCGCAGCGGCACCGCCCGCCGGCGTGCCGCCCTCCGACCGCGCGAGCGCCGTGCCGGGCGCAGGGCCGCAGGACGCGCCGATCGCAATGCCGAGTGCGACCGAGCGGCTCGAACAATCGCGCGAACGCATCCGCGCGTATTTCGATTCCCGCCGCCCGCGCGCACGCGCTGCCGACGACGCCGGCGAAACCCCTGCGTGGCTCGAGACGCTGCGCGCAAATCCGCTGTTCGACGGCGTGGCCGACGCCGTCGGCGGTTGGTGGCGCAGCCATCCGCTGTATTCGGTCTTCACGGTCGGTGAAAGCGCCCTGCGCGAGGGCTTGTCACCCGTCGCACGGCGGCACCCGATTGCGCTCGCCGCAGGCGCTGTCGTGCTGGGCGCCTTGCTGTACCGCACGCGGCTGCTGCGCCGCCTGCTGAAGCCAGCGCTTTTTGCCGGGCTGGCCACGCAGATCGCAACGCGGGTGATCGCACGCATCCCGCTCGACTCCGTGCTGAACGCATTCAGCCGCTTTCGCGAGCCCACGATGGGCGACGATGTGCCACCCGCGGCGCCCACCGGTTTCACGCCGCCGCCGACCACCGACCCGGACCTTCCAGGCGCCACGCCCGGCGTCGTGATCCAGCCGCCGGCGTCGCCGGCCACCCATTGAGCGGCTTGCCAAGCCGGTAACGAAAAAGGGCCTGCATCTGCAGGCCCTTCGCCATGACGTGAAACGCTCGCTCAGCGGCTCGTGAATCCACGCGGACGCTGCGGCTTGAAGGCCGGCTTGCCGCCCGGCCCGCGTCCGGCGCCCGGCGCCTGGCGCGGCGCGAAGCCGCGCGGCGCGTCCTTGCCGCCACGCTCGAAGGCGCCCGCATCGCGCGGTGCGAAAGCGTTGTCGCGACGCGGCGCGAAGGCGTTGCCATCCCGACGCGGTGCGAAACCTTCGTCGCGGCGGGGCGCGAAGCCCTCGTCGCGGCGCGCACCGAACGGCGCATCGCGGCGCGGCGCGGCCGGTTTGCCGAAACGCGGAGCCGGCTTGCCGAAGGGCTTGCCGCCGCCCGGGCGGCCTTCGGGGCGCGGCGCATACATCTTCGGCTCCGGGCTCTTCGGCTCGAGGCCGGCGACCGTGGCCACCGGAATATTCTGCGTCGTGAACTGCTGGATGCGGCGGATCATGCCGGCGTCCATGCGCTCGGCCAGCGTCACCGCGAGACCATTGCGCCCGGCACGGCCGGTGCGGCCGATACGGTGCACGTAATCCTCGGCCTTCATCGGCAGGCCGTAGTTGATGACGTGGCTGATGGTCGGCACGTCGATGCCGCGCGCGGCCACGTCGGTCGCCACCAGCACGCGCAGGTGCTTGGTGCGCAAGCCCTGCAGCACGCGGGTGCGCCGGCCCTGCGGCATGCCGCCGTGCAGCGAAGCCGCGGCATGGCCCATGTCGGCGAGGCGGTCGGCCAGCCAGTCGGCATCGCGCTGGGTGCTGGTGAACACCAGGGCCTGCTCCATGTCGCGCTCGGTCAGGATGTGGTCGAGCAGCGCGTTCTTGTGCGCGCCGTTGTCGGCCCAGTGCAGGCGCTGCTCGATGTTCTCGTGCGTGTCGGTGTGCGAGGCGACGTCGATGCGCTGCGGATCCTGCATCAGGTTCTGCGCCAGGCGGCCCACATGGCCGGCGAAGGTGGCGCTGAACATCACCGTCTGGCGCTTGGCCGGCAGGTGGTCGGCAATCGTCTGGATGTCATCGATGAAGCCCATGTCGAGCATGCGGTCGGCTTCGTCGAGCACCAGCATCTCGACGTTCTCGAGCACGGCCTTGCCGGTCTGGAGGTGGTCGAGCAGGCGGCCCGGCGTGGAGATCAGGATGTCCAGCGGGGCACGCAGCGCCTTGAGCTGCGCACCGTAGGGCACGCCGCCCACGACGGTGGCAACGCGCAGGCCCTGCACATGGCGGCCGTAGGTGTCGGCGGCCTTCGCCACCTGCATGGCGAGTTCGCGCGTCGGGCACAGCACCAGCGTGCGCGGGCCGTAGACGACGCCCTTCTCGCGCCGCTTGGTGTTGTCGCCGCGCGCGGCGAGCACGCCTTGCAGCGCCGGAAGGATGAAGGAGGCAGTCTTGCCGCTGCCAGTGCTGGCGGACACCATCACGTCGGCGCCGGCCAGCGCCGGCGGAATCGCACGCGCCTGCACGTCGGTCGCGGTGTCGTAGCCGGCGTCCTTGACGGCGCGGGTGAGGGCTTCATTAAGGCCTAGGGAATCGAAACTCATCTCTGTCTTTCAGGAAACAGCACGCCACGCTCTCGATCAGAGGCGCAATGGCGCACATGCGGACCGCGGAGAAATTCCGTGGAAGCCCGCAATAGGTCAAGTCGCCGGGAGAGCGTTCGGGGGAACAGTCAAAGCGACGGCATCGCCGCCAACCGTTGCCCGCGCGGCAGCCAGGAAGGCCGCCCAGAGAGGGAGTTCGAATCAAGCCGCGCGGCGCGTGCCGCGGGAAGCTTCGATGAGGTCAGAGGGGATGTACGAATCGCCGGATCGGTCTTGCTGTGAAGCCGCATCCAGTGAGCCGACCATTGTAGTGAGTCAGGGTTTCCCTGTACAGCGCGCAAGGCCTTCAAACGGCCAAGAGGTGCTGGCGGTAGTAGACGAGCTCATCGATCGACTCGTGGATGTCGGCCAGCGCCGTGTGCGCCTGGGCCTTCTTGAAGCCGGCGAGGATGTCCGGCTTCCAGCGCCGCGCCAGTTCCTTGAGCGTGCTCACGTCGAGGTTGCGGTAGTGGAAGAAGCGCTCGAGTTCGGGCATGTAGTTGGCGAGGAAGCGCCGGTCCTGGCAGATGCTGTTGCCGCACATCGGCGACTTGCCCGACGGCACGTACTGCGCCAGGAATTCGATCACCCGCTGCTGCGCCTGGGCTTCGTCGACGGTGGAGGCCTTGACGCGATCGACGAGCCCGCTGCGGCCATGCGTGCCCTTGTTCCAGGCGTCCATTGCGTCGAGCGTTGCGTCGCTCTGGTGCACGGCGAACACCGGACCTTCGATGCGCACCGTGATCTGCGGGTCGGTCACGACAACGGCCACCTCGATGATGCGGTCGGTGTCGGGGTACAGGCCGGTCATCTCGAGGTCGATCCACACGAGGTTCTGGTCGCTGCTTTTCAGGGTGTTGTCGGTCATTGCGGGCTCCTTGGGGGGATTCTCGCAGCCCTACACTGCGCGGCATGAGCCCCCTCGTCCTGTCTCTGGTCTTCGCGTTCGCGCTGGCCGCCTCGCTCGCGACGAAGTTCTGGTTGCTCAACCGCCAGGCGCGGCACGTCGCGGCCCACCGCAATGCGGTGCCGGCGCCGTTCGTCGAAACCATCACCCTCGCCGCCCACCAGAAGGCCGCCGACTACACGCTCGCCAAGGCGCGCTTCGGGCTGATCAGCATGGCCTTCGGCGCGGCCGTGCTGCTCGGCTGGACGCTGCTCGGCGGACTGGATGCGCTCAACACGGCCATGCGCGCGGCGACCTTCGAGCCGCTCGGCGGCATCGGCTACCAACTGGTGCTGCTGGCGGCCTTCACCGTCATCGGCAGCCTGCTCGAACTGCCGCTCGATCTCTACGGCACCTTCCGCATCGAGCAACGCTTCGGCTTCAATCGCATGACGTGGAAGTTGTACCTCGCCGACATGCTGAAGGGCGCTGCGGTGGGCGCGCTGATCGGATTGCCGGTGGCCGCACTCATCCTGTGGATCATGGGCGCGACCGGCACGCTGTGGTGGCTGTGGGCCTGGGGCGCATGGATGGCGTTCAACCTGCTCGCGCTGGTGCTGTACCCGACGCTGATCGCCCCGCTGTTCAACAAATTCGAGCCGCTGCCCGACGAGTCGCTGAAAGCCCGCGTGCAGGCGTTGATGGCGCGCTGCGGCTTCGCGGCCAAGGGCCTGTTCGTGATGGACGGCAGCCGCCGCTCGGCCCACGCCAATGCCTACTTCACCGGCTTCGGCGCGGCCAAGCGCGTCGTGTTCTTCGACACGCTGCTGGCCAAGCTGAACCACGGCGAAGTCGAGGCCGTGCTCGCGCACGAGCTCGGGCACTTCAAGCACAAGCACGTGCTCAAGCGCCTGATCACGATGTTCGCGCTCAGCTTCGCGGCCTTCGCGCTGCTGGGGTGGCTGTCGACACAGGCCTGGTTCTACCGAGGCCTCGGCGTCGAACCATCGATGACGGCACCCAACGACGCCATTGCCATCCTGCTGTTCCTGCTCGCCGCGCCGGTGTTCGGCTTCTTCGTGTCGCCGCTGTTCGCTCGGCTTTCGCGCAAGCACGAGTTCGAGGCCGACGCCTATGCCTGCGCACAGGCCAGCGGCGCGGCGCTCACTGCAGCGCTCTTGAAGCTGCACGAAGACAACGCATCCACGCTGACGCCCGACCCGGTGTACGCGCGCTTCTACTACTCGCATCCGCCGGCGGCCGAGCGGCTGGCGGCGCTGGCCGCACACGCGGCCTGAGGAGAGGCTCCATGAAGACCTTGCTGCAGCAACACGCCCAGCCGCTTTCGGGCAGCCCGATGGACGCGGACGACATCCGCACGCACTTGGCCCGTGTGCCAGGCTGGCAACTTGCCGACGGTGCGATCGAGCGGCGCTTCGAATTCGCCAACTTCCACGAGACCATGGCCTTCGTCAACGCGCTCGCCTGGATCTGCCACGCCGAGGACCACCATCCCGACCTGGCGGTGAGCTACAACCGCTGCGGCGTGCGCTTCAACACCCATTCGGTCGGCGGCATCTCGATCAACGACTTCATCTGCGCCGCCAAGACCAATGCCCTGCTGCCGGCCGATGCCTGACCGCCGGGCGGTGACGCGGTGAGTGCCGAGGCGCGCACCGGACTCGTGGTCGCGGGTTTCGGCCGCCACTACATCGTCGAATCGGCCGACGGCACGCGCCTCATCTGCCACCCGCGCGGCAAGAAGAGCGAATGCGTGGTCGGCGACCGCGTGCGCTGGCAGCCGACCGGCGACGAAGGCGTGATCGATGCCGTCCAGCCGCGCCGCAATCTCCTGTTCCGACAAGACGAATGGCGCACCAAGGCCTTTGCCGCCAACCTCGATCAGGTGCTGGTGATGGTGGCGAGCGACCCGGTCTTCAGCGAATCACAACTCGCGCGCGCGCTGATTGCCGCCGAGAGCGCCGGCATCGCCGCGCGCGTGCTGCTCAACAAGGCCGACCTGCCGCAGATCGACGCCGCCCGGGCGCGCCTCGCGCCCTACGCGGCGATGGGCTATGCGGTGGACGAGGTGGCGCTCAAGGCCCGGCCCGCGGAGGCGCGCGCTCGGCTCGATCCACTGCTCGCCGGCAAGGCCACCCTGGTGCTCGGCCCGAGCGGCACCGGCAAGAGCACGCTCATCAACCTGCTGGCGCCGGATGCCAAAGCGCAGGTGGGCGATATCTCGCGTGCGCTCAACTCCGGACGGCACACGACGACGAGTACGCAGTGGTACTGGCTGGATGCCGAGCGCCGCAGCGGCCTGATCGACTCGCCGGGTTTTCAGGAATTCGGCCTGCGCCAGATCGAGCCGCAGCAGTTGCCGGGCCTGATGCCTGACCTGGCCGGGCACGCCAAGGAATGCCGCTTCTACAACTGCACGCACCGCCACGAACCCGGTTGCGGCGTGCGCGCGGCGCTCGAACGCGGCGCCATCACCGAATCGCGCTACCGCATCTACGGCGAAATCCTGAGCGAGCTTTCGGGTACCCGCTGAGCGTTATCAGCCGATGAGGTTGGCGAGCGAGAGAAGCGCCAGCAGCAGCATCCACAGCACCATCGAACGCCACACCAGCCCGACGACGCTGCGCAGGTGGCCAAGCAGGGGCATGACGCCCGGCGTCGAGCCTTCGGCCTCCATCTCGTCGGCGGCGCCGCCGCTGTCGAAGCTCTTGGAGCGGTCAGGCGTCACGCCTGGCGCGGCGCTGCCGCCGAGGCGCACGCCCACGGCGCCCGCCGCGGCGGCGAGGATGATGCCTTCGTTCGGGTGCCGCCACAGCCGCGCATCGCGCCGCCAGCAGGTGACCGCTTCCTCGAAGTTGCCGACCACCGCGAAGCCGAAGGCGGTGAGGCGCGCGGGCAGGTGGTCGAGCAGGCTGAACAGGCGCTGCGAGATCTCCATCAGCCGCTCGTTCGTCGGCTCGCCCACGGTGCGGTTCTTGTAGGCCCAGTAGCGGCTCGCGAACTCGGCCATGCGGTAGAGCACCGCGCCCGCCGGCCCGAAGCCGAGCGTGGACATCACGATGAACCAGAAGAACACACCGAACACGTGTCGGTGCGCGGCCAGCAGCGAATGCTCGATGACGTGGCGCAGCAGCTCGGTGCGCGGCAACTCGCTCGCGTCGAGGTGGCGCCATTCGGTCAGCAGACGGCCGGCCTCGGCTTCGTCGCCGCGTTCCAGCGCGTCGCGGATGTCAGTGAAGTAGTGGCTGAACTGGCGAAACCCGAGCGTCACGTAGAGCACCGCCACGTTCCAGGCCAGTGCCGCGAACAGATTCAGTTCGGCGAGACCGAAGTACACCGCCCAGGTCAGCAGCGCCGGCGCGATCACCGTCACGCCCCACACCACCCAGGCGTGGTGGTCGCGCCCGGCGTCGAAGTTGCGGCCCGTCCAGCGCATCCACCCGGTCAGTGCGTCGTGGATCAGGTTGCCCCTCGGGAGCGGTTTGAGCTGCTCGATCAGCAGCGCGAACAGGACGGCGAAGAAGCTCATGCGATGCGATCATAGCGGCGGCTCGCGGGCCGACGCCCGGCGCGGCAGGCGGTCTACGCCGCGAGGAATCGGTACAGATTGCGCAGCATGCCGGCGGTGGCGCCCCAGATGAAATAGCGCCGGGTCCGGCCTTCGGCATCGGCCGCCTCGTAGGGCATGGACAGGAACTGGCGCATGCCCGAGCCGAAATCCGCCCGGTGCCGGCGGTGGTTGGCCGGTGTCATCAGGAAGGCGAGCGGCACCTCGAAGATCTCGGCCACCTCGAAGGGATCGGGCGTGAGCGTGAAGCCCGGCGTGACGAGCGCCACCACGGGCGTGACGACGAAACCGGTGCCCGTCGTGTAGGTCGGGAGCGCGCCCAGCACGTCCACATGCTGCGGATGCAGGCCGATTTCTTCCTCGGCTTCACGCAGCGCCGTCGCGGTGGCGTCGGCGTCCTCGGGTTCGGCGCGGCCGCCGGGAAAGCTGACCTGTCCCGGGTGGTCGTGCAGGTGGTCGGTGCGCTGCGTGAGCAGAACGCTCAAGCCGTCGCGCTGCACCATGGGAATCAGCACCGCGGCGGCGGTCGGCCCGCGTTCGGAGAAGCGGGGCTCGGCTTTCATTTCCGGCTCCCACACCGGGGGCTGCAGGAAACGACGACGTAGCGAATCGGCCAACAGATGATGCGCAGCCACCGACGGCAGGTGGTCGTCGACGGCGTAGTGCGGCAACTGCTCGGGATCGAAGCTCAGGGTCATGAGTGGATTGAAAACGAAAAAGCCGCGTCGTGACGCGGCTTGGGGGTTCGTGGCTCCTGCGGATCAGGACGGCTGCTTCTCGCGCTTGGCGGGCAGCTTTTCCTTGATGCGCGCCGACTTGCCCGAGCGCTCGCGCAAGTAGTAGAGCTTGGCGCGGCGCACGTCGCCACGGCGCTTGACCTCGATCGAGTCGATCAGCGGGCTGTACAGCTGGAACGTGCGCTCCACGCCTTCGCCGCTGGAGATCTTGCGCACGATGAAGCTGGAGTTCAGGCCGCGGTTGCGCTTGGCGATGACCACGCCTTCGTAGGCCTGCAGCCGCTTGCGCGTGCCTTCGACCACTTTGACGCTGACGATGACCGTGTCACCGGGGGCGAAGACCGGGATGGTCTTGTTCAGGCGAGCGATTTCCTCGCTCTCGAGGGTCTGGATCAGATCCATGGGTTCTCCGTGTGATCGTGCCGACGCGCGAATTGTCGGAATTGATGGGCAATCACAGTGGACGCGCCCAACGCTCGGCAGAGGATCGAAAAGCCGATGATTATAGCTGCAGGCTGCGCAGGAACTTCTCGTCGGCAGCGCTCAGCCGCCCGGTGGCGCGTGCCGCCTGCAGCAGATCCGGCCGGCGACGTGCGGTGAGTTCGAGCGAGCGCTCACGGCGCCAGCTCGCAATGTCGGCATGGTGGCCGGAAAGCAGCACCGCCGGTACCGCCTCGGCGCCGCTCGGCCCGGGCAGTATCTCGGGCCGGCTGTAGTGCGGACAGTCGAGCAAGCCGTCGACGAAGCTGTCCTGCACATGCGATTGCGCATCGCCGAGCACGCCGGGCTGCAGGCGCGCGACCGCATCGAGCAGCGCCAGCGCCGGCAGTTCGCCGCCCGACAGCACGAAGTCGCCGAGGCTCAACTCGATCTCCACGTGGCGGTCGAGGAAGCGCTGGTCGATGCCCTCATAGCGGCCGCACAGGAGAACCGCGCCCGGACCGCTGGCGAAGCGCTCGACCAGCGCGTGGTCCATGCGCTCCCCGGTCGGCGAGAAGTGAACCAGCGGCGCTTCAGCCGCGCGCGACGCGCGCACCGCCGCCAGCGCCCGCTCCAGCGGTTCGGCCAGCATCACCATGCCGGGGCCGCCGCCGTAGGGACGGTCGTCGACGCGGCGGTAGTTGTCTTCAGCGAAGTCGCGCAGCGGCCAGAGCTTCACGTCGACGAGGCCGGACTCGAACGCACGCCGCGTCACGCCCTGCGTCAGGTGCGGCGCGAACAGTTCCGGGAACAGCGTGATGACGTCGAATCGCACGGCGGCGGGCCTGCGGCCTGTTCAGTAGTCGAGACCCCAGTCGACGACGACACGGCGCTCGGCGAGACTGACCTCCACGACATAGGCGCCGACGAAGGGAATCAGGCGTTCCTCCGCCTCGGCAGCGCCATTCGCGGGCGCGACGCGCAAAACGCTGTGCGGTCCGGTGTCGAGCAGGCCGACGACGCGCCCGAGCTTGTCGCCCTGCAGGTTGACGACGTCCAGGCCGATCAGGTCGACCCAGTAGTACTCATCGGTGTCTGGCGTCGGGAAGCTGGCGCGCGAGACGAACACGCGGGCGCCGCGCAGCGTTTCGGCGCCGGCACGGTCGGTGATGTCCTGCGTCTGGGCGACCACGAGGTCGTTGTGCCCACGCGCGCCGGTGATCTTCAGCAGGCGAGGCAGAGAACTCGAGACGCCGGTCCGCTTCGGCGCGGACCCGTCGGGCGGCGCGAGAAACCAGCGGCGAGAGGAGAAGAGAGCCTGGGGATCAGAGGCGAAAGGCTGGACCTTGAACCAGCCCTTCACGCCCCAGGCATCGAGGATGCGGCCGACTTCGACCGCATCGTCCGGCCAAGCCGGCTCGTCCGCATCGGCGATCGACGGAGCAGGAAGCACCGGGCCGCGCGGACGATGGACCGCGATCAGGCGGTCGCGGTGGTCTTGGCCTGGGCGACCAGACGGGCGACGGTGGGCGACAGTTGCGCGCCTTGGCCGGCCCAGTAGTCGACGCGGTCGAAGGCCACGCGCAGGGGCTGCTCGCCACCCGATGCGACCGGGTTGTAGAAGCCCACGCGCTCGATGAAGCGGCCGTCGCGGCGAATGCGCGAGTCGGCAACGACGATGTTGAAGAACGGGCGCTTCTTGGCGCCGCCACGTGCGAGTCGAATCACGACCATGCTGTTTCCTTGACTTGTGAAAACATCCACCGCACCGGGAGACACTCAGGGCAAGCAGATCAGGATGACGCAAGCGTGCGCTGCGCCGGACGGTCGGCCCGTAGATACGCCGCCAAGCGTGCCGCGAAGGCACGCCGACGGCCGAGACCGAAACCGGCGATTATATGCCGCGCCCTGCGCGCCAACGAACTCCACGATGCCCGACGACTCCCAGAATCCCGACGCCCTGCCCCGTCATCCGGCCCACGCTGCCCGCAGCGGCACACGTTTGAACCGATCCAAGACCCTGGCCACCTGGCTGGCGCTGGCCGGCGGCTCGCTGGGCCTGCACCGCTTCTATCTCCATGGGGCGCGCGATGTCTGGGCGTGGCTGCATCCGTGGCCGACGCTGGCGGGCCTGTACGGCGTTCAGCGCATGCGCCAGTTGGGGCTGGACGACCAGCTGTCGTGGTTGTTGATTCCGCTGCTGGGCCTCATGCTGGCGGCCACCATGCTGCAGGCGGTGGTCTACGGGCTCACCAGCGACGAGAAGTGGAGCCTTCGCCATGGCAAGACGCGGCCGTCGGGTTGGCTCGCGATCATCGGCGTGATCGTGGCCCTGATGATCGGCGCGACGGCCCTGATGGCGACGATCGCTTTCAGCGCCCAGCGTGCGTTCGAGTTGTCAGCGGAGCAGCCGCTGTAGCGCAAGCTCGCCGGGTCGCGTTCAGGCGAAGAGCACGAGGCTGAGCCAGTACGCGATGGCGGCGACAAAGGCCGACGCGGGAATGGTGAAGATCCACGCCCACACGATGTTGCCGGCCGTGCCCCAGCGCACGGCCGACGCGCGGCGCACCGACCCCACGCCGACGATGGAGCCCGTGATGGTGTGGGTGGTCGACACCGGCACACCCAGCGCCGTCGCGACGAACAGCGTGATAGCGCCACCCGTTTCCGCGCAGAAGCCACCGACCGGCTTGAGCTTGGTGATCTTCTGGCCCATGGTCTTCACGATGCGCCAGCCGCCGAACAAGGTGCCGAGGCCAATGGCGAGATAGCACACCCAGATGACCCACAACGGTGGCAGCTTGTCGCCCACGGCGCTGTGGCCCGTGGCGATGAGCAGCATCCAGATGATGCCGATCGTCTTCTGCGCATCGTTGCCGCCGTGACCCAGGCTGTACAGCCCCGCCGACACGAGCTGCAGGCGACGGAACCAGTTGTCCACGCGCAGCGGCGAGGCGCGCCGGAAAAGGTGCGCCACCGCGACCATCAACAGCGAGCCGAGCAGAAAACCCATCACCGGCGAGACGAAGATGAAGAGCACCGTCAGCCACACGCCGGAGGCGATCAACGCGCCGGCGCCGGCCTTGGCGATCACCGCGCCGACGATGCCGCCGATGAGGGCATGCGACGAACTCGACGGAATGCCGTACCACCAGGTCACGAAATTCCAGGCGATGGCCCCGATCAGCGCACCGAACACCACGTGGTGATCGACGACACCGGGCATCGCGATGCCCTTGCCGACCGTGGCGGCGACCTTCAGCTCGAATATCGCGATGGCCAGAACGTTGAAGAACGCCGCAAACACGACTGCCTGCTGCGGCTTCAGCACGCCGGTCGACACGACGGTGGCGATGGAGTTCGCCGCGTCGTGGAAGCCGTTCATGAAATCGAACGCGACGGCCAGCGCGACCAGCATCGCGATGACCCAGAAGGCAACCTGGACGGACTCCATGCGTGTCTCGGCTCAGCAGGGCGAGCCGCGGCTCAGGAGTTCTCGAGGACCACGCCCTCGATCAGGTTCGCGACGTCTTCGCAGCGATCAGAAATCGACTCGAGCTGTTCGTAGATCGCCTTGAGCTTGATCAGCTCGCGCACGTCCTTCTCTTCGCGGAACAGCTTGGACATGGCCGAGCGCATCACGCGGTCGGCGTCGGACTCGAGGCGGTCGATTTCCTCGCAGGTCTTGATGGCCGCCTCGGCCGCTTCGGACCGGCTGATCTGCGGCAGCAGCGAGACGGCGTGCTGCACACGCTCGCAGCACTTGGCGCTCAGGTCGCCCAAGCGCAGCACCTCGTCTGTCATGTGGCGCACGTCGTAGAGCGACAACGTTTCGGTGGCGTCCTGCAGCAGGTCGAGGATGTCGTCCATCGCGTTGATCAGGCCGTGGATCTGCTCGCGGTCGATGGGCGTGATGAAGGTCTTGTGCAGCAGCCGGTTGACTTCAGCGGTGATGCGGTCGGCCTGGCGTTCGGCATTGCCCACCTCGGCGGCGTACTTCTCGCGCAGTTCGAGGTTGGCGTAGTTCTCGATCAGCAGGATGAAGGCGCGCGCGCCTTCGACGATGAGCGCGCCGTGCTGGTCGAACAGCTGGAAGAAGTTGCCTTCGCGCGGCAGGAGCTTGCCAAACAGCATCGGAGTCTCGTCATCCGGGGCGCCGCACGGCACTCTCGGGATGTCATCGTTTTGTGAAGCCGGCAGTGTAGCGAGTCGATCCGGCGCGCCTGCTCGGGCGCCCCTACGCGCGGAAGATGAAGTACACCGCGCCGAGCAGGCACAGCCCCGCCCACACGAAGTCGAGCCGGAACGGCTGGTTCATGTAGAGCATGGCGAACGGCACGAACACGGCCAGCGTGATCACCTCCTGCATGATCTTCAGTTGCGCGAGCGTGATGCCGGCGGCATGGCCGATGCGGTTGGCCGGCACCTGCAGCAGGTACTCGAACAGCGCAATGCCCCAGCTCAGGAGTGCGGCCACCAGCCACGGCGTGCTGGCCTGGTGCTTGAGGTGGCCGTACCAGGCGAAGGTCATGAAGACGTTCGAGGCGATGAGCAGCGCCACGGTCTGCAGGGTGGGCGACAGGGTCACGACACGATTCTTTCGATGCGCTGGCCGGCCACGCCTGCCAGACAGGCGCTTGCGGCGCCGTGCCGCGGCAGAACGATGTCCGCGTCGAGATCGAGCAGCGGACGCAGCACGAACGCGCGCTCATGCAGGCGCGGATGCGGCACGACGAGGCTCGGCTCGTCGATGCACGCGCTACCGTGAAGCAGCAGGTCGAGATCGAGCGTGCGCGGCGCGTTGTGATGCGGGCGCTCGCGGCCGTGCTCGTTCTCGATGCGCTGAAGCTCGTTCAGCAACGCGCCCGGTGTGAGGCCCGTGTCCAGCGCAACGACGGCGTTGAGGTAGTCCGGCCCGGTGGCATCGACCGGTGCGCTGCGATACAGCGGCGAGCGCGCGGCAAACGTGGTGAGCGGCAAGCCGGCCAGCGCCTCGCATGCGGCGTCCAGCGTGGCGCGCGCATCGCCCAGGTTGGCGCCGAGCCCGATGTAGGCACGCACGGCAGCCATGTGCAGAAATCCTGGCGCGGGATCAGTGTTCCGGCAGCGGCGGCACCGCCGGCGTGCCAGCCGACTCGCCCTCGCCGCGCCCGCCCGCCGGCTTGCGGCGGCGACGGCGGCGCTTGCGGGCCGGGTCGGCGGCGGCCATGTCGGCCTCGCCGTCGTCCGGCGATGCGTCCTCCTCGGCCGGTGCAGCGGCGGCGTCGGCGGCCTCGCGCCGCGGCGCGGCCTTCGCCGTCTTGCGCCGCCCCTGTTCGCGCACGCGCGCCTCGTCCATCAGGCGGCGGCGCTCGTCGGTGTCGGCAAGCGAGAACTCCTCCCACCAGCGGCCGAGCGCGGCATCGACTTCGCCGACCTCGGCGCGCAGCCGCAGGAAGTCGAAGCCGGCCCGGAAGCGCGGCTGCTCCACCAGCGTGAACGGGCCGTTGCCCACACGCCGCTCGAAGCGCGGCTGCATCATCCAGATCTCGCGCATATCGGCGGCCAGCTTGCCGCGCCCCGAGATGTCGCCGATGCGTGCGTCGAACACCGCGTCGATGGCCTGCTGCAGCGCGGGGAACGCCGGTTCCCCCTTCTTCTGCAGCTTCTCCCAACGGTCCTGCACGTCATGCCACAGCATGGTGGCGAGCATGAAGCTGGGCGCCACCGGCTTGCCCTCGCCCACGCGGCGGTCGGTGTCGGCGAGCGCCAGCTGCACGAACTTGTCGCGCGCGGGATTGGGCCGCTTGGCGCCCTGCAGCACGTCGAGGATCGGGAACACGCCGTGGTCCAGCCCCTGCTTGCGCAGCTCGGCGATGCTCGCGAGCGAGTGGCCGGTCTGCAGCAGCTTGATCATCTCGTCGAACATGCGCGAGGGCGGCACGTTCTCGAGCAGCGCGGCCATGGCCTGGATCGGCGCGCGGGTCTTGGGCTCGATCTCGAAGCCGAGCTTGGCCGCAAAGCGCACCACGCGGATGATGCGCACCGGGTCTTCGCGATAGCGCGTGTCCGGGTCGCCGATCATGCGCAGCAGCTTCTTCTTCGCGTCCTTGATGCCGCCGTGGTAGTCGACCACGAGCTCGCGCCGCGGGTCGTAGTACATGGCGTTGATGGTGAAGTCACGTCGCGCCGCGTCTTCGACCTGCGGACCCCACACGTTGTCGCGCAGCACGCGCCCCTCGGCGTCCACGGCGTGACTCTTGCCGGCGAGGTCGCTCTTGCTGGCCTTCTCGTTGCCGGGAACGGCGTCGGCGGCGCTTGCATCGACCATCGCGCGAAAGGTCGAGACCTCGATCACCTCATGGTCGCGCCCGCGGCCGTGCACCACGTGCACGATGCGAAAGCGACGCCCGATGATGAAGGCGCGGCGAAACAGGCTCTTCACCTGCTCCGGCGTGGCGTTGGTCGCCACGTCGAAATCCTTCGGTCGCATGCCCAGCAGCAGGTCGCGCACGGCGCCGCCGACGATGTAGGTCTCGTAGCCGGCGTCGGCAAGCGTGTTCACCACCTTGACGGCGCGCTCGTCGACCAGTGCCGGGTCGATGCCGTGCTCCGCCTTGGGCACTTCCACGCGTTTGCCCAGCGTCGTCTTGCGTGCCCCCGCGCCGGCCGGTTTGCCGAGCAGCCTGTCGATGAGTTTCTTGATCATTCGAAGAGTCTGAGAATGCGCCAGCCGCGTTCGCGTGCCACCAGCTCGAGCGGCTCGGACGGGTTGGTGGCCACCGGTTCGGTGGCTCGCTCGAGCAGCGGCAGGTCGTTGATCGAATCGCTGTAGACGCTGATGCGCTCGAAATCGCCCCAGCCGAGGCCCGTCTCCGCCAACCACTGCGCGACCCGGGTGACCTTGCCGTCGCGATAGCTCGGCACGCCGTCGATGCGGCCGGTGATGGTACCGCCGGGGCCGCGCTCGAGCCGCACCGCGATCAGCGTCTCGATGCCGAAGGCCGCGGCAATGGGTGCGGTGACGAACTCGTTGGTCGCCGTCACGAGCGCGATGCGGTCGCCGCGCGCGCGATGGTCTTCCACCAGGGAACGCGCTGCGGGTTGCAGCACCGGCTGGATCACTTCGGCCATGAAGCGCTCCTGCGCCGCATGCCGCTCGGCCTCGCTGCGCGAACGCAGCGGCGCGGTGGTGAAGTCGATGTAGGCGTCGATGTCCAGCCGCGCCTCGCGGTACTGCGCATAGAAGAACTCGTTGCCGCGCCGGTATTCCTCGCCATCGACCCAGCCGAGGCGCACCACGAACTCGCCCCAGGCGTAGTCGGAATCGAGCGGGATCAGCGTGTCGTCCAGATCGAACAGACACAGATTCATGTGCCCTCCTCCGCAAGCATCTGCTTGAGCAGCGGCACGGTGATGGCCCGCTTGGTGGCGAGCGAGAAGGTGTCGAGCCGGTCGAGCAAGGCCATCAGGTTTTTCATGTCGCGCTCGAAATGGGTGAGCAGGTAGTCCATCACCTCGTCCGAAAGAAAGAGGCCTCGCCGGTCGGCCGCACGGCGCATGGCGGCGCGCGATTCGGCTTCCGACAGCGGCTGAACCGCCACCACGTGCCCCCAGCCGAGGCGGGTGCGCAGGTCGTCGCGCAGCGGCAGGTCGACCGGCGGCAGGCGGCCCGCCGCAGCGACCGGAATGCCGAGCGTCGTCGCCTCGACGAAGAGGCCGAAGGCGGCCTGCTGCCTGGCCTCGTCGAAACGCTCGCAGTCGTCCAGCACGATCAGCGAGCGCGTGTCGTCGTGCGGCCAAGGCGTGGCATCGGCGGCACCGAACCAGCCGACGTGCCCGCCCTGCTGCGCGAAGCGCTCGGCCAGCGCCTGCAGCAGATGCGTCTTGCCGCTGCCGGCCGGCCCCCACAGGTACAGCGGCGCCGAACCGGCGTGGAAGGCGCCAACGTGCTGAAGCGCCATGGCGTTGCTGCCCGGCACGAAGGCCTCGAGGCTGCGCGGCGCATCGGGCGTGATCGGCAGCGGAATCTGCTTCATTCGCCCTTGCGGCACAGCTGCGGCGCCGGTGCGGCGGGCGTGGGCCGGAACGGCAGGCGGCGTTGCGGTTCGGAACGGTTCATGGGAGTGGCGCGGGGCCGGAGGAGCCGCGCATCGAGGCGGCGCGGAACCCGAAATTCTAAGGCGCCGGCCGGGCGCGTCGGCCCGTGTCAGCCCGTCAATGCAGCTGGCGCCTGCCGGGCCGGCGCAGTTCGGCGGCCCGTTCGGCCAGTTCCGGTGCGTCTTCCGCCTCCGGGCGGTGCGCGAGATAGGCGCCGATGTCGTCCAGCGCCTGGGCGTCATGACCCAGTTCGGCCAGCGCCAGCCCTCGGTCGCGCCGCTCCTCCCAGGCCTGCGGCAGCAGCACCACCATGCGGTCGAGCACGGCGACGAGCCGCAGCCAGTCGCCCGCGGCCCGGTGGATTTCCTTCAGGTTGCGCAGCATGCGCGCCAGCACGTCGCGCGGCGGCGCCGATTGCAGGAACAGCCCGAGCGGCACGTCGAAATCGCCCGTCAAGCCGTGGCTGCGCTTGTAGGGCGCGACCAGTTCGTCCAGTTCCTCGCGCGAGAGCGACTGGCCGGTGAACGGATCGATCACCACCTCGCCCGGCTGTGATCCGCCCTGCAGGCGCAGCTTGACGAGAAAGTGGCCGGGGAACGAGACGCCGTGCGCCGGCAGGCCGATGTGCGTGGCGAACTCGACGTACAGCACCGCCAGCGTGATCGGAATACCGCGGCGCGTGCGCAGCACCGTGTGCAGGTAGCTGTTGGCCGGGTCGTAGTAGTCGTTGACGTTGCCGGCGAACCCGACTTCCTGGAAGAAGAAGCGGTTGAGCCAGCGCAGGCGCTGCAGCGGCACGGCGTCGGCCGGAATGCGGCGCTTCAGGCGGTCGGCCAGGGCGTCGATGTCGCCGAGCACGGCCTGGGTGTCCAGCTCCGGGTGTTCCACGTGGGCAATGGCGACCGCGGCCTCGATGAGCGAGAGGCTGGCGTCATCGGCGACGAGCGTCGCGAAGTACTCCAGAGGCGTCGGCGCGCGAAACTGCATCGGCTCGGACATGGGGCCAGTTTAGGCGCTGCGCCGAATCGAGAAGTCAGCAGAAGTCAGCCGCGGCGCGCGAACTGGCGCAGGTTCAGCCCGCTTGCCAGCAGCGCGCCGAAGTACACCACGGCCGCCCCGGCCAGGCACGCCGCCAGCAGCCCGGCGCGCCGCCATTCGTTCGCGCCGAGGGCGATCCAGTCGATGGCATGCGCCGCCCAGCCGAGCGCGGCCGCCAGCAAGGCGGTCGCCAGCACCACTCGCAGCAGGAACGCCGGCCAGCCGGGCTCCGGCACATAGGTGTGGCGCCGGCGCAGGCCGGTGAACAGCAGGCCGGCATTGATCCAGGCGCCCAGGCCGATCGACAGCGCGAGCCCGGCGTGGCCGATCCACGGCACGAGCACGGCGTTCATCAGTTGCGTGAGCACCAGCACCGACACTGCGATCTTCACCGGCGTGCGGATGTCCTGCTTCGCATAGAAGCCGGGCGCCAGCACCTTCACGCCGATCAGGCCGAGCAGCCCGACGCCGTAGCCCATCAGCGCCACGACGGTCTGCTGCACGTCCTGCGCGGCGAACGCACCGCGATGGAACAGCGCCGCGATCATCGGCTCCGCAAAGACGATCAGCGCCGCCGCGCACGGCAGCGCCAGCAGCAGCGACAGCCGCAGCCCCCAGTCGAGCAGCGCGGAATATGCGGACACGTCGCCCCGGCCATGGGCGCCGGCGAGTTGCGGGATCAGCACCACGCCGAGCGCGACACCCAGCAGCCCGGTCGGGAACTCCATCAGCCGGTCGGCATAGAACAGCCACGACACCGCGCCCACCGCCACGTGCGAGGCGATCTGCGTGTTGATGATCATCGACAGCTGCGCCACCGACACGCCGAGCATCGCCGGCAGCATCAGCGCCAGGATGCGCCGCACACCCGGGTGGTGCCAGGCGGCGCTCACACTCGCCGGCAGCAGGCCGATGCGCGGCAGGCAGCCGATGCGCGCCAGCGCTGGGATCTGCACCGCGAGCTGCAGCACGCCGCCGGCCATGACGCCCACCGCCAGCGCGTACACCGGCTCGATCCCCCAAGCGCGGAACTGCGGCACCAGCAGCCAGGCGGCAAGGATCACCGAGACGTTCAGCAGCACCGGCGTGATCGCGGGCACGGCGAAGCGCTTCCAGGTGTTGAGCACGCCCGCGGCCATCGCCACCAGCGACATGAAGCCGATGTAGGGAAACATCACCCGCGTCATGAACACGGCATGGTCGAACTCCTGCAGCGCCGAGGCCATCAGCCAGACGATGGCCGGCGCCGCCAGAATGCCCACGATCGATGTGAGCACGAGCGCCCCGAACAGCACCGTCGCGACCGCATCGATCAGCCGGCGCGTGGCCTCGTCGCCGTCGCGGGCGCGAGTCTCGCCGAGCAGCGGCACGAAGGCCTGCGAAAACGCCCCTTCCGCGAACAGCCGGCGCAGCAGGTTCGGAATTCGGAACGCGACGTTGAATGCGTCCGCCGATGCAGAGGCGCCGAAAGCCGCGGCGATCAGGGTGTCACGCACCAGCCCCGTCACGCGCGAGGCGAGCGTGAGCAGCGATACGGTGGAGGCAGCCCGCAGCAGGTTCATCGTCGGCAAGGCCGGCGAGGACGGGCCGGACCGGGCGGTCATGCGCCGCTCAAGGCGCAGGAGAGAGTGGGCGGCGGCCGTGGGCCGTCGATGGCACGACAGGAGCGCGCGATTATAGAAAGCGCCTACTCCTGCGCGGACGCCGGAATTGCCGGTCAAATACGCTGCCTGCTATACTCGCGGTCTTTGCCCCAACCCGGGACAAGACACGATAGGACAGGACACGACCCATATGGCCACCTCCGCCAAAGCCAAGAAGAAGACGGTCCGCATCGCGTCGGGCCTCAAGCGCGTTCGCCAGGACGTGAAGCTCAACGCCGCCAACACCGCGCTGCGCTCCAAGTTCCGCACCGTGATCAAGAATGTGCAGAAGGCCGTTGCCGCTGGCGACAAGGCCCGCGCCAGCGAACTCTTCAAGACTGCCGAATCGGTGATCGACTCGGTCGCCGACAAGGGCATCTTTCACAAGAACAAGGCCGCTCGCCACAAGAGCCGCCTGTCGGCCAAGGTCAAGGCGCTCGGCGCCTCTGCGTCCGCCTGACACGCAGGTTTCCGGGTTGAGGTCGAAGGGCTCGCATCGCGAGCCCTTTTGCATTGGGGCGCCACATTCGGGCGCCGAAAGCGTTCAGGCTCGCGGCGCTTCGTCCGCTGCGTCGGTGACCTGCAGATCGTTGTCGCGGGCGAAGTTCATGACGAAGTCCCAGGCCATGGGCTCGATGTCGCGCAGCCGCTCGCTCACCAACACGCATTTGACGCTGCCCAGCACGCGCGGCACGCACAGCGGCGAATAGCCGATGCGGGCGTTGATGCCCTGCGAGCCGCCGGGACGAAAGCTCGACATCGCGCCGGCCAGCCGCTCGGCCCAGTCGCTCGGCCGGAACGTGCGACCGTCACGGGTCACGCCGTGGATGAAAACTTCGCGCGGCTTGGGTGCGGTCATGCCATGAATTGGGGTGGGTGATGCCGCCACGTGGCGTCGGCGGCCGGGCGCCATTGTGCCGCCGAGTTCGGCCGATGTGCTGCGGTGCAGCACATGCCGCGATGGCTCCGTGCGCGCACCGGCCGCAGCGATGTCGCCTCGATGTCGCCGGGTAGGCCGCCCGTAGAATCAGCGGCTCCCCACGTGACCTCGATCACCACAGGCCGCTTTTCGCGCCCCACGGAGCCTCCATGAACGCCCTCGCCCAGCCAGCGAACCCGCCTGCGAACACCGAACCGCATGTGATGACGACCTACGGCCGCCTGCCGATGGCGATCGTGCGCGGCGAAGGCGTCTGGCTCTGGGACAGCGAGGGGAAGAAGTACCTCGACGGCCTTGGCGGCATCGCCGTCAACACGCTCGGCCACGGCCATCCGAAGCTGGTGCCGGCGCTGCAGCAGCAGATCGCCACCATCATCCACACCTGCAACTACTACGCGGCGCCGCTGCAGGAGCAACTGGCGGCCAAGCTGTGCGCGATCTCGGGGTTGTCGAAGGCCTTCTTCTGCAACAGCGGGCTCGAAGCCAACGAAGCAGCCATCAAGATCGCGCGCAAGTTCGGTCATGACAAGGGCGTCGACCGGCCCGAGATCGTGGTCTACGAGAAGGCCTTCCACGGCCGTTCGCTTGCCACCCTGTCGGCCACGGGCAACCCGAAGATCCAGGCCGGCTTCGGCCCGCTGGTCGAAGGTTTCGTGCGCGTACCCCTGAACGACGCCGAGGCGATCGAGGAAGTGGCCCGCAGCCGCCCGAACGTGGTGGCGGTGTTCCTCGAAGTGATCCAGGGCGAAGGCGGCATCAACCCGACCAGCATCGAGTACCTGCAGCAGGTGCGCCGCGTCTGCGACGAACGTGGCTGGCTGCTGATGCTCGACGAGGTGCAGTGCGGCATCGGCCGCACCGGCAAGTGGTTCGCGCATCAGTGGGCCGGCATCACGCCCGACGTGATGCCACTCGCCAAGGGCCTGGGCTCGGGCGTGCCGATCGGCGCCGTGGTGTGCGGGCCGAAAGCCGCCGATGTGCTGCAGCCCGGTAACCACGGCACCACCTTCGGCGGGAATCCGCTGGCCATGCGTGCAGGCATCGAGACGCTGCGCATCATGGAAGAAGACCGGCTGCTGGAGAACGCGGCCACGGTCGGCGCCGCGCTGCGCGACGGCTTGGCGCGTGAGCTGGCCGGCGTGCACGGCCTGGTCGAGATCCGCGGCCAGGGCCTGATGCTCGGCATCGAACTCGATCGCCCGTGCGGCGAACTGCTCGGCCGCGCGGCTGACGCAGGCCTGATGCTCAGCGTCACGGCCGACCGCGTGATCCGGCTCGTGCCGCCGCTCATCCTCACGGCCGATGAGGCGGCGCAGATCGTCGCCATCCTCTGCCCCCTCATCAAGGACTTCCTGAAGAGTCCGACGTGACGTCATGAAACCCGGTATGAGCCTCATCAAGCACTACCTGCAGTTCAAGGACCTCCGCGCCGAGGAGTACGTCTACCTGTTCGAGCGCGCGGCAACGATCAAGAAGCGCTTCAAGAACTACGAGAAGTACACGCCGCTGGTGGACCGCACGCTGGCGATGATCTTCGAGAAGGCCAGCACCCGCACCCGCGTGAGCTTCGAGGCCGGCATGTACCAGATGGGCGGCTCGGTGGTGAACCTCACCACCAGCGACAGCCAACTCGGGCGCGCCGAACCCATTGACGACAGCGCGCGCGTCATCAGCCGCATGGTCGATCTGGTGATGATCCGCACCTACGAGCAGACCAAGATCGAAACCTTCGCCGCCAACTCGCGCGTGCCGGTCATCAACGGGCTGACCAACGAATACCACCCCTGCCAGATCCTGGCCGACGTGTTCACCTACATCGAGCAGCGCGGCAGCATTGAAGGCAAGGTGGTGGCCTGGGTGGGCGACGGCAACAACATGGCCAACACCTGGGCGCAGGCGGCCGACATCCTCGGCTTCACGCTGCACGTGAGCACGCCCACCGGCTACGAACTCGACCCGGCACTCGCCGGCGTGCGCAACGCCGCCTGCCTCAAGCTCTTCAAGGACCCGATGGACGCCTGCCGCGGCGCACACCTCGTCACTACCGACGTGTGGACGAGCATGGGCTACGAGGCCGAGAACGAAGCCCGCAAGCTCGCCTTTGCCGACTGGTGCGTGGACACCGACATGATGAAGGTGGCCGACCCGCGCGCGCTGTTCATGCACTGCCTGCCGGCGCACCGCGGCGAGGAAGTCGAAGCGGCCGTCATCGACGGACCGCAGTCGGTGGTGTGGGACGAAGCCGAGAACCGGATGCACGTGCAGAAGGCACTCATGGAGTACCTCCTGCTCGGCAGGATCGGCTGACGGTCGATCCCCGATCTCGCCCTACTTCCCGCCGCGCAGCTTCGCCAGCGCCGCGGCGGTATCGTTCCAGAGGTCCTGGCCGACGTTCTCGGCCACCGACGCATTCACCTGCTTGAGCTTGTCACGCATGCGGGCCGTCTCGGCCGGCGGCAGCTGGTTGACCTGCATGCCCTTGGCTTTCAGGTCGGCCAAGGCCTTGTCCGCTTCAGCGCGCGTGTCCTTGCGCTCGAAGTCGCGGCTCTTCTTTGCCGCGTCCATCAGCACCTTCTGCTCGGCCTTCGAGAGACCGTCCCAGTACTTCTTGCTCACGGTCACGATCCACGGGCTGTAGACGTGGTTGGTGACGGTGAGGTATTTCTGGATCTCGTAGAACTTGCTGGACAGGATGGTGTTGAACGGGTTCTCCTGGCCGTCGACGGCGCCGGTCTCGAGCGCGCTGAAGAGTTCGGAGAACGGCAGCGGAATGGCGTTGGCGCCCAACGTCTTGAAGCTTTCGAGGAACACGTTGTTCTGCATCACGCGCAGCTTGATGCCGTCCAGGTCTTCGAGCTTGGCCACTGGGTGCTTGCTGTTGGTGAGGTTGCGAAAACCGTTCTCCCAATAGACAAGGCCGACGAGACCCTTCTCCTGCAGCTTGTCCATCACCTTCTGGCCGATGGGGCCGTCGAGGATGGCGTCGGCTTCTTCAGCGTTGTTGAACAGGAAGGGCGTGTCCCACAACGCCATTTCCTTGGTGATGCCCACCAGCGTGGCGGTGGAGCCGACCATCATCTCCTGCGCGCCGCCGATGAGCGCCTGCTGCATCTGCACGTCGGAGCCGAGGCTTGCGGCGCCGAAGGCACGGATTTTCATCTTGCCGCCCGAAGCCTTGGCCACCTCATCGGCAAAGAGCTTGGTGGCGCGGCCCTGGTTCGACAGCTCGTTCAGGCCGTAGCCGAAACGGATGATGCGCGGCTTGATGTCCTGCGCGAAGGCGGGGGCGAGCGCCGCAGCGCCGAGAGCGAATGCGGCGGCCGTGGCGACGAGCGTGCGGCGGGTGGTCTTCATGGATGTCTCCTTCGAGGGGTGCGGGAACCGGATGAAACGGATGCGCTCAACGCATCCACACGAGCGGCGCGATCACGATCTGCGGAAAGATCGTGAACAGCGCGAGGATCACGAGGTAGACGGCGAGGAAGGGGTTCACGCCGCGGATCACCTCGTCGAGCTGCATGCGCCCGACGCCGGCCACGACGTTGAGCACCGTGCCCACCGGCGGCGTGATGAGGCCGATGGTTCCGTTGAGCACGAACATCAGGCCGAAGTACACCGGGTCGATGCCGGCCTTGGCCGCGATGGGCACCATCACCGGCGCGAGGATGAGGATGGTGGGCGTGAGGTCCAGCGCGGTGCCGATCACGATGAGCAGCAGCATCATCACGGCCATCAGCAGGCGCGGCGAATCGACCAGCGGGCCCAGCCACTCCACCATGGTGGCCGGCAGGTCGGCCAGCGTCACCATGTAGCTCGCCACCTGTGCGCCGGCGCACAGGAACATCACGATGGCGGTGGTCTTGCCCGCGCGCACCAGCACGCCGTGCAGTTGCGAGAGGTTCATCTCGCGGTGCACGAAGAAGGCGATGAAGAGTGCGTAGAAGGCGGCCACGACGGCGGCTTCGGTGGGAGTGAACACACCCGTCTTCAGCCCGCCGATGATGATGACGGGCATGAACAACGCCCACACCGCCTTGGCACTCACGCGCAGCCGCTCGCGCACCGGCATCGCCGCGGCGGCAGGCAAGTCGAGGTTTCGCAGCTGCAGCTTCCACGCAATCACGAGCCCGAAGCCCATGATGATTCCCGGCACGATGCCGGCAAGAAACAGCTGCGAGATCGAGGTGTTGGTCGTGACGCCGTAGATGACGAACGGCATCGACGGCGGAATGATGGGCGCGATGATGCCGCCCGAGGCCATGAGGCCGGCCGAGGTCGCCATCGGATAGCCGTGCGCCCGCATCATCGGCAGCAGGATGGTGGCGAGCGCCGCGGTGTCGGCCAGCGCCGAGCCGCTCATGCTGGCCATCATCACCGCCGCGCCGATGGTCACGAAGCCGAGCCCGCCCTTGACGTGACCGAACCAGGCCTGCGCCATCCCGATGATTCGCGAGCTGATGCCGCCCGCGTTCATCAACTCACCGGCGAGGATGAAGAAGGGCACGGCCAGCAACGGAAAGCTGTCAATGCCGGCCACCAGGTTCTGCGCGAAGAGCTGCGTGTCCCAGAAGTCGAGCACGTAGGCCATCGACGCACCGGTCAGCACCAGCGCGAAGGCCAGCGGCACGCCCAGCCCCATGAAGGCGAGCATGCCGAACAGGAAGACGGCGGCAACCAGTCCCTGGTTCATGGCCGATGCGTCGCGCGCTTCATTCGACGTCGACCTCGTGGCCGAAATCGACCGGCGTCCCGCGCCACAGGTTGACGAGCGCCAGCACGCCGATCACGACCGACGACAGGAACGCCGGCAGAGGCAGCAGCGCGACCGGATAGCGCAGCACCACGCTGTGGCTGTCGAGTCCCACCACCACCTGCTGCCACGCGCCCCAGCCCACCATCACGCACGTGGCGAACACCAGCACATGGATGAGCCGCGCGAACAGCGCCAGCAGCGCCGGGCGTTTGCGCAGCGGGCGCAAGAGGCTGGTGAAAGCCATGTGTTGGCCGAGCGGATAAGCGGCCGTGGCGCCGATGAACACCATCCACACGAAGAGCAGGCGCGACAACTCCTCGTTGGCCGCAATGCCGCCGCCGAAGCCGTAGCGTAGCACGACGTTCAGGAACACCGACGCGGCCATCACCGCGAGCGCGATGGCCATCGTCGAATCCGCCAAGCGCTGCCACTTCATGTTGGCCCCTCGCCCGCGGAGTACCGCGGTCGATCCCCCGAGGGGATGCGGGCCGGCTTGGGAGCGGCCCGGCGCTCGGCCCGCCCGCGAGTCGATGCACTCCGTCTCATGCCTCGCCCTCTTGCGGCGCGGGCTCGCCCAGCCAACGCAGCGTCTCGTCGCGCAACTGCGGCAAGGGCTGCGTGGCATCGAGCCGCAACACGCCGGGCTCGCCGACGGGCGATTCGAGCGTGGCGAACTGGCTGGCCACCAGCGCCGCTGGAAAGAGATGCGCCCCACCCCGCGCCGCCACCCGGTCTCGCGAGGCGGCTTCGTCGAGTTCGAGAAAAGCGAATCGCAGGCCCGGCGATGCGGCGCGCAGGCGCTCGCGGTAGCGGCGCTTGAGCGCCGAGCAGGTGAGCACCACGCCGTCCGAATGCCGGCCCAGCTCGCGCGCCAGCGCATCGAGCCAGCCGTCGCGATCGGCGTCGGTCAACGGCACGGCGGCGCGCATCTTGGCGCGGTTGGATTCGGAGTGGAAATCGTCGCCTTCGATCAGCGGGCGGCCGATGGCCTGCGCCACGGCCTGGCCCAGGCTCGACTTGCCGCAACCGGCCACACCCATGACGACGAGGGAATTCATCGAGACTGATTCAGCGTTCGGATAGCGCTATCTCGTGCAGGAAAAACAAGCGCCCGGTGGGGCGCTGCGGCGAGTCGTCCAACGGTTCGATTTCGCTCGGGCCGCTTGTGGCGGACCGGGCGTCAACGGGCTTTCACGCATTGCCCGAACCGATTGGACAGCGCTATCCTAGGCGGCACGATTTTGGAATCAAATCAGGGATTGCCCGAAGCCAGCGATGACTCATCCGCCTCGACGCCCACGCTCCACCGGTCGCATCACCTTGGGGGATGTGGCCCGGGAAGCGAACGTCAGCCCCATCACCGTCTCCCGCGCCCTGCGCGGCGAACGCAGCGTGGCGGCCGAACTCGTGGCACGCGTACAGGAGGCCGCATCACGCCTCGGCTACGTGCCCGACCCGGCGGCGCGGGCGCTGGCCTCCAGCCGCAGCTCCCACGTCGCAGTGTTGATTCCGCTGCTGTCGAACGCGCTCTTCGTCGACCTGCTCGAAGCCGTGCACCGCACCCTGCTGCCCGCCGGCTACCAGACGCTCATCGGCGTGACGCACTACGACCCGGCCGAGGAAGAGCTGCTGCTGCGCAGCTACATGGCGCATCGCCCGGCAGGATTGCTCGTGACCGGCTTTGACCGCACCGAGGCGGCGCGGCGGCTCATCGCCGCGAGCGGCCTGCCCTGCGTGCACCTGATGGAGACAAGCACGGCGCCCGAGGTGCACTGCGTCGGCTTCTCGCAGGCCGAGGCCGGCCACGCCATCACCGCGCATCTGCTGCAGCGCGGACACCAGCGCATCGCCTTCGTCGCCGCGCAACTCGATCCGCGCGTGATGCAGCGCGCCGAGGGCTACCGCCGCTGCTTGCGAGACGCGGGCGTGTATGACGCGAAGCTCGAACTGCTCAACCCCGAACGCTCGTCGATCGCACTCGGCGCGATGCTCTTCGAGGAACTGCTGCGCGCGCATCCGGACATCGACGCGGTGTTCTTCTGCAACGACGACCTCGCGCAAGGCGGGTTGATGGCGGCGCTGCGCTTGGGCATTGCGGTGCCCGAGCGCGTGGCCGTGGCCGGCTTCAACGACCTCGCCGGCAGCGACCAGATGCTGCCACCGCTGACCACCGTGCACACACCGCGCCGCGAGATCGGCGCCCGCGCCGCGCAGATGCTGCTGCAGTTGATGAAGCGCGAACCGGTGGCGCAGACCAGCATCGACCTGGGTTACCGCCTGGTGCTGCGCGGCAGTACCTGAAGCACTGCGATGAAGTGCGGCGGGCCGAGCGCCGGGCCGCCCCAAGCCGGCCCGCATCCCCTCGGGGGATCGGCCGGCGTACCCGCCGGCCGAGGGGCAGTCATTCTCGTAGGATGACCGGCTGCTGACCAGGAGACACAACGCATGACAAAACTGAGCCTCACCGTCAACGGCCAACCGACACAAGCCGAAGTCGAACCCCGCACCCTGCTGGTCGAACTGCTGCGCGGCCCTCTGGGCCTGACCGGCACGCACGTGGGCTGCGACACCAGCCAGTGCGGCTGCTGCACGGTGATGGTCGACGGCGAGGCGGTGAAGAGCTGCACCATGCTCGCGGTGCAGGCCGAGGGCTGCAGCATCACCACGGTCGAAGGCCTGTCGACGAACGGCGCGCTGCACCCGGTGCAGGAAGCCTTCATAGCCTGCCACGGCCTGCAGTGCGGCTTCTGCACGCCCGGAATGATGATGACCGCTACCTGCCTGCTGCAGCACAACCCGAACCCGAGCGAGGCCGAGATCGTGCATGCGCTCGAAGGCAACCTGTGCCGCTGCACGGGCTACGTGAACATCGTCGCGGCCGTGAAGCAGGCGGCTGAAAAGATGGGAGCGGCACAGTGAGCACGACCGCTGAAGCGATGCGTTTCGGCAGCGGCCACGCCGTTCGCCGCATCGAGGATCCGGCGCTCGTCACCGGCCGCGGCCATTACACCGACGACACGCCCGCCGAGGCGCGGACCAACTGGCTCGCCTTCGTGCGCTCGAGCTATGCGCACGCGCGCATCCTGTCGATTGACGTGTCGGGCGCACTCGATGTGCCCGGCGTCGTGGCCGTGTTCACGGGCGAACAGCTTGCCGATGCCGGCGTGAAGCCGATGCCCGGCCCCACGGGCTTTCCGCGCCCCGGCGGCAAACAAGGCACCTCGGCACCGCGCCGCGCGCTGGCGCATGAGGTGGTGCGCTTCGTCGGCGAAGCGGTGGTGGCCGTCGTCGCCGAGAGCCGCGATGCCGCCAAAGCCGCGGCCGACGCCGTGTTCGTCGACTACGAAGAACTGCCCGCCGTCACCGACCCCATCGCAGCCATGCAGCCCGGCGCGCCCGTGCTGTGCAAGGACGCACCCGACAACGTCGCCGCCGAGCTGCGCCACGGCAACGCCGCAGCAGTCGACGAAGCCTTCGCGAAGGCGGCGCACACCGTCGAGCTGGAGATCGTCAACCAGCGCCTCGCACCCAGCCCGATGGAGCCGCGCAGCGTCATCTCGGCCTTCGACGAAGCGACCGGCCGCCTCACCGTGCGCATGAGCAGCCAGATGCCCACGGGCGCGCGCAACTCGCTGGCCGAGGCCATCCCCGGCCTCACGCAGGAGAACGTGCGCGTGGTGGTGGGCGATGTGGGCGGCGGCTTCGGCATGAAGACCGGCATCAACCCGGAAGACATCGCCATCGCCTATGCGGCGAAAGAACTCAAGCGCCCCGTGCGCTGGCAGGCCGAACGCATCGAAGACTTTCTTGCCGCCGTGCATGGCCGCGACGTGATCAGCAAGGCGGCGCTCGCGCTGGATGCGGACGGCCGCGTGCAGGCCTTGCGCGTGCGCTCCTTCGCCAACGTGGGCGCCTATGCGTCGCCCACCGGCGTGGCGATCCAGATCCTGATCGGGCCATGGGTGATGTCGAGCATCTACGACATCCAGACCGCGGACCTGCACCTCACCGCAGTGATGACCAACCGCGCGCCCACCGGCGCCTACCGCGGCGCGGGCCGGCCCGAGACCATCTACATCATCGAGCGGTTGATGGACGCCGCCGCGCGCGAGCTGAAGCTCGACCCGGCTGAGCTGCGCCGCCGCAACATGATTCGGCCCGAGCAAATGCCCTACAAGAACGTGATGGGGCAGACCTACGACAGCGGCGCGTTCGAGCAGATCCTCGACCAGGGCCTGGCGCTCGCCGACTGGAACGGCTTTGCGAAGCGCCGCGACGAATCGAAGCAGCGCGGCAAGCTGCGCGGGCGCGGCATCGCCACTTTTCTCGAATGGACCGGCGGAAATGCCTTCAGCGAGCGCGTGACCGTCAATGTCACGCCCGATGGCTTCATCGAGATCGTCTCGGCCACGCAGGCCATGGGCCAGGGCATCGCGACCAGCTACGCCCAGCTCGCGTACGACGTGTTCGGCGTGCCGCTGGATCGCATCCGCATCGTGCAGGGCGACACCGACCGCGCCAACGGCTTCGGCAGCGCCGGCAGCCGCTCGCTGTTCACCGGCGGCTCGTCGGTGCGTGTGGCGTCGCAGAAGACGGTCGACGACGCGAAGCAGCTCGCGGCCGAGGCGCTGGAAGCACCGGCGACCGACATCGAATACCACGCCGGACGATTCAGCGTGGTGGGCACCGATCTCGGCATCGGCCTGTTCGAGCTGGCGGCGAAGCAGCCCGAATCGCGCATCTACACCGACTCCACCACGCAGGTCGAAGGCCCGACCTGGCCCAACGGCTGCCATGTGTGCGAGGTCGAGATCGACCCCGGCACCGGCCATGTGGAAGTCGTCGCCTACGCCTCCGTCAACGACATCGGCCGCGTGGTCAGCCCCACCATCGTGCAAGGCCAGATCGAGGGCGGCGCGGTGCAGGGCATCGGCCAGGCGCTGCTGGAGCAGGTGGTCTACGACAGCGACAGCGGCCAGGCACTGACCGCGAGCTTTCTCGACTACGCCATGCCGCGGGTCGACGGCTTTCTCGGCTTCAAGACGAAGTTCGACACCTCGATTCCCTGCAAGACCAATCCACTGGGCGTGAAGGGTGTGGGCGAACTCGGCACCATCGGCGCGACGCCGGCGGTGGTCAACGCAGTGATCGACGCGCTCGACCACGCGGGGCTCGGGCGCGATGCCGAGCGGGTGCAGATGCCGCTGACAGACGAGACCGTGTGGCGTGCGCTGCGCCGCGACTTCGATAGTTCGCGTCTCGCCTGAGCCGGTGTCGACACGGTGCATGCTGCGCGACGATGTCCTCGCCGCATGCGTGCGCGAACACCTGCAGTCCTTCGATGTGCAGGTTTTCGGCAATCACCAGCACCGCAGTGCCGCGGTGGCCGTCGTCATCACCGACGAAGGCCATGGCGCCGACCTCTCGGGCCTGCCGCAGCATGTGCACTGGAGCGAGGAGGCGGCGCTGATCCTCACCCGCCGATCCGGCCGCTTGCGTGCGCACGCAGGCCAGTGGGCGCTGCCGGGCGGGCGTGTGGACGAAGGCGAATCGCCCGAACAGACGGCGCTGCGCGAGCTGGCCGAAGAAGTGGATCTGCGACTGGACGAATCGAGCGTGCTCGGCCGTCTGGATGACTTCGCCACACGCTCCGGCTACGTCATCACGCCGGTCGTGGTGTGGGCCGGCGCGGCGCGCGAGATGCGGGCGAATCCCGATGAGGTGGAAAGCATTCACCGCATTCCTGTGAGCGAGTTCCTCCGGGCCGACGCGCCTTTGCTCGATCACGCGGTGGGGCAGGCGCACCCGGTGCTGCGCATGCCGGTGGGCGACAGCTGGATCGCGGCGCCGACGGCGGCGATCCTGTATCAGTTCGCCGAGCTGTGCATCTGCGGGCGCCCGACGCGCGTGGCGCATTTCGAGCAGCCGGCGTTTGCTTGGCGGTAGGCGCTCCGTCCACGCACCCTCACCCCGACCCTGTCCCGCGAGCGGGAGAGGGAGCAATGCAATCACTGCGCGGCGTCGTCGACACCGCCCAACCTACCCCCTCTCCCGCTTGCGGGAGAGGGCTGGGGTGAGGGTTCTCGTTGCCGGCCCCAAACAATCAGCGCTTGAACCAATCCTTCAGCCGCGCCTTGAGCCCCGTCGGCTCCGCCTCGGCTTCCGAACTTGACTCGTCCGTCTCCGGCACCTCCGGCGGGTGGTACTTCTCTTCCAGCAGCTTGTTGAAGCTCGCGAAGAACTCGCCCGCCATCTTCTGCGCCGCCATGTCGATCAGGCGCGAGCCGATCTGCGCGATCTTGCCGCCGACCTGCGCTGTGGCGGTGTAGTGCAGCACGGTCTCGTCGGCGCCCGCAGGTTCGAGCCGTACCTTGGCGCTGCCCTTGCCGTGGCCGGCCGCACCGCCCTGCCCTTCGAAGTGGATGGTGTAAGCCTCTGGCGGCTGCAGATCGGCGAGCTTCAGCTTGCCCTTGAACTTCGCCTTCACCGGGCCGATGGCGGCGGTGAGCAGCACTTCGTATTCGTTCTCGCCGGTGGATGTGAGCGAGTCGCAGCCTGGGATCGACGCCTGCAGCACCGCGGTGTTGTTGAGCGCTTCCCAGGCGATGGCTTGCGATACGGGCAGCGTCTGTTGGCTGGTGAGTTCCATGGTTCGTCTCTTGAGGTTTGTTCAGCGACGCGGGACCGCATCATGCGACGGCTCGGCCGGCATCAGCTCAAGGCGACGGCGCGCGCCGCGAGCACCGGGATCAGCGCGGCGCGGTATTCGGCCGAGCCGTGCAGGTCATTGTTGAGCCCTTGCGGATCGACCACCACGCCTTCGCAGGCCGCGGCCGACCATTGCGCGGCGAGCTTGTCTTCCAGCGCCTTCACGCGGATCACGCCAGCGCCCGCGCCGGTGACGGCCACGCGCACACCGTCCGCACCTTGGCTCACGAACACGCCCACCAGCGAGAAGCGTGAGGCCGGCTGCTTGAACTTCTCCCAGCCGGCCTTCTGAGGAATCGGAAAGCTCACCGAGACGATCAGTTCGTCGGCTTCCAGCGCGGTCTCGTACAGGCCGGTGAAGAAGTCGTCGGCCGCGATGCTGCGTCGATCGGTGCGAATGGTTGCGCCGAGGCCCAGCACCGCCGCCGGATAGCAGGCCGCCGGGTCGTTGTTGGCGAGGCTGCCGCCGATCGTGCCGCGGTGGCGCACCTGGCGATCGCCGATGTCGCCCGCCAGCTTGGCGAGCGCCGGGATCGCCTGCGACACGTCGGGCGAAGCGGCCACGCTCGCGTGCGTGGCGAGCGCACCGATCACCACCCGGCCGGATTCGACGCGGATGGTCTTCAGCTCGGCGATGCGGCCGATGTCGATCAGCGTTTCTGGCGCGGCGAGTCCCAGCTTCATGGCGCCCAACAGTGACTGGCCGCCCGCAATGATCTTGGCGTCGCCGTTGGCGGCCGCCTTCACGGCCTCGGCCACGGAAGCGGGCGTCTGATAGCTGAATGCTTGCATCGGTGATCCTCTGGAGGCTGCTTCGTCGGCCCGGTCTCTTGCCGGTCTGGATGGACCGCTGAACTTAACCGAATTGTGCCGACCCCATGCCGCGCCGGCCCACACCGCCACGAATGCTGAACAATGCGCAGCTTCGGCCTCGACGCCGAAGAACGGCCGACATCTCCCGAGGACAGCCATGACTCTTCGCGCCCGCTTCGCCCTCGTCTGCGCTGCGTTGATCGCCTGTACCGCCGCAGCGGCGCAAACGCCGAAGCTGAAGATCGGCTTCATGCTGCCCTACACGGGCACCTACGCTGCGCTCGGCACGGCAATCGAGAACGGCTTCCGTTTGCACCTTGCCGAACAAGGCGGCAAGTTCGGCGGGCGCGAGGTCGAGCTCGTCAAGGTCGACGACGAATCCGACCCGTCCAAGGCCACCGAGAACGTCATGAAGCTCATCCAGCGCGACCACGTCGACGTGCTCCTGGGCAGCGTTCACTCGGACGTGGCAATGGCCATGGCGCGCGCAGCGAGAGACAACAACGTGCTGCTCGTCGTGCCCAACGCCGGCGCCAACACGATCACCGGCGCGATGTGCGCGAGGACCATCTTCCGCAGCTCGTTTTCCAACTGGCAGCCGGCCTACGCGATGGGCGAGGTGGCGGCGCTGCGCAAGCACCAGCGCGCCATCACCATCACCTGGAACTACGCGGCCGGCGACGAATCGGCGGCGGGCTTCAAGGAGGCGTTCGAGAAGGGAGGCGGCAAGGTCGTCGAGAGCCTTGCGCTGCCGTTTCCGAACGTCGAGTTCCAGGCGCTGCTGCCGCAGATTGCCGCCATCAAGCCCGACGCGGTGTATGCGTTCTTCGCCGGCGCGGGCGCCGTGAAGTTCGTCAAGGACTTCGCGGCAGCCGGGCTCAACAAGAGCATCCCGCTCTATGGGCCGGGCTTCCTGACCGACGGCACGCTCGACGCTCAAGGCGAAGCGGCGCGCGGCATCACAACGACCTTGCACTACGCCGACGGCCTGAACACGCCGCGCGACAGCGCATTCCGCGCGGCCTACACCAAGGCCTACGGCATGCCGCCCGACGTGTATGCGGTGCAGGGCTACGACGCGGCACAGATGATCACCATCGGCATGGCCGCGGTGAAGGGCGACGCGAGGAGGAAGGCCGACTTTGCCGCCGCGCTGGAGAAGGCGAAGATCGACAGCCCACGCGGCAGCTTCACGCTCTCTGCCTCGCACAACCCGGTGCAGGACTTCTACCTGCGCCGCGTCGAAGGCCACCAGAACAAGCTGGCGGGCGTGGCGGTGAAGGCGTTGGCGGATCCGGGGCGGGGGTGTCGGATGTAGGGAGGGTGCGATCCGGCGCAGGTTGAACGCCGTGGCCGGATCAGCAGCGCGGTGGTCAGCGTTCGACCGGCACGCGCCGGCGCTTGCGCGTGCTCATTGCAGCTCGACGGGATCGAACGACACGAACGCGACGCACTTTGGACGCGACACCTTGAATCCGAAGGATAGACGCCCCCCAGGAGGCGCTGGACGAATACGTCGTTGCCTCGTCGGCAGAGCCGTCCCGCGGAACGCCCGTGATGCGCAGGTCCGCGTAGTGCTTGCGCAATTCGTCCAGCGTGATGCAGCGGCCAGCCAGCCCGAGCACCAGAAATGCGGAATGAGGCGGCGAACGCCTCACGCGAAGGTCAAGATCTCGCACAATCACCCCGCCATTCAGCGAGACCGCATCGCTCTTGTTTTTGTAGGCGTTCTTGTAGAAGCGGAAGGCTTCGTTGCTCCGCTGCGCATCATCGTCGAGCCGGTTGTGCAACACCGCCTCGACTCGTGCGACCGAAAACGGCATTCCCCTCACAAGCGCCTCGACCACCTGCCACAGGGTCGATGAGTTTGCGCTCGCGTCGTTCGTGCTCGCGATGGGAGCCACCCCGCTGCAAGCTGCAACGACAAGGGCGATCACCGACATCCAGCGACGGCGAAGCCGCACCGCATCGGCCTGCGGCGAACTGCTGGTCACGCCAGTCGCTGCAGTACGTTGCGTAGGACAGCTTGGCGAAGCGTGGGCTTGGCGTTCATCTCTGCCGATGGCGCGCGCCATCATCGGTCAGTGATCGATCGTCACCGCTTGACCAGAGACACCACAGGTGCTGGCGCAAAACTACCGTCCAAGCGCCGCAGGATGGCGCTGTGTTTCTCTGGCAGCAACACACCACTTTCAAGCAGATAGTGCAGTTGTTTGGCGTGCCACGCTCCAAGTTCTTCCCTCGTCAAGTCCGGCGGGGTCCGGAAAGCCTCCAGCCGCACTCTCAGATTCTCGACGAACTCGTCGACCACTCTCATGGACGGTCGACTGCGCCAGATTCCGAACAGGTGATTGCCCGTGACTCGATCCTTGAACAGCAGGATATTGCTCGAGAGTTGCCAAGCATTGAAGCTGCGGGCCATGAACAAGCACAGCAGAATCCCGAGAAGAACAGCCTCACCGATTTCATTGATGGGCCACGCACCAACAGCTGCGCTTCCAAGAATGGCAAGCAGAGTCGCGGATATCACGACCCATCGAACAGAAACGTCTCGCACATGAGTTGGCGCCGTCGACAACCGCTCGAGTGGGAGGTGGACCTCTGTGGTGCGAAAGAGGCTGCTTTCGCGAACTGTCAGATCATTTTCTACAGTGACCCGCACGGAACTGAACGGCGGGCTTCGTTGCACGAGTTCAAGACATTGCATGGAGCATCTTTCGTGGAGGAGATCGACAGACATGACGTTGTCGATCGCCTTTGAATTCGACAAAGCGTACTGCGTCTTTGGACGGTTTCACAGCATTCGATGGCTCGTAGACCAGGTGCCTAGCGCCCGGGCGCCCGGGCGCCCGAATCCAGTGCAGACAGCATCGTTGCAGCGTTGTTCGGCCTGCTTCCAACGAATCTCGGGGAATGGCGAACCAGTGGTTCGCGATGCACTTGAGTGCTCATCCCAACACAGGGAAGACGCCATCTCAAAATTACTACAACAGTGGATCCCCGAGACAAGCCTTGAGCCCTCCGACGCCCACGCAGCGGTCCCCCTGCGCTTCGTAGTCGATGGCAAGCTCTTGCAGGCAGGATTCAGTGGCTCGGGCGCGCGCATAGATTGATGAGCTCATGAACCGCGTGTCGTTGGTCGAGCGGGCAACGGCCAGACCGGTCGAATACACCTGACTCAACTCGGTCGCAAGGTCCTTGCTGAACTGCATCGCCCGCACGCAGGCAGCAGGATCGGCAGTATTCGGCGCATTCGCTTCAAGGATCGAACGTAGCGTCGCATCCGACGCCATGACGTACGAGTACGCCTCAGGCAGATACGGATACGCCTCGCGATATTGCCGATGCGCTGCACGATAGTTGCCCGCTCGATACAGCCGATCACCGTGCTCGCGGAGGTCATGTGCTGCGCGGACGGCGTCACGATCATTGAGTTGAAAGCGGTAAGTCGCCACCAACTGCTCAATCCGCTGAGACTCGATCTTGTAGCTCGTCGCGGCATGGCCGCTGCCCCGGACACAACCTGCGAGCGTCCAGACGGCGGCAACCACGACAACCATCAGGCTTCGTGCGGAAGATCTTTTCATCTCGCGCGCTCCGGCTCGCCTGTGACAACCAGCTTCCCCACGCATCGCCCATCCGGTGAACGGTGGCGAACCAATTCCTCGTGTAGCGCAGTCCATTTGTCCAGGTCCAAGATCGTTACGCATCCGTCTGAGACATTTCCAACGTGGACGAATCGACTGTTGTTGCCGAATCGAACGGGGAACCAGACTTGGTCGTGCACGAGTTTGGGCTCGGTTCTCCGGTAGTACCTCGTCATGTTGGCATCGTGAGGAAAATCGGGCACGAGGATGTCGTACGTCCCCGCTGGTAAAGGAAAGAATTCCCGGCTCCATACGGAGTTCATCGCTGCCTGCGCGCTGACAGCGCCGGCTTGTACCGATGCCATCTGTTGATCGAGCATCTGATTGCGAGCGACCGAGGGCCATCGCTCTACGTATCGTCCGTATTTGACGGTGACTGTGAGCACCCCATCGACCGGTGCGACCTTCCCCAGGTGCTCCCCCGCATTCGCGTCACTCAGACTCACGACGTACCCCGCGTGCGTGCCGTCCACGACCTTGAAGACGGTCCGCCCCTGCTTCGATCCGAGCAATGTCACCTTCGTGTACTTGCACAGGAAGAGGAATTTTCCGTTTGGCGTGCTGGCGTCTTTCACCTTCAGCCAGCCATCGCTACCGATCCTGTTGACGTATCTCGTCACGTCGGCGCGTATGACAGCTTGGCTGTTCGGTGTGGCGTTGGAACTGACCCTCCCTTGGATAGCACTCTCTGCAGTCACTGGATCTCCCCGTCAACTCACAAAGTACGCCGCGAGATCTGCCTCGATGGCGAGGGATTCGGATATGTCCGTGCCGACGCGCCGCGTGCGCCCTTCCCTGTCCGTTACGCCCTCAAGAACGGCGCCCGACTCTGTGACGATCTTGTACGGCAGGTCTGCAAGTGGTTGCCCGTCCTGGTCCAGGAGTACAAACTGTTCGTCGAACGAGGCGGCCTGCGATGGCGTCAACATCGTTGATTGCAGAAGCCGTGATTGCACTGCTTCGAGCGATGACACCAGCGATAGCTGTACCAACTGACTTCCAATCGCCTGTTTGGCCGTCAACCGCACGGCCTCTGTCTCTTGCGGCAACTTCCCGTTCTGCTTCTGCGCCGATTCAGCCAAGCTGCGCATCAGCTCATTGGCTTGCTCGAGCATCGCCTGCGCCTCGCGGCTGTCGATCTGATGCCCAGCGTTCTGACTGCCCGACCGCCCATGCGCGCTGAGCAGCAAGCCGCTGCCGGCGCGCACGGCGCCCCACGCGCCGGTCGCGAGATCGATGCCGTGGCCACGCGGCTGCAGCCGCTGGTTGTCGCTCTGGTTCAGCAGGTGGCCGAGCTGCAGCCGCGTGCGCGCCGTCGTGGTCGACAGCTCGATGCGGTTGCCGCCCGGCGTGTCGTCGAACACGAACTGGTTGTAGCCGCCCGCGCCGCTCTGGCTGCTGGCGAGTTCCTGGGTCTTGTAGCCGGCGAGCACCGCTGCGTGCCGGTGGGCTTGCAGATCGCCTTGGGTCGTATCGCCGGGGAACCAGGCGTTGGCGTTGCCGGTCGCTGTGGCGGCTCCGCCGGGAACGCTGTTGCCTTGTGCGTCGGCCTGGCCGCTGCCGTTGTAGAGGGTGCCGATGACCACCGGGCGGTCGATATCGCCTTCGATGAAGCTGACCAGCACTTCCTGCCCCAGGCGCGGCACGAAGTGGCTGCCCCAGTTGGCACCGGCCACGCTTTCGGCGACGCGCACCCAGGTACCGGAGGCGTCGCTCGCCGGGGCGTTGTCGCCAGTCGGTGCATCGAGCCGGTGGCTGCCGCGCCCGCCGCGCTGCCAGTGGAACTGCAGCTTGATGCGGTGATCGCGGTCGGTGTGCACCGGTTCGCCAAGGCCGACGACCACGGCGGTCTGCACGCCGTGGATGGTGGGGCGTGGGTGCAGCCTCGGGTCGGGATGGCCGTCGTCGTCGAGCGCCACGCTGCGCACTGCCACGGCAGCGGGCTGGGCCACGAAGTGGCAGGTGTAGAGAGGTTCGTCGCTGTCGTTTGGAAGACCCGAGCGGTCGGTCGCCGCAGCCGGGGCATCCACCGCTTGGCGCGTCGCGGCCTTGGCGTCGGCCTGCAGGTTGTTGCGCGCGCGATGACGAACCCGCAGGGTGACGAAGCGGTCGCGCGCGTCGTCGCTGCCGTCGTGCACGGGGTGGTCGCGCAGGGTGAAGGTGCTGCCGGGGGCGGTGGTTCGCACGCTCCCTTGCGCGCGCACCTGAAAGCGCAGCGCGTCGATGGCCTGCATCTGCCGCAGCGCCAGGCGCTCGCCCTGCGCAGAGTCTTCGTAGGCGTAGGCGCCGGGGATGTCGTCCAGCAGCAGTTCGGGAACCACCCTGCCGATGCCTGTTTGCGCGGCCTCGCGCAGGCCGAGTGTGCGGTAGTCGGGGCTCGCGAGCTGCACGGCCGAGGTCTGCAACCGCGCTGTGCGCTGCCAGCGGGTGAGGCTGTCTTCCTTCAGGGCGACGCTGCTCTGGGTGTAGCGCACGTCGGCTTGGGCATTGGGCGCGAAGGCGCCGTTGTGGTCGGCGATGACGAGCGTGTGCGCGCCCAGCGACGGGTCGTGCGCGGCGCCGGTGTGCTCGAACCAGTGGAACAGGCCTTCCTCGCGCAGCAGGCGTTGCACGAACTGGAGGTCGCTCTCCTGGTACTGGATGCAGAGGCTACGCGTGGGATAGACCGTGTCGTCGGCGATCTCCCAGCGCCACGCCGGTGCGAGCCGGCCTTGCGCCTGGTAGTCGGCCAACACCTCGTCGACGATCTGCCGCACGGTCTGGCCCTGGAACACCCGGCTGTCCTGCCGGTGGGCGAGGAAACCGAGCCACGGCTCGATCACTAGCCTATAGCGCGCGAGGCCCCCATCGCTGCCGACCATGGCCGCGCGCGTGATGTGCCCGTGCCAGGGCCGCAGGGCCGTGCGGCTGTGGCTCGTCAGCAGCTCAACGAGCGCCGGCTGGCCGATGAGCTGCTTGAGTTCGATGTGGGCATCGACCGAGAGCGCATGCACCACCATGCGGTAGCCCGTGTCGGGCGCATCGTCCTTGCCGGCGTCGGCACTTGCCAGCGCCACGGGGTGCGGCGCAATACCTTCGTCGATCTCGGCCCGCTCGGCCACGAGCACGTCGGCGCCGAGCACGGTGTGGAGTTCAAGCAGGCGGTTGTCTTGCGTCGGGGCGGCGCCGGCCAGCGCTAGCAGCGAATGGACGGGGTTCATGAACGCTGTCCGCTGCGGGGGCTCATGGCGGCGAGGCGGCGTGCCAGCGCGGCGGCAGCACGCTGCGGGCGCGCGATGCGCAGCACATGCCAGGTCGGAAAGGGGCGCAGGAACAGCATCCACATGCCGCCGCAGTGAAGGGTGAGCACGTGCCGCTGCGACGGCTGTTGCGGCTCCATCCACCACGGGCCCGCCGACAGGCTTCGCAGCAGCGTCGCTGCATCGGCATGCGCCGGCGGCGCGGCGGATTCGAGCCAGTCGACCACGGTCTCCGGGCCGCTCGCGCCCGTGATCAGGCCGGGGCGCTGCAGCCTGAGACGCTGCCAGCTGACGGCGGCGCAGTGGCCGGCGATGCGTTGCCTGTGCTTGGGCGACATGGGCGGTCTTTCGCAGTCTTGTTCAGGCAACGGCGTAGCGGAAGTCACCGTTCTTCGCTGCGCCGACCTTGATGCGTGCGATCGGGTTGCCTTCGGCCATGCGGGCCAGCACTTCTTCGGCGATCTGCGGCAACAGCGTGCCGTTGAGGATGTGGTCGACGTTGCGCGCGCCGGTGTCGACTTCGGTGCAGCGCGCGAGAACGGCTTCGACCAGCTTGCTGTCGTAGTCGAACACGGCCTTGTGATTGACGCCCACGCGCCGGGCGATCCGATCCAGCTTGAGCCGGATGATGCGCTCGAGCACGTCGTCGCTGATCGGGTAGTACGGCACCACCTTCAGCCGCCCGAGGAATGCCGGCTTGAAGCTCTTGTAGAGCACCGATCGCAGGGCCTCGCCCAATGCGTCGGCCGCAGGCAGATCCGCCGCGGGCTTGTTGAGGCAGGCCTGCATGATCTGCGTCGAGCCGACGTTGCTGGTGAGGATGATGACGGTGTTGCGAAAGTCGATCTCGCGCCCTTCCGCGTCGTCCATCACGCCCTTGTCGAAGACCTGGAAGAACATCTCGAGCACGTCGGGATGGGCCTTCTCCACTTCGTCGAGCAGCACCACGCTGTACGGGTTGCGGCGCACGGCTTCGGTCAGCACACCGCCTTCGCCGTAGCCCACGTAGCCCGGCGGCGAACCCTTGAGACCCGAGACGCTGTGCGCCTCCTGGTACTCGCTCATGTTGATGATGATGAGCTTCTTCTCGCCGCCATACAGGATGTCGGCCAGCGCGAGCGCCGTCTCGGTCTTGCCCACACCGCTGGGGCCGACGAACATGAACACGCCTTTAGGCTTGTTCGGGTCTTCGAGGTTGGCACGCGCCGTGCGCACGCGCTGCGCCACCGCTTCGAGCGCGTGGTTCTGGCCGATGACGCGTTCCTCGAGCAGCGGCCTCAGGTTCAGCACCGTCTTGATCTCGTCCTTGACCATCTTGCCGAGCGGAATGCCTGTCCATGCGGCGACGATCTCGGCCACGACATGGCCGTCGACCTGCATCGGGATCATCGGCTCCTCGCCCTGCAATCGGCTGAGCGCGTCGATCTTCGATTGAAGCTGCGCCTGCTGCTCGGTCAAGGCAGCCGGCAGCTTGTTGGCTGCCCCACCTGTCCGCCTTGAAGACGGCTTCTTCGGTTGCACCGCATCGTCGGCCATCGCCTTTGGTGGCTGCAACTCCAATGCCGCACGCAGGGCTTGAATCTCGTCGACCAGCACCTTTTCGCTCGTGTGGCGCCGGCGCAAGGCGTCGAGATCGCGCATCGACGCGGCACGGCGCGCACGCAACTCGTCCAGTCGCAGCGCATGCGGCGCACCGGTCGCCGCCTCGCGTTCGAGCGCGGCGATCTCGGCATCGAGCCGCTCCAGCGACTTAACGGTTTCCTCCATCGCCGCGGGCACCGCGTTCTGGCCGAGCGCGACCTTGGCGCACGCCGTGTCGAGCACGCTGATGGCCTTGTCGGGAAGCTGCCGCCCGCTGATGTAGCGCGCCGACAGCCGCACCGCCTCGGTGATGGCCTCGTCGAACACACGCACCTTGAAGTGCTTCTCCATCAGCGGCGCCATGCCACGCAGCATGGCGGCAGCCAGCGGTTCGCTCGGCTCCTCGACCTTCACCACCTGGAAGCGGCGGGCCAGCGCGGCGTCCTTCTCGAAATACTTCTTGTACTCGCCCCAGGTGGTGGCCGCCACCGTGCGCAGCTCGCCGCGGGCCAGTGCCGGCTTGAGCAGGTTGGCGGCATCGTTCTGCCCGGCTTGCCCGCCGGCGCCGATCATGGTGTGCGCCTCGTCGATGAAAAGCACGATGGGATGCGGGCTCTTCTTGACTTCGTCGATCACGTTCTTCAGGCGGTTCTCGAACTCGCCTTTGACGCTCGCGCCCGCCTGCAGCAGGCCCATGTCGAGCGCGTGCAGCTCCACGCCCTGCAGCGGCAGTGGCACGTCGCCCGCGGCGATGCGCAGTGCGAGGCCCTCGACCACCGCCGTCTTGCCCACACCTGCCTCGCCGGTGAGGATGGGGTTGTTCTGGCGGCGGCGCATCAGGATGTCGATCGCGAGGCGGATCTCGGTGTCGCGCCCGATTACCGGATCTAGGCCGCCGTCGCGCGCACGCTGGGTGAGATTGGTCGTGAACTGGTCCAGCGCCGGCGTGGTGCCGGGCTGGGGGAGCGCCTGCTCGTCTGCTTGCCGGGCCTCGGTCGGCGTCGCATCGGTGGACCGAAAGGCATTCGCGTTCTCTTGTGAGTCGATCGTGATCTCGGGCAGCCGATGCTTGAGTTCGTCGAGCTTGAAGCGGACGAACAACTGGCTGCTGCGAAGCGCCAGTTGGGCGAGGCCGGCATCGGCCAGCAATGCGAGCAGCAGATGGCCGCCGCGGATCCGGCTGTGATGGGCGTCGAGCGAGGCAATCAGCCACGCATGCTCGAGCAGCGTCGGCAGGTGCGTGCCGAACACCGGCGTGCGGGTGTTGCCGGTCTTGAAGCGGCCAATCTCCGCTTCGAGGTCGCGCTGCAACTGCGTGGTGGAGACGTCGAAACGCTTGCACAGCACGACCAGATCGCCTTGCGGCTGCTCGAGCAAGGCAAGAAGCAAGTGTTCGATGTCGACTTCGTAGTGGCCTCGCGCCATGCACAACGCCGCCGCGCGCTCGGCGGCATGCCTGCAGGTGTCGTCGAGCTTGGAAATCAGCGTCTTGAGGTTGGTGCTCATCGAAGGCAATGCGTGGACAGGAGGTGTGCGATCTGGGATGACGCGGCGTTTCAGGCGAGCGAATGAATGTCGTAGCCTGCGTCGCTGCGGTCTTCGGCGGCGGGTCGGGTGACAAGGAATCCGTCCCAACCGAGTCGCGGGCCGGTGTCGTCGGCGAGACGCACGCCCTGCACGTCTTCGGCGCGCAGCGAGAGGCGAATCTCGTACTCGAGCGACACGCCCGTGAGCATGGTGAGCAGCTCGCGCAGCGCAAGCGCGCCCGGGCCGCCGGGCAGGAAGCGCCGCAGCTTCTCGCGCGACATCGGGCCGAGCGTCAGGCGCATGCGCAGATCGCGCTGCCAGACGCGCTCGCCGGACAGCGCGTTGCCGCCGAGTTGCGCGTTCGTGAGGCCGAGACGCGTCTGGTTCCCCGTGGGCATGGTGAACCACCGGCCGACGAACTGATCCACGCGTACCGCCACCTTGAAGTAGTGCGCCACCATGCGCTGCAGCACCGCGGCCGAGACGGTGCGCTGCTGCAGCAGGCCGCCGAAAAAGGCCAGCGTGTCGTCGGCCACGCCGCCCGCCCGCGCCTTCAACCGGTCGCGCAGTGCCGGGTGTCCGACGCCGCTGACCGACAACATCAGGGGAAGAAATCGATTGCGCCTGTCGGTCTCGAACTGGATCGGCAGGCGATGCTTGCGCCAGGCCTCATAGAAGAGAACGACGGCCCGGTGCAGGAAGACGTCGAGAAAGGCACGCGCGCCCGTGTCCTTGTCGTAGGCCTCGCGCTGGGTAAGCAGCTCGGTATAGAAGATCGGTAGCGCGCCACCGACGCCCAGCAGGCCGACGAATGCCGGTGTGATCTCGATGTGGCCGACCGTGCGGGAGCTTCGCAACGCCGGCAGCAGGCCCGTGTCGTCGCCGGTTTCAGGAGTCGCATCGATCGGCAGCACGAGATCGATGTCTTGTGGCGTTGCGGACACCACCTTGAAGGCCGCGATTTCGCTGGCCGGAAAGCCGAGCGACAGCGAGTTGCGGAACTGCAGTCGCCGGCCGAGCACGAGGCCGCCGTGAAGCGCCTCATGCCGCATGAACCAGCGCTCCAGCAGGCGCACCGCCTGGAAGAATCCGAAGCGATGCGGCTCCTCGAGCAGCTGGTGAACTACAGCAACGGGCTGTCGCCGCTGCGGCGTGGACATACGATCAACTCTTCGCGGGTGCGCGCGGAAACGATCTTCAGCTGCGTGAAGCTGTTCGTGTGGGCATACAGCCCGAAGAAGTGCTCCAGCACCTGGGCAAAGAGACGCAGGCCGCTGCCAACGAAGTGCTGCTCTTCGACTGCGAGCCGAATCTCGGTGCCGCGCACGAAGGTCACGAACGGATTGCCGGGTAAACAGGCGCTGGCAGCGCTGTAGTCGATGGACACGATGCCGTCCAGCAGGCGCCGATTGGTGGCGCTGCGCGGCAGGTCGTACAGGCGCAGCAGTTCCTTCAACGCTTCGATGCCGCCGCCGGACAGCGACAGATGATTCAGCGACAGGTGCGAGATCAGACGCCAGTGCGCGCCGTGGCCGCGCTCGAAGCGGTGGCTCGGCGAAGGCTTGCGCATGAAGCGGATCTCGCGCGCCGCGCTGCCGCCATCCATCGTCAGATCTCCACCGGGTGCGCCGATGGACAACTGGCTCGGCAGATCGCGGTTAGTCGCGGTCACATCGACCGACAGCGTGTCGGTCTGCGCAGCGGCCGGGTCGAAATCGACATCGACGATGGACAACTCCGTCTCGAAGCCCGGGCTGAGGCTGGCCATGTCGTCGTCTCGATGTGCATGCCAGTAGCGCCCGCCACTCTCGCCTTCGCTCAGCAGTTCCTCGTGTTGAAGCGAGTAGAACGGCCGGAACTCGGCGATCGTCTCGCCCTGCGGCGTCTGCTGGAGCCGGTAGACACGCTCGATCGTGTGGACCTCGTAGCCGAAGGCCCGCCGCCCGTCGGGAAGTACGGGGTAGCCGGCAGCGGCATGCGTCACCCGGATGGGATCAGCCTTCTGCCGAAACAGGTTCACGACCGGCGTGCAACCTGTCAGCAGGTTCTTCTCTGTGATGGTCTCCAGCAGACGAGCTTCATCGGAATCCGAGCGCACGCCCGACATTAGGTAGTGCAGCGTCACCCGCCGTGCCCCCGAATCGAGCAAGGCCCGGGGAAGCGGCAGGTCGACAAAGTTGAACTTCTCGGGGAACGCGAAGTATTCGGTCAGCAAGCGATAGGCGGGATGGGAGCGCGCGTCGAAGTCGATCAACGATTCGTCTTCCGCAAACCCAACAGGCTTGGGGCATGAATCTCCAGCATCAACCCATGGGCCGGTGGGATCGGTCTGCACCAGGCAGCCCAGCACCCGGCCGCACAGCGCCTCGCGCAATGCGCTGACCTGCGAGGCCTCACCATCGAGGTAAAGCCGCAGATACGGAACCCCGAGCGTGCCCCATTGCGCCTGCGGCGATTGAAGCTCGATTTCGATCTGCAGGTCGGAGGTCGAACCCCTCGGCACCGGCGACCCCGTCGGCGCGTTCACCGTACCGCGAAACGCAACGGCGTTCACGCGAACCGGAAGCACCGCCACGTCATAGCTCGTCCGGAAGCGGCAGGTCACGCCGCGCACCGGCCGCGTGTTGAGCGATGCGCCGCGCTCGATGATGGAGCCCTTGGTCATCTGACCGCCGGCACCCGATGAGGTATCGAAGCGGGCGATGGCGCAAGACGGAAAGGGGCGCAGATAGTGCGGGTAGAGAACGTCGAGGAACGATTCAGTGAACAGCGGAAAGTCGTCGTCGAGCCGCTTGTGAATACGCGACGACAGCAGCGCGAAGGATTCGATCAGCCGCTCGACGTGCGGGTCTTCACCGACATCACCGCTCAGCTTGAGCCGGCCGGCAATCTTCGGATACTGCCGCGCGAAGTCTCCGGCGTGGCCGCGGAGGAAGGCAAGTTCGCGCTCGTAGTGAGGAAGAAGGTTCTCCATGGGGCTGGCACTCCGGCTCGTCACGCGAGCCGTTCGCGGCCCTGCTCGGGTTTGCGGACTTCGTACAGGGAAGAGCCCGGGCGCATCACCGCGTCGAAGTTCACTGCCTCGGTGCCCAGGTTGAGGCGAACGTTGGCTCGAATCGAGAACACCAGGCGGTCGACCGGCGTGGCACTGGTGGTCTCGCGCACGCTCACCTGGACGCTCGACAGGCGCGAGTCGCCGCGCAACAGCGCCGAGCGGATTCCCTCGACGATGGTTCGGCGGTCGGCATCACTGCCAAGACTCAGCGATGAGATATCGGGCAGTCCGAGCGTGATCACCGATTTCGCGGCATGAGGGAATCGAGCCAGCTCTTCTGGGCACCAAGCCGGCCGGCTGTTCAGGATCGCCTCGATGTCGCGACCCACCGTTTCCTTCATCTGATCCATCGAGTACCGCGGGTCGGCCGCCTGCGCGGCCGGGCCGGAGCCTTCGGTCAATCGATCGAGCAGTGAAGGGAGGTACATGGGATCGAAGGAAGAGCGACCGGTGGCCGCTCTGCAGGGATCGTTTCGACTTACGCCGTTGCGACCTTGTTCAGCTTGAGATCCCAGCCGGCCTTGCCGGTGGACGTCGACGTGCCGTCGAGCTTGTGCTGCTTGTACTCCCAGATGATCTTGCCGTACTTCAGGCCGAAGGTCTCGGCAGGCAGTTCGCCGTCGGTGACCGCCACGTCGACCGACGAGACAACCACGTCCGACAGGATCACCTTGAGATACATGACGCGGCTCTTGCCGGCACCGCCGGCCGTCGACGTCTGGTTGCGGCCGCCGTAGGCGCGGAAGAACTCGATCTCGCAGCTGGCGTAGCTCGTACCGGCCGAACAGGCCTGAAGCAGCTTGGGAGTTGCGCGATCGATGTCCTTGGTGAAGAACATTTCGCCGTGCTCCGTGCGCTCGGCGGTGTGGCCGCCCGCGCTGGACGCGGTGGACGACTTCGGCTGCAGGATCTTGTGGACGAAGCTGGAGACCTCGATCTGATTCGCGTGAGCGTCGTCGGTGCTGTCACCTTGCAGCTCGGTACCGCTGAACTTGACGTAGATGTCTTTCATGTTGATCTTCCCTGTCAGTGTTGCTTGTTACCCCTTCTGGGACTGCGGAAGCTCGGCGACGAGTCGAAGGGATACGGAGAGTTCGTCGAGCTGGAAATGCGGACGGATGAACGACACGGCACGATAGGTGCCCGGCTTTCCCGGAACTTCGGAGACTTCAACGCTTGCGGACCGCAGCGGATATGCGGCCTTTGTTTCCTGCGTAGCGTTGTCGTCCTCGACGACGTACTGCGAAAGCCAGCGATTGAGAAACTCGCCGACATTGCCCGCCGAAGCAAAGCTGCCGATCTTGTCTCGCATGATCGACTTCAGATAGTGCGCAATCCGGCAGACCGAGAAGACGTACTGCAGTTGCGCTGAAAGCGCGGCATTGGCCGTCGCGGAATCGGAGTCGTACTTCTTGGGCCGCTGGGTCGACTGCGTGCCGAAGAAGGCGGCGTAGTCGGTGTTCTTGCAGTGCACCAGCGGGATGAAGCCGAGATCGCTAAGTTCTTTCTCGCGACGGTCGGTAATCGCGACCTCCGTCGGACACTTCAACGCGATTTCACCCTCATCGGTCTTGAAGGTGTGCGTAGGCAAGTCCTCGACCAATCCTCCGCCTTCCACGCCGCGGATGGCTGCGCACCAGCCGAAGTTCTCGAAGGCCGACGTGAGACGCGCGCCGAAGGCATAGGCTGCGTTGACCCACAGGTACTTGCCGTGATCCGATCCATCCACGTCTTCGACGAAGTTGAATCCCTCGACCGTCGTTCCGTCCTTCGGGTTGTAGGGCAGGCGGCCGAGGAACCGGGGAATCGTCAATCCGACGTAGCGGGCGTCTTCAGACTCGCGGAACGACTTCCATTTCGCGTAGTCGACGGTGTCGAACACCTTGGAGAGATCACGGGGCTTGCCGAGATCGGTGAAGCCGTCGATACCAAACATGTCGGCCGAAGCTGCCGAGATGAACGGTGCGTGCGACGCGGCCGCCACGTGGGACATCTGCTCGACGAAGTACATGTCTTCGGGCTGACGGCTCACGTCGAAATCGCCGATCAGCGTGCCGAACGGCGCGCCGCCGAACGTTCCGAACTCCTCTTCGTAGACCTTCTTGAAGAGCGCGCTCTGATCGAAATCGATGGCCGTCTTGAAGTCGCGAACAAGCTCCTTCTTGTTGGCGTTGAAGACCTTGATCTTCATCATCGAACCGGTGGAAGTGTGCTTGCAGAGATAGTGCAATCCTGTCCACGTGGATTCGAGCTTCTGGAAGTCCGCGTGGTGCATGACCTCGCTGAGCTGCGCTGAAATCAGCGCATCGAGCTCGGCGACACGGGCGTCCAGCGTCACACTGAGGTTCTCGGACACCACCACGGTGCCTTCGAGAACCTCCCGCACGAGTTCGGCGATCAGATCCTTCGCACGGATGTGCTCGGTGGCAGATCGAGCCACTTTGCTTTGTGTGACGATCTGATCGAGCAGCGAGACCTGCGCCGTGGAGGGCGCGAGCTGGGGGGGCGAATCGGCTTGCAGCATGGCGGTCACTCCCCGGCCTTCGTGGACTCGTCGCCGAGCGCCTTGAGTTGTTCGGTGTTCGACAGCACCTCGCCGAGGATGTCCTCGAGCCTCTCGTTGCCGGCGAGCTTGTTGCGCAGGTCGGCCAGCTTGGTCCGTGCGTCGAGCAGCTTTCGGAGGGGCGCGACCTGCTGAACCACCGACTCGGGCCGAAAGTCCTCGATCTGGCTGAACTTCAGATTGACTGCGAACTCGCCGCCTTCAGCTCCGAGCTTGTTCTTGACACGGTATGAAGCGGCCGGCGCCATCCCCTTCATCACTTCATCGAAGTTGTCGAGATCGACATTCACGAACTTTCGATCCTTCAGCTTCGCAAGCGGCTTGTCGGGATCTTGGCGACCGGTGAAGTCGGCCAGAACGCCGGTAACAAAAGGAATTTCCTTCTGCTCGATCGCGTCACCGATCTCGACGTCATAGGTCAGTTGCACCCGCGGCGGCCGCACTTTGTCGAGCCGCTTCTGAACACTGTCTTTCTTGGCCATGGATTCCCTTTCGGTGTGTGCGCGGGCTGGTTACTTGAGCTTGTCGAACGGATTGGTCGCGGTAGCTGCCTTCGCCGGCGGCGCGGCCCTAGGCGTATCGGACGGACGCTCAACGGGCGTCGCCGCGCGCTTTCGACGACGGGGCGGCGGGGGCGGTGGTGGCTCTTCGACGACCGGGCGAGGCACGAGCACGGGCTCGCCCAGCAGCTCACGAAGGCTCCTGGCCAATGTCTCTGCTTCACTGCGGGTACCGGCGGCAATGTTGTTCTGTTGGCGCAGCGTTCCCAGCGCCTGGATGGACACGCGCAATCCGCTGACGGCCAGCACGCTGGCGGCCACGCTGTCCGATGCATCGCGCTGAAGCACCTCTTGCGCCGAAAGAATGGCGTTGCCATAGTCGTCGCTTGCGAAGTACGTTTCGGCAAGCTCGAGCCACGGCGCCTTGCTCACTGGGTCGACCTTCGCGGCGGCGCGCAGCGCACTGCGGGCCTTCTCCGTGTCGCCTGCGGCAGCGGCCGTCTCGGCCTGGTGCATGAGTTCCGGCAGGCTTTCCACCTTGGGTGCCGGCTTGGGCGGCTCGATGGGCGTGGTGGTGCAGGCGCTCATGAAAGCTGCCGCGCACACGAGCATGACTTTCAAGTGGAGCCCGCGCCTAGCGTGCGCCGGAACCGGCTGCGGCGCCGCATTGACCTCGTCGTGTATTCCTCGCCTCATTCGACCTTCTTCTTCGATGCTCTTCAGAGAATTTGTTGTCGATGCTCTTCGGTGCTATTGCGTCGAGAAGAACAATGGCCAACTTCGATTTGCGGCGTAATGTAGATGAAGGATTTGTTCCGGCCACCCCTAAAGAAGGGATGCGCGGCAAGGTTCGTCACACGTAGACCAAAGCTACTATCCGCGCGCGCCGAACCACGCGGCGTAGCGCGTCAGTCCATGCTTTCGGTCGCATCCTTGCCGAGCGCGACGCCATCGACATGCGCATCGCGATCGACGCGCACTCACACGACATACAGCGACGAGACACAGCGATATGACCCCTTCGCACGAGCGGCGCTCGCAACCCTCTGGTCCCAGCATTCATCGAGGCCTCGGCACGTTGGCTCTGGCGTTGTCGCTCAGCGTATGCGGCTGTGCATCGCGAAGTGGAGAGGGAGGCGTCTTGAGCAAGGCGATGGAGATGGTGGGGCTCAGCAAGCCACCTCCGAAGAGCCTGCCGGAGGGCATCATTCCGGCCGCATCCGAGCCCAAGCGCATCACGCTTCGCATGCACGCAGGCCAAGCGCTGAACACCGACAGCAAGGGCCAGTCACTTTCACTTGTTGCACGCATTTACAAGCTACGTGGCTATGCCGCTTTCTCGCGAACGCCTTACGAAGCATTCAAGGACTCGAGTCCGAGCGGCCATTCGCTCGGCAGTGAAGTCGTCGAGATGCGCGAAGTCGTGCTCACCCCCGGACAAAGATATGAAGTGGTCGAAACGCTGCCGCTCGAGGTCACCCACATCGCCATCGTTGCGCTCCTGCGATCACCGGATCCACAGCGCTGGAAGTTCATCTTCGATGCCGCGGAGGCGGCGCGAACCGGCATCACGATCGGCGCTCACGGTTGTGCGTTGAGCGTTGCGGTAGGCGAGCCTCTCATGACTGCGCCGGAATCTCGCCGCCTCGCCGGTGTGCGTTGCCAATGACGCGCCGGGTTGTGTCGGAACGTATTCCACTCGCCTTGGGGAGAAGCGCTGCGCAGTTGTTGACCTAAGCTGCGCGCGCTTCGAGGAGGGCACCAGCCGAAGCGGACTGCGCATCGCCGCGCGGGTCCGACGCGCCGGTATGTCCAACGGGCTATGGTTTGCGAGACAGTGACTTGATTCCATCTTCAAAGGTTCTTTGGGGCGAAGGCCTCTTCTTGCGGCCACAGCATTTCCAGCGGCAAGATGCCTATCACGAATGGCGAGCGGCGGAGTTCGCGCGCGCGCTGCATCCCTATGCGTGGGGCGTGCGGCGCGTCCGCCTCGATGCGGATGCGCTGGCAACAGGCGTGCTGCGTTTCATCGAGCTGCAGATCGTGTTTCCGGACGGCGACTTGTATTCGGCGCCGGCCGAAGACGATCTTCCGGTACCTGTGAGCCTTGCCTCGCTCGGGTCGACCAGCAATGAACTTGTCTTTCATGTCGCCATGGCGCCGTTGAGGCAGAACGGCAGCAACTTCAGCGCGGGCGATCAGGCCGATGGCGCGTTGCGCTATGTGCAGCGGAACGTCGCGGCCGGCGACTGGTTCACGGCGGCGGCGCAGGCCGAAGTCGCGGTGCTTCGCCGCGCCGCACGCATGCTGCCGGACGGCGAGCCGCGGGATCATCTGGTCAGCGTGCCGGTCGTCAGATTGCGCCGCTCCGCCACCGGACCGTTCGAGGCGGATTCGCGCTTCGTGGCACCGTCGCTTTCGATCGCCGCCTCGCCGACGTTGCAAGGCATGCTCCGGCGGTTGCTCGACGTGCTGCAAGCCAAAGTCGATGCGCTCTATGGCTTTCATCGCGAGCCGTCCCGGCACGTGATCGAGTTCCGCTCCGGTGACATTGCGTCGTTCTGGCTGCTGCACACGGCGAGTGCCGCTTTCGCGGGGCTGTCGCACCTGCATCACCATGCCGGGCTGCATCCGGAGAGGCTTTACGAGCGCCTGCTCGAACTCGCCGGCGCACTGATGACGTTCTCGAAGTCCTTCACGCTCGCGGATCTGCCGGCTTACCGGCACGCCTCTCCCGGCGATTCGTTCCACCGTCTGGACGAGATCATCCGCGAGCTACTTGAGACAGTGATCTCGACGCGCTACTTCTCGATTGCGCTTCAGGAGATCAGGCCGTCGTTTCATCACGGCCGGCTCGACTCCGACAAGATCACCGCCTCGACGAGCTTCTACATCGGCGTTCAGGCGGCCATGCCGTCGGCCGACTTGGTGGAGGCCGTGCCGATCCGGTTCAAGGTCGGCGCACCGGACGACGTTGACAAGCTCGTGCTGTCGGCCATGAGCGGCGTACGTCTTGCGCATGCCACGCAAGTTCCATCCGCCATTCCGGTGCGGCCGGGCGCGCACTACTTCGCGCTGGAGCCGCGAGGCTCGCTGTACGAACGCATGCTGCAGGCGCAGGCCATGGCGATCTACGTGCCGTCGGGCATCAGCGATCTGCAGATCGAATTGTTCGCACTGAATCAGTAGCCAAAGCGCGAAGCCATGACCGAGACCCACCCGCCATCCCTGTTCGGCCAATCGGCAACGGCAGCCGTCGGACGCACGCCCGCCGTTTCCACATCGCCGCGAGATGCATCGAGCCTGCTCGATCTGCTCTACGACGGCTTCTATATGGTGTTTCTGCTCAAGAACCGCTATGCGCCGCACGATGCCGATGCGTTTCGAGAGCGCATACTCTCCTTTCTCACTGAGTTCGATCGCGGCGGCAAGCGCCTCGGCGCTTCGGCGGACGACATGTACCTCTCGAAGTTCGCGTTCTGTGCGCTGGTCGACGAGGTCGTGCTGGCTTCGCAGTCGAGGGTGCGCGATGCATGGGAGCGCCGGCCGCTGCAGATCGAGTTCTTCGGCGAGCAACTGGCGGGCGAACGCTTCTTCGAGCACCTCGAAACCCTCAGACAGGGCGGCGCCGCACGGGTGCAGTTGCTCGAGGTGTTCCACATGTGCCTGCTCATCGGCTTTCAAGGCAAGTACCTTCTCGAAGGCACGGAAAAGTTGAACTACCTGACGGGCCGCCTGGGTGACGAGATCGCGCACCTCAAAGGCCGCCGGGCCGGATTCGCCCCGCACTGGGCGGCACCCGACAGCGTGATCCATGCGCTGCGCACCGAGGTGCCGCTGTGGGCGATCGGCTCGGTGTTCGCGCTGGCGGGGCTGCTCGCGTTTCTGGGCATCCGCCATTCGCTCGATCGCCAGACAACCGATGACCTCGGCCGCTACAGCCAGGTCGTAATGCTGGCGCCGCAGCCGGCGCACGTGACGATCACGCTGCCCTGAATGTCGGTCTGTGAGTCCAGAAACTGAGCACGCAAAAAGCGAACCCCGCTCGGCCTTGCGGTGAGCGGGGTGGGCGGCTGACGCCGCCGATTCGGGGCTCCGGAGGTAGTGAGTCCAGGGCTCCTGTGGCGCAGAGACTGCGCATCTGAGGTTGCCTGCATGCAGGCGAAGCAAAGATAGCGCAGCCGGCGAAGTGCGGCAAGGATTGACCCTCGTGCCTCAGTTCCCTTGCGTTCGGCCCCGCATGATGTCGTCGAACAACGCTTCTACCTTGCGCTCCACCGCTTGATCCATCGTGATGGGCCGCCCCCATTCACGCGCGGTTTCGCCCGGCCACTTGTTCGTGGCGTCGAGCCCCATCTTTCCGCCCAGGCCGCTCACGGGCGAGGCGAAGTCGAGGTAGTCGATGGGTGTGTGATCGACCAGGGTGGTGTCGCGCACCGGGTCCACGCGCGTGGTGATCGCCCACATCACCTCGGCCCAGTTGCGGATGTCGACATCGTCGTCCGTCACGACGATGAACTTGGTGTACATGAACTGGCGCAGGAAGCTCCAGATTCCGAACATCAGCCGCTTCGCATGGCCGGCGTAGCTCTTGCGGATGCTGACGATCGCCATGCGGTAGCTGCAACCCTCGGGCGGCAGATAGAAGTCGACGATCTCCGGAAACTGCTTCTGCAGCAGCGGCACGAACACCTCGTTCAGCGCCACGCCCAGCATCGCCGGCTCGTCGGGCGGCTTGCCGGTGTAGGTGGAGTGATAGATCGGCGAGCGCCGATTGGTGATGCGCTCTATATGGAAGACCGGAAACCAGTCCTGCTCGTTGTAGTAGCCAGTGTGGTCGCCAAACGGGCCTTCGAGGGCGTGCAAGTAGCCGCCGATTTCCTTCGTCGCAACGCCATGGGCGCTCTCGCCGATGTATCCGGCGGGCGCCGTGGGAATGTGACCCTCGAGCACGATCTCAGTAGTGGCCGGCACTTGAAGCAGGACATCGCCCTCGCCCACCGCTGTGTCCACCAGTTCGGTGCGGCTGCCGCGCAGCAGCCCGGCGAACTGGTACTCCGACAGGCTGTCGGGCACTGGGGTCACTGCGCCGAGAATCGTGGCCGGATCTGCGCCCAGCGCCACGGCGATGGGAAACGGCTGCCCCGGATTCGCCTGCGCGAACTCGCGGAAATCGAGCGCCCCGCCACGATGGGCCAGCCAACGCATGATGACCTGGTCGGGCGCAATCACCTGCTGGCGGTAGATGCCCAGGTTCTGGCGCCGCCGCGCGCTCGGCCCGCCTTGCGGACCGCGGGTGATGACCAGGCCCCAGGTAATCAGCGGCCCTGCATCGCCTGGCCAGCAGGTCTGCACCGGCAGGCGCGCCAGATTCACTTCGGAACCTTCGCAAACCTCTTCCTGACAGGGTGCATTGCGCACGACCGCAGGCTTCATGTCCCACAGCGCCTTGGCCATCTGCAACAGGCGGCCGGCGTCTTTCACGCCGCGGGGCGGCTCGGGCTCCTTCAGGCTCGCCAGCATCCGCCCGACGTCGCGCAGTTCGCCCAGATCGTCGGCGCCCATGCCGAGCGCCACGCGCCGCGTGGAACCAAACAGGTTTGTCAAGGCGGAAATTTCGTAACCGGGGGGGTGCTCGAAAAGCAGTGCTGGTCCGCCCGCGCGCAGCATCAAGTCACTGAGCGCTGTCATTTCGAGCCGCGCGGAGACTGGATGTGCGATCCGCGTCAGCTCGCCCATTTGCTCCAACCCGTTGATGAAGTGCCGCAGATCTCGATACTTCATACAGAAATGTAATTAAAAGACGGACTCAAAGTGTTGACCGGTTATGAATTGGCTTCCTAGAATCCGTCTCCCCGTTTGAATCTCAGGGATAACCCGCGCCCCACGTCGTCGAGTGAAATGGGCGCAACGCTGCCGAACCGGCATGCTGCGAAGTCTGGGCTGGCAACAGTTCCCGTCGCAACGGCCGGCCGATTATCGCCGTGGCACCTGTGCCGCCAGCATGTCAGGCATGCATGGCAAGCCCACGTGAAACGCCCGAAAGAGGAAGCACATGACAGCGCTTCGCCGTTTCATCGACCCGTGCCGGGACGCAGGCATCGCCTGTGCCGACTCGCTGGGCGTGTTCCTTCGCGACGTGGGCCGGGGCCTGCTCGAGGTCAGCCACAACACATTCGCCCTGCTCGGGCTGATCGGCGTGACGGCCGCGCTCTTCGTCGGCGGCCGCGCCGAGTTGCGTGAAGGCGTCGAGCTGAAGGCGCTCACGTGGCTGCAAGCCCGCCAGGACGCACGCACCGATCCGGATGAACTCCTTGCTGCTCAACTGAGTGAGCCGCGGGCCATCAACCGCGCCACGGCCACCGACCCGAGCGAACTGACCCGCCAGCAGGCCAAGATCGCCCACTGGATCGCGCGGCGCTACCGCGTGGCACCCGAGCCGATCAGCCGCCTGGTCAAGGAAGCCTGGGCCATCGGCGAGCGTGCGGAACTCGATCCGACGCTGCTGCTTGCCATCATGGCGATCGAATCGAGCTTCAACCCCTTTGCGCAAAGTTCCGTCGGTGCCCAGGGTCTGATGCAGGTCATGACACGAGTGCACGACGACAAGTACGTGCGCTTCGGCGGCAACCACGCCGCGTTCGACCCGGTCACCAATCTGCGGGTCGGTGCCATGGTGCTGCGCGAGTGCATCGCACGCGCCGGCAGCCTCGAAGGCGGCCTGCGCTATTACGTCGGCGCGGCCAACCTGCCCGACGACGGCGGCTATGCGGCGAAGGTGCTTGCCGCCCGCGAACAACTGCAGTTCGTCGCTGGCAAGAAGACCTTGGTGGTTGCCCCGGCGGACTCCGCGTCGCCGACGCGCGAAGCGGAAGCGCCGGTCCCCACCCCGGTGGACACGAAGCAGCAAACCACCGAGGAGCGCGTCGCGTTCCTGCGCTGATCTGCGCGAGAGCCGCGGTCTGCCACGCTAAACTCCGCGGACCGCGCAACTGGCGATGCGGCCCTCCCCGGGCCTGAGGTGGTGAACCACCGGGAAGTGCGGTCGATGTCGTGGTCTCAAAGCGGCATCGCTTCAGCCGTTCGCCTGGGCAGCCTGTCGGCCGCGCGCCTCTCGTCATGCGACGAAACGGCACGCCTGCAGCCGCGGGTCTTCTGCTGAAGAGGAACTGCCGCCATGTTCGACCGCAATCAATCCACCGTCGCCAACGTCGACCCCGAGATCTGGTCCGTCATCCAGCGCGAGAACCAGCGCCAGGAAGACCACATCGAGCTGATTGCCTCCGAGAACTACGCCTCGCCGGCCGTGATGGCCGCGCAGGGCAGCCAGCTCACCAACAAGTACGCCGAGGGCTACCCTGGCAAGCGCTACTATGGCGGCTGCGAGTTCGTCGACATCGCCGAGCAGCTCGCCATCGACCGGCTGAAGCAGATCTACGGCGCCCAGTTCGCCAACGTGCAGGCCAACTCCGGGTCGCAAGCCAACCAGGGCGTGTTCTTCGGTCTGCTGCAGCCGGGCGACACCATCATGGGCATGAGCCTCGCCGAAGGCGGGCACCTCACGCACGGCATGCCGCTGAACATGAGCGGCAAGTGGTTCAAGGTGGTGAGCTACGGGCTCGACGCCAACGAAGCGATCGACTACGACGCGATGGAGCGCCTCGCTCACGAGCACAAGCCCAAGCTCATCATCGCCGGCGCCTCGGCCTACAGCCTGCACATCGACTTCGAGCGCTTCGCCAAGGTGGCCAAGGCGATCGGCGCGTATTTCATGGTCGACATGGCGCACTACGCCGGGTTGATCGCCGCCGGCGTCTACCCCAACCCGGTGCCCCACGCCGACGTGGTGACCTCGACCACGCACAAGAGCCTGCGCGGCCCGCGCGGCGGCGTGATCCTGATGAACGACGAGACCATCGCCAAGAAGATCAACAGCGCGATCTTTCCCGGCATCCAGGGCGGCCCGCTGATGCACGTGATCGCCGCCAAGGCGGTGGCGTTCAAGGAGGCGCTGTCGCCCGAGTTCAAGGCCTACCAGCAGCAGGTGGCGAAGAACGCCGTGGTGCTGGCCGACACGCTCACCGCGCGTGGCCTGCGCATCGTGAGCGGCCGCACCGAAAGCCATGTGATGCTGGTCGACCTGCGCCCCAAGAACCTGACGGGCAAGGAAGCCGAGGCCATCCTCGGCACGGCGCACATGACCTGCAACAAGAACGGCATCCCCAACGATCCGCAAAAGCCGATGGTGACGAGCGGCATCCGCCTGGGTACGCCGGCCATGACGACGCGCGGCTTCAAGGAGGAACAGGCGACGTTCACCGCCAACCTGATCGCCGACGTGCTCGACAACCCGCACGACGAGGCGAACATCGCCGCCGTGCGCGCGAAGGTCGCCGCCCTCACGCGCGACTTCCCCGTCTACCGCTGACCACGAGGCCGGGGTCGCTGCGGCGGCCCCTTGTTCGCGATGCGTTGTCCCTTCTGCAGCCACGTCGATACCCAGGTCGTGGAAACCCGCGAGTCCGACGAGGGCGACGTGATCCGCCGTCGTCGCCGCTGCCAGAGCTGCGACAAGCGCTTCACCACGTACGAGCGCGCCGAGATCGCGATGCCCTACGTCGTCAAGAAGGACGGCACGCGGGCCGACTTCGACCCGGCGAAGCTGCGCGCCTCGATGGCGCTGGCGCTGCGCAAGCGTCCGGTGAGCGTTGAGCAGATCGATGCGGCGATGGAGCGCATCCAGGACAAGCTGCTCAACGGCGGCGCCAAGGAGGTGCCCTCCGCACGCCTGGGCGAACTGATGATGCGAGAACTCAAGCGCATCGACAAGGTGGCCTACGTGCGCTTCGCCTCGGTCTATCGCAGCTTCGAGGACGTGGACGAGTTCCGGCAGTTGATCCGCGACATCTGAAGCTTCGGCTCGCCGCAACCTCCGCCGCGCTCCCCCATCGGAGCGCCCCCGCCGCCTCCCCCATTTGCCCCTCCCCGTGGGGAATGCGTCACGAACTTCACGTTCGTAGAGTCCCTCCCCACAAGACCAACGGGGAGGAACATCATGCAATCACATCGGGCGCCGCGCGCCGCGCCAGCCACCACATCGCGCGGGTTCACGCTGGTGGAAGCGGCCATCGTCACGGCCATCGCCGCCATCACCTTGTCGGCCGCTGCGCCTGACTTCAGCGGCTTCATCGAGCGCCAGCGCCTCGACGGCGTCGCCTCGCAACTCGTGAGCGACATCCAGTTCGCACGCTCCGAAGCGGTGATGCGCAACCACGGCGTTCGCATCAGCCTGGGCACCGACGCGGGCGGCGCGTGCTACCTGGTTCACACGGGCGCCGCGGCGGATTGCGAGTGCCGTGCGAACGGCACGGCCGCCTGCACCGGAAGCGCCAAGGTCCTTCGAGCCGTCGCTCTGCCGGCAGGCGAGCGCATCGGCCTGTCCGGCTCGGTGTCGTCGATCCACTTCGACCCGCTGCACGGCACCAGCTCGCCCACCGGCACGCTGCGCGTCACGGCGGCGAGTGGCCGTGCGATCCACCATGTGGTGAACCTCATGGGCCGCATCCGTTCCTGCTCGCCGCAGGGACGTGTATCCGGCTACCGCAACTGCTGAGTGACGACCATGCCCACCCAACACACAAGCGCTCGCCGCTCGCGCGGCTTCACGCTGATCGAGACGATGATCGCCGTCGCCATCGCCGGCATCCTGTCGTCGATCGCCTATCCGAGCTATGTCGGCGTGATGAACAAGGCGCGCCGCTTCGATGCGGTGGCCGCGATGATGAGCCTGCGCATGGCGCAGGAGCGCCACCGCGCGAACGACCCGCAGTACGCCGGCGCGTTGGCGCAGATCCGCGTCTCGGCGCTGTCGCCCGCCAAGCACTACACGCTGTCGATCAAGTCGAGCGATGCGCGTGGCTATGTCGCGGTGGCGGTCGCGGCGGGTGCGCAGCAGGGCGACGAGCGTTGCCGCTACCTGCAGTTGACGGTGCAGGATCATCTGGTCACCAAAGCCTCGGGCAGCGATGCCGGCGTTGCCAACAGCGCCGCGGAGAACAAGCAATGCTGGCGCGTATGACCGGCCGCGAGGCACATGCCGGCTCGCGCGGCTTCGCGCTGGTGGAGCTGATGGTGGCACTCACCGTGGGGCTGCTGGTCGTCGTGGCCGGACTCACGCTCGTCAGCATCCACGTGCGCGCCAACCGTTCGCTCGTGCACGAAAGCCGCCTTGTCCAGGACCTGCGCAGCGCCGCCGACATGGTGACGCGCGGCGCACGCCGCGCCGGCTACTGGGCCGATGCCGCCGCCGGCGTGGCCCATGGCGCCTCGGCGCCTGCCGCCAATCCGTACGTCGCCGTCACGACCGCACCCGCCTCACTGGGCTACGCCTTCTCGCGCGATGCCGTCGAGAACCACACGCTCGATGCCAACGAGGCCTACGGCTTCCGGCTCAACAAGGGCGTGATCGAGATGCGCCTCGGCGGCAAGTGGCAGGCCTTGACGGATGCCGGCACGCTGGTGGTCACGGCCTTCGACATCCTTCCCACGGTTCAGGAGCGAGCACTGGGCGGGCTGTGTCTCAGCGCCTGCGCGGCCGGCAGCACCACCTGCCCGCCGCGCCACCAGGTGCGCAGCCTGGCCGTGCGCATCAGCGCGCGCTCGGTCGCCGATGCGAAGGTGCTGCGCAGCATCGCAAGCCACGTGCGGCTGCGCAATGACGCGATCGTCGGCGCCTGTCCTGCGTGAGGCCGCGATGAGACATCGCTCGAAGCCAACCCAGCGCGGCAGCGCCTCCCTGATCGTGGTGATGGTGCTGCTCTTCTCGATGGCGCTGGTGGTCGCCTACGCCAACCGCAGCCTGCTCTTCGAGCAGCGCACCTCGATCAACCAGTATCGGGCGACGCAGGCCTTCGAGGCTGCCGAGGCCGGACTCGAATGGACCCAGGCCCTGCTGAACGATCCGCACGCGATCGATGCCGATTGCATTGCCGCATCGACCGGCGACTCGCTGCGCGAGCGCTGGCTGCGTTTCGATGCCGTGCGCCTGCGCCACCTGCCGATCACCTGGAACAACGCCGGCCATGTCACGAGCTTGCACGCGGTCTGCGCACGCACGGCGAGCGGCTGGTCGTGCCGCTGCCCGGCAAGCGGCCATCCGACGATTGATCCGACCATCGCAGCCGGCGCCAGCACAGCCTTCATCGTGCACGCCGAGCCGATCGACCAGCCGGGCATGGTGCGGGTGATCGCCAGCGGCTGCACTGGCGTGACGGGCGCGTGCGCACCGGGCGGCACGACGGCATCCGAGGCGTCGTCGACCGTGGATGCCGTGTTCGCCCTGGTACCCGGCCTGGCGAGCCTCCCCGCGGCGCCATTGACCGCCAAGGGCGACATCGACGCCGGCGGCGCATCGATCGGCTTGCACAACCCGGACGCAACGACGCACGGCATCGCGGCGCACGCGGGCGGGAAGCTCATCGCCGCGAATGCACGCATCACCACGCTGCCGGGGGCCTCACCGCTGCGCGCCGCCGTGGACCACGATCCCGCACTCGCCGGAACGCCCGACGACCGCCTCTTCACCGCCTACTTCGGCCTCGACAAGGCCAGCTGGCGCGCACAGCCCGCGGTGCGCCGCCTCACCTGCACAGGCGACTGCAGCGCCGCCCTCGCGGCCGCAGTCGCCGGCCTGCAAGGCCGCCCGCTGGTGTGGATCGACGGCGACCTGACGCTCGCCGGCCCGCTGACCCTCGGCACACCGACGCACCCGGTCATCGTGGTGAGCACCGGCACGGCCACGCTGGGCGGCGCGCTCACCATCCACGGCGTGGTCTACGCCAGGTCCATCGTGTGGAAGGACGCACTGCCCGGCAGCGCCCTTGTTCGCGGCGCCCTCATCAGCGAGGGCGACTACAGCGGCAATGGCGCACCCGACCTGTTTTACGACGCCGCGATCCTGCGCACGCTGCAGCACGACAGCGGCAGCTTCGTGCGGTTGCCCGGAAGCTGGAGGGATTTCTGATGAACGCCATCCGTCGCCAACGCGGCGCCACGCTCGTCGAAGCGCTGGTCGCCTTCCTCGTGCTGTCGCTGGGCATCGCCATCGTCTCGCGCGTGCACGACCACCTTCGGCTGCATGCGGACATCGCCCGCCAGCGTGCTGAGGCGGTCCGCTTCGCAGAGCAGGATATCGAGGAGCTGCGCAGCTTCGCGACGCTTGGCCCCGCAGCAGGCTTCCAGTCTTACGACTCGCTCGTCACCGTGGCACAACCCATCGGCCTGCCATCGGGCCACGTGGCGAACACCACCTACACGCTCGGCCGCGACGTGGGCGAATCCGTCGGCTTCAAGACGGCACACGTGGCCGTGCACTGGACCGACACCGCCGGCGCCGCACACCATGCCACGCTAGACACGGTGGTCGCGCGCACCGATCCGGCATTGGCGGCATCACTCACCGTTCCTCGCGCCGCGGTGCGCGGCGCGCTCGGACGTTCGTCGTCGCTGCCCTTGCGCGCCGTCGACCTCGGCGATGGTCGCAGCGCGCTCAAGCCGCGCGACGCCGGCACGCTGGCCTGGGTGTTCGACAACGCCACGGGCGAACTCGTCGCCGAATGCACGGTGGCAACCACCTTGTTGACGCAGCGGATCACCGTGGCCGACCTGTCGGGTTGCCCCACGGCAACCGGCGTGGTGCTGGACGGCCAGGTGCGCTTCGCCACGGGCATCGCGCCGATGGCGCTGAACATCGACCTGGCCTTGACCGGCGCGAGCTACGCCGCCCTGCCCGTCTGCGAAAGCGAACTGCGCAAGACCGTCGCCATCACCACGGTCGGCGGCAGCCGCATGCATGAGGTTCCGGCCGATGCGCAACCCGCCCTGCTCGGCGCAGCCGCATGGCGCGACACCGGCGAGCGCTTCGTCGCCTACCATTGCGTCGTCACGCCGCACGCGGGCCGCTGGTCCGGACGCAGCGCGGTGATACCGGTGGGCTGGACCATCGGCACTGCGGCCGGCGAGCACCGCGTCTGCCGCTACAGCGGGGACCACGACGGCAGCGGCGCCATCGACAGCAATGCCGAACATCCCGCGACCTATACCGATGTTCCAGGCGCCCTGATGCACCAGAACTTCCTCGTCGTTACCGGCCCCGATACCTGCCCTGCCGGATCGCCGCGCCTGCTCGGGGTCGGCCTGGCACAGGTGTTCGTCGACGCCGGCACGGTGCAGCACCAACCCTGACGAAGACCGAAGCGATGAATCCCGACGACGCGATGCGCGAGGCGCTGGCGCTGGCCGCGCAAGGCATCGGCCTTACCGAGCCGAACCCGCGCGTCGGCTGCGTCATCGTCTCGGCGGACGGCCGCGTCATCGGCCGTGGCCACACCCAACAGGCCGGCGGCGCCCACGCTGAAGTCATGGCGCTGCGCGACGCGCAATCGCGCGGTGAATCGGTGTGCGGCGCCACGGTCTGCGTCACGCTCGAACCCTGCGCGCACCACGGCCGCACACCGCCGTGCTGCGATGCGCTGGTGGCGGCGCAGGTCGGCCGCGTCGTGGTGGCAATCGCAGACCCGAATCCCCAAGTGGCCGGCCTGGGCAACGCCCGCCTGCGCGCCGCCGGCATCGAGGTGGTCGACAGCCCATTCGGCGACGAATCGCGCGAGCTGAACATCGGCTTCTTCTCGCGCATGCAGCGCGGCCGGCCGTGGGTGCGCATGAAGTCGGCCGTCTCGCTCGACGGTCGCACAGCACTCGAGAACGGCGCCAGCCAATGGATCACCGGCGAGCCGGCACGCGCCGACGGCCACGCCTGGCGCAAACGCGCGGGGGCCGTGCTCACCGGCGTGGGCACCGTGCTGGAAGACAACCCGCGCCTCGACGTGCGGTTGGTCGAAACCGTGCGCCAACCGCTGCGCGTGATCGTCGATTCGCGGTTGGACACACCGCCCGCGGCGCGCATGCTCGATGCGCCGGGCGCGGTGCTGATCTACGCCTCGCAACCGGACGACGACCGGCGCGGCGCGCTCACGGCGCGAGGCGCAGAAATCGCGCTCGCACCCGGCGCGAACGGCAAGGTCGACCTGCCCGCCATGCTGCAGGACCTCGCCCGCCGCGGCATCAACGAACTGCATGTCGAAGCCGGCCATAAGCTCAGCGGCTCCTTCGTGCGCGAGCGGCTGGTCGATGAGTTCCTGATCTATATCGCACCCAAGCTGCTCGGTGCCGGGCGCGCCCTGGCGGCCTTCGGTCCGCTCGAACGGCTCGACGACGCGCTCGCCCTGCGCTACGTCGGCGTGCAGCCGATCGGCACCGACCTGCGCATCCTCGCGAGACCTGCCGACCGAGAGTCGTGAGAGACAATCGCGCGATGTTCACAGGCATCGTCACCGGCATCGGGCGCATCGTCGACATCCAGCCGCTCGGCAGCGGCGCAGCGCACGGCAAGCAGCTCACGATCGAGACGCCACCCGGCTACCTCGACGACGTGCAGCTCGGCGACAGCATCGCCCTCAACGGCGCCTGCATGACGGTCACCAGCTTCGATGCCGCAGCGCACCGCTTCAGCCTCGACATCTCGGCCGAAAGCCTAGCCAAGACCGCCGGGCTTGCCGCGCTCGGGCCGGTCAACCTCGAGAAGGCCTTGCGCGCGCACGACCGCCTCGGCGGCCACATCGTCAGCGGCCACGTCGACGGCATCGGCCGCGTGACGCACTTCGCGCCAGTCGGCGAATCGTTCGAGCTGCGCGTGCTCGCGCCGCGCGAGATCGCCAAGTTCCTCGCCTACAAGGGCTCGATCACGATCAACGGCGTGAGCCTCACCGTGAACCGCGTCACGGATCGCGCCGACGGCTGCGAATTCAGCATCAACCTGATCCCGCACACGGTGGAAAACACCGCGCTCGGCAGCCTGGCCGTTGGCTCGGCGGTGAACCTCGAAATCGACCTCATCGCCCGCTACGTCGAGCGCATGCTGCAGGCCGCACCACCCGCCGCCTGAAGCCCCGGCGGCCCGGCCGGACGGGGGCCGCCACCTACAATCCGCGGATGCCGATTTCCCCTGTTCCAGAGCTCGTTGCCGAGCTCGCCGCCGGCCGCATGGTCATCCTCGTGGACGAGGAAGACCGCGAAAACGAAGGCGATCTGGTGCTCGCCGCCGAGCACGTGACGCCCGAGGCGATCAACTTCATGGCGCGCTTCGGCCGTGGCCTGATCTGCCTCACGCTCACGCGCGAACGTTGCGAAAAACTGCAGCTGCCGCCGATGGCCACGCGCAACGGCACCAAGCACGGCACCGCCTTCACGGTCTCCATCGAGGCGGCGACCGGCGTCACCACCGGCATCTCGGCCGCCGACCGCGCACGCACCGTGCAAGCCGCGGTGAACAAGGCGGCGCAGCCGCTCGACCTGGTGCAGCCGGGCCACATCTTCCCGCTGCAGGCGCAGGACGGTGGCGTGCTGATGCGCGCCGGGCACACCGAAGCCGGCTGCGACCTGGCCGGCATGGCCGGGCTCACATCGGCTGCCGTGATCTGCGAAATCATGAAGGACGACGGCACGATGGCCCGGCTGCCGGACCTCGAAGTCTTTGCCCGCGAGCATCAGCTCAAGATCGGCACCATCGCCGATCTCATCGAATACCGCAGCCGCAACGAGACGCTGATCGAGCGCATGGGTCGCCGCCCGCTGATCACCGATCAAGGCGAGTTCGAGTGCACCACCTTCTGCGACCGCACCGGCGGCCTGCACCTCGCACTCACCAAGGGCCGCTGGACGGCCGACGACGAAGTGCTGGTGCGTGTGCACGAGCCGCTGTCGGTGATGGATCTGCTCGACCACGGCCCTTCTGCCCACTCCTGGCCGCTGCCGAAGGCGCTCGCCGCGGTGCAGGCCGCCGAGCGCGGCGTGGCCGTGCTGCTGAACTGCGGCGAAGATGCGCAGTCCTTGCTGCCGAAGCTGAAAGAAGCCAGCAACGGCGACGCGATCGACACGGCGCGCAAGCCGATGGACCTGCGCACCTACGGCATCGGCGCGCAGGTGCTGCGCGAACTCGGCGTCGCGAAGATGAAGCTGCTCGGCAACCCGCGCCGCATGCCCAGCATGGTCGGCTATGGCCTCGAGGTCACCGGCTTCGTGGCGGAACACTGAACACAAGGCACGCATGCAAGGCGCAGACAAGGGCCGTGAAGGCCGACTCGAGGGGCGCGACCTGCGCATCGGCATTGTGCAGGCGCGCTTCAACGCCGAGTTGACGGACAAGCTCGCCGAAAGCTGCCTGGCCGAACTCGAGACGCTGGGCGTGCTTGCCAAGCACATCGAGCACGTCAGGGTGCCCGGCGCGCTGGAGGTGCCGATCGTGCTGGCGGCGATGGCCGCGAGCGACGACTACGACGCGCTCATCGCGCTCGGCTGCATCATTCGCGGCGAGACCTATCACTTCGAGCTGGTGGCCAACGAAAGCGGCGCGGGCGTCACCCGCGTCTCGCTGGACCACGAGCTTCCCATTGCCAACGCCATCCTGACCGTCGAGAACGAAGCGCAGGCCTGGGCCCGCGCCGAAGAGAAGGGGCGCGACGCCGCCCGCGTCGCGGTCGAGATGGCGAATCTCCTGGACCATCTCTCGTGAGCAGTACCCCCCCGAAGAAGCACGGCGGCGCCCGTCGCCCCGCGAACGCCAACCGTCGCCGCTCGCGCGAGGTCGCGTTGCAAGGCCTGTACGAATGGCTGGTCTCGGGTGCCGATGTCCGCGTGATCGACGCGCACATGCGCGAGCAGGAAGACTTCGGCGAATGCGATTCGGCGCACTTCGACGCACTGATCCACGGCTGCATCGCCGAGGCCGTCGACCTCGATGCGGTGCTGGCGCGCCACGTCGACCGCAAGACCACCGAACTCTCGCCGGTCGAGCACGGCGTGCTGATGATCGGCGCCTACGAGCTCAAGCACTGCATCGACATTCCGTACAGGGTGGCGATCAACGAAGCCGTGGAGCTTGCCAAGAGCTTCGGCGGCACTGACGGCCACAAGTACGTCAACGGCGTGCTCGACAAGGCGGCAGCCGAACTGCGACCGGTCGAGGTGCAGGCCGCGCGCGCGGCTCGCCGCTGAACCCCGGGCGTGGCCGGCCAATCGGCCGCCACTGACTGATCCTCACGAGAACCGCATGAAGCTCGCGCGCCGCCTCGACCACATCGACCCGTTCTACGTGATGGAGTGCGCCAAGGCGGCGGTGGAGCTGGCGCACAGCCCGGCGTGCGCCGAGTCGCCGATGATCTTCCTGAACATCGGCGAGCCGGACTTCACCGCGCCGCCGCTGGTGCAGGAAGCGGCCGAACGCGCACTGCGCGCCGGGCGCACGCAGTACACCGCCGCCACCGGCCTCGCGCCGCTGCGCGAGCGCATCAGCGACTGGTACCGCACGCGCTTCGGCCTCGACATCGCGCCGCAGCGCATCGTCGTCACCGCCGGCGCCTCAGCCGCGCTGCAGCTCGCCTGCGCCGCGCTCGTCGACCGCGACGACGAGGTGCTGCTGCCCGACCCCAGCTACCCGTGCAATCGGCATTTCGTGGCCGCTGCCGAAGGCCGCGCCGTGCTGGTGCCCACCACCGCGGCCGAGCGCTTCCAGCTGAGCGCCGCCGGCGTCGAGGCGGCCTGGGGCGAGCGCACGCGCGGCGTGCTGCTCGCCTCGCCCTCGAACCCGACCGGCACCTCGATCGAGCCGGGCGAGATGGGCCGCATCGTGCAGGCCGTCCGTGGGCGCGGCGGCTTCACGATGGTCGACGAGATCTACCTCGGCCTCAGCTTCGACGAGCGCTTCGGCCACAGCGCGCTGATGCACGGCGACGACGTCATCTCGATCAACAGCTTCTCCAAGTACTTCAACATGACCGGCTGGCGGCTCGGCTGGCTGGTGGTGCCCGAAGCACTCGTGGCGCCGATCGAGAAGCTCGCGCAGAACCTCTACATCTGCGCCTCGACCGTGGCGCAGCATGCGGCCCTCGCCTGTTTCGACGCCGAGTCGATCGCCACCTACGAAGAGCGCCGCAGCGAGTTCAAGGCGCGGCGCGACTTCCTCGTGCCGGCGCTCGAATCGCTCGGCCTGCGCGTGCCGGTGATGCCCGACGGCGCCTTCTACGCCTGGGCCGACTGCTCGGCCTTTGCGGACAGCAGCTGGGATTTCAGCTTCGACGCGATGCACCGCGCGCACGTCGCCATCACGCCGGGCCGCGACTTCGGCCGCCACGGCACCGAACGGTTTGCGCGCTTTTCGTACGCCAGTTCGATGGCGAGCCTGCAGCAGGCCGTCGAGCGCCTGCACACTGCCTTGTCGCATCGCCGCTGAAGCACGCGCCCGTGCCCGTGGGTGAATGGTGAGAACCTGTTACTAGGGCACAGAAGCGGCGCTTTTCCAAACAGCCCGCCCTGAACGCTCGTCTAAGCTGCCGTCGTGATGACCCAGAGCAACCCGCCATCCAGCGTGCCTCCCGACAGTGAACCCGCGCCGCCGCCGAGCGTGCCGCCGGCGTTGTGGGGCGATTCGGATGTGCTGCCCGGCGCGCTGCAACCGGCGCTCGCCGCGGGCCTGGGCAAGACGGGCGAGCCGCTCACGACCATCGGCCACATCGGCCGCTATGCGCTCAAGTACCAGATCGGCGAGGGCGGGCTCGGCACCGTCTATGCGGCCCACGACCCGCTGCTCTCGCGCCTGATCGCCATCAAGACCTTGAACGTCGAACTCGCCGCCGACCAGCGCGCCGAGTTCAACGCCATGTTCCTGAACGAAGCCCGCGCCGCCGCGGGCCTGAGCCATCCGCACATCGTGACGGTGTTCGACGCGGGCGTGAGCGACAACAACGCCTACATCGCGATGGAGCTGCTCAAGGGCCGCGACCTGCGCCAGCTCCGGCAGGACGGCTGGCGCCCCACGCCCACGCAGGCCGCGCTCATCGTGCGCCGCGTGGCGGACGCGCTGGCCTACGCACACAGCAAGGGCGTGGTGCACCGCGACATCAAGCCCGCCAACATCTTCATGGTCGGGCGCACGCAGCCGCGCGTGCTCGATTTCGGCATCGCCCGCGTCGCCCACCAGCACGATTCGCCCATGCAGGACGTGGCCGGCGGCTCGCCCTACTACATGTCGCCCGAGCAGGTGCGCCAGGACCCGGTCGATCGCCGCTCGGACGTGTTCTCGCTCGGCGTGGTGCTCTACGAACTGCTGACCGAGCAGAAGCCGTTTCGCGGCAACACGCTCGCAGAGATCACGGCCGCGGTGCTCGACGAGCAGCCGCCGCCGGCGCACACCGTCAACCGCGAGCTGCCCAAGGGGCTGTCCGACATCGCCGAGCGGGCGATGCAGAAGGACCCCGAGCAGCGGTTCCGCTCGGCGCGCTCGCTGTCGCGCGAATTGCGCACCTGGCTCGACGAACACGGCAGCGCCGGCGAAAGCACCGAAGCCGCCGCGCCGCAGCGCCGGCCACTGATCTGGGCGGGTGTCGCGGCCGGCGTAGTGACGCTCGGCCTCGCGGCCTGGGTTGCGATGGGTTCGGGCGATGCGCAACCGGCCGCGTCGGCATCGGCCGCGCCGGGCCAGCCGGTCGCTGCGCCCGCCATCGCGGCAGCCACGGTCGCGCCCGATGCGGCCGCCGCCACACCGGCGCCGGTCGCCTCCGACGCAGTGCTCATGGCTACCGTTGCCGTTGACAGCGACAACGCCGCGTCGAACGCCGCCACAGCGGCCGGCACCCCCGCGGCAGAGAGCGCAGCACCGGCTCCCTCCGGCACGGCCGTCGCGGCAAAGGCAGATCGCCCCGTCGCCGCCAAGCGCGCAACACCGCCGCGCGAGACCACCCGCCAGCGCCGCGCCCGCGAGGCACGCGAGCGGGCCGCTGCCACCACACCGGTCGCAACCGGCATGGTGCGCCTCGCCATCAGCCCCTGGGGCGAGGTGGAGGTCGACGGCGCGCGCGCCGGCACGGCGCCGCCGCTCACCGAGCTGAACCTGCCCGAGGGCCGGCACCAGGTCACCGTCCGGAACACCGACTTTCCCCCTTACAGTGCGTCGGTCACCGTGACACCCGGTCAGCCGGTCACCTTGAGGCACAAATTCGGATCATGAGACTGCTCTTCGTCGCAGCGTTCGCTGCAGCCGCCCTTCTCTCCGCCTGCGCCCCCTCCCCCGAAATCAGCCCCGCGCGCGGTCTGCTCGACGTGACCGACCAACCGGCCGAGAAGGCCTTGCTCGCCGGTCTGCGCGCCTACGACGATGCGCAGTACGCCGAGGCGGAGAAGCAGCTCAACACCGCCTTGCTGGCCGGTCTGGTGTCGCCGCGCGACAAGGCAGCGGCGCACAAGCACCTCGCCTTCATCTACTGCACGAGCGAGCGCATGGACAAATGCGCGGTCGAGTTCCGCTCGGCGCGCCTGGCCGATCCGGGATTCGGGCTGAGCAAGTCGGAAGCCGGGCATCCGCTGTGGGGCCCGGTGTATCAGCGCGTCACGCGCTGAACAAGGTTCGCGGCAGCCGCGCCGGCAGCGTCCGGGATAATCGGCCCACGCGCTCGCACTGCAGCGCGCTCGCGCTGCCGATGACGCCCACGCCCTTTCGCATTTCCATCCGCATCTACTGGGAAGACACCGACGCCGGTGGCGTGGTGTTCTACGCCAACTACCTGAAGTTCTTCGAGCGTGCGCGCACCGAATGGCTGCGCTCGCGGGGCGTGGACCAGCAGGTGCTGCGTGACGCCACCGGCGCGATCTTCGTGGTGAGCGACACCGCCGTGCGCTATTTGCGCCCCGCCCGGCTCGACGACCAGCTCCAGATCACGGTCGAGGCGCTGCACATCGGCCCGGCCTCGATGCGATTTGCCCAGCAGGCGTGGCGGGGCGACGAGTTGCTCGCCGAGGGCACGATCCGCGCCGGCTGCGTCGACGCGGGAACCTTCCGCCCGCGCCGGCTTCCGACCGACATTCTTCAGGCCATCGCATGAACCAGGACCTTTCCATTTTTTCCATGGTGCTGCAGGCGAGCTTCGTCGTGCAGCTGGTCATGGCCGGGCTGATGCTCACGTCGCTTGCGAGCTGGACGGTGATCTTCGGCAAGCTCTTCGGCCTGCGCCGCGTGCGTGCGCAGAACGAGGAGTTCGAGCGCGAGTTCTGGACCGGCAAGAACCTCTCTGATCTCTACGCAGACGCCGCCCGCAACGCCGACCGCGCCGCTCCGATGGAGCGCATCTTCGCCTCCGGCATGCGCGAGTTCCTCAAGCTGCGCGAACGCCGCGTGGTCGACGCCGGCGCGCTGGTCGACGGCGCCCGCCGCGCCATGCGCGCCAGCCTGCAGCGCGAGATGGACGCGATCGAGTCGCACCTGTCGTTTCTTGCCACCGTCGGTTCGGTCTCGCCCTACGTGGGCCTGTTCGGCACCGTGTGGGGAATCATGCATGCCTTCATCGGCCTGTCGAACCTGCAGCAGGTGACGCTCGCCACCGTGGCGCCGGGCATTGCCGAGGCGCTGGTGGCCACCGCCATCGGCCTGTTCGCCGCGATTCCCGCCGTGATCGCCTACAACCGCTTCGCCCGCGACATCGACCGCATCGCGATGCAGAAGGAAAACTTCGTCGAGGAGTTCTCCAACATCCTGCAGCGCAACGCCGGCCATCCCGCACCTGCGCCGGGTCACTGAGGAACGCGCCATGCCCGCCGTACAAGGCCGCGGCTCGCGCCGCCGCACCATCAACGAGATCAACATGGTGCCGTTCATCGACGTGATGCTGGTGCTGCTCATCATCTTCATGATCAGCGCGCCGCTCATCACCACGGGCGTCGTCGATCTGCCGACAGTCGGCAAGAGCAGCCAGCGTCCCGAGAAGGTGATCGAGCTCGTGGTCGGCACCGACGAGTCAGTGAAGATGCGCGTGGACGGCAAGGACGGCGCCACCATCCCGCTGCGCAATATTGCGGCCACTGTGCGCGAAGCACAGGGCGGGCAGGCCGACACGCCAGTCATCATTTCCGCCGACAAGGCCGTGAAGTACGAGGCCGTGGTGAAGGTGATGGACACCTTGCAGCGCGCCGGCGTGCAGCGAGTCGGACTCATGGTCAAGAGCGGTGGTTGAATGAACCACCCCCTACGCGCTTCGCGCGCCCCCTCAAAGGGGGCAACACCAGCGGACCGGCAGAGCCGGATCCGCGGCGTTTGCTGGATTTCTGGTTTCTGCGCCGCGGGTCAGGCGAGACGCGGTGAGCAGCTGACATGAGCAAGCCGGAAGCTTCGCGCGACGCCCTGATGCCGCGACCGCCGCGCGGCATGGGGCCGGGCCTGGTGATCGCGCTGGCGATCCATGTGCTGCTGGTCATTGCGCTCGCCATCGGCGTGAACTGGCGCAGCAGCGAACCCGCCGCTGTCGAGGCCGAACTGTGGGCCGCGGTGCCCCAGGTCGCAGCGCCCAAGGCGGCAGAGCCCGAGCCGAAGCCGGAACCCAAGCCCAAACCCGAACCCAAGCCGGAACCCGAACCGCCACCGCCCCCGCCGCCCAAGGTGACGGCGCCACCGCGCCCCTCGGTGGACGCCCAGATCGCCATCGAGAAGGCCAAGCGCGAGGCCGAGCGGCGCGAGCAGCAGCGCGAAGAGGCCGAGCGCAAGAAGAAGGAACTCGCGAAGAAGCAGGCCGAAGAGAAGGCCGAGAAGGAGCGCCTCGCCAAGGAAGAAGCCGAGCGTGAGCGCGTCGAGAAGGCCAAGGCCGAAGAGGCGCGCAAGCTGGCCGAGAAGAAGAAGCAGGAAGCCGAGGCGCGCCGCAAGAAGGAAGAAGCCGAGCAAGCGGCGCGCTTGGCCAAGCAGCGCGAAGCGAATCTCGACCGGATCCGCGCAATGGCCGGTGCCAGCGGCGATCCTTCGTCCACCGGCTCGGCCCAGCACAGCGCCGGCCCGTCGGCGGGCTATGCCGGGCGCATCGTGGCGCGTGTGCGGCCCAACATCGTCTTCACCGACAGCATCAGCGGCAACCCGGAAGCCGAGGTGCGGATCACGCTCTCGCCCGACGGCCGCATCCTCAGCCAGCGGCTCACCAAGAGCAGCGGCGTGAAGGCCTGGGACGACGCGGTGCAGCGCGCCATCGACCGCACCGAGGTGCTGCCCAAGGACACCGACGGCCGCGTGCCGTCGTCGATGGTGCTCAGCTTCCGCCCGCAGATGTAGCGCTCGCCTGCAGGCGCTGCACGGCGCGGCGGTCGCGCCGGTCCTTCCACCACCCCACCCACCGGCCTTCGGCCGAGCGGTCGCCGTGCACGACCATGGCCCGTCGATCGCCGCAATCGAGCAGCAGCGGCGGCGCCCGCGGCGTCGGCTGCGGCGGCAGCTCGCCGCCGGCGACGAAGCGGCGCAGGTTCAGCGCCAGCACAGCGCCCGATGCCTCGCCGGCGGCGAACACCTCCGGGTGCGACGTGCTCTGAATCGTCGCGCCGGCGGCGATGCCGCCCTGCGCGTCGAGCGCCAATCCACTGGCCGCGATCCACGCCGGCTCGCCGCCGCGCATGACGACGACGGGCGCATCGCAGGCGTGGCGCGCGCCGCCGGCCAGCTGCACGTGCGCGGCGTCGACGGCGGTGCAGCGGTCCTCGATCACCGTCACGCCGCGCCGGCGCAGCGCCGCAGCCACGCGCTCGCGCACCTTCTCGCCGTGCGTCGCGAGCGGCGCGCTGCCGCCTGTCACCAGGCAGACGCGGGCGCGCTGGCCGAGCCGCAGCTGCAGCGCCATCGACAGCTCGATGGCACGCGGCTCGCCGCCCATCACCACCACATTCAGGCTGTTGCCCTGCGCCAGCTCGACGAGGTCGGTGACGAGCCGGGCGAAGGTCTGCGTCGGCTGCACGAAGAGCGCAAGCCCGCGCGCGCCGGGAATCGCATCGCGGTCGATGTGGTCGGCGGTGTCCACGCTGAGGGCGTCGTAGGGCGCGGTGTCGCCATTGGCGAGCGTGAGGGTGCGCGTGTTGGCATCCACCGCCACGGCGGTGGACGTGCGCAGCTCGGCGCCGGCCCGCCGCGCCAGGGCCTCGAGGTCGAGCGCGCAGTCGTCGAGCGTGTACCGGCCGGCCACGAAGCCGGCCAGCATCGACGGGTGAAGGCGCCGCGGATGCGGCGTGACGAGGGTGATGCGCGCACTCGCCGCCGGCTCGGCCGCGAAGGCGTGCAGCACCTCGGCATGGGCGAGCGTGCCGCCCAGCAGGACCAGGTGCTTCATGGGCACCGGGTCGCGGCGTGAGGCTGCAAGAAAAGGCGAAGGGAACCGATGTGGGTCATGCCGCGGTCATTCCATGTCGGCCGGACGCGAGCCGCCCGGCGCATGACCCCGATTCTGCGTGCTGCCTGCGTGCTGCCGCCGCAGCCGCTGCCGCGTCAGCCGGCTGCCGGCCCGTACCCCCCGCCGCCCGGCGTCTCGATCACGAACACGTCGCCCGGCTGCATCTGCACCGAGGCGATGTGGTCGAGCGGCTCCACCCGCCCATCGGCGCGTTCCACCCGGTTGATGCCCGGCTCGCCAGCCGAACCGCCGGCCATGCCAAAGGCACCGTGGTGGCGGCCGTTGGACAGGATCGAGGCCGTCATCGGCTCCAGAAACCGCACGCGCCGCACGCCGCCATCACCGCCATGCCATTGCCCCGCGCCGCCCGAGCCGCGGCGGATCGCATAGCTGTCCAGCCGCACGGGGAAGCGGAACTCCAGCACCTCGGGATCGGTGAGCCGCGAGTTGGTCATGTGCGTCTGCACCACGCTCGTGCCGTCGAAGCCCTCGCCCGCGCCGCTGCCGCCGGAGACGGTTTCGTAGTACTGCAGCCGCGCGTCGCCGAAGGTGAAGTTGTTCATCGTGCACTGGCCGGCGGCCATCACGCCCAGCGCGCCGTACAGCGCATTGGTGATGCAGGTCGAGGTCTCCACGTTGCCGGCCACCACCGAGGCCGGCGGGTTCGGGTTGAGCATCGAGCCTTCGGGAATGATCACCTGCAGCGGTTTCAGGCAGCCGGCGTTGAGCGGGATGTCGTCGTCCACCAGCGTGCGGAAGACGTAGAGCACCGCCGCCATGCAGACCGCTCGCGGGGCGTTGAAGTTGTTGACGAGCTGCCGCGAGCTGGCGCTGAAGTCGATGACCGCCGTGCGTTCCTCGGCGTTCACGCGGATGGCGACGCTGATCTGCGCGCCGTTGTCCAGCGGCAGGGTGAACTCGCCATCGCGCAGCTTCGTGATGACGCGGCGCACCGACTCTTCCGCGTTGTCCTGCACGTGGCGCATGTAGGCCTGCACCACGTCGAGGCCGAACTGCGCGACCATCTTGCGCAGCTCCTGCACGCCCTTCTCATTGGCGGCGATCTGCGCCTTCAGGTCGGCGAGGTTCTGCTGCGGATTGCGCGACGGGTAGTCGCCGCTTGCGAGCAAGGCGAGCACCTCCTTCTCGCGCAGCCGTCCGGCCTCGACGAGCTTCACGTTGTCGATCTGCACGCCCTCCTCTTCGATGCGCGTGGAGAACGGCGGCATCGAGCCGGGCGTGGTGCCGCCAATGTCGGCATGGTGGCCGCGGGAGCCGACGTAGAACAGGATGCGCGGTTCCTGCATTCCTCCCTCTCCCTCTGGGAGAGGGTTGGGGTGAGGGCCCGGCGCCTCGAACACCGGCGTAACGACGGTGACGTCCGGCAAATGCGTCCCGCCGTGATACGGATCGTTGAGCACGTACACGTCACCCGGCCGCATCGCGCCCTGGTTGCGCGTGATCACCGTCTTGATCGATTCGCTCATCGAACCCAGATGCACCGGCATGTGCGGCGCGTTGGCGATGAGATTGCCTTCGGCATCGAACAGCGCGCAGGAAAAATCGAGCCGCTCCTTGATGTTCACCGAGTAGGCGGTGTTCTGCAGCTGCAGCCCCATCTGCTCGGCGATGTTCATGAAGAGGTTGTTGAAGACCTCCAGCATCACCGGATCGACCGTCGTGCCGATGGCGCGTCGCGCTTCGCGCGGCACCACGCGCTCCAGCAGCAGGTGGTCGTAGGCCGTCACTTGCGCGCGCCAGCCGGGCTCGACCACCGTGGTGGCGTTGCGCTCGGCCACGATGGCCGGACCGTCGAGCCATTGGCCGGGGCGCGTGTCGCCGCGCAGCACCAGCGCCGCCTCGTGCCAGGCGCCGCCGCTGTACAGGCGCACCGTGGCTGTGGCGGGCATGGCGGTGCCCGCGAGTTCGCTCGACGCCTGCTCGAGCGGCGCGTCGCCCGCGCCCAGCGCCTCCACCGACACCGATTCGGCCATCAGCCCGCGCCCGTCCATCAGGAAGGCGAAGCGCTGCCGATAGGCCGCCTCGAACGATGCCGTCATCGCCGCGGCATCGCCGAAGGGCACGACCAGCGCCGAGTCGGTGCCTTCGTAGCGCAGGTGCACGCGGCGGTGCAGCTCGATGCGCTGTGCCGCGACGCCCTGGCGCGCCAGTTCCTCGCGCGCATCGGCGGCAAGGCGCTCGAGCGTGGCCTGCAGCGCGTCCCCGGCCGACGCCAGCGGCTGCTCGATCGCCGCCTCGCGCATCACGCTCTGGTCGGCCAGCCCCATGCCGTAGGCCGAGAGCACGCCGGCCAGCGGATGGGCGAACACACGATTCATGCCCAGCGCATCGGCCACACGGCAGGCGTGCTGGCCGCCCGCACCGCCGAAGCACTGCAGGGTGTAGCGCGTCACGTCGTAGCCGCGCGCGACCGAGATCTTCTTGATGGCATTGGCCATCGCGCCGACCGCGATGTCGATGAAGCCCTCGGCCACCGCTTCAGGCGAGCGGCGCATGCCGGTGTTGCGCTCGATGTCGGCGGCCATGGCCTCGAAATGCTGCACCACCACGTCGCGATCGAGCGCCTCGTCGCCGCCGGCGCCGAACACTTTCGGAAAGTGCGCCGGCTGGATCTTGCCGACCATCACGTTCGCATCGGTCACCGTGAGCGGGCCGCCACGGCGGTAGCTCGCCGGGCCGGGGTTGGCGCCGGCGCTGTGCGGGCCGGCACGCAGGCGGGCGCCGTCGAATGAGAGGACGGAGCCGCCGCCGGCGGCGACGGTGTGAATGCTCATCATCGGCGCGCGCATGCGCACGCCGGCCACCTGGGTCTCGAACGCGCGCTCGAACTCGCCGGCGAAATGGCTCACGTCGGTGGAGGTGCCGCCCATGTCGAAGCCGACGATGCGCAGCGGCTCGTTCGGCGCCAGCGTCTCGCCCAAGCCCATCTGCGCCGTGCGCACCATGCCGACGATGCCGCCGGCCGGGCCGGACAGGATGGCGTCCTTGCCCTGGAAGGCGTGCGCATCGGTCAACCCGCCCGACGACTGCATGAACAGCAGCTTCACGCCCGGCATCTCGGCGCCCACCAGGTCGACATAGCGGCGCAGGATGGGCGAGAGATAGGCGTCGACCACCGTCGTGTCGCCGCGGCTCACGAACTTCATCAGCGGGCTGGTCTCGTGGGAGGCGCTCACCTGCGGAAAGCCAATGTCGCGCGCGATACGTGCCGCCGCAGCCTCGTGCGCCGTGAAGCGCCAGCCGTGCATGAAGACCACGGCCACGCTGCGCAGGCCGGCATCGAAGGCGGCCTGCAGCGCCGTGCGCAGCGCCGCCTCGTCGAGCGCAGACACCACCGCGCCATCGGCGCCGATGCGCTCGTCGGCCTCCACCACCTCGGCGTACAACAGTTCGGGCAGCACGATGTGGCGCTCGAACAGGCGCGGGCGGTCTTGATAGGCAATGCGCAGCGCGTCGCGAAAGCCGCGCGTGGTGACGAGAAGGGTGGGCTCGCCCTTGCGCTCCAGCAGCGCGTTGGTGGCGACCGTCGTGCCCATCTTCACGCACTCCACGCGCTCGGGCGTGATGGGCTCGGTGGGCGCCAGGCCGAGCAGCCGCCGGATGCCGGCCACGGCCGAGTCGCGGTACTGCTCGGGGTTGTCGGACAGCAGCTTGAGCGTGACGAGGTTTCCGTCGGGTTGGCGCCCGACGATGTCGGTGAAGGTGCCGCCCCGGTCGATCCAGAACTGCCAGCGCTGGGCATCGGTGGTCATGGTGAATCCTTGTTGGATGCGCACGCCGCGGCCCGCCCTGCACGACTGCAGGGCGGCACCTCGGCCGGCGCGGTTGCTACATGAGAGAGGGGAGCCAGAGAACCAGCTGAGGAAACAGGTAGACCAGAACGATCACCAGCATCAGCAGAAAGAAGAACGGCAGCGCGGTGCGCGCAAGGTAGGGCACCTCGCGTTGGGTCAGCCCCTGCAGCACGAAGAGGTTGAAGCCCACGGGTGGCGTGATCTGCGCCATCTCGACCACCAGCACGACGAAGACGCCGAACCACATGAGGTCGATGCCCGCCGCCTGCACGGTGGGCAGCAGCACGGCCATCGTGAGCACCACCATGGAGATGCCGTCGAGAAAGCAGCCCAGGATGATGAAGAAGCCCATCAGCAGCATCAGCAGGAAAAAGGGCGAGAGCTGCAGCGAGCCGATGAACTCGGCCACCTCGCGCGGCAGCCCGATGAAGCCCATCGCCAGCGTGAGGAACGAGGCGCCCGCGAGGATGAGGCCGATCATGCAGTACACGCGGCAGGCGGCGTACAGGCCTTCCTTGAAGGTCTTCCAACTCATGCTGCCTTCGAGCTTGCTCAGGATCAGCGCCCCGGCCACGCCCAGGGCCGCCGATTCGGTGGCGGTGGCGATGCCGCTGTAGATGGAGCCGATGACCAGCGCAATCAGCGCGACGACCGGGATGAGGTGGCGCGCGGCCTTGACCTTCTCGATGAAGCCCATGCCGGCGTCGGCCAGCGGAATTTGCCCGGGGTTGCGCAGCGCCCACAGCACCAGATAGCCGGAGAACACGGCCATCAGCATCAGCCCCGGAATCACGCCGGCCACGAACAGCCGGGCGATCGACACGTCGGTCGCAACGGCGTAGACGATCATGATGATGGACGGCGGAATCATCAGCCCGAAGGTGCCGGCGCCGGCCAGCGAGCCGATGGAGATGTCGTCCGGGTAGCCGCGCTTCTTGAGTTCGGGCAGCGTGATCTTGCCGATGGTGGCGCAGGTGGCCGCGCTCGAACCCGACACCGCGGCGAAGATGCCGCAGCCGATCACGTTGGCATGCAGCAGCCGCCCCGGGATGCGGTTGAGCCACGGCGCGAGGCCGCGAAACAGATCGGCCGTGAGCCGCGAGCGGAACAGTATCTCGCCCATCCACAAGAAGAGCGGCAAGGCCGTGAGTGCCCAGCCCGAGGTGGAGCCCCAGATGGTGAAGACCATGCTGTCGCCCACCATGCGCGGCGTGAACACTGCCATCGAAAAAAACGCCACGCCCAGCAGCGTGAGCCCGATCCAGAAGCCGGAAGCCAGGACGGCGATGAGCAGCCCGATCAGCAGGGCGACGGTCAAGATGTCCATGGCGATTCCTATTCGACGTGCGCGGCTTCGGGCGGCGCGGCGTGGAAAAACTCGTGCCGCAGCAGCCGCGACACCGCAGCGTCGAGCATGCCGAGCGCAAAGCCGACGCAGCCAAGCGCCATCGCGATCTGTGGAATCCACAGCGGCGTGGCGTCCGCGCCCTGCGACACGTCGTTCGTCATGTGCGACACCCACACCAGCCGGCACGCATACCACGCGAGCAGGCTGCACAGCGCCACGCCGGCCAGCAGGCACCAGGCTTCGAGCACGGTGCGCAGCTTGGGCGGCAGCGCCTGCAGCAGCAGCGTGACGCGGATGTGCTCGCCGCGCTGCAGGGTGCCCGGCAGCGCCAGAAACAGCGCCGCCGCAATGCCGTAGCCGGCGTAGGCATCGAGCCCGCGCAGGCCGAAGCCGAACTGCCGGTCGACGATGCCGAGCACGACCACGGCGAAGGTGCCCACCATCGCCAGCGCCGCCAGCGCCATCAGCAGGTTGTAGAAATGATCGAGCGCTTGGCGCATGGCGATGTCTCCCGGTTCGACTCGTGCGGCCTACTTGTAGTAGGCGCCGATGATGGCCTTGCCCTCCGGTCCGGCGCGCAACTGCCATTCGGCGATCATCTTCGCGCCGATGGTTTTCAGCTCGGCCTTGAGCTTGGCGCCGTCCTTGTCGACTGTCATGCCCTGGGCGGCCAGCTCCTTCAGGTAGGCGTCGTTCTTCTCTTCGCTGATGCGGGCGCCCCGCTCACCTGCCGCGGTGGCGACCTTCAGCACCGCCGCCTGCGTGGCGTTGTCGAGCGCGTTGAACGACTTGATGCCCACGACCACCGCGTTGCGCGGCAGCCAGGCGCTCACGCCGTAGAAGTACTTCACCTGCTCGTGCAGCTTGCTCTCCACGCCGCTGGCGCTGGAGGTGAGGAAGTTGTTCACGCCTCCCGTGGCCAGGGCCTGCGGCAGTTCGGCCAGCTGGATGGTCACCGGCTGCGCGCCCAGCAGCTCGGCGATGCGTGTGGTGGTCGGGTTGTAGGCGCGCATCTTGGTGCCCTTGATGTCGGCCAGCGTCGAGATCGGCTCCTTCGAGTAGAGCGACTGGCCCGGCCACGGCACCGTGTACAGCAGCTTCATGCCCTGGCTCGCGAGCAGTTTCTCCAAGTGCGGCTGGGAGACGTCATACAGCCGCTTCGATTCCGCATAAGTGGTCGCAAGGAACGGCACCGAATCCACGCCGAACAGCGCGTTCTCGTTGCCGGCGCCCGAGAGGATGAATTCGCCCGCCGGCGTCTGCCCGGTCTGCACGGCGCGCTTGATCTCGTTGGCCTTGAACAGCGAGGCGTTCGCATGCACCACGATCTTCAGCTTGCCGGCGGTGGCCTTGCCCACCTCGTCGGCAAACCATTCCAGGTTCTGCACCTGGAAGGTATTGCCGCCGTAGCCGGACGGCAGGTCCCATTTGGTTTGTGCGAGTGCGGGGCTGAGGCAGGCCGCGGCGGCGATGGCGATTACGTAGTTCTTCATCTCTTGTCTCCGGTTGAAAGGCTGTTGTAGCGCTAGAAGCTCGCCAGTTGACGATTCAGCAGGTCGGTGATCAGCATGGCGCCGGGCGCATGCGTGATCGCCAATGGCGGCCTGGCTTGCGCCAGGACGGACTGCGGCGTGACGCCGCAGGCCCAGAACACGGGCAGCTCGTCGGGCAGAACCTCGACGGCATCCCCGTAGTCGGGTCGGGAAAGATCGGCAATGCCGATCAGTGAAGGGTCGCCCAGGTGAACCGGCGCGCCGTGCACCGCGGGCAGGCGCGAAGTGATCTGCACCGCGCGGATCGCCGCCTGCGCGCGCAGCGGCCGCATCGACACCACCATCGGCCCGTGGAACGGCCCGGCGGGCTGGGTCTCGATGTGGGTGCGGTACATCGCGACGTTGCGGTTCTGCTCGATGTGGCGCAGCGTGAGGCCGTCTTCCATGAGCGCCGCCTCGAACGAGAAGGAACAGCCGATGACGAAGGTGACGAAGTCGTCGCGCCACAACTCGCCGATGTCCTGCGGCTCGGCCGTCACCTCGCCGTGCTGCCACACGCGATAGCGCGGCAGGTCGCCCCGAATGTCGATGTCGCGACCCAGCGCGGGCAGGCTCGGATCACCCGGCTCCGAGACGGCCAGCAGCGGGCAGGAACGCGGGTTGCGCTGGCAGAAGCGCAGAAAGTCGTTCGCGAGTTGCGCCGGCAGGATGACGACGTTGCCTTGCACGTTGCCCATGGCGATGCCCGAGGTGTGGCGGTCGAGCCGGCCGGCGCGCGCGGCTGCCCGCGACTCGGCGCCGATGCGGGCGGCGGCGGCGTCGAAAGACGGCTCGGCCATTGCGGTGTGATTCATCTTCTTGTCTCGTGTGCTGCTGTCGATCGGGCGGATTGTTGCGAGCGCGGGTATTCGGTAACAAACGAGATTTTTCTTTCTGTGCTCATCGCTTTTTTCTATGCTGTGCCGCGCTCACTCCTCGACAATTCGCCGCGAACTCCCGTGTTTGCTGGGCTGCAGGCGTTTCGCAGTCCTGTCGCGCACACGCGCCGCAAGTGCCGCCGGGCCGCACGACATAAGGGCAATTACCGACATGAACCTACGCTTCGTCGAAGCCTTCTACTGGGTCGTCTCGCTCAAGAGCATCTCGCGCGCGGCCGAGAAGCTGTGCATCACGCAGTCGGCCATGTCCAGCCGCATCGCCGCGCTCGAAGAAGAACTCGGCGTCATGCTGCTCGACCGGCGCGACAAGCAGTTCCGCCTGACGATTGCCGGCTCGCGCTTTCTCACGCACGCCGAGCGCCTGCTCGCCATCCAGCGCGAGCTCAAGCTCGAGATGGGCTCGGGCGGCGCCGCCGTGCAACCGATGTCGCTGCGCATCGGCGCCATCGAGTCGGCATTGCACTCCTGGCTCATGCCCTGGATCGAGCGGCTGCGCGTTCAGCACCCGGAGCTGGAGCTTGAGCTGTCGGTCGAAACCACGCCGGTGCTGGTGGAGCTGATCCGCCGCGGCACGCTCGATCTGGTGTTCGCCGCGCTGCCCGCCGCACACGAAGGTCTGCGCATCCAGCCGCTACCGCCGATGGAGATGGTGTTCGTCGGCAACGCGCAGCTGCACCGCAGGCGCCGCTACACGCTCGCGCAACTGGCGGAGTACGACCTGCTCACCTTCCAGCGCGGCTCGCAGCCGCACGTGGCGCTGATGGACCTGTTCCGGCAGGTCGACGCGCAGCCGCCGCGGGTGCACACGATCTCGTCGATCTCGGCCATGACACAGCTCGTGGACGCCGGCTTCGGCATCGCGACGCTGCCGCGCGCGGCGGCCGAACGGCTGCTGGTCAATCGCGACCTCACGCTGCTGCGCTGCGATACCGAGCTGCAGCCGCTGCCTGTGTTCGCGAGCTACCGCGCGGACCCTTCGTCCGCGAAGGTCGAGACCGTCGTCAAGACCGTGTTCGCCTTCCTCGAAACGGCCGCTGCCTGAAGGCCGCGCCGGCGCACCCGGCGCCAACCACCGAGAAACCGGCCCGAATCGCCCCTGTTCGGCGCTTCGCGCACGGCGCTTGCTGCCAGCATGGCGTGTGGAGAAGGGGTCGTGCGCGCGCCCCGCCCGTGAACGAACCAAGGAACCCCTGCCATGGCAGACGACGTGCTGGCCCCGCTCAGATGGGAGCCCATCGACCCCGCGACGGCGGCCGCCGCCGTGGACGCCGCCACTCCCACCGAAACCTTTCGCTGGCCGACCCCGCCGTTCGCCTGCTATCCCGCGCCCGTGGTGCAGACCGATCCCCTGCCCTGCGAGATCACCGGCCTGAACGGCACCCGCACCTCGGGGCGGCTCACCTTCTTCGTGCCGGCGGAATCGGTCGCGCACGTGCAGGTGCCGCCCGCGCGCACGACGCTGCCGCTGCGCTTCGACCAGTTTCGCGCGCTCACGCTCACCACCGTGCTGCCAGCCGCCGACGTGCCCGGCAGCGATCCGCGCGCCGGCGTGGTGGGCTTTCGCAATGCCTCGCCCTACAGCGTGCGCCTGGCCGGTGACGCGCAGATGAGCGGCGAGACCATCGGCCACGTGGAGACCACCGAGGGTCTGTTTCTCTTTCCGCCGGCGGACGACAAGGGTGGCGTGCGCCGGATCTTCGTGCCGCGCAGCGCGTTCACCGGCTTCGATGTCGGCCCGCGCATCGGCGAGGTGCTGATCGCGCAGCAGGTGGTAACGCCGCAGCAGGTGGAACAGGCCGCGCAAATGCAGAGGGATCTGCGCAACCAGAAGGTAGGCGACATCCTCGTGTCGCAGCAGATCGTCACGCGCGAGCAGTTGTCGGCAGCGCTCGATGCCCAGGCCACGATGCCGATGGTGCGCATCGGCGAGGCGCTCATCTCGCTCGGCCTCGTGACGCCGGCGCAGCTCGAGCAGGCCCTCGCGCAGCAGAGCCGCGACCGCGACGTGCCGCTGGGCGAAGTGCTGGTGCGCATGAAGGTGGTGTCGCCGCACGACCTGCAGGTGGCGCTGGCGCGCAAGATGGGCTATCCGCTCGTCAACCTCACCGCCTTTCCGGTCGAGGCCGACGCGCTGCGCAAGATTCCCTACAACGCCGCAGTGCGCCTGCGCGTGATGCCGCTGCTGATGCGCGAGGGCCGCCTCGTCGTGGCGCTCGACGACCCGGCGCGGCGCCGCGCCGCGGTGGACGAAGCCGAATTCATCGCCCAGCTGAAGGTGGTGCCGGTGCTCGCGCAGTGCGAGAGCATCGAGGACGTGCTGTTTGCCGCCTACGAGCGCATCGGCGCGGCGCAGACGCAGCGCTTCGTGGTCGAGGACGCGTCGGTGCCGATCAACTTCGATCTGCCCGACACCGACAAGCTGATGGAGACGCTGGAGAAGGATTCGCACGACAGCGCGAATGCCGCCGAAGACCGGCCCATCGAGCAGTCGGACAACTCGCTGGTGCGCCTGATCAACAACACCATCATCGAGGCGCACAAGGCGGGGGTGTCCGACATCCACCTCGAGAGCTATCCGGGGCGCGAGAAGATCCGCATCCGCTTCCGCCGCGACGGCCTGATGCACACGCACCTGGAGCTGCCGTCGAACTACCGCAACGCGCTGATCGCCCGCGTGAAGATCATGTGCGACCTCGACATCTCCGAGCGCCGCAAGCCGCAGGACGGCAAGATCAACTTCGCCAAGTTCTCGCCGCAGCACCGCATCGAGCTGCGCGTGGCCACCATTCCGACGAACAACGGGCTGGAAGACGTGGTGATGCGCATCCTGGCCTCGGCCAAGCCGATCCCGCTGGACCGGTTAGGCCTGTCGCCGCGCAACCTCACCCAGCTCAAGGCCGCGGTCGAGCGGCCCTACGGCATGGTGCTGTGCGTCGGCCCGACGGGCAGTGGCAAGACGACCACGCTGCATTCAGCGCTCAGCCACATCAACGTGCCCGAACGCAAGATCTGGACGGCCGAAGACCCGGTGGAAATCACCCAGCCGGGGCTGCGCCAGGTGCAGGTGAATCCGAAGATCGACTGGACGTTTGCCAAGGCGCTGCGCGCCTTCCTGCGGGCGGACCCGGACGTGATCATGGTGGGCGAAATCCGCGACGGCGAGACGGCGCAGACTGCCGTGGAGGCCTCGCTCACCGGCCACCTGGTGCTGTCCACGCTGCACACCAACAGCGCGCCCGAGACGGTGACGCGGCTGCTCGACATGGGCATGGACCCGTTCAACTTCGGCGACTCGCTGCTGGCCGTGCTGGCGCAGCGGCTGGTGCGGCGCTTGTGCCCGCATTGCCGGCAATCACGGCCGGCCACGCGCGAGGAACTGGACGAACTGGTCGAGGACTACCAGCACGCCTACGGCGACGCCGAGTTCCGCCCGCCGCGCGAGATGCTGCTGCGCGACTGGGGCGATCGCTTCGGCCGCGAGGGCCAGGTGCAGGTGCACAAGAGCCTAGGCTGCGACAAGTGCGACCAGACCGGCTTCAAGGGCCGCGCCGGGCTGCACGAACTGATGGTGATCTCGCGCGAGCTGCGCCGCCTCATCCAGACCGGCGGCCGCGCGGAAGCGCTGCAGCGCACGGCGATGTCGGAGGGCATGCACACGCTGCGGCAGGATGGCATCGAGAAGGTGCTGGCGGGCATTACCTCCATCGAGGAAGTGCGCGCGACGAGCAACGTCTGACTCGCGTCCAAAAGTACGAGACCGCCACAAAACCCGCTCGCACCGAGGTATCGAAGTGCCCTCGGCGCACACAGGGCTTCGACACCTCAGCCCCAACGGATCCTTCGTGCCCTATCCACGCGTTGCTCGGCGGCGCACGCAATCGATGTACTTTTCGCCGTCCGGCGGCAGGCCGCTGCGCTGCGAGGTCCACATCATCTCGCCGAGGCACTCCATGACCTCGTGCTGCGCTTCGTGCGCCGAGCCGAGGCGCGCAGCCAGCAGCTCGTAAGCCTGCTTGATGCCGCGCGGCTGGTTGATCGTCACCTGCTCGCTGATCGACAGGTGCATCGACAGGTGCAGGAACGGATTGGTGCGCCCCGCCTCCACGTCGAACACCGCGGCGAGCGCGGCATCGACATCAGACAGGTCGGCGTCGTACTCGGGATGCTGGGTAATCCAGTCGGCCGCAAGCACCTCCATCGCCGTCATCGGCCGGCCGTCGCGGTGCTTGGCGAAGGCGTCGCAGAAGAATCGCCTCACGTCGTTCTGGGAAGGGGCAAACATCCCACAATTGTCGGCTCCGCGCCCAAATCCCCACACATGAACGTCAGCACCGAACAGCTCTTCGACCACGCCCGCACGCACAACGCCTTCACCAGCGAGCCGATCCCGCACGAGACGCTGCGCCGCCTGTACGACCTGATGAAGTGGGGGCCGACCTCGGCCAACTGCTCGCCGGCGCGCATCGTGTTCGTGGCCTCGCCCGAGGGCAAGGCGAAGCTGCTGCCCTGCATGTCGGCGGGCAACTACGAGAAGACCAAGCAGGCGCCGGTGACGGCCATCATCGGCATGGACATGGCGTTCTACGACAAGCTGCCGCAGCTCTTTCCGCATACCGACGCACGGCCGTGGTTCGCCGGCAAGCCGGAGGTGATTGCCGCCACCGCCTTTCGCAACAGCAGCCTGCAGGGCGGCTACTTCATCATCGCCGCGCGCGCGCTGGGGCTGGACTGCGGGCCGATGAGCGGCTTCGATTCGGCGAAGGTCGATGCGGCCTTCTTCGCCGGCACCAGCACCACCGCCAACTTCGTGTGCAACCTCGGCCACGGCGACCCGGCCGGCATCTTTCCGCGCAGCCCGCGGCTCGCGTTCGAGGAAGCCTGCCGCATCGCGTGAACTTCCCGCTGATCGACGACCCCCTCTTCTACGCGGCGGCCGTGCCAGCCGTGCTGCTGATGGGTCTCGCCAAGAGCGGACTCGGCGGCTTCGGTTCGCTCGCCACGCCGCTGATGGCGCTCACGATTCCGGTGCCGCAGGCCGCGGCCATCATGCTGCCGCTGCTGCTCGTCATGGATGCCGCCGGCGTGAAGGCGCTGTTCCTCGAGCGCGACCGCGAGCTGCTGCGGCTGCTGCTGCCGGCCGGCCTGCTCGGCACGCTGGTGGGCACGCTGTCTTTCGGGATGCTGTCGGCCGCGGCCGTGGCGGGCATCGTGGGGGCGCTGACCCTGCTCTTCCTCGCGCAGCGCACCCTCTTTCCACCCCATGCCGATGCCCCGCCGCCGCCGCGCTGGCTCGGCTTCGTGCTGGGCATCGCCTCGGGTTTCACGAGCTTCGTCGCGCATGCGGGCAGCCCGCCGATCAGCGCCTATGTGCTGCCGCTCAAGCTGCCCCCGCTGCGCTTCGCGGCCACGATGGCGATCTTCTTCGCCGCGGTGAACCTCTCGAAGTGGATTCCGTACCTGTGGCTGGGCCTGCTCGACCGGCGCAACCTGGCGACCTCGCTCGTGCTGCTGCCGCTCGCGCCGCTGGGCGTGTGGCTCGGCGTGCGGCTGGTGCGGCGCATCGATCCGGCGTTGTTCTACCGGCTGTTCAACCTGGGCCTGCTTCTGACCGGCATCAAGCTGCTGTGGGACGGGCTGCACTGAGGGTGGCCATGCGTGGTTAGCCTGAATGGCGGCTACCGGGAGGCGCCGCTAACATCGCCGGCAAAGCAACGGCCTCCCCGTCGCCGCGGCGCAAGGGCGGCTCTCCACGGAGGTTTCCCATGCCAGTGATCGTTGTCGCCAACCCGAAGGGCGGCGTCGGCAAGAGCACCTTGTCGACCAATATCGCGGGCTATCTCGCCCACAAAGGCCACGCGGTGATGCTGGGCGACATCGACCGCCAGCAGTCCGCACGCATCTGGCTGGGCCTGCGCCCGCCGAACCTCCCGACGATCCGTGCTTGGGACGTGGTTCGCGACGAGGTGGTGCGCCCGCCCAAGGGCACGACGCACGTGGTGCTCGACACGCCCGCCGGCCTGCACGGCAAGCGCCTCGACGAAGTGATGAAACTCGCCGACCGCGTGATCGTGCCGCTGCAGCCGAGCATCTTCGACATCCACGCCACGCACGACTTCATCCGCGAGCTGCTCGCGCACAAGCGCAGCAGCAAGGTGCGCATCGGCGTGGTGGGCATGCGCACGCGGGAACACACGATCTCGGCCGGTCAGCTCGAGGCCTTCCTCGGCAAGCTGGAGGTGCCGGTGCTCGGGCATGTGCGCGACACGCAGAATTACGTTCACCTCGCGGCCCGCGGCTTGACGCTGTGGGACGTGGCGCCCAGCCGCGTGGAACGCGATCTGGTGCAATGGCAACCGATCCTCGACTGGATCAACAACTGAAGGAAGTTCATGCGAGTCTTCGAAAAGGGCACCGACCTGCAGCCGCTCGTGGGCCAGGTGATCGGTGAGAGCGACTGGGTCACCATCGACCAGCAGCGCATCAACCTGTTCGCCGATGCGACGGGCGACCACCAGTGGATCCACATCGATCCCGAGAAGGCGGCGAAAGGTCCGTTCGGCACGCCGATCGCGCACGGCTTTCTCACGCTCAGCCTGATTCCCGACCTGAGCGCGAAGGCGATGCGCGTGAACGACACGCGCATGGGCGTCAACTACGGCCTGAACCGCGTGCGCTTTCCGGCGCCGGTGCCGGTCAACAGCCGCGTGCGGGCGGTGATCAAGCTCATCTCGTATGAGCCGATCGAGGGCGGCGCGCAGGTGACGACCGAGGTGACGATCGAGCGCGAGGGCTCGTCAAAGCCCGTGTGCGTGGCCGAGACGGTGGCGCGCCGCTACACCTGACCCACGGGTCCATCCGCGACTAGCCTCCAGAGAGGGGCCGGCGCCACACAGGGAGATTGCAATGAAAGTGCTGCTGATCGACGACCACCCGCTGATTCTTTCGGCGTTGCAGGCGGTCATCCAGGGGCTGGGCGACAACGTCACGGTCGAGGGCGCCAGCAGCGCCCGCGCCGCGCGCGAGACCCTGCAGCGCGATTCCGATTTCGACCTGGTGCTGCTGGACCTGCACCTGGGCGATGCCGATGGCTTCGACGTGCTGACCGAATTCCGCAGCGCCTACCCCGCGCTGCCGGTCGTGGTGGTGTCGGCCAGCGACCGTGCAAGCGACGTGATCCGCTGCATCGATCTCGGCGCGATGGGCTTCGTGCCCAAGCGTGCCTCGAACGAGACGCTGTTCGACGCGCTGCGCATGGTCATGTCGGGCGGCATCTACGTGCCGTCGATGACCATGAGCGATGACCGCGGTGCCGGTGTCGAGCGGCGTCAGGGCGCACCCGACGGCCTGCGCAGCGTGCACGACAGCGCCGCGGCCGGCCCCTACCAGACGCATCCGCCGCTCAAGTCGCTCGGCCTCACGCCGCGCCAGACCGACGTGCTGGCGCTGCTGCTGCAGGGCAAGCCGAACAAGCTGATCGCGCGCGAGCTGAATCTTTCGGTCGAGACGGTCAAGGATCATGTCGCCGCCGTGCTGCGTGCGCTCAAGGTCAGTTCGCGCACGCAGGCGGTGCTGGCGGTCGGGCAGATGTCGCAACAGCCGAACGGCGCGCCGCTCGCCTGGCGCAAGAGCCAGTAGGCGGGCGCCGTGTCCGTCGCTGCCGATCTGCTCACGCCGGGCGCCATGGTTCCAGCCGAACCGCCCTCGGCGCTGCCCGAAGAGGTACAGAGCAGCTTCGACTACATGCCGGCCACGCTCTCGGGCACGGCCGCCGGCGTCGCCGTCGTCACTCTGCTGTTCTGGGGCATGACGCCGCCGGCGGTGATGCTGGCGTGGCTCGGCGGCTGGTTCGCCACCCTGCTGGCGCGCGGCGCCACCACGCTGCGCTTCCATCGCGCCGCGCCGTCGGCGCGGGCCGACTGGCAGCGCTGGCGCCACTACAGCAACGCCGGCACCTTCGCCTCCGCCGTGATGTGGGGGCTGACGGCCTGGGTGTTCTACCCGCAGGGCGAGAGCCTGCAGCAGATCGGCCTGATCGTCGTCGTGTACACCTTCTGCGTGGTCGCGGTGCCGGTGCTGGCCACCCAGCCGCGCGTCTACATCGCCTATGCCACGCTGCTGTTCGCGCCGCTTGCGCTGCGCATTGCAAGCGAAGGCACCAGCGACAGCTACCAGCTCGCCGGCATCCTGCTCGTCATCATCACGCTCACGGTGATGCTGGCCGGCAACTTCCGCCAGGCGCTGCAGCGCGCCATCGCGCTCAAGCTCGAGGCCGATGCGCTGCTGGTGCAGCTGCGCGCCGAAAAGCAGGCGGCCGACGAGGCGCGGCGCGAGGCCGAGGTCGCCAATCGCGCGAAGAGCCAGTTCTTCACCGCGGCCAGCCACGACCTGCGCCAGCCGCTGCACGCCATGGGGCTGTTCGCCGAGGCGCTGCGCCAGAAGATCCACGACGACGAGATCGCCCCGCTGGTCAACAGCATCAACAGCTCGGTCGACGCGCTGGAGGGGCTGTTCTCGGAGCTGCTGGACATCACGCGCATCGACAACGGCGGCGTCGACGTGAACCCCGCGCACTTCGAGGTGGGCGACATCCTGCGAAAGCTGCGCCTGCATTTCGAGCCCACGGCTTTCGAGAAGGGGCTGGCGCTGCGCCTGCGCGGCGGGTGGCATGTGGCGCACGCCGATCCACTGCTGGTCGAGCGCATCCTGCGCAATCTCGTGTCCAACGCCATCCGCTACACGCAGGACGGCGGCGTGCTGGTGAGCTGCCAGCGACGCGGCGAGACGCTGCGGCTGTCGGTCTGGGATACCGGCCCCGGTATCGTCGAAGCCGAGCGGCAGCGCATCTTCGAGGAGTTCTACCAGCTCGAGAGCAATGCCGCGGTGGCCACGCCGGAACAGCGCAAGGGGCTGGGGCTGGGACTGGCGATCGTCAAGAAGCTGGCCGGCTTGATGGGCGCGCCGCTCACCCTGCGTTCAGAGCCCGGCCACGGCTCGGTGTTCACGCTCGACGTGCCCGTCGGGCGCGCCAGTGCACGAGCGGTCGCTGCAGTGCCCGGCAAGGGGCCGCTCGCCATCACGCTCGCCGGGCGGCTGATCGTCGTGGTGGAAGACGAGCCGGCCGTGCGCAGCGGCCTCGAGGTGCTGATCCGCGGCTGGGGCGCCACGCTGCTGTCGTTCGCGAGCGTGGCCGAATGCAGCGCCTGGGCCACCGGCGCGGAAGCGGCGCGGCCGGACCTGCTCATCGTCGACTACCGGCTGGAGCAGGGGCGCAGCGGCGTCGACGCCATCGAGGCGGTGCGCGGCCGTTTCGGCGCCGATGTGCCGGCGATCGTGGTCACCGGCAGCACCATGACGGGCCACGACAAGGAAGCGCAGGATAAGAACTTCCACCTGCTCATCAAACCGGTGGTGCCCAACAAGCTGCGCGCGATGATCGCCTTCAAGCTGGGCGTGAGATGACCCACCCCCTACGCGCTTCGCGCGCCCCCTCAAGGGGGCACCACCAGCGGACCGGCAGAGCCGGATCCGCGGCGGTCGCTTGATCGCGCGAATACGGCTTGATGAAGTGGGCTCGTCGCCTTACTTCACCGTCACCCATCGCGTCTCCAGCCAGTTGTCCGGCCGGTGCACCACCGACACGTTCTTGCGCATCGCCCACGGAATGAACTGGCGGTGCAGCGGGATGTGATGCACCTTCGCGTTGTGCTCCAGGAACACCGCCTTGATCAGCTCGCGCCGCTTGGCCGGATCGGCTTCCACGCTGGTCGCAGCGGCCATGGCGTCGAGCTTGTCGTCGGTGTAGTTGCCGTAGTTGTAGGCGCCCACGCCCTTGTCGCCGCGGTTGCGGTAGATGGGCGTGAAGGTGGTTTCGGCATCCGTGATCGAGCCGCCCCAGCCGTACATGTAGAGGCTGGTGTCCAGCTTCTCGAGCTTGGGGAAATACACCGCGCGCGGCATCGCGTTCACGCGCACCTTCAGGTTGAGCTTGGCCCACATACCCGAGAGCGCGACGCAGATGCGCTCGTCGTTGATGTAGCGGTTGTTCGGGCAGTCGAGCGTGACCTCGAAGCCGTCGGCGTAGCCGGCTTCGGCCATCAGCTTCTTCGCCAGTGCCAGGTCGTAGGGCAGGCGCGCCTCGATCTGCTTGTCGCCGAAGCTCGCCAGAGGCGACGGCACCAGCGCACCCGTCGGGATCGACTGGCCGTCCATCAGCCGCTTGCGGATCGTCTCGATGTCGATGGCGTGATAGAGGGCCTTGCGTACACGCAGATCCTTGAACGGGTTCTTGCCCTTCACGCTGCTGTAGAGCAGCTCGTCACGGCCCTGATCCATGCCGATGAAGACGACGCGGTTCTCCGGGCCCTCCAGGACCCGCAGGTCGGGCGTAGCCTTCAGGCGCTGCAGGTCGGTGGGCGGCGGGTCGAGCACGAAGTCGACCTCGCCCGAGATCAGCGCCGCCACGCGCGTGGCCGGGCTCTTGATCGGGGTGTAGATCACCTCCTGCACGTTGCCTTCGATCGTTCCCCAGTAGTTCGGGTTTCGCTTGAGCACCGTCTTCACATCGGGCTGGCGGCTCACGAGCATGTAGGGGCCGGTGCCGTTGGTGTGAAAGGCGGCGTAGGTCTCTTCCTTGCCCGCGAAGTTCTGCGGCTTGGTGACCTTGTGCTCCTCGGCCCAGCCGCGGCTCATGATGTTGAGCGTGTTCAGGTGCTGCAGAAAGATCGGATTCACCTGTGGCAGGTTGAACTCCACCGTCAGGTCGTCGGTCTTCTTCGCCGTGCCGAGCGCATTGGCGTAGACGGCGATCAGCGAGCCGGGCGCCTTGGCGCGTTCGAGCGAGAACACCACGTCGTCGGCAGTGAAGGGTCGGCCGTCGTGGAACTTCACGTTGGGGCGCAGCTTGAAGGTCCACTTCAGCGGACCCTCCTGTTTCCACTCGGTGGCAAGCGCCGGCACGATCTCGAGGTTCTTGTCGCGCGCGACCAGAAAGTCGTAGATCTGCGCGTTGATCATGTTGGTCAGGCTCTCGTTCTGCGAGAACGGATCCATGGTCTGCGGATCGCCCTGGCTGGACCAGCGCAGGGTTTGCGCGTTCGCTGCGCTTGCTGCGGCCACGCTCAGGCACAGCACCGAAAGCCAACGTTTCATGCGTACTCCCGTGAATGAAATCGGCCGCAGTGTAGGTTGCTGGAACGCCGGCGGCGGCTGCGGTCATGGATGGCCCGACCGACGAAGCTGCAACAAAAAAGGGCCGCTGATTTCAGCGGCCCTGTTGTCGTGCGAGCGGTGCGGCTACTTGAAGTCGGGGCGCGACACCGTCGAAAGCTCGCCCTGCAGCGAGCCGAGATAGTTCGCCAGTTCCTTGAGCTGCGCCGGCGTGTACTGCCGGGCCATGCCCGACATGATGGGGTTGTTGCGCCCGATCTGCGGGTTCTTGTCGATCTGGTACGACTTCAACGCGAAGTACAGATAGTCGGCGTGCTGGCCGGCGATCTTCGGGTAGCTCGGGTCGATCGGCGTGCTGAAGTTCTCGCCGTGGCACGACGCGCAGTTGGTCTTCTTCAGCAGCTCGGCCACGGCAGCCGTCGGCGCGGGCACCGTCTTGGGCGCCGGCTCGCTGTCACCCAGGGCCTCGTAGTAGGCCGCGAGGTCAGCCATGTCCTGGTCGGAGAGCGTCGCGGCGATGCCGCGCATCGTCGGGTGCTTGCGGTCGCCCTTCTTGTAGGCGGTGAGTGCGGCGACGATGTACTTGGCGTTCTGGCCCGCAATCATCGGCACCTTGTGCACTTCGGGAAAGCTCGCCTGATAGCGCGGAATGTTGTGGCAGCCAGCGCACAGCGTGGCCTTCTTTTCGCCGGCCGCAGCGTCTTGGGCCTGCACGGAGGAGGTGAAGCCGGCCAGGAAGCCGGCAGACGCCAGCACGGCAACGATCGAGGCAACGGTTTTTCTCATGTTCACTGACTGACGGCTGATTGCGGGCAAACAACGGATTATAGGGGGGCACTTATACTGGTTTGATCCAGTTCAAAGCCTCGCGCGCACGCGCCGCCACCATGAAATTCACCGGCACCCAGAACTACGTTGCGACCGACGACCTGATGTTGGCCGTCAACGCCGCCATCACGTTGAAACGGCCCCTGCTCGTCAAGGGCGAACCCGGTACCGGCAAGACGATGCTGGCCGAGGAAGTGGCCCAGGCGCTCGACATGCCGCTCTTGCAATGGCACGTGAAGAGCACCACGAAAGCGCAGCAGGGCCTGTACGAATACGACGCCGTGAGTCGCCTGCGCGACAGCCAACTCGGCGACGAAAAGGTGAAGGACATCCACAACTACATCATCAAGGGTGTGTTGTGGCAGGCCTTCACCGCCGACAAGCCGGTGGCGTTGCTGATCGACGAGATCGACAAGGCCGACATCGAATTCCCGAACGATCTGCTGCGCGAGATCGACCGCATGGAGTTCTATTGCTATGAGACGCGCGAACTCATTCGCGCCAAGCACCGCCCGCTGGTCTTCATCACCTCGAACAACGAGAAGGAGTTGCCCGACGCCTTCCTGCGCCGCTGCTTCTTTCACTACATCAAATTCCCCGATGCGGAGACGATGCAGAGCATCGTCGACGTGCACTTTCCCGGCCTGAAGAAGGAGTTGCTGGGCGCTGCGCTCAAGAGCTTCTACGACGTGCGCAACCTGCCGGGCCTGAAGAAGAAGCCGTCCACCTCTGAACTGCTCGATTGGCTCAAGCTGCTGGTGGCCGAGGACATTCCGCTCGAGGTGCTGCAGAACAAGGACGAGAAGGTGTCGCTGCCGCCGCTCGTGGGCGCGCTTCTCAAGAATGAACAGGATGTCTCCCTGTTCGAGAAGCTCGTCTTCATGCAGCGCCATAACAGATGACCCCCCCTACGCGCTTCGCGCGCCCCCCGAGGGGGCAGCACTGGCGGACCGGCAAAGCCGGATCCGCGGTGCCCGCTTGGTCAGTGCAGTGGCTCAGCTGATGAACTGGCTCGAACCGGTCGCGCTCAAGGGCGTGCACGCTTCGCTCGTGCCGCTGGCGCCGGAGCATGCGCAGGCACTCGGCGAAGCGTCGAACGAAGACGAACTCTGGCGCGTCTGGTACACCAACGTGCCGAGCCCGGACGGCATGGCCGCCGAGATCGAGCGCCGCCTTGGCCTGCAGCGCGCCGGCTCGATGCTCGCGTTCACCGTACTCGATGCGACCGGGCGGCCGGTGGGCATGACGACCTACATGAACGTCGACGCCACGCACAAACGCGTGGAGATCGGCTCGACCTGGTACGCCCGCAGCGTGCAGCGCAGCGCGCTCAACACCGAGTGCAAGCTGATGCTGCTGGGCCACGCCTTCGAGTCGCTAGCCTGCATCGCGGTGGAGTTCCGCACGCACCGGCTGAACACGCAGAGCCGCCGCGCCATCGAACGCCTCGGCGCGCAGCTCGACGGCATCCTGCGCTCACACCAGCGCACCCGCGACGGCGCGCTGCGCGACACCGCCGTCTACAGCATCACCGCGCCCGAGTGGCCGGCCATCAAGACGCACCTTCAGTGGCAACTCGCGCGTCCGCGGTGAATCGGCACTGAGCCACCACTGAGCACGCCGCTTGCCATGACCCCTTCGCGCACGGCCATGTATCCTGATTTCAGCCACCACCGTGCGCGCTGTCGCGGCCCATCATGCTGATCAATTTCTTCTTCACCCTGCGGGCGGCCAAGCTGAAGGTTTCGGTCAAGGAATACCTTGTCCTGCTCGAAGCCATCAAGGCCGGCGTAATCGACGACGACGCCGGCCCCACCGTCGACAAGTTCTACTACCTCGCGCGCACCTCCCTCGTGAAGGACGAAGCCCAGTTCGACAAGTTCGACAAGGCCTTCGCCGCCTATTTCAAGGGCGTGGAGCTGCTCGCCGACTTCACGAAAGACATCCCGCTCGACTGGCTCAAGAAGAAGATGGAGCTCGAACTGAGCCCCGAGGAGAAGGCGCTGGTCGAGAAGATGGGCTGGGACAAGCTCATGGAAGAGCTCAAGAAGCGCTTCGAGGAGCAGAAGGAGCGCCACGAAGGCGGCAACAAGATGATCGGCACCGGCGGGCGCTCGCCCTTCGGCGCCTACGGCTACAACCCCGAAGGCATCCGCATCGGCCAGGAGAAGAGCCGCAACCGCAGCGCCGTGAAGGTGTGGGACCAGCGCCAGTTCAAGGACTACGACGACACACTGGAACTGGGCACGCGCAACATCAAGGTCGCGCTGCGCCGCCTGCGCCGCTTCGCCCGCGAAGGCTCGGAAGAAGAGCTCGATCTCGACGACACCATCCGCTCCACCGCCGCCAACGCCGGCTGGCTGGACATCAAGATGGTTCCCGAGCGCCACAACAAGATCAAGGTGCTGCTGCTGATGGACGTGGGCGGCACGATGGACGAGCACATCCACCGCGTCGAAGAGTTGTTCTCGGCGTCCAAGAGCGAGTTCAAGCACCTCGAGTTCTATTACTTCCACAACTGCGTCTACGACTTCATGTGGAAGAACAACCGCCGCCGCTACAGCGAGAAATTCTCCACCTGGGACGTGATCCGCAAGTACAACAAGGACTACAAGCTGATCTTCGTGGGCGACGCGACCATGAGTCCCTACGAGATCCTGCAGCCCGGCGGCAGCGTCGAATACAACAACGAGGAAGCCGGCGCCGAATGGCTGCAGCGCCTCACGCACGCCTTCCCGAAGTTCGCCTGGATCAACCCCGAGCCGCAAGGCGTGTGGGGCTACCGCCAGAGCATCTCCATCGTCCAGCAGCTCATGAGCCAGCGCATGTTTCCGCTGACGCTTCAAGGCCTCGAAGGCGCGATGCGTTTGCTGAGCAAGTAGCCAAAGACCGGGCGCTCGCATGGCCGCAGCAGCACCCGCGGTTCGGCTCGCAGCGCTCCTCGCCGTGGCTTGCGCGGCGCTGCTCGTCGGCTGTGCCGGCCTGCCCTTCGGTGACCGGGCCGACGAAGCACGCGAGACACAGGCACCGGCCGCGCCGCCCGCTTCGCCCGTCTATCGCCTGGAAGTCCTTGCGCCCGACGATCTGCGCGCCCTGCTGTCCACCTATCTCGATCTCGCGCGCTTCCAGGATGCGCCGCAGACCGAACGCATCACCTCGGCCGAGCTCGACCGGCTGATCGCCGCCGCCCCGGCGCAGGCGCGCTCGCTGCTCGAGACCGAGGGCTACTTCAACGCCGAAGTGCGCGTCGAAGAAGTGCCCGCCGTCGGCGACGCACCGCCACTGCTGCGCGTTCACGTCGAGCCGGGTCCGCGGGCGCTGATCCGAAGCGTCGACGTGAACGCGGTGGGCGAGCTGAAGACCGCGGCCGATGCCGGCGAGCGCGCCGCCATCGACACTCTCGAAGGCCTGCGCCGCGACTGGCCCCTGAAACCGGGCGAAGCGTTCCGACAGGACGACTGGAGCAGCGCCAAGAGCGGCACGCTCGCGCGCCTGCGCGCCGAGGGCTATCCCGCGGCAAGCTGGGCCGACACCACCGCGCGCGTCGATGCCGACGCCAACCGCGTGCAGTTGTCAGCCGTGGCCGACAGCGGGCCGCTGTTCCACCTCGGCGAGATCAGCATCGAGGGCCTCTCGCGCTACGACGAATCCGCCGTGCGCAACGTCGCCAACTTCGCGCCCGGCGCGCCCTACAGCGAGAAGACGCTGCTCGACTTCCAGGAGCGGCTGCAGAAGGTGGGCCTGTTCGAGGGCGCCGTGGTGAGCATCGATCCCGATCCCGCGCTGGCCGATGCCGCGCCGGTGACGGTGCAGGTGCGAGAGCAGCAGTTGCAGCAGGCGACCTTCGGCGTGGGCGTCAGCGCCAACACCGGCCCGCGCGTGACGCTGGAGCACCTGCACCGCCGCCCGTTCGGCCTGCGCTGGATCGCCGAGAACGAGATCGAACTCGGCGCCGACCGCAAGCTGTGGGAGGGCGAACTCACCTCCTACCCGCAGGGCGGCTTCTACCGCAACCTGATCTCGGGTAGCGTGGAAGAACTGCGCACGGCCGACGAACTGCGCCGCGCCAGCACCGCGCGCATCGGCCGCACGCAGGACATCGAGCGCTTCGAACGCCTGTACTTCGCCGAGATCGCGCGCACGTGGCTTCGCAACGCCAACGGCGTCGCGCGCAGCACGGCGATCTCGGCCAACTACCACTGGGTGCTGCGCGACGTCGACAGCGTGCTGCTGCCCACGCGCGGGCACACGCTCGCGCTGCAGGGCGCCGTCGGCCAGGCGCGCAGCAGCAATGCCGCCAGCGGCCCCTTCACGCGCGCCTGGGGCCGCTACACCTGGTACCGGCCCGTCGGCAGCTGGTACCTCACTGCCCGTGCGGAAGCGGGCCAGGTGTTCGCGCACGAATCGGTGGGCCTGCCCGACACCCTGCTGTTTCGCGCCGGCGGCGACGAATCGGTGCGCGGCTACGCCTACCGCGCACTCGGCCCTGAAGTGAACGGCGTGGTCACCAGCGGCCGCGTGGTCGCCACCGGCAGCCTCGAGATCGCACGCCCCATCTCGCCGCAGCGGCCCGCGTTCTGGTGGGCCACCTTCATCGACGTCGGCAACGCCGCCGCCAAGTGGAAAGAGCTGGAGCCGGCCGTCGGCGTGGGCGTCGGCCTGCGCTGGCGCAGCCCGGTCGGGCCGCTGCGCATCGACCTCGCGCATGGCCTGGACGTGCACCGGACCCGGCTGCACCTCAGCGTGGGCATCGCCTTCTGATGAGCCACGACACGACGCCCATCCCCAGCCCGCCCCTGCCGCGCCGCATGGGGCGGCTGATGCGTGCCGGCCTGTGGCTCGCAGCAATCATCCTGGCCGTGCTGCTGCTCGCGGCGCTCGCGCTGTGGGCCGCGCTGCGCACCGAAGGCGGCACCGCCTGGGTGCTGGCGCGTGTGCCCGGCCTCGAAGTGAGCGGCGGCAAAGGCCACCTGCTCGGCGACTTCGAGGCACGCCGGCTCGTCTATCGGCCAAGCGGCGGCGCGCCGCTGCTCATCGTCGACGACTTCGGCTGGCGCGACCTCGGCATCGTGCGCACGCTCGGCGGGCGCTGGCGCATCGTCATCGACGAACTGCGCGCCGCGCGCGTGCAGTTCGATCCGCCGCCCGCCCAACCTTCGGCCGAGCCGCGCCGGCCGCCCGATTCGCTCGAACTGCCGATCGAGCTGCAGATCCACTCGCTGCGCATTGGCGAGTTCCACACGCCCGCGCTCGGCGGCACGCCGCTGCGCGAGCTGCGCGCGCAGGTGCAGCTCGGCGCGAACCACGGCGGTCTGCACCGCATCGACGACCTCACGCTGGCCTGGGGCCGGCTGCAGGCGAGCGCCCGCCTGCACATCGCCGCGCAGCGGCCGTTCGCGCTGCAAGCCTCGGCCGAGTTGACGCAGGACGCCGCAGCCTCGCCGCTCGGCGCACCCTGGCAGGCGAGCGCCACGCTGGTCGGCCCGCTCGCCCGGCCCGAGCTGCGCGCCACGCTGCGTGCCCAGCCCACGGGCGGGCGCCCCGAGCAGACGCTCGACATCGCCGGCACGCTGCAGCCGTTTGCCGCCTGGCCCATCCCCAGCCTGCGCGCACGCACCGCCGGGCTCGATCTGTCCACGCTGATCGCCGCCGCTCCCACGACGGCGCTGAGCGGCGAAGTGGCGATCGAAAGCCGCGCGGTCGACCAACCTGCCACGGCACACATCGCCCTCAGCAACGACGCGGCGGGCCGCTGGAGCGAGGGGCGCCTGCCGATGCGCAGCCTGAACCTTGCGCTGCAGGCACAGCCCGGCGCGACGCTGCAGGTCGAGGTGCAAAGCGCCGACATCGAACTCGGCAATGCGCAACAGGCCGCCGGCCGGGTGAGCGGCAGCGGCCGCTGGACGACCACGCAATGGCGTGTGGACGCGACGCTGGAGGACGTGCGGCCCGCGCAACTCGACGCGCACGCGCCGTCGATGCAGCTGGCCGGGCCGGTGTCGATCACGGGCAGCGGGTTCGACAGTGCCGGGTTGGAACAGGCGAGGGTCGAACTCGAAGCGTCGCTCAGCGGCGGCCTCACCGATGCACGCGGCCGGCGGCTCGCCGGGCGCAGCGTTCGCGTCACGCTGGCCGGCACGGGCAGCCTGCGCCGCATCGAGCTGCGCAGCGCCACCCTCGCCGCCGGCGAGTCGCGCGCCACGCTCGCGGGCAGCGCCGTGCGCGACGCCGTCACCGCGCCCTGGCGTGTGGCGGGTGAGGTTGCGCTGGTCGATTTCGACCCGGCGGCGTGGTGGCCCGGCCGCGACGATTCGCCGTGGCGCCGGGGGCCGCACAGCCTCAACGCCGAGAGCAGCTTCGATCTCGTCCTGCCCGAACCGGCGCCCGGCGTGCCGCTGTTGAGCCAACTTGCGACGCTGCGTGGCAGCGTCTCGCTCACATTGAAAGACAGCGTACTCGCCGGCGTGCCGCTGTCAGGCGAGGTGTCGCTGAAAGGCACCGGCGCCCGCGCGGCCGATGCCGCGCTGCAACTCGACCTGGCCGGCAACCGCATCGAAGCCGAGGGCCGCCTCGTCACCGCTGCCGACGGCGCGGGTGAGCGCTGGACGCTGTCCGTCGACGCACCGGCGCTGGCGCGGCTCGAGCCGATCTACCGCCTGCTGCCGGGTGGCGCGGCGCTGGCCGGCGCGCTCACCGCGCAGGCGCAGGTCGAGGGCCGCTGGCCGGCCATCGCCACGCAGGGTCGGCTCGATGGCCAGGGGCTGGTGTTCGGCAACATCGCGGTCGCGCAGGCGCAGGCGCAGTGGCAGGTGGCCGGCTCGCCGCAAGCGCCGCTTGACGTCCAGGCGACGCTGTCGCAGCTCGTCATCGGCGAACAGGCCGCACCAGCCGGGCAGCCGGCGAAGCCATCGCAGACGATCGAATCCGTGCGGCTTACCGTCAGCGGCAGCCTCGCCGACCACAGCGCCGAGCTGCGCGCCGAGGCGCGCGCACTGCCCCCGGCGTGGACCGAGCTGGTGCAGCCTCCACCCGGCTCCGCGCCTCGGTCCAAGGCGGCCGATGCACCGGCCCGCGCGGTCGCGCAGGTGAAGCTGCAGGGTGGCGTGATCGAGCCGCCCGCCCCGTCGACCGGCCCGTGGCACATCGCCGGCTGGCGCGGCACGCTGCAGCAGATCGAACTGCGCAGCAGCGCAGCGGGCGCCGTGCCTTGGGTCAGCGCCCGTGACATCGCGCTCGAATGGATAGTCGGCGCAGCGCCGCAGGCGACCGTGCAGCCCGGCCGGGCCGAGGTGCTCGGCGCGGCGCTGCGCTGGAGCCGCATCCACTGGCGGGCGGCCACGGCCACGCAGCCGGTGCAGATCGAAGCGCATGCGGAGCTGGAGCCGCTGCCGATCGCGCCCATCCTCGCGCGGCTGCAGCCCGAGTTCGGCTGGGGCGGCGACCTCGCCATCGGCGGCACCCTCGACTTGCGCAGCGCCCCCGGCTTCCAGGCCGACGTGGTGCTCGAACGGCGCGGCGGCGACCTCAGCGTGACCGAGGAAACCGGCACCCGCGCGCTCGGCCTCACCGACCTGCGTCTCGCCCTCACCGCCAGCGACGGCGTGTGGACCTTCACCCAGGCGCTGGCCGGCACCACGCTCGGCGTGGCGGCCGGCGCCGTGGTGGCGCGCACCTCGCCCGAGGCCACCTGGCCCGGCGCCGACACGCCGATCGAAGGCGTGCTCGAGATCCAGGTCGCGGACCTGGGCACCTGGGGCAACTGGGTGCCGCCCGGCTGGCGCCTCGCCGGCTCGCTGCGCACCAGCGCCAGCATCGGCGGGCGTTTGGGCGCGCCCGAGTACACCGGCGAAGTACGCGGCACGGGCCTGGGCGTACGCAACTTCCTCGAAGGCGTGGACGTGCGCGACGGTGAACTCGCCATCGCGCTGCAAGGCGCCACCGCGCGCATCGAACGCTTCACCGCGCGGGCCGGCGACGGGACCGTCTCGCTGGACGGCGCGGCCACGCTGGGCGAAGCGCCGCAGGCGCGGCTCAGCCTCACGGCCGAGCGCTTCCGCCTGCTCGGCCGCGTCGACCGCCGCCTGGTCGTGAGCGGCCAGGCGCAGCTGGAACTCGACGCCGAGCGCCTCGCGCTCACCGGGCGCTTCCGCGTCGACGAAGGCCTGATCGACTTCACCCGCAGCGACGCGCCGGCCCTCTCGGACGACGTGATCGTGGTGCGCGCCGGCAGCGCCCGCGAGGACGAGCCGGTCGACAAGCCCGCGGGCGGCGCGAAGCGCAACGTCGTCGTCGACCTGCACGTGGACCTCGGCGACAACCTGCGCCTCAAGGGCCGGGGTCTGGACACGCGGCTTGCCGGCGAACTGCACATCACCGCGCCGGGCGGCCAACTGGCGCTTTTCGGCACCGTGCGCACCGTCGAAGGCACCTACGACGCCTACGGCCAGAAGCTCGCCATCGACCGCGGCAACCTCATCTTCAACGGCCCGGTGGAGAACCCGCGGCTGGACATCGAGGCCACGCGCCGCAACACCGACATCCGCGTCGGCGTGGCCGTCACCGGCACGGCGCTCGATCCGCGCGTGCGGCTGTTCTCCGACCCCGAGATGTCGGAGATGGACAAGCTCAGCTGGCTCGTGCTCGGGCGCGCCAGCAGCGGCCTCGGCGGCGCCGACACCGCACTGCTGCAGCGCGCCGCGCTCGCGCTGCTGGCCGGCGAGGGCGAGGGCACCGGCGACCAGCTCACCCGCGCCATCGGCCTGGACGAACTATCGGTCGGCCAGAGCAACGACGGCGGCGTGGAAGAGACCGTCGTGCGCCTGGGCAAGCAGCTCTCGCGCCGCTGGTACGTGGGCTACGAACGCGGGCTCAACGCCACCACCGGCACCTGGCAGCTCATCTACCGCATCGCCCGGCGTTTCACCCTGCGCGCGCAGTCCGGGCTGGACAACTCGCTGGACCTGATCTGGACCTGGCGCTGGGACTGAGCCGCGCAGGTCGCATGCGAGAATTCCGCGCCCCGCTCGCCGTAGTTCAATGGATAGAACGGCCGCCTCCTAAGCGGCAAATGCAGGTTCAATTCCTGCCGGCGGGACCAGCGCGACGGGCCGCCCGGCCCATGCGCCACTCGCCCTTCCAAGCGTCGCCATGACAACCTCCTTCGAGATCGACGGCATCGCCGTGCACGTGGAAGGCGACGGCGCCGACACCATCGTCATGGTGCATGGCTGGCCCGACACCTATCGGCTCTGGGACGCGCAGGTCGATGCCTTCAAAGCGCAGTACCGCTGCATGCGCTTCACGCTGCCGGGCTTCGACGTGGCCAAGCCGCGGCGGGCGGTGTCGCTGGACGAGACGGTGGCGTTCATCGCAGCGGTGGTAAACGCGGCCTCACCCGCGCGACCGGTGATCCTGCTGCTGCACGACTGGGGCTGCGCTTTTGGCTACGAGTTCGCGATGCGCCATCCGTCGCGCGTGCAGCGCATCGTCGGCGTGGACATCGGCGACGCCGGATCGGCCGCCCACGTGCGTTCGCTCGACTGGAGGGCGCGCGCCATGACGCTGGCCTACCAGTGGTGGCTGGTGCTGGCGTGGCGCATCGGCGGGCGCTTGGGCGATGCCATGACGCGCCGCATGGCCCGGCTGGCCCGGGCACCGGCCGAGGCGCGGCTCGTCGGCTCGTGCATGAACTATCCGTACGACATCGCCTGGACCGGCAGCCATGGCTCGTACAAGCAGCGCGCCCGCTTCGATCCGCCCTGCCCGATGCTGTACTTCTACGGCCGGCGCAAGCCCTTCATGTTCCATTCGCCGCAGTGGGCCGACGCGCTGGCCGGACGCGCCGGCAGCCGGGTCGTGGCGCTGGAGACCGGCCACTGGGTGATGCGTCGGCAGACCGAGGCGTTCAACAGGGCCGTGCTCGATTGGCTCGCCGAGGGCACGCCAACGCGGTAGACATCGCGGCGCGAGCGAAGGCTTACGCAACATGCTGCATGCCGGTGTTCCCGCCGGTTGTGGCGGGCAAGCCCGGAGTCAGCGCCCCAATGAGCCGCGCAAGGCCTGCCGGAACGCCGCATAGGCCGCCTCGCGACTGCGGCCGCTGGTGTCGAAGCTCATGTCCGCCTTGCCATAGAACGCCGCGCGCCCGGCGAGGATGCGCTTGAGGTCGTCCATCGCCTCCTGGTTGCCGGCCATCGGGCGCAGGTCGCCCTGGGCGACGACGCGCTGCATGTGCTCCTCGGGGCTCGCCTTGAGCCACACGGTGTAGCAATGCGCCAGCAGCAGGTTGAAGTTGGCCGGATCAGACACCACGCCGCCGGGCGTCGCGATCACGGCGTCGGGGTAGAGCTGGATCGTCTCTTCCAGCGCGCGGCGTTCGTAGCGGCGGTAGGCGGCGGGGCCGAGCAGGTTGTGGATCTCGCCGAGGCCGCAGCCGGCCACGCGCTCGATCTCGCGGTTGAGTTCGACGAAGGGCACGTCCAGGTCATCGGCCAGCATCTGGCCGAGGGTGGACTTGCCGGCGCCGCGCAGGCCGATGAGCGCGATGCGGGCGAGCCGCGCATCGGGCGGGCCGGCCTGGCCGTAAAGCTCGGTCAGGGCAAGGCGGCCGCGGCGCAGGTCATCGTCGCTGCGCCCGCGCAGCAGGTCGCGGATGAGCAGCCATTCGGGCGAGCCGGCGGTCTCGTCGCCCAGCAGTTCAGCGAGTTCGCAGCCGAGCGCGCGCGCCACCTGGCGAAGCACCAGGATGGAGGCGTTGCCCACCCCGAGTTCCAGGTTGGCGAGGTGGCGTTCGGAGACTTCCGAGGCGATGGACAGCGCCCGGCGCGTCATGCCGCGGCGTGCGCGCAGCGAGCGCACCTGCTCGCCCAGTGCGGCGAGGAATGGATCGCGCTCGCCGCCGGCACGCGGCTCGGCGGGGGCGCGCTCGGCGAGCGGCAGGTCCAGGTCGTCCATGCTCAGTGCTAACCCCGATATGCAATATATTGCTTGACGCCGCGTAGCGTAGCAGCTAAGTTTCGTTCATGCATTAAATTTCCACAAGTTGCCTTGCGCCAGGTCACAAACCGGTGGATCGCAACTGCGGAGATACGGAGATCCAGCATGAGCGCCAGCCTCGCCGCCGACAGCACCGCCCCGGAACGCTTCAATTTCGCCCGGCATCTGATCGAGATCAACGGGCCGCGCGCGGCGAAACCGGCCTACATCGACGACGCCGGCACGCTGAGCTACGGCGATCTGGCCGAGCGGGTTCGTCGATGCGCCGCAGGCCTCGCGGCGCTGGGCTTGCGCCGCGAGGAACGTGTGCTGCTGCTGATGCACGACGGCAACGACTGGCCGGTGGCCTTTCTCGGCTGCCTCTACGCCGGCGTGGTGCCCGTCGCCGTGAACACGCTGCTCACCACCGCCGACTACGCCTACATGCTGGCCCACAGCCGCGCGCAGGCCGCGCTGGTGTCGGGCGCGCTGCTGCCGACGCTGCAGGCGGCAATGGAAGGCGGCGGCCATGAGGTGAAGCAGCTGATCGTCTCCGGCGATGCGGCCCTGCCCGCTGGTGCGCAGGCCTTCGGCGCGTGGATCGATGCGCAGACGGCGCTCGAATCGGCCGCCGACACCGGCCGCGACGACATCGGCTTCTGGCTCTATTCCTCCGGCTCCACCGGCCGGCCCAAGGGCGCGGTGCACACCCACGGCAACCTCTACGCCACGGCGGCGCTGTACGCGCAGCCGGTGCTGGGCCTGACCGAATCCGACGTGTGCTTCTCGGCCGCCAAGCTGTTCTTCGCCTACGGGCTGGGCAATGCGCTGAGCTTTCCGCTGTCGGTGGGCGCGACTGTGGTGCTGATGGCCGAGCGGCCGACGCCCGACGCCTGCTTCAAGCGCTGGACGACGCACCGGCCCACCGTGTTCTTCGGCGCGCCGACCGGCTATGCGGGCATGCTGGCCTCGCCCAAGCTGCCGCCGAAGCACGAGGTGGCGTTGCGCCTGTGCTCTTCGGCCGGCGAGGCGCTGCCGCGCGAGATCGGCGAACGCTTCACCGCGCATTTCGGCGCCGAGATCATCGACGGCATCGGCTCCACCGAGATGCTGCACATCTTCATTTCCAACCGCCCCGGCGACGTGCGCTACGGCAGCACCGGCAAGCCCGTGCCCGGCTACGAGGTCGAGCTGCGCGACGAGCACGGCCGCGTGCTCGAAGGCGCCGACGAAGTGGGCGATCTCTACATCAAGGGTCCGTCGTCGGCGCTCATGTACTGGGGCAACCGCGACAAGACCCGCGAGACCTTCCAGGGCGCCTGGACCAAGAGCGGCGACAAGTACAGCCGCGACGCCGACGGCTACTACGTCTACGCCGGGCGCAGCGACGACATGCTCAAGGTGAGCGGCCAGTACGTCTCGCCCTTCGAGGTGGAATCCACGCTGATGCAGCACCCCGCCGTGCTCGAAGCGGCGGTGATCGGTGTCAACGAACAGGGGCTCACGCGCGCCAAGGCCTTCGTGGTGCTCAAGGACAGCACCCATGCCGGCGAGGCGCTGGCCGACGAGCTGAAGACCTTCGTCAAGTCGCGGCTCGCGCCGCACAAGTACCCACGGCTGCTTGCCTTCGTGGACGAGCTGCCCAAGACGGCCACGGGCAAGATCCAGCGCTTCCGTCTTCGTGATTCAGAGAAGCGGGACGCGGAAAAGCACGCCGGCCGATGAGCGCGCAGACCGTGAACGTGGCGGCAGCGGGCCGCCGCTTCGAGATCGAGTTCGCCTGGGTCGGCCCCGCCGATGCGCCCGGCCCGGTGATCGTGTTCCTGCACGAGGGCCTCGGCTCGGTGTCGGCGTGGAAGGACTTCCCCGCGCTCATGTGCGAATCGCTCGGCCGGCGCGGCCTCGTGTATTCGCGCCCCGGCTACGGCCGCTCCACGCCGCGCGCGAGCGACGAGCACTGGGGCGTGGACTACATGCACGCGCAGGCGCTCGAGCTGCTGCCGGCCGTGCTCGATGCGCTCGACGTGCGCACGCCCTATGTGCTCTTCGGCCACAGCGACGGCGGCTCCATCACGCTCATCCACGCGGCGCACTTCAGCGCGCGCATGGCCGGGGCGGTGGTGCTGGCGCCGCACATCTTCGTCGAGGCGTTCGGCCTCGCAAGCATCCGCGACGCGCGCGAGGCCTACCTCGGCGGCACCGACCTGCGACCGCGCCTGGCCAAGCACCACGCCGACGTCGACTCCGCCTTCTGGGGCTGGAACGACATCTGGCTCGCGCCCGCCTTCGTGCACTGGAACATCGAGGCGCTGCTGCCGCGCATCCAATGCCCTGTGCTCGCCATGCAGGGCCTGGATGACCCCTACGGCACGCTCGCGCAAATCGAGGGAATCGCCCGAGTGGTGCCGGGCACACGGCTGCTGACAATGGCCGCCTGCGGTCATTCGGCGCACCGCGATCAACCCGAGCGCGTGGTCGACGCCACGCGCGAATTCATCGACCACATCACATCCCAACCCCAGGAGACGACGACATGAACACCGCCACCCGCACACTGCTGGCCACGGCCGCACTGCTCACCTGCGTTGCAGCGCAGGCCCAGGGCGACAAGCTCAAGGTCGGCTTCATGCTGCCCTACACCGGCACCTACGCCGCACTCGGCACCGCCATCGAGAACGGCTTCAAGCTCTACGTCGACGAAAAGGGCGGCAAGCTGGGCGGGCGCGAGATCCAGTTCGTGAAGGTGGACGACGAGTCCGACCCGTCCAAGGCCACCGAGAACGTCAACAAGCTCATCAAGCGCGACAACGTCGACGTGATCATCGGCACCGTGCACTCGGGCGTGGCGATGGCGATGGCCAAGGCCGCCAAGGACAGCGACACGCTGATGATCGTGCCCAACGCCGGCGCCAACGCCGTCACCGGCCCGATGTGCGCCGAGAACATCTTCCGCAGCTCGTTCTCGAACTGGCAGCCGGCCTACGCCATGGGCGAGGTGGTGGCCAAGCAAGGGCACAAGAAGGCGATCACCATCACCTGGAAGTACGCGGCCGGCGAGGAGTCGGTCAACGGCTTCAAGGAAGCCTTCGAGAAGAACGGCGGCAAGGTGACGGAGATGCTCTTCGTGCCGTTCCCGAACGTGGAGTTCCAGGCGCTGCTGACGCAGATTGCCGCGGCCAAGCCCGACGCGGTGTACACCTTCTTCGCCGGCGGCGGCGCGGTGAAGTTCGTCAAGGACTACGCGGCCGCGGGGCTGAAGAACAGCGTTCCGCTGTATGGCGCCGGCTTCCTGACCGACGGCACGCTCGACGCACAGGGCGACGCCGCGCAAGGCCTGCAGACCACGCTGCACTACGCCGACGGCCTGAACACACCGCGCGACAACGCCTTCCGCACCGCCTACGCCAAGACCTACAAGATGCAGCCCGACGTGTATGCCGTGCAGGGCTACGACGCGGCGCAGATGCTGGGCATCGGCCTCGCCGCCGTGAAGGGTGACGTGAGCAAGAAGAAGCAGTTCTCGGACGCGCTCGAGAAGGCCAAGATCGACAGCCCGCGCGGCCCGTTCACCATCTCCAAGTCGCACAACCCGGTGCAGGACATCTACCTGCGCAAGGTCGAAGGCAAGGAGAACAAGAGCATGGGCGTGGCCGTGAAGGCGCTGGCCGATCCGGGGCGCGGCTGCAAGATGTGATGAGACGGGGCGGCGGGCAGGTTGCGTTCGATCTGCCCGCCGTGCCTCTGCTCCGTTCGCCCTGAGGCACGCTCCCGTTCGCCCTGAGCCTGTCGAAGGGCTGCGAGCCGACCCAACCCCGTTCGGGCTGAGGTATCGAAGCCCGTCCCCGTGCTGAAGGCCCTTCGATACCTCAGGGCGAACGGAGGGTGGATTCGGCGCACAGCCCTTCGACAGGCTCAGGGCGAACGGGGTGGGGGGCCGAGCGAGACACCTGTGGGACCATCACGCCCGCCCACCTCGGCCGCATCACCAAGCACCCGTTCTTCCACCCTTGCCCTGACCCGCGTGGACTTCCCCACCTTCCTCATCCAGTGCCTGAACGCCCTGCAATACGGGCTGCTGCTGTTCCTCGTTGCCTCCGGCCTCACGCTGATCTTCGGGATCATGGGCGTGATCAACCTCGCGCACGGCAGCTTCTACATGATCGGCGCGTACATGGCCTACGCGCTCGCACCCATTGCCGAGCGCTGGCTCGGCGGCGGGTTCTTCACGACGCTCGCGCTCGGCATCACGCTGTCGGTGCTGCTCGGCTACCTGCTCGAATGGGTGTTCTTCAGCTACCTCTACGAGCGCGAACACCTGCAGCAGGTGCTGATGACCTACGGCCTCATCCTCGTGTTCGAGGAACTGCGCAGCATCCTCGTCGGTGACGACGTGCACGGCGTGCCAGCGCCCGAGTGGCTCACCGGCAGCATCCCGCTCGGCGACGTGATGAGCTACCCGGTCTACCGCCTCTTCATCTCGGGCGTGTGCGTGGCGGTGGCGATTGCGATGTGGGCGGTGATCACCCGAACGCGCCTGGGCATGCGCATTCGCGCCGGTGCCAGCAACCGCGAGATGGTGCGGGCCATGGGCGTGAACATCAAGCTGCTGTACCGCCTCGTCTTCGCCGTGGGCGTGGCGCTCGCGGCGCTGGCCGGCATGATCGCGGCGCCCGTGTCCTCGGTCTATCCGGGCATGGGCGGCAGCGTGCTCATCATCTGCTTCGTGGTGGTGGTGATCGGCGGCATCGGCTCGATCAAGGGCGCGTTCGTTGCGGCGCTGCTGGTCGGCTTCGTCGATACCTTCGGCAAGGTGCTGTTCCCGACCGCGGCCGGTGTCGCGGTCTACGTGCTGATGGCGGCGATGCTGCTGTGGAAGCCCGAAGGGCTGTTCAAGGCGGCATGACGATGAACCGCGACTTTCTCTCCAAGGCGATTCCGGTCGCCCTCGCCTTCGCGCTGCTGGCCGCCTTTCCGCTCTTCGGCGGCGAGTTCTACATCGGCCTCGCGATGAAGATCATGATCCTCGCGATGTTCGCGCTCAGCCTGGAGCTGCTCGTCGGCCAGACCGGTCTCGTGTGCTTCGGCCACGCGGCCTTCTTCGGCATCGGCGCGTATGCGGTGGCGCTGCTCTCGCCGCAGGACGGGCCGGCTTCGCTGTGGTTCACCCTGGCCGCGGCCATGCTGCTGGCGGGCGCCTACGCGGCGGCCGTGGGCGCGTTGTCGCTGCGCACCAAGGGCGTGTACTTCATCATGATCACGCTCGCCTTTGCACAGATGGCCTACTTCGTGTTCCACGACACCGATGTAGGCGGCGGCAGCGACGGCATCTACGTCTACTTCCGCCCCGTCGTGTCGATCTTCGGCTGGCAGCCCATCGACCTGGACGCCGGCCACACGCTGTACTACGTGGTGCTGGCCGCGCTCATCGCGTGCTTTGCGCTGCTGGCGGTGCTGGTGCGCAGCCGCTGGGGCCGTGCACTGGTCGGCATCAAGGCCAACGAGCAGCGCATGCGCGCGGCGGGCTTTCCGACCTACGGCTACAAGCTCTCGGCCTTCATCCTCTCGGCCATGCTCGCGGGCGTGGCGGGCTTCTTCTACGCGGTGAAGGACGGCTTCGTCACGCCCGAGATCGTGAGCTGGCACAACAGCGGCGCGGTGCTCATCATGGTGCTGCTGGGGGGCCTCGGCCATCTGCGCGGCGCGATGCTGGGGGCACTGGCGTTCACGGTGATGCAGCAGGTGTTCCAGTCGCACGATCTCTTCGGCAGCTTCGCCAAGCATTGGCAGCTCACGCTGGGCCTTGCCATCATCGTCATCGTCGCCACCATGCCGCGCGGGCTGATCGGTCTGCGGCTGTGGAGGGCGGCGCGATGAGTGAAGTCTTGCTGCAAGCCACCGACCTGTCGCGCCGCTTCGGCGGGCTGGCCGCGGTGGACGGCGTATCGCTCACGCTGGAACGCGGCAGCCTGCATGCGCTGATCGGCACCAACGGCGCGGGCAAGTCGACGGTGGTGAACCTGCTATCCGGTGAACTGCCGCCGAGCGCCGGCCGCGTGCAGTTGCGCGGCGAAGACGTCACCCGTTGGCCGCAGCCGCGGCGCGCGCGTGCCGGGCTCGGGCGCAGTTACCAGCGCAACACCATCTTTCCGGCGTTCACCGTGTTCGAGAACTGCCGCCTCGCCGCGCAAGCGCGCTGGCCGCGTGCGTGGCAGTGGTGGGAGCCGGCCGCGCGCTGCACCGACAGCACCGGTGCCGCGCACGAGGCATTGCAACGCGCCGGCCTGTCGACGCATGCCGCTCAGATTGCCGGCGCTCTCTCGCACGGCCAGAAGCGCCAGCTTGAAATCGCCATGTGCCTCGCCGGCGACCCGCAGGTGCTGCTGCTCGACGAACCGCTCGCCGGCATGGGCGCCGAAGAATCCGAACGCATGCTGGCGCTGCTGGCCGAACTCAGGAACGGCCACGCCATCCTGCTGGTGGAGCACGACATGGATGCCGTGTTCCGCGTGGCCGACCGCATCACGGTGATGGTCAACGGCCGCGTGATCGCGAGCGACACGCCGGCGGCGGTGCGCAGCAGCCCCGAGGTGCAGCTCGCCTACCTGGGGGAAGGCGAATGACGACGGCCGCTCAACCCTTCATCGAAGCCCGCGGCTTGCACGCGCACTACGGCCAGAGCCACATCCTGCATGGCATCGACCTGCGCATCGCGCGCGGCGAGGCGGTGGGCCTGCTCGGACGCAACGGCATGGGCAAGACCACGCTCATCCGCACCTTGCTCGGCCAGGTGCCGGCCACGCAGGGCAGCGTGCACGTGGACGGCCGCGAGGTGACGCGCCAGCCCACCGAGCGCATCGTGCAGCGCGGCATCGGCGTGGTGCCCGAAGGCCGCGGCGTGTTCCCCAACCTCAGCACGCAGGAGAACCTGCTCATGGCTGCGCGCCCCGGCGTGCGCGGCCAGCGCGACTGGACCTTCGAGCGCGTGCTCGCCACCTTTCCGCGCCTGGCGGAACGGCTCACTCACGGCGGCGGCCAGCTCTCAGGCGGCGAGCAGCAGATGCTCGCCATCGGCCGCGCGCTGATGACCAATCCCGAGCTGATGATCCTGGACGAAGCCACCGAGGGCCTCGCCCCGCTGATCGTGGCCGAGATCTGGCGCGTGATCGGCGCCATCCGCGCGAGCGGCATCGCCGTGCTGGTGGTGGACCGCAACTACCGCGCGGTGCTGGCCCACACCGACCGCGGCGTGGTGCTGGAAAAGGGGCGCGTGGTGCTGCACGGGCCGTCGGCCGAATTGGCGGCCGATACCGCAACGCTGCACGGGCACCTGGGCGTGTAGCGAGAGCGCCGCTGCCCGCGCAAAGCGTGCGATAGCGCCGGTTCGATGAGATGTGCAGGGGCCGGCAGGCCCTACAGCAAGCTGCCTCGAACCCTCACCCTCATACTCGGCCCCGCAATCCGCTGGAGCCACGATGTCGCAAGCCGCCTTTTTCCATCAAGACTCCCAGGCCGTTCGGTTCTGGGTGCATGTCGAGGGGCAGGTCGTGGGCGCGAGCATCCGTCGCGAAATCCTGCACCACCGCTATCGGCCCGATGCCAAGGATGAAGATCCGCTGGAAACCTACCGCACGTATGCGGTGGCTATCGACGAAGCCGTGCGCCGGCGCGTGGCGCTCGGGTCCATCGAGCCGGTGATGCTGCGCGAGTTCGATCTGCGCGAAATATAGGAACCACCCCTACGCGCTTCGCGCGCCCCTCAAGGGGCAACACCGGCGGACCGGCGGAGCCGGATCCGCGGTGTTCGCTTGATCACCGGGTCATGCGTCGCGGGACGTGATGCGGATTTGCATCCATCCCTATTTGCGACCAAACGGGCTTCAACTCTTGGAAGCGGGCTTGCCCTTCGCGGCGTTGCGGGCCGCTTCCTGCTCGGCCTTCGCGTCCTTCTTGCACTGCGACTGCTGGTCGCCCTGCATGTCTTCGCACTTTTCCTTGGCGACTTCGTACGCGGCCTCGGCCTTCACGTCCGCAACCTTCATGCGGTCGCTGTCCTTGCCCGATTGCTTGTAGCGCAGCTCGGCCTTGGCCACCTTCTCCTTGGCCTTGGCTTCGGCTTCACACACGTCTTCGGCGTTGCCTTCCATCGCCTCGCAGGCCTTCTTGTCGGCCTTGGCGGTCTGCTCGATGCGGTCGTGCTCGGCCTTCGCCTGATCCTTCGTCATGGTGCTTTGCGCATAGCCGCTGGAACAGGCGACGAGCGCAGCCAACAGCAGCGAAGTCTTGAGGGGTGAAGTCATGGCGATCTCCTTTCGGGTGGGTGTCGCACAGTGTGCAAAACCGCCCCGTCGCCGAGGGTCAGCCGACTTCGATTCATCGCGTAGGCGGCGGACTACGTTTCGCCTGAAGGAAACAGGCGCGGCCGCGGCCGCGCCGGGGTCGAGGCTCAGGGAACGAAGCGGTAGCCGACGCCAGTCTCGGTGAGCAGGTGGCGCGGCTGCGAGGGATCGGCCTCGATCTTCCGGCGCAAGGCGCCCATGAAGACGCGCAGGTAGGGCGTATCCGATGCGTGCGCCGGGCCCCACACCGCCTTCAGCAGTTGCCGATGCGTCAGCACGCGGTCCGGCTCGGTGCACAGGTGGATCAGCAGGCGATATTCCAGCGGCGTGAGGTGCACGGGCGCGCCGGCGCGCTCCACCACGCGTCGCGCCAGGTCGATTCGCACCTCGCTGAACACCACGACCGGCACGCCGTCGCCGCTTCGTGCCCGCCGGCGCAACTGGGCCCGCACGCGCGCCAGCAGCTCGGCCGTGCCGAAGGGCTTGACGAGGTAGTCGTCCGCGCCGCTGTCGAGCGCCACCACCTTGTCCGCTTCGCCGCTGCGTGCCGACAGCACGATCACCGGTGTCTGCGACCACGACCGCAGATCGCGGATGAGATCGACCCCGTCGCCGTCGGGCAGTCCGAGGTCGAGCACGATGAGATCGGGGCGCCGGGTGCCGGCTTCGATGAGCCCGCGCCGCAGCGAGTCGGCCTCGTGCACCTCCAGGCCCTCGGCCTGCAGCGCCATGCGCACGAAGCGCCGGATGTCGGCCTCGTCTTCGACGATCAGCACGCGCATCGCATCGCTCATGCGCTGCTTTCGTCCACCGGTTCGGACCAGGCGTCGATCAACGGCGGCTCGCCGCGCGGCAGGTGCAGCGAGAACCGCGCACCGCCGCCCGCACGCGTAGCGCCCTGGACGGTGCCGCCGTGGGCCTGCGCGATGGCGCGGCAGATCGCCAGGCCCAGCCCGACGCCCGATGTCGCACTTTCCTTTCTGCCGCGCTCGAACTTGCCGAAGATCGCCTCCTCGCGACCCCGCGGCAAGCCGGGACCGTGGTCGTCGATCCACAGCGCCACGGTGTCGCTGCTTGCCGCCGCGCCGATCTCGATCGGTGAGCCGGGCGGCGTGTACTTGCCGGCGTTCTCGATCAGGTTGACGAGCACCCGTTCGATCAGCACCGCGTCGATGTGCACCATCGGCAGATCGTCGGGCAGCACCACGCGCACCGGGCGCGGGCCCAGCGCCGTGCGCATTGCGGCCAACGCGCTGCCGACCACCTCTTCCAACGGCAGCCACTGGCGGTTCAGTTGCACGGCACCGGATTCGAGCCGCGCCATGTCGAGCAGGTTGTTGACCAGCGCGTTCATGCGCAGGGCCAAGTCGCGGATCGCCCCGGCAATCTCGGCGGTGGCGTCGGTCGACGCGGGCCGGGTCAGCACCAGCGATTCCGCCAGCCCGACGAGGGCGGCGAGCGGCGTGCGCAGGTCATGCGAGATGGCCGACAGCAACGAGTTGCGCAGGCGCTCCGACTCCATCTGCAGTGTGCTGCTCTGCGCCACCTGCACATAGTGGATGCGTTCGAGCGAGATCGCGAGCAGCAGGGCACAGGTGTCGAGCAGGCGCCGCTGCTCGGGCACCGCCAGCCGCGCGCCGTCGCGCGGCTGAACGGCCAGCACGCCGCGCACCCGCATCGGCGCCGACAGCGGCAGGTAGAGCGTGGGGCTGGCCGCCAGCGTGTCGGTGCCGCAGCCGGCGGCCGCGCCCTGGTCGAACGACCATTGCGCAATCGCCGCATCGAGCTCGGGAGCGTCGGCGGCGGCCGCGGCGGGCAGCAGGCGGTCGTCGTCGCCCGCCACGAGCAGGGCCGAGCGGGCATTGAACTGCGCCGCCAGAAAGCGTGCCGCGATCTCGCCCACCTGCTCGCGCATCAACGCCCCCGACAGGTCGCGCGACATCTCGTACAGCGCGCGCATGCGGTCCTCGCGCCGCTGCGCCACGCGCGCCTGGTAGCTGAGGCCCGCCGTCATCTGGCCGATCACGAGCGCAACGACCAGCATCACGCCGAAGGTGACGAGGTACTGCACGTCGCTGATCGCCAGCGAGAAGCGCGGCGAGACGAAGAAGAAATCGAACACGCCCACCGACAGAAAGGCCGCCAGCACCGCCGGCCCCCGGCCGTAGCGAAGCGCGACGCCCACCACCGCGAGCAGGAACAGCATCACGATGTTGGCGAGCTCTAACACGCCCGCCAGCGGTGCGGCCAGCACGGCGGTGGCGGTGCATGCGGCGGCACTCATCGCGTAGGGGCGCCACGACACGCGGGTCTCGCTGCCCCCGGCGGGCAACTCCTTGCGCACGCGCCGGACCGTCGGCAGCGCGACCTGCAGCACGTCGAGATCGGCGCCCAGCGCACCGATGCGGTCGGCCAGCGCCTGCCGCCAGGGCCAGCGGCGCGGGCGGTCGCCGCGGCCCAGCACCACCTTGCACAGGTTGTGCTGCCGCGCATAGCCCACGAGCGTGTCGGCCACGTCCTGCCCCGCCAGCGTCGCGGTCTGCGCGCCCATCGCCTGCGCGAGCTCGAGCGTGCGCAGGATGCGCCGCCGCGTCGCATCGGGCAGGCGCTGCTGCGCGGGGGTCTCCACGTAAACCGCGTGCCAGGGCACGTCGAGCCGCGTGGCCAGACGGGCCGCCTGGCGCACCGTCTTCTCGCCGTGATCGCCGGGGCCCACGCAAGCGAGCAGGGAGTCGCGCGTGCTCCAGACCGGCTGCACCGCACCGTGCCGGCGGTACTGCAGCATCTCGTCGTCGACGCGGTCGGCCGTGCGGCGCAGCGCCAGCTCGCGCAGCGCGATCAGGTTGCCCTTGCGAAAGAAGTTGCGCACCGCCCGTTCGGCCTGCTGCGGCAGGTAGACCTTGCCGTCCTTCAGGCGCTGCAGCAGATCGTCGGGCGGCAGGTCGACGATCACGACCTCGTCGGCCGTGTCGAACACGCGGTCGGGCACTGTCTCGTGAACACGCACGCCGGTGATGCCGCCGACGATGTCGTTCAGGCTCTCGAGGTGCTGGACATTCATCGTCGTCCACACGTCGATGCCGGCCTGGAGCAACTCCTCCACGTCCTGCCAGCGCTTGGCGTGGCGCGAGCCGGCGGCGTTGGAGTGCGCCAGTTCGTCCATCAGGAGCAGCGCCGGTTTGCGCGCCAGTGCGGCATCGAGATCGAACTCGGTCAATACGCGGTCGCGGTAGGCCACCGGCCTGGGCGCCAGCCGCGCCAGCCCGTCGACCAAGGCCTGCGTCTCGGCACGGCCGTGCGTCTCGACCACGCCCACCAACACGTCGAGTGCCTCGGCCGCATGGGCCGCCGCCAGCATGGCGTAGGTCTTGCCGACGCCGGCACTGGCGCCGAAGAAGATCTTGAGCCGCCCGCGCCGGGCCCGCGCCTCGTCGGCGTGGATCTGCGCCAGCAGCCGGTCCGGATCGGGGCGCTCCGCCGCCATCACACCCATCCGGCGCGCCTGAACCGCCAGTAGACGAAACCGCAGGCGGCGGCGATGGCACCGAGCGCCACCGGGTAGCCCCACGCCCACTTCAGCTCGGGCATGTGCTCGAAGTTCATGCCCCACACGCCGACCAGCGCGGTCGCCACCGCGAAGATGCCTGCCCAGGCGGCCAGGCGCTTGGTGGTCTTGGCTTCGTCGATCATCACCATCGAGAGATTGACCTGGCTGGCGGTGCCGATGGTTTCACGCAGCGTGTCGAGGCTGCTGTTGATGCGCGTCAGGTGGTCGTAGACGTCGCGGAAGTAATCGCGCGCGGCCTCGCACACCTTCGGCACGCGCCCGTAGGTCAACCGGCCCACCGCTTCGAGCAGCGGCGTGACCACGTGCTTGACGACGGTGGTGCGGCGGCGCAGTTCGTACAGCTGCGCGATGTTCGCGCCCGCGGATCCGGGCTCGAAGATCTCGTTCTCGATGGTTTCGAGTTCGGTCTCGAGGGTGTCGATGATCGGGAAATAGCGGTCGACCACCGCATCCATCAGCGCGTACAGCACGAAGCCGGCGCCGTGGCGCAGCAACTCCGGCTCGCTCTCGGCGCGCTGGCGCACGCTCAGCAAGGCGTACTGGCTGCGATTGCGGATCGACAGCACGAAGTTGGGGCCGACGAACACGTTGACCTCGCCGATGCGCAGGTCGTCGGTGGCGCCGAACTCCACGGTGTGCATGACGCAGAACAGCGTGTCGCCGTATTCCTCGACCTTCGGGCGCTGATGCCCGTTGCGCGCGTCTTCGACCGCGAGCTCGTGCAGGCCGAACTCTTTCTGCATGGTCTCGAGTTCCTCGCTGCTCGCATCGCGCAGCGCGACCCAGACGAAGCAGTCCGGACGCTGGAGGTAGTCGCTGATCGACTCGACGTCGATGTCCGCGAGCCGCTTGCCTTCTTCGTAGGCGACGCAGTTGATCAGCATGGCGTGTGGGTGCAGAGTTCTGGCCTGTCTTCTGGCAATACTGCCTCACAACGCCGAGGGTGTGCACCGGCGCCGGCAGGTTTCGACACCGGCACTCAGCGCGCCGCGTCGAGCGCCAGATTGAGCGCCAGCACGTTGATCCGCGGCTCGCCCAGGAACCCGAGCAGCGCGTCCTCCGTGTGATCGTCGATCAAGGTGCGCACCCGTTCCAGCGGCAGATGGCGCGCCCGCGCCACGCGCCCCGCCTGGTACGCGGCCGCCGCCACGCCGATGTGCGGATCGAGTCCGCTCGCGGACGCGGTGACCAGATCGGCGGGAATCGTGGCCGTGTTGCCAGGGTCGGCCGCGCGCAGCGATGCGATGCGGGCCTGCACGGCCGCCACCAGCGCGGGGTTCAGCGGCCCCAGGTTCGACCCGCCCGAGGCGCTCGCGTTGTGGCTCATCGGCCCGGTGGCCGACGGACGGCTCCAGAAGTAGCCGGGATCGCTGAAGGCCTGGCCGATCAGCGCGGAGCCGACCGGCTGGCCGTCCTTCACGACCAGGCTGCCGGCGGCCTGCGCGGGAAACACCAGCCGGGCGAGGCCGGTGACGGCGAGCGGATAGGCGAGGCCCGTGATGAGCGACAGCGCGACGAACAGCGTCAGCGCGGGGCGGAGGATGGAGGTCATTCGCGTGTTCCTTGGTTCAAACCAGGCCGCTGGCCGACAGCACCAGGTCGATGGCCTTGATGCCGATGAAAGGCACGATCACGCCGCCCAGGCCGTAGACCAGCAGGTTGCGGCGCAGCAGCGACGCCGCGCCGACCGGGCGGTAGGTCACGCCCTTGAGCGCCAGCGGGATCAGGAAGACGATGACCAGCGCGTTGAAGATCACCGCCGACAGGATGGCCGAGTTCGGGCTGGCCAGCCCCATCACGTTGAGCGCGGCCAACGGCGGATAGGTGGCCACGAAGGCGGCCGGAATGATCGCGAAGTACTTGGCGATGTCGTTGGCGATCGAGAAGGTGGTGAGCGCGCCGCGTGTCATCAGCATCTGCTTGCCGGTCTCCACCACCTCGATCAGCTTGGTCGGGTTGCTGTCGAGATCGACCATGTTGCCGGCCTCCTTGGCCGCCTGCGTGCCCGAGTTCATCGCCACGGCCACGTCGGCCTGGGCCAGCGCCGGCGCGTCGTTGGTGCCGTCGCCGGTCATCGCGACCAGCCGGCCCTCGCCCTGGTGGCGGCGGATCAGCTTGAGCTTGTCCTCGGGCGTGGCCTCGGCGAGGAAATCGTCCACGCCCGCCTCGGCGGCGATGGCGGCCGCGGTGAGCCGGTTGTCGCCGGTCACCATCACCGTCTGGATGCCCATGCGGCGCAATTGGGCAAAGCGCTCCTTGATGCCGCCCTTGACGATGTCCTTGAGTTCGATGGTGCCCAGCACCCGGGTGCCGTCGGCCACCACCAGCGGCGTGCTGCCGCGGCGCGCAACGCCGTCGACAATGTCCTGCACCTGCGGCGGAAAGCGCCCGCCGAGGGCCTCAACGTGTTTGCGTATCGCTTCGGCCGCACCCTTGCGGACCTGGCGCAGCGCCGCGTCTGGGGCCGACAGGTCGACCCCGCTCATGCGTGTGTGCGCCGAGAAGGCGATGAACTGGGCGCCGAGTGCGCCGATGTCGCGCTCGCGCAGGTTGAACTTCTGCTTGGCCAGCACGACGACGCTGCGGCCCTCGGGGGTTTCGTCCGCCAGCGAGGCGAGCTGCGCGGCGTCGGCCAGTTCCAGTTCCTTGATGCCCGGCGCCGGCAGGAAGGCCGCTGCCTGGCGGTTGCCCAGCGTGATGGTGCCGGTCTTGTCGAGCAGCAGCACGTCCACGTCGCCGGCGGCCTCGACCGCGCGGCCCGAGGTGGCGATCACGTTGGCCTGCATCATGCGGCTCATGCCGGCCACGCCCACCGCCGACAGCAGGCCGGCGATGGTGGTGGGAATCAGGCACACCAGCAGCGCGACCAGCACCGTGATCGACACCGGCGAACCCGCGCCGGCCGCCGCCACGCCGAACAGCGAGAACGGCAACAGCGTGACGGTGACCACGAGGAATACGATCGTCAGCGCGACCAGCAGGATCGTCAGCGCGATCTCGTTGGGCGTCTTCTGGCGCTTGGCGTTCTCGACCATCGCGATCATGCGGTCGACGAAGGTCTCGCCGGGGTTGACGCTGACACGCACGACGATCCAGTCGGAGAGCACGCGCGTGCCGCCGGTCACGGCCGAGAAGTCGCCGCCGGATTCGCGGATCACCGGGGCCGATTCGCCGGTGATGGCGCTCTCGTCGACCGAGGCCACGCCTTCGATTACCTCGCCGTCGGCGGGAATCACGTCATGGGCCGACACCAGCACCACGTCGCCGCGGCGCAGGCTGTCGGCCTCGATCGGGATGAAGCGCGCGCCGTGGTGCGGCGCTTGCAGCTTCTTGGCCCAGGTCTGCTTCTTCAGGCCGCGCAGCGACGCCGCCTGCGCCTTGCTGCGCCCTTCGGCCAGCGCCTCGGCGAAGTTGGCGAACAGCAGCGTGAACCACAGCCACAGGGCCACCGCCAGGACGAAGCCGGAGCCGGGTTCGCCCGCGGCCGGGCCGGTGCCGGCCAGCGCATGCACCCACAGCCCGGTGGTGAAGAGGGCACCGACATAGACGACGAACATCACCGGGTTGCGCCACTGCACGCGCGGACTCAGCTTCTTGAACGCCTCGGCGATGGCCGGCTTCGCCAGGGCCGGATCGAACAGGGAGAGGGTTGGGTGTTTCATGGATGGCGTTTCACTTGAACAGCACGAGGTGTTCGAGCACGGGGCCGAGCGCAAGCGCCGGCACGTAGTTCAGGAGACCGACCAGCAGCACGGTGCCGATCAGCAGCACGACGAACAGCAGGCCGTGCGTGGGCAGGGTGCCGGCGGTGGCCGCGAGCCGCTTCTTGGCGCCCAGGCTGCCGGCGATCGCCAGCACCGGCACGATCACGCCGAAGCGGCCGAACCACATCGCCAGGCCCAGCATCGTGTTGTAGAGCGGCGTGTTGGCCGAGAGGCCGGCAAAGGCACTGCCGTTGTTGTTGGCCGCCGAGATGAAGGCGTAGAGGATTTCGGAGAAGCCATGCGCGCCGGGGTTGGCGACGCCCGCGCGGCCCGCATCGGCCATCACCGCGACGGCGGTTCCGCCCAGCACCAGCAGCGGCGTGACGAGGATGGCCAGAGCCACCATCTTCATGTCGAGGGCATCGATCTTCTTGCCCAGGTACTCGGGCGTGCGCCCGATCATCAGCCCGGCGATGAAGACGGCCAGGATGGCGAACACCAGCATGCCGTACAGGCCGCTGCCGACGCCGCCGAACACCACCTCGCCGAGCTGCATCAGCACCAGCGGCCCCGCGCCGCCCAGCGGCGTGAACGAGTCGTGCATGGCGTTGACGGCGCCGCACGAGGCGGCAGTCGTCACGGCCGCGAACAGGCTGGATGCGGCGATGCCGAAGCGCTGCTCCTTGCCTTCCATGTTGCCCGCCGCGGCATCCACGCCCAGCGCGGCGATCTGCGGGTTGCCCAGTTGTTCGTAGTGGGTGATGGCGACCACCGCGACGACAAAGATCGCCGTCATGGCCGCGATCACGGCCCAGCCCTGGCGCACGTCGCCGACCACGCGGCCGAACACGAAGCACAGCGCCGCCGGGATCAGGAAGATCGCCAGCATCTGCACGAAGTTGGCGAGCGCCGTGGGGTTCTCGTACGGATGCGCCGAGTTCGCGTTGAAGAAGCCGCCGCCGTTGGTGCCGAGCAGCTTGATCGCCTCTTGCGACGCGACCGGGCCCATCGCCAGCGTCTGCGTGCCGCCCTGCAGCGTGGCCACCTCCTGGTACGGATCGAGGTTCTGGATCACCCCCTGGCTCACGAAGAACAGGGCGAACACCAGCGACAGCGGCAGCAGCACCCACAGCGTGACGCGGGTGAGGTCGACCCACGCATTGCCGATGCCCGCCGCGCTGTGGCGCGCGAAGCCGCGGATCAGCGCCATCACGACAGCGATGCCCGTGGCCGCGGACAGGAAGTTCTGCACCGCGAGCGCCAGCATCTGGGTGAGATAGCTCATCGTCGATTCGCCGCCGTAGCCCTGCCAGTTGGTGTTGGAGACGAAGCTGATGGCGGTGTTGAACGACGAGTCGGGGCTGACACCGGCCAGGCCCTGCGGATTGAGCGGCAGCACGCCCTGCAGCCGCTGCAGCGCGTAGACGGCGAGCAGGCCGAGCGCGTTGAACACCAGCAGCGAGACCGCATAGGCCAGCCAGCCCATGTCGGCATCAGCCTTCACGCCGGCCACGCGATACAGGGGCGCCTCGATGCGCGAGCCGAGCGCGAAGCGCCCTTGCATCACGGCGGTGATCCAGCGGGCGAGCGGCCACGACAGCACCAGCAGCACCGCGAGAAACGCGCCGAGCAGCATCCAGGCCTGCCCGCTCACGAGAAGTCCTCCGGGTGCAGCAAGGCCGCCACGAGATAGACCAGCAACCCGACGGCCACCACGGCGCCGATGAGATAGAGCCCACTCATACGCGGCTCCGGTTCAGCGAGGCGCACACGCGGGCCAGGCCCACCGCAGCGAGGAAGCACGCGCCGAACAGCGCGAGAAAAACAAGGTCCATCACGGTCTCTCCTGTTGACCGTGACGATTCTGGAAATCAGCGCATCAAGATGCCGACAAGCTCGGCGGGTGCGGCATCAAGAATGCGTAAAGGCGGATGGAAACAGCGCCTGGCCGCCCTGCCGGTGAGGCTTTGCAGCGGCAGGTTGCCGCGTTGTTGGCCGTCTTGGTTTCCACGCCTCTTGCCGCGTTCCCCGGCGTCAGAGCCGCAGGCGGCGCGTGCATCGCGTGATGCACCGCGCACTGAACGCATCGGGCCGCTCGAAGGGAGCCGCCCCCGCCGGTCACGAAATGGCGTATTCCTTCTTGACGCCGGCCACGGCCTTTTCGAGATCCTTGTAGGCGGCCCAGGCGCCGGCCAGCATCTTCTGCATGCTGCTGATCCTCTGCTGGGCCTGCTTCAAGCCGTCTTCGGTCATCTGCTGCATGAGCTGGATGCACTGGTCGTACTGCACCTCGATTCGCGCGGATGACGCAGGTGCGCAAGGGCGGCGACCCGGTCCGAGCCGCGAGAGAGAGCGCGTCGACGCCTGGACGGCTTCGACGCGGCGCCCAGCTCAATAGGTCTCGAGGTGCAGGCGGCCCTGGGCCTTGAGCGCAGCCCCGAGCACGTCCCATGCGAGGCCGGCTTCCTCGGCCACATCGCGCAACGCGAGCACCACACCCTCTTCCATGCTCTTGAGGCCGCACACATAGATGTGCGTGTTCGCATCCTTGAGCAGCAGTGCGAGGTCGGCGGCGCGTTCGCGCATGAGGTCTTGCACGTAGCGCCTGGGTGCGCCCGGCGTGCGCGAGAAGGCGAGGCTGATGTCGATGAAGTCCTTGGGCAGGCTTTGCAGCGGCCCGAAGTACGGCAGTTCCTGCTGCGTGCGCGCGCCGAAGAAGAGCATCAGCTTGCCGCCCTCGAACTTGCCGCTCTTGCGCAGGCGCCGGCGCCATTCGGTCATGGCGCGCATGGGCGCGCTGCCGGTGCCGGTGCAGATCATCACCAGGTGCGACTTCGGATGGTTGGGCATCAGGAAGCTGGTGCCGAAGGGGCCGATCACCTGCACCGTATCGCCCACCTTGAGGTCGCACACGTAGTTGGAGGCCACGCCGCGTATGGGTTGGCCCTGGTGGTCTTCGGTGACGCGCTTCACCGTGAGCGAGACGTTGTTGTAGCCGGGGCGTTCGCCGTTACGGGGGCTGGCCACCGAGTACTGGCGCGCCACGTGCGGCTTGCCGCGGGCATCCACACCAGGCGGGACGATGCCGATGGACTGGCCTTCCAGCACCGGGAAGGGCATGGCGCCGAAGTCGAGCACGATGTGGTGTGTCTCGCTCGCGAAGCCGGCCTCGGTGCAGTTGAAGTTGCCGACAACCGTGGCGGTGGTTGGCTGCTTCGGGCCGTAGAGCTTGCTGTAGGCGTGCGCGGCCGACCATGGCGGCACGGTGGCGCCCCAGGCGGCGGAGTCGAAGGACGCATCGGCCACGGCGGTCTCGACGGCGGCCACCGCTTCCTGAACGACGGCTGGCTCCTGCACGGCCACCGCGCCCTCCGCGGCGAGCTGTTCGGCGCTCAGTGCAGCCGGCAGTTCGTCCCACAGCAACTGCTCCTCGATCGGGTAGGCCTTGGCACGCGGCATGTCACGCCAGTTGTCGATGGCGCCCGTCGGGCACGGCGAGATGCAGGCCATGCAGGAGTTGCACACGTCGGCACGCACCACGTAGTTGCGGTCGTCGTGCGTGATCGCACCGATCGGGCACGTGGCCTCGCAGGTGTTGCAGCGAATGCAGATTTCGGGATCGATCAGGTGCTGCTTGATCAATGTCGCTTCGACGGCCATGTCCATGAGGCTTCCTGCATTGCTCCCTCTCCCCCTGGGAGAGGGCGGGGGTGAGGGCTCACCGGCCCGCGGCCCTCACCCTAACCCTCTCCCGCAAGCGGGAGAGGGAACAAATCATCAACCGAATCGCACGTACTCGAAATCGACCGGCTGGCGATTCACACCCATCACCGGCGGTGCAATCCAGCCGGCGAACTTGCCCGGCTCGACCACGCGGCCCATCAACGAGGCGACGAAGGCACGGTCTTCGGCGGTGGGCAGCCACTCGTCCTTCTTCGCATTCCACTCGGCGTCGTTCACCACGCGGCCGTCCGGCGACATGTTGATGCCGGCCAGCGCGCCGATGTTGCGGTGGAAGGCCTTGTGCGGCACCTGCAGCCGCAGCGGGATGCCGGCCTTGGCGATGACCTTGTTCCAGCGCTCCACCCCGGCCACCGAATCCTTGATGAAGTCGTCGCGCAGCACTTCGTTCAGCGCGTTGAGCATGGGCACTTCCTTCTCGACCAACTGGCCGCCCTGCACTTCCAGCACCTTGTAGCTCTGGCCCTTGAGCACGTGGTCGTCGCCGCGCTTGCCTTCCTCGTAGCGGCCCTTCAGACCCGAGCTGTAGAAGGTGGCGGCGTTGCTCGACTGGTCGGCGCCGAAGAGGTCGATGGTCACGCTGTAGTGGAAGTTGAGGTAGCGCTGGATCGTCGGCAGGTCGATCGCACCGGCTGCGCGTACCTGGTTCACGTCGTCGCTCTTGAGCTCGTTCATCACCTGGCAGGTGCGCGCGATCACGCGCGACACGCCGCTCTCGCCCACGAACATGTGGTGCGCTTCTTCCGTCAGCATGAACTTGGTCGTGCGCGCGAGCGGATCGAACGCGCTTTCGGCCAGCGCCGAGAGCTGGAACTTGCCGTCGCGGTCGGTGAAGTAGGTGAACATGAAGAACGCCAGCCAGTCGGGCGTCTTCTCGTTGAAGGCGCCGAGGATGCGCGGGTTGTTCTCGTCGCCCGAGCGGCGCTCCAGCAGCGCCTCGGCCTCTTCGCGCCCATCACGGCCGAAGTGCTTGTGCAGCAGGTAGACCATGGCCCACAGGTGGCGGCCTTCTTCCACGTTGATCTGGAACAGGTTGCGCAGGTCGTACATCGACGGCGCGGTGAGGCCGAGGTGCCGCTGCTGCTCCACCGAGGCCGGCTCGGTGTCGCCCTGCGTCACGATGATGCGGCGCAGGTTGGCGCGATGCTCGCCGGGCACGTCCTGCCACGCCTTCTCGCCCTTGTGGTCGCCGAAGTGCACCTGGCGTTCGGCATCGCCCGGGTTCAGGAAGATGCCCCAGCGGTAGTCGCGCATCTTCACGTGGCCGAACTGCGCCCAGCCCTGCGGGTCGACGCTCACCGCGGTGCGCAGGTAGACCTCGTAGTCGGTCGAGCCTTCCGGGCCGACGTCGCCCCACCAGTTGATGAAGTTCGGCTGCCACTGCTCGAGCGCGCGCTGCAGCGTGCGGTCTTCGCCGAGGTTGACGTTGTTGGGAATCTTCTCGCTGTAGTTGATGGCGGACATGGAACTCTCCGTGGCCTGTTGTTGTGTTGCTCCCTCTCCCGCTGGCGGGAGAGGGCCGGGGTGAGGGTGAGGCGTGCCGATGCGGCGCCGCCCTCACCCCAACCCTCTCCCAGAGGGAGAGGGGGTCACACTCTGTTGAGATCGAACTGCGCCTTCTCGCCCTTGCCGTAGACCTTGAGCGCGCCCTTCTCGCCGACCGCGTTGGGCCGCTGGAAGATCCAGTTCTGCCATGCCGTCAGGCGCCCGAACACGCGCGTGGCCATGTTCTCCTTGCCCGAGAAGCGCAGATTGGCTTCCAGGCCCGTCAGTGCATCGGGCGACATGCTCGCGCGCTCTTCGACGGCGATGCGAATCTCGTCGGCCCAGTCGATGTCGTCGGGCGCCGCGGTGACAAGGCCCAGCGCCAGCGCCTCGTCGGCATCGAGCGCGCGGCCGATGGTGGCGCGGGCGGCATCGAGGGGACCACTCTCTTCATGGAAGCGGCGCGCAAGGCGCGACTGGTCGGTGACGAGCGGCAGCGCGCCGAAGTTGATTTCGCTCAAGCGCAGCCGGGGCGTGCGGGCCGCATCGTCGGGCAGAGCCAGCATGTAGGCGCGGTCGGCCGCGAAGGCGAGTTCGGCCAGCGTGCCGGCGAAGCACGAACCCTCGTCGATCAGCGCAAACAGGCTGCGCGAGGACACATCCAGTCGCGCCAGCGTGCGCCGCAGCGCACCCAGCGTCTCGCGCACGAACCAGTGGTCCTGGTTTGCGAGCAGCAGGGCATCGGTGGCGAGCACCGCGGCGGCGTCGCCCCCGGTCTTCAGCAGCCACGTGCCGATGTCGAGCTCGTTGGTGCGCAGCGTGAGGATGGCGTCGTCGAGCTGGCGCGCCATGGCGAGCGGCCACCACGCGGCGCCCGCAGCCTCGATGCCGGCGATGCCGCTCGGCTGCGCACCGGCCGGCGCCTTCACGGTGAAGGTGGCCGTGCGCTTGGCGCGGTCGATCTCGATCGTCAGGTGTTCGTAGCGCAGCGCATCGGCACTCTCTTCGCGCTCGATGCGCGGCAGTGCCACACCCTTGGCGCCCGCCGGGCGATGGCTCGCGGCGGCCAGCGTCGTCGCACGTTCCTGCACGAAGGCGCCGAACTGCGCCGGCTTCACCGAAGCATCGACCAGCCGCCAATCCACGGCACGCTGCCCACGCACGCCTTCGACGCTGGTGCAGAAGATGTCGGCCAGGTCGTGGCGAACACGGCGCTTGTCGGTCACGCGTGTCAGGCCACCGGTGCCGGGCAACACGCCCAGCAGCGGCACCTCGGGCAGCGAGACGGAGGACGAACGGTCGTCGACCAGCACGATCTCGTCGCACGCCAGCGCCAGCTCGTAGCCGCCGCCGGCGCAGGCGCCGTTCACCGCGGCGATGAATTTCAGGCCCGAGTGCTTCGACGAATCCTCGATGCCGTTGCGCGTCTCGTTGGTGAACTTGCAGAAGTTCACTTTCCATGCGTGGCTCGATACACCCAGCATGAAGATGTTGGCGCCCGAACAGAAGATGCGGTCCTTCTGGCTGGTGACGATCACGCTCTTCACCTCGGGGTGCTCGAAGCGGATGCGGTTCAGCGCATCGTGCAGTTCGATGTCCACGCCCAGGTCGTAGCTGTTGAGCTTGAGCTTGTAGCCGGGGCGGATGCCGCCGTCTTCGGCGATGTTCAGCGACAGGCGGCCCACCTCGCCCTCGAAGGCCAGCGTCCAGTGGCGGTAAGCGGCAGGCTCGGTGCGGTAATCCACGCGAGGGTCGGCGAGCGGGGTGACGACGGCGTTCATGGCTCTCCTTTGAGGCAGGCACGCTTGGGATCAAGCACAATAGTGCGTATGTCGCTCAAGCAATGCATGAAGAATAGTGCTCATCATGCGCTGCGTCAAGGCCGAGCTAAGAAAGTTTCGTGCGACCACTGAGCCGCGACAGCGCCGTCTCGGCGCACGTCGCCGCCTGTGTAAAAGCTTCAACACCGGCCGCAGGTCGTGGCGCAGTGCACGTCCTTTGCCGCACGGTGAACTTCCGGTCTTTTGCGGCCCTCCAAGCGGCCATCGCTGCATAACGCAGTTCTATACTGACTCAGGAGTTCTCTTTGTCGAAATCAGGAACGGTCATGGGCGTGAAACTGAAGGTCGCGGGTTGGGTGGCGGTCGGCGCCCTGGCGGGGGCGATGGCGACGATCCAGGTGCAGGCCATTGCCCGCAACTCGGTCGCGCAACTCCCGCTCGAGGAGTTGCAGCAGCTCGCCGCCGTGTTCGGCATGATCAAGAGCGACTACGTGGAAGTGGTCGACGAGAAGAAGCTCATCACCGACGCCATCAGCGGCATGGTGTCCGGGCTCGACCCGCACTCGCAGTACTTCGACAAGAAGTCCTTCAAGGAATTCCGCGAAGGCACGACCGGCCGCTTCGTCGGCGTGGGCATCGAGATCGGCATGGAAGACGGCCTCGTGAAGATCGTCTCGCCGATCGAAGGCACACCGGCCTTTCGCGCCGGCATCAAGAGCGGCGACCTCATCACCAAGATCGACGACAGCATCGTCAAGGGCATGACGCTCGACCAGGCCGTCAAGCGCATGCGTGGCGAGGCGGGCACCAAGGTCACGCTCACCATCTTCCGCAAGAACGAGAGCCGCAGCTTCCCCGTGACCATCACGCGCGACGTGATCCGCGTGCAGAGCGTGCGCTCCAAGATCGTCGAGCCGGGCTACGCCTGGCTGCGCGTGAGCCAGTTCCAGGACCGCACGGTCGACGATTTCGCGCGCAAGCTCGAGGAGATCTACAAGGAAGAGCCCAACCTCAAGGGTCTGGTGCTCGACCTGCGCAACGACCCGGGCGGCCTGCTCGAAGCTTCGGTGGCCATCTCCGCCGCCTTCCTGCCGGCCGACGTGGTGGTGGTGTCGACCAAGGGCCAGATCGCCGAATCCAAGGCGGTGTTCAAGGCCACGCCCGACGACTACCTGCGCCGCGGCGGCACCGATCCGCTCGCGCGTCTGCCCGATGCGGTGAAGACCGTGCCGCTGGTCGTGCTGGTGAACGAAGGCTCGGCCTCGGCCAGCGAGATCGTCGCCGGCGCGCTGCAAGACCACGACCGCGCCACCATCATGGGCGCGCAGACCTTCGGCAAGGGCTCGGTGCAGACCGTGCGCCAGCTCTCGCCCGAGACCGCGCTCAAGATCACCACCGCGCGCTACTACACGCCCAGCGGCCAGTCGATCCAGGCCAAGGGCATCATTCCCGACGTGATGCTCGACGAGACCGCCGAGGGCAACCTCTTCTCCGCTCTGCGCGTGCGCGAAGCCGACCTCGAGCAGCATCTGCAGAGCGGCCAGGGCGCCGAAGAGAAGGACCCGGCGCGCATCAAGGCCCGCGAGGAAGCGCGCAAGCGCCTCGAGGAGCAGGCGGCCAAGAGCAACGAGCCGCCCAAGCCCCTGCCGCAGTTCGGCTCGGAAGAGGACTTCCAGCTCCTGCAGGCGCTGAACCGCCTGAAGGGCAAGCAGGTCGCCGTGAGCAAGACCATGACCGAGCGCAAGCCCGAGACCACGACCAACTGAGCACCGCCGCTCGCACACCAGACGCCCGCCCCGCGCGGGCGTTTGCTTTTATGCTGGCGCGATGAATGACGACCAGCTGCTGCGCTACTCCCGCCACATCCTGCTCGACGAGCTCGGCGTCGAGGGCCAGCAGCGGCTGCTCGACTCGCACGCGCTCGTCATCGGTGCCGGGGGCCTCGGCTCGCCGGCGCTGCTGTACCTCGCGACGGCCGGGCTCGCGCGCATCACCGTCGTCGACGACGACGTGGTCGACCTCACCAACCTGCAGCGCCAGATCGCTCACACCACCGCACGCATCGGCACGCCCAAGGCCGATTCGGCGGCCATCGCCATGACCGCGATCAACCCCGAGGCCGGCATCGTGACGGTGCGCCGGCGCGTGGGCGCAGCCGAACTCGACGCGCTGGTGGCCGCGGCCGATGTGGTGCTCGACTGCTGCGACAACTTCGCCACCCGCCAGGCGGTGAACGCCGCCTGCGTGCGCCAGCGAAAACCGCTGGTGGCTGGCGCGGCGATCGGCTTCGACGGGCAGATCTCGGTCTACGACACACGCGACGCCGAAGCGCCGTGCTACGCCTGTATCTTTCCGCCCGACGCCGCCTTCGAGGAGGCTCGGTGCGCGACGATGGGCGTGTTCGCGCCGCTGGTCGGCATCATCGGCACGATGCAGGCGGCCGAGGCGCTGAAGCTGCTAGCCGGCGTGGGCAGCTCGCTCGCGGGGCGGCTGCAGATGCTCGACGCCCGCTCGATGGAGTGGACGGAAATGCGGGTGAAGCGGCAGGCGGATTGCGCGGTGTGCGGGGTGTGCGGGGCACGGCGTATCTGAGTCCGTGCCGCAAGCTGCGATGACGAACGCAGCGGCGCGAAGGCCCCTCACCCCTACCCTCTCCCCCCGCGGTGGAGAGGGAGAAATTCCCGCCTCCCATGTCGGGTGCCGCTTCACTTCTCTGTTGGCCGTTGCCGGCGCCACTCTCGACGAAGGCGACCGAACGACTCCCTCTCCCGCCCCGCGGGAGAGGGCTGGGGTGAGGGGCCGCCGCGCAAACGCGTTGACCCTTGCCCATGCGCACCGGTTCAGCATTTCATCCATGTCATCCATATGACTTGATTCATCCATCTCACACGGATACATTCGCCGCCATGCCGGCCCTGTCCACCGCCGCGGTCTTTCAGCCACTTGCGCCTGAAGATACCGGCATGCCCCTGTATCGCGCCGTCAAGCGCGCGCTGCTCGGCGCCATTCAGGCCGGCACTTATCGCGCCGGCCAGACGTTGCCGAGCGAGACCGAACTCGCCGGCGCCTTCCAGGTCTCCATCGGCACCCTGCGCAAGGCCGTCGACGAGTTGGCGTCCGAGCACATCGTCGCCCGCCGCCAGGGCCGCGGCACCTTCGTCGCGAGCCTGAGCCGCGAGCGCTCGGTGCTGCGGTTCTTCAATCTCGAGTCCACCACCGGCGCGCGCGCTTCACCGTCGAGCGAGCTGCTGGCGTTCGAGCGCGTGCGCGCCGGCGCCGAGGCGGCGGCGGCGCTCGGGCTGCGCGAGGGCGATCCGCTGCTGCAGCTCGACAGCCTGACCTCGCTCGACGGGATGCCGGTGGCGCTGGAGCGGGTGTCGTTGTCGGCCGCCGCCTTCAAGGGCCTCGCCGAGAAGCCGCTGCGCGAACGGCTCGCCGCGCAGCCGGGCGGCCTGTACCCGCTCTACCAGTCCGAGTTCGGCCTGACGGTGGTGCGCGCGCGCGAACGCGCCCGCACCGGTGCAGCCGACCGCCGGGCCGCACGCGCGCTGGCGCTGCCGCTCGGCGCGCCGGTGCTGGTGGTGCGCCGCACGGCCATCGGCCTCGGCGATCAGCCGGTCGAATTCCGCAGCTCGGTGATCAACACCGCGCAGCATGACTACGTGAACCTGCTGGAGCCGCCGCGATGACCGATCTTTCCCGTGCCGCCCAGGCCGCAGAGCGGGCCGCGTATGCCGCCGGCACCCACCTGCTCGCCTCCCGTTCGCGGCTCAACGAAGTGCTGTTCACGCACGACCAGCCGGCCGCCGTGGCCGCCGACATCGAGCGCGAGGCCGAGGCGCTGGTGCGCGACGTGGTGCTGCGGCTCTTTCCCGCCCACGGCTTCGTGGGCCGGCTCGACGCGGAACCGGCCGACGCCGCCGGGCCGGTGTGGGTGGTGCACGCGCTCGACGGCCAGGAGAACTACCTGCGCAGCCTGCCCCAGTACGCCGTGTCGATCGCCCTGGTGATCGATGGCGAGCCGCAGATCGGCGTGGTCTACGAGCCCTGCCGCAACGAGTTCTTCGGTGCCATCCGCGGCCGCGGCGCGGTGCTCAACGGCGTGCCGATCCGCTGCGCTGCGCCGCCGGCGCCTGCTCAAGGCCGCGCGGCCACCGTGTTCCCCGCGCTCTCGAGTCCGCGCATGCCGCTGTACATGGGCGAACTCGGACGCGTGTCGAGCACCTTCGGCCGGGTGCGGCGCTCGGGCTCGCGGTCGCTCGAACTCGCCTACGTGGCCGCAGGCCGCGTGGATGCGTTCTGGGAACACGAGGTGCGCCCCTGGGCCGCGGCCGCGGGGGCGCTGCTGGTGCGCGAGAGCGGCGCGCTGATCGAAGCTCGCGATCGTGCACCGGTGCTGCGCAGCAGTTCGGTGCTCGCCAGCACGCCCGCCGCGCGCGACACCATCTTCGGCCTCCTCGCGGCGGCCTGAAACCGCGCCGCAATGCGTTCTTTTCACGCCAGGCGCATGGGCGCGCGGCGTTAAGCTGACTCATGGATCAACGCACCGACCTCACCGCGCGCAACTTCCCGAGCGCCGAACAGGAAGCCGCCGCCGCGCAGCCGCCTTCGCGCTACGAAGGCCCCGAAAGCGCCTACCGCCTCGCCTTCGCCGACACCGAGTTCCTGCTGCGCGAGGAGTTGCGCCCCGTGCGCATGCAGCTCGAGCTGCTCAAGCCCGAACTCATCCAGCAGGAGCAGAACATCCGCTCCACGGTGGTGATCTTCGGCAGCGCCCGCATCCAGCCGCCCGAAGTGGCGCAGCGCTCGCTCGAGCAGGCGCAGGCGCTCGACGACGACAAGCTCGTCAAGCACGCCGAGATGCAGCTGAAGATGTCGCACTTCTACGAAGAGGCGCGCCGCTTCGCGGCCCTCATCACCACGCATACCGCCAGTTGGCCGACGCCCGTGCACGTGGTCACCGGCGGCGGCCCCGGCATCATGGAAGCGGGCAACCGCGGCGCCTTCGAGGTGGGCGGCAAGAGCATCGCCATGAACATCGTGCTGCCGCACGAGCAGATGCCCAACCCGTACATCACGCCCGAGTTGTGCTTCCAGTTCCACTATTTCGCGCTGCGCAAGATGCACTTCCTGATGCGCAGCGTGGCGCTGGTGTGCTTTCCCGGCGGCTTCGGCACGCTGGATGAGCTGTTCGAGGTGATGACGCTGGTGCAGACCGGCAAGTCGCGGCGCCGGCCCATCCTGCTGTTCGGGCGCGAGTTCTGGACGCGGCTCGTGAACTTCGAGCTGTTGGTGGAGACCGGCATGATCTCGCCGCGTGACGTGGAGCTGTTCCGCTTCGTCGAGACGGCCGAGGAGGCATGGGCCTTGCTGGAGGCGGAGTACGGCTTCGTCGCCGGAAGCGACGAGGGCGACTTCTAAGGCCGAACACGCATCGCCATGAACCGCCAGCTCAGCCTCATCGGCGCGCCCACCGACGTCGGCGCCGGCGCGCGCGGCGCGAGCATGGGGCCGGAGGCGCTGCGCGTGGCGAACATCGTGCCGACGCTGCGCAACCTCGGCTTCGAGGTGGTGGACCGCGGCAACCTCGCCGGCCCGCCCAACCCCTGGCTCGCGCCGGTGGGCGGCTACCGGCACCTGATGGAGGTGGTGGCCTGGAACCAGCTCGTGCACGACGCGGTGCACGGCGAGCTGGCGGCGGGCCACCTGCCGGTGCTGCTGGGCGGCGACCACTGCCTCGGGCTCGGCTCCATCAGCGCGGTGGCGCGCCACTGCCGCGAAGCCAAGAAGAAGCTGCGCATTCTCTGGCTCGACGCGCATGCCGACTTCAACACCGACGAACTGACCCCCAGCGGCAACCTGCACGGCATGCCGGTCGCGTGCCTGTGCGGCAAGGGGCCGAAGGAGTTGATCGAGATCGGCGGTCACGTGCCGGCCATCAGCCCGAAGTGGATCCGCCAGATCGGCATCCGCAGCGTGGACGAAGGCGAAAAGCGCTTCGTGCACGAGATGGGGCTCGAGGTCTTCGACATGCGCTACATCGACGAGATGGGCATGCGCCACGCGATGGAACTCGCGCTCGCCACGCTGGACGCCAACACGCACCTGCACGTGAGCTTCGACGTCGACTTTCTCGACCCCGCCGTCGCGCCCGGCGTGGGCACCACCGTGAAAGGCGGCCCGACCTACCGCGAAGCGCAGCTGTGCATGGAGATGATTGCCGACACCGGCCGCATGGCCTCGCTCGACGTGGTGGAACTCAACCCCGCGCTCGACGTGCGCAACGCCACCGCCGAGGTGGCCGTCGATCTGATCGAAAGCCTGTTCGGCAAGAGCACGCTGATGCGGCCGCCGGGCTGAGCGGACGAGAGGACACCTTCGCGACAGGCTCCGCGTGCTGGACGATCTGTCGCCCTGGGCCAACGCCGGCGCGTTCGCCGCGGCGGCGGTCGCCGTGTGGCTCGCGGGCACGCACCTGGCTCGCTGCGCCGACCGCATCGCCGAGCGCACCGGCCTCGGCCGCGAAGTGCTGGGCGTGCTGCTGCTCGGCGGCGTGACCGCCCTCCCCGAAGTCGCCGTCGCCGTGTCGGCCACGCTCGGCGGCGTGCCGGCACTCGCGGTCAACAACATCCTCGGCAGCGTCTGCCTGAATTTCGTGATCCTCGCCGGCGCCGATGCCGTCTATGGCCGACGGCACGCGCTCACCTCCACGCCGGCCGATCCCTTGCTGCTGTTGCAAGGGGCGCTCGGCATCCTGCTGCTGGCAATCGTGGCCGCTGCCACAGTCGCAGGCGACGTGCGCGTAGCCGGCATGGGGGCGTGGAGTTGGCTGCTGCTCGCGGCGTTTGTCGGTGCGGTGTTCGTGATCGCGAAGTCCCGACGCCTGTGCTCCTGGGTGCCGACGCACCGCTCCGTGCCCGCACCGCGCCGCGCCGATGACGACGACGGCAAGGCCGACCCCTCGCTGCAGCGGTTGATCCTGCAGACCGCCGGCGTCGGCGCCGTCATCCTCGTCGCCGGCTATGCGCTTGCCACCAGCGGCGAGGCACTGGCCGAACAGACGGGCCTGGGCACCAGCTTCTTCGGCGCGGTGGCCCTGTCAATGGCGACCTCGCTGCCGGAAATCAGCACGGTGACCGCAGCGGTTCGGCTGCGCCGCTACGAGATGGCGCTTGGCGATGCGCTCGGCGCCATCGTCTTCAACCTGGCCACTCTCGTCATCGTCGACGCGCTGCATCCCGGCGGGCCGGTGATGGTCGAGGCCGGGCGGTTTGCCGGGTTCGCCGCGCTGCTCGCCATTGTTCTTGCGACCGTCTACCTCATCGGCATGATCGAGCGCCGCGACCGCACCGTCGGGCGCATGGGCATCGACTCGTGGATCGTGCTCGGGTGCTATGCGGCGGGCATCGGCGTGCTCTATACCTTGCGCTGAAGCGCATCACGCCGGAAAGCGCGCCGCGAACGGCTCGGGCGGCAACTGCAGCACGTTCGCATGCAGGCACACCGTGCGGTAGAAGCCGGCCAGCGCCATCACCTCCAGTACCTGCTGCTCGTCGAAGTGCTCGCGCAGCCGCGACCAGCTCGCATCGGCGAGGCAGGTGCTGCGGTCCATCTCCTCGCAGGCGGCCAGCAGCGCGGTCTCGGCTGCATCCCACGCGGCGGGGCGGCCGTCCACGGTGGCCGCAATCTGCTCGTCGGTGAACCCCGCCTTCGCAGCAAACACGCTGACGTGAACGCCCCATTCGTACTCGCAGCGATGCAGCGCGCAGATGCGCAGGATGACGATCTCGCGGTGCCGCAGCGACAGCGGCCCGCGGTCAAGCAGCCCGCCCGCGCGAAACCGCTGGTAGACGCGGCGCGACACGCCGAGCGTGCGAAACAGCAGCAGCGGCGTGCGCCCCGGGGGCGTGATGGCGTCGAAGGCGGCCTGAAGTTCGTCGTCGTACGGCGGGGCCACGGGTGCGATGCGGCTCATGGGTTTTTCTCCTGATGATCAGGACGCTACGGAAGTCGTAGCATGTCACGCCGCATCCTGCATCGCTACGATTTTCATAGCATCCCCACATGAAGAAGACTCTTTCATCCCCGTCCGCATCCGCGGCGACGGCCAAGCAGGCCATCAACGACATGATGCAACTGCTGCAGCGCCGCTGGATGCTGCGGGTGCTGTGGGAACTGAGCGCCGGCGCGATGACGTTCCGGGCGCTGCAGGAGCGCTGCGGCGAGGTGTCCCCCAGCGTGCTCAACCAGCGCCTCGCCGAGCTGCGCGCCGCCGGGCTCGTCGGCCACGGGGACGGCGGCTATGCGCTCACGCCGCTCGGTGCCGAGCTGGTGGCGGCGTTCGCGCCGCTGTCAACGTGGGCCGTGCGCTGGAAGCGCTCGCAGGCGAGAGCCGCGTCCGCCGGTCCCGCAACGCGGTCCGCCAGCACATAGCGCCCGCCGCCGGCCTGCTTGGCTGCGTACATCGCCTGATCAGCGGCGTTCAGCAGTTCATCGACGTTGCCGCATCCATCGCAGACGGCAATGCCGATCGAGACGCCGAGGCAGGTGTCGACCGCCTCGATGCCAAGCGGCTGCGAAGCGATGGCGATGCATTTGGAGGCGATGGCCTGCGCCGCCCGCACCGCGACCTCGGCGCTGCCGAGGTCGGTGGCCAGCAGGACGAATTCGTCGCCGCCGACGCGCGCGAGCGTGTCGTTCTGCCGCAGCGCATCGGCAAGGCGTCGGGCGATCGTGCGCAGGGCGCGGTCTCCGCCCTCGTGGCCGTGGGCATCGTTGATCGGCTTGAAGCTGTCGAGGTCCATCACCAGCAGGGCCAGGCACGTCCTGTTGCGCCGGGCACGCGACAGCGCCTGCTGCAGCCGATCGGCCAGCAGGCGGCGGTTGGGCAGGCCGGTCAGGCTGTCGTGGTGCGCCATGCGCGCGAGTTCGCGCTGGCTGCCGTCCAGCTTCAGCAGCAGCCGGTTGAACGCCGCCGTCAGGTGGCCGACCTCGTCGTCGCGCCGCACCCGCAGGGGCTGCAGCGGCGCATCGCCGCGGGTCATGGCGTCGGCGTCGCGGGCGGCCTCGAACAGCGGCCTGAACTCCCACCAGCACAGGCCGGCCACGAGCAGCAGCACCATCACCACGCCCAGCACAGTGCCGCGCAGCAAGATGGTGCGGATTCGCGCCACGGCGGCGAATGCATCGGCCGTCGGAATGCGCGCCACGACGAACCAGCCGGTGGACGGCACCGACACCATCGCCGAGAACTCTTCCACGCCTTTGGCATTGACCGTGATCCCGGTGCCGCGGTAGCCCTGCATCGCGCGGTCGTGCAGGCGGTTGATTCCCTCGGCAGGCGTGGGCCGCAGGACCATCGACGGGTCGGTGGACGACAGGAACAGCTTGTCGCGCGGCGAGATCAGCAGCAGGCCGCCGGCACCCTCGTCCGTGTTCTGGCTCGGTATGTCGTGGAAGTCGAAGGCCGAGATCGGCACCAGCCCGACGAGCGCGCCACGCACGGCGCCGGACCGGTCGCGCAGCGGCACGCTCATCGACAGGGCGGCCCGCTCCGGCGCCGCGTCGGCGAACGGCCTGCCAATGGCCGGCCGGCCCGCGAGCGCTTCACGCACCGCTTCGTCGTCCTGCGGGGTGGCCGCTTGCTGCGGCGCCGGCGGATAGTCGGCGACGATGCCGCCGTCGGCGCCGATCGCCCGGAACCCGAGCGAGAACAGCGGCACGAGTTCATGCCGCATGCGCAGCCACTCGCGCAGTGGCTCGGGCTGGTCGAGCAGTTCCAGCGGCAGGGAGTGCGCCATGCGCTCGAGCAGCACGCGACGCTGCTCGAGCTTGCCCTCGACATCGTCGGCAACGAAATGCGCAATGGCCAGCCGCTCCGCCGAGATCAGCGCCTCCAGATCCTCGCGCAGCCAGCTGCTCAGCAGCACGTACCGCAGCGCCGCGGCACTCAAGACCACCAGCAAACCGATGAGCACGAGTCGGGCGACCATGCTGTGGGCGAAGCGGCGGGCTGGAATCTGCATGCCGCAGTATCGGCGCGGCGCATGGCGGCTGTAGGCACAGCCGGCGCGCGCTCGCGGAAGACCGACCTGGCCGCTCAGCGCCGCGTGCGTGCGCGCACCGGCGGCGGCGGCCGGACGCCTTCCAGCGCCTGGATCACCGCCCGCGTGCCGCCGCTGAGATAGCCGCCGCGCCGCACCACGCGCGCGACCGGGATGCTCACGTCCAGGTCGTCGACACGCACGAGCGCCAGTTCGCCACGCGCGAGTTCGTCCTCGATGGCGCCGGCCTGCAGCAGCGCCAGGCCGAAGCCGGCCTCGACCAGGCGCTTCTGCGCCGTCAGGCCGTCGATGGCGACCCAGTCGATGTGGTCGATGCCGCGCGTGAGGAACTGCGCGAACACCGAGGCGGCAAAACTTTCGCCGCGCCGCTCCGCCAGCGGAAAGGCGAGCCACCGCTCGCCGGCCAACCGTGCGAGCGACTTGACGCGCCGGCCGGCGAGCGCATGCGCGGGCGGGCAAGCCACGACCAGGCCTTCGTGCCCGATCACGCGGCAGTCCAGGTCGGGCGAGGCATCCTCGAAGTAACGCAGCCCGACCGTCGCCTCGCCCGCGCGCACCTTGGCGCTGACTTCGGCACTCGTCGCCGTCTGCAAACGCAGATCGAGCCCCGGATGCTTCTCCCGCACGCCGCGCAGCACCGCGGCCAGCGCCGCATTGGCGAGCGTGCCCACGGCGGCCACGCGCACGCTGCCGGCGCTGCCCGTCATCGCCGCCTGCGCCGCGGCCTGCGCGTCGCCCACGGCCGCCGCCACCCGCTCCGCATGCGGCAGCATGGCCGCGCCGATCTCGCTCAGCACCAGCCCGCGGCCCACGCGCTCGAACAGCGGCGCACCCAGTTCTTGCTCAAGCAGCGCGAGGCGCCGGCTGATGGCCGATTGCGTGCGCGACAGCACCGCGGCCGCGGCCGAGACGCCACCGCAGCGGTGCACCGTGAGAAAGGTTTCCAGGGCTGACGAATCCATCTGCGCTCCCGATCCATGCGAAATCCCGATCGATCCAAGAAGCATTATGAGTTTGACGCACATGGCTGCACGTCGCAGGATGGCGCATTCGTTCAACCGGAGACGCCCATGTCGCACACCCTCACGGCCGCACGCGGCCGCGCCTTTCTCGATCTGCACCAGGCCGACCGCGGCTTCGTCATGCCCAACGCCTGGGACGCCGGCAGCGCCGTGCTGCTGGCCAGCGAAGGGTTCGCGGCCATCGGCACCACCAGCGCCGGCATCGCCTTCTCGCTCGGCAAGCCCGACTACAACGTGCACGATGCCGCCATGGCCGTCTCGCGCGACGAGATGCTGGACGCGATCCGCCGCATCGCGGCCGCGGTGGCGATCCCCGTGAACGCCGATCTGGAGGCGGGCTACGGCGACACGCCCGAGGAGGTCGGCCAGACGGTGCGCGCGGCCATCGCCGCCGGCGCGGCCGGCTGCAACCTCGAAGACGCCGACAGCGAGCACGGCGCGCTGTTCGACGAAGACACCGCCGCCGCACGCATCGCCGCTGCGCGCGCTGCGATCACGGCCTCGGGCGGCGCCTTCGTGCTCACGGCACGCACCGATGTGTTCCAGGTGGGCGGCGAGGGCGCGATGCAGGCCGCCATCCGCCGCGGCAACCGCTACCTCGAAGCCGGCGCCGACTGCGTGTTCGCGCCCGGCGTGACCGACGTGGCGCGCGCCGGCACGCTGGTGCGCGAGATCAAGGGGCCGATCAACCTCGTCGTCGGGCTGAACGAGGCCGGGGCGAACGCGCGGGCGCTGATCGACGCGGGCGTGCAGCGCATCAGCGTCGGCGGCTCCATCGCCCGCTCGGCGCTGGGCCTCGTGCGCCGCAGCGCACGCGAGTTGCGCGACCACGGTACGGTGACCTACGCCGAGCAGCAGATTCCGCAAGGCGAGCTGAACACGCTGTTCGAGCGCTCGCGGCGCGAACGCGACGTAGGCTGAGCGTCCGAGAGTCTGTGTCCCCCCGTTCGCCCTGAGAGGGTGTAGACAAAATAAGAATGATTTGATGTACTCCTGCTGTAGCGCAGGAGGAACAGATGGCGGCACCGGCGAAGGCGGCGATTCAAGGCAAGGATTTGGACCTCTTGCGCGAGA
>JAKFDI010000102.1:0-2623 GCA_036676235.1 Rhizobacter sp. | reverse complement strand
CTGGCCGGCCGCCTTGGTGGCCATGCCATCGGTGACGCGCGCGTTCTCGGTGTTCTGCGAGATCGACGCCGTCATCTGTTCCATCGAGGCGCTGGTCTCTTCGACGCCCGCAGCTTGCTCGCTCGACGCCTGGCTCAGCGATTGCGCCGTGGCGCTCACTTCTTCGGAAGCGCCGGCCAGCGCTTCGGCGCCGCCGTTGACCTCGGTCACCACCTGCGAAAGCTTGGCCACGGTGTTGTTGACATATTCCTTCATCTCGGCGAAGGAGCCGGCGTAGGCGCCGTTGATCGTCTGGGTGAGGTCGCCTTCGGACATGGCGCCCATCACACGAACGACGTCGCCGATGCTGCTGCCGGTGGTTTCAACCAGGTCGTTCAAGCCCTTGCCCATTTCCTGCTGAAAACCCTGCAGACCGGTGAGTTCGATGCGTTCGTCGAACTCGCCGCGTCCCGCGGCATCGACCACGCGGCGCTGGCCGTCGATCACCTGCTTGAGGCGCGCCACCATCTGGCGCACGGCAAAGAGCAGGCTGCTGTCGTCGTCACGGCGCAGGGCGATGTCGATGTTCAGATCGCCGTCGGCAACGCGGCGCAGCACGCTCACCGCATGCCCCGGTTCTCCGCCGATCTGGCGCGTGACCATGCGCGTCACGCCCAGCCCGAGCAGGACGGCGAGGAGCACCGCGCCGGCAATCAGACCCATCATGAACACACGCGTGTCGGCGACCGTGCGCTCGGCGGTCGCGTTGGTGGCCGCGGCCTGGCCCGACAGCTCTTCGATGATGTCGGCCATCGCCGCCTCAAGGCCGTTGATGGCCTTGCGCGCGTCCTCGTTGCTCAGAACGGCAGCCTCGCCGAACTTACCGGCAGCGGCCAGGTCGGCCACCGTGTTGTTCTGCGCCAGGTAGTTCGGGATCATCCCCTCGACCCGCTTCACCAGTTCGAGCTCCTTGTCGGACAGGTGGGTGCCCTTGTACTCGTCGAGCGCCTTCTGAAACTTCTCGAAGTGCGCGCCGGCGCGGGTCACCGCCCCCTTCACGTCGTTGCGGTCCTTCAGCGCCGGCAGCCGCACGTATGCCCGCGAGTGCGCGGTGAGCCGCGCCGAGGCCTCGGCCACGTGCTGCGCCGGGAGCACGACGTGGCTGTAGGTCTCGCTCAGCATGGCTCCCATGTCGGCAATGCGCCATAGCCCGTACAGCCCGACGGCGGCCGTCAGCACGGAGCAGGTCAGAAAAGTCAGCAGCAGCTTGTGTGCGAGCTTCAGGCGCAGGAACCAGTTCATGGAAAGTCTTTCAGGGTGTCAGTTCGCGACGACGGAATCTGCCGTCGCGTCGATGGGGAGCAGCGTGCCGATCTCGTCGAGCGAGAGCACGTGATTGGCATCGAGCAGGATCACGAACTTGTCGCGCACCTTGCCCATGCCCTGGATGAAATCGCTGCGGATGCGCGCGCCGAAAGCGGGCGGCGGTTCGATCTCCGAGGCCGGAATGTCCAGCACCTCGTTGACCGCATCGACCACCACGCCGATGACGTGGCGCTCCTGCGCCGCCTCGACTTCGACGATGACGATGCAGGTGCGCTTGGTCACCTCGCTCGACGGCCGGCCGAAGCGCGCCAGCAGGTCCATCACCGGCACCACGGCGCCGCGCAGGTTGATCACGCCGCGCACGCTGGGCGGCATCATCGGCACCTCGGTCAGGCCGCGGTACTCGATGATTTCCTTGATCGCGAGGATGCCGATGGCGAACACCTCGCCGGCCAGCATGAAGGTGAGGTACTGGGCGGGTTCGGCGCTTGCCTGCGGCGCTGTCGCGCCGGCGTGCCGCGTGCGGGTTTGAAGGGCTGTACTCATGGGTGCGCCTCAGAAGCGGGAGAACTCGGACTCGTCCACCGCGTCCGCGAACGCATGGGCGGGCTTCGCGGCCGGCGGGCCGGCTCGCTTGGACGAGGCCTTGGCCGCGGCGACGGCGCGCCGCGCCGGCAGGGCGCTCTCCGCGCGCGCAGCGGTGCCGCCGGCCAGCTTGAAGAAGGCCATGGTGCGCTGCAGTTGTTCGGCCTGGCTGCTCATCTCTTCGGCGGTGGCGGCGAGTTCTTCGGAGCTGGATGCGTTCTGCTGCGTGGTCTGGCTGAGCTGCGTCACGGCCGCGTTGATCTGGCTGACGCCGGAGGACTGCTCCTCCGACGCCGCGGTGATCTCCTGCACCAGGTCGGAGGTCTTCTTGATGCTCGGCACCATCTCGTCGAGCAGCTTGCCGGCGCGCTCGGCCAGTTCCACGCTGGAACTCGCCACCGTGCCGATTTCCTGCGCGGCGACCTGGCTGCGCTCGGCCAGCTTGCGCACCTCGGCGGCCACCACGGCGAAGCCCTTGCCGTGCTCGCCGGCCCGGGCCGCTTCGATGGCCGCGTTCAGCGCCAGCAGGTTGGTCTGGTAGGCGATGTCGTCGATGATTCCAATCTTCTGGGCGATCTGCTTCATCGCCGCCACCGTCGCCTTCACGGCCTCACCGCCTTCGGTCGCCTGGCCGGCCGCCTTGGTGGCCATGCCATCGGTGACGCGCGCGTTCTCGGTGTTCTGCGAGATCGACGCCGTCATCTGTTCCATCGAGGCGCTGGTCTCTTCGACG
>JAKFDI010000101.1:0-87827 GCA_036676235.1 Rhizobacter sp. | reverse complement strand
TGAACCCGCAGCCCGAAGTGCACATCCGCCCGAACAAGGACTGCCAGTACGCGGTGTTCGCCAATGTGCTGTCCACGTCCAAGCGCAAGGGGCTCTCGAAGCTGGCCGTGATCGGCAGCGAGCAGTTCGTCAAATGAGCGCCGCCATCCTGCATCGCCGGAAATATGCCGGCAGCGATCCTACCCGGCGCGCCATGGGATGGACCGTGGTTTTTGCCGTGCACGTGCTGGTGGGCTGGGCCCTGGTCAGCGGCACCGCCCGCCGTGGGCTGGAGATTATCAAGAAGCCGATGGAGGCCGCGGTGATCCAGGAGGTCATCATCCCGCCGCCGCCCCCGCCACCACCGCCGCCGCCCAAGGAAATCAAGCGCCCCGAGCCGAAGATGCCGAAGGTGGAGGCGCCGCCGCCGCCGTACGTGCCGCCGCCCGAAGTGCGCGCGCCCACCACGTCGACGGCGCCCGTCGTCGAATCCGTCCAGGCGCCGCCACCGACGCCGGCCATCATCGCGCCGCCGCCTCCGCCCGCGCCGCCACCGGCGGCGCCGAGCGGGCGCGCGGAGATGGGCGTGGCCTGCCCCACGCAGGTCAAGCCTTCGCTGCCCGCGCGCGCGCTCAAGGAGGGCGAAGAGGTCATCGTGCGCGCGCAGGCCACGATCCGCGACGGCGTGGTGCAGGAGGTGACCATCCTCTCCGGCCCGCGCGTTTTCCACGCCGCAGTGCGCAACGCGATGCTTCAGTACAGGTGCAGTTCGGGCGCCGGCGAAGTGGTCGCCACGCAGGAGTTCGAGTTCAAGATCGAGTAGTGGGGTTCGGGTCGGCCGCGCCGATGTCGCGGATCACGCGGCAGGGGTTGCCGGCTGCGAATACCGCGTCCGGCACGTCGCGGGTGACCACGCTGCCCGCACCGATGACCGCACGCGAGCCGATGCGAACGCCCGGCAGGATGATGGCGCCGCCGCCGACCCACACGTCGGCGCCGATCTCGACCGGCTTGCCGTACTCCTGCTGCCGCCGCAGCGCCGCATCGAGCGGATGCATGGCGGTGTAGATCTGCACCGCGGGGCCGAACAGCGTGAAGCTGCCGATCGTCACGCGGCACACGTCGAGCACCACGCAGTTGAAGTTGAAGAACACCCGCTCGCCGAGCGTGATGTTGCTGCCGTAGTCGCAGAAGAAGGGCGGCTGCATCCAGACCGTGTCGCCGCCGGCGCCGAACAGCTCGACGAGGATGCGGCGGCGCGGCTCCTGGTCCGCTTCGCGGCTGGCGTTGAGCGCCTGGCAGAGATCGCGCGCGCGTTCGCGACCGGCGACGAGTTCGCCATCGTTCGGGTCATACAGCTGGCCGGCCAGCATCTTGTCGCGCTCGGAGTTCATCGCGGTGCCTTCAGGTGAATGTCGGCCCATTGGACGGCGAGCACGGCCAAAAGAAAAGGCGCGACATGTGTCGCGCCTTTTCGGTGGAGCCGTGCAGCCTTACTTCGGCGCCAGCCGGATCGCCCCGTCGAGGCGAATCACCTCACCGTTGAGCATGTCGTTGGTGACGATCTGATGCACGAGCTTCGCGTAGTCGGCCGGCGTGCCGAGGCGGCTGGGGAAGGGCACGCCCGCGGCCAGCGCGTCCTGCACTTCCTGCGGCATCTGGAACAGCATCGGCGTGCCGAAGATGCCCGGCGCGATGGTCATGTTGCGGATGCCGTTGCGCGCGAGATCGCGAGCGATCGGCAGCGTCATGCCGACCACGCCGCCCTTGGAGGCGGAGTAGGCCGCCTGGCCGATCTGGCCGTCGTAGGCGGCGACGCTGGCGGTGGAGATGAGCACGCCGCGTTCGCCGGTGGACTCGGGCTCGTTCTTGCTCATCGCCTCGGCGGCGAGCCGGATCATGTTGAAGCTGCCGATCAGATTGACGGTGACGACCTTGGCGAACACGGCCAGCGGATGCGCGCCGTCCTTGCCCACCGTCTTCACCGCCGGGGCGATGCCGGCGCAGTTGACGAGGCCCATCAGCTTGCCGATCGACACGGCGCGCTCGACCACGGCGCGGCCATCGGCCTCCTGGCTCACGTCGCATTTCACGAAGGCAGCGCCAGTCAGTTCCTTGGCGAGCGCTTCGCCCTTGTCGGCCTGCAGGTCGGCGATCACGACCTTGGCGCCGTTGGCGGCCAGCATGCGCGCCGTGCCTTCGCCAAGGCCCGAGGCCCCGCCGGTGACGATGAAAACCTTGCCTGCGATGTCCATGCGGTACTCCTTGAAAGAATCTGGTTCAGGCGAGCGCGGCCAGCGCGCGCGCGGTGATTTCATCGACGCTGCCGGTGCCGCTGATCTTGCGGTACTTCGGCGCTGCCGCGTCGCCCGAGGCGGCCCAGTCCGAGTAGTAGGCGACCAGCGGGCGCGTCTGGCTCTGGTAGACCTCGAGGCGCTTGCGCACCGTGTCTTCGTGGTCGTCGTCGCGGTGGATCAGCGGCTCGCCGGTCTCGTCGTCGCGGCCTTCGATCTTGGGCGGATTGAACTTGAGGTGGTACGTGCGTCCCGAAGTCGGGTGCACGCGGCGCCCGCTCATGCGCTCGATGATGGCTTCGTCGGGCACGTCGATCTCGAGCACGAAGTCCAGCTTGACGCCGGCCGCCTTCATCGAGTCGGCCTGCGGAATGGTGCGGGGAAAGCCGTCGAACAGGAAGCCGTTGGCGCAGTCGGGCTGCGCGATGCGCTCCTTCACGAGGCCGATGATGAGGTCGTCGCTCACGAGGCCGCCCGAGTCCATGACCTTCTTCGCGGCCACGCCCAGCGGCGTGCCCGCCTTCACGGCCGCGCGCAGCATGTCGCCGGTCGAGATCTGCGGGATGCCGTACTTGCGGCAGATGAAGGCCGCCTGCGTGCCCTTGCCGGCGCCCGGCGCGCCCAGAAGAATCAGTCTCATTGCTTGTCCTCGTTCTCTATGGTCGTCGCGCGGCGGGGGCGCGAGGCTGGGGGCGCGATTATCGCCGCGGGTGCCGTGGGGCCGCTGTCGCGTGGGAGCGGGCGTCAGGCGAAGAGCGCACGCACGCGCGCCAGGTCTTCCGGCGTGTCGACGCCCGGGCCGGGACGCGAGGCGCTCAGGTGGACGGCGATGCGCTCGCCGTGCCACAGCACACGCAGTTGCTCCAGCGATTCCAGCGCTTCGAGCGGGCTCGGCGGCAGCGAGGGAAAGCGGCGCAGGAAGCCAGCGCGGTAGGCATACAGCCCGACATGGCGCAGCGGCGGCGGATCGGACAGCGCCGCGATGCCCTCGGCATAGCCGTCGCGCCACCAGGGCAGCGGCGCACGCGAGAAGTACAGCGCCCGGCCGGCGGCATCGCACACCAGCTTCACGACGTTCGGATTGCGCAGGTCGGCCACGTCGTCGATGGCGTGCGCGACGGTGCTCATCACGCAGTCGGCACGTTCGGCCAGCAGCGCGGCGCAGGCGTCGATCATGGCCGGCGCGATCAGCGGCTCGTCGCCCTGCACGTTGACCACGATGGCGTCATCGGCCGCTCCGAGCAGGGTGCAGGCCTCGGCCAGGCGGTCGCTGCCGGTGGCGTGATCGGTGCGTGTCGCCACGGCTTCGATGCCGTGGGTGCGGCAGGCCGTGACGATCTCGGCATCGTCGGCCGCGACGACCACCCGCGCCGCCTGCGACTGGGCCGCACGCTGCGCCACGCGCACCACCATCGGCACGCCGGCGATGTCGGCGAGCGGCTTGCGCGGCAGGCGCGTCGACGCGAGCCGTGCCGGGATCAGGACGGTGAAGGCCACCGCCTCAGCTCACGGTGGCAATCGGCGGGGCGGATTCGTCGAGCGAACGCGCTTCGCTCTCCAGCATCACGGGAATGCCGTCGCGCACCGGGAAGGCGAGACGGTCGGCGGGGCACACCAGTTCCTGGCGTTCGTGATGCGGCGGGCGCTGGTGCTGCAGCGGGCCCTTGCACAGCGGGCACACCAGCAGTTCAAGCAGTCGGTTGTCCATGGTCGTTCCTTGCCGGCGGAGGAGGGAGCAGCGCCGCGATCTCGTTCACGAGTGCGGCAGCTAGCGCAAAGTCTAGCGGCGCGACCCAGACGCGGGCCTTGCCCATGCGGTTCGGGTCGAGCTTGACCGCGTCCTTCTCGGTCACGATCACATCGGCCGTGTCGGCCGGCCAGGGCAGGGCGGCGTAGTCGTGGTGGTCGGGCAGGGCCAGCGGCGTCGCGTCGATGCCCGCGGCGCGCAGCATGTCGAAGAAGCGCTGCGGCCGCGCCGTGCCGGCCGCAGCAACCACGCGCCGGCCGGCGAGCGCCTGCAGCGCCTCGTGCGTCGCCGGCCAGCCCTGCCACCACCCGGTCAGCGCCACCGCGCCGGCGAGCGAGCGCCGTGCGGTGCTGCCGGGCCACGGCGTGGTCGGCGCGGCGGCGTTGTAGAGCACGACGCTGCGTGCCGGCGGCTGCGCCGCAAGCGGTTCGCGCAACGGCCCCGCGGGCAGCAGCCAGCCGTTGCCCGCACCGCGTTCGTCGAAGACGATCAGCTGCGCATCGCGCGCCAGCCGCAGGTGCTGCAGGCCGTCGTCGCTGACGATCACGTTCACGCCGGGGTGCAGCCGCAGCAGTTCGCGGCCGGCAGCGACGCGGTCGCGCCCCACGACCACCGGCACACGGGCGCGCAGTCGCAGCAACAGCGGCTCGTCGCCGCATTGATCGGCGGGCGTGTCGGACTCGACATTCAGCACGGTGGCGGCGGCCCGACCATGGCCGCGCGAGATCACGCCTGGCTGCCAGCCGCGCGCGCGCAGCGCATCGACGAGTGCCAGCACGGTGGGCGTCTTGCCCGCGCCGCCGGCGACCAGGTTGCCGACGACGACCACCGGCACCGGCAGCTGTTCGCTGCGCCGGATGCCGAGACGGAACGACAGGCGCCGCAGCGCGGCGACCAGGCCGAAGAGCGCGGCCACCGGCAGCAATGTGATCGCAAGTGGCCCGCGGGTGAGCCACGCGCGCTGCAGCGCCTGCGAGGCGCGCGCCGCGGCCGTGTCCGGCGATCTGCTGTTCAAGAGGCTCGGCGGCGCGTCAGCGCGCCTCGCCGCCCGCGTTGCCTTGCGCGGCGAAGGTCAGGCGCGACAGGCCCGCGCGCCGTGCCGCGTCCATCACGTTGATCACCGACTGATGGGCGGCGCTCGCATCGGCGGAGACGATGACGAAGGCCTCCGCATTGCCGCCCGAGGCGGCGTTCAGCGCGGCGGTGAGCAGGGCCACGCTGCGGCCGTCCACCGGCTGGCGGTCGACCGTGTAGCGGCCGTCGGCGGCCACCGAGACGATGATCTCCTTCGGCCGGTCGCGCGCCTGCTCGGCGTTGGCCGTCGGCAGGGTGATCTGCAGCTCGGTGAACTTCGAGTAGGTGGTCGACAGCATCAGGAAGATGAGCACCACGAGCAGCACGTCGATGAACGGGATCAGGTTGATCTCCGGTTCGTCGCGGGGTGGCTTGCGGAAGTTCATCGGCGCAGGTCTTGCGGCGCGGTGCGCGACACCGAAAAGCGCATCAGGTGCGGCGCCATGCGGTGCGCGGCCTGTTCGAGTTCGAGCGTGTAGTCGTCCACCCGGCCGCGGAAGTAGCGGTAGAACATGAGCGCGGGGATGGCGATGATCAGCCCGAAGGCGGTGTTGTAGAGCGCGATCGAGATGCCGCGCGCCAACTGCTCGGGATTGGTGCCGCCGGTCGGTCCCTGCGAGCCGAAGATCTCGATCATGCCGATCACCGTGCCGAGCAGGCCGAGCAGCGGCGCCGCCGAAGCCACGGTGCCCAGCGAATTCAGGAATCGCTCGAGGTGGTGCACGGCGGCGCGGCCGGCGGCCTCGAAGGATTCGCGCAGTTGTTCGTCGGTGATGCGCGGATCGGCCACCACGCTGCGCAGGCCGCTGGCCAGCACGTTGCCGAGCACGGAGTTCTCGGCCAGCTTGTTCACCACGTCGGGCGGGGGCAGCGTGCTGCGGGTGACCGACATCACCTCATCGAGCAGTTTGGGCGGCGCCACCTTGACGGCGCGCAGGGTCACGAAGCGCTCGATAACGATGGCCAGCGCCACGATGGAGCAGAGGATCAGCGGCCAGATCGGCCAACCAGCGGCTTGTATGATCGAAAACAATCGCGTCCCTTCGGTGTTTCGGCGGCCATGCCGCGGCTTTTGGGCCGGGCGATTATGGCGCCCGATGTTCCGAGGGTCGACTCGCGGCTTGTGCCGGTGTGTCGCCGCTGCGGCCTCAACTTCCCGCCCGACAAATCCACTGCAACTGTGGATAACTTTGTGGGCAACGGACTCCCTCCCGCCGCAAGGCCACGCAAATGCAGGGCTCCCATCGGATTGCTCAAACTTTAGGCAGAAAAATAGTCATGCAAATCAATGGCTTGCGCGATTGTGAAAGCGCCGTGACGGGCATGTCGGCCTGCCGGCCCACGGCCGGTGCGGTTGTGGAGTTCTGGAGCCGCGCCACTGCTGGGTTTGCGCGTGGTTGAGACTTCGACGACGCGGGCCGTGTGGTCGGTCGCGGCACTGGTTCAGGCCGTGGCCGACGCGCTCGCGAGCCGCTTCGCGGTGGTGGCGGTGCGCGGCGAGTTGTCGGGCTTTTCGCGCGCGGCCAGCGGCCATTGCTACTTCTCGCTGAAGGACGCCGACGGCGCGGCGCTGATCCGCTGCGCGATGTTTCGCCGTGCCGCGTCGCTCGTGAACTTCGCGCCGCGCGACGGCCAGCTGGTGGAAGTGCGCGGCCGGCTCGCGGTGTACGAGGCGCGCGGCGAGCTGCAGCTCGTGGTGGAGTCCATGCAGCAGGCGGGCGCCGGCGCGCTGTTCGAGCAGTTTCTGCGGCTCAAGCAGCGGCTGGAGGCCGAAGGGCTGTTCGACGCATCGCGCAAGCGGGCGCTGCCGCCGTTTCCGCGGGCGATCGGCATCGTCACCTCGCCCGGCGCCGCGGCGCTGCACGACGTGGTGACCGCGCTCGCGCGCCGCGCCTGCCACGTGCAGGTGGTGCTGTACCCGAGCCCGGTGCAGGGCGCCGACGCGCCGCCGGCCTTGGTGCGCGCCATCGCCACCGCGGCAGAACGCGGCGAGGTGGACGTGCTCATCGTCTGCCGCGGCGGCGGGTCGCTCGAAGACCTGTGGGCCTTCAACGACGAGCGCGTGGTGCGCGCGGTGGCGGCGTGCACGCTGCCGGTGGTCAGCGGCGTGGGCCACGAGACCGACGTGACGCTCACCGATTTCGCCGCCGACCTGCGCGCGCCCACGCCCACCGCGGCGGCCGAACTCGTGTCGCCGTCGACGGCGGACTGCGCCGAGCGCCTGCGCGCCATCGCGATGCAGATGCAGCGCCGGGTCGGGCACGTGCTGGACGCCGGCGCGCAGCGGCTCGACACGGCGGCCTTGCGTCTTGCGCGCCCGGCGCAGGCGCTCGGGCTGCACCGGCTGCGGTTGTCGACGCTTGCGTCGCGGCTGCAGTCGGCGGCCGCGCGGCAGGCGCCGGAGCGCGCCGCCGCGCTGGATCGCCTGGCGCAGCGCGGCACGCGCGCGCTGGCCGCGGCGCTGTCGCGCGAGCAGCATCGGCTGGGCGCGGCGCAGGCGCGGCTGCAGGCGCTGGACCCGAGCCGCGTGCTGCAGCGGGGCTATGCGTGGCTGGCCGATGCCGACGGGCGCGCCATCGTCTCGGCACGGCAGATCACCGCCGGCCAGCGACTCGACGCCGTGCTGGCCGACGGCCGCGCGCAAGTCGACGTGGTGGCCGTCAAGCGCCAGCGCAAGCGCGCCGGATGACGTCGGCGGCGCGGGCGCGCAGCGCTCCCGCACTCGACGAGAGGCCATCGCGCGCTGCCTACAATCGTCCGCGCGCTTTTGCGATTTACTTCCGTCACGAACTCTCAGAAAGGTCGACCATGGAACACACCCTGCCGCCGCTGCCGTACGCACATGACGCGCTCGCGCCGCACCTCAGCCGCGAAACGATGGAATACCACCACGACAAGCACCACAACGCCTATGTCGTGAACCTGAACAACCTGCAGAAGGGCACCGAGTTCGAGAGCCTGCCGCTCGAAGAAATCGTCAAGAAGGCCTCCGGCGGCATCTACAACAACGCCGCACAGATCTGGAACCACACCTTCTTCTGGAGCTGCATGAAGCCGCAGGGCGGCGGCGAGCCCAAGGGCAAGCTGGCCGACGCGATCAACGCCAAGTTCGGCAGCTACGCCGCCTTCAAGGAAGCCTTCACCAAGAGCGCCGTGGGCAACTTCGGCTCGGGCTGGACGTGGCTCGTGAAGAAGTCGGACGGAACGGTCGACATCGTCAACATGGGTGCCGCCGGCACGCCGCTGACCACGGGCGACAAGGCGCTGCTGACCATCGACGTGTGGGAGCACGCCTACTACATCGACTACCGCAACGCGCGCCCGAAGTTCGTCGAGACCTTCCTCACCTCGCTCGTGAACTGGGACTTCGCGGAGAAGAACTTCGGCTGATCGAAGCGCTTCATCCGCATGCAAAAGGCCGGTCGCGAGACCGGCCTTTTGCGTTGGTGCCGCCGATCAACGCTTGAAGGGCGCACCGCCGAGCTTGCTGCCGGCCTTCACGCCGCGCTTGGCGAACCAGCCCTCGTTCATTTCCAGCACATAACGCACCGGCTCTTTCGAACAGTGGGAATCGAGCGACTTCGGCTGCATGTGCTCGATGTTGACCACCGTGCCGTCGTCGGCGAGAAAAGCGATGGACAGCGGCAGCAGCGTGTTCTTCATCCAGAAGCACTGCGTGGCCGGCTGCTCGAAGACGAACAGCATGCCTGCGTTGGCGCCCATCGTCTCGCGAAACATCAGGCCCGTGGCGCGTTCGTCGGGCGTTTGCGCCACTTCGGCCTGGATCAGGTGCATGCCGGCGTTGAGCCGGATCGTCGGCAGCTTCTGCGGGCCGGTCTGCGCGCCGGCCACCGCGGCCAGCGCAAGCAGCGTGGCGGCGAGGAAAGACTTGAGGGGAATCATCTGCGGCGGGGATGGTTGGCCGCCGGATTATCGAGGCGCAGGATCGGAGGGCTGCCGGCGTGCGCCATGGCCGCGCTTCAACCGGGGGATGACACCAGTTGCTTCAAGCCCGGCTGGTCGAGGATGCGGATCTGCCGCTGCTTCACTTCCATCAGCCCGTCTTCCTGGAACTTCGAGAAGGTGCGGCTCACCGTCTCTAGCTTCAGGCCGAGGTAGCTGCCGATCTCCTCGCGCGTCATGCGCAGAACCAGCGACGAACTGGAGAAGCCCCGCGCCTGCAGCCGCTGCGTGAGGTTGAGCAGGAAGGCCGCCAGCCGCTCCTCGGCGCGCATGCTGCCGAGCAGCAGCATCACGCCGTGGTCGCGCACGATCTCGCGGCTCATGATCTTGTGGAACTGGCGCTGCAGCTCGACCACGTCGCGCGAGAGTTCCTCCAGGCGCGAGAAGGGGATCACGCACACCTGCGAATCCTCCAGCGCCACGGCGTCGCAGGAATGGCGGTCGTGGCTGATGCCGTCCAGGCCCAGCAGTTCGCCCGCCATCTGGAAGCCCGTCACCTGGTCGCGCCCGTCCTCGGACGACACGCAGGTCTTGAAGAAGCCGGTGCGCACGGCGTAGATCGACTGGAAGGCATCGCCGGCGCGGAACAACATCTCGCCGCGGCCCACGCTCTTGCGCGTGGTGACCAGCGTGTCGAGCTGCTCGAGGCCCGGGTGCGAGAGCCCGACCGGCAGGCACAGCTCGCGCAGGTTGCAGCTGGAGCAGGCCACCTTGAAGGCCTCCGCACGCACCGGCCCGAGTGCACCGGTGACGGTGCTGCTGCGCGTGCGCCGCGGCGCGGACGCACCAATGGCGGTGTCGGCTCGGTCCATGAGGTCCTTCTGGTTGATGCTCGTCAGATGACCGGAATTCTGCGGCGCAGGGGCCGTTTGCGTCCTTGATGCGCATCAAGGCGGCCGGCGCGCGGCTTGGCACAGTGGCGGGCCATGAGCGCTGCCATCGTGACTGCCAAACTCCCGCCCATTGATGAGGACGTGCTGCGCCGCTTCGACGTGCCGGGGCCGCGCTACACCTCGTACCCGACGGCTGACCGCTTCGTCGACGCCTTCACCGAGGACCAGTACCGCCAGGCGCTGGCCGCGCGCGCCACCGGGGCCGGCACTGTGGGCGGTGCGTTGCCGCTGTCGCTGTACGTGCATATCCCGTTCTGCGAATCGCTGTGCTACTACTGCGCCTGCAACAAGATCATCACCAAGCACCACGAGCGCGCGGCCGAATACCTCGACGCGCTCGACCAGGAAATCTCGCTGCACGTGCAGCAGCTCGGTGGCGTGCAGGCGGTGTCGCAGTTGCATTTCGGCGGCGGCTCGCCCACCTTTTTGAGCGACGCCGAGCTGTCGCGGCTGATGGTCTCGCTGCGCGGCGCCTTCCGTTTCACGAAGGATGCGGAGCTTTCCATCGAGGTCGACCCGCGCACCGTCACGCGCGAGCGCCTCGCGCACCTGCGCAGCATCGGCTTCAACCGCCTGAGCTTCGGCGTGCAGGACATCGACCCGGCAGTGCAGAAGGCCGTGCACCGCGTGCAGAGCTTCGAGAGCGTGCGCGACCTGCTGCAGGATGCGCGCGACCTCGGCTTCCATTCCACCAATGTCGACCTGATCTACGGTCTACCCAAGCAATCGGTGCAGACGCTCGCGCACACGGTGCGTGAGATCGCACAGCTGCGCCCCGACCGCATCGCGCTCTACGGCTACGCCCACCTGCCCGAGCGCTTCAAGCCGCAGCGCCGCATCGATTCGCAGCAGTTGCCGCAGGCCAGTGAGAAGCTGACCATGCTGTCGCAGGCGATCGCCGGCTTCATCGGCCATGGCTACCAGTACATCGGCATGGACCACTTCGCGCTACCCGAGGACAGCCTGGCCATCGCCAAGCGCCAGGGCCGGCTGCACCGCAACTTCCAGGGCTACAGCACGCAGCCCGATTGCGACCTGATCGCGCTGGGCGTGTCGGCCATCGGCCGCGTGGGCGCGACCTACAGCCAGAACGCCAAGACCCTGCCCGAGTACTACGACGCGCTGCGCCAGGGACGCCTGCCGGTCGCGCGCGGCATCGCGCTCACGCGCGACGACCTGCTGCGCCGCGCCGTCATCATGGCGCTGATGTGCCAGGGCCGCGTGGCCTACGAATCCATTGAGCTGGCGCACCTGGTCGACATGCGCCGCTGCTTCGCCGCCGAACTGGAACAGCTTCGCGGCATGCAGGACATGGGGCTGGTGACGGTGGGCGACGACGCGATCGAGGTCACGCCGCTCGGCTGGTACTTCGTGCGCGGCGTGGCGATGGTGTTCGACCGCCACCTGCAGGCCGACCGCACGCGGGCGCGCTTCTCGCGGATCATCTGAAGGGCTCTCGCCACACGACGCCGGTGCGATCTGCGGCCATGCCCTGGGCGGACGCCGGGTGGCCGCTGTCTTAGAATCGATCGGCTCAACGTCGCACGCACATCCGCGTCAATTTACGCATACCCGCGTTCTCAGCGCTCCACGGAGTTTCGTTCCATGTACCAGCACATCAAGGTTCCCGAAGGCGGCCAGAAGATCACCGTTAATGCCGACTTCTCGCTGAACGTTCCGGACCAGCCGGTCATTCCCTACATCGAGGGCGATGGCACCGGTCTTGACATCACCCCGGTGATGCTGAAGGTGGTCGACGCGGCCGTGGCCAAGGCCTATGGCGGCAAGCGCAAGATCCACTGGATGGAGGTCTACGCTGGCGAAAAGTCGACGAAAATCTACGGCCCCGACGTGTGGCTGCCGGCCGAAACGCTCGAGGCCGTGAAGGACTACGTGGTGTCGATCAAGGGGCCGCTCACCACGCCCGTGGGCGGCGGCATCCGATCGCTGAACGTGGCGCTGCGCCAGGAACTCGACCTCTACGTCTGCCTGCGCCCGATCCAGTACTTCAAGGGCGTGCCCTCGCCGGTGAAGGAGCCCGAGAAGACCCACATGGTCATCTTCCGTGAGAACTCGGAAGACATCTACGCCGGCATCGAATTCGAGGCCGAGAGCGAGAAGGCCAAGCGCCTGATCAAGATACTGCAAGAGGATTTCGGCGTCACCAAGATCCGCTTCCCGGACACCTCGGGCATCGGCGTGAAGCCCGTGTCGCGGGAAGGCACCGAGCGGCTGATGCGCAAGGCCATCCAGTACGCCATCGACAACGACAAGCCCTCGGTGACCATCGTGCACAAGGGCAACATCATGAAGTTCACCGAAGGTGGCTTCCGTGATTGGGCTTATGGCCTCGCGCAGAAGGAATTCGGCGCCGAACTGATCGACGGCGGCCCGTGGTGCAAGTTCAAGAATCCGAAGACCGGCCGCGAAATCGTCGTCAAGGATTCGATCGCCGACGCCTTCCTGCAGCAAATCCTGCTGCGCCCGGCCGAGTACTCGGTGATCGCCACGCTAAACCTGAACGGCGACTACGTCTCCGACGCGCTGGCCGCGCAGGTCGGCGGCATCGGCATCGCGCCGGGCGCCAACCTGAGCGATTCCATCGCCATGTTCGAGGCCACGCACGGCACGGCGCCCAAGTACGCCGGCAAGGACTACGTGAACCCGGGCTCCGAGATCCTCTCGGCCGAAATGATGCTGCGCCACATGGGCTGGCTTGAGGCGGCCGACCTCATCATCAGCTCGATGGAGAAGTCGATCCTGTCGAAGAAGGTCACCTACGACTTCGCGCGCCTGATGGACGGCGCGACGCAGGTGTCGTGCTCGGGCTTCGGTCAGGTGATGATCGACCACATGTGAGCCCGTCCCAAGACGTCGCGTGACGTCCCGCAAGGCCCTGATTTCATTGAAGAAATCGGGGCCTTGTCGTTTCAGAGCGTCTCATGCCTGACCGCGAAATCCCCCGTGGAATTGGGATATAGCGAGGAAACGGCGCCCCTGTTTCCCTGCAGATTTCCCACAAACGGGGAACGGCCAGAGACCCTGAAACGAGGACCTCATGAGAAACCTGAACTACACGCTTACACCCACCCGGATCAACAACGTCAAGGGCAAGGCGCGGCCCTACAAGCTCACCGACGGCGGTGGGCTCTACCTGCAGGTGATGCCCAGCGGCATCAAGACCTGGCGCTTCCGCTACATGCTGGGCGGCGCGGCCGGCGATGTGCGCATCGGGCGCTACCCCGAAATCGGCGTGGCCGATGCCCGGGACCGTCACTTCGAACTGCGGCAACTCGTCGAGCGAGGTCAGGACCCCGCCGTGAAGGTCGCGCAAGAGCGCGAAGAATTGGCAGCTCGAGTGCAGCCGAAAAGCTCCGGCGACGATGTCGAGGCGTTTTCGAAGCGCTGGGTCACGGAGCGCCTCAGCACCCGCACCGAGGGCTACCGGGCCCAGATCCTGTCGCGCCTCGAACGCTTCGTCTGGCCCGCCATCGGCCACAAGGCGCTCGACGAAGTGAAACCGCGTCACGTGCTGGAGATCCTCGAAGCCCGCCGCAGCACGCCCAACACAGCTGAAGGCGTGCGGATCATCATCCAGCAGCTCTACAACTACGCCATCCAGAAGCTGATCGTCGAGACCAACCCAGCATTGCCTCTGCGTGGCGTGATCGACGTGCCGCGAGCGCAACATCACCGGCACCTCAATGAAGAGGAGTTGGGTGCATTCTGGAACTCCGCCGCCCGACAAGGCGCGCACTTCGTGACGATCGCGGCGACGCAGTTCCTCATGTACACGATGTGTCGGAAGTCGGAAGTGATCCGCGCCCGCTGGACGGAGTTCGACCTCGCCAAGGCCCAGTGGGACATCCCAGCGGCGCGGATGAAGAGCCGCCGACCCCATCGGGTCTACTTGGCCACCCAGGCGATCGAGTTGCTGAAGCTATTGCGTGCGAAGACAGGAGAAGGTGCCTATGTGTTCCCGTCGACGCAGAGGGCCACGGTGCCCCTCGTCGACTGCACGCTCAACCACTTCTTCAAGCGGCTCGACTTCGGTGTCGAAGAGTTCAGCCCCCACGGCACGCGAGGGACCGCGGCGACGTTGCTGCGCGAGCATGGCTTTGGTCGGGACGTGGTCGAGTTGCTGCTTGCTCACACCGAGAAAAGCCAGACCGCTGCCGCCTACCACCACCACGAGCTCGAGCCAGAGAGGCGCAGAGCGTTGCAGTACCTCGCCGACCAGATCGACCAACTCGCAAAGGCTGACCGTCTGCGCCGTCAGGCGGCACGCGCTGCCTCCGTGGTGATCGACAGCGAACTGGCGGTGGCCGAGTAGGACGCGGTCTTTGCAGTCGATGCGTGGGTGCTGACCTCAAGCAGGCATCACGACGACTTGGTAGTTGGAGAGAAAGCTCGGCCAGTCGACGTGGTCGCGCAAAGCGATGTCGTCGACGAGCGAGAGCTTCTCGGCTGCACGGTCGAACAGTGCGACGCAGGCGGCCGGGTGGTTGTTGCGCGACGGGTAGAGCACACCGTCGAATCGATGTGCGCCATCGGGCTCGTCCAATTCGTGCAACAGCGTCGCGATGCGCTGCGTGTGGGCGTAGCGACGGCTGGCCAACTGGGCCAGGTTCAATCCGAACTGAGATGCCATCACGCTGGGCGCAGTGAGGTCGGCCAGCGACAGCGGCTCGAGGACGCCGATTGCCCTGACCATGCGCGCGTACACCTCGGTTCGGGTGATCACACGCTTGGCGCGGCGGCTCCAACGGTGCTGGCGAAAGACCGATTCCATGAGCGCGGTGGACAGGTCGAAGCCGACATAGAGCGTGCCAATCCGGCGAGTTGGATCGTCGTAGCGATTGCCGCCCGAGCGGCCGAAGTGAAGTGCCGTGCCGCGATACGCAGCGCGACTCACGTGCTGAAAGAGTTCCCCCGCGGGGATGATTCGGGCCGGGACATCAGGCGTCGGCACCGCCAAGCTCCGCCCGCTGCACGCCGAGCGAAGCAAGCACGACGCGCGCCGTCGCGTCGACATTGCCTCGATTCACGCTTGCCGCCGGGGACTGACCGCCAAGGGCTTCGGAGGGCTCCGCCAAGGCGCGGTACACCGTCCAGGCGTCGACATCGTCCGCAGCCTGGAGCACGGTGCGCGTCAGCTGCAGGCCTGGTGCCTGCAACTGCCAGTCGGGAATGCGCTGGCCGCGGCGGCCTACGTCCAGGGCAAGCAGCCTACGGGCGGCGATGTCCTTGTAGATTTGCTGGCGGGACTTGTGGGCCAGGCGCACGAAGTCGGCCAGCGGCAGGTTGTGCGGTTGCTCGAACTCGCGAAGCAGTTCGGCGCGGCCTCGCTGGACGTCGGCAGCCGTCGGTGCCCAGGAGGTGGCTGCGCGCAGCGATGCGGCCTTCCGGCCCAGTGTTTCGGTCAGGGGTGTCGCCTCGGCGGCGACGTTCGTGGCAGCCGCCACCTTCTCTCGAACCAGGCGGTCAAGCTCGAACAGGAATGCACCACGGTCGCGAACCGTGACCGCCTTGTCGAAGCGACGAACTTCCGTCGGGGTGACAAGTGGTTGGTTCACAGCTGATGCCGCTTGTGCCTTGCGCATGGCGAACTCCGCGTACGCACTGAGATGCGGCAGATTAGTCGCGTTTGTCTCGTATGTCAACTTTGACAACCTATGGAGTCGTGCGGTGCAGTGGCGAATCTCTGCGCACGGGTATGCGTTCGCCCGAAGGCATTGCAACGGCGGCCCATCGGCGCTACCTTGCGAACAAGAGGCATGACATGCTGCGGAAGGCCATTTTTCTCACTCTCGTCGGGGTCGGCGCCCTGGTTGGCGTTGTCGCTGCGATCAACGGGGACTGGGGTCTTCGCGTGGTGATGGCGGGGCTCGGCGCGCTTGTCGGGGCTGCAGTGGGTGGTGCCGCGATCAAGCTTGGGCGACGGGACACGGAGCGCCGAGAGATCCCAGGGATGGGCACGACGACGGCAGACATCGCAGCGAACTTCTGGCGCGACAAAGGCCGTCCACCCGTGTAGGCCCAACGAGTGCCCAGGTTCGGTGCAAGTCGTCCAACCCTGCCATTTCCTACTTCTTCTTGAGCACTCCCTTCACCGCGTCCTTTGCCTCGTCCAGAGTGGCGCCGGCATCGGCCGCAACCTGCCGCCCGGACTGAAGAAGCAGCGACTTCTTGGTGGAGACGGTCCCGTCCGCTGACCGGCTGACTTCTGTCTCGGCGCCGAATCCACGGCGCGACCGGTCCGTTTGCTCGCGGATGGCTGCCCCACCCAGGCCGACCTCCGGTCTGATGCTGGGTCGCGCCTGCTCGGAGGTGGTTGGCGGGTCGCTTCCGAGTGCGCGCGCAACGGCGCCGCGGTTCTGGGCATTGCGCGCGGCCAAGTCGGGATTCAAGGCGGGATCGGACGCCGACGAGGCCCACTGATCGCGAAGATCCTGGAAGGATGCGGGCAGCGCGGCTCCGTCGGAGAAACTGCGCGACGGACGAAGTCCCTGCCGAGCCAACTCCGCGTCGAGCAATGTGGCAGCCGCCGCGCTGTCGCCGCCGTAGTGCTCGGCGTAGCGCAGGAACATGGCGAGGTTGTAGGGATCCTGGGCGATGTCGATGGCGATGGACTCGCCACGCTCGCGCGCCTCGGAGACTCGCTCAGCCAATGCGCTGCGCTCGCCGTACGAGGCCTGAGCCTGCTGGGCTCGCGACGCGGTCGTCGCGAGGCGGCTCCCCAGTTCCCGTGCCTGGCGCGCATCGTCGGATATCGCGCTGACCAAAGTGGCGTCACGCGAGACGCGGTCTCCGAACTGCTTGAACTCGGCGATCTGATCGCTTGTCATGGATCCAAGCACCTTCCTCTGCTCCGCGGAGAGGCCGCTCATGTAGGCCTTGTCCGCGCTGGCATCGACCTGCGCTCCCGCCACACCCGCATTGAAGCCGAGGCGGCCGGAGGCACCGAACGCGATGCGGGCTACCTGCGACTGGGTGAGCCCGGTGTTGTCGGCGACGCTTTTGGTGATCTGGTCCAGCCGTGTCAGCGTTTCGCCCAGTTGCTCAAAGCTGCTCGTCGACGTGCCCGACGAACTGCGTGAGGACTTGAGCTTCGCCAGTCCTTTGGTGAAGGCCTCGGTCAGGACGGTAGACCGCTCGTTGCTCGCGGACACCATTTCGCCCCGCGCGGCGTCGGCCTGCCGGCTGGCCTCGGTCACGTCCTGCTCGCTGACGCGCATCGACACCACGCGCGACGCGAAGCCCTGGTTGCGCAGCAGGTTCGCGGCCGTGCGTCCCGTGAGTGCGCTCGACGTGAAGGTGTTGCCACTGAGATCGCTCTGCCACGAACTCATGAACGCCGACGTGCGGTTCGGCGCCAACTGCAGCTGATCCATCGCGACGTTGCCCATCGAGACGTTGCCGACTGCCGCTCCTGCCGTGCTGCCGGCCAGCATGCCCTGCAACCCGGACAAGCCGCCGACGAGCGCCGTGCCGAAGTTTTCCATGCGCTTTAGCGCGGCCCAGGCGATGAAGGGGATGCTGATGGCCAGGTAGCCGACCACGGCCTCGCCAGAGATCGCGCGCGAGTAGATCGTCGACGCGGTTTGCAGTGCCAGGGCTTTCGTCCCGCTGCCCAGGTCCGATGCGGCAGCCAGGTCATAGGCGGCGTACACCGAAGCCATGTAGTTGAGCACCGCGTACAACGGCGGCCACAGCTGGATCCAGATCAGGATCGCCGCATAACCCTTGAAGGCAATCATCGATTCGCGCCCGCTCGTCAGCAGGAGCAGGAGCACGAAGAGCGGGAACAGGGCGTAGGTGAGGGCCTCGATGACATTGCGGAACACCGGTAGCGACTGCTCGGCGACCTTGCCGTAGTTCATCCAGGTCGCGTTCTGCTGCGCCACCGCCTGCGCTCGGCCGACGGCCAGCACCATCGCCGCCGGGTCGTTCACCTTCTGGCCGATGATGTTGCTGGTGTCGCTGATGGCGTTGAGCACGGCGTTCTGCCGGATCAGGTCCGTTGCCGTCGCGGCCGCCGTCGCGATGCTGTTTCGGATGTAGGCCTGCTGGATCTGGCCGGCGATCGCCGCGGTCGCCGCCGCGCTGGGCAGCGTGGGGTTGAGCTGGAAGGCCAGCCGGCCTTCGATGCGAGTGACCTGCGCCGGCAGGCGGCCGTTCAGGTTGCCGTAGACATTGGGGCAGGTGTCGACGGTCACCGCGCCACCGGCGCCGGTCACGGTGCTGAAGCGGGCCGGGTTTGGCGTGGCCATCAGCGCCCACACATCGTCGGAGGTGGAGAACGTGGCCGGATCGACGGTGCCGTCGATCAGGTCGTACATCGTGCAGTTGTGGATGTAGTTGATCAGGTCGGTGCGGAAGGTGGGGTCTTGGAACACCACGTTTCCGGTCTCGCGGATCAGGCGGTTGCCGAACATCAGGCCGTTGCGCTCGTAGCTCAGTTCCGCCGGCATCGCGCCCGCGCCGGGGATGACCTGGAACGCGGTCTCGAAGAGGCCGGTCAGCGTGTGACCGATGGTGCTGGTGATGCTGCCGAGCATGGCAACGCCGAACGGCACGTTGGCGACCACCTTCACCGCCGAGCCGCCGGTCTTGTCGACGATGCCCACAGTCACGCGGGGCACGATCAGCACCGAGAACACCAGCAGCACGGTGGCCAGCCACTTCCAGCCCTGCAGCTTGTCGGGGGCGAAGGCATAGGCGAGCAGGGCGGCGATGAAGCCGCAGAAGGCCACTGCCGCGACAGCGGCCGCGTAGTCGCTCGACGCATGGATGGCGGCCGCGGCATTGAAGATGCCGAACAGGCTGTCCGCGTTCTGGTAGGCAAAGATCTCCCACATGGCCGCCTCGAGGCATCGGAGCGGCTACCGCGCCACGTAGGCCGCGCGCTGCCCCAGCATGTCCATCACGTGCTGCGGCATGCTCGAGCGCAGTTGCCGCTCGAGTTGCTCCAGGTGACTGGAGACGGCGCGAAACGAGCCGACCTTCTGGTAAAGCAGGTTCTTCTCCTGCGACAACTGCAGCAGCATGGCCTGGGCACGCTGGCGCACCTGGTTGGCGAGTTCACGCTGGCTCTGCTGCAGCGTGTAGTCCTTGTCGAGCGCGGCCATGCCCAGCCGCAGGTTCCGTTCGAGAAAGACGTAGGCATAGTCGGCCGCGATCACGTCGCGGTACTGACCGATCAGGCTGTCGGCCAGCCCCGAGCCGGGAATCGTGGCGCCGATCGACAGCATCCGGTACACCGGCTCGGTGGTCTGGTTGACGAAGCCGACCTCGGCCGAGTTGTTCGGGATCGCGGTGCGTGTGGCGATCTTGTCGGCGATCGACCGCATCATGGTCTCGACCCGGGCCGTGAAGGGCGTGTGCGTGTAGCCCGTGTTCAGCGTGACGACGTCGCAGTTCGTGTAGTCGTTGCAGCGCAGCAGGTGCTGGGTGACGTTGGTGCCGGCCGCCGCCGCCTGGCCGTAGAGCAACTGGCTGATCGAGGTGATCGTCGGTGGCACAGGCTCCGGATCCCGGTTGGCGCTCTCGGGGTGGAAGATGACCGTGCCGACGATGCTCATGATCAGCTCGCGCTCGGCGTCGTCCAGCGCCGTGCCAGTGCGCTGCAGAGCCTTCCAGGTCAGGTTGCCGACAAACGGCGCCTTGTTTCGGACGTTGGGATCTGCGGAGCTGCGCGCCGAGGCCAGGATGCTCGGCCGGTCGCTGGCGCATCGGCGACGGGCCGCGTCGCGGTCGCTTTCCAGCCCCATCTCGATCGCCAGGTCGGCACAGGCCTCCTGTGAGCTGTAGCCCGTGGCCTCGGCGGCCGTGCTGACGATGGCCTTGGCGGTCTCGCAGGAGTTGATGCGTGCGTTGTTGATCCAGGTCTCCAGGCCCTTCGCCCACTTGGTCAGGCCACCCAGCAGCGGCGAGACCGACTCCAGCGCGAGCTGAAAGGCGATGCCGGGCAGCGCGGCCGTGATGTTGCGCAGCATGTTCTTGAACTCCTCGGCCGAGATGTGCGAGAACGAACCGCCGAAGACGTCGATGCCACCGCACCCCGCCTTGGCGCTGGGGAACTGGATCGCGGCGAGCTGGTAGACCTTGTTCGGCGAGCGCATGAACAGGCTGCCGCCGGTGTAGGTGTTGAAGGTCTGCCCGCGAAACGCGCCCGGCGCGGTGTAGTTCCCGATCGTGCCGAGGTTGTTGAACATGGTGTTCACCTCGGCGTTGAGATCGCCTGCCCGTGCGGACCCGGCGTGCAGTGCGGTGGCCAGGGCGACGAGGGCGGCGCAGATGCGCTGGGACGGGCGGTTGGGCATGACGATCCTCCTGGGAACCGGATCAGGGCACTCCGAGCTGTCGCACGGCGCTGGGCACCATGGCCTCGAAGGCGGGTGCCGCAGCGGCGGAGATGCGCTCGAGCAGTTGCGACTCGGACAGCACGCCGAAGCCGATGGGCACGATGCGGCCGGTGAAGGGCTGGGCCAGATAGACGGCGGGGACCTGGGCTACGCGCAGCGCGGTGGCCGCGCCGTTGTCGCGGCGCGCGGATGCGAAACCCGGCAGCGTGCCGCCGTCCAGGCTGACGGCCTCGACGCGGATACCGTGACGACCCTGAAACGCTTCGAGCGTCGGCGCCAAGGCGTGGCAGTAGGGGCAGTCGCCGCGGAAGAAGAACAGCAGCACATGGTCGCGACCCAGCTCGGCAATCGAGCGCGAGCGATCACCCATTTGCTGGCCCTCGAAGACTTCCAGCGCCTTGGCGTTGACCGGGCGACCCTGCAGCGTGGGATCGAGCTCGGGCGTGGTCCAGGCGACCCGCTGCGCCACGTCGGCGAAGGTCGAGGCCTGGGCGACGACCTTGGCCTCCAGTTCCATGTAGCTCCGCACGTTGGCCTCGGTGGGCCGCATGACCGCGATGCCGCGCAAATCCTCGACCCGCTTGCGCAGGCGTTCGAGTTCCACCAGTTCTGGCGGCCGGGGATCCCGCCGTGAATCACGGGCCGCGGCGGGCGGGCGTGCGGGCTTGGGCGGCACGGATCGGGGTGGCTCGGCTTCGGGCGCCGGCTCCTCGTAGAAGTGCCACCCGCGCCAGGTGTCGCCCCAGAAGCGGGATGACTCGCCTCCGCTTTCGCTTGCTGCCGTTGGAGCGCATGCCGCGACCAGCGCAAGCAACATCAAGCGGTGGACGCCAGGCATCACGCACCTCAGGACAGCGAGCGCGGCGGCAGCCCGTCGCGGCAGTAGTTGATGCCGAAGTCGATGGTCCGTCGGCGCGGGCCCGGCTCTCCGGGAAGCTGCACACCGTCTTGCCAGAAGGTGACTTTCAGGCGTCGGCATCCCGCCTGCGCATAGCGGCGCTCGGTGCTCACGTCGATGTAGACCGGCGAGGTGGCCTTGAAGCGCGCCGTGATGGCATCCGCCATCGGCCCCGACAGCAAACCGTGCGCACGGCCATCCGGTGCGTCAATGGCAGCGAGCAGCAGAGGGCGCGCGTCGGGTACCGCGATGCGCTCCTGGGCTGTCGCCATCCAGGGCGAGAGGACCAGGGCGAGGCCCAACACGTTCGTCATCGGTGAGCGCTGACGGTTCACTGGCACCTCCCTTGACCGTAGTAACAGGTGGGGATGCGCCCGCTGCTCTGGCCTTGCAGCGTCGCCACGTTGGGCAGCGTCGGCACCAGCGATGCGTAGAACTCGCTCAGGTTCATGGCCGCGAAGTCCAGGGACTGCAACTGCGCGACCGTGAAGCCCGAGCAGTCCGGGCTCTCGGCGCTGCCCCAGCCCTTGCCGACCTGGGATCGCCCCTGCTCGGTGACGATGCGGGCCAGCATGCTGTTGAAGCAGCACTTGCGCGTGGTGTGCGTGATGCACGAGACGCAGGAGCCGAAGACGCGGATGCACGACGAGCAGTAGGTGCCGACGGCGTGGCACAGGCCGGCACCTTCTTTCATCGCGAGCTTGCCTTCCTCCTCGTCGCAGGAGGAGGCCGACATCACGACGTAGATGATCACCGCGATGACGAGCGACCAGGGGTCGAACGCCACGACCAGGCTCTGGCCGGAGTACACCGCGACCGATCCCGCCGGCAATGCCGCGCCGTTGACGGCGACGGTGACGCCATAGGTCGTGAACGTGCCGCTGAAGCCGCCGCCCATCAGCAGAGCCGACATGCCCTGGTAGATGAACTGGCGGTTTTCCGCGTTCATCAGCACGTCGTAGACCAGCCGCGAGCCGGTGCCGAAGAGGCTCTGGTTGGTCATGCCGGCGCCGGCGTTGTCGGCGTAGCAGCAGTTCCTCAGCAGCCGGTCGCGGCAGCGGTTGTCCTCGCCCTTGAAGACCTGCATGCGGTCGGTGTCGAGGTAGACACCGGCTTCGCGCGCGGCCTCGAGCATCGACATGCTGCGCGCGAAGTCGGCATCGTTCGCGTGGCTGATGTCGTAGCAATTGCCCTGCAGGCAGAACACGTTCGACGGGCAGTTGCTGGCGCTGGTCACCGTCTGTGCCGGCACCGGGCAGCTGTAGCTGTCCACGTGCACTTCGCAGGCCCCGGTGACGGCGTTGCTGCGCCGGCAGACCGAACCCGAGGGCGTGCAGCCGGCGGCGACCAGCGGCCCGCACTGGCTGCCTGGCGCGGTGCCGCTGCAGTTCATCGTGCTCTCGTACTGCCAGCAGTCGCGGGTCACCGATGCGCCGTCGATCACCTTAGTCGCCGGGCCGTCGGTGCACACGGCCGCGGTCTGAACGGTGCAGCGGCTGCCGTCGGCGACGGCGGGGCACTGGTCGTCCCAGCGGTCGGTTTCGGTGATGGTGGTGCGTGGGCGGGTGTACGACAGCCGCATCGTCGGGATCGGGCCGTAAGCAGGATTCGGATCCCAGCCGACGACGCTGCGCTCGCTGTCGAGGTTCCAGTAGTAGCCGGGCAGGCTGCCTGTTACGTCGTACCCGACGAGCGCCGTGGCGCCGCCGGCCGGTGCATAGCAGCGTGTGCCGTCGAGCGACGTCGTCGTGCAGCCGCTGTCCCCCTGGCAGACGGTGTCCTGGATCAGGTCGCCGCTTTGCGTACCGGCCGGGCAGGTGGCATAGCGCTTCAGGAAAGGCTCGACGCTGGTGCAGCTGTAGCCGGAGTCGCCGCCGCCGGTGCAGATCTCGGCCCGCTCGGCCGCGATCATGGCCGTCAGTGCGCAGGTGTCGCCGGTGCAGGCCTTGTCGGCGACCCAGACGCCGGTGCGGATCTCCGTGCCTGTGCTCCAGGAGTAGCTCGTGTCGAGCACCGCGACCATCTGCGGGAACATCACCGGTGTCGTCATGTCGACGTCGAAGAAGGCCAGCGGCGATGCGTCCTGCGTGACGCGGAAGTGCTGCGCCGTCTCCGGGCGGTCGGGCAGGCATTGCACGTCCACGCCGGTACGGCCGGCGCTGGCCTGGGCGAACCAGTCACCGGGAGTGCAGTTGGTGCTTCGTTCGATGCCGACGGTGAGGCTGCGATTGCAGCGGTAGCTGCCGATGCCTTCGTAGCGCAGGCAGCTGCGGGTCTGCGTGCCTGCAGGGACGGCCGTTGTCGTGGTGGTGCAGCCGCTGTAGTACGACGCCAAGTTCTGGAGCATGCTGGACGGCGCGCGGGCAATGCCGTGGGCCGCGGACACGGAGGGATCGCCGGGACCGATGGCCGGCCGTGGCAGGTTCGCTGACCCCATCGCGCCGCGCTGCGCCTGGCACACCGGGTCGTTCGGCAACGTGGCGCAGAGCGACAGCCGCGCGCTTCCCTGCGACGACAGGTTGGGCTGCCGGTAGTACGCGGATTCGGGTGGCGCGGCGGTGTAGCCAGGCACGACGCTGGTGGCGCTGGGCGCGTTGACGGTGGCTCGGGCGGCCGGGTTGGCGGCCTGGCCCGCTGCCACACCCTCCTCGTGCGGGCCGGCGGGCGTTGCGACCGGCGTCACGGCCACGCAGAACGCGGTGAGGCAGGCGATCAGCTTGCGCACGGCGTCACTCCCGGCGGCCGAGTCGGGCCAGGAAACGGCCGGCGTCCTTGGCGAAGGCCGGCGCCGAGCGCCGGAAGTGGGCCAGCGCGTAGTCGAGGCTGACATCGCCAGTCGCGATGACGTGATCGTCGGACCGCGCACATTGCTTTCCGCTGCAGCCGGTGTCGTGCGCGCCGGCCCGGGCAAGTACGAACGACGGCACGCGCTGGATCGCGTACCGATCGAACGCCCGTGGGTCAATCTGCACCGCCACTGCCCGCGTGCCGATCAGTTGCTGGATGCGCGCCGCGGTGCGTGGCAGCGATCCTTCGGACAGTCCGCGCAGTAGCAACTGCGCGCGAGCGCGAGCGGCCTGGTCCACCAACCGCGCCAGCGTCGCCTCAGGCATGGAAAGGCTGATGAACACGATCAAGCGCGGCTCGTCGGCGCCCGGCAGCGCGGGTGAGCCAGACGCGCCCGCGAATCCGCGCGCCAGCGCCTCCAGGTCCACCGGCGTTTGCGTGGCCGGCACCGGCAGGGTATCGACCCGCGGCATCACCTTGGCGGGCGGCAGACCGACGGGGGCTTGCGCACGCACGGCCGTGGCGGTGAGCAGGAGTCCGGCCGCGAGTGCGGCAAGGCGATGGAAATCAGTAGCCCACACAGCAGTTCCTCTTGCGGAACAACATGAAGGCGAAGTCCTCGCCGCGCACCGGGTACTCCTTGCCGGCGCCCCAGACGATGGTGCTGCGGCCGAAAGGTTGGCAGCAGCGCCCGCCGTCCTTGGCGGTGTTGGCCACTGGGTAGGTCAGCTGGGTCTTGTAGGCGGTCTTGTCCATCGCCGGCAGGAAGTAGGGGCCGCAGAGGCCCGCCCTGCCATGCCAGCCCCACGCCAGCAGTTCGCGGTGCATCTTGGCGGTCAGGCGCTGGGCGATCAGCGCCGCCGTGCGCACGCCGCCGAGGTGGTAGGGCACATGGCCGTCGAGCGGGTAGAGGCCACCCTGGCAGCCGGCGCACCAGAACATCTCGGCGATGCCGAAGCCTGCTGTCGCGGCGACGCAGTCGGCCGCGCAGGCCGCCACGGCCACCGGGTTGGCGAACAGCACCGCCTCAGGGTTGAGGATCAGCGTCAGTTCGTCGTCGTTCCACAGCGGGTCGACTTCGGTGAGGTAGGCCAGATCGAAGGAGCCGCGCTCCAGGCACGGGAAGTCCGTCACCACCTCCAGCCAGTACAGCACCGGGTTCATGTAGAAGTGCGCCTGGTAGAAGCTGCCACCGTCACCGTCGCCCTCCGGCCGCGTGAAGCGCGCGGCGGTCGGCGCATCGATGCCGGGGTCCAGGTCGACGCCGCCGAGCGACGCCAGACAGAAGGGCTTGCGCACCGCCTCGACATGGCGCGCCGGCTCCCAGAAGCCGATTGACAGGCCCACGGTCGGGTTCACGCCGCAGCTGCAGACGGGGCTGGACGGATTGGCGATGTCTTCCTGCCCGTCCAAGTTGGCCAGCGTGGTGCCGCCCAGCGTGATTGGCAGGATGCAGCTCCAGCAGATGTCGGTGATGGGGTTCGGGAACCGGCCGGTGCAGGTGAGGCTGTCGCCGGCCACGGCGGAGCCGGCGGCGAATGCGGCGACCAGCATCGCAGCCCATGCGCGCAGGTATCGGCCGATACTCATGGCAGCCCCAGTTCGTCGATGCGCAGGCGCAGTCCGTCCTGCGAGACGAGCGCCGGCACCTGGCGGATGCCGAAGCGGCGCGTGAGGGTGCCGGCCTGGTCGTAGTACACGGGCACGCGCCAGGCCTTCATCAGGTCGAGGTAGGAGCCGCCCGTCAGGATCGGCTTGATGCGCCCGGCGTAGCGCCCACTCAGCTCGCGGGCATGCTTCACCTGCCGCGGATCGCGAGCGTCGAAGAACAGCAGATGCCGTGACAGCGACACCACCTCCAGCGGGTTCTTGCGTGTGCCCGCGGCGAACATCAGGCGGCCCTGCGGGTCGGTGATGTTGCGGTCGAGCGTGAAGCTCGGATCGACGTAGAAAGTGCGCGGGCGCTCGGTGGTCCGCACGCCTTCGACCGGCGGCGGCTGGCGCACGGTGTCGATGCCGCGCGCGCGCGCCGCCTCGGCGAGCCGCTGCAACTCGCCGTTGCGTTCCTTCTCGCGCAGCCGCTGCTCGATGAAGGCCAGTAGGTGCGGCTCGGCGATCTCGTAAGTGGGCCCGATCGTGCCGAGGTCGACCGCGCCGGCCCTGCCACCGACGATCAGCAAGGCCGCGACCAGCAACGACATGGTGGCCCGGCTCATCGCGCACCCCGCGTGCAGTCGATCTGAGAGGCCAGACTGGCAAGTGCCGCAGGGTCGCGCAGATGGCTCGCCCGGATCATGCCCATCAGCACCGGGTTGCCGTCGCCGACCGCCATCGCCACGCGCAGTTCCGCGGCTGTCAGCAGTCGGCCGCAACGCTCCTGCCAGGCTTGCCGGTAGGCGCGGGCACCGTCGTGCGCGGCCGGCGCGATGCGCGCCAGCAGCGCCAGGTAGTCCTCGATCGGCATCTCGCCGGTGCCGGGTGTACCCGGCTGCGCCGGTGAGGTCTGCGCGTGCACCGGACCGGAGCCCGCCACGACGAGTCCGGACAGGGCCAACAGCGTGGCGGCGAAGTGTCTGGCTGGTTGCATGGCGGCGCCTCGTCAGAACAGCGGGATCACCGTGCCCAGCACCTGGTCCGCGCGCACGAGGCCGCTGGCCCGGTACCGCGAATCGAAGGAGTCGGGACTGGTGCCTTGCACGTAGTAGTGGCCGGCGGGGATCACGGCGGCCGGGATCGGCTCGAGCACTTGCCGGTCGTGGGTGTGGGTCTTGGCCTGGCCGACGACTTCGCCGTTGATCGCGACGGCGCGCCCTTCGACGGTGATGCGGTCGCCGGGCAAGCCGCGCACGATCTTGAAGAAGGGCTGGCCGCGCAAGCCCGGATACCGCGCCTGCGCCTCGCCGTCGAAGGCGAACACCACATAGTCGCCTCGCTTGAGCGCGCTCGGCCCGTACTGCAGCAGCGCCACCCGGCAGGGCAGGCTCGGCGTCCAGTTGAAGAGCACCGGCAGGCGCGGCGTGGGGTCGATGAATAGGCGCGTGTAGGCGAAGCCCCAGATCGCGAAGACCGGCAGGTACAGGTACCAGCGCTGGCGAAGGTGGGCGCCGAAACCGCGGGCGCTGGCGCGGAGGCGGTCGATGCTGCGGGTCATGGCGCCTCGACCTTGCGGCGCAGATGCGCGGTCAGGTCCACGGTCCGAGGTGCAGGTGCCGCGACGGCGGTCTTCAGCACCACCAGGCAGCCGCAGTCGCGCGGCAGTTCCTCCAGCGCGAGCGGCAGGCGCTGTGCAAAGCTGCGCGCCATGCGCATTGCCTGCTCGCGCTCACCGTCGCTGGCGGCGCGCGTGAGGATCAGCGTGAACTCGGCTTCTTTCTCGCGGTAGACCTCGGCGACATCGACCACGCCGATCAGCTGCGCGGGTCGGACTACGACGCGGTCGTAGGCGGCCAGTGTGCCGAGCACGATCGCGCCGGTCATGCCCGCGTTCAGCAGCGCCGAATTCAGACCGGGGCTCATGAGACATGCCCCCGGCGCCGCAGCAGCTCCGCGATCGCCTCGTCAATCGACAGACCCCGCGCCCGCAGTTCGTCGATCGGCGCGTTGTCCTCGAGCTTGTTGGAGAACAGCAGGTGGGTCGCCGGATCGAGGATGTTGCGCGCCACGCCTTCGCCGACCGGCGACGAGATGTAGACCTCGGAGAACACACCCGGCTCGGTGCGCAGCGAGTTCAGCAGCCGCTTCTTCGGCTCGTCCATCGACAGCCGGCCCTGGCGGTCGAGCATCTCGATCGACTCGGGCTTCTGGCGCAGCAGGAAAACCCAGTCCGAGCAGTTGAAGGCCGCTTCCATCTGCGCCGAGCCGTAGTAGTCGTCGGCGCTCTGCGTCGCGGTGCCCAGCGAGCCGCCGTACTTGCGGGCGCGCCGCGCGGCCTCCTCGACGACGGCGGCCTTGACCGGGTCGTCGGCGCCGATGTCGCCCAGCTGCTGCTTCAGTTCGTCGATGAAGAGCACCTTGCGCCGGTTGCGCGTGAGGTACATCTCCCCGGTGATCTGGTGCAGCAGTAGGATGTTGACCACTGCATGCAGATCCGGCCGGCGCTTGAGCTCCTCGTTCTCGATGACGACGAAGTCGTTCTCGAAGTCGATGCTGTTGCGGCCCTCGAAGAAGCGCTCGTACTGGCCGCCCCGCGCGTAGGGGTTCAGCATGATCGCAAGGTCCTTGATGCGCGGGTCTTCGCGCACGCCCAGTTCCTCGATCGTTCCGGCCTTGAAGGCGTCGCGCAGCGCGGTGACGGTCAGCTCGTTGCCGTGCGCGCGGAACAGCTTGAGCACCATCGCCGAGATGGCCTTGTACTGAACCTCATCCAGCGGCCGCGACATCGAGGCCATCTTCGAGATGGCCGGCACCAGCATGTCGATGTCTTCGTTGATGTCGACGATGTGGGTGAAGGGGTTCAGACAGATGGCGACATCGGGCTTGAACTCGATGTAGGTGCCCTTGGCCTTGCGGCACAGCTTCTCGAACGAGCGGCCCAGGTCCAGCATCCAGACCTTGGCGTCGATGGCGCGGTAGGACCAGGCCATCTCGTTCATCAGCACCGACTTGCCGGAACCCGGCGCGCCGATGATCGCGAAGTTGTAGTTGCCGAGGTCGTTGTCGAAGATGTCCAGCGTCATCAGCTGGCCGCGCCGGCCGCCAAACACCAGCGCCGGCGTGCGCGTGCCGCGCCACTCGGCGATCAGCGGCGCGAGGTGGATGGCATTGGCCATCGTCTTGCGCGAGACGCGGCGCATCTTGGCCAGGTCGCGGTGGAAGCGCTCCGACAGCGTCATCGGCAAGCTGGCGAGCAGCGCCTGCCGGTGCATGTAGACATCCGCGTTGAGCTGGAAGCCCCGGCCGCGCCAGATCGCGTTGGCGGTTTCCTGCGCGGCGACCGCCTTGCCCGGCGGCGAGAAGATCGCCAGCTGGTGGTACAGGCTCACCAAACTGCTGCCGACATCGATCGCGTTGGCCGCCGCGGTCCAGTCCTGCAGCTTCTTGCCGACGTCTGGCATCACTTCGGCCATCTTGCTGCGCGCGTTCTGCGTCGCACGCACATGGTTCGCCGTGACCACCGACTTGGTGACGTTCGGGTCGAGCACGTGCACGCCCATCGTCAGCAGGAAGGGCGCGCTGTACTGCAGCGCCGGCTGCATCAGGTCGCCGATCAGCGAGCCCATCTGCCAGAGCGCAAAGCGCTCGGGGAAGGACTTGATCGAGTAGAAGCGCGCTTCGAGCCGGTGCTCGCTGCCTTCCTTCCACAGCGTCAGGCCGCCGGGCTGCGGATCCTGGATGGTGTCGAAATCGACGATCTGGTCGCGGATCTCGCGGCCGTCGTCGTAGTGCAGGTTCGGTGCGTCAGCCTGTGAGATGCGGTCCGGGTTGGTGAACAGTGCGCACCAGTTGATCAGGTCGGCGGCGTCGCACACGCGGTTCGGCAGCGAGGCCGAGCGCAGCGTCGAGGCCATCGACTCGCGCAACGCCACCAGTTCGTCGCGGCGGTTGAGTTGGCCGGCGTCGCCCGGCAGCGCGACGCTCATCATCAGCCGGAAGTCGCGGATCGTGTAGTGGAATCCCGACGTCAGCGACCGCTGGGCGCCACCCAGCAAGTGGCCGACACGCTGGCGCGCCAGGCGGTGGAAGAGGTTGTCGTTGCGTGCGGGGCGGCCCCAGTGCTTGGCCTTCTCGGCCTGGTCGGTGTCCTCGACGCGCAGGTTGGCGTAGCGGCAAAGCTGTTCGCGGATGTGCGGCGAGGCGAACAGATGGAACTGCACCCCAGTGCTGGGCGGGCAGGTGGAGTACAGCGACACCAGCACCTCGGCCATGCGTTCATCGGCACCGGACTGCGGCATCAGTTCCAGCAGGAAGCCCAGCCCGTCGCGGTTGACGAACAGCTTCTCGTCGGCCAGGTAGGCCGAGTAGGGCAGCCAGGCGGCGAACTGTTCGGCGGGCGAGTCGGCTTCGGCGCCGAAGGGCAGCCAGTCCGCGAGGCCGGCGCGTTCTACATGAGGGAGGCGGGCGTTCATCGCGACCTCAGTCGGGGCTGTCGCCACTGGCAGGTGCGGCGGGCCGCGTTGGCAGGCCAGGGATCAGCTGGTCGAGACCGGTCGGACGCTGCACGCCCAGGGCGGGGCCGCGCGGCGCGGCGTCAGCGGTCCCCCGTCCGGCGGGCGCACGCACGGGTGCGTAGGCTTCTCGGATCGCGCGCTGGGCGTGGTCGACAAGCCAACGGCCGCCATCGACTTGCACGTACACATAACCCTGGTCGTACAGGTCGCGGTCGGCGTCCTCCCAGGGCTTGAACCACAGGCGCAGGATGCGCGGTGCGGAGCGCAGCGGGAGCACCTGCGCGGCGTCCGCCGATGTGTTGCGTACGGTAGGCGCGCTTGCCGCTGAAGACGGTGCCGATACCGGCGCTGCAGTCGGCGTGGCGCGAGCGCGCTGCGCAGGCAGGTTGTTCGCTACCGCGTTGGCATAGGTGCCGGACACGGACTGGCACGTGACGCCGTCAGGTGCCTTGCAGGCGTAGCTGGAGTTGCCGCTCAGGCCGGACAGGTTCATACAGCCCGCAAGCGACGCCGCGCCGCCGAGCAAGGTCGCCAGGCGACACATGTGCTGGGCGTTCATGGTCTGGCCTCCACTGCGGTGCGGTTGAGCCGGTCCTCGATCACCGGTCGGGTGACGAAGCCCTCGGTGCGCGTGCCGTCGGCCCAGAAGAGGGTCGGCGTTCCGTTGACGCCCAACTGGCGGGCGAGTGCCAAGTTGCGCTCGATCGGGTGATCGCAGGACGTGGCTGCGGGTAGCGTGGCACCGTCATGCATCACCTGCCGCCAGGCTTGCGCACGATCTGCCGCGCACCAGATCGCGACCGGTCGCGCCACGCCCTGGAAGGGCAGCAGGAAGGTGTGGATCGTGACATCGTCGAGGCCATCCAGTTCGGGCTCGAGCCGGCGGCAGAAGCTGCAACCGGGGTCACTGAAGACCGCGAAGTGGCGGCGGCCATTGCCGCGCACCGTCGTGATCGCATCGGCGACGGGAAGCGAACCGAATGAGATGGATGCCGTCGAAGAGGTCTCGACAGCGACGGGCTCGGCACGCGCCGCGTCCAGCAGGCGCGGGCCGGTCAGGTCGGTCATCGTGTGCGTGTCGAAGAGGCGACCGAAGATGAAGTAGCGCGGGTCGCGTGCGGCGACGAACGCGACGTTGCCGTTCATCCAGACCTCGTAGACGCCGGGCACGGGCGAACGCGCGACCTCGGTGAAGCGCGTGCCGGGATGGGCCTTGCGCAGCGCGGCAAGGAGCCGGGCCTCGTCGGCGCTCGGGCTGGCCGCCACAGCGGCGGACAGCGGCGACAGCAGCGCGATGCACAGCGTGGCGAGTGCCGCGGGCCGGGTCAGCGGCCTGCAGCGGAGCGGGTCAGTAGGAGCCATCGTCGTCGGCCTCCGGGCTGCGGGTGGTGGAAGACGGGTTCGCTCCGGCCCGCTGCTCGGAGCCGGACAGCGGCAGGTCGAGGCGCACGCCCTTGGTGATGACGACGTCGATCTCGCGGCCGGCATCGACCTCGATCACCGGAAAGGTGTTCTCGGCGAGCTTGATGTAGTACTGCGCCAGCCGGTCGAGGGCTCGCCCGACGCCGGTGCCCAGGCCGGCGCGGTAAGCGTCGGCACCCGAGGCGGTGGCGATGGTGCCCAGCGCCGAGGTGCTGTAGCTGGTCGACGAGGTGGCCAGTCCCTGGCCGATGCCGCTAACCACGCCGGCCAGCAGCGCGTTGGCCAGCATCTGCCCCTGCTTGGTGACCAGGCGGCCGCGCATGCCGACCTTGCCGTCTTCACCGTACACGCTGCCCTGGATGCGGACTTCCAGCGCCGCGCCGTCGGCGCGCACGCAGGACAGGTTCTCGGTGCGCAGGTAGGCGCGTTCGGAACTGATGTCGCCGTAGCCCGCCGCGATCACGAAGCAGTCGCGGTACTCGCCGCGAAAGCGGTTCGGCAGCACCGAGTTGTCCGACAAGCGGATCAGCACCGGGTGCGGGTTCGATTGCGACTGACCGCCGGTGGGCGCGTCCAGACCGCCCAGCAGCGTGCCGCGCGTGAAGCTCACGGGCAGGAAGGTCGACACCGTACGAGCGTGCGCAGTCGCGGCCGTCGGCGCGCTGGTGGCAGCGCGGTCGGCCACCGCGATGCGCATCAAGGCCGGCGCGGCTGGCGTCTGAAGCGGCAACGCCGAGGAGATGGGTGCCGGCGGGACGCCGGGCGGCATCGCTGGCACCGCCCCCGCAGCGGGCCCGCGTGGCGCGGGGGGCGGCGGAGGCAGGGCCGAAGGCGGCGGCAGCGGCGGTGCTGGCGCAGGCGGTGCTGGCGCCGGAACGGGCGCCTGCACCGCCTGCGTGGTCGCGGTCAACCGCTGCTCGAGTTCGGCAAAGCGCTGCATCGTGCGCGCCTCGAACGCCTGGCGGTCCTTGTTCAGTCGCCCTTGCTCTTCGCGCTCACTCTCGTACTGCGCGAGCTTGCTGCCCGCTGTGCCGACCCATTGGTCCACCGGGTTGACCTGCTGGCCGGGCGGCATGACGCCGATGTTGGTGACCGGGCCGGGTGTCGCGCCGCTCGCCTTGCCCGCTTGACCCGAGGGCGCGCTCTCCGCGAAGGCGAAGACCAGCCACAGCAGGCCCACGCCGCCCAACAGGATCGCGCCGAGCATGGCGTACTGGCGCTGCCGCGGCGTCAGGCGCTCGACGAGCGAGCGCATCGGGGTGGGCAGGTTCATCGTTCGCCTCCGCGGCGGATCACGTAGACGCTGGTGCTCTCGCCGGGCCGCAGCTGGTGATGCTCGACCGCGACGCCCAGCACCTGACCGCCAGCCTTGCTGTCGGGGCGGTCGAACTCCTGTTCGGCGAGCACCATCACGCCGGCGCTGATGTTCTGCAGCAGGTACTTCTCGCCGGTCAGGCCGCGGCCTTCGTAGCGGCGCATCAGCGCGAAGCGCGCCTCGGCCCACAGCTGCACCGGCTGGTTGAGCTCGTCCACGCGTATGTCCGGTGGCACGCGGTCCGAGGCCATCGCCACCAGCAGCGCCTTCATGGCGCGCACGTGGTGGGCCGAGGGGCCCGACGGGCCGGACGAGGCACGGCCATCGACAGGCGTCGGCGGGACGCTGCGGTCGCGGATCAGAATGGTGTCGGCAGGCGTGTCGGCCCGGCGCAGGATCAGCGTGTAGGTCGCGTGGGCCGACGATATGAACAGGTTCACCGGCTTGCCCGCAGCGGCGCTGCCATCGCCAGCGGTTGCGACCGGCCGCACGTAGATCTCACCCTTGTCGCGGTCGCATTCGACGACGATCTCGCCAGCCGGGTTGACCGCAGGTGAAAGAGGCGCCAACGGCGAGCCGGGCGAGCCTGACGCACCAGAGGCCATGCCGCCGCAAGAGCTTGAGTGGATGTTGCCGAAGACATCGATGATCGGCGCACCCTCGATGCGGATCCGTGTCGGCTCCTTGATCGACAGGATGGCTTCCACCGCCACGCCGTCGCGCGCTTCGACGATCTGCAGCGCGTGGCTTGCCGGAGCGCAGACCAGCGCGATCAGCGCAGCCGCGAAGTGTCTCCGCGCGTCAGCGAGGCTACGAGGCCGCATGGGGAAGCTCCTTGAAGGTCTTGAGATGCACGCGGCCGCCGGCGTAGCTGAACTCCACCAGGTAGGCCTTCAGGTCGTTTGCGGTCTCGACGCCGTTGACGAGCGTGCGCAGCCGGCCGCGCACCACCACCGACTGGCCTTCTTCGCTGGGCACCAGCTGCTGCGGTGCGAACGCGGTGCTGGCATTGATGCGCTTGAGCCGCGCCGCCTCGAGCTCCTGCCGGGTCTTCAGGCCGCCATGCTGCTCGGGCTCGACGTAGCCGAGCAGGATGTCCTTCTTCCAGTCGATGGAAGCGGGTGTTACGTCGAGCACCAGCCAGGCGACGAAGCTGCCCATCTGTTCCAGGTACTCGCCGCTGGCCTTGTCGCGCGTGACCCAGAACGACTTGTTGATCGACGGCGGCACGACCACCGTGCGCACGGCACCAAGCAGGTTCAGCACCACGGCCAGCGCCAGCACGTGGCCGGCCGCCAGCAGGCCGACGGCGGCGCCGAGCGTGCGGTTGCGCCGCCGCAGTTGCTTCAGGTCGCCGCTGAGCCGTTCGAAGTCCATGGCGGGCGCGCTCCGGGTCTCAGCCGACCATGCGGCGGATGTGCGAGGGCGGGGTTGCACGCATCGCGGTCAGCGGGCTGGTCGGCAGGTGCCAGTAGAGCCAGTGGATCGCGAAGGCCGGGTGCTTGTCGGCCTTGATGCGGGCGATCCAGCGCGAGGTGAACAGCCCGGCGGCAAAGCACAGCGCGAACGAGAGCTTCGAGCCCGACATGTAGCCCATGAACAGGCCCAGCAGGGCGGGCGCCGCGACGTCGACGTCCCAGAATCCGATCTTCCACTGGTCGTCGAGACGCCGCGGGATGTAGGTGTCGGCGTGCATGGAGCCTCCGGGCGGTGCGTGAAGGGCGGGCCGCGGCAGCTCAGACAACCGCGCCCATGATCGCGCCGGCGATCACCAGGCCGACGGCGGCAAAGATCGCCAGGCCGACGTAGAACAGCACCGGCCCGAAGTTGCGCAGCGCCGCGAGCGAGATCAGCGCGACGACGAAGCCCACGAAGCCGACCAGCGCCTTGATGCCGGGGCCGAGGCTGGCGATCTGCGTCAGTGCCGAGGTCAGCGGGCCGGTGATGCCGGTGAAGGCGACCAGGTCCAGCGCATGGCCGGGGAAGGCCATGCCCAGGCCCAGCGCGATCAGGCACAGAAGGGCAGCGACGGTCCACGGCCGGCGTGCAGCGCGGCGGGTCAGCGTGGGGGCGGTAAGGGTGGTTGTGGTCATGGAAGCCTCATCGGTTGAGCGTGAAGAGAGGAACGTGGGTCGGGCTATGGCGTGATGGCACCGGGTGCGTCCGCCAGCGGGGCGGTGCCCGGCAACTGGACCAGCGCCATGCAGGCCTGGCCGCGCCGAAGGGCAGCACCCTTGGGCTCACAACTGGCCTCCGTCACGTTCGAAGGTGACCTCGACACGCCGGTTGGTTGCTCGGCCTGAGGCACTGTCGTTGCCGGCGGCGTAGCAGCACGCCCCTTGCGACTGAACGCGCACTTCGGCGCCGGCCAGCACGCCCGAGTGGCGCGACGTCAGGTAGCGCTGCACCGCCTCGGCGCGAGCCTGCGCCAGGGCCTCGTTCGCTGCAGCGGGCCCGATGTTGTCGGTGCGGCCGGCGATGAGCACACGGCGGACCGACAGCGGCTGCGCGGCCGCGAGGTCGAGTGCGCCGCGGCCAGCGGCGTCGAGGTCGGAGCGACCGAAGCCGAAGTGCACGACGACCTTCAGCGGTGACGGGTCTTCGATCACCTCGGACGCCGAGACTGGCGGTGACCTGTGCAGGCCCGTCGGCGTCAGCGCCAGTGCGTCTTGTGTGAGGGGCCTACGCGCAGGCGACGGTTCCACGGCGACGGGCGTTGATGCGGGCGCAGGGAGCGACTTGGCGCTGGGCCGTGGGCAGGCTGGCGGCTGGCACAGCGTGAAGCGGGCGTCGCGACCGAAGCCGGACTGCGCGATGCGTGCTGCGCCCATGCCAGTCGCCGCAGGTGCCGGTGACAGCGACGGATTAGGCCCAGCCAGTTCCATCGAACCGCAGGCCGCCACGCCCAGTGCAATCCACGCCAGCAGCGTGCGAAGGGCGGGGCGCTTCACGGCCTCACTCCTGTGGCGGCTGGCAGCTTGCGAAACACCTGCCACGCGTAGCGTGACCGGGCTTCGGCGCAATGGGCACCCTTCAGCTGCGAGCAGGCGGCGTTGTAGGCCCCGACCCCATTCCAGGTGGCGCCGTGTCGCGAGAACGTGTCCGCGAGCAGCCAGGCACCAACCTGGATGTTGGTGCAGGGGTCGTACAAGTGCGCTTCGGCGATGCCGTGGCGGGCCAGCCGCGACAGGTGCGAGCTGTTGATCTGCATGAGGCCAATGTCGTAGGAACCCGTGCGCGCAACGTGCGACCGGTTGACCGCACGCGGATTGAGGTTCGACTCAACGCGGGCGATCGCATAGAGCAGTTCCGCGGCAACGCCGTAGCGCTGCGCCGCTTGTTCCCAGCACGCTTGCGCCGGCAGCCCCACGAGCGCCACGAGCCCGAGCGCAGCCCACCGCGCGACGCCGGCCACAGCCGACCGCGAGGCGGACGAGGCGCAAGGCAGTTGGATGGGCAGAGTGGCGAACATCACAGCTCCGAAAACAGGTCGGCACGCTCGCTGGCCAGCAGGCCGCGAGGCAAGGCTGGCGATGCCAGCGAGGGTCGGGTTCGGGTGGGCCGGCGTCGGGGCCGGCAGGGTGCTCAGCGGGTCGGCGCGGTCGCGCGGCTGGTGCGCATCACCCGGGGCGTGGCAGTCGCCATCGGGACGAGCGATCAGCCATGTTCAGCCGGGCCTGGCGCAGCACCCGCGTGTCGGCGTCGTCGATCTGGCGGGCGAGGGCCACGCAGGCGGTGGTCAGTTGGTCCAGCTGGAACTTGGGGTTCGGGTGCCGGTTGGCCGGCGAGCGCTGCACGGCCTGCAGCAGTTCGTACTGCGGGCGCCACATCGACTCGCGACGGCGCGGCGTGTTCGGCGCGCGCAGCACGAGCTGAGTACCGAGGAAGCCGAAGATTCGCCCCGGCGCATCGTCCGCCTCGAAGACCAGCGACACGCAGGCGCTGATCAGGTCCGGGAAGCGGAAGGTGGGCGACGTGTTGTCGTCACTGCGCAGCAGGCCGTACAGCCACTCGTGCTCGTCGAGGAAGAGCCGCGTCTCGACGGTGTCTGCGTGCTCGCCGGGCGAAGTGCCGTGGGCGCCGGCATCGGGGGCGTTGTGCGAAGCGGAGATCATGGGCGCATCCCTGGGTCATCGACTGCGGGCGGTGCTCTTTGGAGCGGGTGACCGGAAGGTTAGGCAAGGTGCGGCGCCGCGGCCGGCGGGAATGCGGCAAATGAGAGGGGGGTTTCGGGGTCACGGAGCTGCAGCTTTGCGAACGTGCGAATGGGTCGCCCCCAAGCGGCATTCGCAACCGAATTCGGTAGAGTCCCGCCCAGGGAGACCAAAAACCAATGAGGCTGGTTCGAAACGCGGGGAATGACCGAGTCCTTGACCTGATCCAGGCCCATCTGGCGCCCGGCCGACGGCTGGATCTGATGTCCGGCGCCGCGTCGCTGTTTGCATTCGAGGCCATGCGCGCTTCGGCATCGGCCCTGGCCGGCACCCGCTGGATCGTCCCCGGTGCAGGTGCCGATTTGGCCCTGCTCGGCGGTGACGCCGACCGGCCAGCGCGCAACCGTCTGCAGGCTGCCCATGTGGCACGGCAAATGGCCGAATGGCTGCGTCAGGCGGCCGAAGTTCGCGCTGCTGCCGGCCCCATCCCGCAAGGCCTGGCCGTCATCCGTGACGAGCAGGGCGCGCCGGTGCAGGCGGTCCACGGCGCCTTCGGCCTGTCCACCGACGGCCTGGGCCTGACCCCTGGCAACCCGCTGGCCTTCATCCAGGCCTCCGAGTCGGCCACCGAGAGCCAGATGCTGGCGCAGTGGTTCGACGCCCAGTGGGCGGCGTTGGGCCAGCGCGGCGACGACAAGGCGCAGTTGCTGGCGCAGCTCGAATCGGTGGCGGCGCCGCGCGACGCGGCCAGCGTCTATGCCGCGGTGCTGTTCCACCTGCTGCATCGCGACGGGCAGGAAATGGACGAAGACCGCATCGTCAAGGCGGCGACCGGCATTCGCAACACGGTGGTCTGGAAGAAGCTCTACAAGTTCCAGCGCGACGGCGTCGTCGGCGCGATCGACAAGCTCGACCGCTTCGGCGGCTGCATCATTGCCGACAGCGTCGGCCTGGGCAAAACCTTCGAGGCGCTCGCGATCATCAAGTACCACGAGCTGCGCAACGACCGCGTGCTCGTGCTCGCGCCCAAGCGCCTGCGCGACAACTGGACGCTCTACAAGGCCAACGACCAGCGCAACGTGCTCGCGTCTGACCGCCTCAACTACGACGTGTTGAACCACACCGACCTGTCGCGCGACGGCGGCCTGTCCGGCGACATCGAACTCGGCCACGTGAACTGGGGCAACTACGACCTGGTGGTCATTGACGAGTCGCACAACTTCCGCAACAAGAAGTCGCCCAAACAAGGCAACGAGACGCGCTACGACCGGCTGATGCGCCGCATCATCCGCGAAGGCGTCAAGACCCGTGTGCTGATGCTCTCGGCCACGCCCGTCAACAACCGGCTGGCCGACCTGCGCAACCAGATTGCCTTCGTCACCGAAGGCGACGACACGGCGCTGTTCGACCACGGCATCGCCAGCATCGACAGCACAACGCGCCGGGCCCAGAAGGCCTTCAACCGCTGGCTCGAACTGCCGGAAGAAGAGAAGACGCCTGCGCTGCTTGTGGACATGCTGGGCTTCGACTACTTCACGCTGCTGGACCACCTGACCATCGCGCGGTCCCGCCGCCACATTGAGAAGTACTACGGCATCGAAGAGACGGGCCGCTTCCCCAGCCGATTGCGGCCGATCAACATCAAGGCCGATGTCGACCGCGCCGGCGAGTTCCGCCCGATCAAGGAGATCAACCTCGAGATCCGGCGGCTCAAGCTGGCCAGCTACGCGCCGCTGCGCTACGTCAAGGACGGCCGTCTCGCGGCCTACGACCAGAAGTACAGCACCGCCATCCGTGGTGGCGAAAGCATCTTCCGCCAAGTGGACCGCGAAGAGAGCCTCATCCACCTGATGCGCGTGAACCTGCTCAAGCGCATGGAGAGCTCGGTCTACTCCTTCGCGCTGACGGTTGGTCGCCAGCTGAAGGATGTGGACGCCACGTTGGCTCGGCTGGCCGCCTACAAGGCCGGCGCCGAGGGCGAGGCCGGTGAGTTCGAGGAAATCGACATCGCCGACGTTGACGTGGACGATCCGCTGTTCGAGCCACTGCTGGTTGGCCGGAAGGTCAAGGTATTGCTCGGCGACCTGGACCTCGCACGCTGGCGGCAGGACCTCACCGAGGATCGCAACCGCCTTGCCACGCTGCACGCCGCGGCCCTGCAAGTGGACGCCGGCCGCGACGACAAGTTGCTGAAGCTGCGAGAACTCATCGCCGACAAGGTGCGCAACCCGATCAACGCGGGAAACCGCAAGCTGATCGTGTTCACGGCCTTCGCCGACACGGCCGGCTATCTGTACGAGCACCTCGCCGGCTGGGCGCGCGACCAGCTCGGCATCGACAGCGCGCTGGTCACAGGCTCCGGCGGCAACCAGACCACGATGCCCGGGCTGCGCCGTGACCTCGGCAGCATCCTCACGACGTTTTCACCCCGGTCCAAGGAACGCCCGGCGGCGCTGGCCGACGAGGGCGAGCTCGACCTGTTGATCGCAACCGACTGCATCAGCGAAGGCCAGAACCTGCAGGACTGCGACTGGCTCGTCAACTACGACATCCACTGGAACCCGGTGCGCATCATCCAGCGCTTTGGCCGCATCGACCGCATCGGCTCGCCCAATACCAGCATCCAGCTGGTGAACTTCTGGCCCAACATGGAGCTGGAGGAATACATCAACCTCGAACAGCGCGTCAGCGGCCGCATGGTGCTGCTGGATGTGTCGGCCACCGGCGAAGAAAACCTCATCGAGCAGCAGTCCGGCGACCCGATGAACGACCTGGAGTACCGGCGCAAGCAGCTGCTGAAGCTGCAGGACGCGGTCATCGACCTGGAAGACCTGTCCAGCGGCGTGTCGATCACCGACCTGACCTTGACCGACTTCCGCATCGACCTGGCCCGCTACCTGAAGGCGCACCCCGGCAAGCTCGAAGCCATGCCGCTGGGCGCCAGCGCCGTGGTCTCCACCACCGAAGCCGACCTGCCCGCCGGCATCCTGTTCTGCCTGCGCGCCGAAGGCGCTGCGGCCGAGCGCACGGTTGACCCGGGCTACCCCTTGGCGCCCGTGTACCTGGTGCGTGTGTCCGAAAGCGGCAGCGTGCTGCTGCCCTACACCCAGGCCAAGCACGCGCTGGACCGGTTCAAGCGGCTGTGCGTGGGGCGCGAACTACCCGACGCGGTGGCCGTGGCCCGGTACGGCAAGCAGACCCGCCACGGTGCCGACATGCGCCATGCCCAGGGCCTGCTGGCGGCGGCGGTGTCATCCGTGGTCGGCAAGAGCGCAGAGCGTGCCGTCGCCAGCCTGTTCGACCCCGACGGCACGCATGCGCTCAAGGGCGAGTTCGCCGGCATGAACGACTTCGAGGTGCTTGCCTATCTGGTAGTGCTGCCCGGGACCGACGCCGCAATGGCGGATGCTGGCCCCGCCGCGGTTGTCTGACGCCGGGTATGACGATTGATGAGCTTCTTCAAGTGCTGCAACTGCCCGAGTCCACCCGGGTGCAGCAGCGTGTGCCCAAGAAGCTGCTGATCGAACATGGCGCGGCAACGCCGCAGGACAAGCGCCTCATCCAGGACGGCGTCGACGAGATCACCTGGCTCGCCTCGCTGAAGCCGCACCTCACCGGTGTGCCGGCATACGAAGACGAGCACCGCCACTACCGTGAGGCGGCGGTGCTGAGCATGACGCTGCGGCCCGGCACCCGCCCTGCGCGGCTGGTGGAACTGCTGCACCGTGCCGTGCCGCACCCGGTGCTGCTGGCAACAGCGTTGGACCAGACCTTGAGCCTGTCGGTCGCCCACCTGCGCAAATCGCAGACCGAGGCCGACCAGACCGTGCTGGACGGGCCGCTGATGTCGGTGGCCATGCCGGCGGATGGCGGTGACGCCACTTTCCGCGCCGCGCTGTCGCTCGCCGGGCGGCCACGCTCGGACCTGTACACGCTGGTGCAAGGCTGGATGGACACGCTGGCCGCCCTGGACGTGGCGCAGGAAACCGGAACCTTCCGGCCCAGCGCCAGCCGCGAGCAGGCCGCGGCACGACACGCTGCCCTGCAGCAGCTGCGCCTGCTTCGCGCCCAGGCGGGTGAACTTCGGGCCCGCGCCGCCAAGGAGCGCCAGCTCGCCCGTCAGGTGGCGCTGAACGAGGAACTGCGGGCGGTGCAGGCCCAGGCAGAGCAGCTGCGCCAGCAACTAGACGACGGCGCCGCATGAGTGGCGGCGCCGGCTTGGAGGGCGCGGTGCCACGGGCTGCGATGATGTGGGCCGTGCTGGCCCTCGGAACGACGAACCCCGCGACCTGCGCCACGACATACGACCGACTGAGAACTGAACGATGCCTGTAGAGAAGATCGAACCCGGCGCGCCTGAATCGCAGAGTGCAGACCTGCGTGCCGACAACCTGGCTCGCTTGAAGGCGCTGTTCCCGGAACTGCTGACCGAACGGCAGGTGGACGGCCGCACAGTGCCGGCCGTCAACGTGGACGTGCTCAAGAGCCTGGTCGGCGATGCCACGGTGACCGATGCCGACGAGAAGTACGGCTTGAACTGGCATGGCAAGCGCGCCGCACGCCAACTGGCCCTGACGCCAAGCTCCGGCACCCTGCGCCCCTGCCGCGACGAGAGCGTGGACTGGGACACGACGCAGAACCTGATGATCGAGGGCGACAACCTCGAGGTGCTGAAGCTGCTGCAGAAGAGCTACGCCGGCAAGGTGAAGCTGATCTACATCGACCCGCCGTACAACACCGGCAAGGACTTCGTCTACCCGGACAATTTTCAGGACAGCATCAAAAACTACCTGGAACTGACGGGGCAGGTCGAGGGCGGCCGGAAGATCGCGAGCAACACGGAGGCCAGCGGTCGGTTCCACACGGACTGGCTGAACATGATCTATCCGCGGCTGCGCTTGGCGCGCGAGCTCCTAAGCCAAGACGGATCAATTTTTGTATCGATCGACGATAGAGAAGCGCCTCATTTGCGAAAGTTGGCGGACGAAGTTTTCGGCGAGGAGAACTTCGTTGCCTGCTGCGTTTGGCAAAAGCGCTACTCGCGCGAGAACCGAGGGGCCATCGGGGACGCACACGAATACCTGGTGGTCTATGCGAAGGATTTCGACTACTTTCAGCGGATTCGGGGGCTGATTGCTCCGACTGAAGAACAGACCGCTGTCTATCGAAACTCCAATGACGATCCAAAGGGGCGTTGGCGACCGATCCCTATGACTGCTCAGGGCTACCGGCCCAACCAGATGTACGAGATCGTGACTCCATCAGGGGCACGCCACAAACCGCCCGAGGGGCGATGCTGGGGAATGATCGAGAGCGAATACCTAAAGCTCGTTGCTCAAGGTCGTATCTACTATGGAAAGGACGGCAGCAGTCAGCCCAACGTCATCCGGTATCTAACAGAGCTTGAAGGGCTCGTGCCGTGGACATGGTGGCCTTCAAGCGAGGTTGGCCATACAGATGAAGCCCGCAAGGAGATACAGACGATCTTCGGCTCGCAATCAGTATTCGACACGCCAAAGCCCACTCGGCTGCTACAGCGAGTTCTTGAGATCGGAACAAGTCCGCTCAGCGATGACTTGGTGCTCGACTTCTTCGCTGGGTCAGGAACGGTGGGCGAGGCCGTCTATCGCCAGAACCAAAAGGATGGAGGACGAAGGCGATTCATTGCGGTCCAGTTGCCTGAGCCGCATACCTCCGATGAGTTCGCCACAGTCGCAGAGGTCACAAAGGAGCGTCTAAGGAGAGCTGGACGCTCGGCTTTGACATCAGCAAGTGGCGGGTTCGATGCTGGCTTCCGTTGCTACAAGTTGGCGACCTCAAACATCAAAGCCTGGGCGCCAAATGCAGCTGATCTTGCCGTATCGCTTTTCGATCACATTGAAAACGTAGACCTTGATCGAAGCGAGGAGGATGTCCTCTACGAGCTGCTGCTCAAGCTCGGGCTCGACCTGTGCGTCCTGATCGAGGCGAAGACCATCGCAGGCAAGACTGTGCATGCCATCGGCGGTGGCGTCTTGATGTCCTGTCTGGACAAGGCCATCACCGCCGCCGATGCCGAGCCACTCGCGCTCGGCATCGCGGCCTGGCGCAAGGCGCTCGACCCGGCCGGCGACGTGACCTGTGTGTTCCGCGACAGTGCCTTCGAGAACGACGTGGCCAAGACCAATCTGGCCGCCATCCTCGAACAGCACGGCATCGCCAAGGTGCGGAGCCTTTGACCATGCCGGTACCGGCGCGGCCCAAGATTTATCACATCTGTCATGTGGACCGTCTGGCGTCCATCGTGGCCGGGGGCCTGCTGTCCGACGCCGAAGTGCAACGTCAGGCACCGCCGGGCACCGTCATCGGCATGAGCAACATCAAGCAGCGCCGGTTGACCGAGCTGACGCTGGACAGCCACCCCGGGCTGTATGTCGGGCAGTGCGCGCCTTTCTACTTCTGCCCACGCTCGGTGATGCTGTTCCTGATCCACAAGCGAAACCCCGAGCTGACCTACAAGGGCGGGCAGGAGCCGATCGTGCACCTTGAAGCCGACCTGTATGACGCCGTCGCGTGGGCGCAGGCCAACGGCAGGCGATGGGCCTTCACGCTGTCCAACGCGGGCTCGTACTACTTCGAGGATCGGGCCGATCTGGCGCAGCTTGACCAGATTGACTGGACCGCCGTCGCCACAACGCAGTGGCCGGCCGTGAAGGAACGCAAGCAGGCCGAGTTCCTGGTGGAGCAGAGCTTCCCGTGGCTCTTGATCGAGCGCATCGGCGTGTACTCTGGGGCGATCAACGCCCAGGTGGCGCACGCCTTGCCCGTGAGCGGGCACCGGCCCCCGGTGGCCGTGCTGCCGGCCTGGTACTACTGACAAGGAGACCGCAATGATCGAACTGACCAGCGGCGACATTTTGAAGGACGATTCCGACGCGATCGTCAACACCGTTAACTGCGTAGGCATCATGGGCCGTGGCATCGCGCTGCAGTTCAAGAACGCCTGGCCCGAGAACTTCAAGGCCTATCAGGCGGCGTGCAAGCGCGAAGAGGTGCAACCCGGCCGCATGTTTGTGTATGAAGTGGGCCAGCTGACGACACCGCGCTTCATCATCAACTTCCCCACAAAGCGGCACTGGAAAGGCAAGAGCCGCATGGAGGACATCGATTCAGGCCTGACGGCACTGGTGAGCGAGATTCGCAGCCGCGGCATCCGGTCGGTGGCCATTCCGCCGCTGGGCAGTGGCCTGGGCGGGCTGGACTGGAGCGCCGTTCGGCCCCGCATCGAGGCCTCGTTGAGCGAGTTGCCAGACGTGCGCGTGCGCATCTATGAACCGAAGGGCGCGCCGGCGTCCGACGTGATGCAGCACAGCCGCGAGGTGCCCTCGATGACCGCGGGCCGCGCGGCGCTGGTGGAGCTGATGGGGCGCTACATCCGCGGCCTGCTGGACCCGACGATTACGCTGCTGGAGGTGCACAAGCTGATGTACTTCATGCAGGAGGCGGGCGAGCCGCTGCGGCTGAAGTACGTGAAGGCGCCTTATGGTCCCTATGCAGAGAACCTGCGGCACGTGCTGCTCGCCATTGAAGGGCACCTGGTGGCTGGCTATGCCGACGGCGGCGATGCGCCCGACAAACCGCTGACGCTGGTGCCGGGCGCGGTGGACGATGCCAACGCCTTCCTGGAGGCCAATGCGAGCACGCGCGAGCGCTTTGACCGTGTGGGCCGGCTGGTGGAAGGCTTCGAGACACCCTTCGGCCTGGAGTTGCTGGCCACGGTGCATTGGGTGGCGCGGCACGAGAGCCAGGCCCAGAGCCCGGCGGAAGTGGTGGAGCGCACCTATGCCTGGAACGAGCGCAAGCGGCAGTTCACGCCGCGGCAGATTGGCATTGCGCTGAAAGTGTTGTCGCAGCAGGGGTGGATAGCGCCGATGCGGACAGGGGAGGCCGCCGCGTGAGATTGCACTTTGAGGCAGACCTGCCGTACCAGCAAGCCGCCATCGAAGCGGTGTGTGACCTGTTCCGTGGGCAGGAGGTCTGCCGCACCGAGTTCACAGTGACGGTGCGTGCCGCCCGGCCTGGCAGCGACACGGCCGCCGCGCAAGGCGCGCTGGAAGGCATGTTGGCCACCGAGCAGGGTGGGATCGGCAACCGGTTGACGCTGCTGGACGACGAGATCGAAGGCAACCTGCGCAGCGTGCAGCTGCGCAACGGCGTGCCGCCGACCACGAAGCTGTCGCCCGACTTCACGGTGGAGATGGAAACGGGCACGGGCAAGACCTACGTGTACTTGCGTACGGTGTTCGAGCTGAACCGTCGTTATGGCTTCACCAAGTTCGTCGTCGTGGTGCCGTCTGTCGCCATCAAGGAAGGCGTGAACAAGACGCTGCAGATCACCCGCGAGCACTTCGAGGCGCTGTATCCGGGCGCCAAGGGTTACGAGTTCTTCCAGTACGACTCGGCCAAGCTCGGGCAGGTGCGCAACTTCGCCACCAGCCCGAACATCCAGATCATGGTGATCACGGTCGGCGCCATCAACAAGTTCGGCGACGAGCAGGAGGCTGCCGCCGAGGAGGCCAACGAGGCGCTGCGCCGCGAGAAGAGCAAGAACGTGATGTACCGCGCCAGCGAGAAGACGGGCGGCGAGAAGCCCATCGACCTGGTGCGGCAGACGCGGCCGATCTTGATCGTGGACGAGCCGCAAAGCGTGGACGGCGGCATCGACGGCCGCGGCCGCAAGGCACTGTCGCGCATGCACCCGCTGTGCACGCTGCGCTATTCGGCCACGCACGTCGACAAGCACAACATGGTCTACCGGCTCGATGCGGTGGACGCCTACGAGCAAAAGCTGGTTAAGCTGATCGAGGTGGCAGCAGCCACCGTCGAACAGGCGCACAACAAGCCGTACGTGAAGTTCCTGGGCGCCAAGGCCAAGCGCGGCACCGTGGTGGCCACCGTGGAGCTGGACGTGCAGACCAAGGCCGGTGCGGTGAAGCGGCAGGAGGTCGAGGTGCAGGACGGATTCGACCTGCAGCAGGAGACCGGCCGGGCGGTGTATGCCGACCTACGCATCGGCAACATCCGCGCCGCGAAGAAGGACGAGCTGCTGGAACTGCACGTGCCCGGCGGCCAGCACTACCTGCGCGTGAACGAGAGCTGGGGTGGTGTGGAGCCGCTGGCGATCGAGCGAGAGATGATCCGCCGCACGATCAAGGAGCACCTGGACAAGGAGCGGCGCTTCCGCCCGATGGGCATCAAGGTGCTGAGCCTGTTCTTCATCGACGCGGTGGACAAGTACCGCGTGTACGACGCGCAGGGCAATGCACTCAAGGGTGTGTACGCGACGATCTTCGAGGACGAGTACCGGCGCTGGGCCGGCCACCCCGACTATCACGACCTGTTCGGGTCAGTGGACCTCAGCGCTGCGGCGGCCGAGGTGCACAACGGCTACTTCTCGATCGACAAGAAGAAGGTCGGCGGCAAGACTGTCGAGATGGTGAAGGACACCAGCGGCAGCACCGCCGCGGACGACGACACCTACAACCTGATCATGCGCGACAAGGAGAAGCTGCTGGGCTTCGACTCGCCGCTGAAGTTCATCTTCAGCCACTCGGCGCTGAAGGAGGGCTGGGACAACCCCAACGTCTTCCAGATTTGCAACTTCAGCAACCGCGAGACCGAGCGCTGGCGCCGGCAGACCATCGGCCGCGGACTGCGTCTGTGCGTGAACCAGCAAGGGCACCGGGTGCGCGGGTTCGAGGTGAACACGCTGACCGTGGTGGCCAACGAGAGCTACCAGCAGTTTGCCGACAACCTGCAGAAGGAGATCGAGGCCGACGGCTACCAGTTCGGCGTGGTGCCCGAGCACCTGTTCGCCGGCGTGGCGGTGGCGCAGGCCGATGGCACGCAGAAGCCGCTGGGCTTCGAGCTGTCGAAGGCCGTGACGGAACACTTGCGCGCGGCCGGCATGCTGGACGCCCGCGGCAAGGTGAAGGACGAACTGCGCCGTGCCATCAAGGACGGCAACCTGGCGCTGCCGCCGGAAGTCGAGGCGCAGCGCGTGCAGATCCTGGAGCTGCTGCGCAAGGTCTCGGGCAAGCTGGAGGTCAAGAACGCCGACGAACGCAGGCAGGTGCCCGTGCGGCGCGCGATGCTCGACAGCCCCGAGTTCAAGGCCCTGTGGGACCGCATCAAGTACAAGACCACGTACCGGGTGCAGTTCGACAACGAGCGCCTGATCCGCGACTGCATCACCGCGGTGATCCAAGCGCCGCCCATCAGCAAGACGCGGCTGCAGTGGCGCAAGGCGGGCATGGAGATCGGCGAGGCCGGCGTGACGGCGATGGAGCTCAAGGGCGCCGACATGGTGGTGCTCCACGAGGACGACATCGAGCTGCCGGACATCCTGACCGAGTTGCAGAACCGCACCCAGCTCACGCGGCGCAGCATCGGCCGCATCTTGGTCGAGAGCCACCGGCTGAACGACTTCAAGCGCAACCCGCAGCAGTTCATCGAGACGGTGGCCGAGGCCATCAACCGCTGCAAGCGCGCGGTGCTGGTGGACGGCATCCGCTACCAGCGGCTGGGCGACGAGGCCTACTACGCGCAGGAGTTGTTCGAGACCGAGGAACTCACTGGCTATCTGAAGAACATGCTGTTGGACGCCGAACGCTCGGTGTACCAGCATGTCATCTACGACTCCGACACCGAACGCGATTTTGCCGACCAGCTGTCGAAGAACGAGTCGATCAAGGTCTACGCCAAGCTGCCCGCTTGGTTCAAGGTGCCCACACCGCTGGGCAGCTACAACCCCGACTGGGCGGTGCTGGTGGCCACGCCGCAGGGCGATCGCCTCTACTTCGTGGTGGAAACCAAGAGCAGCCTGTTCGTCAGCGATCTGCGCAACGCCGAGAGCGCCAAGATCGAGTGTGGCCGGGCGCACTTCAAGGCGCTGGCGGTGGGCGAGAAGCCGGTGATCTACGACAAGTTCAAGGACGTGGCGGGGCTGTTGGACCGGGCGCAGTCGATGTCTTAGGGCAGCGCTCAGCGCCCTGAGAAGGGCCTTCGAGATGACAAGCGACGCAGGGAGGTTGGTTCGTGCAGGAACATCGGGAGGCCGTCAGCTTCCAGCAGCGATTTGCCCGCTCGGACGACATCGCGGCGGTGCTTGCCGGTCAGTCCGATCAAGCAGTGCGGGTCGACGCTTCAGGAATCGGTTTTGGCGCCTTGCTCGAACTGCTGATGCTCAAGCGAGGCGCGCATCAGGCGGTCACGGTCGCTGACACCTCGAGCCGAGGGCGGCTGTTGCGCCGGCTGTTGAGGTCGTCGCAGCCTTATCTCAGCGAGGGCGCAAGGGGTGTGCTGCACCGGCGTGCAGGGCATGAGTCGGAGGACGCGACCAATGACTTCGCCGATTCTTTCCGCGCGCAGCTGGTGGCCGCGGGCGTGGTGACTACCGCTGCACTGCGTCTGTCAGGGGCGCTGCGTGAATTGCTGACCAATGTGGATGAGCATGCCGGTGATGGAGTCGACGGGCTCGGCGCTTTCGAGGTGCTGGCACGCGAGGCTTGGATGGTGGTGGCCGACAGCGGCCGCGGCGTGCTCGGTGGCTACCAGGCTTCGCCGCTTGCCGACAAGCCTGCCGACGCGGAGCAGGCGCTGAAGTGGGCGGTGATCGATCATCGATCGCGCACTGGTGAGCCCGACCGAGGCACAGGGTTTCAGACTGTGATCCAGTCGGTGCGCTCGCTGGACGGCTGCGTACGCGTGCGCAGCGACGACGCCAGCCTCGAGCTGGAGCAGGAGGCCGACCGATCGCGCTTTCTACTGCGGGAACAAGGCAAGCTGCGGGGATTCGTCGTCAGCGTCCTGCTGCGCTGGTAGGGCATTGAAGTCCAGTCGCGCCTGGCGGTCCGGTACGGCCGGAGCACGAGGCTCGGTGGCGGCCAGGCGCAGCGTGTGGATGTTGTGGCGCAGCAGGGCTCGGGCCTCCCGGCTGGTACTGGTGTGCACGGGAAGGTACGCGATCTTGCCGTTCTCGTTCAGGTAGGCACGTCGGCGTTTCGTCGACCGCATGTAGGCGGTCGAATCGATGAAGACGACCTGCTTGTAGGTGGAGCGCAGCGCGCGCGCCGCCTCGGCGTTCCCACGGACCACGAGCGTCAAGTACCGTCCGACCGCCGCGGCGAGCCCAGCCAGGCGATCGCAGTATTGGTCGACGCTCTGCTTGGTGGCCGTACCGGTCAGGAATTCGAATGCGATGGCCTTCACGGCGGGCTGCATTCGAATGAACTCCGCCCATCGAACAAAGTCGTGATCGGTGCGTCCGTTGACATGCAGCGCCGTGCACAGCCCGCCTTGGGTCATGTGGTACCACACCCACGCGATGCGCTTCATCGCGTGCAGGTTGTCGTGCCGCGGACTGTCGAGAATCGTGCTGAAGTCCGGCGACGTGGCGAAGATGGCGCCAGCGTGAACAAGCTGCCGGGCAATTCGGCTGATGTCGGGCAGGGGCCAGATGCGCTCGACGGCGGGATCTTCCTGCACGCCCGACAGCACCCATCCGTGGCGGGGCCGAACGCCATAACTCTCACCCAGTTCCTGGCGAGTGCGTCCGCGCGTTGCATGGCCGCGACCCTTGAGGGCGTAGGTGAGCGGCAGGGCCAGGCAATCGTCCAGCGCCGTGGCGCGCAGGCCCAGCAGGTTGCCCTGCAGCAGCGGAATCCAGTCGGGCAAGCGCGGAATCTCGACCGTGCGGGCGGTCGGAATCGTGGTCAGGTCCCAGCTATCGACTTCGCGATGCCGCGCGACGTAGTCGTCCGGCTTGCGCGGGCAGACGATGTCGCACTGGCTGGTGTCCTCGCACGTGCAGTACGACATGCAGGAGACCAGCAACGAACCGGTATTGCGAAGGTGAAGACCGCCGCAGACCTTGCGGTCGATGCAGCTGCCACACCCCAGCAGCGGCTGGCCCGGCCCGACGTCCTTGAACGTCGGTGCGAATCGGATGGCGTCGGCGGCCAGCAAGTCAGCGCTCCACGACGAGGTCGACGCAGCCGGCTGCTTCCAACTGCGACCGGACCTGAGCCACGGCCAGGCCCGCGCCACGCTGCAAATCCTGCAGCAACTCGGGCCTCGGGTGAGTCACTTCGCCGATGCACTCGTTTTGATCACGGACCATGACGGTGCCGTTGAGGAGTTGCAGCATCAGCTTGCTTCCCACTGCCGGCATGCCCCCGCGCACCGAAGCGCGGCAGCCCATCTCTTGGCCCGGCGCGAGCGCAACGAGCATGTCCTGTTCACCGGCGCGCAGTTGGCGGTTCCAACCTTTGGCGCGGCCTTCGCGCTGTTTGCGCAAGAACTCATTTCCCATACGACATGCCCTTCACGACAGCGGAGTAGTACTTGGTCTTTCCGACCTTGCGCTCGGTGAGCAGGCCCATGCGGGTCAACGCCACGAGCCGGTTGTTCCAGGCGGTCGTGACGGTGTCCTCGCCGGAGGCATCACTCACCGCTTTGGCATCCGCCTCGCCGAGCTTGAGTACCAACCCGAAGGTGGTTTCCAACTTGGCGTCCAACGGGCCGCGGGCCACGACGTTTGAGATCGTCAAACCGTCGAGCTTGCAGAAGAGCAGCACGCTGCCCGACTGGGCCGCAGCGATCAGCCCTTCTTCGCCGGTCACCTCGTTGACGTTGGCGAGCAGGCAGGCTCGGCCGTCGTCGGCCGCCCATAGGACAATGGACAAGACGGCCTCGCGGAAGGCGCTCGCAGTGATCAGTTCGATGCCGTCGAAAGCCAAAACCCACGGGGTGGGCAACGTCGCGGTCGCGGTCTGGAGCCTGGCAGCCGCAGCGCGACCAGCCGCAGCCCCGGCCAGCGTCTTGGCTCCGACAGTGGCGCGGAGCGACAGGATGTTTCGTTCACTCACTTGCATGAGTGAGAATGTACGAGCAAACCTGATGCTGCGCAAGCCCCCCGACTTCGGTCGGCGTTGTTCCGAGGCCTGAGAGGGCAGAGTCGACTGACGGGATGGGAGCGAGAGGGGCCCTACGGTCGCCGGTCGGCCATCACTGCGAGGTGTAGCAGCAAGGACGGTTCCCGGCAGCTGTCGGCCGGGTGATCAGGCTCGCAGATGGAAGCTGGCAAGTGCCCTGCTGAGCAGCAAGACCACGACCAGTGGTGCGGCTGCCCAGGCAACGATCGGCAGCTCGATCGGAGCAAGCAGGGCAACAGCTATCGCGCAGGTGGCGGCAATTGCGGCCGCCAAGGCCAAGGCAAACACCTCGGGGTCATGCTGCCGAAACTCGCGGGCCTTCAGCAGCCGCGATACATGGCCGTCGGCAAACGCGGCCGCGAAGAACGGAATAAGCCATGGGAGGGCGTGACTCATCATGCTGAGCCTGAACATTGCCAAGAGGAACAGGGCTTCAACCGATCGGAAGTAGGCGTTGCCGAACAGCCGAGCGCTGACGGACGACATCTCGTGCGCAACTGCGGTGTCGAGCGGGCCACCAGGCGCACTTGCGGCAGCATGTGGCGAAGGAGCGACTCGCCGAGCCGAGTCTTGCAGCCCGAGTGCGACGTCGAGCATGTCTGAAGCGGCCTGCTGATCCCATAGCTGAGTGGCGGCGGCGTGCTCTTTGCGTAGCTGCGCGAAGAACTGTTCAGGCGGGTACGCGGAAGGCAGGTACAGCGCCATCGCCAGCAGGGCGACCAGGGAAGCGATCGCCGCAGCACGGATCATCGCGAAGCGCCGGATGCGACACCTGCGTTGCCAGCGGCATCCGCATCCAGGATCGGAAACCGCCCCTTGATGATCCGCCCACCCGACACCGACGCGAAGTACTGCAGGTTTGGCAGCTTGCCCAGCACGTCGGCCGGCACCATCTCTTCGAAGCTCTCGGTGAGCTGCGTGGAGTAGCTCGACGAGAAGTCGCCCAGGTGCGCGTCGGCGCCGCTGCTCAGGCCCACGCGCACGGTGTGGATGGCGGTCTTGCCGAAGGTCTCGACCACGAAGTCCTGCGTCGGCCGGTCCTTCGAGCGCAGCGCGATCAGGTTGTTGAGGTTGCCCAGAGCCATGCGTGCGGCGTCTTCGCTGCCCAGGCGCTTGGCCAAGTCGGCCAGCGTCTGCATCGCGCAGGTGGTGAAGATGCCGCCCTCGGCGCCCTTGTTCAGGATCTCGATCAACGGCTGGTTGATGACGTTCGAGACCTCGTCGACGAACAGCGAGATGCGCCGGTAGCCGCCGAGGTTGTAGCGCATGCCGGCACGCGCAGCCAGGTCGGCGAGGGCCAGTGCGCCGATGGCAGTGGCCACCGACGGGTCGGGCAACGAGTCCAGGCACATGTAGAGCACGTGGCCGGCGCGCTCGATCTTTTCGAAGTTCATGATCGGGCGCGTGTCGTCGGCGTCGAACGGGTCAGGCGACAGGCTGGGGCCCAAGTCGCCCGAGGTCAGCATGGACAGCACGGGCAGCAGGTTGGCGGTGATCTTCTGGTAGTGCTCACGGTTGTGGCGGAAGGTGCGCACCTGCGCATCCAGCACCTTGTTGCGCTGCGACTGCGCGACGTGGTGCTCGTAGTAGGCGACGAAGGCCAGCAGGTCGGCGCTGGCAGCCTCTGACGGGCGCTTGAGGTTGCCGCGGTGCGCGTCGTGCAGCAGCTTCTTCATCTCGGGCAGCTCGCGCCAGTTGGCGCCCAAGGTCCGCTCGTAGTGGCGGCGCAGCGTGCCTTCAAGCACCGGCTCGATGCCGCCTTCGATGTACTTGGTCAGCTTCACGAGGTTGGGCCGCTCCTCGAGCTCGATCAGGCCCTGCACGACGACGTTGACCGCGTCCCAGCCGAAGGCCGAGAACGCGCCGGCTGTGTCGGGCGGCATGATCGACTGGATGCGCGAGGCGATCTCGGTCGGCTTCTGCCAGTTGAAGGTGAAGTCCAGCCGCACGCCGGTTTCGGGGAAGGCGGGGTGGAACTCCAGGAACGTGTCGGTCGCGCGCCAGTCTTCGCAGGCACGCTGCGTCACGCGCTTCAGGCGGCGGCTGTTCTTCGGGTCGATGACGATGACCACGTCGCCCCGGCGCACCGCCTGCGTGATGAGGTTGGCCAGCGCCACCCCTTTGCCCGACTGTGTGGTGCCGACGAGCAGCGTGCCGCCCTCGAAGTTCTGAAGCGGCCGGTGGAGCGGCACTTCCTTCGGCTCGACGCCGTGGATGTAGGGCAGGCCGATCGCGGCGTCGGGCTGCGGGTGGCTGTCGTAGCCCAGCCAGGTAAGTAGGCGCGGCGAGACGGTGAACTGCCGGTAGTCCACCTTCGCCAGCTCATACAGGCGCTGGGCGTGGACGGGCCGCCAGTCGAAGCCGAAGCCGAGGAACACCTGGTCGGGTTGTTGGCACCAGCGCGCCAGCTCGGCGGTGGTGATGGTCTGCACGGCGCGCCCGCCGAGCGAGGCGCGCAGCACCAGCGTCCGCAGCGCTTGGGCGCCTCGGAAGATGCCCCAGACGAAGCAACACAGCGCCAGGGGCAGCGCCAGTCGGCGCGGCAGATGTCCAAGGACACCGACGGTCGCGAAGAAGGCTGTTGCCAGCAGCCACGTGGCCGCAGCGTAGGCCTCGTAGGCCGGGCGCCAGGGCATCTCGTACTGGCGGACCAGCATGCTCAGGCCGGCGGCGATTCCGGGATCGCAAAGGTGGCGAGGTCGATGCCCGCGACGAAGCGCGGATCGAGGACCAAGCCCACGGTCGTGACGCCGCCGAAGTCCCTCGATGTGGTCGGTGGCCGATTTGCATCGGCGTGGACCAGCATGCGCAAATCGCCAAGCGCCCGCATGACGAGTGCAGGCTGTAGGCCACGCCGTTCCAGCTCGCTGAGGGGCACGAAGATGCCGGTCGCCACCGTGCACGCGGCTGCGATGTGTGCGTCGCCGTTCAGCGTGGCCACGATGGAGCCCAGCGCGTCGCGAACGGCCGGGTTCAGCCGCATGGGGGCCTTCAGCGCGATCAGGGTGGCCGCGGCTTCTTCGACAGCGGGCGAGACCGTCGCAGGGACGTTCGCCGAAGGGTCTGCCTCGGCGACATCGAGCAGCGACATCTGGCCCCGCGGCAATGGTGGCGGTGCCGGCCCTTCAGTGGCGGCCATCGGTCTTGTGGGCTCGACATTCGTCGCCAATGTGCCGGCGAGCGGACGCGGGCTGGCCTCCGGGCCGGACCAGAGGATTGCCGGCGAGGTCAGCTTGATGGCGTCCAGCGGGCCCTTGGCTCCGGGCGGCTGGATCAGCCACGTGTTGCGAGAGCTGTCGCGAGGTTCCGCCACGCCCGCAGCGAGCAGCAGGTCGAGCACTGTGTCGGCAGACTTCGGTATGCCGGGCAGCTGGTCCGCCTCAAGCAAGGCTTGCGCGTCCGCCGCGCATTGCGGCCAGAGCAGGAAGAGACCGTCGCTGCCGTACCAGACGCGCGACTTCTCGCGGTTCGGCACCCAGGCCGACTCGGCCGAGGCCAAGCGGCGCAGCGCATCCACCAGATAGCGCTCGAGGTGCGAGCCGAACTGCGGCGAGCCGTAGCGGTCCGCACTGGCCTTCAGATTTCGGTCGATGACTAGAGCGAGCGAGCGGCGCACCAGGCTGTCGAGGACGTTCGGCTCGCGATACACCGGGAGGCCGCCGACGCTGGCAAGAAGGTGCGGGACGATGACGGTGTTGCCGGCGCTGAGGTTCTGCAGCACCGCGGGCACCACGACGTGAGGCAGCGCGAACAGGCCCAGGCTGCGAGCCTCGGGCGCCTGAGCGCGCCAGCGCACGAAGTAGCGCTCGACCTGGCGCTCCGCGAGCCAGGTGGCCAAAGGGGTGAGGTAAGCGGGCCATTCGTTGCCGTCGGCGTCGACGACGATCAACGATGCCAAGGCCCGGTGCAGTTCACAGCACAAGCCGCCGATAAACGTGGCGTGCCGCCAGCGCGGCTCGAGCTGACGGCGCGTGGTGATGGTGGATTGGCCGGAGAAGATGTGCGCGTCCGTGCCCTGGAGGGCATAGAAAGCCACCTCCAGCCCCAGTTGCAGCAGGCCACCCGGCTGACGGAAGTAGTTGTCGGGTGTGGCGGGGAGCAGGTGAACGTAGCCCGCGTAGGCTTCGATCAGTGCCAACGCGTCGCGCGCGAAGGTCTCCTGGTCAACGCCGAAGCAGAGGCGGATGCGGGCGAGTAGGTTGGAGTGCTCGGCGAGGATGTCGCCTACGGCCGCAGAGACGAACCCTGGATCCGCTGACGGGTAGGGGCTTCCGGGTGAGTCAGGGCGCGACGATGGGACGAGTCCATGCATGCTCCCGACTTCACTCCGTGTGGCAGAGCAGCGCGACCGTGAATGCCCACCAAGAACGAGGGTGTTTCGTCGTCGTCTCGGCGGATCACCTACGGCGGGAAGCAGTGCGCAGTTGCCTCAACTGATCACTCGGGGGTGAGTGCCAACGTTGCTGCTACTTTCGAGTCACGCGCGAGCCATGCTCGTTGAACTTCCGATTGCCGACGTGAGGGTCGTAACGTGCATCGAGCATCTTTGGCCCGAGATACAGCAAGACCATGATCTCGCCTGCGCGGCCAGGCATGCAGCACTCCGACATCTCGTAGCGGTCGGCGTCCATGTTCTCGAACCAAACTTCAGCCGGCTGCTTGCCAAGGTTGGGATGCGACTTGCCGTTGTGGAGCAGCTCGTACGCGAAGCTGTCGTCGTCGAGCTGCTGACGAAGCCACCAGCGACCCGGTACGTCTGCGGCGGCCTTTCGCCAGCGAAGGACGCCGTGCGCGTTGTAGCAAGCGAGGACCACGGGGAGCGTGTTGATGTCCGCGACGCGCATGCAGGTGGCCAGGACGCTGGTCGCGAACACCTCGGACAAGTCCTCGATCTCACGAAAGTCCGGAGTGCCTAAGGCATTCGCGTGCGGATTGAACATTGACGAGGGCATCAACAGATGTGAGGCGTAGGTGTCTGCCTCCTTCTCCAGGAGGGCGTCCGAGGCCCAGTTCTGGTCGGGGTCGTCGACACGGCATCGAAATGCGCGGCCGCGGTGCATGTCCCAGTGGCCGAGTTCATGGCCGACCGAGAACCGCTCCCGGCCCCGCACCGGCGAGCGCCTCACCGTAGCGATCGCCCGGTTCCCGACGCCCACCAGCGTGGCCTCACAACCCTGCAGGTTCTCGTAGACCACCTCCATATCGGCGTCCATCGCAATCAGGTCGACGTCGAGGTCGCGCGGGTTGGTGATACCGAGTTCAGCGATACGCGCATCTGCTCGCTGCCCCGGCGTCATCCGCCGCCACCCTCGTCGCTGGGTTTGCTCGCCCCTTCCAACTGATGAAGCTGCAGGTATGCGCGAATCACGTCCTCGTCCGCCATCTCGTCGAGTTGGCGGGCAGCCAACGTGTATCGACCGTCGTTCGCTGCCGCGGCGCAGCGAAGGGCAGCCCGAGCCTCGTCGGCCGTGATCTGGACGTTTGGCGCGCCGCCACGGGCTTCCCGAGCGCCTTTGTTGACCTGGACCTTCAGGCGCGCGGCGACCAAGCGGCGGCGGCCGGCTTCCGCCTTCGCTGCGTCCAACAGCTGAAGGCCGCCGGCCTGCACCGTGGCGGGATCCTTGCCTTCGAGCACCTGCTCGTCGGTCATCTCCATTAGTTCCGCTAGGTAGGTGTCCATCAGGACTTCCATCGGATCGGGCTTGGAGGTCGCAGTCATTGGGTATTCCTCAGGTTCGCGATGGGCTCGAGCTTCCGCTCGAGCCGCTTTCGCGCCGCGTCGTAGCGCTTCATATCAAAGCCAAGGTCCTCGGCAGCTGCCTTGCCTCGAATTCCTTCGGACCAGGCCATGAGCACCATCTGTGCGTCTTCATCATCGGCCACCAGCTTCTCGATCGCGGCCAGCTGACTCCGGCCATCAACAACGCTCTCTGGAGAGCGGTCATCGACGGCGGTGACGCCCGGCACCTGGTCTTCGCTGTCGTCGCCGCCGGCGCCAACGTCGACGGTCGCAAACCGATCTATGGGTGCGCCGGTCTGCTTCTTCCTGTCGTTGCTGGCTAAGCTATGCAGGACGTTCTTCAGCGTCTGCAGCGCCGACACGCCACGGCGCCAAACTCGCTCGCAGGCAAGCAGCTTGGCCAGTGCCTCCGAGAGCAGGGACTCGCCGGTCCAGTCCGTCAAGCCGCCCGCGCGAAAGCGGGCCAAGCGCACGGCTCGCTCCCAGTCGCCCGGCGACAGCGCGCGCAGCTCAGCCTCAACCTCGGCGCGGCTCAGGCTGTCGTTTGCGGGGAGTGGTGAAGACATCAGTGCTCTTTCCCAGGCATGGACTCCTGACCGCTCCACCGCGGACGCCTCGATGAAGATTTTTTCGGGCGGCCCGTCCACGCCGGCGACCTCAGGAGTCCTCTCCAGTAAGCGGGCCGCATTTCTTCGGCGGCGCGCGCAGAACCTGAGAAGGAATTATCCATGCAGCCTGCTGCAAACACCGACCGGGCGGAACCCGAACCCGAGGGTCACGGCCACCAGCCGCCCAAGTCGACCACCATCATCGTCAACGGCCGGCCCAAGCAGGTCGCGGCGAAGGAACTGAGCTTCGAGGAGGTCGTGCGCTTGGCTTTCGACGATGCTGTTTTCAACGACGTCACGATCTACACGATCACCTTCAAGCGCGGCCACGGCGACAAGCCGGAGGGCACGCTGGTCGAGGACGAGTCGGTCAAGATCAAAGAAGGGATGATCTTCAATGTCGCGCGCACTGATAAGTCGTAGCACCGACCTGCAGCGGTTGCAGAACGAAGGCTATGAGGTGGAGGTGCGCTCCGGCCATCTCTTCGTTCACTCGGTGCCCTACGTCAACGCCAAGGGCGAGGTCGCGCTTGGCGTCCTGGTATCGGACCTCACGATGGCAGGCGACGTCACGACCCGTCCGGGCAGCCACATCGCCATGTTCATCGGCGAGCATCCGTGCAACAAGGACGGCAGCGAGATCCAGCAGATCAAGCACGCCAGCAACCACGTGACCCTGGCACCAGGGATCGTTGCGCAGCATTCGTTCTCCAACAAACCGCCGCAGGGCTACGCTGACTACTACGAAAAGATGACCCGCTACATCGAGATTATCTGCGCCCCGGCGAAGTGGTTGCGACCAGGGGCGACGGCGCGCACGCACCAGGTGATCGAGGCTGGGCCGGACGACGGGGTCTTCAACTACGTTGACACGGCCTCCAGCAGAGCCGGCATCGGCGCCGTCACCGCCAAGCTGGCCATGAGCCGTGTGGCGATCGTCGGCCTCGGCGGCACCGGTTCCTATGTCCTGGACCTGGTGGCCAAGACGCCTGTTGGAGAGATCCACCTCTACGACGGTGACCAGTTCCTCCAGCACAACGCCTTCCGGGCCCCGGGCGCTGCGTCGATCGAGCAGCTTCGAGATCGACCCAGCAAGGTCGAGCACCACCAAGCCAACTACGCCAAGATGCGCCGCGGAATCGTCGCGCACCACGAGTACATCGGCGAAGACAACGTCGGGCGGCTGCAGGGCTTCGACTTCGTCTTCCTGTGCATGGACTCCGGTCCAGCCAAGAAGCTCATCGTCGATGAACTGCACGCCAGCGGCACGCCCTTCATTGACACCGGCATGGGCGTGCAGATGCTCCGGGATAGCCTGCAGCTTTGGGCCATCTGCCGCGTGACGACCAGTACCAGCGCCAAACGCGACCACTTCGCACGACGAGTGTCGTACGCGCCGCCAGCCGAGGACGGCGACTACGAGCGCAACATCCAGATCGCCGACCTGAACGCGTTGACCGCGTCCATGGCCGTGATCCGGTGGAAGAAGTTCTGCGGCTTCTACCAAGATCTCGAGGGCGAGCACGACAGCACCTACAGCACGAACTGCAACCTGCTCACCGGGGATGAGACTGCATGAAGAAGAGGGGACCGACCAGGCGAACGCTGTCCCACGAGTTCGTTCAGTTCATCCCGGAGCAGCTTCAGGAGGGCGTCCTGTACGTATCGACGGCCTACGCCACGGCGACGCACCGCTGCTTCTGCGGTTGCGGTCGGGAGGTGGTCACGCCGCTGTCGCCGACGGATTGGAAGCTGATCTTCGATGGTGAGACAGTTTCTCTGTCGCCTTCGATCGGCAACTGGAGTTTCCCCTGCAGGTCGCACTACTGGATCGAGACCAGCGAGGTCCAATGGTGCGGCGAGATGTCGCAGAAGGCCATCGACGCCGGCCGGGTTCGAGATCGACAGCTGAAGGCCGCGTACTTTGGGGTAGATCGAACGCCACGTGAACTGAAGTCGGCACAAATCGCGACTGCGGCATCGCATCGCGAGACTACAGGTACTCCTGTCGGCGTCACGGCAGTCGGCCCAAGTGGGTTTGTCGCGCGACTCCTTGCGTGGCTACGTGCCGTTATCTAACCTTGCCGGGGCGTGCGTCGTGTACCGTCTTCGCGGTTGGGTTGGAGGCGTGCGTAGAGCGCATCTTGAGTTGTCTTCAGTTGGCTGGCCGCCGATTCAGCAACCGATGCGCGCCGAGTTCGACTTCCGATAGATCCGGCAGCGGGCGCACCGGAAACGACGCCTGCACCCGCTGATCCGTGCCGTAGCGCTGCACCAGCTTGCAGAACGGGCACTCGTCGTTGGACCGCGGCGCGGAGCCGTAGGCCGCCAGGTACTCGCTGTGGCAAGTGGGGCAGGCAACGAGCGAGAAGCTCTGCACGCTGGTCAGCCACAGCCCGTCGGTGTGCGCGGCGAGGTCGAAGGCGCGGTCGAAACTGATGCGCTGCGGCGCTTCGCAGATGCTGCCGTAGTGGCGGTAGGCGGCGACGAGCGCTTCGGCTGCGGCGAACCCGCCATCGCGCAGGCGCCGGTACAGCGCCACGACGATGGAGGCCTCGGCGCGGTAGAGCAGGTTCGCGCCGTGGTACCACTCTGGCGAGTCAGGCGGCCGGCCGCGCGGCACGTGCTCACGGTCGGGGAACAGCAGGCGCAGCAGCTCGCGTGGTGGCAGGCCGGTGAGGTGGCCGATCGTGCGCACGCGGGCGCCCAGGGCGGCGCAGTCCTTGGCCAGCTGCAGCGCTCGCAGCTGCCGGTCGACCCGTAGCGGTGGACGGGACTCGCCCATGGCAATCGCCAGCGGCGGCACTCAGGCCGCGAGGTGCTGGGCGGCGTGCACCGCGGCGAGTGGACGAGCCAGCGGCAGCGGCGCTTCCAGCAGCGCCAGCAGGTCGCGGCGCGCCGGGAAGAGGGTGGCGTCGCCGACGTTGGCGACGATCGCCATGATCTGCTGCACGCCCAGGCCGGCGATGCGGTCCGCCTGTGCGGCATCGAGGGCGTACTTGCAGCAGGTGGCGGGCCGGTCCTGCAGGACACCGTCGCGGATGGTGAGCAGCAAGGTCAGGTTAGTGAGCTGGACGTCGGAGAGCTGCGCCTGGTTCATGGTGCTGTCCTCGGGTGGGCCCTGGCCGGGCACGGTGGATGGGTATGGTTGAGATGTTTCGGGTGGCGGTCGGGTGTCGATCGGTGTGCGCCACAGCATAGGGTTCGGCAGTGAGATTGCGACGGCATGCGGCCCCGTCGGGGCCGCATTGCCATGCGCAACCGCCCGGACTCCCGGGCGAATCCGTGCATCCCGGACCCGCGAAGGGTCCGGGATGCTGCGGCACGCGCCGCGCTCAGGCGGCTTCGGCGAGGCTCTTCCACTCGGTCTGCGGCAGCTCGATGAGCCGGCCGCCCAGGGCCTCGAACTCGGTCGCACGGTCGTAGTCGTCGACCTCCTGCGAGTAGTGCGTCACCGCGTTGACCAAGCCGTAGCCGGTCAGGTCGGCATCGGCGATCAGGTGCCGCAGCACGCCGGCACGCTCCTGCTCGTTGAGGGCGTAGCGGTTGGCCAGCACCTCGACCGTCTTCACCGGGTCACCGGTCAGGGGGATGCGCAGCGTCTTCTGCAGCTTCTGCGCGGCCTGCAGGAAGGTCGTCTCGGACACCGCCGCTTCGACCACGTCGCGCACCTTCAGGAAGAAGGCCTTGTCGTCCGCCTGCAGCGTGTCGTCCTTGAACACCGTGATGGTGTCGGCGACGTTGCCGATGCTGCGGCCGACGTGCGTCTTGTGCAGCGAGAAGTCGGGCACGATCAGCCCGTTGAGGCAGCGCAGCCGATAGATCAGCGGCTGCACCGAGAGCGTGCCATGGCCGACCTCGGAATTGCTCACCACCACGCCGGCCTGCACGACATCGCCGGGCGACATCTCGTGCTTCAGCTGCGGCGTGACCACCTTGAGGTACATGCGCGTCTCGGTCAGTTCGACCGATTCGAAGCGCACCTCGGGCAGGCGTTGCAGGATCGGCAGCACGCTTTCGGCGAGGTCGTAGTTGTCGAGCCGGCGGTAGCGGTCCGACAACACGGCACGGACGTTGCCGTCCAGCGTGCGCAACATGCGGCGGTCGTCGTCGCTCTGCAGCCAGGTGTTGACGTTGCGGTCCAGCAGCACGGGCTGCTCGCTGCGCATGCGTTCGAAGTACGCATACGGAATCTTCAACTTGTCCGCGAGCTGGCGGCGCGCCAGCGGCGTCACACCGTAGTGCGCCGGGCCACCGGTCTCTTCGACGACGAGGCGCGTCTGGCCCGTGTCGTCGGTGTCGTGGCGCATCAGCGCCGACGGGACCACCAGGTCCTTCTTCGAATTCAGCTGGCGTTCGAGTTCCTGCGCCAGGCTCACGAGGGTGCGTCCGTTCTTCATCACAAGCTCCGATCGGAAGTGCGGGGCGCCACTCCCCCCTTTGGGGCTGGGCCCCGCGGGGTGGGTGATGGATCCGGCACGGGGCCGTATCCTCGATGGCGCGGGTTCAACCGCGCCGACTGCATGCAGTTCAGGGTCTGCCTTCGCCCTGTGTTGTTGACACGGGGCCCGGTGTGGCAGCGACCGGTTGGGTTCATGGCGTCGCTCGGCTACGCGGCCTGGGCTTCGGCGTCCTTGCTGCGCATCCGCCATACGTCGGCCCAGTCGTGGCCGGGCTGGCGCGGCAGGAACACGCGGACCTGTCGAGCGCCGATGCCCGGCGCGCTGCGGGTCAGGCGTCGCGCCAGCGCGTAGGCACAGGCCTGGCCTTCGAAGCCGCCATCGGCGTCGTTGTCGGCATAGATGCAGACCTGACGCACGCCCTCGGGCAGCCACAGCTTCTCGAGGTTGCCGGCGCTGACCGCGGCCCATACCGGCTTGCCAGTCGCGAGGTGCACCGCCAGTGCGGTCTCGATCCCTTCGGCCACGGCGAGTTCATGCGCCGGCTCGCAAAGCCGGACGGCGGCGCCGTTGATGCCGGCCGAGAGCACCTTGCGTGCGTCCGGCACCGGCGCCTTCTCGCCATCTTTCAGGTACGTGCGGTGCAGCGTCACCGCGTGGCCGTCCGGGCCCTGGATGCAGGCCAGCATGGCTGGGTAGTCGGCCACTTTGCAGGAGCGGCCGGCGGCGTTCTTCTCGTAGTAGCCGAGGGCCGGGTGACGGCGCAGGACACTGGGAGGATGGCGCAGGTGCAGGCCACGGCGGCGCAAGTAGCAATCCACCTCGTCGCCGGGCCGGACCGGCAGGGCTTCGTCCCACAGGCGCTGCGCCAGGCGGCGCATGCGCTGCGCGGACGGTTCGGCCACCGCCGGTGGGGCACTCGGCGCAGGCGTCGGTGCGCCGACGCAGGACTCCACCTGCCGCAGCGCGGTCGCGAAGTCGAGGCCGAGCGTGGCCTGCAGCAGCTTGAAGCCGCCACCGGCGCCGCAGTGGCGGCAGTGGTAGTTGCCTTCGCCGAACTTGTCGGTGTACTGGAAGCGGTCGGTGCCGCCGCATGACGGGCAGGGGCCGTTGCGCTTGCCCAGGATGCGATCGTCGACGCCCAGGCTGCGCAGGATCTCGGTCCAGCGACCATGTGCGCGGCGCTTGGCCTCGTCGATGCGATGCTCGAAGGCCGTGTCATTCATGGCAGCCTCCGCGGCCGCCGCAGCGGCATTCGGAAACGCGCATGGCTTGTTGTCGGTTCATGGTTTCTCCTTGACAGGTGAACCCGGCACGCCGGGCCTGCGCCCGGTTGAGGGCGAGGCTCCGCGGCCATGGCGGGCGGGCCGGCGCTGCGCGCCGGAGGGACTTCGGGGCCGGCTTCGGAGCGATGCGCTCCAGGTGTGCCTGCGACCTGCGGGAAAAACCTCTCCGCAGCGCACACGCGAGGTGCTGCGCTGGGGAGAGGAGGCCCGAAGGCCTCCAACCCATCCACTCAATCGGCCAGTTCGACGGCATGGCCATCCGATCCGGTGCCGACGCTCAGGCGGAACTGCCTGCCGTGCAGCACGGGGTAGCGCTCGAGCTTCAGCTCACGCAGCAGCGAGTCGAGCGTGTCCTTCGGATCGACGGAGCGCAGCCGACGGATGAGATCCGCCAGCGCGGCGCGGTCCGCGTCCAGATCGGACTCCAGGAACTGCTCGTTCTCGTCGGTGAAGTTCGAGACCTGGCGCACCGGTTCACCCGACCATTCGCCATCCGGGATGTAGAGCACCCCGTCGTGGTGGACGCCGGCATCGGTGAGGTCCACGCTGTCGTTGCCCACGCCGACGCGCACGGCGGTACACAGCGCGACGTCCGGCCAGATCCAGCGGCCTTCCAGCGTGCGGCGAACACGCTCGCCGAGCGGTTCGACGGTGACCGGCTCGTCATCCAGCCAGCGCGCATGGGCCTGCACCCAATGCTCGTGATGCAGGCCGCCCAGGTTGAAGAGCAGGCACCCCGTGGCACGCGCGAACATCCAACGGCCGGCGTTGTTCTCGTCGATCGACTCGATCGAGCACAGCTTCACCGAGCCCGCCTCGATGGCCGCCCGTGCCGGCGCGACGGCCACCGTACGCAGGTAGTCCCGGTCACCCGAGCCCTCCTGGTGGGGGTAGCCGCAGATCTCGTCGAACACTGCGGCGGGCAGGGCGTCGATGTCGTTGAGCAGGTCCAGGTGGCCCCAGCCTCGCAGGGCCGGATAGAACCTGTCGACGAACACCTCGGCGGGCAGGGCGCGCTTGGCGTCCTCGAGCACGCGGCGCCATTCGGCGCGCAGCGCGGTGTCGATGCGGTTGCGCTGCCGGTCTTCGTCGATCAGCTTGTCGCGATCGGGCAGGCGGGCCATGAACTGGCGTGCATCGAGGTGCAGCACGTTCGCTCGCTCTGACCGGTGGTAGATCGGGCGCAGCACGCAGAAGCCCTGCAGGTAGACCAGCGTGTCGTGGCTGTGCTCGCCGTCGCGCGTGCCGCACAGGTGCAGGCCGCCGGCGGGTGTCGCGGTGAGTACCAGGTGCCCCGGGGCATGCGGGCGTTCGAGCGCCTTGCCGTTGAAGAACACCGGTACGGGGAAGCCCGCGCACAGCGTGGCGATGCGCGAGGCCAGGTCGGGCAGGTCGACGCCGTGCAGCTCGATCTGCGTACCCTCGGTCGGCGCTTCGGCCGACTCGGTGACGTCGATCGGTGTTCGGGCCAGCGCGGAGGCGGTATCGAAGTCCGCGCACTGGCCCCGCGACCACACGATGCAACGCGACGCTGCGTAGAGGCACTTCGAAAATCCGATGCCGAACGGGTTCTCGGCGTCGCAGGTGGGTTCGTCCCAGCCTGACTCGTTGAAGGTCAGCAACTTCTGGAAGTCGTCGATGCCGCGGCCGTTGTCGCGGATGGTCAGCGTCCCGGCTTCGGCGTCGTGGTTGATGGCGATGGACGTGGCGCCTGCGCGCCGGGCGTTCTGGAGCAGTTCCGACACGAGCGTGAATCGGTCGGTGAAGGCAAAGCGCTGGTTGCGCAGCGCGCCTTGCTCGTTGATGCGGACTTGAATCTGCATGGTGGTTCTCCGGTAAACGGCGGGTGCCCCCGGAGGAGCGTCCGCCTATTGGGGTGGATCGGGGGGTGGGTCAGCCGCGCGGCGTATCGAAGTCGATCGGCGCGGTGAAGAGCTGGCCGGCATGCAACGCCTCCAGCAGCGGGTGGTCGAGGAACTCGAACAGCAGCAGTTGCTGCACGTGCAGTGCGCGGCCGCGGCTGTCGAGCCGCTCGACCTGGAAGCCGAGCGGATGCCACTGCAGCCGGTAGGCAAGGCGGTCGGCGCCGGCGATCACGAAGGTGCGGCCGGGCCGGCCGGTGACGATCTCGCTCTCCTTGACGAGGTACTCGAGATCCTCCGGTGCGCGCACGGGCAGCAGCGGCGCCGCGACACGCCCGGTTTGGGCAACGATGTGCATGGCAGCTCCTCAGCGGACCGGCGTTGCGCCGGGCATGGGATGGCCTTCGGCGCGCGAGGGCGGCGAATGCGAATCGGTGGCGTCCAGATGGGCGCCGAGTGCGTGCAATGCGAGAACGGCCAGCACGCCGGCCGCGCGATAGATGCGGGACATGGTGTGTTCCTTGAAGTGGTGGTCGCTGCGGTTCGGCGGCGACCGGGATGGGCTCAGGCGAACAGGTCGCCTTGCAGGGCGACCGCACGGACCTGTTGGTTGATCCACTGCGGGTTGCGGGCGAGTTGAAGCTCGACCCACTCCGGGTTGCGCGCAACGGCTTCGCGCACCCAGTCCGGGTAGCGCGTCAGCGTGGCTTCAAGCCATCGCTTCACGCCATGGCGGATGCGGCTGCGGATCTCTTCGGCATCGACGAGGCCGCAGTAGGGGATCGGCGACAGGGGGCTGCAGCCGACGACACGCAGGCAGTTCACGAACGAGAACGGTCGCGAGTCCTTCTCGCGCTCGGTGAACACCCAGCGCAGCGTGTCGAGCTTGGCTTCGAGCGGCGTCTCGGGGTCCGAGAGCGCCTCGACTTCTTGCAGCAGGCGCCAGTGCAGAAACACGACGTCCTGCTCGGTCCAGTCCATGGACTCGGCGCCGGCTTGGGTGGTGCCGTCGTCCTCAGTGAGGACGCCTTCAAACGAATCACAGAGAACGCCCGCTGCGAACAGCGGTGCGCGGGAACGTTCGAGCGATGCTCGGGGGTGTGGCATGTTGGCCTCCATGGGGAACGCGGAGGCCATGACCGCCCACGGGGCGATGGCCCCACGGGGTGATGAATGCCGGCTCGGAGCCGGTGGCTGACTTCAAGGGCTGGCGGGGCGCGGCGCGTGCCGCGTGATCGGGATGCCAGCAACCGATCGAAGCGCGCGTTGCAGCCGTTGGCCGCACGAGGCCTGGGCAGTCAACGGCTCGAAAGCGCGCTCGGGGTGCGTTGCGGTCGCAGCGTTCAAGCTGCCCGCATGTGCACGAGTATCAACAGGGCTTGCCGAAGTGGACGCAGGGCCAGCTGCTGCGTGTGCGAAAGGTAGCGAGGCGACCGCAGGCGGTCAACGGGGTTGCCGCCGTGCAGCGCAGGCTGATGGCGAAACCACCGCCGCCGAGCGGCCGTTTCGCGTGGCGATGGGTGCCTACCGCGGCGAACACTGGCCGCCAGCGCGTCCTCAGTGTGATTGTTGCGGTGTGATAGTTGCGGGAGATGCCCATGCACAACGATGTCCTGCCGACGACCACCAGCCTGCAGATCGTGCGGGTGGACCAGGGTGGCGTGAACGAGCGCATCCTCGCGCGCGAGGCCAAGGTCGACTACCGGCGTGTCGAGGCGGCGAGCGTGAAGATGCCGGCCTGCTTCACCAGCGCCGAGGGCAAGCGCCTGTTCGTGCGCATGTTCGCGACGCTGCAGCTCAACGCGCACTTCATCTCGGTGATCGCGCGCACGCGCCTGGACCCCGAGGACGTTGCGCGCGTCGAGACCGCGCTGCGCGAGCGCCTGGACGCCGTCGCCGCGGCGCTGGACCGCGCCATCGACGGCGCCGAAGCGCTCTTCAAGGCGCACGGGATCACGCGGGTGGCGACCTACGACACCAAAGCCCTGGAGATCGAGGTGGGCGTGCTGTCGTCGAGCGGCCGGCGCTATCTGGAAGTGCTGGGCAAGCTCGACCAGCTGATGCCCTTGCTGCAGACGTTGGAGATCCACGAGGTGATCACGACGCGAGAAGTCGACAAGCAGCGCGCGCTGGTGAAGCGCCAGGTGCGTGGTGTCGCAACGGCGGCACGCAACTTCGCGTCGGGCCTGCGGCGGCGGATGAACGCACCGGAGGTCGAGATAGAGGGGCAGGGTGATTCGGTCGAGGATGCGACACCCGATGGCGCGAGTGCCAAGGCCGGCGAAGACGTGGTGATCACCGCTTCGCCGCCCGCCGCGCCAGGGGCCGAGGTTGACGCGGTGGTAGAAGGCGCGAACGGCGAGACCGCGGCGCCGCGTATCGCCACCGTGTAGCGCCCGCGCAAGGCGGTCGTTTAGCAGGCTTAGGCGGCGCTCGGCGTGAGTTCATCGAGCATTGGCGCTACCGTCTCACGCGGGCGCATGGCGGCTCCGGTGGTCGCAGCGCTTCTCCCATCGAAGTTCGATGGCGTCGCAGTCGACACCTGCCCTGAACTCGCTCGAGGCGGCCACTGCCAACGCCGGCCGTCCGCCCCCATGAGCCACTCTTCCAAGGCCGCGCATCGGCGCGGGCCCGCACGAATCGCCAGCAGGGAACGCACTGGCGGTTGACTTGGAGTCTTCGCGTTCCTTTCCGCAGCGATCCGACCGTGACCCTTCGCTGCCGCAACGAGCTGGTCATGCCTTCCGGCGGAGCTGTCCGCCGCGGAGTCGAACATGCCCATGCGGACCTCATCGCCCGGCAGCACCGCTGCCGCCAAGCCCCCTCACACGACCGAAGCCGTCGCGGCAACCAACCCCTCACCGTGCTTGCCCGACACTGGCTTCCTGCGCCAGCGTCAGGTGCTCACGTTCGTGCCGATCTCGAAATCCACGCTGTGGCGTCAGGTCCGCGCGCGCTCGTTTCCGAGCCCGGTGAAGCTGTCGGCAGGGGTCACGGCCTGGCGTGCCGAGGATGTGCGGCGCTGGATCATCGAACAGGGCGGCTGCTAGCCGGCAGGCCTTGCACGATGGCGGGGCAGCGCCGAAATCGACGCCAGCACTTGCAGCGCCTGCTGCGAATATTGGGTCGGCACGAACAGATGGTCGTGGTGGTAGCCGGCCACGATGTTGCAGGGAATGTTGGTGTCGGCCAGCCGCCCAGCCAGAGTCGCGATGAAGCCCACGGCGTCGAGGGCCGAATGGACGGTGAGGGTGATCAGGTGCGACTCGAAGACATAGGGCACAGCTGAATCTTCCGCCTGAGCCTTCTCGACGATCGCGGTCATCCCCTCGATCTCACGAAAGGTGCAGATCGGCGCGAGGCCAGACGGAATGCGGAAGTCCGGAAAACTGCAGTAGACGAAGGTCTCGGGGTGCAACTGCGGAGCCATCTCGCGCCGCAGGGTATCGAGGTCGCGCTCGCCACTCATCCGGGGCTCTCCTTGCGTGTGTGGGAAGGCTGGTTTCTGTAACTGATTATGAGGAGTCGGCGACGCATCTCGTGGCCCGAGACGACGGTTTAGCGAAGCTCGCCGAGGGCCAAAGTTGCTAAACGCTCTCCGCGCGGCGCAGTGCGCTGCTAGCGTCGATACCCGGGCCGTTGTAGGGGTGTTTCCACTGGCGCTGACCAGGTGGGAGGCGCGATGCGATGCCGCTCGGGGAAGGAGTTTCCGGACATGTTGACGCATTCGGAAGTCCTCGGGGACCAGTCGGCACTGCGCGCACAGTTGCAGCGCGAGGGCAGCGCGCACCGCGAGTTGCTGCGGCTGAACTGGGCGCGGCCCCTCGGCGACATCGCCTTCGATTGGGCCGCCATCCTGGCCGCGACGGCGGCCGTGGCCTGGGTCGGGGCGGAGACGATGCCGCTGGCGCTGCTCGTCGTCGCCAACCGGCAGCGCGCCTTGGGCAATATCCTGCACGATGCCGGGCATCGCAATCTCTGCCGAACGCTGCGCGTGAACGATGCCATCGCGGGGCTGCTCGTCGCGCCGCTGCTGTTCGCGTTGCTGCAGAGTTATCGAGCGGACCACTTCAGGCACCACATGCAACTGGGCGCGGCAGGTGGTGATCCCGACCTGATCGATCCGCCGAAAACACTGCCGCGCCATTGGCTGGCGAGCTATCTGCGCCAGGTCTTCTCGCTGCGGACCTGGTGGGGCAACTTCTTCGGGCACCTCGGGGCCGCGGGCGTGCCATGGGCGAGCCGGGCCGGCATCGTGGCCTGGTGGATCGGCGCGCTTGCGCTGCTGGTCGAGTTCACCGGCACGCACTTCACGCTGACATTCGTCGGGTCGTGGCTGCTGGCGCGGGCGACGGTCTTTCATCTGATCACGACACTGCGCGAGATGTGCGACCACTTCGGTCTGCGGCCGGGCGGCATCCTGAGCTTTACGCGCGACGTGGCCGTGCGCGGCCCCGTGCGCTGGCTGATCCACCCGCGCAACAACGGCTATCACCTGACCCATCACCTGCTGCCGGCCGTTCCCTACTACCACCTGCCGCGAGCGCATGCGCTCTTCCGGCGCCTTCCCGCGTACCGGGAGCATGGAACGGTCTGCGACGCGTACTTCGCCGGTCCCACGGCGGTCGTGCGGGCCTGGGCGCGGGAGGCCAGATCATGACGACGCGGGTGCTTGGCGTGCTGCAAGTTGCGGCCCTGCTGGTTTCGGCCAGCTACGGTATCGGCTTCCTGTTCGGCTCGGGGGAGATGGCGCTTGCGCAGGGCATGGCCGGCGGTCTGTACGGTGTCGCGACGGCGCTGGGCATGCTCGCCCTGGCGACCTTCGCGGGCAGGTTGTGGAAGCTCGGCGTGCCGGTCTGGGAGTTGTTCGGGCAGGCCTTCGGCCCGCCGATCCAGCGCGCCGTTGCGCTGCTGTCCCTGGTCTGGATGAGCGGCGTGCTGGCGGCCCAGATCACGGGCGGCGTCGCCATCGCGCAGGTGGTCGGCCTGCCGGGGTACTTGTCCCAGGCGCTGGTGCTGGCACTGATCCTCGGCGCATCCAGGCTCGACCTGCACGTCGCATCGCGCCTGTTCGCCGCCTGCCTGTTGGTTAGTGCGCTGGTGCTCCTCTACGCGCTGGCTGATGCGGGCGGCCTGGCGTTGTACGCGCGGGCAGCACCACTGCTCGTGCGCGATCTCGGCGAGTTCAGCCCGGCACGGCTGGTGTCCATCGTGCTGGCGGTCGGGCTGCTCGTCTGCTTGGGCGCGGACTACCACCAGTTCGTGCTGGCTGCGCGCCGTCCGCGGGGTGCCGTCGCTGGCTGCGCGCTGGCGGGCGTGGTCCTGATTGCCGTGGCCTTCCTGCCGCCGGCCCTGGCGCTTGCGCTGCGGGGCACGGGCGAGCTGGACGGGCTGACCGACGCGAAACAGGTGATCCCGTTTGCGCTGGGACGCGCGGCGGATGGGCTGTGGCCCGGGGCGCAGTCGCTGTTGCTCGCCGTGCTCTCGACGGCGGCGCTGGGATCCGGCGCAGCCATCGTGCGCGCCATGGCCTGTGCGATGGCAGCCGCGGCGCCCGGCGCGCGCGAGACGAACCATCCGGGCTGGTCGATTGCGGCTCTGGCCGCCGGAGGCCTGCTGGCCGCTCGTGGGCAGGGCATCGTGGAGACCATGGTGTCGGTCAACGTAGTCTATCTCGCAAGCGTCGGTTGGCTGTTCGTGCTGCTGCTGCGCGGGGCGACGCTCCCGGCGGTCCAGTCTGGCTTGGTGATGGGTTCCGGTTTGGCTGCGTCCGGTGCTGCCTACCTGGCAGGGTGGGCGGGCTGGATTGAAGGCGACGCGGACACCGTGTCGCTGGTCGGCGGACTCGGCGTGTCCGCCCTCGCGGGCTTGATCTGCGCGGTGGGTGGACCCAGGTCAATCGGCGTCAACGGCCTTCGGCGTTGACGCTGCCTCCTCGGGCGGCTGCTCCTGCGCGCGCGGCAGCAGTTGAGCCTGCGCGTGGCGGACCACGAGGTCCGTGATCTCGCGCGAGAGTGGTGGCTCCAGTTCCCAATGGTGCCAGTGCAGGTTGACGAGCACCGGTTCACCGGGCGCCAGGTCGACGAGCTCACCGCGTTCGGCCGCCGCGGCGGCCTGCAGGCTCGGCACCAGCCCGTAGCCGACTCCGGCGGTGACACCTTCCATCAGGATCATCGGTGAGGGCAGGTAGTGGCGCGGGTAGCGGTCCACCGCGAAGCCAAATCGACGCTTCAGGAAGTCGTCGTGCAGTGAATCCTTGCGGTTGAAGAGGATGGCCGGAGCGTTGAGCACTGCCTGCACGTTCAGTCCCTTCGGAAAGAATTCCGCCGCAAAGGCCGGCGTGGCGTAGCAGTGGTACTCCATCGCGCCGAGGCATTCGGCCAGAAAGCCGCCCGCGGGCTTGGCGTCGGTGGAGACGCAGCCGATGACCTCGCCACGTGCCAGGCGCCCCGACGTATGGTCCTGGTCGTCGGTGACGATCTCCAGCGCCACCTGCCGGCGCAGCAGCAATTCCCACAAGGCACGCGTAAACCACGTCGCGAGCGAGTCGGCATTGACCGCAATGGCCAGCGGCACGGGTACGTGCGGCCCCGACTGGGGCCTGAGTTCGTTCAGCGTCGCGCCTTCGAGCAGACGCAGCGCCTTGACGTGGCGCAGCAGGACCTCGCCCGCGGCGGTCGGCACAACGGGCTTCTCGCGAACCAGCAGCACCGTCGTCAACGACTCCTCGAGGGCCTTGATGCGTTGCGAGACCGCCCCGCGCGTGATGTTGAGCAGGGCCGCGGCGCGTTCGAAGCTGTGTGCCTCGGCCACCGTCGCGAAGGTTTCCAGCTGATCGCGATCGAGCATTCTGTTGCCCCCTGTTCAGCGTTTCTGCGCGCCGACGAAACTCCCTAAACGTCGATCGGCCACGAGGCGTTCAACCTAGCATTTCGATACCGACGTTCCCAAGGAGTGGCTCGTTGATATTGGCGCAGGAAACGGCAGGTTGTGCACGGCTGCGTTGCACCCGGTAACCACGAGGTCGAAGGCGGGTGAGCCGGTGCCGAAATCACGGGCCGGGCCGCATCGTTTCGGCTGTCGGGGAGGGGGCCAGTGGGGAACGATGGACATGTTCGACAAAAGTCGGAGGGCATGCCATGGACGACGATGAACCAGGTTCCACGGGGGCCGCCGCCATACAGGCGGTGGCCATGCTGCGCGCGGTGATCGACGGCCGCACCTACGAGTCGGTGGCTGCGGACTTCGGCATCACGCGCACGGCCGTCGAGCGGCGCGTCAAGGTGGTGGCCATGCGCCTGTGCAGGGAAGTCGGCATCGAAGGCATGAACGACGGCGCCACGGCGTTCGTGCGCCGCCTGCGGGAGCGGCGCGCCGCCATCCTGCACGCCCTGGAGCGATTCGAGCCGGTGGCTGGTCACACGCCGAGAGAGGATCGGGTGGTGAGTGCGGACGAGATCGCCCGGGCGGTGGTCCGTATCCGAGGGCGCAGCGCCCAACCGGCGCGTGACGTCGCCTTGTTCTACACGTTGTTCGTGACCGGCGCGCGCCCACTCGAAATCGCGCGGCTGCGGGTCAGCGACTACCTGCAGGCCGATGGACAGGTGCGTCGCGAGTCTGAGATGCCGGCCACCGCGAGCATTTCCGGCAGGTCAAGGCCGCTCTACTTTGCGAGCCGAAAGTTGGACGACGCTCTGGATGCGTATCTGGCGGAGCGAGTGGTGCGAGGCCATGGCGTAGCCGACGCCGCTGCACATCGCGGCCTGGATCCGATCAGCTCCTTGTTCCTGAGCGCGACGGGCGAAAGCTTTCGCATCACGCAGTACGGCGCAGAGGGACGACGGCGCTTCCTGTGCCGCCCGATCCTCGAGACTTACCGCAAGCTGTTCCGATACGCGGAGCTGGAGTGGGCGACACCGTTGTCGATTCGCCGCACTGTGGTTGCTCGTCTGTACGACCGAGGTGCTGACGAGGAGCAGATCGGCTTGGTCCTCGGCATCAGCGAAAGAAGTGCCGTGCGCGAGCAGTTCCCGCGTGCCAGGCCCAGCATGGCGAGCCTGGTGCAGGAACTGGTCTGAAGGCCGGTGTGCCAGATCGTGGTCATGGTCAACGTGCTGGGCGGTGGGTGCGGACTGAAGCTCGTTTTTCGCGCACTTCCGCTACACCAGCGAGACGACTCGCGTCTCCGACTGATGCCCGGAGAGATCTTCGTCGCGAATTGATCGGAGCCATGCGCCAGCGACTCCTGCTTCGCGACCGCAGGTCACCGAGAGTCCACGTCCCATACCAGGAACACGGTCGAGGTCAACGCAAGCCACTGAACCAAGAACAGGCACAAGTTCAGCGCGGCCAGCGATCTGCTCAGTTTCAGCGCTCCGTTGATCGCGAAGCGAACGAACGATTGTTAGAATCAGAAAGATCACCTAGAAAGGGCCCATCACCATGTCAATCTCGGTGTCGAACACCATCGCCGGCCGACGCAGCATTCGTGGTCAGGTCGCGATCGTCGGCGCAGGCCGCTCCGAGGTCGGGCGTGTGCCGGACAAGAGCGTCATGGCGCTGGCTTCCCAAGCGGCCAAAGCCGCGCTGGACGACGCCGGGATCGAGCGCTCGCAGATCGACGGGGTGCTGACCAGTTCGGCCTTTGCGGCGCCGTTCCACCGCTTCAGCGTGGCGTTCAGTGAGTACTTCGGCCTCGTGCCGACTTTCTCGAACACCTTGCAGGTGTCGGGTGCGACGGCCGCGACGATGTTCAATATCGCCGCGGCGGCCATTGCCGGAGGCCTGGCCGAGAATGTCCTGGTTCTCGGTGCCGACAGCCTGCTCACCGGCTTGTCTCCAGACTTGGCGCTGCGCTCGATGACCGAGAGCCGCGACCAGCAGTACGAGATGCCCTTCGGCATCCCCGTGGCCAACACCTTCGCCATGACGGCGCACAGGCACATGAAGGAGTTCGGCACCACGGCCGAACAGTTCGCCAAGGTCGCGGTGATCCACCGCGAGCACGCCATGCGCACGCCCGGCGCGCAGATGACGACGCCGATCACCGTCGACGACGTGTTGAACTCCGGTTGGGTGACCACCCCGTACCACAAGCTGGATTGTTCCTTGATCTCTGACGGCGCCGTCGCGTTTGTCGTCAGCCCGGCCGATCGTGTCGGCGCCTGCAAGGCCAAGCCGATTTACATCCTGGGTGGCGGCGAGTGCTACACGCATGAGCACATCTTCCTGATGCCCTCGCTCACCACGACCGGTGCCGTCCAATCCAGTGCCAGGGCTTACGCTATGGCGGGTTGTTCGCCGCAAGACATCGATGTCGCCGGCGTCTACGACTGCTTCACCGGCACCGTGATCATGATGCTGGAAGACCTGGGCTTCTGCCCCAAGGGCGAGGGCGGGCGCTTTGTCGATGACCGGCAGATCACCTATGGTGGCAGCATCCCTTGCAACACCCATGGTGGGCTGTTGTCCTACGCCCACCCGGGAATGCCGGGCTCGCTGCTGCACTTCCTGGAAGTGGTGCAGCAGTTGCGCGGTGAATGCGGACCGCGCCAGGTAGCGGGCGCTGAACTCGGCCTGGTGCATAGCCTGGGCGCAGGATTCGCGACTCAGGCGACAACAATTCTGGGAACGGAGGCCACGCTGTGAGACGCATTGAACCCAAGGAAGCCCACATCAAGCCGCTGCCCACGCCTGACTCGGACTCGCAGGCCTACTGGCAGGGTTTGAAGGACGGTCGGCTGCTGCTGCAACACTGCACGGACTGCGGCCACGTCCAGTTCTATCAACAGTCGATCTGTCGCCAATGTGGCAGCGAGGCCCTCGAACATCGCGCCGCCAGCGGGCGCGGCGTCGTGCACTCCTTCAGTGTCGTGCATCGCGCACCAGGCCCTGCCTTCAAGCAAGACACGCCTTATGCCGTGCTGCTGGTCGAACTGGCCGAAGGGCCGCGGATGATCAGTTCGTTGGTCGGCGGTGATCCCATGGCCGTGCAATTCGACATGGCTGTGGAACTGGTCTGCGAATCCAACAACGACCAAGTCGTGTTGCCGCGTTTCAGGCCGACTCGCCGCTGACCACAGGAAAAAAACACGGCGGGAGTTTCCTTCCGCCGTGCCAAAGGTTACCCCGTTGAGAAGGCAACCTAGGAGACGTCAGAACACGTGCCGGATGCCGATTGCAAGTCCGTTGTTCTTGTCGTTGGCAGCGATGACGTTGCCCGCACCCGAGAAGTTACCGTTGCCCCACAAGGGCGCGATTCCGAGATCCTTGCTGTCGGCATAGCCGAACAGCGCGTACAGGAAGCTGCGCTTGGACAGGGCGTAGTCGGCATTCAGTACCAACAACTTGCTGGACGTGGACGTACCGACCTTCTCCTTCACCGTCCAGTACTGCGCCGCGAGGGTGAGTTTCGGCGTGGCCTTGAAACTGCCGCCGACGGTCCAGAGGCTAGAGTCGACGAAACCGGCCACGCCGTCGTCATTGTCGACGGTGTTGGCCCCCGCGTGGAGCTTGAAACCGCCGAAGTCGTACGAACCGGAAAGCATGGTCCAGGTGACGCTCTTCCCGGCGAGGTCCTCGTCCTTCTGGGCACTCAGTGAAACCGCGACGGGCCCCTGAAGGAAGCGAACATTGCCGCCGACGTTTCTGCCAGTGGTGCCTTCACCAAGTGCCACGTGGACGGCGAAGTCAACCGGACCCAGGCGCGGACTGTCGTAGCGAATCTGGCTGCTGTTCCAGAAGTCGTTGCTGATGCCTTGAGACAGCAGCGTCAGGCCCATGCCGGTATTGATGCCGGATGGGGTTGCGCTGAGCGTACCGGCCTGCTTGATGACGGCCGCGGTCTGGTGGCGGCCGAGCGTCACCTCGCCGAACGATCCCTTCAGTCCCACAAAGGCGTTGCGGCGCCAGAACGCCGCCGTCGTTGCCGAGGCGCATCCTGCGGCTGCATTGCAGGCGCCGGAGCTTGCGCCGCCGGAGACGGCGCCACTCTTCGGGTCGATCGGAGATTCCAGGTTGAAGAAGGCGGCCAGACCGCCGCCGAGATCTTCCGTGCCTCTCACGCCGAAGCGCGATGAACTTCCAGTGTCGGTATTCAGCTTGTACATGCGGTCATCCGCCGCCGCCGTTCGGCTGAACGATGCCGGGGCGACATCGATCAGTCCGTACATCGTGACGGAGGATTGCGCATGTGCAATGGCGGCAGCCGACAAGCCGAGCGTGCCGACGAGAAGCTTTCGAAAGTTCACTGTGTGTCTCCTTGGAGGGATGAAACGCCCGCAGTGCGGGTGTATGAAGAACCGACTGCGTTGACTGGCACACGCCTGTGCGACCGTTGACAACTAACTAACATTAGGCCAAGTGCCAATCTCTCTCCACCGTGGATACCCGACGATGTTTGCCCTGACTGAGCGCGGTACCAGCACCCCCGCAAAGGCGCGGGTCACGGGTTTTTGCGGGCATCGGGTTTTAGCCGCATGCGCTGCGGCCTGGGCCGGCCGACTACTCGCGCTTGATACCGGCCGCCACGACAGCGGCGGCATAGCGTTTGGTCTCAATCTCGAGGAAGGTGGCGAACTCTTCCGCGGAGCCGCCGACAGGTTCAACCCCTTGAGCGATCAGTCGCTGGCGCATCGCACTGTCCCGAAGAGCGAAGGTCACGGCGGCGCTGAGTTTGTCGACCACCGACTTCGGCGTCCCGGCGCGACTGACCAACCCAAGCCAGGAATTGCCGTTGAACCCAGTCAAGCCGGATTCGTGAAGCGTCGGAATGTCCGGCGCCGACGCGGAACGCTGCAAGCCGGTGGCCGCCATGACCCTCAACTTTCCTGCTTTGACATGCGGCATGGCCGACAGCAGGTCGACGAACATCATCGAGATGTGACCGGCCAGCACGTCGTTCATTGCCGCGGCGCTGCCCTTGTAGGGTACATGCACGATGTCGATGCCAGCGGCGACGCGGAGCATCTCTCCCGAAAGGTGGTTCGATTGGCCGATGCCCGCCGAGCCGAAGGTCAGGCTGCCCGGTTTGCGCTTGGCCAGCGTTATCAACTCCTGCAGGTTGTTGGCCTGCACCGCAGGGTTGACGACGAGCAGGTTGGTCAGATTGACGGTGTGAGCGACCGGCGCCAGGTCGCGGCCGGTGTCATACGGCATCTTCGCGTACACGCTCGGGTTGATGGCGTGGCTGGTGGCAACCACTGCGAGCGTGTAGCCGTCGGCGGCCGCCTTGGCGACCACATCGGTCCCCAGGATGCTGCCGGCGCCAGGGACGTTCTGATAAACGACCGTCTGACCCAGCGGCTCCAGGCTGCGGCCCACGATGCGCCCGATCGTGTCGAGGATGCCGCCTGCGACCGACGGAATGACGAGGGTGATCGGTCTTGCCGGATAACTCTCTTGGGCCCTCAGCGGGCCGGTGGCAAAGATCGGCAGCGTGAGGATCATGCGTCGGGTCAAATTCATATCTAGTTCACCATTCTCTATAGAAAATACGCATCTGTATGGCGAAAAAGTCTAGACGCATCTGTTCCGTCATGTCAACATCGCTCGCTTGTCTTCAGCATTGATGAACTTGCGCATGGACCGTATCGAAACGCCAGAGAAAGTTGTTGGCGCGCTGGCCAGTGGGCTTGCGGTCGTGCGTTATCTGTCTATCGCGGCCACCCCGGTGGGGGTCAGTCGCATTTCTCGCGATCTCGGTCTGAACTCGAGCACCTGCTTCAATCTGCTGAAGACCTTGGTTCACGAAAGGCTCGTGACCTTCGACGAAACGACCAAAACCTACCGGGTCGGCTTGGGGCTGGTGGAGCTGGCCAAGGGCGCGCTCGAGACAGCGTCTTACGCACGTCTTGTTCATCCCCACCTGGAGTCGATTGCCGCAAGCCACGGCGTGACGGCCACGCTCTGGCATCGAGCCTCGGAGGAGCGGGTGGTGCTTGTGGATCGTGCCGACAACGATGCGACCATGCGCGTGCACATGAATATCGGGCAGCGATTGCCGATGTTCATTTCGGCGCTCGGCCGCAGCATGGCGGCCCACTCGGGCCTGACCCGGGCCGAGTTGCGGCGCCGCGTCGAGGCGCTGCGCTGGGACGATCCACCGGGCTTCGATGCCTACATGCGCAGCGTGGATGAAGCGGCCCGCAAGGGTTACGCGGTCGACGCGGGCTGCTACGTCAAGGGCGTGACGAGCGTTTCCTGTGCGGTCGTGGACTCGGCCGGCACACCCGTGATGGCCATCAGCGGCACCGGGTTCACGGCCCAGTTGCCGCGCTCCGCGATCAAGGCGCTGGGCGAAGAACTCAGAGACCGGGCGGCGCTGGTGTCGCGGGCGGTATCCGGGCCGGCGCGGGACGAGGGGGGGAATCGATGAGCCTGGATTTTGGCTTCTCCGCAGAACACGAGGCTGTGCGCGAAACGGTGCGCCGCATGTGCCGTGATGAACTGGCGCCGCTGGTGACGCCGGCCGAAGAAGAAGAGTCCTTCCCGCGCGGCGTGTTCCGCCGCTGGGGTGAACTCGGCCTGCTCGGCGTGCGCTACCCCGAGGCCGACGGCGGCAGCGGCATGGACAAAATCAGCGACTGCATCGTGCGCGAGGAACTGAGCTTCTGCAGCCAGGCCTTCGCATCGAGCTGGTCGGCGCATTCGCACCTGGGCATCTGGCCGATCTGGCGTGCCGGCACGCCCGAGCAGCGCACGCGCTGTTTCGTGCCGGCGCTGGCAGGGCAGAAGATCGCCGCCTTCGCCCTGAGCGAACCCGACGGCGGCTCCAACGTGCGCGCCTTGCGCACCAAGGCCACGCGCGTGCCCGCTGGCTGGCGCATCGACGGCAGCAAGCTCTACATCACGAACGCGCCGATCGCCGACTTCATGCTGGTGGCGGCGCGCACACGGCCTGAGCTCACGCCCGAGGCGATCAGCCTGTTCATCGTCGAGCTGCCCAACGCCGGCGTGGCCATGTCCAAGCTGCGCAAGGAGGGCATCCGCGGCTCCGAGACCGCACTGATCCACTTCGACAACGTGTTCGTGCCCGACGAGGCGCTACTCGGTGCGCGCGAAGGCACCTACCCGGTGATCCTCGACTCGTTAAGCGAGAACCGCGTCGGCGTGGCCGCCAACGCGCTGGGCATGGCGCGCGCGGCCTACGAGGGGGCGCTGGCCTACGCCCGCGACCGCGTGGTGGCCGGCAAGCGCATCGGCGACTACCAGGCCGTGGGCCACCGCCTGGCCGACATGGCCGCGCAGATCGAGGCCGCGCGCTGGCTGGTGTACTACGGCGCCTGGCGGGTCGACCAGGGTACGCTGGATGCGGCCACCGCCGCCAAGGTCAAGCTGGTGGCCAGCGAGGCGGCGGTCTCGGTCAGCGAGGCCGCCATACGCATCCACGGCGGCGCCGGGATCATGCGCGAATACCCGGTCGGCCGCATCCACCGCGACGCCCTCGTCTACGTCATCGGCGAGGGCACCAGCGACATCCAGCGCAACATCATTGCGCGCGACCTGGGGTTCAAGACATGAGCGATTCCGTTCTGCGTGAGCGCCACGGCGCCACGCTGATCATCCGGCTGAACAAGCCCGAACTGCGCAACGCCTTCGACCTGGAAATGCGCCAGGGCATTGCAGAGGCGGTGTACGAGGCCCGCGACACCGCTGAGGTGCGCGCCGTCGTCATCACCGGCAGCGGCAAGGCCTTCTGCGCCGGGGGCGACCTGAAGTCGCTGTCGTCCGAGAAGCGCCCGGTGTTCGCCGACCGCGACCGCATCCGCCGCCTGCATGTCTGGTTCCGCGAGCTGGTCAACCTCGAGAAGCCGGTGATCGCGGCGGTGCACGGCCCGGCCTTCGGTGCCGGCTTCATCCTGTCCCTGGCCTGCGACTTCGTGCTGGCCGCGCCGAGCGCGCGCTTCTGCGCGGTGTTCACCCGCGTCGGGCTGGTGCCCGACCTCGGCGCGTTCTACCTGCTGCCCCGCGTGGTCGGCCTGATGCGCGCCAAGGAACTGGTGTTCTCGGCGCGCGAGGTCGATGCCGAGGAAGCGCGCTCGCTCGGCATCGTCTACGAGGTCGTGCCCGAAGAGCAACTGCTCGACGAGGCGCTGGCGATGGCGGCGCGCTTCCACGGCGCGGCCACGCAGGCCATCGGCATCTCGAAGAACATCCTCAACCGCTCTTTCAACCTTGACCAGGACACGCTGGCCGAACTCGAGGCTGCGGCGCAGGCCATGGTGATGAAGACCGACTACCACCAGGACGCGGTGGCGCGCTTCCTCAACAAGCAGCCGCGGGCCTTCGAGTGGCCGGCCAAGCGCAAGCCCGGCAACGGCGCCTGAGCATGGCGGCCACGAACGACAGCGAACGCCTGTTCGCGTTGTACCGCACGATGCTGCTGGTGCGACAGGCCGAGACGGCACTGACGAAACTGTTTGCCGACGGCGAGGTGCCGGGCTTCATCCACCTCAGTGTCGGCCAGGAAGCGATCGCCGCCGGCGTGACATCGGCGCTCGCACCCGGCGACACGCTGGCCACCACGCACCGGGGGCACGGTCATGTGCTGGCGCGCGGGCTGGCGCTGGACGGCTTCTTCAAGGAGATCATGGGCCGTGCAGGCGGCATCTGCCAGGGCCGTGGCGGCTCGATGCACGTGGCTGATACCAGCCTGGGCATCCTGGGTGCCAATGGCATCGTCGGTGCCGGCATCCCGATCGCGCTGGGTAGCGCCATCGCGCAGTCGGTGCTGGGCAGCGGCTGGCTGGCCGTCAGCTTCTTCGGCGACGGCGCGATGGCCGAAGGCGTGCTGCACGAGACGCTGAACATGGCCGCGCTGTGGAAGTCGCCGCTGCTGCTGGTGTGCGAGAACAACGGCTGGTCCGAGTTCTCGCCCACGTCGCGCCAGTTCGCGGCCCGGCTGGACGCGTTGGCTGCGGCCTTCGGCATCGTTCACGAAGGCGTGGACGGCAACGATGTGCTCGCGGTCGCCGATGCGGCCGGACGCGCGGTGGCTGCGATCCGAGAAGGCCACGGCCCGCGCGTGCTCGAGTGCAAGACGCACCGCGTGCGCGGCCACTTCGAAGGCGACCCGCAGAAGTACCGCAGCGCCGACGAGATGCAGGCGGGCGTCAAGACCGATCCGCTGGCGCGCACGCACGCGGCCTTGCTCGCCGCGGGCGTCGCCGCCCAGGCGCTGGATGCAGCGGCCGCCGAGGTGGCACAGCGCATCGAAGCGGCGATCGCCGGTGCGCGCGCCGATGGTCTGCCGGCTTTCGAACCCGCCTTAGCCGGCGTCTACACGGAGACGACCTCTTGAGCGCCGGTCCGACCGAGATGAAGTACATGGCCAGCGTCGCACAGGCGCTGCGCGACAGCATGGCCGCCGACCCGCGTGTCATCGTGATGGGCGAGGACATCGGCGCGCCCGGCGGCTCGTTCAAGGCCACGCGCGGCCTGCTCGACGAGTTCGGGCCGAAGCGCGTGCTCGACACCCCGATCTCCGAGGCGAGCATCGTCTCCGCCGCGGTGGGCGCGGCGCTGTCGGGCCTGCGCCCTGTCGTCGAGATCATGTTCATGGACTTCATCACGCTGGCGATGGACGCCCTGGTGAACCAGGCTGCCAAGGCGCGCTTCATGTTCGGTGGCCAGTGCAGCGTGCCGATGGTGCTGCGCACGCCGCACGGCGGGGGTCTGAGCGCCGGGCCGCAGCATTCGCAATGTCTCGAAGCCTGGCTGGCGCACGTGCCCGGCCTCAAGGTCGTGTGCGCGGCCACGCCGGCCGATGCCTACGGCCTGCTGCGCGCCGCCATCGAAGACCCGGACCCGGTGATCTTCATCGAGCACAAGGGCCTGTACGGCAGCAAGGGCCCGGTCGACGTGTCGGTGCGCGACGAACTCGACAAGGCCAGGATCGTTCGCGCCGGCCGCGACGTGACGCTCGTGACCTACGGCGCGACCGTGCACACCGCGCTGGCGGCGGCGCAGGAACTGGCCGGCGAGGGCGTCGAGGTCGAGGTGATCGACCTGCGCAGCCTGCAGCCCTGGGACCGGGCCACCGTGCTGGCGTCGCTGGCGCGCACCCACCGCGCGGTGATCGTGCACGAGGCGGTGCAGGCCTTCGGCATCGGCGCCGAGATCGCGGCGACGATCGCCGACGAGGGCTTCGACGAACTCGACGCGCCGGTGGTGCGCGTCGGCGCGCCCTTCATGCCGGTGCCCTTCGCCAAGTCGCTGGAGCAGGGCTACAACATCGGTACTGCGGCCATCGTCAAGGCCGTGCGCCGCACCCTCGAATGAACATGGAGACACGCATGGCCAACGACAGCATCCTGAGCGAAAAGCGCGGCCCGGTGGGCCTGCTGACGATCAACCGACCGAAGACCCTGAACGCGATCGATGTGCCCACCATGCACGCGCTCGACGCAGCGCTCGCGGCCTTCGAGGCCGACGATGCGGTGCGCGCCATCGTCGTCACCGGCGCCGGTGAACGCGCCTTCGTGGCCGGTGGCGACATCGCCGATCTCGACAGCCGGCGCGGGCTGCCGCACTACGAACAGTTCGCCGAAGTGATCCATCGCCTGTTCACGCGCTTCGACAACTGCGACAAGCCGACGCTGGGCGCCATCAACGGCTGGGCGCTGGGCGGCGGCACCGAGTTGCTGCTGGCGCTGGACATTCGCCTGGTCGCCGAGGAAGCCAAGCTCGGCCTGCCCGAGATCACGCTCGGACTGTTTCCGGGCGCGGGCGGCACGCAGCGTTTGATTCGCCAGATCCCGCTGTGCCGCGCCAAGGAGCTGATGTTCACCGGCGACCAGATCAGCGCCGCCGAGGCGGTGGCGCTCGGGCTGTGCAACCGCACCGTGCCGCGTGCCAAGCTGCTCGACGAGACGCTGGCGCTGGCGACGCGCATCGCGGAGAAGTCGCCGCTGGTGCTCAAGCTGCTCAAGCGCACCTTGCGCCAGGGGCTGGAGATGCCGCTGCCCGCAGCGCTCGCGCACGAGCAGGCGATGATCGGCCTGGTGCTCGACAGCGACGATGCGCATGAGGGCTGCCGCGCGTTTCTCGAGAAGCGCAAGGCCGAGTTCAAGGGGACCTGACGGCGTGCGCAGAGACTGGCTCATGCCCAAGCTGGGCCTGACGATGACCGAGGGCGCGCTGGTTGAATGGACGCTCGCGCCCGGCGCGCGCTTTTCGGCCGGCGATTGTGTGTTCGTGGTCGAGAACGACAAGGCGGCGACCGAGGTCGCGGCCGAAAGCGACGGCGTGATGGGCGCGCCGCTGGTCGCGGTGGGCCAGACCGTGCCGGTCGGTACGGTGGTCGGGCATTGGGACGACGGCGTGCCGTCGATCGCATCAGTCGCCGTGGCCGACCCAGCCGACTCGGTCGCCACCACCGCACGCCGGCCGGTCACACCATTCGCTCGCCGTCTGGCGCGCGACCATCAGGTTGCGCTCGCCGACGTGACGGGCTCGGGGCCGCGCGGTCGCGTGCGGGCGCGTGATGTCGAGGCGGTGATGAAGGCGCGGACAGACGATCTTGCGCCGACGCCCGTACCCGCGCCACCGCTGGCGCCTGCCTCGACATCCGCGACGGTGACGAACCGTGCGCCTGCGGCAGTCCCGTCGCCGCCGCCAGTACAAGTGGCCCCCGGCCCGGTTGCCGGCCGCCTGAAGCCGTTCACCGCGGTGCAGCAGGCCACGGCCGCGAGGCTGACCACCGCCAAGCAGGACATCCCGCACTTCTACCTGGCGCGCGAGGCCGAGGTGTCGGGCTTGCTCGACCTCTACGCCAAGCTGAAAGCCCCTGAAACCGAGCCGCGGCTGACGCTCAACCATTTCTTCGTCGCGGCCCTGGGCCGGGCGTTGCGCGCACTGCCCGAACTGAATCGCATCTGGACGCCGCAGGGCGCGCTGATGCTTGACCGCAGCGACGTCGGCGTGGCCGTGCACACGGAGCACGGCCTGCGCGTGCCCATCGTGCGCGATGCTGGGCGTCTGAGCCTGGTCAACCTGGCGCGCCAGGCCAACACCCTGGCAGAACGTGCGCGCGCGGGGCGGCTGGGCGCCGATGACATGGCCGGCGGCGCCATCACGGTGTCGAATGCCGGCATGCACGGTCTGACCGCGATGACCTCGATCATCGTGCCCGGCCAGTCGATGATCCTCGGCGTGGGCAGCGTGCGCGAGCTGTTCCGTCCCGACGCGCGCGGCCAGCCGGCGCTGCGGCGCGAAATTTCGCTGGTGCTGTCGCTCGACCACCGGGTGCTCGACGGGGTCGGTGGCGCCGCGCTGCTGAATCAGATCGTCGATGGGCTGGCCCATCCGACGCGCTTGTTGTTCGACTAGCTTTGGCACTGGAGCCCACGATGGATTTTCGACTCTCGGATGAACAGCGGCAGATGATCGACGCGGCGCGCAAGGTCGGCGACCACTTCGGCCTCGAGTACTGGCGCAAGCAGGACGCCGCCAAGGCGTTCCCGAAGGAGTTCTGGCGCGCGGTCTGCGAGGCCGGCCTGTGTGGCGCCGCGCTGCCCACCGAGGTCGGCGGGGCCGGCCTGGGCATGTTCGAGCTGGCGCTGGTCGTCGAGACGCTGGCCTCCTGCGGCGGCGGCGCGACGGTCGGGCAGCTCTTCATGATCAACCCGATCTTCGGTGGCGTCGCGCTGTCGCGCTTCGGCACGCCGGCGATGAAGGCCGAGCTGCTGCCGAAGATCGTTTCGGGCGACATCAACTGCTGCATGGCACTGACCGAGCCCGACGCCGGCACCAACACGCTGGAGCTGCGCAGCTATGCAGAGGCCGATGGCGACGGCTGGCGCCTGAACGGCCGCAAGATCTGGATCACCGGCGTGCCCAACGCGGCCAAGATGCTGGTGGTGGCGCGCACGAAGAAGCTCGCCGACTGCAAGTCGCGCAGCGACGGCCTGTCGATGTTCATGATCGACGTCGAGCGCAAGGGCCTGACGCACACCGCCATCGACAAGGTCGGCACGCGCACGCTGGCGTCGAGCAGCGTTTTCTTCGACGACGTGCGCATCGCGCAGGGCGAGCTCGTCGGTACCTTGCACCGCGGCTGGCACGAGTTGCTGGACGTGCTCAACACCGAGCGCATCGTCACCACCGCGGCACTGGCCGGCACCGGCGAGCTGGCGATCAAGCTGGCGGTGAAGTACGGCAACGAGCGCAAGGTCTTCGGCGACAAGCCGGTGACCAGCTACCAGGGGCTGCAGTTCCCGCTGGCGCAATGCCATGTCGAGGTCGAGGCTGCGCGCCTGCTCAACCACAAGGCGGCGGTCAACTGCGACATGGGCCTGCCTTACGGCAGCGAGGCCAACGCCGCCAAGCTGCTGGCCGCGCAGGCCGTCGGCCGCGCCACCGAGCGCGCGATGCAGACCATGGGCGGCATGGGCTACGCGACCGAATTCCACGTCGAGCGGCTGTGGCGTGACTGCCGCCTATTCCGCTTCGCGCCGGTGTCCGAAGAGATGATCCTCAACTACGTGGCCAACCACGACCTGGGCATGCCGCGTTCGTATTGACCGAGGAAGCTTGCGATGGTCAACCTGAGTGCCGCCATCCTGCGCTGGGCGCGCGCCGAGCCCGCGCGGCCGGCCCTGCTGTACCGCGACCAGCCTCTGGGCTACGGCGACCTGGCGGCGCGCTTGGCCGCCACCGCCGGCAGCCTGCGCGCACGCGGCATCGGCGAAGGCGACATCGTCGCGCTGCTGATGAAGAACAGCGCCGCCTTCATCGAGCTGGCGCTGGCCGTGAGCCATCTGGGCGCGGTGTTGCTGCCGATCAACTACCGGCTGGGCACCGACGAGGTGGACTACATCGTCGGCCACGCAGGGGTGAAGCTGCTGCTGGTCGATGAAGAACTGCGTGGACTCGCCGGCGGCTGCGGCCACGTGGTCGTCGTCGACGAAGCGGCGCAATCCGACAGCCGCCACCTCGGCCCCTCCGCGGAGCCGGTGTGGGCGCCGCAGGTGCGGCGGCCCGAGGACCTGTTCCGGCTGATGTACACCTCGGGCACCACCGACCGCCCCAAGGGCGTGATCCACTCCTACGCCAACTACCACTGGAAGTGCCTGGACCACATCGCCGTGCTGGGCCTGCATGGCGGCGAAAGGCTGCTCGTGGTCGGGCCGCTGTACCACGTCGGCGCCTTCGACCTGCCGGGCCTGGCGGTGCTGCAGATGGGCGGCATGCTCGCGGTGCAGCGCGAGTTCGAGCCCGAAGAGACCTTGGCGCTGATCGCGCGCGAACGCCTGACCGCCGGCTGGATGGCGCCGGTGATGCTGAACCGCCTGCTGGCGCTGCCGGACCGCGAGCGCTTCGACGTGAGCAGCTTCCGCTGGCAGATCGGCGGTGGCGAGCGCACGCCCGAAGAACGCATCCGCGAGTTCGGCTCGCTCTTCAAGGGCGGGCGCTACATCGACGGCTACGGTCTGACCGAGAGCTGCTCCGGCGACACGCTGATGGAGGCCGGGCGCGAGATCGAGAAGATCGGCTCGACCGGCCGCGCGCTGCCGCACGTCGAGATCCGCATCTGCGACGACGACGGCCGCCAACTGCCGTCGGGCGAGGCCGGCGAAATCTGCCTGCGCGGCCCCAAGCTCACCAGCGGCTACTGGCGCGACCCCGAGAAGACCGCGGCTAGCTTTCATCCTGGCCAGTGGTTCCGCACCGGCGACATCGGCTACCTCGACGCCGAAGGCTTCCTGTTCCTCACCGACCGCAAGAAGGACATGATCATCAGCGGCGGCGAGAACATCGCCAGCAGCGAGGTCGAGCGCGTGCTGTACCAGCTGCCGCAGGTGCTCGAAGCGGCGGCCGTCGGCCTGCCTGACGAGCGTTGGGGCGAGCGGGTCGCGGCCGTCGTGGTGCTGCGGCCGGGCACGACGCTCTCGCTCGAAGAACTGCAATCCTTCTGCCGCGGCAAGCTCGGCGGCTTCAAGCTGCCCAAGGAGCTGGTGCTGCGCGAGACCTTGCCGCGCCTGCCGTCCGGCAAGGTGCTCAAGCGCGTGCTGCGTGCCGAACTGACCTGCAAACCCAAGAGATCAACCACATGAAGCTCGACTTTTCGGGGCAAGTTGCCGTCGTCACCGGCGGCGCCAGTGGCATCGGCGAAGCCTGCGCGTGGGTGCTGGCCGAAGCCGGTGCGCAAGTCGTCGTTGCCGACCGCAACGAGGCAGCGGCGCGTGCGGTGGCCGAGGCGATCGGCGGCATCGCGCTGGCGCTCGATGTCGGCGAAGAATCATCGGTCGAGGCACTGGTGGCTGCCGTGCAGGCGCGCTGCGGCGTGCCCAACGTGCTGGTCAACAGCGCCGGCGTGCTGCAGCGCACGCTGCCGCCCGAGGAACTGAGCTTGCGCGAATGGGACTTCGTCGCCCGCATCGACCTGCGCGGCACCTACCTCTGTTGCGCGCGCTTCGGCGCCGCCATGGCCAAACGCGGCAGCGGCGCGATCATCAACATCGCGTCCGTGGCAGGCATGGGCTCGGGGCCCTTGCATTCCTACGGCCCGGCCAAGGCCGGCGTCATCAACCTGACCGAATGCCTGGCGGCGGAGTGGGGCCCCAAGGGCGTGCGCGTCAACGCCGTGTCGCCCGGCTTCACGCACACGCCGGCTCTCGAAAAGGGCATCACGACGCGCACGCTGGAGACCGGCGCGATGACCACGCATGCGGCGCTCGGCCGTTTGATCGAGCCGCGCGAAATCGCGAATGCGGTGGCCTTCTTGGCATCGAAGCAGGCCTCGGCGATCACCGGGATCAACCTGCCTGTCGACGCCGGCTACCTCGTCGCGACGCCGTGGGCGAGCTATGGCGGCTTGCGCCGCTGAGCCGCGCTCGACAAAGTCCTATCAATTGTTGACGAACTGTCTAACGTTCGTTAGGCTTCGCAGTCCGACAGACAAACTCTTGAAGCCTTCACAGGAGCAGACCATGCGCATCGGCAGTGTCGAATTCGAG
>JAKFDI010000100.1:0-2264 GCA_036676235.1 Rhizobacter sp. | reverse complement strand
CGGCAGCCGCCGCCTGGGCACACCGAAGCAACTGCTGACACGGGACGGCGAGACCTTGCTGCATCGTGCCGTGCGGCTGGCCGCGATGACGCACCCGCAACGGCTGTTGGTGGTGCTTGGCGCCGAACGCGATGCGTTCGCGACGGCGGCGGTCGGCTCCGAAGGCGAGGTCCTGTTCAATCCGGAGTGGGAACAAGGCCTGTCCAGCAGCCTGCGCTGTGCGGCGCGGGCCCTGAGGAATTTCAGCGGCCGCGTGCTCCTGCTTGGTTGCGACCAGCCCGCGCTCGAAGCGGCGCACTTGTCGCAGTTGCTGGACGGCGCTGCGAGCGTGGCCTTCGGGTGCGCCGCCACCGTCCACGGCACGCACCTCGGCCAGCCCGCCGTGATTCCCAACGCGATGATGCAGGCTGCCCCTTCGCTGGAAGGCGATGCCGGCTTCGGCTATCGCCTCAGCGGTTTGCCGGAGAGCGCCGTCTGGTGCCTGTTCTCGCCGGAGCTGCAACTCGATGTCGACACCCCCGCCGATGTCGAACTTGCGATGGAGCGCGGCGTGCTCGACGCCGCGCTGTAACTTCCGGTTTCAAGCTGGCATCAAGCGGCCCGCAACGCCTCGGTCACCGGCAACCGCGCTGCGCGCAGCGCCGGGAACAAGCCCCCGACCAGGCCGATCCCCAACGCCCACTTCAACCCGTTCCACAACAGTTCCGGCGAGACCTTGAACTGGAACATGACCTGGCTGAAGTTCGAACCCAGTGTCGACACGCTGTAGCCGTTGAACACCAGCCACGCGATCGCGCCGCCGAGGATGCCGCCGAGCAGGGCCAGCAGCATGGTCTCCAGCATCACCGCGACCACCACCGGCAGGCCGCGGAAACCGAGTGCACGCATCGTGGCGATCTCGCGCGCGCGTCCCGCGACGGCGGCGTACATCGTGTTGAGCGCGCCGAACACCGCACCCACGGCCATGATCGCGCCGATGACGATGCCGAGGATGCGCAGGAAGCCGTTGAGCTGCTCCGACTGCTTGGAGTAGTAGTGGCGCGTGGTGTCGACATCGAGCTTGAGGCGCGGATCGGCGGCGAGCGCGGCCTTCAGTTGCTTGAGGCCGTCTTTGCCATCGAGCTTCACCGTCACCGACTGGTAGTCCGTGCGGCGATAGGTCGAACCCAGTGTCTCGGCGTCGGACCAGAGTTCGGAATCGTGCGAATCGCCGGAAGCGAACACACCGACCACCGTCCAGATCTGGTTGGCGAGCTCGATCTGCTTGCCCACCTCGAGTCCGACGTACTGGCGACGCGCACCCTGGCCGACGACCAGTTCGCGCATGCCCGGATTGAACCTGCGGCCTTCGACGATTTTCAGCTGCGGCCGCAGCGCCCAAGCCTGCGGACCGACGCCGCGCAACTGTGCGTTGGCGTCGGTGCCGTCTTCCTTGGTGACCATGTTCACCACCTGCGACGCCTCCGGCGACACCAGCGCGCGGCCGTCGCCGCCCTTGGCGATGCCGGCGAGGTTGCCGATCAGCGGGACCTGGTCGCGGACGATCACCGAGTTGGTTTCGGCCTGCGAGCCGCCGCGCAGGATGATCGCGGTGTCGTCGCTGCCGGTCTGCTTGAGCGTGGCGGCGAAGCCTTCGCCCATCGCCAGCATCGCCACCAGCACGCCGACCACGCCCGCGATGCCGACCACGATCACCGCCGACGCGCCCCAGCGCTGCGGCAGGCTCGCGATGCCGATGCGTGCCGCGGCGAGCGCGAGCCGGCCGGTGCGGGTCACGGCCAGCCACACGCCGAGCAATGCTGCGCCGCCCACGACGCCCCACCAGGGCAGCCAGATCCAGGCGGCGAGGCCGATGGCCAATGCCAGCACGACGCCGAAGTTCGAGAGCCATTTCTTGAGTCGATTCATGATCCTGTTCCCTCAAATTGTTCCGATGATGCTGGAACCGACGGCCCGGCCCGGCGCAGCGCGCCGGGCGTTCACCGAGACCGCGCGGCAGTGCCGCGCAAACGGCCTCGGTTCACCCTTAGCGGCCGGCCAGCGCATCGACGATGTTCAGCCGCATCGCGCGCAATGCGGGCAGCAGGCCGATCACCACGCCGATCGCGACCATCAGGCCCACGCCCAGCAGCCAGGTTTCTGTCGGTACGCGCGGCAACTGGATCAGGCCCATGCTCGCCTGGCTGATCAGCGGCATCATCAACGCGGCGACGCCGAGTCCGATCAGGCCGCCGAACACCATCAGCAGGATCGCCTCCGCCAGG
>JAKFDI010000099.1:0-1560 GCA_036676235.1 Rhizobacter sp. | reverse complement strand
CGGCACGCCGGACCAGCGCGACGAACCCGCGCACCAGCGGGTCCATCGCCAGCAGGTTGGCGGCGAACACGGTGATGTCGAGCAGCACGCCGGTGTTCTCCTCGCGCAGCAGGTTGCGCGGATCCCACCACGGCCTCTTCGCGTTCGCGTCCAAGCAGCGTCCCCCGCGGCCCCGGGGGCATGGTACGCCCCTCGTCAGGCCAGCCGCTCCACCGACACTTCGTGCAGTGCCCGGCCACTGGCTTCGAAATGGCTGATGTTCGCCAGCGTCGTCGCGGCGATGGCGGTCAGCGCCTCGGCGGTGAAGAAGGCCTGGTGGCCGGTGATCAGCACGTTCGGGAAGGTGAGCAGGCGCGCGAACACGTCGTCCTGCAGCATCTGGTCGGACAGGTTCTCGAAGAACAGGTCGCCTTCCTCTTCATAGACGTCGAGCCCGAGGTGGCCGATCGTGCCGTTCTTGAGGCCGGCGATGGCCGCGACGGTGTCGATGACGGCGCCACGGCTCGTGTTGACCAGCATCACCCCGCGCTTCATCGCCGCGATGGCAGTGGCATCGACCAGGTGCCGCGTGCCCGGGGTCAGCGGGCAGTGCAGGGTGATGATGTCGGACTGCGCGAACAGGTCCGGCAGGGCCACGTAGGTGCCGCCGAGAGCGGTGAAGGCACCGGACCGGACCGGGTCGTGCCCCAGCAGGCGACAGCCGAAGCCGGCCAGGATGCGCGCCACCTCGATGCCGATGGTGCCGGTGCCGACGATGCCGACGGCGCGGCCGTGCATGTCGAAGCCGAGCAGGCCGTCGAGGGCGAAATTGCCTTCGCGCACGCGGTTGTAGGCGCGATGGATGTGGCGGTTGAGCGACAGCATCAGCGCGACGGTGTGCTCGGCCACGGCATGCGGCGAATACGCCGGTACCCGGGCCACGCTGATGCCCAGCTCCCTCGCGGCGGCCAGGTCGACGTGGTTGAAGCCGGCGCTGCGCAGCGCCACCAGGCGCACGCCGAGGCCGGCCAGGATCTCCAGCGTGGGTCGGTCCACCTGATCGTTGACGAAGACGCAGACCGCTTCGGCGCCCCCGGCCAGCGTCGCCGTGTCGGCATTCAGGCGGATATCGAGGTAGGCCAGGTCGTGGCCTGCGTCGACGTTCGCCGCATCGAGGAACCGGCGGTCGAAGCCCTTGCTGCTGAAGACGATGACTTTCATGGCTCGCTCCGCGCGGGGAGGATCATCGTCGCCCGGAGTGTCGCGCGATGCCAGTCCTGCCGCCGCACGCCGCGGCGCACGCGCCGCCGGAACGAAAACGCCGGCCCCGGGGCCGGCGTCTCGTGTCCCGTCGCGCCGGAAACTCAGCGCTTCATCGACTGGAAGAACTCGTCGTTGGACTTGGTGGTCTTCATCTTGTCGAGCAGGAATTCCATCGCCGCCAGCTCGTCCATCGGGTGCAGCAGCTTCCGCAGGATCCAGATCTTCTGCAGCATGTCCGGCTCGATCAGCAGCTCCTCGCGGCGGGTGCCGGAGCGGTTGATGTTGATGGCCGGGTAGACGCGCTTCTCGGCGATGCGG
>JAKFDI010000098.1:0-4344 GCA_036676235.1 Rhizobacter sp. | reverse complement strand
CCGGCGGGGCCGGGGAACGGAGACTTGGGGAGGAGTCGCCGTTCCGGGGTTGATCACTCCAGGGGAGGGAGAGATCTACGCGACAGACGTTGCATCTGTCACGGGCTATATGACCACCCTCGACATGGATGGTTCGTGAAGATTCCGGTTAAAAAACTGTTGGGTTCAGGAAAGATTCATGCCTTTCCGACAAGCGGTAAATGCCTCAGGTGGCGCTGCGGTCAATGCGCCTCGTCCCAGTTGTCGCCGGTTCCGCAATCCACCACCAGCGGTACCCGCAGTTCCGCCGCCGCGGCCATGCGTTCGCGCGCGCCGGCGACCAGCGTGTCGACGAAATCCACGTCGGCCTCGAACACCAGTTCGTCGTGCACCTGCAGCAGCATCAGCGCGCGCCCACCCTGCCCGGCCAGCCACGCGTCGATCGCGATCATCGCGCGCTTGATGATGTCGGCCGCGGTGCCCTGCATGGGTGCGTTGATGGCGGCGCGCTCGGCGCCGGCGCGCAGGCCCTGGTTGCGGGCATTGATGTTCTCCAGGTACAGGCGCCGCCCGAACACGGTTTCGACATAGCCGCGTTCGCGCGCCTCGACCCGGGTGCGCTCCATGAAATCGCGCACGCCCGGATAGCGCGAGAAGTACAGCGCGATGTAGTCCTGCGCCTCGCCGCGGCCGATGCCGAGCTGCTTGGCCAGGCCGAACGCGCTCATGCCGTACATCAGTCCGAAGTTGATCGCCTTCGCCGCCCGCCGCTCGTTGGGGTCGACCGCATCGATCGCCTTGCCGAACACTTCCGCCGCGGTGGCGCGGTGGATGTCGGCGCCGGAGGCGAATGCGCGCAGCAGCGCCGGATCTTCCGACAGGTGCGCCATGATCCGCAGCTCGATCTGCGAGTAGTCGCACGCGACCAGCTTGCGGCCCGGCGGCGCGATGAACGCACGGCGGATGCGGCGGCCATCCTCGGTGCGGATCGGGATGTTCTGCAGGTTCGGATCGTTGGACGCGAGCCGCCCGGTCGCGGCGCCGGCCTGGTGGTAGCTGGTGTGGACGCGCCCGGTCCTGGCGTTGATCGCCTCGGGCAGCTTGTCGGTGTAGGTGCTGCGCAGCTTGGCCATGCCGCGGTAGTCGAGGATCACGCGCGGCAGTTCGTGCAGCTCGGCGATCGCTTCCAGCGCTTCCTCGTTCGCCGACGGTTGCCCGCCCGGGGTCTTCACCAATGCCGGCAGCTTCAGTTCCTCGAACAGCAACTGGCAGACCTGCTTCGGCGAATCGAGGTTGAAGGTGCGCCCCGCCAGTTCGGTGGCGTGCTGCTGCGCGGCGAGCATGCGCTTGCCGAGGTCCGCGGACTGGCGCCGCAGTTCGACGGCATCGACAAGGATGCCGTTGGCCTCGATCCGCTCGAGTACCGGCACCAGCGGGATCTCGATCTCGCGGTAGACGCGCTCCAGCGAAGGTTCCGCGGCCAGCTTCGGCCGCAGCACGCGGTGCAGGCGCAGGGTGACGTCGGCATCCTCGGCGGCGTAGCGCGTGGCGTCGTCGAGCGCGACCTGCGAGAACAAGATCTGCTTGGCGCCCTTGCCGGCCACGTCGGCGTACTTGATGGTGTCGTAACCGAGATAGCGCAGGGCCAGCGAGTCCATGTCGTGGCGGGTGCCGCCGGCGTTGAACACGAAGCTCTCGAGCATCGTGTCGTCGGCGTAGCCCTGCACCTCGACGCCATGGCAACGCAGGACGTGCAGGTCGTACTTGCCGTGCTGGCCGATCTTGCGTTTGCCCGCATCGGCGAACAGCGGCTGCAGCGTTGCCAGCGTCTCCCGCAGATCAAGCTGCTGCGGCGCGCCGGGGTAGATGTGGCCAAGCGGCAGGTAGGCGGCCGCTCCCGGCTCGACCGCGAAGCTGAGGCCGACGAGGTTCGCGCACAACGGATCGAGCGCATCGGTCTCGACATCGAAGGCGAATTCGTCGGCGGCCTGCAGCTTGCCGATCCAGGCATCGAGTTGCGCGCGGGTGAGGATGGTCTCGTAGCTGCCAGGCGCGGCCAGCGCCGGGTCGAGGCCTGCCTGCGGCGCAGCCGCGGCACGCGCGTAACCGGCCTCGGTGCCGCGCATGCTGACCCGGTCGCCGGCCGGCGTCGGCGTCACCGCGCCGCCACTGCCGTTGGCTGCATCCAGATCGCGCAATGCGGCATTGAACCCGTAGCGCGTGTACAGCGCGCGCAGGGTCTCGACATCGCGTTCGCGCAATTTCAGCGCGCTCGCCGGCAGGTCCAGCGGAACGTCGGTCTTGATCGTCACCAGGTCGCGATTCAGCGGCAGCCGCGGCAACGCATTGCGCAGGTTCTCGCCGATCTTGCCGCCGACCTTGGCGGCGTTCTCGATCACGCCATCGAGGCTGGCGTATTCGGCCAGCCACTTGGCGGCGGTCTTGGGTCCGCACTTCTCCACGCCGGGCACGTTGTCGATGCTGTCGCCCATCAGCGCGAGGTAGTCGACGATCTGCGTGGCATGCACGCCGAACTTCGCGAACACCGCCTCGTCGCTGTCGAGCACGCTGCCGCTCATGGTGTTGACCAGGGCGATGCCGCGGCCGTCATCCAAGCGCTGCACCAGTTGCGCGAAATCCTTGTCGCTGGTGGAGATGGTGACGCTGGCGCCATCGGCCAGCGCCTGCAGCGCCAGCGTGCCGATCACGTCGTCGGCCTCGACCCCCGCGATGCGCAGGATCGGGAAGCCGAGCGCCTGCACGATGTCGCACATCGGCTGCACCTGCGCCCGCAGGTCGTCCGGCATCGGCGGGCGGTTGGCCTTGTAGGCCGGATACAGGTCGTCGCGGAAGGTCTTGCCCGGCGCATCGACGACGAACGCGGCGCAATCGGGCTGCTCCTTCAGGGTCGCGCGCAGCATGTTGACCACGCCGAACAGCGCGCCGGTGGGTTCGCCGGCGGCGTTGCTGAGCGGCGGCAACGCGTGGAAAGCGCGATAGAGATAGGAGGAACCGTCGATCAGTACGAGTCTGGGCATGAGGCCAGTTTACGGCCGCCGCCCGCGACGCGCCCCCACGCAAGACTCCACACCTGGCCACGACAACCGGCGGGCGCATAATTGAATCGCCATCCGCTGCCGGAGCTGACCATGCGCATTCCACGCCTAACCACCCTACCGGCGTTGGCCGCCCTGCTGATTGCCGGCCTGGCCGGCTGCGCGAGCACGGCCGACACCTCCGCCACCGCGGGTGTCGAGATCCCCGCCGATGCGGTCGAAAGCACACGTACCGAATCCAACGGCGACATCGTGTCCGAGTACCGCGTCGGTGGTCGTCTGGCGGTGGTCAAGATCACGCCGGCGCGCGGTCCGGTCTATTACCTGACCGACACCGACGGCGACGGCCGCATCGACCGCAACCGCGACGGCACCCGCGACGTGCCGGTGTATTTCAAGATCTACGGCTGGTGAGCATGACCGACGACCTGGCGGCACACGCAGGTCCACGCGACGCCGCCCATGACGTCCGCCCGCTCAAGGACGAGGCCGCGATCCGCGCGGCCTGGCCGCTGGTGGCGCAACTGCGCCCGCACCTCGACGCCGACGCGCTGGTCGCGCAGCTGCAGCGCCAGTTCGGCGAGGGCTTCCGTGCCCATGTCCTCTACGACGACGGCGTGGCACGCGCCTACGCCGGCTGGCGCGTGCACGAGAACCTGGTCTACGGGCGCCACATGTACGTCGACGACCTGGTCACCGACGAAGCGGTGCGCAGCCGCGGCTACGGCAACGCGATGCTCGACTGGCTGAAGGCCGAGGCGAAGCGGCTCGGCTGCGCGCGCCTGCAACTGGATTCCGGCACCTGGCGCAAGGATGCGCATGCGTTCTACCTGCGCGAGGGACTGCGGATCGAGGCGTTCCACTTCGGCATCGCACTGGACTGATCCGGCTCATCCCCGCGTGAACGGGGGGGCGTGAGCCTCCGGTTTGACCTCGGTCAAGGCGGCCATGCGCCTGCATGCCTAGGCTGCGCCCCATGGTCACCGCTCCGATCCGCTTCGACCCGGCGCTGCTGCAACGCTACGACCGCCCCGGGCCGCGCTACACCTCGTATCCCACCGCGCCGCAGTTCAGCCCTGCCTTCGGCGAGGCGCAGCTGCGCGAAGCCGCGCAGGCCAGCAACGGCGATCCGATCCCGCGGCGGCTGTCGCTGTACGTGCACGTGCCGTTCTGCCTGAGCCCGTGCTTCTACTGCGGCTGCAACCGCATCATCACGCGCGACCTGGCGCGCGCCGACACCTACCTGGCGCGGCTGTACCGCGAGATCGACCTCACCGCGGCCCTGTTCGACCGCGACCGCGAGGTGATC
>JAKFDI010000097.1:0-47556 GCA_036676235.1 Rhizobacter sp. | reverse complement strand
TGGCGCTGCATGCCGGCCGCGCGGCCGCCGCCGAGGCGGCGCGCCTCGGAATCGGCGGGCGCCATGCTGAGCATCAGGCCCATGGCGAGCGATGCGATCGTGAGCGTCACAGTCTTCAACAGAGTCTCCCGGTCAATGAATCGATGTCGGCAACCGTCGCAGCGGCTGCGTCGCGCATTGGACAGCCAGTGCGCGGTTTAGTTCACCGCAGTGTCGCGGTTTCTTCAGGCCGGCGTGCGCGCCGGCGCGGCTACTTGCGCACATGGTCGAGTGCCGGCGGCGGTGTGAACCCGAGTTCGATGGCGCGCGCCTCGTAGCGCGCGGCGAGGGCCGGCTGGCCGCGCTTGCGGTAGTGCAGGGCGAGTTCGTAGCTGGCGCCGTCGCTGCCGAGCATGGCGGCGAACTGCAGCCAGCCGATGTAGCGATGGTCGTCGCCGCTGTCGCCGTGGGGGCTGGCGCGGGCGATGCGCCAGGCGGCATCGCGGTCGCCCAGTGCCGCGCTGCGCAGTTCGCGAAGCGCGGCGGGCGTGGGGTGCGGCGGCTCGAAGGCGCTGCGGTAGAGCTTCACGTCGCTGCGCGCGATGGCCTGCGCCGCCTGCTGCGCCCGTTCGCGCAGCGAGCGCGCTTCGCTCGCCGCGGGGCCGGCGGGAAAGCGCTCCAAATAATCGTCGGCCAGACGCACGATCTCGGCCGGCCAGGTGGCCTCGTTCAACTGGCGGTGCAGGACGGCTTCACCCGCCGGCTGGGCCGATGCGGCACCGGCAGCCAGCCAGCCGGCCGAAAGTGCCGGCACGGCGGCTGCGGCCCACACCGCGGCCTTCAGCAACCGACGCCGCTGCGCCTGTCGAACCTCATCGTCGTGCACGTGCCTCCTTGCGCGTCTGCGTGATCGTGTCGATTGTGCGGTGTCGGCGTCGCCCGGCGGTGGGCGGCGTGACATCTGCCGCGCGCCGCACTCCAGTCGGCCGCCGGTTGTGCCGAAGAAGCATCACGACCCCGGCGGGCTTGTGCCGACAACGGGTGGGTGGAGACGCGAATGAACGACAAACCCCTGCCGTGGCTGCGTCCCGGCGTCGCCTGGGTGGCGCGCCTGCCGGGCTGGACCCGCCCTGCGGTGCTTGCGGCGCTGCTGGTCCTGCCGGCCGCCGCCTGGATGATGGCGCCCGGCCCCATGCGCTGGAGCGGCATGGCCGCAGTCGCCGTGCTCGGCTACCTCGCGTGGTGCATGCAGCACCTGCAGGCACGCTCGCTGCGCGAACTGCAGTGTGTGGTCGATGCGGTGTGCGACGGCGACCTGACGCGCAGCCCGGTGCTCGGCGGCCGCGACGACGTGGCCCGCATCACCAGCGGCGTGGACGACATGACGCGGCGCCTCTCGCGCCTGGTCGCCAGCGTGCGCAGCGAGGCGCAGCTCGTGGCGATGGCGAGCGAGCGCCTGTCGGGCACGGCGGCCACCATGTCCGACCGCACCGAGCAGCAGGCCTCCAGCCTCGAACAGACGGCCGCCGGCGTGAGCGAGCTGGCCGCCACCGTGCGGCGCAACGCCGAGGAGATGCGCGCCGCCGACGAACAGGCCGAGGCGGTGCGCGCCGGCGCCGAAGAAGCGGCGCGCGTGGTCGAGTCCGCGGTGGCCTCGATGCAAGGCATGGAGAAGCGCGCTGGCCAGATGACCGAGATCATCGGCGTCATCGACGGCATTGCCTTCCAGACCAACATCCTGGCCCTGAACGCGGCCGTCGAGGCGGCACGCGCCGGCGATGCGGGGCGCGGCTTCGCGGTGGTGGCGGCCGAGGTGCGCACATTGGCCCAGCGCAGCGCCCACGCCGCGGCCGAGGTGAAGAGGCTGATCGAGGGCTCCACGCGCGAGGTGCACGGCGGCGTGGCGCAGATCGGCGAGGCCAGCGAGTCGCTCGCCGGCGTGGTGCGCGGCATCCGCGAAGTGACGGCGCGGCTCGGCGCGGTGACGGCCTCGAGCGCGCAGCAGAGCAACGGGCTGCTGGAGATCTCGCAGGCGGTGAACGCGCTCGACAGCCTGACGCAGGGCAATGCGCAGATGGTCGACACCACCGTGCACGCGGCGCAGAGCCTGCGCGAACAGGCGCAGCAGCTGTCGGCGGGTGTCGTATCGATGCGCCTGCGCCAGGGCTGCGCCGACGAGGCACGGGCGATGGTGGAGCGCGCCGTCGAATTCATCGCGCAGGCGGGCCGGGCGGCGGCGGTGCAGCGCTTTCACGACCGCAGCGGCGGCTTCGTCGACCGCGACATGTTCATCATCGTGATCGACCGCAACGGCTGGTTCCGCGCCTTCGGCATGGACCCGTCCAAGGCCGACAAGCCGGCGGTGGCGGCGCCCGGCGTGAACATAGACGAACTGAACGCCCGAACCTGGCGCTGCGCCGACGAGGGCGGCGGCTGGCTGCAGTTCAAGAGCCTGCACCCGATCACCAAGCTGCCCGCCGACAAGATGGCCTACGTGCTGCCCGCCGGACCGGACTGGGTCGTCATGTGCAGCATCAACAAGAACGACGGCAGGGATTGACCCACCCCCTACGCGCTTCGCGCGCCCCCTCAAGGGGGCTGAGCCCGGACACGAAAGGTCCAGTGGACCTTTCGTGCCTGGCGAAGGGCCGGGCCACTGGCCCGGCGCGGCCTGCAAGGCACCGCTGGCGGACCGGCGGAGCCGGATCCGCGGCGGTCGCTTGATCGCGGTTCATGTGTCATCGCGCCTGACGATTGCAGGCGTATCCACGCGTGTGCGCTGACATGCCATAGGCATGGCGGTTGCCGCCTTCGGCAGGCCATGAGAATCGCCGAAGTCGCGCCCCTGTTCGAGAGCGTTCCGCCCGCGGCCTATGGCGGCACGGAGCGGGTGGTGTCCTATCTCGCCGAATCGCTGGTGCAGCAGGGACACGAGGTGACGCTTTTCGCAAGCGGCGATTCGCACACGCAGGCGCGGCTGGTGCCGGTGGTGCCGCGCAGTCTTCGGCTCGATCCCGCCGCGCCCGATTGGCTGATGTGGCACAGCGTGATGGTCGACCGCGTGTTCGAGCAGGCCCGCGACTTCGACGTCATTCACTTCCACATCGACTTTCTTCACTACGCGCTCGCGCGCCGCTGCGCCACGCCGTGCCTGACGACGATGCACGGCCGGCTCGACCTGCCCGATCTGCGCGCGCTGCACGCGCACTTCAGCTCGCATCCCTTGGTGTCGATCTCCGACAGCCAGCGCCGGCCGCTGTCGAACGCCAACTGGTGCGCCACCGTCCACCACGGGGTGCCGGCCACGCTGTACCGGTTTCATGAGCGGTGCGGCGACTACTTCGCTTTCGTCGGCCGCATCTCGCCGGAAAAGCGTGTCGATCGCGCCGTCGAGATCGCGCTTGCCTGCGGCGAGCCGTTGAAGATTGCGGCCAAGGTCGACGTCGCCGACCGCGCCTATTTCGAGCGCGAGGTGCGCCCGCTGCTGGCGCATCCGCTGGTGGAATTCATCGGCGAGATCGGCGACGCCGGCAAGAACGACCTCATCGGCAACGCGCGCGCGCTGCTGTTCCCGGTCGACTGGCCCGAGCCCTTCGGCCTGGTGATGATCGAGGCCTTCGCCTGCGGCACGCCGGTGATCGCCTACGACTGCGGCGCGATCGGCGAAGTGATGCAGCACGGTGTCACCGGCTTCGTGGTGACGAACCAGGACGAAGCCATTGCCGCCGCGCAGCGCATCGAGACCATCGACCGGCGCCGTTGCCGCGAAGTCTTCGAGCGGCGCTTCACCGCCGACAAGATGGCCAGCCGCTACGTGCAGGTCTATCAGGCGCTGATCGACACGCGCGGCGCCGGCTGCGAAAGCGCCGCCGCGCCGAACGCGGGCGCGTTCGAGGAGGCAAGGTGAGCGAACGAATCCGCATCGGCGACCAGTGGTACGTGTCGGCCAAGTCGGCCCGTGCCGAGGAGACGCCCCAGGTCATCAAGAGCGGCGACACCTTCGGGCTGTTCGATCGCTTCGGCGACATCCACGCCGGCTTCGGCGGCGATCAGGGCCTGTACCACGAGGACACGCGCTTCCTGTCGGGCCTGCGGCTCACGCTCAACGGCGTGCAGCCGCTGTTCCTCGGCAGCACGGTGAAGGAGGGCAACAACCTGCTCATCGTGGAGTTGATGAACGCCGACCTGATGCTCGGCCACGAGGTGGCGCTGCCCAAGGGCGAGGTGCATGTCTTTCGCGCCAAGCTGCTGTGGCGCGGCGCCTGCCATGAGCACATCCGCATCGCCCACCACGGCATGCAGCCGGTGCGCCTGACGCTCGGCCTGCATTTCGATGCCGACTTCGTCGACCTGTTCGAGGTGCGCGGCACCACGCGCGAGCGCCGCGGCGAGATGCTGCCGACCCGCACGCTCGCCGACGAGCTGGTGTTCGGCTACCACGGGCTCGACGGGCGCGAGCGCCGCACACACATCCGGCTGGACCCCGCGCCGGCTGCGTGGAGCGGCCACGAAGCGAGCTTCACGCTCGAGCTGGAGCCGCATCAGGAGGCGCACCTGTACTGCACGGTCGCCTGTCGCACGGACGATGACGGCGAGCAACGCGCCACTGAACTCGACTACGACACCGCCTATCGCTGCAACACCGAGGCCCGCTCGCGCCTGCACAGTTCGCAGTGCCGCATCGAGACCTCGCATCCGCTGATGGACCTGTGGCTGGACCGCAGCGTGTCGGACCTGGCGATGCTGACGACGGAACTTCCGAGCGGCCCCTATCCCTACGCCGGCGTGCCCTGGTACTCGACCACCTTCGGCCGTGATGGCGTGCTCACGGCGCGCGAATATCTGTGGATCGATCCGTCGATGGCGCGCGGCGTGCTCGCCTTTCTCGCGGCGACGCAGGCCACCACCGAGGAACCTGAGCGCGATGCCGAGCCCGGCAAGATCCTGCACGAGGCGCGCAAGAGCGAGATGGCACAAACCGGCGAGGTGCCGTTCGGCCGCTACTACGGCACGGTGGACGCGACGCCGCTGTTCGTGGCGCTGGCCGGCGCGTATTACCGGCGCACCGGCGACCTCGCCTTCATCCGCGGCATCTGGCCGAACGTGCTGGCGGCGCTGGAGTGGATCGACCGCTACGGCGACCGAGACGGCGACGGCTTCGTCGAATACGCGCGGCGCAGCACGACCGGTCTGGTGCAGCAGGGCTGGAAGGATTCGCAGGATTCCGTCTTTCACGACGACGGCCGCATGGCGGACGCGCCGATTGCGCTGTGCGAGGTGCAGGCCTATGTGTACGAGGCGCGCCGCATGGCCGCCGAACTGGCCGCAGCGCTCGGCGACACCGCGCTTGCGCAGCGGCTCGAGGGCCAGGCGAGCGAACTGCGCAGCCGCTTCCAGCGCGAGTTCTGGTGCGAGGACCTCGGCGTCTATGCCATTGCGCTCGACGGCGAGAAGCGGCCCTGCCGCGTCGCCACATCGAACGCCGGCCATGCGCTGTGGACGGGCATTGCCGCGCCCGAGCATGCGGCGCGCATGGCGCAGCGCTTCGTCGAGCCGGATTTCTTCACCGGCTGGGGCGTGCGCACCGTGGCCAGCGGCCAGGTTCGCTACAACCCGATGTCGTACCACAACGGCTCGATCTGGCCGCACGACAACGCGCTGATTGCCGCCGGCCTCGGCCGCTACGGCCACACCGAGGCGGCGGTGACGCTGCTCACGTCGATGTTCGACGCCAGCCTGCATTTCGACCAGCACCGCCTGCCCGAGCTGTTCTGCGGCTTCCCGCGCCGCGCAGGCGAGGGGCCGACGCTCTACCCGGTGGCCTGCGCGCCCCAGGCCTGGGCCGCGGCCACCGTGTTCGCCATGCTGCAGGCCTGCCTCGGGCTCGACATCGACGCGCCTGCCGGGCAGGTGAGCTTTCATGCACCGCGCCTGCCCGCCTTCCTCGACCGCATCGAACTGCGCGAATTGCGCATCGGCGAGGCCAGCGTCGATCTGCTGCTGCAGCGCTACCACCATAACGTCGGCGTGGAGGTGATTCGCAAGCGTGGCGACGTGGCCCTTCAGGTGATCATCTGAGGCGATGCCGCACCACGGTCGGTGCGGCCATTGGAGGATTCGCGCCTTCTGGCGACAAGGAGACAATGCCGGCCTTCCGCTCGACTGTCATCCGAACCGAGCCGCCGTGGCCCCGATTTCCGCTTCGCTGATGCCCCTGACACGCCGCCGCCTCGTGGGTGGTCTGCTGTTCGCGCCGCTGGCGGGTCCGTTGCGCGCGCAAGATGCGTATCCGACGCGTGCGATCACGCTGATCGTTCCGTTCGCGCCGGGCGGTATTGCCGACATCACCGCGCGCACCGTGGCGCAGGCGATGGCCGCCGAGCTGGGCCAGAGCATCGTCATCGACAACCGGCCGAGTGCCGGCAGCATCGTGGCCTCGAGCGCCGTGGCGCAGGCGCGGCCGGACGGCCACACGCTGCTGCTGATGAGCAACGGCAACGCCGTGAGCGCGAGCCTGTTCGCCAAGCTGCCGTTCGACGTCGAGCGCGACTTCGTGCCGGTGACGACGCTCGGCTTCTTCGACCTGGCGGTGTTCGCCGCGGCCGACTCGCGCCACGCAAGCCTCGCCGCGATGGTGGCCGACGCGAAGGCGCGACCCGGTGCACTCACCATCGGCACCGTGTCGGCCGGCAGCACGCAGAACCTGGCCGCCCAGCTGTTCAAGACCGTGGCCGGCATCGACGCGGTGGTGGTGCCGTACAAGGCCACGCCGGCGCTGGCGGTGGCGCTGCGCAACGGCGAAGTCGACGTGGCGTTCGAGATCCTCGGGCCGATGCTGCCGCAGCTCGAGGCCGGGGCGGTGAAGGCGCTGGCCGTGACCTCCGCGCAGCGCCATCCCGGCCTGCCCGCGGTGCCCACCGTGCAGCAGGCCGGCGTCAACGGGTACGAGGTGTCGTCGTGGAACGGCCTGGCCGCACCCAGGGGCACGCCCGAAGCCATCGTCGCCCGGCTCAACCGTGCGGCCCGCAACGTGGTGGCGTCACCCGCCGTTCGTGCGCGGCTCGAACCGCTGGGCGTGCGCCTGAAGGCCGGCACGCCGGCGCAGCTCGCGCAACTGCTCGCGAGCGAGATCGTGCGCTGGCGCGAGGTGCAGCGCACCGCCGGCATCGCGCCGCGGTAGATCACCGGGCGTGTCGGCAACGTCCGACAGCCGAACGCGCGCCAGCCCGACGCGCGGCGTGTGCCCCGCTGACTATCGTGTTGACTGTCGAAGGGCGGCTCCTTCGGTTCGTTTCACAAGGCCCGGCGTGGGCCGTGCGCTCGCAAAGGCGTCGCACGCCGCGGCATCCAAGTCAGGAGTGAAAGCCATGAAGAATCAGACACTGTTCAGCGTTCCCGCCGCCGGTCTCGTGCTTGCCGCCGTGGCGCTTGTCGGTTGCAGCCCGCGTGAAGACGCGAGCGTGGCCAACACCGGCAACAACCCGGCGGTCATCGCGCAGAACGAGCCGCCGAGCGCCGGTCAGCCGCGCTCGGATGCGGGCGTGGCGATGGACAACGCCGCCGACGCGACCCGCAGCGCCGTCGACGCGGCCGGCGACAAGGTGGCCGATGCGTCGATCACGACCATGGTCAATGCCGAACTCGCCAAGGACACGCAGTTGAGCGCGCTCAAGATTGATGTCGACACGGTCGACGGCAAGGTGGCCCTGAAGGGCGAGGCGCCGACAGCCACCGCCAAGGAACGCGCAGCCACGCTGGCGCAAGGCGTGAAGGGCGTGAAGAGCGTCGAGAACCAGTTGCAGGTGGTTGAGCCGAAGAGCTGATCGCCGCGCAACCCATCCCCGAACCGGCGCAGCCTCACGGCGCGCCGGTTTTTCGTTGGCGCGGGCTTCAGTCCTTGTAAATGCCGCAGGCGATGAAGATGTCGCCGGCGCGCTCGAGATAGGAGGTCTTGGTGCGCACCTCGTTCGTCACCGGATGCGCCCACTTGTAGTCGACCCAGCCGCTGCCGGCGCTGCGCGCGAGCTTGGCCATGTCGATGACGAAGAGCTTGCCGTCCACGTCCTTGCTCACCGGGCCGGAGCCCAGCACCCGTGGGTTGTTGCCGTGGGCCACGAACTTGGCGTCGTCCACGCCCACGCACATCAGGTACAGGTCGCGGTCGATGAACTGGCCCTTGCCGAGCTTGGCGATGTCGTCGAGCAGGGCCTGCCTGCCGTGCTGCTTCAGGAAGGCATGGCCGCGCTGCACCAGCGCCTGCGCCTCCTCGGCCGTGCCGTGCTCGCGCGTGCCGAGTTCGAAGCCCGAGACCGAGCGCAGCAGCGTCACCGCCTGCTCGTTCAGCGCGGTGGCGGTGCTGGTCGTGTCCTTCACCACCACGGCGTTCTGGCGCACCATGGTGTCGATGTCGGCAATCGCCTGGTTCACCGATTCCACGCCCTGGCTCTGCTCGCGGCTGGCTTCGCTGATGTGGCCGATGAGCTGCGCCACCGACTGCACCGACGAGACGATGGCACCCATGGTGCGCCCGGCGTCGTCGACCAGCTTGGCGCCGCTGTCCACGCGCTCCACCGAATCGCCGATGAGCGCCTTGATCTCCTTGGCGGCGCTGGCCGAACGCTGGGCGAGGCTGCGCACTTCGCTGGCCACCACTGCGAAGCCGCGGCCCTGTTCGCCCGCCCGCGCGGCCTCGACCGCGGCATTGAGCGCGAGGATGTTGGTCTGGAAGGCAATGCCGTCGATCACGCCGATGATGTCGACGATCTTGCGCGAGCTTTCCTTGATCGAGCCCATGGTCTGCACCACCTGGTCGACCACCGCGCCGCCCTTCTTGGCTTCGTCCGACGCGCACACGACCAGTTGATTGGCCTGCAGCGCGTTGTCGGCGTTCTGCTTCACGGTGCTCGTGAGCTGCTCGACCGAGGCGGCCGTGTTCTGCAGCGAGGCCGACTGGTTGTTGGTGCGCTCGGCCAGCGCACTGTTGTCGCGGCTGATCTGCGAGGAGGTGCTGGCGACCGTGGTGGTGCCGGCGCGCACGGCGGTCACCAGCTTGAAGAGCTTGTCGCTCATGCCGCCGAGGGAGTTCAGCAGCTCGCCGTATTCGTCGCCGCGTTTCAATTCGTAGCGGCCGGTCAAATCGCCCGAGGTGATGCGCCGTGATGCGGCAAGCACGCCGCCGAGCGGGCCGAGCACGCTGCGGATCGTCCATGCGGCGGTGACTGCGGCCAGCACCAGGGCGGCGGCCGCAACGCCCAGCAGCAGGCCGCGATGCTCGGCCAGTGCGAAGGCGGCGACAGTCCAGGCGCCGGCCAGCAGCGCGAACTGCACGCCGAAGCCCACGAGCAATCGGGAGCGAAGTTTCAGTTGAGCGAAGGGCATGTGTCCGTCTCCATCGGTCTTGTTCGACGCTGCGCCATGCGGGGCTCGCCTCGCCGGCTTCGTGTCTATCGGCGGCATGGCCGGGAACTTGAAACGTCTGTGCGTGATCGCGCGGCGCACGGGCTGTGGGCGTGTCGTTTGCTGCAACCGGGCTCCGGGGAGGACAGGCCATGCGCGACTTCGACGACTCCACCTTGTGGCGCATCAGCGCCTTCGAGCGCATGCGCCGCCAGACCGGCAGCAGCGGCTTCATGAGCCTGACCGACGCGACGGTGCTGCCCACGACGTTGCTGGCCGAACTGCGCAACCTGGACACCACTGCGGCCGACGGCGACGTGCTGGAAGTCGCCGCCGCCTGCGTGCGCCACCGGGAGCCGGCGCTGCTTTACTTACGACACGCCGAGCTGCTGTGGCCGGTGACGCTGTTCCCGCACCGCATGCTCTACCACGCGCCGCGCGATCTGGTGCAGGCGGCCGCGCGCCCGGGCCTTGGTGACCTCAAGCTCGTCGGCTACGAGCCGCCCGGCGTTCGCCCGCCCGGCGACTGGCTGGCCGAGCGCGTGGCCGCCGCCGAGCACTACCGCCCGCTTGCGCCGCTGCTGTGGCTGATGGCGGTGGCCGGGCCGCGCAGCACCCTGCTGCGCGAGATCGGCGGCACGGCGGCCTATCGGGTGCTGCCAGGCGTCATCGGCGAAGGCTTGATTGCGCCCGGCGCGCTGGCGCCGGCCATCGAGCGGCTGCGGCGAGAACCGGCGCCGCTGCGCGCCATCGCCGCCTGGCCCGGCATGGGCCTGGCCCGCGCGAGCCGCATGCTGAATGCGCTGTACCTCGTGTCCAGCCTGATGGTCACGCGCACCAACCCCGCGGCCCGCGGCGAGCCGAAGGCAGAGGGCGGTGGATGGCGCGGCCTGCTGCGCCGGCGCTGAGGCCGGCGGCATCGGCGGCCCGGTGCCGTCGCCTGAGTGACAGGGCAATGCCGCTGCGCGCCGACGGGCGCTTCGCATAAGGTGGCCGCTTCCCTCACTTGCCGGCCAGCGCGCCGGATCGAAGCATCATGGGCATGCAACTCACCAAGCAGTCGATCGACCTCGGCATCGTCACCACCAACGGCCCGGCCATGCTCGGCTTCTATCGCGACACCCTCGGCCTCGCCGTGGCGCGCGAGATGCCCATGCCCGGCGGCAACGGCGTGATGCACCAGATGCCCTGCGGCCAGAGCGTGGTGAAGCTGGTGGTGCTCGAGTCGACGCCGGCGCAGGCCGCGCCCGGCGGCATCCAGGGCGCCACCGGCTACCGCTACTTCACGATCTCTGTGTCCAACCTCGCCGAGATGCTGCAGACCTGCGCCGATGCCGGCCACAAGGTGCTGATGAAGGAACGCGAGATCCGCCCCGGCGTGCGCATCGGCATGGTGGCCGACCCGGATGGGAACTGGGTCGAGTTCTTGACAGTCGCCTGATCAGGTCGTGATCGCGGCGCGAGTCGCGAGTGCCTTGATCTCGAAGAAGAACGGATTCCAGAAACTCATCTGGCGCTGTGTCATCAGCACGCCCGCGGTGCCCGTCTGCGGCGAGATCCACCAGTGGGTGCCAGCCACGCCGCCCCACTGGAACTCGCCCTCTGCGCCCGGCGGGTCGATGGACGAGGGCTTCAGCGTCACTGCCCCGCCCAGCCCAAAGCCCTTGCCCGGCACGTCGCCCAGGTTGAAGCGGATGGGGCAGCCGGCGGGCAACTGGTTGCGCATCATCTCGGCCAGCGTCTGCGGCGCAAGGATGGTCGGCCCGTCCGGCAGCAGCGCACGCAACAGCGCCACCATGTCGGGCAGCGTCGTGACGAGGCCACTGCCGCCTGCCAGCCGCGGCACCGGGCGCAGGTAGGCGCCCGGCCAGGGCGCGTCGGGCAGGGGCGTGAGGCCGGGCTTGCGCGGGTCCATCAGGCTGGCGCCGGCGTAGAAGGCGGCGAGGCGGTCCTGCTTGTCCTGCGGCACGACGAAGCCGGTGTCGGCCATGCCCAGCGGATCGAGGATGCGGCGGCGGATGCAGCGGTCGAACGCCTCGCCGCTCACCACTTCGACGACACGCGACAGCACGTCGCTGGCGACGGAATACGTCCACGAACTGCCGGGCTGGAACAGCAGCGGCAGCGGCGCCAGCGCCTCCATCATGGCCGCAAGCGTGGTCGCGGGGCTGAGCACCTGCGCCCGCGCGTAGGCCTTGGACAGCGGCGCCTCGGGGTCGAGAAAACCGTAGCCCAGCCCGGCGCTGTGGCTGAGCAGATGGCGGATGGTGATGGGCTGCACGGCCGGCTCGGTGTCGTCGAGGTGTGTCGCGCCCGGGCGCAGCACCCGGCGGTTCGCGAGCTGCGGCACCGTGCGCTCCACCGGGTCGTCGAGGCCGAGGCGGCCGTCTTCGACGAGCTGCATCACGGCGATGGTGGTGACGAGCTTGGTGTTGGAGAAGGCGCGAAAGATGTGGTCCTCGCGCAGCGGCACCTTTGCCTCGCGGTCGGCCCAGCCGGTGCAGTGGCGATCGACCACCTCGCGCCCGCGCAGGATGGCGCTGGAAACGCCGGGCAGGATCTCGCCGTCGACTTGGCGTTGCATGGCGGCGTGCATGGCGCCGAAGTCGTGCTGGGGCATGAAGCGAAGTCTCCTCGGGTGATTCTTCTCGTGGCCGCGCGGCGCGGCGGCGGTCTCAAGGCGCGGAGGCGTCGTCCGGCGATGCGGCCACCAGCGCGGCCAGGCGCTCGTGCAGGCCCGCTATCGGCGTGTAGCCATGGGCCACGAGATGCAGTTTGCCGCCATGCTCGGCCACGACGGCGGGAAAGCCGCGGATGCCCCAGGACTGCGACTGCTCGAAATCGGCGCGCGTCTCGTCGCGCATGCGCTGCGAGGCGAAGGCGCTGGCGAACTCGCTGCGCGGCAGGCCGATGGCCACCGCCAGATCGGCCAGCACCTCGGGTTGCGTCACATCCTTCGCGTCGGCATAGAAGGCGTGCTGCACGGCCTTGAAGAAGCGCCACACATGGCGCGGCGACATGGCGCGCACCGTCACCGTGGCGCGGCTCGCGGGCTCGGTGTCGTAGACGAAGCCGGGGCGGTGCAGGGCGGTGTCGGGCGCCTGCGCGAAGGGCATGCCGGCGGCCTCGTGCACGTGGTGCCAGTGGCCGAAGATCTCGTCGGCCTTTTCGCGACCCATCGGCTCGGTGGTGTAGGGCCGCAGGCCGCCCATCACGAGGGCAAGGTTCAGGGGCGCGGCCTCACGCGGATCGGCAAGCAGCGCGTCGATGGTGGTGCCGAAGCCGTAGCACCACGAGCACATCGGGTCGGCGACGTAGATCAGGTTCATCGCGACATCGTACTTGGCAGCGTGCGGCCTGGCGCCTCGCAGGGGCAGCGGCGTTGCGTCTCGTCGCAAGGCGCCGCACGTGCGCCCGGTACACTCGCGGCCTTTCGACTCCCTGCTTCCATGGCTGCTGTTCCGAGTGCTCACGCCGCTGCCGCATTCGACCTGAAAAGTGCGTCGATGAGCCTGCTGGCGCTGGTGCTGCAAAGCACCGACCTCGCCGTGTTGCGAGCCGAGCTGGAGGCACGCCGCGAACAGGCGCCTCAGCTCTTCGACAACGATCCGCTGGTGATCGATCTGTCGCAGGTGGCCGAGGCCGGCGGCCCGATCGACTTCCCGGCACTCGTCGACCTGCTGCGCACGCACCGCACGCTGCCCGTGGCCGTGCGCGGCGGCAGCGAAGCGCAGCGCGAGGCGGCGCATGCCTGCGGCCTGAGCGAAGCGCCGGAGGCACCGGCGCCGCGTCCCGCGCCGAAGGCCGCGCCCGAACCTGAACCTGAGCCTGAGCCTGAGCCTGAACCCGCGCCGGTCCCGCCGCCCGCGCTGCGGCCGACGATGATCATCGAGCGCCCGCTGCGCTCCGGCCAGCAGGTGGTGGCACGCGACTGCGACCTCGTGCTGCTGGCCGCGGTGAACTTCGGCGCCGAGGTCATCGCCGACGGCAGCATCCACGTCTACGCGCCGCTGCGCGGGCGGGCCGTGGCCGGTGCGCGCGGCAACACGCAGGCGCGCATCTTCAGCACCTGCATGGAAGCGCAGCTGGTGTCGATCGCCGGCACCTACCGCACGACAGACACCCCGCTGCCGGCCGACGTGACCGGCCGCCCCGCCCAGGTGCGGCTCGACGGCGACACGCTCGTCATCGAGCCGCTGACGCTTTGATTCCAGACACAAGGAACGACAACCAATGACACGCATCGTCGTGGTGACCTCCGGCAAGGGGGGCGTGGGCAAGACCACCACCAGCGCCAGCTTCTCTTCCGGCCTCGCGCTCGCGGGCAAGAAGACCGCCGTGATCGACTTCGACGTCGGCCTGCGCAATCTCGACCTCATCATGGGCTGCGAGCGGCGCGTGGTGTACGACTTCGTCAACGTGCTGCAGAACGAGGCCAACCTGAACCAGGCGCTCATCAAGGACAAGCAGTGCGACAACCTGTTCGTGCTGGCCGCCTCGCAGACGCGCGACAAGGAGGCGCTGACGAAGGAAGGCGTGGAGCGCGTGCTCAAGGAGCTTGCCGACATGGGCTTCGACTACATCGTGTGCGATTCGCCCGCCGGCATCGAGACCGGCGCACTGATGGCGATGCACTTCGCGGACGATGCATTGATCGTCACCAACCCCGAGGTCTCGTCGGTGCGCGACTCCGATCGCATCCTCGGCATGCTCAGCTCCAAGACGAAGCGCGCGATCGAGAAGCAGGAGCCGATCAAGGAGCACCTGCTGATCACGCGCTACAACCCGAACCGCGTCGAGGGCGGGCAGATGCTCTCGCTGTCGGACATTCAGGAGATCCTGCGCACGCCGCTGATCGGGGTGATTCCCGAGTCCGAGACGGTGCTCGATGCGTCCAACCAGGGCGTGCCGGCCGTGCACCTCAAGGACACCGACGTGTCCGAGGCCTACAAGGACGTGGTGGCGCGCTTTCTCGGCGAAGACAAGCCGATGCGCTTCGTCGACGCGCAGAAGCCAGGCTTCTTCAAGCGCATCTTCGGTGGGAGGTAAGCCATGTCCTTCCTCTCGTTCCTGCTGGGAGAAAAGAAGAAGACCGCAACAGTCGCCAAGGAGCGGCTGCAGATCATCCTCGCGCACGAGCGCAACGGCCGCGGGAGCCGCCCCGACTACCTCGAGTCGCTGCAGCGCGAGCTGGTGGCGGTGATCTCGAAGTACGTGTCGATCAGGCCCGAGGACATCAAGGTCAACCTCGAGCGCCAGGAGAACCTGGAAGTGCTTGAAGTCAAGATCGAGCTGCCCGAAGCGGCCCGTTGAGCCTGTTGCCCATGACCGCCCGCATCGCCGCAATCACGCTCGACCTCGACGACACGCTGTGGCCGGTGTGGCCGACCATCGAGCGAGCGGAGCGGCTGCTGCACGACTGGCTGGCGGTGAACGCCGCGGCCACGGCGGCGGCGCACGACACGGTGAGCCTGCGCCGCGTGCGCAATGCGCTGTCCATCGAGAACCCGCAGTGGGCGCACGACCTCACCATGATCCGGCGCGAATCGATCCGCCGGGTTCTGGGCGAGTGCGGTGACGATCCGGCGCTGGCCGACGCGGCCTTCGAGGTGTTCTTCGCCGCACGCCAGGAGGTGGTGCTGTTCGACGACGCGCTGGCCGCGCTGCAGCGCATCGCCGCGCGCTATCCGGTGCTGGGTCTCACCAACGGGAACGCCGACCTGCAGCGCGTGGGCCTGGCGGCGCATTTTCGCGGCTGCATCACCGCGCGCGAGTTCGGCGCGGGCAAGCCGGAGCCGGCGATCTTCCACGCGGCCTGCAGCCGGCTCGGTGTGCCGCCGGCGCAGGTGCTGCACGTGGGCGACGATCCGCTGGTCGACGTGGCCGGCGCGCTGCGGGCCGGCCTGCAGGCCGCGTGGGTGCGGCGCGACGATGCCGTGCCGGCGTCGATCGCGGCGCTGGACACGCAGCCGCAGTTCATCGTGACGGATCTCGCGGAACTGGCCGACCGGCTCGGCGCCTGATGCGCCGCGCGGCGGCATTCCGTCGTAGCCTGCGCGCATGACGGCCTTGTCATCCATTGCACTGTCGGGCATGAACGCCGCGCAAACGCGCATGGCGGTCGCCGGCCACAACATCGCCAACGTGCAGACGCCCGGTTTCCGGGCGCAGCAGGTGGCGCAGCGCACGCAGGCCGGCGGCGGCGTGGCGACCGCGGTGACGCGGGCGCCGCAGCCGGGTGTCTCTCTCGCGAACGAGATCGTCGGCCAGATGAGCGCCGGCTATGCCTTCAAGGCTAACCTGCGCAGCATCGAAGTCGAGCGCGCGATGCTCGGCACGCTGCTCGACGTTCAGGCCTGATTTCAGGCCTCGGCCGCGTGTGCGGCCTTCACCGCCGGTCGTGCGGCCACCCGCTCCTGATAGGCCTTGACGGTCGGCCAACGGGACATGTCGAGCGCGGCTGCGGGCGCCCAGGTCAGCATGGTGTAGAGGTAGGCGTCGGCCACGGTGAAGTCCGTGCCCATCAGGTAGTCGTTGCCCTGCAATGCCTTCTCGACGTGGTCGAGGCGCTTTTCCAGCTTCTGCTTCGACGCCGCCTTCGCTTCCTCCGGCCAGCCGGCGAAGAAGGGGCTGAAGCTCTTGTGCATCTCGGAGCTGATGAAGCCGAGCCACTCGATCATCCGGTAGCGCTCCATCGTGCCCGGCGCTGGCGCGAGCTTCGCTTCGGGCTTGCGGTCGCCGAGGTAACCCAGCACGGCCACGTTCTCGGTCAGCACGCCGCCCTCAGGCAGTTCGAGCGCTGGCACGTAGCCCTTCGGGTTCACGCCGAAAAAGTCGCCGCCGTCGGCCATCTTCTTCGTCTTGAGGTCGACGCGCATGGTGTCGTAGGGCGCGCCGATCTCCTCGAGCACGATGTGGGAGGCGAGGGAACAGGCGCCGGGCTTCAGATACAGCTTCATGGGGACTTCTCCAGTCGGTGGGAAAGGGTGTTCGCGTCGATTCTGCGCAAAACGCACGCGCTGCGCCGGGGGAGGGTGTTCGCCCCTGAACCGACGCGGGGAGCCGTGTGTCAGATGAATTGCTACGCCGCCTTCAGTCGTCATCCGACAGAGCGTCGCGGCGCACATCCCATGCCGCGCCGAATGCGTATCCGTACATTGGATTCATCGCGTAACGAGCGCGCAGGAGCAGAGCAGTCATGGAAGTTGCATTGACGAGCATCCCGGAACCCAGCCGTTTCGAACTGCGTTTCCAGTCGCTGTTTCGCGAGGGCCGCGCGCTCGCCTTCCCGTGCGATGCGGCGGGCCATGTGGCACTCGACGCATTGAGCGAACGCGCTCGCGAGAACTATCTCTACGCCCGCGTCGTCATCGGGCGCGAGTACGCGGTGCCGGCCGTGGTGCGGCGCGGCACTCACTGAGCGGCCCGCGGCGCAGCGCTTGAATCGCGGCTGCGTGCCCCTACCTTCACAGGCATGACGCCGCGGCGCGTTTCGCCCCGACAAGCTTCGACGAAGGTAGCAGCGATGAATCCCACCCTCTCCACACCGGCAAGCGCCGACCTGACCGTGGTTGCCCTGCTGGCCGGCCTGCTCGGCCGCCTCGAAAGCAGCACGACGGCCGTGTCGCCGACGCAGTACCGCGAAGTCGTCTCGCGCCTGTCGAACGCGCTCATCGAGGCCGATGCGCATCCGCAACTGCGGGCGGTGCTCGACGCACATCCGGCCGCAGCCGAGTTGTACGAGAACCTGCACTACGACCAGGCCGGGCTGTGCCGCTCGCCGCTGGATGCGGCGCTGTCGGCCGAGATGCGCGCTGTCAAGGCCATCGAGAACGCCCGGCGCGGCACGCACGCCGGCGGCTGACGCATGACTCCCTCTCCCGCTTGCGGGAGAGGGTTGGGGTGAGGGTCTCCCGCTTCGCACCTGACCTGCGCCCGATACTGGGGCGCATGCCGAATCCCCCCTTTCCAGGATCCCGTCTCGCGCCTCGACTCGTATTGGCGCTGCTTGCTCCGTGGGCCGCCCTGGCCGGCGAAGCGACACCCCACGCCCTTTCGGCCGACCCCGACGCCGGCCGCCCGCGCTGGGAAGCGGGCATCGCCGCCGGCGGCGGCCATGTGGCCGACTACCCCGGCGCCGGCCAGTCGCACACACGCGGCATCGCCGTGCCGGTGTTCATCTACCGCGGCCCGGTGCTGCGTATCGACGGCGACGGCGTGCGCGGGCGCGTGTTCGACCACCCCGACATCCACCTCGACCTCGCCGCCACCGCGGCCTTCAGTGCGCGCGACAACGATGCGCGCCGCGGCATGCCGAGCCTCGACTACCTGGTGGGCATCGGGCCGCAGCTGGTCTACACCGGCTGGCGCGACCAGCCGGGCAGTCCCACCCTGCACTTGCAGTGGCGCGGCCTCATCTCCACCGACCTGAAGCAGGCCCACGGCCGCGGCTTCACGGTGAGTCCGGCGGTGCGCTGGCGCTGGCGCATGCCCGCGCTGCGCCACGCCACGTTGAGCCTGTCGGTGCAGCCCACGTGGGCTAGCGCGCCGCTGCAGCGCTACTTCTACGAGGTGCCGGCGGCGCATGCCACCGCCGAACGCCCGGCCTACCGCGCGCGCGCCGGCTACCTCGGCACCGAGTTCGCATTGACGCTGAGCCGGCGGCACAGCGACGCCGTGACCTGGTTCGCCACGCTGCGCGGCATGTCGCTGCACGGCGCGGCGAACCGGGCGAGCCCCCTGCATCGTTCGAGCAATGATGTGAACGTGGGCGCCGGCGTCGTCTGGACGCCGTGGCAAAGCGCGGAGCGCGTGGCTCGTTAGGCCAGATCGAACAGATCGGGCTCGTCGCCTCGCCGCGCGCCTTCGATGGCGAGGATGCGCAGCTTGGTGTCCACCCCGCCCGGCGCGCTGAAGCCGCCATGGCGCGCGCCGGCCGCGAGCACGCGGTGGCAAGGCACGACGATGGCGAAGGGGTTGCGGCCCAGCGCCTGGCCCACGGCGCGTGCGGCGCCGGGATCCTCGAGCTGCTCTGCGATCTCGCCGTAGGTCAGCGTGCGGCCCGGGCGGATCTGCCGCGCGAGTTCGTACACCCGGCGATGGAAGGGCAGGATGCCGCGCATGTCGAGCGCCACGTCCAGCAGATCGGGCGTGCCGCCGTCGAGCAGCGCCGTGATGCCGTCGACAGCGCGCTGCGCCTCGGGGCTGGTCGGCGACAGCGGCGCCGGCCCGAAGCGCTGGCGCATGTGGCGGCGCAGGGCCTCGTCATCGGCGGCCGGCAGGTAGACCCCCGTCACGCCCGCATCACCCCAGGCGATGCCGCAGCGGCCGATGGCCGTATCGAAGATGGCGGTGCCGAGGCTGCTGTGCATGGGATGGCTGCAGCGTTCAGCGGAACAAGTCGAGGATGCTCTTGCGCTCGTCCTCCAGCGCCACCGGCAGCGGTGCGGCCGGGATGATGGTGGCGGGGCTGGTGAGGGCAGGGGACACGCTGCCCGGCACGAACTCCTCGTAGTACCACTCGCCCTGCAGCGCCACCACGCCGTCGGGCGGCGTCGGGCGGTCGGGCGGCACGTTCGCCAGCGCGTGGCGCATGAAATCGATCCACACCGGCAGCGCGAGGCCGCCGCCGCTTGCGTGCTCGCCCAGCTTGCGCGGCGTGTCGTAGCCGATCCAGGCCACGGCCACGAGGTCGCGCTGGTAGCCCGCGAACCAGGCGTCGAAGGCGTCGTTGGTGGTGCCGGTCTTGCCGTGCAGGTCGTCGCGCCCGAGCGCGTCGCTCGCACGCCGCGCGCTGCCTGTGCGCGTCACTTCGCCGAGCAGGCTGTCCATGACGAAGGCGTTGCGCGCATCCAGCGTGCGCACCGATTCGTTCACCGGCAGCGGCGGCGCCTGCTTGATGACCTTGCCGCGCGCGTCGGTGATGCGCGTGATGAGTTGCGGCTCGACGCGGTGGCCGCCATTGGCGAACACCGCATAGGCGCCGGCCAGCTGCATCGGCGTGGTCGCGCCGCTGCCCAGCGCCATCGCCAAGTTGGCCGGGTGGCGCCCGGCATCCAGCCCGAAGCGCGTGAGCCACTGCCGCGCCGGCACCGGGCCGATCATCTGCAGCAGTTTGACCGCCACCGTGTTCTTCGACTTGGCGAGCGCGCGCCGCAGCGACATCGGGCCGTCGAAGTGGCCGTCGGAGTTCTGCGGCTGCCAGGCTTCGCCGCCACCCGATGCCTCGATCGTCACCGGCGCGTCGTCGACCACGCTGGAAGGCATCAGGCCGCGCTCCAGCGCCGCCGAGTAGATGAAGGGCTTGATGGTCGAGCCCGGCTGGCGCCACGCCTGCAGGGCGCGGTTGAACGCGCTGCGCTGGTGGTCGAAGCCGCCGACCATCGCGCGCACGGCGCCGGTGCGGGCGTCGAGCGCGACGAAGGCGCCCTGGACCTCGGGCATCTGCGCCACCGCCCACTCGCCGTCCTCGCCCTGCAGCAGCCACAGCACCGAACCGCGGCGGATCTGCAGCCGCGCCTCGCCCTTGCCGTCGAGCGCCGCGGCCGCGACGGCGAGCCCCGCGCCGCGCACCGTCGCACGTTCGCCGTCACGCAGGGCGGCCACGAGCTGCTGCGGGCTCGCATCCAGCACCACGCCGGCGCGCAGGCTGTCGCTGTCGGGGTGGTCGGCGAGCGCGTGGTCGATGGCGGCGTTCAGCTTGGCCGCATCGCCCGGCAGCACCACGTGGGCGGCCGGGCCGGCCCAGGGCTGGCGGCGCGCGAAGTCGAGCAGCGCGCCGCGCACGGCGTGGTAGGCGGCGGCCTGGTCGGCGGCGGAAAGGCTCAGCGTCACGTTCAGGCCGCGCGTGTAGGCGTCTTCGCCGAAGTGGTCGACGACGATCTGCCGCGCCGTCTCGGCCGCATACGCGGCTTCGGGACCGACGGCGGGCCGCTCGCGGTAGACGAGCTGCTGCGCCAGCGCCTCGCGGTGCTCGGCCTCGGTGATGATTTCCAGGCGCAGCATGCGGTCGAGCACGTGCTTCTGGCGCCGCTTCGCATGCGCCGGGTTGGCGATCGGGTTGCCGTAGGTGGGCGATTGCGGGCAGCCGGCCAGCATCGCCGTCTCGGCGATCGTGAGCGCGTCCAGCGGCTTGCCGAAGTAGATGCCGCTCGCGGCGGCGAAGCCGTGCGCGCGCTGGCCGAGGTAGATCTGGTTGAGGTAGATCTCGAAGATCTCGTCCTTGCCCAGCAGGTGCTCGATCTTCAGCGCCAGCAGCATCTCGTAGAACTTGCGGGTGAAGGTCTTCTTCGTCGGCAGGTAGAAGTTGCGCGCCACCTGCATGGTGATGGTGGAGGCGCCCTGACTGCGCGAGCGGTGCAGGTTGGCAACCGCCGCGCGCAGCACGCCCACGTAGTGCACGCCGCCGTGCTCGTAGAAGCTCGCGTCTTCCGTCGCAAGCACCGCCTGGCGCAGCAGCGGCGGAATCTGCTCGATCGGCGTGAAGTGCCGCCGCTCCTGGCCGAACTGGCCCACCAGCACGCCGTCGGCGCTGTAGATGCGCAGCGGCAGGCGCGGGCGGTAGTCGGTGAGGCTGTCGATCTCCGGCAGGTTGGGCCAGGCCACGGCGATGGCGGTGGCGAGCAGCATCGCGCCCGCCAGCAGCGCCGCGAACGACAGGCCGAGCGCCCGCGGCGCGGCGCGCAGCAGCCAGCGTCCGGCGCGCGCGAGGCGCGAGCGCGCGGGTGCGGAGCCGCCGGATGCGTCGCTCATCGGCCCGCCTGTTCCCGCATGAAGCTCAACGGCCCGACACGGCCAGCAACTCGACCTCGAACTGCAGCGTGGCGTTCGGCGGGATCAGGCCGCCGCCGCCGCCGCGCGAGCCGTAGGCAATGGCCGCGGGGCAGGTGAGCTTGGCCTTGCCGCCGACCTTCATGCGTTGCACGCCTTCGGTCCAGCACTTGATGACGCGGTTGAGCGGAAACTCGGTCGGCTCGCCGCGCTTGTGGGAGCTGTCGAATTCGCGGCCGTCGGGGAAGCTGCCGCGGTAGTGGACCTTGACGGTGTCGCTGGCGGTGGGGCTCGCGCCCTTGCCGTCGGCCAGCGAGCGGTAGACGAGGCCGGAGGGCGTGACCACCGCGCCGGGCTCCTTCGCGGCGGCGGCGAGTGCGGCATCGGTCTGGGCCAGGCTTGCGGTGGTGGCGGCGGCAAGCGCCAGCAGCGCGGCGCAGATCGGGAACTTCATTCGGTCTCCTGTGGGTGGATGCGGCCGCCGCGATGCGCGCCGCGGCCGGGCTGAATTGTCGTTTGAAGCGCAGGGCCGGCGCGCCTGCGCACACACGTCGACACCGTGGATTTTTCGCGCCGCCGATGTGAGGAACCTTTCACGCTTGCGCCGGTCTGCAAGAAGCGAGATGCAAGACGAGCACCACGACCGCGACCACAACCACGAAAACCACGAAAGGACCCCACGCATGAAGTGCCCGACCTGTGCCGACTCGACGCTGGTGATGAGCGACCGCCAAGGCATCGAGATCGACTACTGCCCGCAGTGCCGGGGCGTGTGGCTGGACCGCGGTGAACTCGACAAGCTGATCGAGCGTGCGGTACCCGCAGCCGCGCCGGCTGCCGCACCCGCCCGCGCTGCCGTGCCGCGGCGACCGGATTTCGTGGATTCCGACTACGGGCACCACGGCCGGCGCAAGAAGTCCTGGCTGAGCGACATCTTCGACTGAGCGACACATCGCGCTCCAGTTGCCCACGACGCCCGGTGACCCCGGGCGTCGTCGCTTTCCGACCCGGGTTCCCGCCCTAACATCGGCAACCTTCTTCAGTTCCAAGGAAACCGGATGCGTTCGTCGTTCTCTCGCAACCGTCGCCTGCTCGGCGCGTTGTCTGCCCTGGCCCTCGTGTCGGCAGGCGCGCTGCCCTCCGCGTGGGCGGACAGCGCCTGGCCCGCCAAGCCGGTGCGCATCATCGTGCCGTATGCGCCGGGCGGCACCAGCGATGCGGCTGCGCGCCTGCTGGCCGATCGGCTGGCGCCGGTGCTGGGCCAGCCTGTGGTGGTCGAGAACCGCGCCGGCGCCAGCGGCACCACCGGCATGGACGCACTCGCCAAGGCCACGCCCGACGGCCACACCATCGCCTTCGCCGCCATCAGCCCGCTCACGCTCAACCCGCACCTGCAGAAGGTGCCGTACGACCCGCTCAAAGACATCGTGCCCTTCGCGTCGGTGATGTATTCGCCGGTGTACTTCGCGGCCACCTCGGCCTTCAAGGGCCAGAGCTTTGCCGACGTGCTGAGCCAGGCGAAGGCGCGGCCGGGCGAGCTGAGCGTGGCGAGTTCGGGCATGGGCAGCGTCGGCCACCTGATGCTGGAGCAGATCAGCCGCGCGGCGGGGGTGCAGTTCATCCACGTGCCCTACAAGGGCAGCGGGCAGGTCATCAACGATGCGGCGGGCGCGCAGTTCGACCTCTTCACCGCCAACCCGAGCCCGGCGCTCAACGGCCTCATCTCGCAGGGCAAGCTGCGCGTGCTGGCGGTGGCGGCGCAGCAGCGGCTGGCGGCGTTTCCGCAGGCGCCCACCTTCATCGAACTCGGTTTCCCGCAGGCCAACCTGAGTTCCGTGTTCGGCCTTTTCGCGCCCGCCGGCACGCCGGCGCCGGTGCTCGCGCGCCTGAACGCCGAGGTCAACAAGCTGCTGGCCGACCCCGACGTGCAGGCCCGGCTGGAACAGCTGAACAACATCGTCGACGCGCGCAGCGCCGAGGCCTTCGCCACGCAGGTTCGGCGCGAGCACGACGCCAATGCGCGCGTGGTGAAGGAAGCCGGCATCAAGGTGCAGTAGCACCAGGCAAGCACAGGAAGGAGCGCAGCATGTTCGGTGTGGCGGATTACGCGGCCTTCGTGGTCGCGATCATCGTGTTCCTCGCGATTCCCGGACCGGGGAACCTCGCGCTCATCACCTCCACCGGCAAGGGCGGCATGAAGGGCGGCCTTGCCGCCACCTTCGGCGTGATCGCCGGCGACCAGGTGCTGATGTGGCTGGCCGTGGCCGGCGTGGCGGCGCTGCTGAAGGCCGCGCCGCTGCTCTTCGGTGCGGTGCAGTGGCTGGGCGCGGCCTACCTGGCATGGCTCGGTTGGCGGATGATCGTCACCCGGCCCGGCGAGGCGCCGGTGGTGCGCATCCAGCCGCGGCACTACTTCCGCCAGGCGATGATGATCACCTTGCTGAACCCCAAGGCCATCGTGTTCTACATGGCCTTCTTCCCGTTGTTCGTCGACCCCGCGCGGCACCAGGGGCTTGCCACCTTTGCCTTCATGGCCGCCACCATCGCCGTGCTGACCTTCCTGTACGGCGCGGTGGTGGTGGTGCTCACGCGCACGTTCGCCGAGCGGCTGCGCGCCAACCCGCGTGTCCTGCAATGGGGCAACCGGCTGGCCGGCGGGCTGCTGATCGGCTTCGGCATCAAGCTGGCCTTCTCGCGCTGAGCGCCATCACCATGAAGACCCACGACATCGAACTGCAGCGCGTGAAGGCCATGTCCAACGCGCACGGGCTGGTGCATGCGCAGATCGACGCGGCCGTGCGCGCCAAGCCCGGCCGCGACGACGGCGAGTCGAGCACCACGCTCACCATGACCGAGGAGACGGCGCGCGTGCTGCTGCTTCTGCTCAAGGCGCAACTCGCCGAGTTCGACCGGCGGAAGGCGCGCAGTCAGCGGTAGCGGCATGCAGCCGCCGGCGCCGCGGCGTCAGCGCTGCGCGTCCACCCAGTCCATTGCCGCCTGGAACGACCGCGCCACGGCGGCTTCGAAGCTTGCGAAGTCCTCGAGGTCGAGGAATCGCTGTGAGCGCGTGCGGCCCCCGCCCAGCGCGGTGATGGCAACGCGCGCCTGGAAGCGGCCGTTCTCCAGCGGCAAGGGGTAGCAGCTCAACAGGTGGTCCTTGTAGAAGCTGCGGTGCGCCGACCGCTGGCCGGCAGTTCCGTTGATCCGCTCGGTCGTCACGGCCGTGCCGCACTCGCGCCGGTCGACGCGATTCGCGGGCTCGTTGCCGGCGCGCGCCGCTTCATCGGTACATCTCCGCGCGGCGGCGCGCCTCCTGCTCCTCGCGCAGCTTCACGCACGCGGCGTGCGCACGAAAACGCGGCTCCAGGCAGGCGTTGTAGAGACAGATTCCGCGCGAGATGAAGTTTCGGTCGCCGCATTCGCGCTCGGGGTCGGCGGCGACGGTGCGGCGCGGTTCGGCGGGCGAGGGACGCTTGGGCGTTGCGGTGCTGCGGCGGGTGTCGGTGGTGGCGGCCGCAGCGGTCGGACGCTGGCCGTCGTTGCGGCGATCGGTCGATCGTTCGACTGGTTCTTCGGCCGGTTCTTCGGCCGGCGCGTGCGGCGTCGGCGCAACGCGCGCCAGAGCCGGCGCAGCGACGACCTCAGCCGCCTGCGCCGCCGCCGGCGGTTGGGCGGCGAAGAGCCAGACGCCCAGCGCCGCACCGATCGCCACGGCCGCGCCGCCCAGCAGTGCCAACCGCGGTGACCACGCCCTGCGCTGGACTACCGGCACCTGCGGCATCGGCTGCGGCACCGGCTGCGTCATCGACACCGTGGCAGGCCACGCCTGCGAAGGCGCCGCCGGCGTTTCGGCTGCGGGCGGCGGCGCCTCGGCCACCGGATGCGGCTGCCACGCCAGTGGCGGCTCGCGCCGTCCGTCGAGCGCGTCGCGCAGCGCAGCCACGTCCTGCGGTCGCCCCTCGGGCTCCACGCTCATGGTCCAGTCGATGACCGTCAGGAAGCGCCCGCTCACGCCGGCCGGCGCCGCGCCCTGCGACAAGGGGCACATCGTGTCGCGCACGGCGCGCATCACTGCCGGCATCGGCGCCTCGCGGCTCAGCAGATAGCGCACCACCGCGCCCAATGCGTAGAGGTCGGTCCACGGCCCCTGGCGCATGCCGGGCACGTCGGCGTACTGCTCCACCGGCGCGAACTTGGGCTTGAGCACCGCGGTCAGCATCTGCGTGCGATCGCCGATCACCTTGCGCGCCGAGCCGAAGTCCAGCAGCACCGGGCTGCCGTCGGGCAGCAGCAGGATGTTGTCGGGCGAGATGTCGCGGTGGTAGACGCCGTCGCGGTGCAGCAGCTCGAGCGCTTCGAGCAGCGGATCGATCAGGCGGCGCAGCCACACCTCGTCCGGTGGCTGTGCCATGTCGGCACTGATCTCGTTGAGCGCGCGCCCGGCGTACCACGGCATCACCATGTAGGCGGTGCCGTTCGCCTCCCAGAAGCGGTGCACCTTCACCAGCGCCGGATGGTCGAAGCGGGCCAGCAGCCGCCCCTCGTTGATGAAGGACTGCAGGCCCGCGGCGAAGGTGGCGGCCTGGGCGCCCGAGTGCACGGTCACCGTGGCGTCGCGCGCCCGCGCCGCGAGCGCCGCCGGCATGTATTCCTTGATCGCCACGCGCCGGTGCAGCACGTGGTCGAAGGCCAGATAGACGATGCCGAAGCCGCCGACGCCGAGCACGCGCTCGATCTCGAACTCGGCCAGCCGTACGCCGGGCAGGAGCGCGCCGGGAGGGGCCTCCGGCGGCGGATTCGGCGGTGCGGGCGGTACTTCGTGGCGCGGCATTGAACGGGCGGGAGCGTGCGCGAGCGCACCACCCCGCCGGTTGCGTTTGGTAGCGAATCATTGTCATTGCCGCAATCGCCCGTGCGTAGGAGTTGCGGCTCGAAGCGGCCGTTCGCGTGACCAAGTTCCGGCTTCGCCCGAATGCGGCGCCACGCGGCATTGACGCCGCTGGCCGCGTCGGTTTCTCCGGTCAGGCCAGTCAGGCCACTTAGGCCGGCAGGTGCGTGAAGGTGGCCTTCACGATGCCGTGATCCGGCGTGCCGTTGTGCTTGTGTTCGGCGAAGTTGAGGTGGTCGTTGAACACCTCCAGCCCCTCGAAGGCCCACACCCGCTTGCGCGAGTTGTCGTAGAACTCCTGCGACACCAGGATGTGGTCCAGCGATTCATGCTGGTTCTCGTGGATGTAGGAGTAGTACACGTCGCGCAGGCTGCGGTAGTTCTGCAGCAGCTCGGTGGCGTAGAGCACCGTGTCGCCGCCGCCGCGCGAGAGGCCGCTCAGCAGGTAGTTCGGCCCGCCGGTGATGATGTCCTGCGTGTTGCTGCGCTGGCCGTCGTTGAGGTCACCCATCAGCACCACCGGAGCATCGCTGCCCCGGGTGAGGTCGGTCAGCAGCATGCGCAGCGCCGCAGCCTCGGCCGTGCGGCGGATGGTGGACAGCGCCGCGCCCAGCCCCTTCGCGTGGCGCGCGTAGAAGGTCTTGTCGGCGCGGTACCACCGCTCGGTGTGCACCGGCGCCTCCTGCTTCGACTTGAGGTGCCCGACGAACACATGCACCGCTTCCACGTCGGGCGCCGGCCTCACGCGAAAGTGCAGCACCGGCCGCGAGAAGCCCTTGATGTTCACGGACACCTGCGGCGACTGCTCGTCGCTGCCGCTGTCGCGCAGCACGAACGCCGGCGGAAAGCGCTCGATCCATTCCGGCTCGCCGGCCCGCATGCCCTTGCGCACTGCACCCGCGCAGACGATCTTGCCGCCGGCATGGCCGGCCGGCGCGAGGAGGTCGTAGTCGCCGGCCAGCCCCGCGCGCTCGAACACCTCGGCCAGCGCCTGCGCATGCCACAGCTCCTGAAAGCCCCACACGTCGGCATTCACGTGCACCAGCGCCTGTGCCATCCAGGCCAGCTTCGCGTCGTACTCGGCGCGCGTCCAGCCGCTCGCGTCGCGGTACATCGGCAGGCCGGGCAGGTTGAGGTTGTAGAGATTGCAGGTGGCGAGCGAGAAGCGGGTACTGGCCATGGTGCTGCCTTGTTGGGGGAAAGCTCACTCTATGAAGCGTGCCGCTGCATCTCACATCCCTACGATGCGCCGGGGGGTCGCGTCGATCAGCACTTCGCAGCCAGCGCCCGGTCGCGGCACAGCGTTTGCCCGCTCTTGGGCGGTCACCACCATCGCAGGAGTACGCCGTGGCGCAAGAACAAGGGTATCGATCGCAGGGCGAGCCGCATGACGGCGGCGCGCGCCAGTCCTTCGCCGACGCGCGTGACGAAGCCGCGAGCCTCGCGGACCGCGCGAAGCAGGAGGGCAAGGCGATGGCGTCGCGCAAGAAGGACGCCGCGGCCGGGCAGGCCGATTCCGCCGCCCAGGCGCTGCACCGCGCGGCCGACGAGTTGCAGGGTTCGCAGCATCCGCAGGCGGGCCGCTACGTCGGCTTCGCAGCCGAGCAGCTCGAAGGCCTCGGGCGGCGGCTGCGCGACAAGGACATCGACGGCCTGATCGCCGATGCGGATGCACTCAGCCGGCGCTCGCCGGTCGCCTTCTTCGCCGGCTCGATCGCGGCGGGCTTTCTCGTCTCCCGCTTCCTGAAGAGTTCGGCGCATCGGCAACATGCTCCGCAAACCGAACGTCAGGCCGACCTCGGTAGCGGCACTGTGCGCTGGCGCGCGCCCGAAGACCCGACGCACCAGGATCTGCTCGACCCGGACAGCGCCGCCGCGGCGTCGGCCGGCGAGGCCTATCGGCACGAGGCCGAGCCTTATGTCGTGGATCGCACCACCGCCGGCGTTGCCCCCACCACGGCGCCCGAGGCTTCGCCGTTCCCCACCACGCAGCGCATGCCGCGCGACACCGGAGACCGCCATGACTACTGATAGAGCCGACCGTTCCATCGCCTCGCTGCTGGGCGACCTGAGCCGCGAGACCGTCGACCTCGTGCGGCAGGAAGCCGCGCTCGCGCGCGCCGAAGTCAAGCAGACGATCACTACCACGCGCACTGCGCTCACCTCGATGGCCGGCGGCGCGGTGGTGGCGCTCGGCGGCTTCATCGTGCTGCTGCTGGCGGTAGTGAACGGCCTGGCGATGTTCCTGCCGCCCGAGATGGCGCCCTGGCTCGCGCCGCTGATCGTCGGCGGCGTGGTCATGCTGATCGGCTGGCTGATGCTCAAGGGCGGCAGCTCCAAGCTCGACGCCGAGCACATGAAGCCCCAGCGCACGCTGCATTCGCTGCGCAGGGACCAGAACCTCGTCCAGGAGAAGGCGCGATGAACCTGCACCACGACACCCGCGAACCCGAGGAGATCGAGCGCGACCTGGACCGCACCCGCGAACGGGTGAGCGCGACCATCGACGCCATCCAGCAGCGCATGACGCCCGGCCAGCTGGTCGACCAGGCGTTCAACTACCTGCGCCACAGCGCGCCGGCGGACTTCGGCGCCAACCTCAGCCACACGGTGCGGCACAACCCGGTGCCCGTCACGCTGATCGGCGTGGGCATCGCCTGGCTGATGGCACAGGGCCGGCACGGCACGGTGGACGCCGATGCGTACGCGCGTGGACGTGCCGATGCGGCGGCCGACGGCTGGGACGCGACCTACGGCCGCCCGGCGGGCGACACCGGCGATGTCAGCGACGACACCGGCAAGGGGCACAAGCTGAAGGACGGCGCGGCCCACGCACGCGAAGCCGCCCACCACGCGCGCGAGCGCTGGACCGGCGGCGTCCACCGCGCGCGAGAACGCGCCGGCGAACTCGGCGACCGTTCGCGCCAGCAGATCGACCGCGCCCGCGGGGCTGTCTCGAGCATCCTCGACGAACAGCCGCTGGTGCTGGGCGCGATCGGGCTCGCGCTCGGGGCGGCGCTCGGCGCCAGCCTGCCGGCCACGCGGCGCGAAGATGAACTGATGGGCGACCGGCGCGACGATCTGCTGGGCCGCGCGCAGCGCAGTGCGCACGACAAGGCCGATGCGGTGGCGCACTCGGTGGCCGATTCGGTTGGGCAGACGGTGCACAAGTCGCACAAGTCGCAGGAGGCACGCGAACAGACGGCCGACGAGCGGCGCGGCGACTACCCGACGCGGCCGCTGATCGACGATGGCGGGGCTTTCCCGGCCGGCACGTCGAGGCGGATGGACGGGTTGCTGTAGAACCCGGCCATCCCCACCGGTCACGAGCGCCGATCCTGGCGCTCGGCCGGCGCAGCCCGCCCGCATGCCCACCGCCAACTACGACCCGTCTTCTCCTCTCTTCATCGTTCTCAACGCCAGCTCCGGCCGCGACGATGCCGCCGACGTTCGCAGGGCCGTCGAGCGCGTACTGATGCACGCCGGCCGCGAGCACCACGTCGTGCAGCTCGCACGCGGCGACGACATCGAGCATGCGATGCAGACCGCGGCGGCGCAGGCGCTGGCTGCGAACGGCGCACTGGTGGTGGCCGGCGGCGACGGCACGGTGAACGCCGCGGCGCAGGCCGCGCATGCGGCCGGCTGCGCGATGGGCGTGCTGCCGCAGGGCACCTTCAACTACTTCAGCCGCACGCACGGCATCCCGTCGGACACCGAGGCCGCCGCGCGGCTGTTGCTCATCGCCAGTCCGCAGCCGGTGCAGGTCGGGCTGGTCAACGACCGGCTGTTCCTCGTCAACGCGAGCCTCGGCCTCTATCCGCAGGCGCTGGAAGACCGCGAAGGCTACAAGCGCCAGTTCGGCCGCAGGCGGTGGGTGGCGATGCTGTCGGCCCTCGCCACGCTCACGCGCGAGCATCGCCAGCTCGTGCTGTCGATCGAGCTCGACGGCGAGACGCGCACGGTGCGCACGCCCACGCTCTTCGTCGGCAACAACCGGCTGCAACTGGAGCAGGTGGGCATCGCGCAGGCGCCGGCGCTCGACGCGGGGCATGTGGCGGCCATCATGCTGCGCCCGGCCGGCACGCTCGCGCTGCTGTGGCTGATGCTGCGCGGCGCCTTCGGCACGCTGGGCGATGCCGAGCGCGTGATCAGTTTCCAGTTCCAGCGCATGACGGTGCGCCCCTCGCTGCCCTTCGGCCGCCGCGGCGTGAAGGTGGCGGCCGACGGCGAGCTGCTGCGGCTGCGTTCGCCCATCGAGTTCGGCGTGTCGCCCCGGCCCTTGTGGCTGCTCAAGCCCGAGGCATCGGCCGGGCGGCTGGCCGCGAAATGAGCTGCATCCTGCATCTGTCCGATCCGCATTTCGGCACCGAGCAGGCGCCGGTCATGGCGGCGCTCGAACGCTTCGCCCACGAGCTGCGACCGGACCTGCTGCTGCTGTCGGGCGACATCACCCAGCGCGCGCGGCGCGCGCAGTTCGCCGCGGCGCGGGCATTCGTCGACCGGCTGCGCGCGCCCGTGCTGCTGGCGGTTCCCGGCAACCACGACATTCCGCTGTTCAACCTCGCGGCGCGCGTGTTCGCGCCCTACGGCAACTACGTGCGGGCCTTCGGCGGCGAACTCGAGCCGCAGTTCGCCTATCGCGATCTGCTGGTCGTGGGCGTCAACACCACGCGCCCGGCGCGGCACAAGAACGGTGTGGTGTCGGCCGCACAGATCGAGCGCGTGGCCGCGCGCCTCGCGCAGGCGCACGCGGGGCAGTTGCGCGTGGTGCTGGTGCACCAGCCGATCGCCGTGCTGCGCCCGGAAGACGAGCACGACCGCCTGCGTGGCGCCGAGGCGGCCATCGAGGCCTGGTCGGCGGCCGGTGCCGACCTGGTGATCGGCGGCCACATCCACCTGCCGTACGTGCTGGCGCTGCACGAGCGCGCGCCCGGCCTGGCGCGGCCGCTCTGGGCGGTGCAGGCGGGCACGTCGGTGTCGTCGCGCGTGCGCGGCGCGGTGCCGAATTCGGTGAACGTGATCCGCTGGGGCGGCGATCAACCCGAGGGCGTGTGCCGGGTGGAGCGTTGGGACCACGCGGCGGCGGCGCAGGCCTTCGAGTGCGTGGCGGTGCATGAGCTGCGGCCCGGCGTGCCGGCAAACGCATGAACGAATCGGCCGAGCCCGCGCTGCGCGTCGCCCAGTGGCTCGGCGCGCACGCGCTGCCGCTGTTCTTCGTCGCGCTCGTCGCGGTGCTGCTGTTGGCAGCCGTTGGCTGGTGGGCGCTGCAGCGCTACACACGCCCGCGCTCGGAGAGCCGGTTGCCGCCTCTCGTGTTCCTGCTGCTGCGCATCGGCATCGGCTTCGCGCTCATCGTCGCCGGTGCGGCCGGCTTTGCCGAACTCGCCGACGAACTGCTCGAAGAAGAAGAGATGGGCCTCCTCGACCAGGCGCTCACCGATGCCCTGCGGGGCAGCGTGCCGGCCGCGGCGGTGCAGGTGTTCGCGTGGCTCACGCGGCTCGGCGATGTGGCGGTGCTGACGGCGCTTGCCGTGGGGGTGGCGGTGGTGCTCGTGTGGCGCGGCCGGCGCTGGCTGGCGCTCGGCTGGGTGATCGCGCTTGCGGGCAACGGGCTGCTCAACCTCACGCTCAAGCAGGTGTTCGAGCGCGTGCGCCCGGTGCACGACGACGGCCTGGTGCTGGCCGACGGCTTCAGCTTCCCGAGCGGCCACAGCTCCGGCTCGGTGGTGGCCTACGGCATGCTGGCATACGTGCTCACGCGCTTCCTGCCGGCGCGCTGGCACCTGCCGGTGATGCTGGCGGCGGTGGCGCTGGCGTTCACGGTGGGATCGAGCCGCGTGTTCCTGCGCGTGCACTTCGCGAGTGATGTGGCGGCGGGCTTCGCGTCGGGCACGGCGTGGCTGGCGGTGTGCCTCGTGAGTATTCGGCTGACGCAGTGGTGGCGTGAGGGGCGGGGTGGGAGTGGCTTGTGAGGTCGTTGCCCTCACCCCAGCCCTCTCCCGCAAGCGGGAGAGGGAGCAAGACAGCGGTGCGTGGATGAACGCCCTGGCTCCCTCTCCACCGCAGGGGGAGGGGGGGTGAGGGGGGTGTTTCCGCCGCGAGCCAGACTTCGAGCCCGCGCATCACCCCAACAGATGCGCCCTCATCAACGCCTCGAACGCATCCGCCGGCACCGCCTTGCTGAAATAGAACCCCTGCATCTCATCGCACGCCCCGGCGCGCAGGATGTCGAGCTGCTCGACCGTCTCCACGCCCTCGGCCACCACGTTCAGGCTCAATGACTTGCCCATCGAGATGATGGCCTCGGTGATCGCCCGGTCGTCGGCATTGCCCGCCAGGTCGCGGATGAAGGAGCGGTCGACCTTGAGCGTGTCCACCGGAAAGTTCTTCAGTTGCGCGAGTGATGAATAGCCGGTGCCGAAGTCGTCGATCGCCAAGCGCACGCCCATCGCCTTGATGCGCGCCAGTATCTTGAGCGCACGTTCGGGGCTCGCGATGACCATGCCCTCGGTGATTTCGAGCTCCAGCAGGTGCGGCGCAATGTCCGACAGGCGCAGCGCCTCGGCCACGTCCTCCACCAGCCCGTCTTCCGAGAACTGCCTTGCCGACAGGTTGACCGCCACGCACACCGGCGGCAGGCCCGCGCGCTGCCAGGCCGCGCTCTGGGCGCAGGCGGTGCGCAGCACCCAGCGGCCGATCGGCACGATGAAGCCGGTTTCCTCGGCCAGCGGAATGAACTGCGCGGGCGACACCATGCCAAGCGTCGGGCTCTCCCAGCGCAGCAGGGCCTCCACGCCGGTGATGGCGTTGGTCTGGATGTCGATCTGCGGCTGGTAGTGCAGCGACAGCTCGCCGCGCTCGAGCGCATTGCGCAGCTGCGTCTCCAGCGCCATGCGTTCGAGCGAATGCGTGCGGATGTCGGCTGAGAAGAACTGGTAGTTGTTCTTGCCTTCGTCCTTGGCCTTGTACATCGCCATGTCGGCGCACTTCATCAGGCTTTGCTCGTCCGTCGCGTCGGCCGGGTACATGCTGATGCCGACGCTGCCGGTCACGCGGCATTCCTGGCCGAGCAGCATGACCGGGCGCATGGTGGCGGTGAGGATCTTGCGCGCGACGATGTTCACCTGCTCGGGGTCGTCCACCTCCTGCACCAGCACCACGAACTCGTCGCCGCCCATGCGCGCCACCACGTCGCTCGCGCGCAGGCAGTCGGCCAGGCGCTGCGAGATTTCCTTGAGCAGCTGGTCGCCGGCGGCGTGGCCGAGGCTGTCGTTGATGAGCTTGAAGCGGTCGAGGTCCACGAACATCACCGCGAACTTGCGCTCGTAGCGCTGCGCGGTGGTGATGGCGTGGTTCAGCAGCTCGCCGAACATGACGCGGTTGGGCAGTCCGGTCAGCGCATCGTGCGAGGCGAGGTAGGAGATGCGCGCCTGGCCCGCACGGCGTTCTTCGTCGCGCGCGATGTTCTCCAGCGCGAAGGCCACGTTCACGGCCATGCGCTCCAGCAGCTTGAGCACCTCGTCGTCGAAGCCGCGCTTGTCGCTCGAGTACAGGATCAGCACGCCCAGCGCCCGCCCGTCGCGCAGCAAGGGGAAGGCGCCGCCCGAGGCGACCCCGGCAGGGCCGGCGATGCCGTGCCACGGCCGCGTGCGTTCGTCGGCCATGAAGTCGTGGCTGACGCAGGGCGCCAGGGTGCGAAAGGCGATGCCGATGAGCCCGCGGCCCTCCGGCGTGTGCGCATCGATGGAGACGCGGCTGTCGCGGATCTTGTCGGCCTGGATGCCGCTGGCGGCCGCGCAGTGGGCGCGCCCGTCGGGCTCGGGCAGCATGATGGCGGCGCCGAGGAAGCCGCCGCCGTCCACGGCCGCGGCGCAGATCTCGTCGAACAGGCGCTGCGGCGTGTCGGCGTGCACGATGGCTTCGTTGGTGGCCGACAGCGCCGAATACATGCGCGACATTCGCCGCGCGGCGCGCTCGGCCAGCTTGCGCGGCGTCACGTCGCGCGAGACGGTGAGGATCACCCAGCGCCCGCCGATGTGGATGGCGCGGCTGTGCGCCTCGATGTAGGCCTTGCCGGCCCCGCCGCGGTTGCGCGCCACGAACTCGATGGTGAGGCCCTGGCCCGGCTTCGCGATGAGCGCGTCGTAGTCGGCCTCGATGTCCTCGCGGCGGCGCAGCAGCAGGTCCTGCGGGCCGATCGCCGCGTGTTCCTGCGCGGTGTAGCCGGCGGCCAGGCACGCCCGCTCGTTGGCATAGAGAAAGCGCATCGCGGCGCGGTCGACGAGGTACACCATGTCGGGCAGCGCATCCAGCGCCGCGCGGAACTGGTGCAGCTCGACGTCGAGCCGGTGGCGCTCGATGAACTGGCCGAGCGCGGGGCCGACGTGCTCGCCGCAGGCCGCCATCTGCGCGTCGGGGCGCTCGACCGTCGGACCGAAAAGCTCGATCGCACCGGTGACGCGGCCGTCGCCCGTCACGGGAATCACCCAGGCGCTGCGCAGGCCCGCGCCGCGCAGTGCGTCCAGGCGTTCGTCCGCCGGCAAGGCGTACAGGTCGGGAACGGACTGCTCACGGGCGCTCGCCAGAGCGCGCAGCAGTGGGTCGTCTGCATGACGCGGCGCAGCGGCCGGCAGCCCGGAGCCGTCGATGCGGCGGGGCGGGGCGTCGGGCGCGTCCACGCGCCAGAAGTCGCCGCAGCGCCAGCCGAGCGCCGCCAGCAACGCGTCGACCACGCCGCGGCCCGCGGCATCGGGTTCGGGGTTCTGCGCGAGCAGCCGGGCGATGGCGAGTTCCGCGTCCTGGCGGCGCTCGATCGTGGCGCGCCGCGTCACGTCGCGGAAGACGCCGTGGTAGCCGATGAAGGCGCCCTGCGCATCGAAGCGCGGCTCGCCGGTATGGGCGATGAAGCGCACCGTGCCGCTGGCACTGGTGTAGCGCACCACCAGGTCGGTGAAGGCTTCGCGGCGGGCGAACAGGCCTTCCACCTCGGCCCAGCCGCCGGGCATGCCGAGCAGCGTGCCGCCCATGTCGCGCAGCGTCTTGCCGGCGTGGACGGCGCGATCGATGTTCAGGGCACCCACGCGCGGGCCGATCGCGCGCACCAGCCGGTGCTGCGTGTCGTATTCCCAGTAGTGCAGGTTGGGCAGCAGCGCGGTGCGCCGCAGCAACCCCTCGAAGGCGGCGGCGGGGTCGAGCGCACCGGCGTGCGTGCCGGCCTGCGACTCGGGCGCCGGCGGGCCGGCGGGCTTGCGATCTGCCATGAAGACTCCTGTGGACGGACGGCGCGCGCGCTCGTTCGCTCGCGGCTAGGGCCTGTTAACGCTATGGGAGGCCTCGCGCCGGCGGCTGGCAGGCCGCAGGGCTAGGCGCGGCCGAGGCCGTGTGCCTGTGGCACACAACGAGGTCGCAACGACGCCCTGCGGCCTGCCAGCCGCCGGCCCGAAGGGTGATCCCAGGAAACGGGCGCCCTCCGCGTTGCAAATGCTCGCCGTAGCACCCGCTACGGCTGCGCTTTGCGCCTTGATGGCGACCGTTTCCTGGGTCACGCGATGCCTCCCATAGCGTTAACAGGCCCTAGGGCGTCCGACCGCCGACTATCGGGCCGGCGTCGGCCGCACAAGCGCGGAAAAGAGCCGCTTTCCACGGGGAAATCCATGGGGCGGCGATGCACCGCGGGGGCGCTTCGCCGCTGCGGGTTTGAGCGAGACTGCGCACCCAGGAGGTCGTGTGACACAAACAAATGGCGTGGGAATCCGGGTTCTGCTGGTCGACGACCAGCCGACACACCTGCTGCTGCTGGAGGCGGTGCTCGAGGATCTGGGGGCGGTGCTGGTGCGTGCCGCCTCGGGCGAGGAAGCGCTGCAGGCCGTGGGCAAGAGCGACTTCGCCGTCATCCTGATGGATGTGCGCATGCCCACGATGAGCGGCTTCGAGGCCGCGCGGCGCATCCGCGCGCTGCCGCGCTCGCGCCTCACGCCCATCATCTTCGTCACCGCCGACGGCATCGACGCGGGCGTGGACGAGGCTTACGCCCTCGGCGCGGTGGACATCCTGACCAAGCCGATCGCGCCGGCCGCGGTGCGCGGCAAGGTGAGCTTCTTCATCGAGCTGTTTCGCAGCAAGCAGGAACTCACCGCTGAGCGTGCTTTCCTGAGCGCGGTGCTGGAGTCGGTGGAAGACGGCATCGTGGCCTGCGACGCCGAGGGCGTGCTCACGCTCTTCAACCGCGCGAGCCGCGGCTTCCACGGCCTGCCGGCGAAGCCGCTGCCGGTGGACCGGTGGTCTTCCTACTACGGATTGTTCGATGCCGACGGCACGACGCCCCTGCCGCCCGATCGGATCCCGCTGGCGCGCGCCCTGGGCGGCGAGCGGCTGCGCGGCGTCAAGATGGTGATCGCGCCGAAGAAGGGGCCGCTGCGCACGGTGGTGGCCAGCGGCGGGCCGTTGTCGGACGCGCGCGGGCGCAAGCTCGGCGCCGTCGTCTCGATGCACGACCTGACCGCGCGCCAGGAGGCCAAGGCGGCGCGCCAGGCTTCCCGCGAGCTGCAGGCGGCGAATGCGCGCTTGTCGGCGATCTTCGAGCAGGCGCCGGCTTTCATGTGCGTGATGCGCGGCCCTGAACATGCGTTCGAGATGGTCAACGACCGCTTTGTGCAACTCGTGGGCGAACGGGAACTGTTGGGCCGCCGCGTTCAGGAGGCGCTGCCCGAGGTCGAAGGGCAGGGCTTTGTGCAATTGCTCGACGAGGTGTACCGAAGCGGCGAGCCGTTCGTGGGCAGCGCGATGCCGATCCTTCTGCAGCGCGAGCGCGGCGGGCCGCTGGACGCGCGCATCGTCGACTTCGCCTACGTGCCGCTGCACGATGCCGACGGCAGTGTCTCGGGCGTCCTGCTGCACGGCGTCGACCAGACGGAACGCCAGCTCGCCGAAGACTCGCTCGTCGCCAGCCGTGCGCGCTACCGGGCGTTGTTCGAGGCCATCGACGAGGGCTTCTGCCTGATCGAGATGCTGTTCGACGAGGCGGGGCAGCCCGTGGACTACCGCTTTCTGGAGGCCAACCCGGCGTTTGAGAAGCAGACCGGCCTTGCCGGCGCCGTCGGCCGCACGATGCGCGAGTTGATCCCCGCGCACGAAGACGACTGGTTCCAGATCTACGGCGAGGTGGCGCTGACCGGGCGGCCGGTGCGTTTCGTCAACGAGGCACGCGAGCTGGGCCGCTGGTTCGACCTGTACGCCACCCGCGTGGGCGGCGAGGGGAGCCGCACGGTGGCGGTGCTGTTCAGCGACATCACCGCGCGCAAGCGTTCCGAGGATGAACTGCGCCGCCTCGCCGCCGAACTGTCCGAGGCCGACCGGCGCAAGAACGAGTTCCTCGCGACGCTGGCGCACGAGCTGCGCAACCCGCTCGCGCCGCTGCGCAATGGGCTGCAGATGATGCGGCTGGCGGCCGACAACCCGGTGGCGGTGGCCAAGGCGCAGGACATGATGGAGCGCCAGCTCGGGAACATGGTGCACCTCGTCAACGACCTGCTCGACGTGGCCCGCATCAGCAGCGGCAAGCTCGACCTGCGCATGGAGCACGTGCCGCTGAAGACGGTGGTGGCAAGTGCGGTAGAGACCAGCCTGCCGCTGATCGAGAAGGGTCGTCACGAGCTGCAGGTCGACCTGCCCGACGAACCGCTGGTGCTGAACGCCGACCCGACGCGGCTGGCCCAGGTGGTGAGCAACCTGCTGAACAACGCGGCGAAGTACACGCCCGCGGGCGGCCGCATCGCGCTGGCTGCGCGCCGTGAGGGCGGGGAGGTGGTCGTTCGCATCAGCGACAACGGCATCGGCATCGCGCCCGAGTCGCTTTCACTGGTGTTCGAGATGTTCACCCAGGCCAGCGGCAGCGCCTACCGCGTGCAGGGCGGGCTGGGCATCGGCCTGTCGCTGGTGCGGCGGCTGGTCGAGCTGCACGGCGGCACGGTCTCGGCATCGAGCGAAGGCGAGGGCCGCGGCAGCAGCTTCACCGTGCGCCTGCCGCTGGCGGGTGCCGATGCGCGGCCCGCCGCCCGCGAGAGCGGGCCGCCGCCGGGGCCGGCGTGCGGGCTGCGGGTGCTGGTGGTCGACGACAACATCGACGCGGCGGAAAGCCTCTCGGCGCTGCTGCAGATGGCCGGGCACGAGGTGACGGTGGCGCGCGACGGCGCCGAGGGCCTGGCGCGCGCCGCCGAGATGCATCCCGAGGCGGTGTTCCTCGACATCGGCCTGCCCGACATCGACGGCTGCGAGGTCGCCCGCCGCCTGCGCGCCATCCCGCAGACGGCGCATGCGCTGCTGGTCGCGCTCACCGGCTGGGGCGCCGAGGAAGACCGTGCGCGCTCGCGCGAGGCGGGCTTCGATCACCACCTGACCAAGCCGGCGGAGCCGGCGGTGGTGGAGCAGTTACTGGCGGGGTTTGTGCCGGTGCGGTGACCCTCACCCCAGCCCGCTCCCGCAGGCGGGAGAGGGAGAGAAAGCAGTTCCGAGCGGTCCGGTCTGTATTGCTCCCTCTCCCGCTGGGCGGGAGAGGGCTGGGGTGAGGGTCACGCGCCGGTACAACCCGCCTACTTCACCCCAATCACCTTCACCCGCTGCCCCACCTTCGGCTCGCCACCTTCATACAGCCCATTGAGCAGCCGCAGATGCGCCTCGGGCCGCGTGTCCAGCGGCGACTGCTTCGCCAGTTGCTCGAAGCCGCCGCGCGGGTAGGCGACCACCTTCACCACCCACGGCTTCGCAGCCGTGCGGTCGGCGGCGGTGAGTGCGCGCAGCGAGCTTTCGGTCTGCTGCAGCGCGGCCTGCGCACGCTGCATGGCCGCCCCATCGCGCCCGGCATGCACCAGCAGCAGGTTGCGGCCCGAGGGCGTGGTGACCACTGTGGCGCGGATCGGCAGCGCCTGCCCTTGCGCATTGCGCCGCGTGCCGCTGAAGCGGGTGGCGGCCAGGCCATGCAGCGTGGTGCGCTCGGTGCGCAACTGGTCGACCTTCAGCTTGCCGATGATTTCCTCGTGCGTGCTCCCGCCCTGCGGCGGCACCACGCGCACGATGAGCCCGGCGTCGCCCGCCGCATTCACGATGAGCACCGCCTCGGGCGTGTTGCGGATCTGCCAGTTCTCGGGCGCCGTGATGGCGATGCCCAGCGGCTCGTGGAAGAAGTTGCGCCCGCGCACCACGCCCTGCTCGCGCGTTTCGGCGAAGGGCATGCCGGCGATGGCGTCGAGGTAGCGCGCGCGGCTGTCGTCGCCGTACTCGCCGGTGTAGCCGGCAGCGATCTCGCGGATGTCCTGCAGCCGCCGTTCGTTGGTCGGGTGCGAGGCGAGCCAGTTGCTGCCTTCGTCGGCCGAGCGGCCCTCGCGCTGCGCCGCGTCGGCGGCAAAGCGTTCCTGGTCGCGCAGCAGCTGGATCACCGCCACCATGCTGTCCGGGTCGTAGCGGCTGCGCGCGAGGTACTCCGCGCCGAGGCGGTCGGCCTGCAGTTCCTGCTCGCGGCTGTAGGAGGCGATGGCGCCGGCGGCGACGCCTTGCGACACCTGCCCGACCATGTCAGTCGCGCCCTGCACGCCGGCGCCTTCGAGCACCGCGCCGAGCACCGTGGCGGCGAACACGCCGATGCCCGCGCGCTGCTGCCGCGTCGCGCGCTGCGCGCCGTGGCGGGCGGTGACGTGGCCGATCTCGTGGCCCATCACGCCGGCGAGATCGGCCTCGCTGTCGAGGTAGGCCATGATCCCGCGCGTCACGTAGACATAGCCGCCGGGCAGCGCGAAGGCGTTGATCTCGGGGCTATCGAGCACGGTGAAGGTCCAGCGCAGGTCGGGGCGGTGCGACTTGGCCGCGAGCCGCTGGCCGACATCGTTCACGTAGGCCTGCAGCTTGGGATCGTCGAGCGCGCCGTAGGCCTCGACCACCTGCTTGTGCAGCCGCGCGCCTTCGGCGATCTCGTCGGCCTCCGTCATCACCGAGCGTTCGGATTCGCCGGTGACGGGGTTCAGCACCTGGGTGCCGCAGCCGCTCAGCAGAGCGGCGCAGAGAACGAAGGAGAAGAGGCGCAGGGTCATGGCAGCGGGGCAGTGATCAAGTCGATGGCAAGGACGAAAGGGTAAGCGTGCGCCGGTCAACGCCGCCTTGGCAAGCACCATGCCGCCGCCGGCAGGCATGCGGCCTGCTGACACGGTGGCATTGCCACTGGAGGCCCGATGGACGCCATTCAACTCTTGACCCTGCAACACCGCGCGCTCGAAGAGCGCATGAAGACCACGCTCGAAGTGCCCGTGGAGGAGCGCAGCACCTGCCTCGCCCAGGTGGGCGACCACCTGAGCGTGCACCTCGCGTCGGAAGAGGAAGTCTTCTACCCGGCCGTGCATGCGCGCCGTACCGAAGACATCCTGCTCGAATCGCTGGAGGAACACCTCTCGCTCAAGCGCCTGCTGGCCGACCTGATGGCGCTCGCGCCGGACGATGCCACCTGGGAAGCGAAGTTCAAGGTGCTCGAGGAGCAGAGCGAACACCACCACAAGGAAGAGGAGGAGCATCTGTTCCCGAAGGTGCTGACTCTCATCGACCTGCCCGAACGCGAGACGCTCGGCCAGGAAATGGTCGCTCTGCAGGAGCGGCTGCAGCGCGAGGGCAAGCCCCGCGAGGCGATGGCAGACCAGACGGACAAGGCGGCGCCGCTGCCGTGATGAGCGTCGAAGTCGGCGAGCGCCGTCTGGCCGCCTGGTGCAGCGGCACGGGCTCGCCGGCGGTGTTCATCGAGCCGGGTCTCGCCGCGCCGAGCATCGAATGGGCCGAGGTGCAGCAGGGCATCGTCGCCTTCACGCGCTGCTGCCGCTACGACCGCGCCGGCCTTGGTGCGAGCGAGGCGGCGCCGACGCCGCGCACGCTGGACGAACTCGCCGGCGATCTGCACGCGCTGCTGCACCAGCCCGGCATGCGCGAAGGCCCGTGCGTGCTCGTCGGCCACTCGCTGGGCGGCCTGCTCGTGCGCCTGTACGCGCATTGCCACCCGAAGGACGTGGCCGCGCTGGTGCTGGTCGACTCGATGCACGAGCAGCAGTTCGAGCGTCTCACGCCGGTGTTCCCGCCGGAGCGCGCGGCCGATTCGCCGCTGCTGCGCGGCATGCGCGGCATGCGCGCGTTCTGGCAGCACGGCTGGCAGGCCCCGGCGCAGAACGGCGAAGCGCTCGACCTGCCCGCGAGCTTCGCGCCACTGCCCGGCGACGGCTCGCTCGGCGAACTGCCGATGCTGGTGCTGAGCGCGCCCGCGTTCGACGACCGCAAGCTCTTTCCCGCGCCGCACGGCGAACGGCTGGCCCGTGGCTGGCTCACGCTGCAGCAGCGCCTGCTGGGGCTGTCGTGCCCCAGCGAACACGTCGCGCTCGAGTCGGGCAGCAGCCACTTCGTGCACCGCGACCAGCCGGCGCAGGTGGTGCGGGCAGTGCGGCGCGTGGTGGGCCGGTTGCGTGGCTTTGGAGACTGAGAGGTTCTTCGCCAAGCACATCCCACCCCGTTCGGGCTGAGGTATCGAAGCCTGAACCCGCTCGTCCTGAGGTATCGAAGGATCGGGCTGAGGCATCGAAGCCCGTGCCTCGCGCGACAGGTCCTTCGATACCTCAGGACGAACGGGTCATATGGAGCGCCGTACGAAAAACTCTCACGCTCTCACGCTCTCACGCCGGTATGAGCGGCATCTCGTCACTGCGCCTGTGCGGCGCCGCGTTAGGGTGGCCGTCTCGATGACCTTCTTTGAGGAACCCCGCACGATGCTTCATTCCCGCCGCTTGTCCCCCTCGATCGCCGCCGCGCTGCTGGCCATCGCGAGTTCGTCGCTCTTCGCCCAGGCCACCGTCAAGGAAGATGGAAAGTGGCGCTCCGCACTCGGCGCCGCCTTCAGCAGCAGCAGCGGCAACACCGAGGCCACCAGCCTCACGCTGAGCGGCGATCTGGTGCGCGCGCGCACGCAGGACAAGTGGCGAATCTTCGGCGACATGCTGTTCGCGAAAAGCGAAGGCACGACCTCCGGCAACCAGGTCCGCCTCGGTACGCGCTACGACTGGAACTTCACGCCGGTGTGGTTCACCTTCGCCGGCGCCAACGCCGAGCGCGACCCGATTGCCGAGCTGTCGCGCCGCATGTCCCTCAGCGGCGGCCTCGGCTACCGCTTCCTGAACCTGCCCGACAAGACCTTCAGCGTCTTCGGCGGCGTGCAGTTGACCGACGACCGCTACACCGCACCGCGCTACATCGATGGCGGCACGCGCGACGCCTACCGTTACGGCAGCTTGCTGCTGGGCGAGGAATCGACGCACACCTTCACCGAATCGCTGACGGCGCGGCAGCGCTTCGTCGTCTTCCCGAGCATGCGCAACCGCGGCGAGTTCCGCGCCGAGTTCGACGGCGCACTGCAGGTCGCCATGACGCAGTCGCTGAGCCTGAACGTCGGCTTCACCATGCGCCACGAGAGCGATCCCGGCCCGGGCATCGACACGACCGACACGCTGCTGACCACCGGCATCTCCGTCAAGTTCGACTAGTGGACAGGCCCACCCCCTACGCGCTTCGCGCGCCCCCTCGAGGGGGCCGAGCCCGGACATCGAAGGTCCAGTGGACCTTCGATGCCTGGCGAGGAGGCGGGCCACTGGCCCGGCGCGGCCTGCAAGGCAACACCAGCGGACCGGCAGAGCCGGATCCGCGGCGTTCGCTTGATCCCTACGCAACGGAGATGAGCACGGCGAAGACGCTGGCGGCCATCGCGCTGGCTCTCGCCCTTGCGGCGGCGTGGCGGCCCGTCAGTGCCGCCGACGGCGTGCAAGCACGCGGACGTGCGCTCACGCACTGGCTTTCGACCGGCCAGTTCGATCGCGTGCTCGACGCCATGTCGCCGCAACTGCGCGCCACGGTCGGCGGGCACGAAGGACTCGCCCGGTTGGTGCAAGCGCGCGACCAGCAGGCCGGCGAAGAGACCGCGCTCGTGGATGAGGCGGCGTATCACGAGCGCGGGCTGGTCGACTACTACCGCGTCGCGCGCCACGCCGCGCTGCCGGCATCGCAGACGGTCACCACGCAATGGCTGTGGCAGCCGGGCGGTGCGGTCGTCGGCCTGCGCATCTCGCCGACGCCGCGGGCGGCGCCGACGCAGCGGCTCGAGTACCGCACCAAGACATCGCTCGCGCTGCCGTTCGAGGGCCGCTGGTACGTGGCCTGGGGCGGCCGCGCGGCGCATCAGAACCATCACCTGCCGTCGCCGGACCAGCGCTTCGCCTACGACCTGCTGGTGCTGCGTGATGGCCGCTCGCACGCCGGCACAGGCCACTCGAACGCCGACTACTTCTGCTTCGGCCGGCCGGTGCTCGCACCCGCCGCCGGCCGCGTGACGAGCGCGATCGATGGCGTGCCCGACAACACGCCCGGCGCGATGCGCGAGGACAAGCCGGCCGGCAACCATGTCGTGATCGACCAGGGCAACGGCGAGCATTCGCTGCTCGCGCACCTGCGCCGTGGATCAGTGGCCGTGAAGCGCGGAGACACGGTGGCGAGCGGCGAGCAGCTCGGCGAATGCGGCAACAGCGGCCGCAGCTCCGAGCCGCATCTGCACTACCACCTGCAGACGGCGCCGGTGTTCGGCCAGGGCGAGGGGCTGCCGGCTGTCTTCGTCGACTACTTCAGCGGCGGCGAGTACCAACCGCGCGGCGAGCCGGTCCGTGGGGAATTGATCCACCGGCTGCCCTGAACGGGGCCTTCACCCGACGCGCGTGCGAACAGCGGCATGCGCCGGCAGGCGGCGCGAGCCTGCGCCTGCGTGGACGATGAAGAATGCGCGTCCATGATCCGCATCGCCCCTCCTTCGAGCCGGAACGTGCTCGGCGCCTTCAGCTCCTGCCTGCTGGCGCTGGGCGACGTGACCTTCGACGCCGGCGTCGAGCGCATCCTCGAGGACGCGATGCGCACGCTCCAGCCGCTGGTGCGCTTCGACCGTGCCTGGTGGGGCCAGGTGGCGGGCGACAGCGCCGAGGCGCGCAACTGGTTGCAGGGCCACATCGGCCTGAGCGCGAGCTTCGGCGCGGAGTGGAACCGCTTCGCCGCGCGTGACAAATTCGGTCAGGGCTCGATGCACCAGCTCGGCCGCGTGATCCGCTCGGCCGATGACGGACCGCCGCCGCCCGACGACATCCTCGCCTTCTGCGTGCACTACGACCTGCGCCACGCGATGGCGATCACGGTCGAGCTGCCGGGCAGCGGGCAGCTGTTCTTCGTCTCGCTCTATCGCGGCCTTGGCGCGCCGCCCTTCGACGACGAGGAGGCTGGTCTGTTCGCCGAGTTCGCCGCGCACCTGATGCAGGGCTGGCGGCGGCGGCTCGCGGACATCCAGGCGCGGCTGGCGGCGCCGTCGTGGGAGGCGTTCGCGGTGGCCGATGCGCAGGGGCGCCTGCTCTACCTCGGCCGGCGCATGGCCGCCGAGCTCAAGCGCGCGTTCCCCGAGTGGAACGGCTGGGTGCTGCCGCCGGCGCTGGCGGCCGCGCTGGCCGATCCCGCCGCGCCGGCGCGTGTGCCGACCTCGATGACGGTGCAGCGGGTCGGTGCGCTGCTCGCCGTCGCCTGCTCGCGCGGGGCGTCGCGCCGCGCGGGGCTCACGCCGTCGCAATGGAACGCCGCGGTGCTCTACGCGCAGGGCCAGCCGCACACCGCCATCGCGCAGCGCCTCGGCCTCTCGCCCGCCACCGTGCGCACCTACCTGCGTGACGCCTATGCGCAACTGGGCGTGCGCAACAAGATCGAGCTCCTCGCCGCGCTGCACGGCGGCGATCGGTAGATTCCCGCTCCCCCTCCGCAATTGCAGAGGGTCGCCGCCGCGGGCGCCGCCTATCGTGCCGCCGCGCATCCACCCGAGAGATGCGACGGAGACATCGACGATGACTGAAGGAACGATTCGACCCCGCCGTGCGCGGGCTTGGCTGGCCGCCGGCGTGCTGGCAGCCGCGGCGGCCGGCATGGGCGCGGGCCTGAGCGGCTGCGGCGGCGCCGAGGCGGCCGACACGCCGCAGCTCACCGCCGGCCCGGCCGGCGCCAACTTCTGGGAGGTGCCGCCTACCGTGGTGGCCGGCGCCCAGGCCGGCGACATCTACTGGGCCCAGGAACGCAGCGACGCGCCGGCGGGCTCGCGCGGCTGGAACGTGATCTACGTGTCCGAGGTCATCGCCGGCCAACTGCGGTACGTGAGCGGCGAGATCTACCTGCCCACGGCCGCCGGCGCCGGGCCGCGCGACGTGGTGCTGTGGAACCACGAGACGGCCGGCAATGCCGACGCCTGCGCGCCCTCGCGCCGCGAGCTGGCCTATGGCGACGGCACGCCGCGCGTTCCCGCGCTCGCCGGGCTGCTCGCCAAGGGCTACGTCGTCGTGATGAGCGACTACCCCGGCCTCGGCCTCTCGGGCCCGACCTTCTACATGGCCGGCGAGCCGAACGCCCGCGCCTCGCTCGACATGCTGCGCGTGGCGCGCAACTTTCCCGACGCCAACGCCTCCGCGCGCTTCGCGATGTACGGCTGGTCGCAGGGCGGCCAGACCACGCTGTGGGCGAGTTCCATCGCGTCGAGCTACGCGTCGGAGTTCCGGCCCGTGGGCGGCGCGCTCGTCGCGCCGGCGGGGCGCATCCTCGACCTGACGCTGAACTCGATGACCGAGACCTCGCTCGCCGGCTACGTCATCTCCACGCTGCCGGGCATTCGCAGCCTGTTCCCGGCGCTGAGGTACGGCGACTTCCTCACCGTGGAAGGGCTGGAGCAATTCCCCGCGATGACCGACGGCTGCTTCGACGTCTTCGGCGCGGCGGCCTCGGTGAGCGCCCCCTACCAGCCCGATGCGCTGGCGCCGGGCAGCCCGTGGTACCAGGCGATGGCACAGGTCGACGGCTTCCGCTCGGTGCAGGAGGTGCCCATGCTCATCCTGCAGGGCTCGCTCGACGACACCACGCCGGTGCCGCTCACCGCGCGCCTTCGCACCGACCTCTGCGCCGCCGGCGCCGCGGTGGACTACCGTGAATCGGCTGGGCTGGACCACATCTCCATCGTGCCGGTGGCAGACGGCGTGGTGCCGGGCTGGGTCGAGGCGCGCTTCAAGGGCGACGTGGCGGCGACGAACTGCGGCGTGTGACCGCAGGGGCTGGCCCGGGCCGCTCACGCAGCAGCGGCCCGAGCGCCAGCAGCCCGAGCGCCGGGCCGATGGCCAGCCACGGCAGCAGCGTGCCGATGGCGTGCCGTCCCGACAGCGAGACGAACAGCTCGATGCTCACGGCCGAGATGGCGAAGCCGATGCTGTTGGCGAGCGTGAGCACGCTGCCCACCGCATGCGGCGGCGCGTTGCTCGCGGTGAGCGCCGAGAACTGCGGCGAATCGCCCGCCACGGTGATGCCCCAGATCACGAGCCACGCACCGAACACGACGACTGGCGCGTCGACCAGCAGCGGCGCCGCCAGGCAGCACAGGCCGCTTGTCGCGAGCTGCGCACCGGCCACGCGCGCGCTGCCCACGCGCGAGGCGAACCAGCCGCCGCCGACGCATCCGATCGCGCCCGCGGCGAGCACCGCGAAGGCGGCGAACGACCAGGCCACGCCCGACAACCGCTGCGCCAGCAGCAGCGGCGCCATCACCCACATCGTGTAGAGCTCCCACATGTGGCCGAAGTAGCCGAGCACCGAGGCGCGCACGCGGCGGTCGGTCACGATCGTGGCGAGCGCGCGCCACTGCAGGCCGCTCGGACGCCGCGGGGCCGCGGGTTCAGGAAGTGCGACGAACAGCAGTACGCCGCCGGCGGCCGCGAGCGCTGCGACACCCGGCAGCACGCTCGACCAGGGCAGCCCCGCACCCCATCCACTCAGCCCCCGCAGCGCATGCGCACTGGCCGAGCCGACGACCAGCGCGCCGATCAGCACCCCGAGCGCCGCACCCAGCCCGCGCGGGAACCACTGCGAGGCGATCTTCATGCCCACCGGGTAGATGCCCGCGAGAAAGAAGCCGGTGGCGAAGCGCCAGCCGAGCAGGGCATCGAAGTTGCCGACCATCGCCCACGCGCCGAGGGTGCAGCCGGCGCCTGCGAGCGAGGAGAGCAGGAAGACCCAGCGCGCCGAGAAGCGGTCGGCCACGGCGAGCAGCGCGAACAGCAGCGTGCCGGCGATGAAGCCGAGCTGCAGCACCGAACTCAGCGTGCCCACCGCCGCCGCGGGCCAGCCGAACTCGCGCTGCAGATCGGGCATCACGGCATTGACCGTGAACCACAGCGAGGTGCCGGCGAATTGGGCCAGCACGAGGGCGGGCAGGACTCGTCGGGGTGTGGCGTCGGACATGGGACGAGCATACGAGTCGGACGCCAGTCCTGAGGCCGACTTCCCACGGACCCGTTCGCCCTGAGAGGGTGTAGACAAATTAAGAATCAGGAGCCTTACGGACGTGTTTTAAGCACTCTCATGCTGCTTCAGGGCTGGCAACCTGATGGATCGACAACTTCAGCATG
>JAKFDI010000096.1:0-118766 GCA_036676235.1 Rhizobacter sp. | reverse complement strand
CATGCATCACGACCGCTCGCCTGCCCACGCTGGCGCATGGGCCTGGATGTCTCAGGCAGTGATGCTTCTCAACCGGCTCACCACGCCAAACTAATTTGTCTACACCCTCTGAGGTATCGAAGGGCCTGCTGCTCGGGGCACGGGCTTCGATACCTCAGCCCGAACGGGGGTGGGGCGTGCTCTGCAAAAACGCTCAGCCTCCGAGCCGGCGCGATCGGCCCGCTGTCAGGCCTGGGTAAACGCTTCCACCAGTTCCTGCGAGAACGCCTCGAAGCTCGTCGGCAAGGTCGTGCGTTCATCGCGCGGCTGCGTCGACCGGATCCGGCCTTCGTTCATGCCGCGCGCCATCTCGACGATGAGGGCGGCCGCGTCCGGCGCCATGCCCGCCTCGATTAGCGCCTGCGTCATTTCGTCGTACGGCATCTGCACGTACGGCAGGTCGGGCAGACCGAGTCGAGCGCCGAGGATGCGGGCGATCTCGCGACTGGTCATGTCGCGTGGCCCGCACAGTTCGCGCACCACGAGGCCCTGCCAGTCGTGCGCCAGCAACGCGTCGGCGGCCACTGCGGCGATGTCGCGAGTGGCGACCATGGGCACCGCCTGATCGGGCGCCAGCGCATCGGCCAAGATGCCGGCCGATCGGATGACCGGCAAGGCCGCGTGGTAGGTGTCGAAGAACGCGCCCGGCCGCAGGAACAGCACGTCGAGTCCGTCGATCGCGCGCAGCCGCTGCTCCTGCTCGTACAGGCTCTGGATCACGCCCGTGCCCGCCGGCTGGTCGGCGCCGATGCTGCTGAGCATGACGACGCCGCGAACGCCGCTGGCGCGCAGGGCGTCGGCCATCGCCTCGCCTTGCCGCTGCTGCTGGCGCAGGTAGCCGGGTTCGGCGGGATCGTGCGGCATCAACGCATACACCGCATCGGCGCCGCGAAAGGCGCGCGTCAGGTAGGCGGCGTCGGCCGCATCCCCGGCCAGGGCTTCGGCGCCTTGCGCCGCGAGCGGGCGCAGCCGCTCGTCGGTTCGCGCCAGGGCGCGCACGTGCACGTCGCGGGCCAGCAGGCGCTGCGCGATCGATCCACCGGTTCGGCCGGTGGCGCCCATCACTGAGATCGTGGTCATGGCAGGTCTCGTCTGTTGCGAAGGGCACCATTGGGCTGCAGCGCGGCCCGCCGCTCAATCGCCGAGCGTCCCGCTCTCTTGACTCATCATCCTGACCCGCAGGGATAGCCCCTCATGAAGCACACGCCCCAGATTCCCGACTTTCTCGATCGGCGCGATCCGCTCGCGCAAGCGCTGCACCAGATGCGCATGACGGGCGTCGTGTACTGCCATTCGGTGCTCTCCGCGCCCTGGGGGCTGGACATGCCGCCCATGCCCGATTGCCTGGTGTTCCATGTGGTCACGGCGGGCAGCGGCTGGCTGCTGATCGACGGCGAGCCCGCGCGCGAACTGCGACACGGCGACTTCGCGCTCATGCCGCAAGGGGTGGGGCACCTGTTCCTGAGCGAGCCGGGCGCCGCCAGCGAGCCGCTGTTCGATCTGCAGCGCGAGCCGATCGCCGAATGGCTGGAGGTGCTGCGCCACGGCGGCGGCGGGCTCGTCAGTGAAGCCATCTGTGGCGCCATGCGCTTCGACGACCCGGTGGCGCGGCATCTGGCGGCTTCGCTGCCGCGCTGCATCACGATCGAAGGCCTGCACACGCCCGAGATGGAGTGGCTGCACAGCAGCTTCCGGCTGCTGGTGGCCGAGGCCGGGCAACGGCGTGCGGGCAGCGAAAGCGTGATCACGCGCCTGGCCGACATCATCGTCATCCAGGCCATCCGGTCCTGGGTCGAATCCAGTGCCGCCAGCCAGACCGGGTGGCTGCGCGGGCTGCAGGACCGCCACGTGGGGCGCGCCCTCGCCAGCATCCACCGCGACCCGGCCCAGCCGCTGACGCTTGCGGACCTGGCGCGCGAAGGCGGGTTGTCCCGCTCCGCCTTCACGGCGCGGTTCACGCAGATGGTCGGCACGCCGCCGATGGCCTATGTGACGCAGTGGCGCATGCGGGTCGCGCTGGCCCGCCTGCAGGAGCGCCGGCAACCGCTCGCGCAACTGGCCGCGCAGGTCGGCTACGACTCCGAAGCGGCGTTCAACCGCGCGTTCAAGCGCGTGACCGGGCTGACGCCGGGGTCGGTGCGGCGTGGGGCTACAGGGCGCTGAGGCGTTCGAGCCCGAACCCGACTCCGTCTCAGCGCAGCACCTTGATCAGCGCCGCCAGCTCCTCCCGCCCATGGCCCGCGTCCTGCGCCTGGCGAAACAGGCGGGCTGCGAGCGCCGGCACCTGCGCATCGAGCCCCGACTCGCGCGCGATGCGCTCCAGCCGCTGCGTGGCTTCGGCGGAGATCGACAGCGGACTCTGCGAGACGGTGAAGTCGCCCGAGTCGATCACCGCCGCCTGGTGCCGCAGGAACTGGCCATATGACGGGGACATGGCGGCCACGATGTCGCCATAGGCCTGCATGGAAAGGCCTTCGGCCTCGGTGACGCGCGCGCCGTGAACGAACCCTAGGATGGCGCCGTAGACGTAGGACAGCGTGGCCATGTCCATCGTCGCCGCGGCACCCGCCTTCTCGCCCAGGTAGACGATGTTGCCGCCGAAGACGGCCAGCACCTGGCGGCCGCGCTCGAACGCCGCCTGCGCGCCGGACACGAGGATGGTGGTGTCGGGCTGGCCCATCTGCTCCGGCGCGACCTGGATCGCGCCGTCGAGGTAGACCGCGCCCACCGCTGCCGCACGGTCCTGCGCGTTGCGGGCGTCCTGCGGGCTGCCGGTGGTCAGCTGGACCAGCAGGCGGCCGTCGAGCGCCGCCTGCACGCCCTCCCCCTGAAGAATGTCGTCGACAGCGGCGTAGTCGTGCACGCACATCACCACGATTCGGCTGGCGTGCATGGCCGCTGCTGCGCTGACCGCCGGCGTTGCGCCGAGCTTGATCAGGGGCTGCGCCTTCGACGGCGTCCGGTTCCACACATGCACCTCGTGACCCTTGCCCAGCAGCAGCCGCGCCAAGGTGGTGCCCATCTGGCCGAGGCCGATCACTGCAACTGCGTTCATCTGCATTCCTTCGAAGGCCCAGCAACATCGCTGGTCGACAGGATATGAAGCCATGGTTTGGCATGGCAAGTACCTACAATTTCTACAGGTACACACCTTTCGGTAAGCATAAGGCGGAAAGGAAGCGGATGGCAGCAAGGAAACCGTACAACTGCGGCATCGGGCCGGCGTTCGAGGTCATCGGAGGCAAGTGGAAGGCGCTCATCCTGAGCCAGCTTCACGGCCAGGCCCGGCGCACCGGCGAACTGCGTCGCCTGATCGGCGGCATCAGCGAGAAGATGCTGATCCAGCAACTGCGCGAGATGGAGTCCGACGGCATCGTGCGGCGCGAGGTGTTCCACGAGGTACCGCCGCGCGTGGAGTATTCGCTCACGCCATGGGGCCAGGCGCTCGACAAGGCACTCGGCCCGCTGGCCGACTGGGGTGAGAAGCACGAGAGGCGATTGCAGAAGCGCGAGCCGGCTGCCGCGCGCCGGTAGGCAAATGGCTCGACCGGATCACGTCGCGCTTTATCCGACATCGCGCTGACACATTCGTGACGCACGCGTAACGCACCATCCGGCTGGCGCATCGCGGCCCGGAGGTCGTGCGCGCTTTCTTCCCGCAGCGAAACGATGGTCACGATGTCCCCTCCTCCCCCGCACGATCCGCTGCGCCGGCGCCTGCTGGTCGGCGCAGCGAGCGTGCCGCTTGCAGCCTTCAGCCCCTCGGCTGCCGCCAACACGCCGGCCGCCGTTCGCGGCTCGCCGCAACGGCTGCGGCTCGCACAACTGCTCGACGGTTCGGCGGACCAGCAAGACATCTCGCGTGACTACGCAACCGGCGTGCGCCTGGCGGTGAACGAGTTCAACCGCAGCGCGCCCCGCGAGGTCGACCTCATCACCTTCACGAGCGACGGCAGCGCAGCCTCGGCCGGGGCGCTCGTTCGCGATGTCGCCAAGGACCGCTCGCTGTGCGCCCTGCTCGGCACCGCCGGCGAACGGCTGGCGCTCGACAGCATCGCCGCCGCGCGAGCCGAAGGCCTGCGCATCGCCCACATCGCACCGTGGATGTCGGACGCGCGCTATGACGGCCAGGCCGACGTGGTGCCGGTCTTCGCCTCGCGCGAGGCGCAGATCCGCTATGCGCTGAAGAGCCTGGAAGGCATGGGCATGGCCGACATCGGCCTCGTCTATGCCGACGAGCGCGTCTTCGCGGCCCTGCATCCGGGCGTCGACGCGGCCGCGCGTACGCTGCAGCTTCGCCCGACGGTCTTCGTGCCGAAGGCGGCGCAAGACATCGCCGGCCTCGCCGCCCAACTGCCGAACACTGCGCCGGTGATCATGCTGTTCATCGGCGGCACGATCGAACTTGCGCGCTTCGCGCAGCGCCTTTCGGCGCGCGGGCTGCAGCGCTGGCTCGTGAGCCTGGCCGACATCGACGTGGGCACGCTCACGCAGCTCGGCGTGGGGCGCGCTGTGCCGCTCATCCTCACGCAGGTCGTGCACAACCCGTACGGCAGCACGATGGCATCGCTGCGCGAGTACCGCGCGCAACTGCAGGCGCAGTTCGACGAGAAGCCGTCGCACATGAGTCTCGCGGGCTACCTCGCCGGGCGCTACGCGCTGCGGGTCGTGGCGCGCATCGAGGGCGTGCCGACGCGCGAATCGGTGCTGGCCGAGTTCGCCCGCCGCCCACGTGAGGACATCGGCGGCTTCCGCATCGACTTCAGCGGCTCGCAGGCGCGCGGCAGCTCCTACGTGGCGCAGACGCTGCTGCGCGGCGACGGGCGGCTGCTCGGTTAGGGCCGGCGGGCGCGCCGCGGCACCTCGCACGGCCCGTGCCGCTTGCGAAACACCCGCGGTTCGAGCGCCCGTGGATCGGCGAACAACCCGCGCTTGGCCGCCCTCGCCTGCCGCTCCTGCGCGGCGTAGGCGCCGGCATGCGAGCGCCAGCCATCGCTCCACGCATGGCCCTGCGCCACCAGCCAGGCGCCCACGTCCTCGCCCTGCAGACGCAGCACCACCAGGCCGCGGCCGTAGTCGTCGGTGGCCCGGCGCTCGATGGTCACTTCGCGCTTCAGTACGCGCGCCTTCAAGGCGGCGGTGGCTTCGCCGCCCCAGGGCTGGCAGCGCTCGGGCGCATCGAGGCCGAGCAGGCGCAGCTTCACCGGGCGCGGGCGCCGTTCATGGTCGTTCGGCGCCGGCCGCAGCCACAGCGTGTCGCCGTCGCTCACGCGCGTGACGATGCCGCTCAGCGTCTGAACCTGCGCCTGCAGTGCCGTGCCGGCCAGCGCCAGCACGCATCCGGCCAGCCACGCCCTCATCCGAGCAGCACCACCAGCGCCCACACGATCAGGCCCAGCACCAGCGCCCAGGTCAGCACGATCAGCACCGCGCCCCACCACGATTTGGGCAGCTTCTGCGTCGAGCGTTCGGCCTCGGCGAGCATTTGCGCCCACAGCGGCTTGGGCACCATGCGCACGACCAGCGCCACGCCGAGCGGCACGAGGATGAGGTCGTCGAGCTGGCCGAGCACGGGGATGAAGTCGGGAATGAGGTCGATGGGGCTGGCCGCGTAGGCGAGTACGAAGAAGGCCGCGATCTTCGCGGCGCGCGGGGTCTGCGCATGGCGGGCGAGCTTCCACAGCGCGAGCAGATAGGTCGCAAAGCGTGCGGGCTTGGCAAAGCGCACCAGTCGAACGAGTCTTCCCATCGGGCGAGTGTCCCAGCATCGGCCCCGCGCTGCATGTGCCGATCGCCCTGCGGCGACAATGCGCTTTCGCCCGCGCGCCGGGCCACACGTTTCCCCACTCGCCGCACATGCCCGCCGCCCTTCGCGCCCGCACCGCCCACGCACACGCCCCGCAATCCGCGGCGGCCCGTGCGTGCGCCGCGCAGGCCGCACCGGGTGTGCGCCGCCGCGCTGCCGCGAACCTCGATGCCCCGGGTGTCACCGCCGTGCCTTCCGGGGCCGTGCGCGGCGGCCCGGGCGCATCACGCTGACCCAGCCTCCCTGCACGGCATCTGCCCGAGGAGCCCTTCGCGGCTTCTGCCCGCCATGTGCAGCGCGGGGAAAACGCAAACTGTCCGCCGTGCCAGGCCCGATCGCCGATCGCGCCGAGCCGCGGCTCGGCCGCCCCGTTCGAAGCGCTGCACACCTTTCGCTGCGATGCGTTCGCGGCGTTCGCTCTGCACGCCTTCATCGCCATGGATCTCACCAAGAAAACTGTCAAGGCCAAGCGCCCCTGCGCGGACGGCTTCCGCTGGTTCGTGCGCAACCACCAGAACGGCGGCGACTACCAGGACCTGCTGGACGCGCTGGTCGCGGACGGCCGTGTCGACGACGCCTGCTGGCTGCTCGACCAGTTCGGCCCCACCGACGCGGTGCTGGAACTCGACGACCTCGAAGCGGACGCCCTCGTGTTCGCCGGCTCGGTGCACGTGCGCGGCGGCATCGAGGTCGACTCCGTGCTGCGCACCGGCCGCACGCTGCGCGTGGGTGGCAGCATCCGCGCCGGCCGCACGGTCGCAGCGGGCGAAGACATCGTCGTGGTCGGCGGCATTCGCTGCACCGGCACGCTGCAGTCGGGCGGCGACATCAAGGCCGGCTGGCATGTCGAGGCGGACGAAGCCATCCGCTGCGGCGGCGAGCTGCGTGTCGGCTGGGAACTGCGCTGCGGCGGCCCGCTCACGCTCGCCGGCAACACGATGGTCGGGCACGACCTCGTCGCCCACGGCACGGTGCGCTGCGGCAAGAGCCTGCGCGTGGGCGGCACCCTCACCAGCCCCGAGAGCATCCACGCCGTGCATGGCATCGAATCGGGCGCTGCCATCCGCTGCGGCATGCACCTCGAAGCCGGCTGGGGCATCAAGGCGGCCGAGGCCATCGTGGCTGAGGGTGCCATCAAGGCCGGCGAGAGCCTGTTCGCGCAGCACGAGATCCGCGCCGGTGCGGGCTACGGCGTCTTCGCCGGCCTCAACGTGCGCGTCGACGCCTGGGAAGCGAGCGCGCAGGTGCACGCCGGCATGCGGCCCGAGGGCTTGATGAGCGGCTGGTGGGCGGGCGACGGCGCGGGCTGATGCATCGCCTGGTACAGCGCGCCGCAGCCGTGGCCGCTGTTCAGGCGCCGGCGGTGCTTGTGGTCGCGATCCTGCGAGAGTCGGCGGCGGAGCGGCGCGGTTGATCCGGCCGGCGCGTGTTCGCGCCGCGCGCTCCCTGTGCCCCCTGCGCCAACCAAAGCAGCCGTCGCAAGCGATGCGCGCAGCATGAGCGATACCTTGGGGCTCAGCCGCACCGACAGATCGAACAGCGGCACCGGCGGCGTGACCGCGAGGCCGCGCGCCATGGCCGTCGGCTCGCGGCCGAGCAGTGCCAGAGCGGCATTGGGTGCGGCCACGCTGCCGCGCTCCAGCAAGCGGATGGTGTCGCCGGACAGCACCTTCTGCGGCAGCGCCTTCGCCGCCCGGGCCGACAGCCGCATGAGCGGCATCGGCAGCGGCAGCCACAGCGCCGGGCCGAGCCGCAGGGCGTCGCGGTAGCGGGCGAGCATGTCGCGGTAGCTCAGCACCTCGGCCCCGCCGAGCTCGTACACGCCGCGCGCAGGCGCCGCCTGCTCCAGCAGCCGCGCGATCGCCTCGGCCAGCTCGAACACGTGCAGCGGCTGCACGCGCTGCTCGCCGCGACCCGGCAGCGAGATCACCGGCAGGCTGGCCAGCAGCGCGAACAGCGCCGCGCTCTGGCTGCGCGGGCCGTAGACGAGCGACGGGCGCAACACCGCGCCGTCGATCGGCAGCGCGGCGAGTGCGTCGTCGGCTTCCAGCTTGCTGCGCAGATAGGGCATGGCGAGCGCCGCCGCGTCGCGCGCGACGCCAAGCGCCGACACCTGCACGACACGCCGCACCCTGGCGAGCGCGGCGCCCCGGAACAGCTCGATCGGGCCGGCCGCATGCACACGCTCGAAGCGCTGCTGGCGCGACGCCATCAGGATGCCCACGCAGTTCACCACCGCATCGACACGCGCGGCGCTCAGGCGCTGCGCCCAGTCGGCGGGCGCGACCGGCTGCATGAAGTCGACGTGCATCGCGCCGCGCCCGTCATGCGCCGAGCGCGCGCCTTCGATGACCTGATGGCCGCGCGAGCGCAGCGCATTCAGCACCGCCCCGCCCACGCAGCCGGTGGCACCGCACACGAGCACTCTCATGATTCGCTCCCGTTGGCCGGCCGTTCGGCGCTGCGCACGGCACACGCACGGCCGCTGCAGGAACGCATGGCCGCGGCCATGCGCCGGGCACGCGCGGAGCGGATGGCATCGATAAGCGGTGCGGCAGCGCGGGAGATGCGCCGCCGGTGACGCGCGAATACGCGGTAGCCGAGGTCGAATGCGGGCCGCAGCGGCCCCCAGGCGGTCGGCCGCAGCAGCCAGCCGAGGCCGACGGCACCGTAGGCGAGCCGCAGCGCCTCGACGCCGATGGCCACCGTGCCGTCGGCGCGAATCGCGTGCAATTGCGCGTCGAGCGCGGCATGCGTGAGGCCGTGGCGGCCGGCATCGAAGCCGGGCGCGGCGATGTCGATGAAGACCAGACGGCCCTCCGCGTCGCGTGCACGCAGGTTGTCCATCTCGAGCGAGCACACCGGGCAATCGGCGTCGTACAGCAGGGTCAGCGGATACAGGCTCATGGTTCCCTCCGTTTATTTCAGTCAATACAGAAATAATTGGGCAAAAATGAGAGGCCGTGTCAGGCGCCGCGGCCGAGCAGCTTCTGGATGCGGGCGCCGAGCTTGAGCACCTTGGTCAGCGTGGCGGTATCGAGCTTGAGCATTTCGTCGCTCCAGGCGGTGAGCGTTTCCAGCAGGTCCAGCGTCTCGCGCATGCGCCGCTTGGCATCGGCCGGCTCGCGCGCGATGGCCGGGTCGGCCAGCAGTTCGCGCAGCACGTCGATCGTCGGGGCGATTTCGCGGCGCTGGCGCTCGCGCACGATGGTGCGCAGCAGCTCCCACACGTGGGTGTGCGTCTCGAAGTGGTCGCGCCGGTCGCCGTTCAGGTGCACGAGCTTCACCAGCTTCCAGCCCTGCAGTTCGCGGATGCTGGTGCTCACGTTGGAGCGCGCGACGCCCAGCGTGTCGACGATCTCTTCGGCATGCATGGGCCGGCCGGTGATGTAGAGCAGCGCATGGATCTGCGCGACGGTGCGGTTCACGCCCCAGCGCGTGCCCATCTCGCCCCAGTGCAGGACGAAGCGCGAGAGGGTGGGAGAGAGGTTCATGCGAGGCACTTTAGGAGTGCCTGTACTTTCTGTCAATACAGAACATGAAGTGCACTCCAAGGGCTGACGATCTGCCCGGCACGGACGGGATTTGCCGCAGACCGATCGTGAAGCTCGACGCGGACAATGTTTCGTACGAGCCGTATCCGAGGTCGACTCATTGACGGCCGCCCTTTCTTTTCAATCCGGAGAAGCCATGTCCCTCGCCGACCGCCTGCAAGCCGATTTCGAGAAAGTTGCCGCCCCGTACGTGCAGCGGCTCGGCCTCTCCATCGTCGAACTGGACGCCGACCAGGTGGTGCTGTCGATGCCGGTGACGCCCGACGTGGTGCACGGCGGCGGCGTGCTGTGCGGCCAGGCCATGCTGGCCGCGGCCGACACGGCGATGGTGCTGGCGATGTCGGCAGCGCTCGGCGGCTTCCGCCCGATGACCACGGTGCAGTTGCAGACGAGCTTTCTGCGCCCGGTGCCGGGCGATGCCGGCGCGGTGCGAGTCACCTGCCGGCTGCTGCGCCGCGGGAAGTCGCTTTCCTTCGGCGAGATCGAGATCGCCACGCTCGATGGCAAGCTGGCGGCGCATGCGACGACGACTTATGCGTTGTTGTGAGCTGGCGACGCCGGTTGTGGTGGAGCTTGGGCGCCATCCGCCGAGGCAGCGAGTCTCGAAGCACTCCCTGGCACGAAGACCGCGAGCGACGGGCGATGCGGGAATGCGGTCGACAGCGCAGATCCATCGCGAGAGCTGGGCGCTTCTCCCCACTACGCCCCGAGAACGGCCTCCGCCTTTACCGATGTGGCATGCTTCAGCTATCGATCACTTCTCACCTCCGAGGAGCCCAAATGACCACGCCAGTTCACGAACTCGAAGCAGAAGTTCTTAGCCTCGCAGCGCCCGATCGAGCAAGGATCTTGGAGCGCTTGATCGAGAGCTTTGATCGCGACACGAAAGTCGGCGAAGCATGGCTGGATGAGGCGCTGCGCCGGGAAGAAGAAGTTGTCTCAGGCAAGGTCGCGATGGTTTCAGGCCGGGAGGCTGTAGCCCGAATTCGCACACGGCTGACGTGATCCACGAGCTTCACCCAGAGGCCGAGGCAGAACTCACCAACGCCTCTCTGTACTACGCCGAAGAAGCCAGCAACCGAGTTGCACTCGCCTTCCTGGCTGAGTTCGAGAGAGTTGCCGAACTGGTTGAAGAAAATCAACAGCTGGGCACCAGATCGAAGGCCGGCCTTCGCGTGTACCCCTTTCGGCGCTTCCCCTACTCGATCGTCTATCGAGAAACTCAAACTGGTCCGTACGTCTATGCCGTTGCGCATCAAAGGCAGGAACCTGGGTATTGGCTCGCTCGGGCCTGACACCGGTGCGGACGCGGCACGCGCGGATATCCGACGCGGGCGTGCGGCACCTCGCCGCGTCCCTCGCGCGCTCAGCCCGCAGGGCGCACCAGCCACGCTGCGCTGACGATCCACCCTTCCAGCGGGTCGACGTTCGGCGGCACGCCGTAGCCGGGCTGTCTGGTAGCCCACGCGGCCTGCATGAGGCACAACACTGCGTCGAGGCGGTCGCCGGAGGCGTCGTCGGCAAGCGCATCACGCTGTGCATGGCTCACGCGCAGCCGCAGGCCGAGACGGGTGCGGCCCTGCGCCAGCGTCTCGATCAGGTCCTTGCGCGCGAGCAGGCGCTCGGGGGTTTGCTTGCTGCGCTCGTCGCTCTTGTAGGAGCGGCGGCCGAGCACTTCGCGCGCGAGCAGACCGGGGTAGGCCTCCAGCGCCACGCGCGCGGTGTCGCCGGCATGGTGGCCGGGCAGGTGCACGCCGGCGTCGATCAGCAGCGGCACACCGGCATGCAGCATGTAGGCCACCGGCGGGTTGACCCATTTCATCGACGGTGAGGATCCGGCCGGCGCGTCGCACACGCGATGCGCGAACTTCCCGCCTAGGGGCCGCGCGTCGCAGAACGCGGCAAAGGTGGTGCGGATCTCGGCGCGCGTAAGGCCAGCGTAGTGGCGCATCAACGGCAGCCATTCGCGCGGCCAGCCGAGCGATTCGACCAGCTCGCGCGGCAGGCCGAAGGGAAAGTCGAAGCCACCCACCCAGGGTCCCGACTCGCGCAGCCAGGCGGCGAAGCTGTCGAAGCTCGTGTGCTCGTCGAGCCGCACGAGCGTCACTGCGCCACCCTGCATCGTGCCGAGGGCCACGGTGATCGGCTTGCGGCGCGTCGGCCGGCTGGTGAAGTCGACGCCGACGAGGCCTGGCGTGCTCGCGCTCATGCGCTCAACCCAAGGCGAGCGCGATCACGCCCCCGGCAATGAAGGCCGCACCGAGCAGCCGCAGGCCACGATCGCCTTCGCCGAGCAGGCTGCCGGCGAGCAGCGCGGCGAACAGCATCGACACCTCGCGCGCCGGCGCCACGTGGCTCAGCGGCGCGAGCCGCACCGCGTAGAGCACCAGCACGTAGGCCAGCGGCGCAACCAGCGCCACCACCAGACCCACGCGCCAGTGCTCGCGGCACGCCTGCGCGAAACCGGGCCGGTCGCGCAGGGCCGAGGGCAGCATGAAGGGGATGCGCAGCAGGTTGCCCCCGTAGTCGACGAGGATGGGCGAGATCAGCGCCACCTTCACCGCGTAGCCGTCGACCAGCGTGTAGCTGGCGATGAGGCAGCCGGTGAGCGCGCCGTAGCCGAGGCCCGCATGCACCCGTGCGCGCCGCGCCGGATCGTGCGCCGCGCGCCACAGGCCCGGGCCGCCGGCGATGAGGAACACGCCGAAGGCCACGGCGAGCACGCCGCCCACGCCGGCCGCCGACAGGCTTTCGCCGAGCAGCAGCACGGCACCGAACGAACTGATCAGCGGCCCGGTGCCGCGCGCGACCGGGTACACCACGGTGAGGTCGCTCATGCGGTAGCCGCGCAGCAGCACGTTGAAGTACAGGACGTGGGTGATGCCGCTTGCGAGCATCAGCGCCCATTCCGTCGCGCCCCAGTGCGGCACCGCGTCGACACCGACCCACAGGCCCACCGGCGCCCACACCACCATCAACATCAGCGAGGTGATGAGCGGCAGGTGGCGATTACTGCCCGAGCGCTTGAGCACGATGTTCCACAGCGCATGAAGCAGCGCGGCGGTGAGAACGAGGGCGACGGCGGTGATGGGCATGGGCGGAGCGCGGATTCTCGCTGGGCGGCGCGTGGCGGCTGCGCTAGCCTTGCTGCCATCAACCAACGGAGCGGCGGCGAGCGATGAATCCGGTACTGGTGCAGGCGTGGCGTGGCGATGCGGTGGAGTCGGCGCACGCCGGTTCGGTGGCGGTGGTCGATGCGAGCGGCGGCGTGCTCGCAGCGCTCGGCGACATCGACCGCCCGGTGTTTCCGCGCTCGGCGGTGAAGGGGCTACAGGCACTGCCGCTGGTAGCCAGCGGCGCGGCCGATCGGCTCGGACTCACCGACGACGAACTCGCCCTTGCCTGCGCCTCGCACAACGGCGAGCCGGCGCATGTGCGCACGGCGCAGGCGATGCTTGCCAAGGCCGGCACCGATGCCGGCGTGCTCGAATGCGGCACCCACTGGCCGGCGCTGGACACCGCGGCGCGGGCGCTGGCGGCGCAGGGCGAGGCGGCAAGCGCGCTGCACAACAACTGCTCGGGCAAGCACGCGGGCTTCGTGTGCGTGGCCTGTGCGTTGCTCGAAGGCGGGCTGGGCTTGCGTGAGTTCGTGCGCGGCTATGTGGGCGTCGAACATCCGGTCATGCGCGAGGTGAGCGCGGCGCTGCAGGCGGCGACCGGTTTCGATCTCGCCGAAGCGCCGCGCGGCACGGACGGCTGCTCGATTCCGACCTATGCGATTCCGCTGCGGCGGCTGGCGCTGGCCTTTGCGCGATTCGGCACGGGCATCGGCCTGAGCGAAGGCCACGCGCGCGCGGCACGGCGGCTGCGCAGCGCGGTGGCGGCTTCGCCGTTCATGGTGGCCGGCACGGGCCGCTTCGACACGCGGGTGATGCAACGGCTGGGCGAGCGCGTGTTCTGCAAGGTCGGGGCCGAAGGGGTGTACTGCGCGGCGCTGCCGGAGCGCGGGGTCGGCGTGGCGATCAAGATCGACGACGGCAACAACGCGCGTGCGGCTGAGGTGGTGATGGCGGCGGCGATCGAGGCGCTGGTGCGGTTGGATGACGGGGAGGCGGTGTTCATGCGCGGGTTGAGCGATGTGGGCTTGCGCAACTGGAACGGGATTGGCGTGGGGCGGCTGGCGGTGGTGCAGGGAATTCGGCAGGCTGTGGCGGGCTGAAGGGGCGCGCCCTCACCCCAGCCCTCTCCCGCGAGCGGGAGAGGGAGAGGGAGCCGGCCGGCGCGCTTCGGCGGTGCCAGTGCACCTGGGGTTGCCCCCTCTCCCGCCCCGCGGGAGAGGGTTGGGGTGAGGGCCACGCAGACAACAAGCCTCACCCTCCCGCCAGCCGCAACAGCCCCTCCAGCGTCTGCAAGGTATCCGACTCATACAGCGGCTTGTCATGCCGGATGCGCAGCATGCGCGGGAAGCGCACCGCGATGCCGCTCTTGTGCCGCGTGCTGCGGTTGATGCCCTCGAAACCCAGCTCGAACACCAGCGTCGGCCGCACGCTGCGCACGGGGCCGAACTTCTCGATCGTGTGCTGGCGGATCACGCGGTCGACTTCGGCGAACTCCGCATCCGTCAACCCGGAATACGCCTTGGCGAACGGCACGAGTTGCAGTGCCCCCGGCTCGGCAGGCTGCCGCGCGGCGATGGCCTCCACCACGGCCTGCGCTTCGGCCGCATCGGCGGGCGGTCGGTTCCACACCGCGAAGGTGTAGTCCGTGTAGACGCTCGCCCGCCGCCCATGCCCCGCCTGCGCGTAGATCAGCACCGCATCCACGCTCAACGGATCGATCTTCCACTTCCACCACGTGCCTTCGGCCTTGGTGCGGCCGCTGCCATAGCGCGACGCGCGGTGCTTGAGCATCAAGCCTTCGACGCCGCGCTCGCGCGACTCGGCCCGCAGCGCCGCGAGGTCGTCCCAAGTTGCCGCGGTCACCACTGGCGAGACGCGCAGGCCGTGCGCCGATGCCACCTGCTCCAGCAGCGCGCGGCGTTCGTGCTGCGGCCAGTTGCGCAGGTCGTCGCCGCGCCATTCGAGCAGGTCGTAGGCGATGAAGCCCACGGGCGCATCGGCGAGCACCTTCTTGGTCAGCGTCTTGCGGCCGATGCGCTGCTGCAGCAGGTTGAAGGGGGCGGGCCGATCGTCTTTCCAGACAAGGATCTCGCCGTCGAGCACGGTGCCGTCGGGCAGGTTTTTCGCTAGTTCCACCAGCTCGGGAAAGCGCTCGGTCACCAACTCCTCACCGCGCGACCAGATCCACGTCTGCCCGCCGCGGCGCACGAGCTGGCCGCGGATGCCGTCGTATTTCCACTCCACCAGCCAGTCACCCGGCTCGCCGATGCGCTGCGTGAAGTCGGCCGGCAGCGCATCGAGCGCGTGCGCGAGAAAGAACGGATAGGGCTGGCCGGAAGCGCCGTCGGTCATCGCCTCGGTCGACAGCAACTGCCGATACGACTCGGCCGTGGGCCGCACCGTCTTGTCGGTGTAGCCCATCATGCGTTGCGCCACCAGCTTGGCATCGACGCCGGCATGCTCGGCCAGCGCGCGCTGCACCAGCAGCTTGCTCACGCCGACACGAAAACCGCCGCCGATGAGCTTGGCGAGCAAAAAGCGGCCGGACGTGTCGAGTTCGTCCCACCAGCCGAGGATGCGTTCCGACTGCGCATCGAGCCCGGCCTCGCGCAGCGGCAGCAGGCGGTCTTCGATCCATGTCGCCAAGCCGATATCGCTTTGATGCGCCGGCGGCGGCAGCACGAGCGCGATGGTCTCGGCCAGATCGCCCACCGCCTGGTAACACTCCTCGAACAGCCATTCGTCGATGCGCGCGGCGCGGCAGGCCAGCGCGCGCAGCAGCGCGGTCGGCACCACCTGGCGCGGGCGGCCGCCGGCAAGGAAGTAGACGGCCCAGGCGGCATCGGCATCATTCGCCGTGTCGAAGTACGCGCGCAGAGCAGCCACCTTGGCGCTGGTGGCTGTGCTCGCATCGAGCGCGTTGAAGAGCGCGGCGAACTGCTTCATGGCGGCGGCTCGATCTCTTGGTCCGGCTCGACACCCGGATGCGCAGGCACCGCTTCGCCCACCGCCACGTCTTCGCGCTCGTCGTCGTATTCGGTGCGGAAGGCGCCGGCGTCCAGACCCTGGTCGCTGAGCCAGCGCACCATCACCGCCTCATAGCCGTGGGTGACGATCACGCGCTCGGCGCCGGTGGCCTCGATGGCGCGCTGCAGGCCCGGCCAGTCGGCGTGGTCGCTGAGCACGAAGCCGCGGTCGATGCCGCGCCGGCGGCGCGCGCCGCGCAGCTGCATCCAGCCGCTGGCGAAGGCATCGCTCGCATCGCCGAAGCGGCGCGCCCAGGCGCTGCCGTGCACCGAGGGCGGCGCGATCACGAGGGCGCGCTTGAGCAGCGCCTTGTCGGTGATCTCCATCACGTTGAGCGTCGGTGGCAGCGCCACGCCGGCGGCGCGGTAGGCCCGGTTCAGCGGCTCCACCGCGCCGTGCACGACGATGGGGCCGATGGATGCATCCACACCGGCCAGCAGCCGCTGCGCCTTGCCGAAGCTGTAACCCATCAGCAGGCTGGCGCGGCCGTTCTCGGCGTTGCCCCGCCACCACTCGTTGATGTCAGCGAACACCTCGCGCTGCGGCCGCCAGCGGTAGATGGGCAGGCCGAAGGTCGATTCGGTGATGAAGCAGTCGCAGCGCACCGGCTCGAAGGGCGCGCAGGTCGTGTTGTCGTCGCCCGCGCCGCTCGCGAAGTAGTCGCCCGAGGCGACCCACACGCGCCCTTGATGCTCCAGCCGCATCTGCGCCGAGCCGAGCACGTGGCCGGCGGGATGCAGGCTCAGGCGCACGCCATGGTGCTCGATGGCCTCGCCGTAGGCCAGCGTCTGCAGCGCGATGTCGCCCAGCCGCGCGCGCAACACGCCTTCGCCCGGCGCCGCCGCGAGGTAGTGGCGGTGGCCGGCGCGCGCATGGTCGGCATGGGCATGGGTGATGACGGCGCGATCGACCGGTCGCCACGGGTCGATGTAGAAGCCGCCCGGCGGGCAGTACAGCCCTTCGGGGCGCTCGACGATCAGGTCGCTGGAACGGGCTTCAACCATCGGGGCATGCTGAGCAGATGGCATGCCGGTCCCGATCTAGTACCGCCCGGTCGCGCCACCGATTCGCAAATAGACATGCGCGCACCATGCGACGAAGCCACGAATCAGGAACCAGCCGAAATTGTTGCCCCGCAACTGCTCGTTGCCCACTTCGCGCGACAAGGCGATGGCGTCCTCGAAATGCCGCGACACCGCCGCGTTGAAGTCGGCGTCGCGCACGATGACATTCGCCTCCAGGTTCAACAGCAGCGACAGCGGATCGATGTTGGAGCTGCCGACCGTCGCCCAGTCGCCGTCAACCGCCGCCACCTTGGCGTGCAGGAAAGCAGGCGTGTACTCGAACACGCGCACGCCGCTCGCGAGCAACTCGTCATACAGCACGCGCGCCGCGAGGCCGGCGATGCGGTAGTCGAGCTTGCCCTGCAGCAGCAGCCGCACCTTCACGCCGCGCCTGGCCGCATGCCGCAGGGCGTGGCGGAACTTGTGGCCGGGGTAGAAGTACGGCGACATCAGATCGACGTGGTCGCGCGCGCCGCGGATGGCGTCGATGTAGCTGCGCTCGATGGTGCGGCGCTGACGCAGGTTGTCGCGCACGACGAAGGCCACCTGCACCGGCGGCAGGTCGGCGAAGCCGATGCGCAGGTCGCGCCGCCCCGGCATGCGCATGCGCCGAAGCAGGCTGCGCAGCCGCGCGATCGGCTCGGCACCGCGAGCGAGGGCCACGATCTCCTCGCGGAAGTCGCGGCCGAACCAGGCGCGCGTCCACGCGGCGCGCGCGGCGTGTTCGATCGGCCGGGCGACGATGCCGCGCACGTGCACGGCGAAATCGAGCCGCGGCGCATCGCCCAGGCCGTGGCGCAGGTCGTAGCGGTCGTTGATGATGTTGATGCCACCGACGAAGGCGTCGAGCCCGTCGACCACGCACAGCTTCTGGTGCAGGCGGCGCATCTGGCCGGGCTGCATCCAGTCCCACCAGCGGCCGATCGGGCGGAACGCGGCGAGCGCCACGCCCGCCGGTTCGAGCCGCTCGCGCAACTCGCCGAGTGTGGCCTTGGAGCCGAAGCCGTCGACGACCACGCGCACACGCACGCCGCGCCGCGCCGCGGCGATGAGCGCATCCATCACCTGCTGGCCGCAGTCGTCGTCGTGAAAGATGTAGGTGGCGAGCCAGACGTCGTGGTGCGCGCGCGCTATGGCCTCGCACATCGCCGGGAACATGTCGTCGCCGCCGCGCAGCAGACGCACCTCGTTGCCGCCGGTGAACAGCGCGCGCGGCAGCGCACGCCACAGCGCGGCCGGCGGCGGCGCCTCAGCCGTCGGCATGCCGGGCCGCGCGAAGGGTGAGGTCTGTCGACATGCCGCGGCGCTCTCAGGCGAACTCGAGTTCGGCCACCAGCGGCAGGTGGTCGGACATGCGCGCCCAGGTGTTGCCGCGCGGCGCGTGACACGAGACGCAGCGAAAGCCGCGCTGGTAGATGCGGTCGAGCGAGAAGAACGGCACCAGCGAGGGAAAGGTGCGCGGCACGGGCGTCGCCTCGCACTGCGCGCGCTGCAGGCCCATGCGCCGCATCGGCGCGTCGAGCTTCTCGCCCCAGTCGTTGAAGTCGCCGGCCAGCACGATGGGTTCGCAGTGAGGCACCACGCTCTCGATGAAGGCCGAAATGCGCTCGACCTGGCGCACGCGGCCGGAGTGCATCAGCCCGAGGTGGGCCACGATGGCGTGCACGGTGATGTCGTTCCACTGCACGGGCACGTGCAGCAGGCCGCGCTGCTCGAAGCGGTGATCCGACACGTCCTGATGGCCGATATCGCCCATCGGCCAGCGCGACAGCAGCGCGTTGCCGTGCTCGCCGTGCCGGGTGACGGCATTGGTGCGGTAGGCCACGTCGTAGCCGAGCGGCGCGAGGAAGTCGGCTTGCGGCGAACGCGGCCAGCCGATGTTGGTGTCGGGAAACTGAAGTGCCTCGCGCTGGTTCGAGGACCGCACCTCCTGCAGGAACACGAGGTCGGAATCGAGCGCCTCGACGCCGAGCGCCAGGTTGTGGATCTCCAGCCGCCGCCGCGGACCGACGCCACGCACACCCTTGTGGATGTTGTAGGTGGCCACGCGCAGCCGCGTGCTGCTCATCAGCGTGGAGGGTGCGAACGGGGCCGGCGTGGACTTCATGTCGGGTCGAGAAAGCGCGGAAGTTGCAGCACGGCTTCGGCGTTGGACGGGGAGAAGCAGCGGTCGGCCGCCTCGCGCAGCGGCAGCCATTCGTGGCGCAGATGCTCGCGCGGCGCGAGCCTCACCGCGATGCCGCGCGGCACGCGCAGGCCGAACAAGTGCTCGGTGTTGTGCATGACGCCCGGCGCGTAACGGTGGCGCCAGACGGGATAGATCTCGTAGACGTTGCGCATGTTCCAGTCGCGCAGGTTCTGCAAGGGCACCTGCGCCGACCCGATGACGATACCCGTCTCCTCGGCCACCTCGCGCACCGCGGTCTCGATGAGCGGCTCGTCGATCCGGTCTTTCGAGCCGGTGACGCTTTGCCAGAAACCCGGGCGGTCGGCGCGCTCGATGAGCAGCACTTCCAACTCGGCGGTATGGATCACCACGAGAACGGATTCGGGGATCTTGAAGGGCTGCAGCATCGTGTCCGAGAAAAAGAAAAGGGCGCCACGGGGCGCCCTTCGATTCTGCATGACCCCTTTCTCTCAAGCCGGCGTCTGCGCACTCCTCAACCGGATGTGCAACTCCCGCAACTGCTTCTCGTCCACCGGGCTCGGCGCCCCGGTCAGCAGGTCCTGCGCGCGCTGGGTCTTGGGGAAGGCGATCACGTCGCGGATCGACTCGGCCTTGGTCATCAGCGTGACGAGGCGATCGAGGCCGAAGGCCAGGCCGCCGTGCGGCGGCGCGCCGTATTGCAGGGCGTCGAGCAGAAAGCCGAACTTGAGCTGCGCTTCCTCGGGACCGATCTTGAGCGCGTCGAACACCTTGCTCTGCACGTCGGCGCGGTGGATACGCACCGAGCCGCCGCCGAGTTCCCAGCCGTTGAGCACCATGTCGTAGGCCTTGGACACGCAGGCGCCGGGGTCGGTGTCCATCAGGTCCTCGTGGCCGTCCTTCGGCGCGGTGAAGGGGTGGTGCACGGCGTTCCAGCGCTGGCCTTCGTCGTCGTGCTCGAACATCGGGAAGTCGACCACCCACAGCGGCGCCCACTTGTCCTCGAAGAGATCGTGCGTGCGGCCGAACTCGCTGTGGCCGATCTTCACGCGCAGGGCGCCCAGCGCGTCGTTGACGACTTTTTCCTTGTCGGCGCCGAAGAAGATCACATCGCCCGTCTGCGCGCCGGTACGCTCCAGAATCTTGGCGAGCGCCGCATCGTGCAGGTTCTTCACGATGGGGCTTTGCAGCCCCTCGCGGCCCTTCGCGAGGTCGTTGACCTTGATCCAGGCCAGGCCCTTGGCGCCGTAGATCTTCACGAACTCGGTGTAGGCGTCGATCTCGCCGCGGCTCATCTCGCCGCCCTTGGGTACGCGCAGCGCAGCCACCCGCCCGCCCTTGGTCGTCGCCGGCGTGCTGAAGACCTTGAAGTCGACATCGGCCATCACGTCGGTGAGTTCGGTGAACTCGAGCTTGACGCGCAGGTCGGGCTTGTCGGAGCCGAAGCGGTGCATGGCCTCGGTGTACGGCATCACCGGGTACTCGGGCAGATCGACGCCGATGGTGTTCTTGAACACCGTGCGGATCATGCCCTCGAACATCGCGCGGATTTCCTCTTCGGTGAGGAAGCTGGTCTCGATGTCGATCTGCGTGAACTCGGGCTGGCGGTCGGCGCGCAGGTCTTCGTCGCGAAAGCACTTGGTGATCTGGTAGTAGCGGTCGAAGCCGCTGACCATCAGCAATTGCTTGAAGAGCTGGGGCGACTGCGGCAGCGCGAAGAACATGCCGTCGTTGACGCGGCTGGGCACGAGGTAGTCGCGTGCGCCTTCGGGCGTGCTCTTGGTGAGCATCGGCGTCTCGATGTCGATGAAGCCGTTGGCATCGAGGAACTTGCGCACTTCCATCGCCACGCGGTAGCGCAGGATGAGGTTCTTCTGCATCGCCGGGCGGCGCAGGTCGAGCACGCGGTGCGTGAGACGCGTGGTCTCCGACAGGTTCTCGTCGTCGATCTGGAAGGGCGGCGTGATGCTCGGGTTCAGCACCTCGAGTTCGTGACACAGCACTTCGATCTTGCCGCTGGTGAGATGCGTGTTCTCGGTGCCGGCCGGGCGCGCGCGCACCTTGCCGACGATCTTCAGGCAGAACTCGTTGCGCACGTGTTCGGCAGTCGCGAACATGTCGGCGCGGTCGGGGTCGCACACCACCTGCACCAGGCCTTCGCGGTCGCGCAGGTCGATGAAGATCACGCCGCCGTGGTCGCGCCGGCGATGGGCCCAGCCCATCAGCGTCACGGTCTGGCCCATCAGCGCCTCGCTGACGAGGCCGCAGTACGTTGTTCTCATTGATTCACTCCAGTGTCGGGGTCGAGCGCCGCGCACGGTGGCGGGCGGCGAAAGCGGGGCGCTGGTCGGTGCAGCCGTGGCGGTTGAGCGCAGTTTCAGCGGGTCCCGGGGCGCTCAACCGGGCTGATTTCGCGCGACCGGGATCACGGAGACCGGCGGCGCGACGACACCCATCGAGATGATGTACTTCAGCGCTTCGTCCACGCTCATCGACAGCGGCACCACGTCGCTGCGCGGCACCATGATGAAGAAGCCCGAGGTCGGGTTCGGCGTGGTGGGCACGTACAGGCTGAGGTAGTCGCCGTCGAGGTGATAGGCCGCCTCGCCGCCGGGCTTGCCGGTGACGAAGGCAATGGTCCAGGAGCCCGTGCGCGGGTACTGCACCAGCACCGCCTCGCGAAAGGCGTTGCCGCTGCTGGAGAACAGCGTGTCGGACACCTGCTTGACCGAGCTGTAGATCGACTTGACGATCGGGATCTGGTGCAGCACCTTCGCGCCCTGGCGCAACCACCACTGGCCCACCATGTTGGCGGCGAACACGCCGGTCAGCAGCAGGCCGGCCAGCATCACGATCACGCCGAGGCCGGGGATCTGCTTGAGCATCTCCAGCGGCGGGCGGGCCGCCTCGGGCAGCAGCGCCTGGCCGCCGGTGAGCAGCCAGGCGAACACGCCGTCGAGCAGGCCGAGCACCGAGCCCAGCACCCAGATCGTGACGGCCAGCGGCAGCCACACCAGCAGCCCGGCAATGAGGTACTTCTTCACGCGCCGGTCCGGGTCGTGTGCGACAGGCGATCGGTCATGCGGAGGGCGTGCCGCCGCTTCCGCCGGAGGCCGCCGGCGCTGCTGCGGCAGCGGGGGCCGCGGCAGGTGCAGCGGACGCAGCAGGCTTTGCGGCCTGGCTTGCATCGCTCTTTGCCGCATCGGGCTTGTCGCCCTTGTCGCCCTTGGCGTCGGCACCCGCGGCGCCGTTGGCCGGTGCGCCCGCGTTCGATCCGCCCCGGAAATCGGTGACGTACCAGCCCGAGCCCTTGAGTTGGAACCCCGCCGCGGTAACCTGCTTCGTGAATGCCTCGGCGCCGCACGCCGGACAGGTGGTGAGCAGCGGGTCGGAAATCTTCTGGAGCACGTCCTTCGCGTGGCCGCAGGCTTCGCAGCGGTAAGCGTAGATCGGCATGGCTAAGCCCTTGATTGGAAAACCAAAAATTATAGGTCGGCGGCCGTTTCGGCGCCGTGGCAAAGGCCCCGCGCGCGCGACTCAGCGCACGTTCAGTGCGCCGCTGCGCGGTGCTCGGCCTGCTTCGCCTGGTGCATCGTGTGCTCGACGCTGTGGCCGCGCGGCGCGAGCACCTGCGGAGCCAGCGAGCCGATGACCATGAAGAGGGCCGAGGCGAACAGCCCGAGCAGATTGGGCGGAATCATCGCCTCGGGCGCGGCATTGTTCGCGACAAACCAGGTGAGCAGACCCATCACGATGGCGGCGAGCGCGCCCTGCGTGGTGGCCCGCTTCCAGTAGGCGCCCGCAATCAGCGGCACGAAGGCGCCGACCAGCGTCACGTTGTAGGCGTTCTGCACCATCTCGTACATCGTGCTCGTGCTGTTGAGCGCGAACAGCAGCGCTGCAGCGGTGAAGCACACGAGGATCACGCGCAGCAGCAGCAGCATCTGCCGGTCGCTCATGCGCGGCACGAAGGGCTTGAGCACGTTCTCGGTAAAGATGGCCGTGGGCGCTAGCAGCGCGCCGCTGGAAGTCGACAGGATGGCCGACAGCAGCGCGCCGAAGAAGAGAATCTGCGCCCATACCGGCATGCTGCCGAGCACCACATCGGGCAGCACGCGCTGGATCACCCGGCCGTCGTCCGACTCGAACAGCTGCACCAGCGTCGGGTCGGTCATGTAGGCGGCATAAGCGATGAAGATCGGCACGAAGGCGAAGCAGAAGTACAGCAGGCCGCCGAGGATGGTGCCGCGCACCGCCGTCTTCTCGTCCTTGGCGCTCGTCATGCGCTGGAACACGTCCTGCTGCGGGATCGACCCGAAGGCGAAGGCGAAGAACGCACCGGCCATCGCCCACCACGCCGCCGCATTCATGTCGGCCGGGAACATGTCGAGCTTGCCGGCCGCCGAGGCGTGCGCGATCACCTCGCGCGCGCCGCCGGCCAGGTCGCCAACGACCACGGCCACTACGGTCAGCCCGATGAGGATGATCACGGTCTGGAACAGGTCGGTGAACGCCACCGACCACATGCCGCCGAAGAGGGTGTAGATCATCACGATGAGCGCGCCGGCGATGATGGCCTGGTCGAGCGATACGGCACCACCCGACAGCACGCTGATCACCAGGCCGAGCGCCGTCATCTGCGCTGAGGTCCATCCGAGATAGCTCAGCGTGATGGAGACGCTGGTGAGCACTTCCACCGCCTTGCCGTAGCGGTGCTTGTAGAAATCGCCGATGGTCAGCAGGCTCATGCGGTAGAACAAGCGCGCGAACAGCAGCGCCGCAAGCACCAGGCACACCGAGGCGCCGAAGGGATCGCCCGGAATGCCGTTGAGCCCGCCCGACACGAAGGTGGCCGACACCGCCAGCACCGTCTCGGCGCCGAACCAGGTGGCAAACACCGTCGCGACGTTCATGTACAGCGGCAGCTTGCGACCGGCGACGAGATAGTCCTTGGAGTTGCTCACCCGCCGGGCGGCGACGAGGCCGATGGCGATGGTGACGGCCATGTAGAGGACGACGAAGGCGATCAGCACGGGTGGTTCCTCTGGTCGAACGGTGCGGTCGGGGGCGGGCGGGATCGAAACGGCGCGAAGTGTAGTGGCGCAGCGCGCGACGGCAACCCGGGGAATCGCGGCAAAAGCCGCCGAGAGGCGCCTCAGCCCAGCAGCACGAAGGCGCCCACGCCGAGCACGACCACCGCGGTCCAGGCGATGAACGCCAAGCTCGCCAGCAGGCGGTTGGTGCGCCGCTGCTCGCGTATCAGCGCGATCAGCGCATGCTGCGCGGCATCGGGCCGCTCCTGCAGCGCGCGATGCAGCAGCCGCGGCAGCTCGGGCAGCATCTGCACGTAGCGCGGCCCTTCCTTCTTGAAGCGCTCGACCAGGCCACGCCAGCCGATCTGCTCGTGCATCCAGCGCTCGAGAAAGGGCTTGGCGGTGCTCCACAGATCGAGCTCGGGGTCGAGCTGGCGGCCGAGCCCTTCGACGTTCAGCAGCGTCTTCTGCAGCAGCACGAGCTGGGGCTGGATCTCCACGTTGAAGCGGCGCGAGGTCTGGAACAGCCGCAGCAGCACCTGGCCGAGCGAGATGTCTTTCAGCGGCCGGTCGAAGTGCGGTTCGCACACGGCGCGGATGGCGCCTTCGAGTTCATCGACGCGCGTGTTCGCAGGCACCCAGCCCGACTCCACATGCAGCTCGGCCACGCGCTTGTAGTCGCGGCGGAAGAAGGCGATGAAGTTCTGCGCGAGGTATTCCTTGTCGACCTCGGTGAGCGTGCCCACGATGCCGAAGTCGAGCGCGATGTAGCGCCCGAAGGTCTCGGGCGCGAGGCTCACCTGGATGTTCCCCGGGTGCATGTCGGCGTGGAAGAAGCCGTCGCGGAATACCTGGGTGAAGAAGATCGTCACGCCGTCGCGCGCGAGCTTGGGGATATCCACGCCGGCGTCGCGCAGCCGCTGCAGCTGGTTGATCGGCACGCCGTGCATGCGCTGCATGACGATCACCGTGGAGGTGCAGTAGTCCCACACCATCTCGGGCACCAGCACCAGATCGAGGCCCAGCATGTTGCGCCGCAGGTGCGCCGCGTTGGCCGCCTCGCGCACGAGATCGAGTTCGTCGTGCAGGTAGTTGTCGAACTCGGCCACCACTTCGCGCGGCTTGAGCCGCTTGGCGTCGGGCGACAAGCGCTCCACCCAGCGCGCGAGCGTGCGCATGAGCGAGAGGTCGTCGTCGATCACGGCCAGCATGCCGGGGCGCAGCACCTTGACCGCGACCTCGCGGCCGCTTTTCAGCACGGCAAAGTGCACTTGCGCAATCGACGCACTGGCCACCGGCTCGGCCTCGAAGCTCGTGAACACCGCGTCGATCGGCTTGCCGAAGGCCTGCTCGACCATGCGCCGGGCCTGCGCGGCAGGAAACGGCGGCACGCGATCCTGCAATTTCGCCAGTTCTTCGGCAATGTCTGCCGGAAGAAGGTCGCGCCGGGTGGACAGCACCTGCCCGAACTTGACGAAGATCGGACCCAGCCGCTCCAGCGCCATGCGCAAGCGCTGGCCGCGCGGGGCGTCGAGGTTGCGGCCGATGGTGATCAGGCGCGAGAGCAGGCGCACGCGGCGCCGCTTGAAGCCGGAGAGCGCCAGCTCGTCCAGCCCGAATCGCAGAACCGTGAAGACGATGAAGACGAGCCGGGCGAGGTGCCTCATCGCGCTGGCGGCTGGTCGGCGCCCGCGGGGTGGTCGCCGTCCCGGCGCCGCCAGCGGTCGGGCACACGGGCGAGCATCGCGACCGACTCGCGCAGGCCGTTCGCCACCATCGCGCCGACACGGGCCAGCTCGCGCGCCGGGCCTTCGCCGATCACCCGGGCGAGATCGTCCTGGATGTCCCAGCGCAGGTTGTCCATCAGCCAGCTCACGTCGGCCGCGAGCGCGGCGTCGCCCGACACCTCGACCGCCGGACGCCGGCCCGAAGCGGCCTCCATCAGCAGGTGCGCCGGGCGCGATGCGTCGACGCGCAATTCCAGATCGGCCGTGGCCGGCGCTTCGGCGGCCGACCACTCCAGCAGGCCGGCGCGGGTGATGCCGAACACCAGCGAAGGCAGCGCCGGCAGCAGCGACGGCCAGCCCGTCATCTCAACGCGGATGCTGCGTCCGGCATGCGGCGCGAGCCGGCGCACCGCCGCCTCTTCGCTTGCGATCACGTGGTTGGCCAGGAGCACGAAGCGCTCCATCGCGGCCGTGGTGGCCAGCTGCTGCAGGGTGCGAAACATCCGCGGATTGTAGGCAGGCAGGCTCGCCGCAGCCGGTAGGAAACGGTCACAGCCGCCGCGGTGGATTGAGGGAGAATCCGCGCTCACTGAACCGGGGGTCCGACGTGTAGCGGGCATGTCCTCCCCTCCGATTCCCCGCGTGCGAAGACGGCCTGGCCCGATCGTTGCACGCAGATGCCGAGGAGCTGCCGCAGAGCAGCCCCGGCATGGGATCACCTCGGAACGATGTTCGAAGACCGCACCTACAAGAGAACCTTCTACAGCGCACCCCAATCGGTGACCTCGCTGGTCGCGGCGTTCCTCGAACCGGCAATCACCGTGCTCACGCTGGCCGCCGCCAACGCCTGGGTCGGCGTGTCGATGGGCCGGCCCGAACTGACCTTGTGCCTGCTCGTGTTTGCGCTCACCTTCCCCGGGCGCAACCGTTTTCGCGAGAGCCTGCTGGCCGGCGCCGTGGACCTCACGGTGTCATGGGTCACGCTGCTGGTCATCCTCGCGCTGTGCGGCTACGCCACCAGCAGCCTGCGCTATTTCGCCACCGACGCGCTGATGATCTGGGGCATCGCCACGCCCATCCTGCAGTGGACGGCGGTGTGGATCGGCAGCCGCGTCGTCAAGTACCACGCCGCCAAGCCAGAGGCGCGCCGCTCCGCCGTGGTGGTGGGCGCGGGGCCGCTGGGCGTGAAGGTGTCGCGGGCGCTGAACGCGAGCCACGAGCTCGGCGTCGACTTCACCGGCTACTTCGACGACCGCACCGACGACCGGCTCGACCAGGCCGCCATCACGCAGCGCCTGGGTGGGCTGAAGGAAGTCTCGGAGTACGTCACGCAGCACGGCATTCGCGAGGTCTACATCACCCTGCCGCTCGGCTCGCAGCCGCGCATCGTCGAGCTGCTGGAGCAGTTGCAGGGCACGACGGCGTCGCTCTTCTTCGTGCCCGACGTGTTCGGCATCAGCATCATCCAGGGCCGGCTGCAGGACATGAACGGCGTGCCTGTGGTGGGCATCTGCGAGACGCCGTTCACCGGCACCAACGACCTCGTCAAGCGGGTGAGCGACGTGATCCTCGCGAGCGTCATCCTGATCCTCATCTCGCCGCTGCTGCTGGCCATTGCCATCGGCGTGAAGCTCACCTCGCCCGGCCCGGTGATCTTCAGGCAGCGGCGCAACGGGCTCGACGGCGACGAGATCATCGTCTACAAGTTCCGCTCCATGCGCGCGCAGGACAACGGTTCGGTGGTGCGCCAGGCGACCAAGGACGACCCGCGCATCACGCCCTTCGGCGCCTTCATCCGCCGCACCTCGCTGGACGAACTGCCGCAGTTCTTCAACGTGCTGCAGGGGCGCATGAGCATCGTCGGGCCGCGCCCGCACGCCGTGGCGCACAACGAGGAGTACCGCCGCATCATCAAGGCCTACATGGTGCGCCACAAGGTGAAGCCGGGTATCACCGGCTGGGCACAGGTCAACGGCCACCGCGGCGAGACCGACACCATCGAGAAGATGAAGGCGCGCGTCGAGTACGACCTGGAGTACCTGCGCAACTGGAGCCTCGGGCTCGATCTGCAGATCATTGTGCGTACCATCCGGCTGGTCTTCTTCGACCGCCACGCTTACTGATCCGCCACTGAGACGCCACTGAGTTCACGCGCCGGCTCGCGCCCGCGGGCCTCGAAGCACAACCACCCTGGAGACTGTCCATGATTCGCCAAGCACGCCCCGCGCGCCGTCTTCCGCTTCGCCTCCTCGCCGTCGCCGCGGCGACGGCCTGCGCCACCGGCGCGTGGGCGCAGGAACGCCCGTACTACCTCGGCGCGAGCCTCGGGGTGACGCACGAATCGAACGTCTTCCGTTCGCCGACCAACGAACAGTCGGACACCATCACGAGCGTCGGCCTGTTGGGCGGCGTCGACACGCAGCTGGGCCGCCAGCGCGTGTTTGCGCGTGGCTCGATCAACAACAACTCGCACGCCGACCTGTCGCTGCTCGACAACGTGAGCTACACGCTCGGCGCCGGCCTGCAATGGGAGACCATCGAGCGCCTGTCGGGCAGCCTGAGCGTGGGCGCGAGCCAGCGGCTGGCGAACGACACCGCGCCCGATCTGCAGCCCATCGTCATCAACCGCAAGAACATCGAGAACGCGCGCCAGGTGGCCGCGCGCGTGCGCTACGGCATCGCGGCGTCGCTCGCGCTCGAGGCGGGCTACGCCAATCGCCGCGTCGACTATTCGACCATCGAGTACATCGTGCGCGAGAACACGCAGGACACCGCCAACATCGGCCTGCGCTGGAGCAGCTCCGACCTGTTGAGCCTCGGCGTCGGCCTGCGCTACACCGAGGTCGACCGGCCGAACGCGCTGATCGCCGCGCCCAACATCATCGGCCCGCAGAAGTCCAAGCGCCGCGACATCGACTTCACCGCCGTCTGGAAGCCCACCGGCCGCAGCACGCTCGATGGCCGCATCAGCCTGACCGACCAGGACTACTCCACCGCCATCACCCCCGACGTGTCGGGCGTGACGGGCTCGATCATCTGGGGCTTCAACCCCGGCGGGCGGCTGAGCTTCAGCGCCTCGGCCATTCGCGACACCGGCACCGAGACCACCTTCTTCCAGTTCGCGCCCGACCAGAACCCGGTCAACGTGGACAGCGCCCGCATCAGCACGCAGGTCGGTCTGCAGGCGCTCTACGAACTGACGGCCAAGACCTCGCTCAACGCACGTATCCGCCACCGCAGCAGTTCCTTCGCCAGCAGCGCCAGCAGTTCGGCGGACAGCTACGGGCTGGGCGTGAACTGGTCGCCGACGCGCGCCGTCACTGTCGGCTGCAACATCGCCCGCGAATCGCGCGACAACGCCTACGACGCCGACATCTTCGGCTGTTTCGGCCAGTTCGTCTTGCGGTGACTCACCCACCCCCTACGCGCTTCGCGCGCCCCCTCAAGGGGGCTGAGCCCGGACACGAAAGGTCCAGTGGACCTTTCGTGCCCGGCGAAGGGCCGGGCCACTGGCCCGGCGCGGCCTGCGAGGCACACCAGCGGACCGGCAGAGCCGGATCCGCGGCGTTTGCTTGATCCCCAGTTTGCACGTCGCGCGATGAAATGAAGATGAAGACTGTTCTGTTGACGGGCGCCACGGGCTACATCGGCTCGCACACCTGGCTGGCGCTGCTGGCGGCGGGTTTTCGCGTCATCGGGCTGGACGACTTCTCCAACAGCTCGCCCGAGGTGCTAAACCGCCTGCGGCGCCTCGCGGGGCAGGAACCGCGTTTCGTGCAGGCCGACGTGGGCGACACCGCCGGACTGGATGACCTGTTCGCGCGCGAACGCATCGATGCGGTGGTGCACTTCGCGGCCTTCAAGGCGGTGGGCGAGAGCACGCAGAAACCGCTGGCCTACTACGCCAACAACGTCGGCGGCCTGCTCACGCTGTGCCGCGCAATGGAGCGGCACGGCTGCCGCGCACTGGTGTTCAGCTCCAGCGCCACCGTCTACGGCGACCCCGAGCGCCTGCCGATTCCCGAGACCGCGCGCCTGTCGGCCACCAACCCCTACGGCGCGACCAAGCTGGTGAGCGAGGACATCCTGCGCGATGTCGAACGCGCCGACCCGGCCTGGAAGATCGCCCTGCTGCGCTACTTCAACCCGGTGGGCGCGCACGAAAGCGGCACCCTCGGCGAAGACCCGCGCGGCACGCCGAACAACCTGATGCCCTACGTGACGCAGGTGGCGGTGGGCAAGCGAGCGCGCCTGCAGGTCTTCGGCAACGACTACGACACGCCCGACGGCACCGGCGTGCGCGACTACATCCACGTGCTCGACCTGGCCGAGGGCCACGTGGCCGCGCTGCATCACCTGCTCGACGCCGGCCGCGGCATCACGGTGAACCTCGGCACCGGCCGCGGCTACAGCGTGCTGGAGCTGGTGCGCGCCTTCGAGCAGGCGAGCGGGCGCCCCGTGCCTTACGACATCGTCGCGCGCCGTCCCGGCGACGTGGCCGCCTGCTATGCCGATCCGTCGCTCGCGCGCTCGGTGCTCGGCTGGCAGGCCACGCGCGGGCTGGACGCGATGTGCGAAGACAGCTGGCGCTGGCAGCGCGACAACCCGCAGGGCTTTGCCGTGTGACGAACCACCCCCTACGCGCTTCGCGCGCCCCCTCAAGGGGGCAACGCCAGCGGCCCGGCGGAGCCGGTTCCGCGGCGTTCGCTTGATCCGTCTGTTTCACGCGGCGCGGGTGTCGCGAAGCACGGTGAAGCAACTGCGAGAATCCGTTGCCTCGCCAGCCCGTGCCGGCGAGGCTCGGCGCCGGACCTCTCATCGACTCCATGACAACCATCACCATCCAGCCCGTCATCATGGCCGGCGGCAGCGGCACGCGGCTGTGGCCGCTGTCGCGCGCGCAGCACCCGAAGCAGTTCCTGGTGCTGCAGGGCAACCGCAGCCTGTTTCAGCAGGCGGCCACTCGGCTCGCGTCGCTGGCCGGTGATGGCATCGAGGTGGGCGCCTCCTGCGTCGTCGGCAATGAGGAGCACCGCTTTCTCGTGCTCGACCAACTGCGCGAGACGAAGTTGCCGCCGGCCACCGTGCTGCTCGAACCCACCGGGCGCAACACCGCGCCCGCAATGACGCTCGCCGCACTGCATGCGCAAGAAGGCGGCGCCGACCCGGTGCTCGTGGTCACGCCCGCCGACCAGACGGTGACCGACGAAGCCGCCTTCACGCAGGCGCTGCGCCGTGCGGTACGCGTGGCCGATACCGGCGCGATCGTGATCCTCGGCATCCAGCCCGACCGGGCGGAAACCGGCTTCGGCTACATCAGCGCCGGCGCCGAACCGGGCCTCGAAGAATCGCGCACGGTGGCCGAGTTCGTCGAGAAACCCGACCTCGCCACGGCCGAGCGTTACCTGGCGCGGGGTCACTACTTCTGGAACAGCGGCATGTTCGTCGTGCGGGCCTCCATGTGGCTCGCCGCGATCGAGCGATTCCGCCCCGACATCGCCGCTGCCACGCGCAACGCCTGGACCGCGCGAACGTCGGATGCGAGCTTCCTGCGGCCGGGTCCGGCGCAGTTCGCCGCCATTCCGGCTGAATCAGTCGACTACGCGGTGATGGAGCCCGCCGCGGCCGCACCGCGCGGCGATGGCGCCTTCGACGTGCGCATGGTGCCGCTGGACGCCGGCTGGTCCGACCTCGGCGCCTGGGACGCGGTCTGGCAGGTCGGCACCAAGGACGCCGACGGCAACGTGGCGGTGGGCGACGCCCTGCTGCGCGACAGCCGCGGCACGCTCGTGCACGCGACCAGCCGGCTCGTCGGCTGCGTGGGCCTGAGCAACGTGGTCGTGATCGAGACGCCCGACGCGGTGCTCGTGATCGACCGCAGCCGCTGCCAGGACGTGAAGCACATCGTCGCGCAGTTGCAGGGCGCCGGGCGCAGCGAACACTCGCTGCACCGCCAGGTGCATCGGCCCTGGGGCTGGTACGACGGCATCGACGCGGGCGAGCGCTTCCAGGTCAAGCGCATCATGGTCAAGCCGGGCGCCTCGCTGAGCCTGCAGAAGCACCACCACCGCGCCGAGCACTGGATCGTCGTGCGCGGCACGGCCGAGGTGACCAACGGTGACTCGGTCACGCTGCTCAGCGAGAACCAGAGCACCTACATCCCTCTGGGCGCGACGCACCGCCTCGCCAACCCGGGCAAGGTGCCGCTGGAGATCATCGAGGTGCAGTCCGGCAGCTATCTCGGCGAGGACGACATCGTGCGCTTCGACGACACCTACGGGCGGGCAAGCTAATTGCTAAGGCTTCCCGGATCCACAACGATTCGGGAAGCAGCGGATGAAGGTCACGATCATCGGGACGGGCTATGTCGGCCTCGTCACCGGCGCCTGCCTGGCGGAAATGGGCAACCACGTCCTGTGCCTGGACCTGGACGCCGCCAAGATCCACAAGCTCAACGACGGCGGCATCCCGATCCACGAGCCGGGGCTGCAGGAACTGGTCAAGCGCAACGTCGCTGCCCGGCGCATGCAGTTCACGACCGACGTGTCGGCCGCCGTCAACCACGGCACGCTGCAGTTCATCGGCGTGGGCACCCCGCCCGACGAGGACGGCTCGGCCGACCTGCAATATGTGCTGGCCGCGGCGCGCAACATCGGCCGCCACATGACCGACTACAAGGTGGTGGTCGACAAGAGCACGGTGCCGGTGGGCACGGCCGACCAGGTGCGCGCGGCCATCGCCGAAGAACTCGCGGCACGCGATGTGGCCGTCGATTTCGCGGTGGTCTCGAACCCGGAATTCCTCAAGGAAGGCGCGGCCGTCGAGGACTTCATGCGCCCCGACCGCATCATCATCGGCGCGGATGACGAGCGCGCCACCCTGTTGATGCGCGCGCTGTACGCGCCCTACATCCGCAGCCACGACCGGCTGCACCTCATGGACGTGCGCAGCGCCGAGTTCACCAAGTACGCGGCCAACGCCATGCTCGCCACGCGCATCAGCTTCATGAACGAGCTGGCGCTGTTGGCCGAGCGGGTCGGCGCCGACATCGAACTCGTGCGCAAGGGCATCGGCAGCGATCCGCGCATCGGCTACCACTTCCTGTATGCCGGCGCCGGCTACGGCGGCTCGTGCTTTCCCAAGGACGTGAAGGCGCTGGTGCACACCGCACGCGACCACGGCATCGAGCTGCAGGTGCTGCAGGCGGTGGAATCGGCCAACCAGCGGCAGAAGCAGGTGCTGGTCGACAAGGTGGTCGCGCGCTTCGGCGAAGACCTGGCCGGGCGCCGCTTCGCCGTGTGGGGCCTCGCGTTCAAGCCCAACACCGACGACATGCGCGATGCGCCGAGCCGCGTGGTGGTGCAGGCGCTGATCGACCGCGGCGCACTCATCCGCGCCTACGACCCGATCGCCGGTGCCGAGGCACGCCGCGTCTTCGACGGGCTGGCCGGCATCGACATTGTCGACACCGCGGCCGAAGCGCTGGAAGGCGCCGACGCGCTGCTGATCGTGACCGAGTGGAAGGAGTTCAAGAGCCCCGACTTCGACCAGATCCGCACCCGCTTGAAGCAGCCGGTGGTGATCGATGGGCGCAATCTCTACGATCCGGCGCTGATGGCGGCGCTCGGCATCGAATACACCGGTATCGGCCGCGGGAAATAAGCTCCCCCCTACGCGCTTCGCGCGCCCCCCAGGGGGCTGAGCCCGGACACGAAAGGTCCAGTGGACCTTTCGTGCCTGGCGAAGGGCCTGGCCACTGGCCCGGCGCGGCCTGCAAGGCAACACCAGCGGACCGGCGGAGCCGGATCCGCGGCGTTTGCTTGGTCGCGGGTTCACGCGTCGCGGGTGGCGCGCAGCGCCATGAGCCACTGACGCCGGTTCGTGCCCCGCCCGACAGGCGAGCGACTCGCCGCTCAGCCCGGCGCTGCCCCGTCTCCGAGGCCGCTCAGGCGCTTGCGATCGACCGGCGTCACGGCCTGCAGCAAGGCGGCGACGAACTCCTCGTGCATCTCGAACGCCCGCTCCGGTGAGCCGTCGATCGATGACACGCGGAAAAGCAGCCCGTCGGGGATCTCGCCGGTCAGGCCCATCTTGATCTCGACCATGCGCAGTTCCAGCTTGTTGCGCACCTGCGTGTCGCCGGCGGTGAACCAGTAGGTCACCGGCTCCTCGCGCGCGCCGCGGCTGGTGTCGAGCTGGCGCGCGGCGATGTCGCCGAAGGCCGTGGGAATCAGGGCTTCCTCGTTGCTGTGCAGCGCGAAGCCCTGCGCCGGGTAGCACACCTCCGGCTTGTGCGCCTGCAGGTTGCCGCGCTGCTCGTCGCCGTAGGCGAGCGACAGCATGATCTGGTAGCCGCTGCCGTTCACATAAGTGCGCGTGAGCAACTGGCTGTAGAGCTTGTCCAGCAGCTCCTGCGTCTGCGGGTTCACGACCAGCCCGCCCTGCTCCGGCAGCACACGCCAGTCGCCGAACTGCGTGGGCACGGTGTCTTCGAGCACGTAGCGCGGCGCACTGCCCGGCGGCTTGGACTCCGGCCGCGCATTGAAGCCGGCCACGGCCGACGCCAGCATGAGTCCCGCAAGAACGACGGATATGCGCAACACGGACATGGCGCGTGGACCCCTTGGCAGCGACGGAAGTTTCGGATTCTAGGAAGCTGATTGCCGCTTGAGGTCGGCAACGCAGCGCTTTCTGCGTCTCATCGACCGCTCGTTGTCGAAAACGTAACCGAGCGAATCCAGCGCCGGTTCAGCGAGGTGCCCACTCGACGCAACCGGTTCGTTTTGGCAGCCGTCGCGCGGCGGCATGGCTGTTGCGCCGGAATGCGTAATGCAACAGCGAATTCTTACGCCGGACACCGACAGACACGTCGCCGAGCGTTCGGTAACAACGAAACGCTAATCCTCCGCTCGCCATCGGCCGACACATCTCGTAGCTGCCCGCTCAGTCGGTGGTCACGCACCGAGCGGCGCCACAGGCCCGCCTCTTTTCTCCGCGAAATCCGCCCTCCCGAGGGCTGTTCCTTCGACCATTCCTTCGACCACTTCGATGAACACCGCCGCCTCGACGACCTTCCGCACCACCCGCCGCAGCGCCCTGCTGCTCGCTTTGGCGACCGCCGCCTGGCTGGCGGCCTGTGGCGGCGGTTCGGGTGGGGCGCCGTCCGAACCCGCGCCCGACGCCTCGCATGCCGAAGCGCCGGGCAACGCCGACGGGAGCGGCGCAACGGACGACGTGTCCCCCGCGCCGAACCTGGGCCGCGGCGACCGCAGCCTGGCGCTCACGTGGGAAGCGCCGCTCACCAACGAGGACGGCAGTCCACTGAACGATCTGGCGGGCTACCGCATCTACTACGGCAGCCGCTCCGGCAGCTATGGCGCCTCGGTGGCGGTGAACAACCCCGCCGCACTGGGCCACCAGTTGGAGTCGCTCGCACCGGGCACCTACTACGTGGTGGTCAAGGCGATCAACAGCGCCGGCGCGCAAAGCATTGCCTCGCCCGAGGCGAGCAAGACCATTCAGTAACGAACAACGTATTTCCCCGCTGTACGCTGGCCGAACGTCCCCAGAGAGCTGTCCCCAGAGAGCCGACCTGCCCATGAAAGTCGTATTCGCCAAGCTCGCCCTGCTGGCCACCGCCGCCCTCGGCGGGCTGCCGGCCGTTGCCGCCACCTACTACTTCTCCGACTGCCAGGCCGATGCAGCGCCCGCCTGCGTGGCCGGCAGCAACGGCAACGCCGGCACCAGCCCCGGCGCGCCGAAGCAGAACCTCGCGGGGTTCAAGTTCCCCGCGGGGCCGGACCACATCTACCGGTTCGCGCAGGGCGGCTCGTTCACCAACGTCTACATCGACACCCCCTCCGGCGCGACCTTCGAGTCCTACCGGCCGACGTGGTGCAGCGGCACTTGCGCCGAATCCAGGCCCATCCTGAAGGCGCGCGCCCAGGCCGACGGCCGCGGCGGCGACGTCGTGCGCTTCTGGTTCAAGCGCGGCATCACCGTGCGCGACCTCGAGCTGCGCGGCCATGGCGGCGGCCAGGGCTACGGCGTCATGTCGCAGGGTTCGAGCGACATCACGATCGACAACCTGGAGATCAGCGACTTCGTGATCGGCATCCATGTCGCCTACGGCCACAACGGCGCGGTGTCGGAGCAGGTCACGATCCGCAACTCGACCATTCGCAACAACAAGGCGCAGGGCTTTCTCGGCGGCGCCAAGGGCCTGCTGCTGGAGAACAACGTGTTCGACAGCAACGGCAGCGACAACGGCACGCGCGACCACAACATCTACCTGAGCAGCGGGCCCTACGAGGTGCCGGGCATCACGGTGCGCGGCAACACGCTCACCCACAACACCGCCTATGCGGGCGCGATCTGCAAGGCCGTGGCACTGGTCGGGCACGGCAACATGCCCAACCTGACCATCGAGAACAACACCATCACCGAGACTGCCTCCGGTGCGGTGTGCTGGGGCATCGCCATCAACGGCGTCACCGGCTCGAAGGTGGTGCAGGCGTTTCCGGGCCTCGTGATCCGCGGCAACACGGTGGCCATCCACGGCACGGGCAACGTGGGCATCACCTGCGATTCCTGCCCCGACGCGGTGATCGAGAACAACACCATCATCCGCACCGGCAACGACGGCAGCTTCACCGGCGTGCACATTCCCTCCGGCACACCCAGCGTGGCACGTGGCGACAAGGCCGACAACAACATCACCGTGCGCAACAACACCATCCACATCGAGGCGCCCGACCGCCCGACCGGCATCTCGCTGGCCCCGGTGTCGGCAAGCGACGTGGTGGTCTCCAACCTCGTGCTCTTCGGCAGCCAGTCGAACCGCGCCCAGTGCCTGCAGACGCGCGGCCGCTCCATCCAGAGCTTCGAGGCCATCGACAACAACCTGTGCTGGCGCAGCGGCGGTGCAGCCTTCTCATGGAGCGACCAGGCCAAGACGCTCGGCGATGCGCAGGCGGCCGGCTTCGACCAGTCCAGCCTCTCGCTCGACCCCGGCCTGTCGACGCTGAAGCAGGCGGCGAGCGCCGTGGTTCGCAGCACGCTCTCTACCGCGTCGCCGGCGATCAATGCCGGCCACCGCACGCTGAGCAGCCCGCGCGACAAGGCCGGCGTGCAGCGCGACACGCAGCCCGACATCGGCGCCGTCGAGCGCGCGGCCCGGCCTGCGGCGCCGGCGAGCCTGACCGTGCAGTAAGCGCTGCGGCCTACCAGCGCCCCGACGCGAACAGCAGCCCGAGGGCGATCAGCGCGGCCACCACCAGGCTCTGCCGGTCGCGCACCGCGAACACCAGCGGGTCGTCGTCAACCTCGCCGCGGTGCGCCTTCATCCACAGGCGGCACACCCAGTACAGCAGCAGCGGCGGCAAGGCCCACAGCCACACCTCGTTCGGGTACAGCGCCTGTGTCTGCGGGGCGTGGATGTACAGCGCGAACACCGTCACCGCGGCCATGCCCGCACTCACGCCGAGCGACATCAGCACCGGCAGGTCGGCGATGGTGTAGCCGCGCCCGGCCGCGGCGCGCCGGCTCTGCTGCAGCGTGACCAGCAGTTCCGAATAGCGCTTCACGGTCGCGATGCTCAGGAAGATGAACATCGAGAACGCCAGCAGCCAGAACGACGGCTGCACGCCCGTGGCCGCCGCGCCGGCAATGATGCGCAGGGTGTAGAGCCCGGCCAGCATCAGCACGTCGACGATCACTTGCCGCTTGAGCCGCACCGAGTAGGCAAGCGTCATCGCGAAGTACGCGCCGAGCGCCAGCGAAAAACCCGCCGGCAGCGCAAGGCACAGGCTCGCCGCCAGCGCAAGCAGCAGCGGGATACCCGCCGCGCCCTGCCATACCGGAATCACGCCCGCCGCGAACGGGCGCAGGCGCTTGCGCACGTGCAGCCGGTCGGCGTCGAGATCGAGCAGGTCGTTGAGCAGGTAGACGGCCGATGCGCACAGGCCGAACGCGAAGAAGGCGACCACGCCGTCGGCGAGGCGCTGCGGCGTCGCCGTGTGATAGCCCGCCGCCAGCGGCACCAGCACCAGCAGGTTCTTCAGCCACTGGTGCAGGCGCAGCGCGCGCGTGATGTCGAGCAGGCCGGGCCGCCGCGCCGCCAGCGTCAGCGGCACGCCGCCGCACACGGCCTGCGCGCGCCGCACCAGCCGCGCGCTCGGCGACACCACGATGGCGCGGTGCGCGCGCCGCCACACGGGCAAATCGGCGCGGTCGTTGCCGGCGTAGTCGAAACCGTGCTCGCCCAACAGCGCCGCCAGCCGGTCGGCCTTGTGCGCGCCGGACAGGTTGACGCTGCCCTCGGTGGCAACGACGTCGTCGAACAGGCCCAGGTGCGCGGCAATCGCCTCGGCCCAGGGTTTGGGCGAGGCCGTGGCGAGCACCGTGCGCCGCCCTTCGGCGCGTGCCGTGCGCAGCAGTTCCAGCACGCTCTCGCGGTAAGGCAGGCTGGCCCAGTCGAAGCGCACCCGCTCGGCCAGCCGCGCCTTCAGGAACGCCTTTCCCTGCGCCAGCCACGCCGGCAGCGACAGCAGCGAACGCGGCGACTGCTTCACGAGCAGCAGCACCGCCTCGTGCAGCAGATCGGTGTGCAGCAGTGTGCCGTCGCAGTCGATGCACAGCGGGGGCTGCGCATGTGCCGCATCGACTGCGGCGGCCGGCACGGCGCTCATGTCATCCCTTTGCCAAACGATCCGCCAGATGATCGCCAAGCCGCAGCGCCAGTTGCACGATCGAATACGTCGGGTTCGCATGCCCGCTGGTGGGGAACACCGAGGAGCCGCCGACGTAGAGGTTGTCCATCCCGAACACCTTGCAGTCGCGATCGACCACGCCCTTGGCCGCGTCCTGCGCCATGCGCGTGCCGCCCATGTGGTGAAAGCCGGCGGTTGGATGTTCGTCGGGCCAGGGGCCGCCCTCGGTGATCCACGGAAAGATCTTCATGCGCCCGATCTCGTGGGCGGCCACGTAGCCGCCGAACAGCACCGACGCCACCTCGGCCGTGCGCCGGTCCTGCGGCGCCTTCTTCCAGTGCAGCACGCTGCGCGGCATGCCCAGGCGGTCGCGCGCGCTGCCGAGTTCGATGCGGTTGTCGGCCCGCGGCACCTGTTCCCAGGCCAGTCGCGCCTTGGCCGAGCAGGCGAAGCCGTCCTTCGCCACCTTCTTGAACAGTTCCGGCGCCACGCACATCGCGTCGCGCAGCAGCGCCTTGGGCAGGTTCTCGCCCACCAGCAGCCGCATGCCGAAGTTGCCGGTGTCCGCGTGGCTGCGCAGGTAGGCCTCGCTCGGCGCGTAGAAGCGCATGCCGGTCTTCACCCGCATCCCGGTGAAGTCGAAGACGATCACGTCGCCCATGTTGAAGTGCGGATGCTCCATCCAGTAGCGCCCGAGCGTCGCCGGCTGCGGCACCACGCCGTTGTCGTGCAGGCGGTTGGCCCACAGCAGCAGCCGGCTGTTCTCGACGCCGCCGGTGCACACCGCGAAGTACGGCGCGCGCACTTCGCCGCCCTGTCCGCCGGCGCCGAGGCGCACGGCGGCGATGCGTCCGCGCTCGGGCACGATGTCGGTCACCGGGCTGTTCAGCAGCAGCCCGATGGAGGCCGACGCTTCCACGTGCTGGCGGTACTTGCTGCCCAGCCGCGCGATCGGCTGGCTGAAGCGCATGCCGATCTCCTGCAGATCGTCGTTCACCGGCCGGTCCGGCTGTGTCGGTGCACCGAGGTCCAGGATGTCGCTGGTGCGCGCGGCATACGGGTCCAGGTCGGCCTTGCGGATCGGCCACCCGCTCGACTCGATGCCGGCGCGCGGCTCGAAGTCGATGGCGTCCAGCGCGCGGCACCAGCCCTCCCAATGCCCCGAGCTGCCGCCGAAGAAGCGCAGCCGCGCCGAGGCCAGCTCGAAGTAGCGGTCGCCGACGACCTTGCCGGCGTAGGCGTCCTGCGTATCGGCGTCGTAGGCGAGGCCGCCGGCTTCCAGCACCAGGCACGGAATCTTGCGCTGCTCGAGTTGCAGCGCGAGCGAAAGCCCGGCCGGTCCGGAGCCGACGATGCACACGGCAGGCCGGAAGCCCGCGCCTTCGAGCGCGGCGAGGTCGCTGAAGATCATCGGTCGTCCGCCTTCAGGACCCAGCCCGAACGCAGCGCCAGCCGCCGGCGCGACAGCAGGGACTGCGCGAGGCCGAGAAAGGCCGCCGCATGGGCCAGGGCAAGCGCCACGAGAACGGCGCGGCGCCGCAGGAATGGGGAATGCATTGCGACCTCCTGTGTGTGCTCTCGTGCAGCGCACGGTGCCACACGGCCAAGCCGCTTTGCCGCCCTGCGCTGTCGCGGGCACTGTGGCACGCGCTCATGCCCGGTTTCGTAACAAAACCCTGCAGGCTTCAGCGCCCGTGGCGCGGCAGATCAACCGGCGTGCAGCGCTCGCGCTCGGGCAAGCTCGTGGTAGCGGGCGAGCATGTGGTCGACCTTCACCTCCCAGTCGAAGTCGCGCACGATCTTTTCGCGCCCCGCGCGGCCGAGCGCGAGGCGCGTTTCGGGTGAGGCGGCGAGACGCTGCATCGCCTCGGCGAACCCGTCGCGCAGCGCGCCGCGGTCGGTCGGCGCCACCAGCACGCCGCAGCTCGCATCGATGTAGTCCGCCGGCCCGCCCCAGGCCACGGCGATCACCGGCCGGCCCATCGCCATCGCTTCGAGCACCACCGCCCCGCCGCATTCGTGCACGCTGGGCAGCACCAGCGCGTCGGCCGCGCGCAGTTGCGCCGCGCACTCGGCCTGCGGCAGCCAGCCGGTGAAGCGCACCGGGTCGTCGCCGCCCGCGTGGCCGATGAGGTTCAGCCGACCCGCCAGCCCCTGCAGATGCTCGCGCTCCGGGCCGTCGCCCACGATGACGAGCCGCATCGGCACGCGCGCGGCAGCGTTCGCAAACGCTTCGAGCAGCACGTCAACGCACTTGAGCGCGACCAGCCGGCCCATGAAGACGAAGGTCGCCGGGCCATCACCGGCAGTGGGTGCGCCGGCTCCCGCCCACAAACGCAGGTCGACGCCGTTCTCCACCACCTCGGCAACCCGCGGCGCGGCGCAGCGCGGCAGCGCCTCGCGCGTGCGCGGGTTCGCCACCAGCAGCAGCGCCGCCTCGCGCTTGCCCGGCAGCAGCCGGTTCAGCACTTCCGACGCGGCGCGCCCGGCGGCCAGCAGCACGCGCCCGGCTACGCCGTCGCGCTGCGCGAAGCCGGGCGGATAGCGCATGCCGCCGTTCATCGGGCCGATGACCACCGGCACGCCGAAGCCGTGCAGCGTCGACGGCTCGCGCGGCGACACCGGCATCGGCTGGTGGATCACGTCCACCTGCTCCTGCGCGACGAGCCGGCGCACCAGCCGTCGCTGCTCGCGCTGCGTGAGCAGGCGCGACAGGAAGCCGAGCGTGAAGTGCGCCAGCCGCGCCGGCAGCCGCCTGCCGAGGCGCCACAGCACGCGATGCGCGCGCGTGTCCTCGACGTAGTGGATGCGCGGGTCGTCGCCGAACAGCCGCGCCAGTTCCTCGCGCGTACGCGCATGGGTGACGAGCCACACATTCACGTCGCGTTCGCGCAGCACGCGGAAGTAGTGCAGGCCGAGCGCCGCCTCGCCGCCGAAGCGCGCCGAGGCGTGCTCGCTCACGAGCAGCACGCCCAGGCGCCGGCCGGCGCCACGCGCGGCCGCGGCAGCGACGGGCACCTCCATCGGCTTCATGCGGCGGCCCGCGGCTCGAGCAGGTAGCCCGCGCACAGCAGCACGATGCTGCGCCGCACGGCCGGCGGCACGCCGGTGATGCGCAGCGGCGCACCGCGTTCGCGCCGGCTCGTCCACAGCAGGCTGATCAGGGCGACCACCGCGGGGTCGACGTGCGACAGCCCGGTGCAGTCCAGCGTGAGTTCGCCGCCGGCGCCGGCCGCTTCGGCGAACGCCCGGCGCAGCGGTGCATCGTTCGCCGCCGAAAAGGCGCCGCGCAGATGCAGCACCGTGCCCCGCCGTTCGACAGCCGCAGCCGACAGTTGCGCCGCCGTCGGCACGTTGCGCCGCGCATGCAGCGCGTAGGGCAGCACGCGCGCGGTCAGCAGTTGCACGAATCCGATGCCGTCGCGCGCATAGCGCCGCCACAGCGCCGGCTCCTCCTTCACGCGCCACAGCCATTCGAGCCCGCTGCGCTGCACCCACGCCGGCGCGCGCTGCACGCTGCCGGCGGCGAAGTTCACCACCGCGCCGAGGTGGCTCAGCACCGGCGCGGTGAGCCGCGAGCGGTTGCGTTCGATCCACGCCTGTCCCTTGGCGGCGCCCAGCGACACCAGCACGAAGTCCGGCGCGCTCGCGTTGATGCGCGCGATGCGCTCCGGCTCGCTCATCGCCTCCACCGGCACGAAGCCCGGCGACTCGAAACCCACGCATCGCAGGCCGGCGGCGCTGGCATTCAGTCGCCGGCAGGCCTGCTCGGCCGCGCCGTCCGGCCCGCCGAAGAAGAACACGCGGATCGGCGTGGCCACCGCATCGCGCAGCCGCTCGAACAGGCTCGCGCCGGCCACGCGCTCGGGCAGCGGCAGCCTCATCAGCCGCGCCACCCACACGAGCGGCATGCCGTCGGCGAGATTGAGGTCGCTGCGCAGCACCGAATCGCGAAAACCCGCATCACGCTGGGCGGTGACGACGAAGTTGAGATTGGGCGTGGAGATGAAGCACGGCCGCCGATCGCGCACCGCCTCGCGCACCCGCCCGGCCGCGCCGCTCAGGTCGACCATGTCGAAGGGCAGGCCGAGGATGCAGCGAACGTCCCGCTCGAAATCAGGCACCAAGGCTTTTCTCGGCCGGCGGCTCGTGCGCCGGCACGGCGGGCATCACCTCCAGCGCCGCGCGCTGCTTGCCCACGCGCAGCGCCCGCCACTGGTAGTGGCGCAGGAAGCGGCGGAACTCGGCGTCGCCGTAGCGCGGCTTGCGCTGCAGCGCGCTCTTGATCCAGCCCCACAGCATGGCGGCGCTGCCGATGATGAGCGGCGGCTCGGTCAGGCGGAACACGGCGCTCGCCAGCATGTAGACGAAGCCGGTGCCCATGAAGTACTGGCCGTAGCCGTGGCGCATGCGACCGGTGAGGATGCCGGTCTGGCTCGACCCCATCGGCCGCAGGTGCTCGAAGCGCAGCGCGGGCTCGTCCCAGCTGCAGGCGATCCAGCCGTGCATGCGGCAGCGGTGGCAGTCGATCCCGTCCCACATCACCTCGCGCACGAAGCCGCCAATCGCCTGGAAGCGGTCGACGCGGTAGAACTTGGTCATGCCCAGCGACGTTTCGTCGCCGTGGTTCTCGGGCACCAGCGCGTCACCGTGGCGCACATAGGCCTTGCCGCTGCAGGTGGCCATGCGCGGCTCGGCCTCCATGCGCTCCATCAGGATCTCGAAGTAGCGCGGCGGCAGTTGGAGGTCGAGGTCGAGCTTGCACAGGTAGTCGAAGTCCGTAGGGTGGATCGTCTCGTAGCCGGCGTAGAAGGCCTCAATCACGCCAGGCCCCACGGCACGGCGGCCGCGATCCTTGCGCGTCACCACGGTGATCCAGTCGTGCTTCGCCTGGTACTCGGCCAGGATGCGCGGCGTCTCGTCGGTGGAGCCGTCGTCGACGATGACCCACAGCGCCGGCGGCACGCTTTGCGCGACGACCGTGTCCAGCGTGCGGCGCATGTACTGCGCCTCGTTGCGGCAGGGAGAAATCAGAACGTAGCGTCGGCTCATGTGCTGGGGACAGGTTGCGCCACGGCATGAACCGCGCCGTGGCCGATGTGAAGAAGCAGCCGGTCGACGTTGGCCGACTGCGAGAACTCGCTGTGCACATGGCGCGCCGCCTCGCCGGCGAGAGCCGCGCGCAGGGCCGGATCATCGAGCAGCCGCGCCAGCGCCTGCGCCAGCGATTCGGGATCGGCCGGGCCGGCGAGCAGGCCCGTGCGTTCGTGCATCACGAGTTCCGGAATACCCGACAGCCGCGTCGACACCACCGGCACGCGCTGCGACATGGCTTCCATCAGCACGACGGGAATGCCGTCGACATCGCCGCGCGCATCGGGCTTGCAGGCGAGCGCGAACACATCGAGCGTGCGCAGCCAGTCGTTGACCGCGTCATGGCCGAGCGCGCCCTCGAAGCGCACGTGCTCGCCCAGCGCCAGCTCGGTCACCAGCGACTGCAGGCGCGCGCGCAGAGGGCCGTCGCCGGCGATCGACAACTGCACGTCGTAGCGGCGGTCGCGCAGCAGCGCCACGGCGTGGATGAGGTCGTCGAAACCCTTCTTCTCGACCAGCCGCCCGAGCGTGCCGATGCGGTAGTGCAGCTTGGCCTGGTACAGCGGCCGGTCAGCGCGCGCGGGAATGCTCACGCCGCAGCGCACCACGGCCAACTTGCCGGCCGGCACGCCGCAGGCCTGCAGGTAGTGCAGGTTGTGCTTCGAGATCGTGAGCAGGCGCTGCGCGCGCGCCGCCTTCTCCGGCAGCAGCAGGCCGCGCTCGAAGATGTCGTTGGCATGCGCGGTGACCGTGAACGGCACGCCCGAGAAGGCGCTCGCGTACATCGCGATCTGCGTCGGCACGTGCGCGAAGTGCACATGCAGGTGCGTGCAGTTCGCCTCCTGCAGCCACTGCGCGAGCCGCGCGCCGGCGAGCCACTGCCAGCCGAGCTTCCAGGCCGCGGGCCGCCAGGGGCCGACGCTGGACATGTCGCCCAGCAGCATCGCGAATGCATGCGCGCTGCGCAGCCCGAAGCGCGGCAGCGCCGAAAGCGAGGCGACCAGGCGCACGCTCCAGCGCCCGGCATAGAGCACGCGCGTGCGCTCGGCCAGCGCCTGCTGCGCCGCCGCCGGATGGGCCGGCCGGTGCACCGACACCGGCAGCACCGGCAGCCCGCGCCGCTCCAGCGCCAGCAGTTCCTCGTACACGAAGGTGGCCGACAACGCCGGGATCTCGGGCGCCAGGTAAGCGATGCGCGTCGACGGCGGCTGAAGACTCATGTCCGGGTTGCGCGAAGTCACTTGTATTCGATGGCCGCCGCCCGCTGCTCGCGCAGCCGGTGCAGCCAGAAGGTGAACACGCCCTGCCCCTCCGGAAAGCGCGCGAGCACGAGGAACACCGAGCGCCAGCGCTGCGCCGGGTCCTCGATGCCGTGGCGCAACATCAGCCGCAGCATCTGCGCCGGGTAGGCGAGCAGCAGCAGCCACCACGCATCGTCGAAGAACAGCACCAGCAGCAGCGTGACGGCGGGCAGCGCCAGGCCCCACAGCAACGCGCGCCGCGCCTCGGGCACGTAGTGGCGCTCGGGCGGCGCACCGTGCAGCAGCGAGCCTTCGGCGAACGCATGGCCGTTGCGCACCGCGCGGCGCCACCACTGGCCGAAGCGCGTCATCGCGGCGTCGTGCCAGCCCATGTCGTCGGCCAGGCGCCACACGCGCCAGCCGGCCCGGCGCAGGCGCACGCACAGCTCGGGCTCCTCGCCGGCGATGAGGTCGTCGCGGTAGCCGCCCGCCTCAAGCAGGGTCTCGATGCGCAGCATGGCGTTGCCGCCGACGGCGCGCGCCTCGCCGGCGGGCACGTCCCACTCCATGTCGCACAGCAGGTTGTAGATGGAGCGGTTCGGGTAGCGCTCGCGCAGCCGGCCCGCCACGGCGGCCACGTCGGCGTGCTGCTGCAGGAAGGCCTGCGCCGCGTCGAGCCAGCCGGCCACCAGCTCGCAGTCGCCGTCGACGAACTGCACGAGCTGCGTGGTCGGCGCAACTTCGCGCAGCCGTCGCAGCCCCGCGTTGCGGGCGCGGGCGGCGGTGAAGGGCTGCGTCATGTCGAGCGCCACCACGTGCGCGCCCAGGCTTTGCGCAAGCGCCGGCGAGCCGTCGCTGGAGCCGGAGTCAACGTAGACGATGGCCACCGCGCGATCGATGGACTGCAGGCAGCGGCGCAGCCGCTCGCCCTCGTTGCGGCCGATGACCACCACACCGGCCGGCATCATCGCGTCGCGCGCCGGCCGAAGCCGGTGCGAAGAAAGAGCGACCAGCGCATGCGGCTGTCGCTCCAGCAGTGGCGCAGGCCCGCGGGCGCCGCCTTGAGCAGGCACTTGAGCGCGAGCACCAGGTTGCCGAGCGTGCCGAGCGCCATCGCCGCGGCAAGCCCGGGAACGCCGTGGTGCTTGCGGAAGTACAGCAGCTCGCTTTCCAGTTGCAGCACCGGGATCTGCTTGCCGGCGGGCGAGAGCGCCGCATCGGACTTCGCGCTTTCGCCGCCGAGGTGCACCACCGTCGTGTGCGGATAGAACACCACCTTCCAGCCGGCCCTCTTCGCCGCGCGGCAGTGGTCGACCTCTTCGCAATAGAGGAAGTAGCGCGGATCGAACAGGCCCACCTGCTCGACCACCGCGCGCCGCACGAGGTAGTAGCAGCCGGGCACCCAGTCGCATTCGCGCATGCTCGCGTGGTCCCACGCCATGTCGTCGACCATGCGGGTGCGCGGCAGCCAGCGCAGGAGCCCGGCGCGCGCCACGAACACGTTCCACGGCGTGGGGAAGCGCCGGCAGCTCGGCTGCAGTTCGCCGTCGCGCCCTTCGAGGCGCACGCCGAGGATGCCGCAGTCGGCATGCGCGTCCATGTAGGCCACGGTCTTGGCCAGCGTGTCGGGCGCGACGAAGGCGTCAGTGTTGAGCAGCAGCACATGCCGTCCCGTCACGTGCGGCAGCGCCTGGTTGTTGGCGCGGCCGAAGCCCACGTTGGTCTCGTTGGCGATGAGCAGCGCCTCGGGCATCTCACGGCGGATGACTTCGATCGAATCGTCGCGCGAGGCGTTGTCGATGACGATGAGCTGCAGCCGCAGATGGCCCTGTGAAGCCATCAGCGCGTCGCGCATCGGCACCAGCAAGTGGGCGGTGTTGTAGTTGACGATCACGACTGAAATGTCGGCCCCTCGCCCGACGGGTACGTCGGCCGATCCCCCGAGGGGATGCGGGCCGGCTTGGGGCGGCCCGGCGCTCGGCCCGGCGCTCGGCCCGCCACTCATGTGTTGGTTCATGCGGCCTCCTGCACGCTCGCCGCATCGCCGCTGCCGATCACGCGCGCCGGCACGCCGACCGCGGTGCAGCCGGCGGGCACATCGACCAGCACCACCGCATTGGCGCCGATGCGCGCACCGTCGCCGATCACCACGCCGCCCAGCACCTTGGCACCCGCGCCGATGTACACGCCCGAGCCGATCACGGGGGCCGCACCGTCGGCGAGCTGGCCCACGGTGACCTGCTGCATCAGCATGCAGTTCGCGCCGATCACGGCATCACGGTGGATGACCACGCCGGTCGGGTGCGGCAAACGCAGGTTGTCGCCAAGCCGCGCCTCGGGCTGGATGTCGGAGGCGGTGAGCACGCTCCAGAAGCGGTGCCGCAGGCGCGCCAGCTTGCGCAGAAGCACCGCGCCCGGCCCGCGGCCCGCGCGGTGCCGCTGAAAGGCGTGGATGCTCGCCAGCAGCGAGCGCGCCGGGTCCCACTGCCAGCCGCGCGCCTCATGCGTGCTGTGCGACATGCTCGAATCCTTTGGCGGGCACGGCCGCTTCGCTCGCGCGGGCACCGGTGCGCAGCGCGCAGGCGGCGCCCACCTGCGCTTCGAGCGCGGCCAACAGTTCGTAGCGGCGGCGATAGAGCGCGCGCTTCTTCGATGGCACCTGCTCCAGATCGCGCACCGCAGCCTCGACCGGCAGGGCGAAGAACAGCGCGTCGTGCACCGCGCCGCCGCGGTCGCGCCAGATCTCGTCGTAGTCGATCTGCAACGCGCTGGCCTTGGCCTCGCCGAAGTAGGCGCTGCGGTGCACGCGGCTCGCATCCGCGACGGCGAGGATGTCCCTCACGCCGATGCCCCGGCACAGCATGCGAAACACCTCGACCAGGAAGTCGCGCGGGCGCAGGCCGTGCAGCACCTTGGTGAGGTCACGGTAGCGCTCGAGAATCCCTTCGATGGTGACGCCCTGCACCGCGCCGACATAGGCCGCTGGCCGCCCGTCCACGCTGCCGAGCGAGAAGGCGAGCGAATAAAGCCGCGTCTCGCCCTCGAACAGGTTCAGCACCAGCGGCCCTTCGCGCATGAACCACGCCGGCTGGTCGAGCACCATGCGCAGGCCGGCCGCCAGTTCGCCGAGGTCGAGCAGCTCGAACGCATCGTCCACCGCCACCTCGAGCACCGGTGTGCGGCCGACCGCCTGGAAGTGCTCTGCCAGATGCTGCAGACGCCGTGACGCGCTCCATTCGGCGCAGACGTAAGGCCACACCACCGCGCCCACCAGTTGCGGCCGTTGCTCGAGCGCGCGCTGCAGCGCACTGCCGGCCGGCGGCGCGCGCAGCGGCCCGAGCGCGTCCTGAACGCGCACCGCCTGCCGAACGAAGGCCACGCGCCGCCGGAGCGCCCGCAGGCCGCTCGGCCCCGCGACGGTGCTTGACTGCGACCAAGCCCAGGCGATGTCGCTGACGGTCATGCCGCTGCCTTCAACGTGCCGGCCGCCGCGCGCTCGATGGCGCGACGCAGCGCCGCCTCGAACAGATCGCCACAGCGATCCCAGGAGCTGTCGCGCACGGTGTCGAACGCCGCCTGCGAGCACTGCCGCCATTCATCGTCCGGCAGTTCGAGAAACCGCTGCGCCGCGGCAGCCAGCCCGGGCGCATCGTCGACGTCCACCAGTTCGCCGTTGCAGCCTTGCACGATAGCCTCTTCCGGCCAGCCGGTGCGGGTAGAGACCACCGGTGTGCGGCAGGCCATTGCCTCCATCGCGGTGAGGTTGAAGCCCTCGACGCGGCTGGCCGTGAGCCAGACATCGCACGCGGCGTAGAGATCGCGCAGCGTGTCCTGCGGCGGGTGAAAGGTGTAGTCGATGCCGTCTATCGCCTCGGCCGGCAGTTGTTCGCTGCCGAAACACACGACACGCAGCGCCGGCACGCGCTCGCGCAACAACCGCACCGCCTGCAGCGCCGTGTCGAAGCCCTTGAGCGGCACGCTCGAATAGATGAGGCCGACGGTGGGCACCGGCTGCTTGCCGCGCGGCGCAGCGAAGAACTGGCCGTGGTCGACGCTGTTGTGCACGATGTCGACGTCGTGGTCGCCGTACTCGTCGGCCATGGTGCGGGCCAGCCAGCGCGCGACGGCGATCTTGTGCAGCGGCAGCCGGTAGGTGGCGCGGCTGCGTTCGTGCGCGAGCCACGGGTACACCTCGTGGCCCTGCACGAAATAGGCCTTGGCGCCCTTGCGCGGCGACAGCCTGGACACCCACTCGGCGGTCTCCCACCAGGTGGCGACCACCACGTCGGCATCGGGCACGTCGGCATCGGTCACCGGGCGCCAGGTGTCGAGCACGCGGTGGTCGAGGCCCGCGCCGTCGAGGTGCGAACGCGGCGGCGCGTCATTGGCCGCACCAAGGGTCGCGAACGGGCGCCGCAGCCGCTGGCGCAGCGGCGGCTTCTTCGGCTGCGCAGGCGGCGACACCAGCACCACCTCATGCCCATGCGTGACGAGCAGGCGCGCATGAACGGCGACGACGCGGATGCCGCCGCTCATGTTCACGGGGGGAAGAACGAATGTGATTCTCATGTTCCGCAAATCAGCACCTCGGTGGCCGGCATTGGCCGGCGGCTGTGCCGCGACCCGCGCACGTACCGAACCTCGCGCCGAATGCCGCGCCCTCCCAGCGGGAGCAGAACCGGCCCGCGCCGCAGGTGCGGCGGCGAACCGCTCGGTGACCGAAGCTTCTTGTCCATCAAATCGGCAGCGGCCGTGCAGCGTCCGAAGACGAGCACCACACGCGCCGTGCGTCGGAGGCCAAGCTAGCAACAACCGGACCGCGCGCCGGCGCACGCCCTCTCGCATCCTGATCCTTCGCGCTGCAGGCGTTTGCCCAAGCCCCTTGCGGCGTATCGCCCGCGCGAGCGGAGCGTCGTCAGGCCAGCGCAGTTCGCTCGGCGCGCGGCCTGTTTGGCAGCGGCGGCAGGAAATCTTTACCGCAACTGTGGCCGCGCCGCATGCCGCTGCGACACGCGCGGAGCCGGGTACACCAAGCGGGCATGGGAGTGGCTAGGATCGCCGCCTCCAAGGCACGCCGGACAACGCATTGACACGATCGACAGGGGGATTGCGACAGCGGGTATTCAAGGCCAGCAGTTGGACGGTCGGCGGCAGCGTGTCGAGCCAGTTGCTGCGCTTCGGCAGCAACCTCGTGCTCACGCGGCTGCTGTTTCCCGAAGCGTTCGGGTTGATGGCGATCCTGAGCGCGGTGCTGGTCGGGCTGAGCATGCTGTCGGACGTCGGGCTGTCGCTCGGCATCATCCGCAGCGAGCGCGGCGATCGGCCGAACTTCCTCAACACCGTGTGGACGATCCAGATCGCCAAGGGCGTGCTCATCGGCGCCGCGATGTGGATCGCCTCGGTGCCGGTGGCCCACGCCTACGACCAGCCCGAACTCGTGCAGCTCATGCCCGTGATGGGCCTCGTGGCGCTGCTGGGCGGGCTGGTGTCCACCAACATCGATCTCGCCAAGCGCAAGGTCGATGCCGCGCGCCTGACGATGATCGAGGTCGGCTCGCAGGCGCTCGGCGTCGTTGCCATGATCGTCTTCGCCTGGCTCGACCCGACGCCGTGGGCGCTGGTGTGGGGCAACGTCGTGAGCACGGCCGTGCGCGTGCTGGCGTCGCACACGCTGCTGCCCGGGCCGCGCAACCGCTTCGCGTGGGACCGCGAGGCCGCGCACGAGGTGTTCAGCTTCGGCGGCTGGGTGCTGATGAGTTCGGCCGTGACCTATCTCTCCGGCAACGGCCGGCAGTTGCTGCTCGCAGGACTGGTGGACGTGCGGCTGCTGGGCCTCTTCGGCCTCGCCGGCGCGCTCAGCACCGCGGCGTGGATGACGATCCAGCAGGTGGCGGGCAAGGTGCTGCTGCCGGCCTACGCCGAGGTGGTGCGCAAGGAGCCGTCGCGCCTGTCGAATGTGTTGGAGCGCTCGCGGCGCGCGCAGCTGCTTCCGGGCTGCGCATTCAGCATACTGTTCGCGTTGGCGGGGCCGTTCATCGTCGGCGTACTCTACGACCCGCGCTATGCCGAGGCCGGTCTGATGCTGCAGATCCAGGGCGCGTGCGCGATGGTCGGCCTGCTCTCGGGCTCGTACAGCGGCGTGCTGTGGGCGCTCGGGCGGCCGGGCCTCAGCACCGCGCTGCTCGCGGCACAGGTCGTGATCGCCTTCGCCAGCATGCTGGTTGGCTCGCAAGTTGCTGGAGGGCTTGGCGTGGTGGTGGGCAGCGCCGTCTCGGCGTGGCTCTTCTACCCGGTCAACGTGCTGGTGTTCCGCCGCCTCGGGCTGTGGCAGCCTCGCACCGATGTCGTGGTGATCGCGGTGACCGCCGTCGTCGCCACGATCGTGATCATGACCGCCGACTGGAGCATGGCCGCCGGTTGGTAATACCGAATCGATGCCTACCGTTTCCATACTTCTTCCCGTCTTCAACGGCGAGCGCTACCTGCGCGCCGCGCTGGACAGCGTGCTGTCGCAGACCTACGCCGACTTCGAACTGCTGATCCTCGACGACGGCTCCACCGACCGCACGCCCGACATCGCGCGTTCCTGCGCGCGGCTCGATCCGCGTGTGCGGGTGTACACGCGCGAGAACCGCGGCCTGGTCGCGACGCTCAACGAGCTGCTCGGCCTTGCGCGCGGCGAGTTCATCGCCCGCATGGACGCCGACGACATCTGCCTGCCCGACCGGCTGGCGCGCCAGGTGGCGCACCTGCGCGCGCATCCGCGCGTGGTGTGCGTCGGCGGCGACCACGAGCTGATCGACGAACGCGGGCGACTGCTCACCACCGTGCGCACGCTCGAACACGACGCCGAGATCCAGCAGCAGGCGCTGCGCGGGCACGGCAGCATCTGTCACCCGAGCGCCATGATCCGGCGCGATGCACTGCAACGCATCGGCGGCTACCGCGCCGAGTTCTACCCCGCCGAAGACCTCGACCTGTGGCTGCGCCTGGGCGAGATCGGCGAACTCGCCAACCTGCGCGGCGCGGTGCTGCGCTACCGGCTGCACACGCAGTCGATCAGCGAATCGGCGGCGCAGGGCGGTCAGCGCGCGGCCGGGCTGAAGTGCTGCGAAGACGCCTGGCGCCGCCGCGGGCTGCACGATGTGCCGTTCGAGGCCGGCGACGCCTGGCGCCCGACGGACGCGCGCGACTCGCGGCTGCGATTCGCGCTGCGCTATGGCTGGTGGGCCTTCAACAGCGGGCAGCGCAGCACCAGCATCGCCTACGGCTTGAAGGCGGTGCGCACATCGCCGGCCTCGCGCGAGGGCTGGACGCTGCTGCTCGCAAGCCTTGTCAAGCCGCTGCGGCCCGTGCAGGCCATCGGCCGGGAACGCGCGTGAACACGCTGGCGCCGCCGCAGGTGAGCGTCGTCATGCCGATGCGCAACGCGCAGGCGTATGTGCAGGCGGCCGTGGACTCGGTGCTGCAGGAGCACGGCGTGCCGCTGGAGCTGGTGGTCGTCGACGACGGCTCGACCGACGGCTCGCGCGAACTCGTGCAGGCCGTGGCCGATGCGCGCGTGCGCCTGATCGACGGGCCGCGCCGCGGCATCGCCGCCTGCATGAACGCCGGCTTCGCCGCCGCGCGCGGCGAACTCGTGATGCGCTGCGATGCCGACGACCTCTACCCCGAAGGCCGCATCGCGAACCAGGCCGCCTGGCTCGCGAGCCGGCCGGCACACGTGGCGGTGTGCGGCCCCTTCAGCAGCATCGACGCACGCGGCCAGCTCGTGGCGCGCCTGTGGCGCGACGACCTGCACGATGCGCACGACATCGCGAACGAGTTGCGCGCCGGCACCACGCGCACGCACCTGTGCTGCTACGCCATGCGCCGTGCCGCGCTGGTCGACGCCGGCCTCGCCTTCCGCGAGTTCTTCGAGACGGCCGAGGACGTCGACTTCGCGCTGCGCCTGGGGCACCTCGGCCCGGTGGGCTTCATCGCGCGCGGCAGCTACCTCTACCGGCTGCACGAAGCCTCGGTCACGCACAGCCAGCGCGAGGTGCGGCGCGTGTTCTTCGAGAACGCCGCGCGCGAGTTCGCACAGCAGCGTGCCGAACGCGGCAGCGACGCGCTGATGGACGGGCAGCCGCCCGCGCCGCCCGAAGGCGACGGCTCGCGGCCCTCGGCCGCGGCGCGGCAGATCCAGGGCATGCTGATCGGCGGCGCCTGGCGCGCCCTTGCCCGCGGCCAGCGCCGCGAGGCCATGCGCACCGCCTGGCGCGCCGTGGCGACCCGGCCACAGGTGCCGGCGCCGTGGCTGCACCTGCTCAAGATCGCGGTGCGCAGCGTGGTGCCGCGTTAGGTCACGCAGCTCTGGCGAAATCGCGCCGGATGCGCTCTGCCGCGTTCTCCAGCCGCTCCACCGCGCGCGACATCGCCGCGTCTGCGCTCAATGTCGGCTCCTGCCGCGACGCGCGCCACAGCGAGGCCGCGGCCATACCGAGGCAGGCCCTGTCGGTGAGCGCCACGGGCAGCCGCGGCGAGGCGACCGCGCGGCGCAGCAGCCCGCGCTGCCCCTGCGGCAACGACGCCTTGGCCTCGCGCACGGAAGACGGAAAGACGCGGTGCTGGCGCAGCGGCAGGTCCAGCGCCCCGGCCCAGTCGTGCCACTTGAAGAGATGCGACGGATGGAAGGGCTCGATCGCCACCCACGGCACGCGCAGGGCATCGGCCACGATGGCGCCGTGCATCGCCTCGGCGATGACCATCTCGCTTGCCTCGATCTGCGCGAGCACCTCGTCGACCGATTGCCGCGGGTCGAGGAAGTGGACGCCGGCCATCGCGCAGGCGCTTTGCCACCTGCCGCGCGCAATGCTCTCCCAATGCGGGATGAAGGCGCAGCGGATGGTCTTGCGCGGCTGTGTGGCGCGGAACCGGTGGATGAGGATGGCGCTGTCGCCCACGACGCTCTCGGCCGGCAGGCCGCAGGCTTCGGCCGTGCGGGGGCCTCGCACGCCGTAGAACTTCCAGTTCGCGTCGATGCGCGGCAGCGACGTGTAGGCGCCGTAGCCCGAGCCGAACACGACCTTCAGCGCATCGGCGGGATGGCTGTCGAAGATGACCGAGCCGATGCCCAGAAAGAGCTGCCGCGCGTCGTCATCGAAGAAGCCGGGAAAGATCTTCGGCAGCAGCCAGGTGTTGAGTTCGTCGCCGAAGTTGGGCTCGCTGCCGCGGTAGAAGTACAGCTTCATGCAGCACGAGGCCCCGTCAGCCGGGCCACGAAATCCACATAGCCGCGGCGCAGCATGGCGTGGCGCGGTGCGTCCGGGCGCAGTCCCTTCAGGTCGCGCACGTACTGCCTGAACACCGTCACGCCGGCGCGCGAGAAGGTGTTCTTCGCGTAGACGGCGCCGGCGCCGTAGTCGTAGAACAGCAGGCGCTCGCGCGCGTCGGCGTCGGCGCGGCCATGATCGTGCGCCACGCGCGGCTGCGGAAAGTAGCCGCCCGCCCAGCCCAGGCGCGAGGCACGCAAGGCGAGGTCCCACTCCTCACCGGCGAATGGCGTGCCGGCGCCGAAGCGTTCGTCGAAGCGGCCCACCGCCTGCAGGCAGTCGCGCCGGAACGCCATGTTCGAGCCCTGGATGAAGCCGCGGCGCACGAACCGGCCACGCTCGATGCGGATCTCGCGGTCGTGCTCGTTGCAGCCGAGCATCGAGTGGCCCGGGTCGAAGCGCACGATCATTCCCGAGCCATAGCCGATGTCGTGCTGCGCGAAGACGGCGCCCCAGGCTTCGACGAAGCCGGCGTCGACGTAGCAGTCGTCGTCGATGAACATCTGCACCTCGCCCGTGGCGTGTGCCAGCGCGACATTGCGCCCCGCCGAATTGCCAGGAACGAAGGTGCGCAACACGCGGCTGGCGAATCGCACGCGTGCCGCGAAGGCATTCAAGGCCTCGAAGGATTCGCCGTCGGTGGACCCGTTGTCCACGAGCAGCAACTCCATGTCGTCGGGCGCCCGCAGCCGCTCGATGTGATCGAGGCATGCCAGCAGCCGCTTGCCGCCGTTCTTGGTGCACAGGATGAACGAGTACGTGGGGGAACCGGTTCGCGGCATGTCTTCAGTTTCCGAATCGGGCGAACTCGCCGCTGCCGCGTGGTGCGCGCCGATGTGTCGTCAAATCGCGCGCGCCCCGCGCCCGTAGGCAAAGCGCTGCCGCCGGGGCGCTTCCATCTCGATGATCTCCTCGCCCGCGCCGTACAGCTCTTCCTGCAGGAAGCGCACATACGCCGAGCCCATGCCCAGCAGCACCCAGTAGACGATCGGAATCACCGTGATGCTGCTCGTCGTGGCGATCGTGACCACGGTGCCGAGCAGCGCGGCCATCAGCCCGCAGCCGAGTGCGCGCCGCTCGTCGCCGGGTGCGTCGAAGAAGCGCATCGTGCGCACCATGCGCAGCATGATGATGCCGAAGGTGCCCATGAAGCAGCCGAGCGCGATGACGCCGCTGGACAGCGCGATGCCGATGTACGTGTTGACGATGTCCACCATGCCGCCCGCCACCATGTCCTGGTCGGCCAGGCGGTAGTAGAACTGCGACACGCCGAACCACGGCTCCTGCGCAATCATGCCCATCGACAGATCCATCAACTGGCGCCGGTAGGTGACGTTGAATTCGTCGATCGTGCCGACGAAGGGCAGGTAGTCCAGCACCTGGGCACCCCAGGGCGAGAGCAGCACCACGCCGACGATGCCGCCGATCCACAGCACCACCTTGAACGAGCTGCCGACGAGCCGCGGCCCCGAGACGCGATAGCCGATCACGGCCACCAGCGCACCCACCCACGGACCGCGCGACAGCGCGGCGATGAGGCCGGCGAACAGCAGCCCGTGCCCGAGCCAACGGCGCGTTCGGTCGCTCACCGTCGTCGCGACATAGGCATACAGGCTGATGGCAACCACCATCAGGTAGCCGAGCGCGATCGGGTGTCCCGTGCTGGCCTGGGCGCGCAGCAGCGCATTGCGCGACTGGTAGTGACCGTAGCCCCAGCGCACGTCGAGCACGCGGTCGAGCGCCGAATAAAGCAGCCAGCCGCGCGCCATCTCGACCAGCGCAATGGCGGCCAGCACCATGCCCGCGACGGCGAAGCACATCGCCAGCTCGCGAAAGGCGCGCAGGTCGCGCAGCGAGCGGCTGGCCACGTAGTAGGGCAGGACCACATCGAGCACGGCGTAGATGGCGTAGCGCGCGGTGTTGGTGAGCGAGTCGACCGTCAGCTGCAGCGCGAGCTGGATGATCACGTAGCCGGCAACGAGCAGGTCGGGCAGCGTCCATTCGCTCGATCGGCGCAGCCTGAAGTACGCCGGCAGCAGCAGCACCAGCGACAACACGCGCAGGTAGTCGAGCTTGAGCAGCTGGTTGACGAGGCCGAAACCGCTCAAGGTGGAACCGAAGGGCGGCACGGCGAACACCAGCCACACGAAGAGCGCGATGATGTTCGCTTCCTTGCTGCGCACGAAGGCCAGCAGCACGGCCGTGATGAGCAGGAAGATCCAGAAGTCGTGCGCGAAGAAGGCAATCAGCGTGACGCCGAACCACAGGTTGCGCCGACGCACGAAGTCGTGCGGATCGATCGCCCATTCGCATGCCGGGCGCCGCGCCAGCGCATACACGATGCCGGCGAGTACGAGGATGACGACCAGCGCCCGCAGATGCTCAGGCATCGTCCTGCCCCGTGCCCGCGCTGCCGCTGCGGCGTGGGCGGATCACCAGCGCCAGCAGCGCATCCAGCATGAAGAAGATGATGAGCGCCACCAGCATCAGCACCATGCCGGCCGCGCCGTGCAGGAAGCCCTGGCCGGCCTCGTCGCCGAGGTGGTAGGTGATGAGCACCAGCACGATCACGCGCACGATGTTGGACGCGAAGGCGATCGGCAGGATCGACGCCAGCATGATCACGTTGTGCAGCCGGCTGCGGCGATTCATGATGTACATGAACAGCGTGCCGAGCGCGGTGAGGCTGAACATCGAGTTCAGGCCGGAGCAGGCGTCGGCCACCTGCAACTGGTACTGGCCGATGCTGATCATGACGCCGGTGTGTCCGATCGGGTAGCCCGCGCCGTGCAGCAACTGGGTGACGATGACCGAGATCCACTGCTTGAGCGGCCCCGTCACGGCATCGACCAGGATGCCGGGCAGCGGCACCATGAACGCGAAGTACAGCACCGGGAACCACATCGCGCGCAGCGTGGGCACGCCCTTGAGCAGCAGCAGCATGCCGGCCACCACCAGCATCTGCGAGGCGAACTCGAAGATCGAGATGCTGAAGGCGCGCCCCGTCAGGTAGACCAGCAGCCCGGCGAGGAACACCGGCCAGCCGAGCGCCGCGTTCGGGCGCGAGGGCGCGGCGGCGATGGTCTCGCGCTTGCTCCAGAACAGGTACAGCAGCACGGCCAGCACGATGGGGCCGTGGCCGTGTTCCTCCGTCTCCCAGATCCCGTTGAGCGCCCACCAGTAGACGGGCACATACATCGCGGCGAAGCCGACGAGCGCGATCAGCCAGACCGGACTTGCGCGCAGGCCTCGCGCGCCGCCGGGCAGCAGCATGGAATTCACCGGGCGGCGCCCTTCTTCTTGACCGGCACTTCGTTCATGACCGAGCCGACCATCGCCACGCCGGCATCCATCAGGCCCTGCAGCATGTCGTTGAAGGCGTTGGCGCGCGTCACGCCGCTGCGCGCCACCGCAATGGCTGCGCCCGCGCGCATCGCGATCATGGCGCCGTCCTCGCCGGCGTTGAGCGCCGGGGTGTCGAAGATCACCACGTCGAAGGTCTCGCGTGCGTGGATCAGGAACTCATCGAAGTTCAGGCGGCTGAGCAACTCGAGCGGGTTGGGCGGAATCGGCCCGGCCGGCAGCACGTACAGGCCTGCGAGATCGGAGATTCGGATGATCGCCTCCTCGCGCGAGCGCCCGGCCAGCACGGTGGACAGGCCCACCTTGTTCTGCAGCAGGAAGAGTTCATGCTGGCGCGGCGAGCGCAGGTTGGCATCGATCAGCAGCGTGCGCTCGCCCAGCTGCGAGAACACCACCGCCAGGTTGGCCGCGAGGTAGGAACGCCCTTCGCCGGGCTCGGCGCCGATGACGGCCAGCACCTGTCGCTGCTCGGCCTTGTCGAACCAGCGCAGCATGAGCTGGCTGCGGATGGCGCGGATCTGCTCCACGCGAGGGCTGAACGGGTGGTAGGCCGCCACCAGTTCGTCGGACAGCGGCTTGTCGCCGCCCGCCGTGCGCAGGTAGGCATACGAGAACTGCCGCGACAGCGCGTACTGGATGTCCGACTCGTTGAGCATGCCCAGCTGGATGGCCGCCTCGCCGAAGCGCAGGCCCTGCTCGCGCTGCAGCAGCAGGATGCGTTCGGCGTCCTCGGGCGACAGCGCGCCGCTGTCGATCAGGATGGCGCCGATGGAGCGACTCGCGCGCGGCGCGCTCGTCGGCATGGATACGGTCATCTTCATCGGAATGCTCCAGGCGCTGCAAGGGCGGGTCGTCCCCCGGGCGGGCCGCCCGAGGTGAGCCGGCGGAACACCGGGCGCTTGGAGTCGGCGGGCCGCAGCACACCGATCACGGGCACGCCGGCCACCAGCATCAGGTCTTCAGGATTGCGCACACGGCGATCGAGCAGTTCGAGGCCGAGCGCCACGAGCGCAGCCGCCAGCAGGCCGCCGGCGATGGAGGCGAGGATGCCCACCGCCACGCGCGGCTTCGAGGGAGACATGGGCTCGACGGCCGGGCTCAGCAGGCGCACGCTCGCCTGCGTGTTCTGGCTCTCCAGGCCCGCCTGGTTGGCGCTGCGGCTCACCGCGTCGTAGGCGCGCTGCGCGGCTTCCACATCGCGCCGGTAGACGGCGATCTGGTCGCGCTCGTTGCGCAGCGCAAGCACATTGCGCTTCTGCAGCTCGGCCAGCGCACGCAGTTGCTCCACCTTCTGCGAGCTGCCGCGGCTGATGACCGAGGTGCCCCCGGAGACGCGGCGCATCTCGGCCGCGAGCTGGCGGCGCAGTTCGGCAACCTGCGCGTCCAGCGCCTTGCGCTGCGGATGGTTGATGCCGACGATGCCGCTGATCTCGCTCAGCTTGGTCTGCGTGGCGGCGATCTGCGACTTGAGGCTTTGCACCAGGCCGCTCTGCATCACGTCGGGCGACATCTCGCCGCCGCTGTTGCGCTGGCGGGTCGAGGTTTCGATCTGCTCGACCTGCGCCGCGGAAAGATCGGCGTTGATCTGGTTGAGCCGCGCCATCTCCTGGTCGACACGCTCGTCGGAGACGACGATGCCCTTGTCCTGCTGGAACTTGGACAGCCGCGACTGCGCCTGCTCGAGGTTGGCGCGCAGCGCCTTGGTCTGCTCGTCCAGGAAGGTCTGCGTCTGGCGCGTCGGCTCGACGCGCAATTCGACCGACACGTCCATGTAGGCCTGCGCAAAGGCATTGGCCGCGGCCGCCGCGAACACCGGATCGGCCGAGGAGAAGCCGACGTTGATGACGTTGCTGCCGCGGCTGGGCGAGGCGGACAGACCGGTCTGCAGCAGGTTGGCGAAGTAGCGCTCCAGCGGCACGCGCGCCTCGGTCGATTCGCGCCACTGCTGGATGGCCGCCGGCGAACGCTCGACGCCGAGCATCTTCACCACGCGCGAGGCCACGCGGTCGCTCTTGAGCACCTCGATCTGCGTGGCCATGAAGGCCGGCGAGGTGAAGCCCGGCGCCAGCGCGCCGAGCACGGGGTCGATGCGCACGTCGACCACGAGCGACGCTTCGGACGAATAGCGCTTGGGCATCGTCAGCGTGAAGACGATGCCGGCGATGGCAACGACCACCGCCAGCGCCAGCGCCAGCCATTTGCGCGCCCAGAGGATGCGCAGGAACTGCATGGGTGTCATGGTGTGCCCCTTCCGACGTCAGAACAACGACTCTTTGACGTAGATCACGTCATCGCGTTCGACCAGATCGTCCAGCTTCGGCTCGATGACGCGAAGCGTTCCGTCGGGGTCGCGCCGGTGGATGCGCAGGCCGCGCTGCGTGCCGCGCGGCGTGATGCCGCCGGCAGAGGCGAGCGCCTGGCGCACCGTCATGCCGCTTTCCAGCCGCGCCTGGCCAGGGCGCTGCACTTCACCGTAGATGTAGAGGATGGGCGCGCGGTCGACATAGATGATGTCGCCGTTGGCAACCACCACGTCGGATTCGCGCCGGCCCGCCTGCAGCACGGCCGGCAGGTCGATGCTGTACTTGACCTGCTGGCCGTCGCGCGTGCCCACCAGCGTGACCACGTCCGAGCCGCCCGGCGCCACGCCGCCGGCCATCGCGATCATCTCGGAGACCCGGCTGCCGGCCGCTTCGATCGGGTAGCGGCCGGGCCGTCCGACCTGCCCCAGCACCGAGATCTGGCTGCTGCGAATCTCCACCAGCTGGATGTTCACCTGCGGGCGAATCACGTACTTGCCCTCCAGCAGCGCCTTGGCGATGCGCTGCTGCGCGCGCGGCAGGGTCAGCCCGCCGAGCTTGACGACGCCGATGAGCGGAAAGGAAATCTCGCCGCTCTCGGACAGACGCGTCTCGAGCGACAGGTCCGGGTTCTGGTAGACCGAGATGCGGATCACGTCGCCCGGGCCGAGCGCGTGCTCGCCCTTGGGCGCGGTCTGGGCGAAGGCGGCGTTGCTGAAGCAAACCGCCAGGAGCAGGAATCGAAGCAGATGGCGCATGGTCTTGTCCGATGGATGGGTCGAGAGTCAGAAAGAGCGGGCGGCGTGTGTTGCGCCGTGCGCGTCGTGTCCCAGCGCGTTCATCTCGGCCGCGCCAGCGAACCGGAGATCAAGCGAACGCCGCGGATCCGGCTTTGCCGGGCCGCTGGCGTTGCCCCCTGGGGGGCTGAGCTCGGACACGGAAGGTCCAGTGGACCTTCCACGCCTAGCGAAGGGCCGGGCCACTGGCCCGGCGCGGCCTGCAAGGCGCGCGAAGCGCGTAGGGGGTGGTTCATTTCAGGCCCTGCAGGCCGCGATCGAGCACCGAACCGCTCGGCGACGAAGCGGCCGGGCGGATCGGAACGATCTCCGGCGCGGAGGCCGGCGCCGCAATCAGGGGCGACTTGCGCTCGGTCACCTCGAGCAGCGAAGGGGCCGAGGCTGGGCGGTCAGCCGCGAACGCGCCCACGTACGAGATCTCGGCTGCGGATCGCAGGGCCTTCAGGTCGTCGGCCACCACCTTGCGGCGGCGCTCGTTGAGCAGGAACTGCTCGATGTAGGGGCGCGCGGCGTCTTCGGCCAGCGGCTGGCTGCGCGAGGCGGCCAGCACCAGCACGGTCGCGCCGCTGGGCGTCGGGTTGATGAGCGCCTGCCCGTCCTCCATCTTCGCGAAGGTCGGCAGCGTGGCGATCGGCAACTGCTCGGCCGCGCGCACCGCCTGATCGGCGGCGAACTGGTAGTTGGCGTTGCGTAGAAAATTTACAAACTCGTTGACGTTCTTCGCGGCTGCAAGCTTGGTGCGCAGTTCGTCGATCTGCTCGGGCTTTGCCTCGATCTTGATTTCCTGCAGCGTGTAGATGCGCCGCTGCGAGAACAGCGCCGGGTGCTCGCTGTAGTACGCCTTGACCTCGTCCGGGCTCGGCTTGGGCGCGCCAGCGGCAATGCGCTCGACGTAGTTGCGCGCAATGATGTCGCGCCGCGCGGCTTCGAGCTGCTGCATCACGCGCGGGTCGCGGTCGAGCTTTTGCTCCTCGGCCTTCTGCACCGCCAGTTCCTGGTCGATCAGGCGCTCGAGCACCACCTGGCTGGCGGAGGCGGCCCGGTCCTCCGGCACGGCGCGGCGTTGCTGCTGCAGCACGAAGTTGATCTGGTGAACGGTGATCTCTTCCTTGTTCACCTTGGCGGCCGTCTGCGTGGCGGGCTTGTCACTTGCCTCGTCACTGCAGCCGGCGAGCACCAGCGTCACAACGCCGGCGGCGACGAGACGGGCAAGAAGGGCGCGCTGTGCGCGATGCGGCGTGGAGGCTGTCATTGGCATGGTGGTCATCTGTTCGATCGTCGTCATTGAGTCAGGCGCGGGACCATCGGTTCGGCGCATTCCACGGCGCCGCACATCGGGAAGTGCGAAGGGCGTTTCTGTGGTGAAGAGCGAGCGGTCCCTACCCCAAACCACAGGACTGCCCGAACGGACCGCACCGCCTGTCAGGGCCGTACGGCAGCACTTCGCTTCACGTTCCTACACGCATGCCGGACAGCTTTGGCAAGTGGTGTGCCCACGCTCCCGCGCGGCATGAAAAAAGGCCCCTGAATCAGGGGCCTGGGTGGCGCAGCGCCGGCTGTGCGGCGAGCCGTGGAGCCGGTCTCAACACTTGATGCCGACGTGCAGGGCGACGACGCCGGCGCTCAGGTTGTGCACATCCACATGACCGAAGCCGGCCGTCTTCATCATGGCCTTGAGTTCGGCCTGGCCGGGGTGCATGCGGATGGATTCGGCCAGATAGCGGTAACTCGCCTCGTCGTTGGCGACGAACTTGCCGACGCGCGGCAGCACGTTGAAGGAATACCAGTCGTAGGCCTTCGACAGCGGCGCGGCCACCTTGGAGAACTCCAGCACCAGCAGTCGCCCGCCGTCGCGCAGCACGCGGTTCATTTCCGCCAGCGCAAGGTCCTTGTGCGTCATGTTGCGCAGGCCGAAGGCGACGCTTGCGATGTCGAAGCTGCCGGTGGCGAAGGGCAGGCTCTCAGCATCGCAGATCGTGGTGGGCAGCACCTGTCCTTCATCGAGCAGGCGGTCGCGCCCGCGGCGCAGCATGGCTTCGTTGATGTCGGTGTGCACGACCGTGCCGCGCGGCCCGACGCGCTTGGCGAACGCGCGCGCCAGGTCGCCCGTGCCGCCGGCGATGTCGAGCACGCGGTCGCCTTCGCGCGCGGCAGCCACCGCCATCGTGTACGCCTTCCACGCCCGGTGCATGCCCATGGACATGAGGTCGTTCATGAGGTCGTACTTGCCGGCCACCGAATCGAAGACGCCCCGCACACGGCTCGACTTCTGCGTCTCGTCCACCTGCTCGAAGCCGAAATGCGTGCTGCTCATCGTGCGTGTCCTGTCGGGTTCAATGGCCGCAACCGGCACCGGCGCCCGCCGACATCGGCGTGTCGCGGCTCGCGCCGGCCTTGGCGAGCCGTTCCTCGTACTCTCGCCACAAGCGCTCGTGCTGGCTGCCGAGGAAGTGCAGGTATTCCCACGAGAAGATGCCCGTGTCGTGGCCATCGGAGAACACCGGCCGCAATGCGTAGTTGCCCACCGGCTCGACGCCGGTGACCTCCACCTCGCGCTTGCCGGTCTGCAGCACCTCCTGCCCCGGGCCGTGGCCCTGCACCTCGGCCGAGGGCGAGTACACGCGCATCAGCTCGAACGGGATGCGGAAAGTCTGGCCGTCGGAAAAACCGATCTCGAGCAGCCGCGACTGCTGGTGCAAGGTGATCGCCGTCGGTTGCGGTGTGGTGGGCTTGAGTCCGGCCATGGTCTGCAGGTGGGTTACGGGGCAGTTTAGAACAGCACCGTGGTGGTGCAGCGCACGTTCAGGCCGCCCGAAGGGCTTCTCTGACTGCGTCGTCCAGGCGGTCGAGGCCGAGCGCAAGCCGGGCCGCTGCATCGCCGTCCTCGCGCTGCTTCGCGCCCCAGATGGGCTGCGGGAAATGGCTGTCTTCGTCGAAGCGAGCGATCACGTGCCAGTGCAGGTGCGGCACCACGTTGCCGAGCGAGGCGAGGTTGACCTTGCTGGGCTGCAGCCGCTCGATCAGCACACGCTCGACGGCGCACACCAGATCGATCGCGCGGTGGCGCGCGGGGCGCGACAGCTGCGACATCTCGCGCACATGCGCCCGGCTGATCACGCGGTAGAACGCCGGGAACGCCGCATCGGCCACGCGCACGACGCGCCAGTCGTCGTCGCGCCACACGGCCGGCGCAGCGTCTTGCGCGCAGAGTTCACACGCGGCGCGCGGGTCGCTCATCGTTAGACGAGCACGCGCTCGATGCCGCCGTCGTTGGCGCGCTTCACGTACTCGGGCATCCAGTTCGCGCCGAGGATCTGGTTGGCCATCTCGATGACGATGTAGTCGGCTTCGAGCAGGCCGTTGTCGATGTCGTTGCCGTAGCGCTTGAGGCCCTGCAGGCAGCTCGGGCAGGAGGTAAGGATCTTCACGTTGCCCTCGGCCGGCATGTCAGCACCCTCGCGCAGCGTGGACACGTCGGCGCGCAACTGTTCTTCCTTGCGAAAGCGCACCTGCGTGGCGATGTCGGGGCGCGTCACGCCCAGCGTGCCGCTCTCGCCGCAACAGCGTTCGCTCTTGATGACGTTGTCGCCCACCAGCGCCTTCACCGTCTTCATCGAATCCTGCAGCTTCATCGGGTTGTGGCAGGGCTCGTGGTACAGATAGCCGCCCGCGCCCGCGAGCGTGATGCCTTTTTCGAGCAGGAACTCGTGGATGTCGATGATGCGGCTGCCGGGGAAAATCTTGTCGAACTGGTAGCCCTGCAGTTGGTCGTAGCAGGTGCCGCAGCTCACCACCACGGTCTTGATGTCGAGGTAGTTGAGCGTTGTCGCGACGCGGTGGAAGAGCACCCGGTTGTCGGTGATCATCTTCTCGGCCTTGTCGAACTGGCCGCTGCCGCGCTGTGGGTAGCCGCAGCACAGATAGCCGGGCGGCAGCACCGTCTGCACGCCGGCGTGCCACAGCATCGCCTGCGTGGCCAGGCCCACCTGCGAGAACAGCCGCTCCGAGCCGCAGCCGGGGAAATAGAACACAGCCTCGCTGTCGGCGGTGGTCGCCTGCGGGTTGCGGATGATCGGAACGTAGTCCTTGTCCTCGATGTCCAGCAGCGCGCGCGCCGTCTTCTTGGGCAGGCCCCCGGGCATCTGCTTGTTGATGAAGTGGATCACCTGCTCCTTGATCGGCGCGGTGCCCACCGTGGAGCGCGGTGCGGCGGTCTGCTTTTTCACCAGGCCGCGCAGCAGCTTGTTGGCCGCGCGCTGGGCGGTGAAGCCCACATCCACCATCGCGCCGCGCATCAACTTGATGGTCTGCGGGTTGGTGGCGTTGAGGAACATCATCGCCATCTTGTTGCCGGGCCGGAAGCTCTTCTTGCCCATCTTGCGCAGCAGGTTGCGCATGTTCATCGACACGTCGCCGAAGTCGATCTTCACCGGGCACGGCGACTCGCACTTGTGGCAGACCGTGCAGTGGTCGGCCACGTCCTCGAACTCCTCCCAGTGCTTGATGGACACGCCGCGGCGCGTCTGCTCCTCGTACAGGAAGGCTTCGACCAGCAGCGAGGTGGCGAGGATCTTGTTGCGCGGGCTGTACAGCAGGTTGGCGCGCGGCACGTGGGTGGCACACACCGGCTTGCACTTGCCGCAGCGCAGGCAGTCCTTGACCGAATCGGCAATGGCGCCGATGTCGCTCTGCTGCATCAGCAGCGATTCGTGGCCCATCAGGCCGAAGCTGGGCGTGTAGGCGTTGGTCAGGTCGGCGTTCAGCGCCGCGCTGCGCAGCAGCTTGCCCTTGTTGAAGCGCCCCTCGGGGTCGACGCGCTGCTTGTAGGCGGTGAAGTTGGCAAGCTCGTCGTCGCTCAGGAATTCGAGCTTGGTGATGCCGATGCCGTGCTCGCCGGAGATCACGCCGTCCAGGCTGCGCGCGAGCTTCATGATGCGCGCCACCGCTTCGTGCGCGGTCTGCAGCATCTCGTAGTTGTCGCTGTTGACGGGGATGTTGGTGTGCACGTTGCCGTCGCCGGCGTGCATGTGCAGCGCCACCCACACGCGCCCGCGCAGCACCTCCTTGTGGATGGCCTGGCAGGCCGCGACGATGGGCTGCAGGGCCGCGCCCGAGAAGATGGTTTGCAGCGGCGTGCGGATCTGCGTCTTCCAGGAGGCACGGAGGGTGTGATCCTGCAGCAGCGAGAAGAGGCTGCGGCCGGTGTCGTTCTGCACCACGTCGAGGTGGCTCAGCCAGTGCTGCCACAGCGCACGCACGTCGCGCAACAGCACCAGCGCCTGCTGCACGCGGTCTTCCAGCAACTCGGCCGACGCAATCTCGCCCGCATCGTCGCTTTTGCCCAACGGCAGGTTGCCGGTCTCGAAGAAGGCTTCCAGCGCGTCGATGAGCGCCAACTTGTTGCGCAGCGACAGCTCGATGTTGATGCGCTCGATGCCCTCGGTGTACTCGCCCATGCGCGGCAGTGGGATCACCACGTCTTCGTTGATCTTGAAGGCGTTGGTGTGGCGGCTGATGGCGGCCGTGCGCTTGCGGTCGAGCCAGAACTTCTTGCGCGCGTCGGCGCTCACGGCGACGAAGCCCTCGCCATGACGGGAGTTGGCGATGCGCACGACTTCCGAGGTGGCCCGGGCCACGGCATCGGCATCGTCGCCGGCGATGTCGCCCACCAGCACCATCTTGGGCAGGCCGTCGCGCTTGCTTTTCGTCGCGTAGCCCACCGCCTTCAGGTAGCGGTCGTCGAGATGTTCGAGACCCGCCAGCAGCACCGGCGAGCGGCGGCCGCCTTCTATTTCCACCCCGCCCGCCCTCGCGAGATCGAACATGTAGTCCTTGATCTCGACGATGCTGGGCACCGCGTCCTTCGGGTTGCCGAAGAACTCGAGGCAGACGGTGCGCGTGTGCACCGGCATGCGGTGCACCACCCAGCGGGCGCTGGTGATGAGGCCGTCGCAGCCTTCCTTCTGGATGCCCGGCAGGCCGGCGAGGAACTTGTCGGTCACGTCCTTGCCAAGGCCCTCCTTGCGGAAGACGCGGCCGGGGATGTCGAGCCGCTCGGTGCGTTCCAGCGTCTTGCCCGAGGCGTCGAAGTGGCGCAGCTCGAAGCTCGCCGTCTCCACGTCGTGGATCTTGCCGAGGTTGTGGTTCAGCCGCACCACCTCCAGCCACTTGGCCTCGGGCGTGACCATGCGCCAGGACGCGAGGTTGTCGAGCGCCGTGCCCCACAGCACGGCCTTCTTGCCGCCGGCATTCATGGCGATGTTGCCGCCGATGCACGAGGCCTCGGCCGAGGTCGGATCGACGGCGAACACGAAGCCGGCGCGCTCGGCCGCATCAGACACCCGCTGCGTCACCACGCCGGCTTCGGTCCAGACGGTGGCGACCGGCGCGTCCAGGCCCGGCAACTGCAGCATCTCGACGGCGCTCATCGCCTCGAGCTTCTCGGTGTTGATGACGGCGCTGTTCCAGGTGAGCGGAATCGCCCCGCCGGTATAGCCCGTGCCGCCGCCGCGCGGAATGATGGTGAGGCCCAGCTCGATGCAGGCCTTCACCAGCGCCGCCATCTCGGCCTCGGTGTCGGGCGTGAGCACGACGAAGGGGTACTCGACCCGCCAGTCGGTGGCGTCGGTGACGTGCGAGACACGCGACAGCCCGTCGAACTTGATGTTGTCGCGCTTGGTGTGTCGCCCCAGCACGCGCGTGGCGCGGCGGCGCAGCTCGGCGGTGTCGTCGAAGCGGTGATCGAAGCGCTTGACGGCCTCGGCCGCCGCGGTGAGCAGCTCGCCCACGCGTTGATCGCGCGCCGCGTCGGCCGGCGTGCGGCGGCGCTCCACTTCGGCCAGGCGGTGATGCAGTGCCTCGATCAGCTGGCGGCGGCGCTTCGGGTTGTCCAGCAAGTCGTCCTGCAGATACGGGTTGCGCTGCACCACCCAGATGTCGCCCAGCACCTCGTAGAGCATGCGCGCCGATCGGCCCGTCTGGCGCTCGCTGCGAAGCCGGTCCAGCAACTCCCACGCCCGTGCGCCGAGCAGGCGGATGACGATCTCGCGGTCGGAGAACGAGGTGTAGTTGTAGGGGATCTCGCGCAGGCGCGCGGCGCCTGGGGCTGGGGTGGCTGCGGTCGCGGCAGCGGCCAGTTCGGTCAGGGTGGAGGGCGCGTTCATCGATCGCGGGCGGCAGCGGTGGCCACCCTCAGGCACGTGAGGGCGAATGGTAGCTCACCCCCCTCGCGCGGCCCGACTGCAAGCACGCCGCGATGACGCGCGCGTGACGGGTTATCCCCATTTGCCGCGCCCGCCGCCGACAGCCATTCTTCTGCACCTGAACACATGTCACACGGCTGGTGCACACTTGTGCCAGACACACCCTTCACCCCTCGAAGTTCGGAGTTCACATGAAGACCAGATCACTAGTGCTTGCTTCGGGCTTGCTGGCCGCGGCCCTTTGCGCTCCGGCCCACGCCCAGACCCAGATCCAGTGGTGGCACGCCATGAGCGGCCCGCTGGGCGAATGGGTCAACGACCTCGCCAAGGAATACAACGCGAGCCAGAAGGACTATGTGGTCGTGCCCACCTACAAGGGCAACTACGGTGAAACGCTCACCGCCGCGATGGCGGCCTTCCGCGCGGGCAACGCACCCGACATCCTGCAGGTCTACGAAGTGGGCACGGCCACGATGATGGCGGCCAAGGGCGCGGTCAAGCCGGTGGGCGAGGTGATGACCATGGGCGGCGCGAAATTCGACGCGAGCGTCTACATCCCCGCCGTGGCCGGCTACTACACGGCACCCAACGGCCAGATGCTGAGCCTGCCGTTCAACAGCTCGACGACGATCTTCTACTACAACAAGGACGCCTTCAAGGCGGCCGGCATCGACACCGAGAAGGCGCCGCAGACCTGGCCGGAAGTCGTCGCGGCGGCCGCCAAGCTCAAGGCGAGCGGCCACAAGTGCCCGTTCACCACGAGCTGGATCAGCTGGACGCAGCTCGAGAGCTTCTCGACCTGGCACAACGTGCTGTTCGCGACGCTGAACAACGGCTTCGGCGGCACCAAGGCGCGGCTCGCCTTCGACTCGCCGCTGCACGTGCGCCACTTCGAGAACCTGGCCAACATGGCCCAGCAGGAACTGTTCGTCTACAAGGGTCGCGGCAACAAGGCCGACGTGTCGTTCCCCTCGGGTGAGTGCGCCATGATCACCGCCTCTTCGGGTCTGTACGCGCGCGTCAGCAAGGAAGCCAAGTTCAACTACGGCATCTCCACCCTGCCCTACTACCCCGACGTGGAGGGCGCGCCGCAGAACACGGTGATCGGCGGCGCGAGCCTGTGGGTGATGGCAGGCAAGAAGGCCGACACCTACAAGGGCGTGGCCTCGTTCTTCAAGTTCCTGTCGCAGCCTGACGTGCAGTCGGCCAGCCACAAGCGCACCGGCTACCTGCCCATCACCACGGCCGCCTACCAGCTGACCGAGAAGTCCGGCTTCTACAAGCAGCACCCGGGCACCGATGTGGCGGTGACGCAGATGATCCGCAAGACGACCGACAAGTCGCGCGGCATACGTCTGGGCAACTTCAACCAGATCCGCACCGTCATCGACGAGGAAACCGAGCAGATCTGGACAGGCAAGAAGACCGCCAAGGAAGCGCTGAAGGCCGCCATCGAACGCGGCAACGACCAGCTCGAGCGCTTCCAGAAGGCCAACACGCGCTGACACGCCGCCGCGTCGCGACGGCGCGGCGAAGGTATCGTTTCCGACCCTCCTCGCGTCCCGCGGGAGGGTTTTCTCGATTGCACCGATGGAAAAGCGCGTCCTCTTTCGATCTCCCTGGCTGCCTTGGGCGCTGCTTGCGCCGCAGGTGGCGGTGATCGGCATCTTCTTTTTCTGGCCCGCCGGCCAGGCCTTGCTGCAGTCCTTCCAGCTGCAGGACGCCTTCGGCATTTCCACCCAGTGGGTGGGGCTGGACAACTTCGAGACCCTCCTGAACGACTCGGCCTACCTCGAGTCCTTCAAGGTCACGGCGCTGTTCTCGGTGCTGGTGGCGGGACTGGGCATCGCCATCTCGCTGATGCTGGCGGTGTTCGCCGACCGCATCATCAAGGGGGCGATGGCGTACAAGACCTTCCTCATCGTGCCCTACGCCGTGGCGCCGGCCGTGGCGGGCGTGCTGTGGATCTTCATGTTCTCGCCAACGCTCGGCGTGGTGGCGTACGCACTCGAGAGCCTCGGCTACGACTGGGACTACCTGCTCAACTCCGGCCACGCACTCGCGCTGATCGTGATGGCGGCGGTGTGGAAGCAGATCTCCTACAACTTCCTGTTCTTCCTCGCGGGCCTGCAGTCGATTCCGAAGTCGCTGATCGAAGCGGCGGCCATCGACGGCGCGGGTGCGTGGCGGCGCTTCTGGAGCATCCAGTTTCCGCTGCTCTCGCCCACCGCCTTCTTCCTGCTGGTGATCAACATGGTGTACGCCTTCTTCGACACCTTCTCGATCGTCGACGCCACCACCGAAGGCGGGCCAGGCCAGGACACCATGATCCTCGTCTACAAGGTCTACAACGACGGCTTCAAGAACGGCGACCTCGGCGGCTCGGCGGCGCAGTCGGTGATCCTGATGGCGATCGTCATCGGCCTGACGGTGGTGCAGTTTCGCTACGTCGAGAAGAAGGTGCAGTACTGATGCGAGTCCTGATGCGAGCCGCCCGCCATGGTTGAGCGCAACCCCGCCCTGAGCGTGCTGAGCCACCTCGTGATGCTGCTCGGCGTCGCGATCGTCGCCTTCCCGCTCTATCTCGCCTTCGTCGCCTCCACGCACACGGCGCAAGACATCGTGCAGGCGCCGATGCCGCTGCTGCCCGGCGGCAACCTCATCGACACCTACAAGACCGCGCTCTTCGGCGGCGGCGACGGCGCTGGCTCGACCGCACCGGTGGCCCGCATGATGTGGGTGAGCCTGGTCACGGCGCTGGTCATCGCCATCGGCAAGATCGCCATCTCGCTGCTGTCGGCCTTCGCCATCGTCTACTTCCGCTTCCCGCTGAAGAACTTCTTCTTCTGGGCCATCTTCGTCACGCTGATGCTGCCGGTGGAGGTGCGCATCATGCCGACCTACAAGGTGGTGGCCGACCTCGGCATGCTGGACACCTACGCGGGTCTGACCATCCCGCTCATCGCCTCGGCCACCGCCACCTTCCTGTTCCGCCAGTTCTTCCTCACGGTGCCGGACGAACTGGTCGAAGCCGCCCGCATGGACGGTGCCGGCCCGATGCGCTTCTTCAAGGACATCCTGCTGCCGCTGTCCAAGACCTCGGTCGCGGCGCTCTTCGTCATCCAGTTCATCTACGGCTGGAACCAGTACCTGTGGCCGCTGCTCGCCACCACCAGCGAAGACATGTACCCCGTGGTCATCGGCATCAAACGCATGATTGCCGGCGGCGACGCCGCCAATGACTGGAACGTGGTGATGGCGACCGCCATCCTTGCCATGCTGCCGCCCGCCCTCGTGGTGGTGCTGATGCAGAAATGGTTCGTCAAGGGCCTCGTGGATACCGAAAAATAGAACTGCACTTCACATGGCATCGATATCGATTCGTTCAGTGGTCAAGCGCTACGGCGCAGGCCTCAAGACCGTCCAGGTCATCCACGGCGTGGACGCCGACATCACCGACGGCGAGTTCGTCGTCATCGTCGGCCCGTCCGGCTGCGGCAAGAGCACGCTGCTGCGCATGGTGGCCGGGCTGGAAGAAATCTCCGGCGGCGAAATCGCCATCGGCGAGCGTGTCGTCAACGACATCGAGCCCGCCAAGCGCGACATCGCCATGGTGTTCCAGAACTACGCGCTCTATCCGCACATGAGCGTGTTCGACAACATGGCCTACGGCCTGAAGATCGCCAAGGTGCCGGTGGCCGAGATCAAGACGCGGGTGGACAAGGCGGCCGGCATCCTGCAGCTCGGCAACCTGCTGCACCGCAAGCCGCGCGAGCTGTCGGGCGGGCAGCGCCAGCGCGTGGCGATGGGGCGCGCCATCGTGCGCCAGCCGCAGGTGTTCCTCTTCGACGAGCCGCTGTCCAACCTCGACGCCAAGCTGCGCGCGCAGACCCGGCTCGAGATCCAGAAGCTGCACCGCGAACTCGGCGTCACCTCGCTCTTCGTCACGCACGACCAGGTGGAGGCGATGACGCTCGCGCAGCGCATGATCGTCATGAACGCCGGCCGCATGGAGCAGATCGGCACGCCCGAGGCGGTGTACCAGCGCCCGGCCACCACCTTCGTGGCCGGCTTCATCGGCTCGCCGCCGATGAACCTGCTGACGGGCCGGGCTGAAGGCAAGCGATTCATCGTGGGGACCCAGGCGCTCGATCTGCCGGCGCCCGCGCCACGCGAGGGCGAGTTGATCCTCGGCCTGCGCCCCGAGCATGCGGATCTCGTGGCCGCGGGCGACGAAGGCTGGCCGCTGAAGGTGGAGATGATCGAGATGCTGGGCGCCGAGCGCCTGGTGCACGGACAACTCGGCGAGGGCCTCTTCACCGTGCGCATCGACGGCACCCTCGTGCCGCCCGAGGCGGAACAGACGGTGCGCATCCGAATGTCGAACGATCACCTGCACTGGTTCGACGCCGTGACGCATCAACGCGTGGAACGATCGTGACCGGCTGGCCCTACCCGCGCTGGATCGCCCACCGCGGCGCCGGCAAGCTGGCGCCCGAGAACACGCTGGCAGCGTTTCGTGTGGGCGCAAGCCACGGCTACCGCGCCTTCGAGTGCGACGTGAAGCTGAGCGCCGACGGCGTGCCCTTTCTGCTGCACGACGCCACCCTGCAGCGCACCACGCCCGAACATGGCGTGGCCGGCGAGCGCGCGTGGAGCGAGCTGTCGCGCATCGACGCCGGCTCATGGCTGTCCCGCATCTGGGCCGGCGAGCCGATCCCGAGTCTTGAATTGATCGCGCGCTACTGCATCCACAACGGCTTCGCGCTCAACATCGAGATCAAGCCCACGCCCGGGGCGGAAGATGAGACCGGCCGCGTGGTGGCACAGGCCGTGCAGCGCCTGTGGCGGGGCCAGCCGGCCTGGCCGCTGCTGAGTTCGTTCCAGCCCGCGGCCCTGGCCGCCGCGCGAGCGCAGGCACCGGAACTGCCACGTGCGCTGCTGCTGTCCGGCCTGCCCGAGGGTTGGCTCGACCGGGCGCAGCAACTCGGCTGTGCGGCGGTCGTCGCCGACTACCCGTCGATGGCGCCTGCCGTCATCGAGCGCCTGCATGGCGCCGGGCTGCGCGCCCTCGCCTACACGGTGAACGACGAAGCCGGCGCCGAATGGCTGCTGCGCGGCGGCATTGACGGAATCATCACCGACGCCGTCGACCGCTTCTCGCCGGCTCTCTGAGCCCGGATCAGAAGCTCAGCCGCTTCATCACCGCCCGCGGGATGTGGCGGATGACGAGCAGGATGAGGCGCCAGAAGAACGGGTGGTAGATCTCGGCGCGCCCGCGCAAGGCGGCGCGCATCGTCGCCGCGGCCAGCGACTGCGGCGACGCGACGAGAAACAGCCCCGGCAGCCCCCAGGTCATGGCCGTGTCGACAAAGCCTGGCTTCACCAAGGTAACCGTCGCGCCGCTCGCATGCAGCCGGGCGCGCAGCCCGTCGGCATAGGTGGCGAGGCCGGCCTTGGCCGAGCCGTAGAGGTAGTTCTTGCGCCGGCCACGGTCGCCGGCAACCGAGCCGATGATGACGACGCGACCGTTGCGTTGCTGCTCGAACTGCGGCGCCAGCGCCTGAAGCAGCGCCACGGGGCCGCTGTAGTTGGCCTCGATCATCGCGGCCAAGAGCGCCGGGTCGGCATCCATCGCATCCTGTTCGGGCATCGTGCCCACGGCGACGAGCACGTTGAGCTGCGTCTCGGGCAGCACCGCCTGCGCCGCGCACGCAACAACCGACGCGGCATCGGTGGCGTCGCAGGCCAGCACGCGCACCTGCGCGGCGCCGCGCAGACGCGCATCGGCGGCGCTGGCCTGCAGATCATCGAGGTCGCGCCCGGCCAGCGTGACGGCGGCGCCGCGGCGCGCGGCTTCCCGCACGAAGGCGCGCGCGATGGACGACGAGGCGCCGATCACGAGCCAATGCTCCACGCCTGTCATGTCGAAGCACGCAGCGCGAGCCGCCGCGCCATGTCGGAGTTCATCCTGCCCTGCGGGTCGATGCGCGCGAGCAGCGCCTGGAACTGCGGCAACTCGGGATACATCTCGCGCAGCAACGTCGGCGTCAGCGTCGAGTCCTTCGCAAGATAGGTTCGCCCGCCGTGATCGCAGGTGATGCGCTCCAGCCGGGCAATGAGTTCGGTCACGCCATTCGTGTTGGGAAAGTCCAGCGCCAGCGTGTAGCCCGGCCGCGCGAACGACAGGTAGCCCTCGCCGGCCTCGCCCATCGCCTTGAGCACCGCCAGGAAGGAGCCGCGGCCCGACGCGGCGATGGCCTCCAGCAACTTCGCCAACGCCGTGGCACCGCCCTCGAACGGCACCACGCACTGAAATTGATGAAAGCCGCGCCGGCCGTAGAGCCGGTTCCAGTCGTGGATGCCGTCGAGCGGGAAGAGAAAGCGCGTGTAGTGCTGCAGCCGCTCGTCGCCGCCCTCGGGCACCCGGCCGTAGTAGGTGTTGTTGAACAGGCCGACCGTGGTGCGGCCCAGCGCGAACGACGGCAGGTCAAACGGCAGGCGCCAGGCACGGCGTTCGGATGCCGTGATGTTCGCGTCCGAAGGCACGGCGTCCTCCAGGATGCCGCGCCCGAGCGAACGGCCCTTGCCCAGCGCATCGACCCAGCTCACGACGTAGCGGCTGCGCGTCTGCTCCTCGCTCAAGGCGGCTAGCTGTTCATCGAGATCGCGCAGGCGGCGCCGACGCACGCCCACCGCGTTCGACGGCACGCGTTCGAGCCGCAGGCACAGGCGCTCGACGATGCCGGTCAGCCCCACGCCGCCCAGCGTGCCGCACCACAGGTCCGGCTCGGCCTGCGCATCCACGCGCCGCAGCTCGCCGCTCGGCAGGCGCAGGTCGAACCACTCGACGTGGCGGCCGAGGCTGCCGGCCTGGTGGTGGTTCTTGCCGTGCACGTCGTTGGCGATGCCGCCGCCGAGCGTGGCGAAGCCCGTGCCCGGCGTCACCGGCGGCATGAAGCCGCACGGCAGGAAGGTGGCGATCACGTCGGCGAAAGTGACGCCGGCCTCGGCCACGAGGCGTCCCGTGTCGGCATCGAACTCGATGAAGCGATCGAGCCGGCTCATGTCGACCGAGCGCCCAGCGCCGTTGAGCGCGGCGTCGCCGTAGCTGCGGCCGGCGCCGTAGGCGAGCAAGCTGTCGCCGCCGGCTTCGTCGTTCAGGCTCGCGAGATCCGCGACGCGCTCCGGCCGTGCCACCTTCGACGGCGCCCGTTGTACGCGACCCCAGCCGCTCAGCGTCTTGTCGGCCCAACGAAGCGTCATGCCGCTTCGGGCCGATGTGCCGCCAGCCCGCGCGCGGCATGAGCCGACGCGCGCAGCGCCAGCGGCATCAAGATGCTGCCGAGCGCAATCGCGAACCAGAAGGTCGTGAGGCGGATGATGGCCGTGGCCGCCAGCGCGACATCGAGGTCGACACCGATCGCGCCGAGCAGCAGCACCATCGTCGCCTCGGTGCTGCCCAGTCCGCCCGGCAGCATGCTGAGCGCACCGATGATCATGCCGAACGAGAACACGAACACGGCGTGCAGCATGGACACGTCGGCGCCGAGTTGCTGCAGCAGCAGGTACAGCGCGGCGCACTCGGCGAACCAGCCGCCGATGCTGGGCAAAAGCGTCAAGCCGTAGCTGCGCCAGCTCGCGAGTTCGTCCAGTGCATCGATCGTGCGGCGGATACGGACCAGTGCCCGTCCTCGCGCTGGCCATAGTCCGTAGAGCCGGTTCACCAGCGGCTTCAGCCGGCGCGGAAACAAGAGCGGCAGCGACACCAACGCCAGCACGCCGGCCAGCAGCGCGCCCTGCCACGCATAGGCAGCGAAGCCGGCCACGGAGGCGAGCGAAAGAATCAGCACCGCCCACAGGTCGATCACCCGGTCGGCGAGCATCAGCGGCACGGAGCGTGCGTAGGACACGCCATGCCCGGTCTTGAGGAACCACAGCCGCACCGCCTCGCCCGCCTTGGCCGGGGTGGAGGTGAAGCAATAGCCCGCGAGGTAATACAGCACCTGGTGCAGCACCGGCACCGCGAGCCGCAGGTGCTCGCCCAGCACCACCCAGCGCCAGGCGCGTGCGAGGTAGTTGGCAAGCGAGAGCCCGAGCAAGGCGCCGATCAGCCCGAGCGGCAGCGACAGGGCGGCCGCCAGCACTTCGCGGTCGATGAAGACATAGATCGCCGCAGCCGCCGCCAGGTACAGGAGCGCGGTGACGGCGAGGCCCGCCTTCTGCCCGCGCGTGAACACCGCGCCACGCGATGGGTTCATTTCGCGCCCTGCAGGTCGGGCAAGGCGCCCACACGCCGTAGCACCGCGAGATTGGCACGCGGGTCGTGGACGAGCAACTCGAAGCGTTCGACGAAGCGCGGGCTCGCATCCGCCATGCGCGCCCAGCCGGCCATGCCGGCCCAGTCGGCGATGACGTCGATGCGCGAATCGACCACGTAGTCCAGCACGTGGCCGTGGTCGAGGATGGCGCGCAGGGCGGCCGGGTTCACCTTGCCGTCGAGGTTGATGGTGCGGTCGTGGAAGAAGCCCAGCGTGCCCGTCTGCACGGCGCCCACCCAGGTCGACGCGGGCACGTTGCGCTGCACCCAGTCGACGACCTGCTTGTGCTCATGGCGTGTGCCGTCGGCGAAGCCGAGCGCAGCCACGGTCGCGAACACCAGCGCCAGCACACCGCCAGCTGCCGCCATCGCGGCCTGGATGCGCCCGGGCGTGCGCAGCAGCAGGCCGAGCAACATCAGTGCGGCGGCACCTGCGAAGGGCCAGAGGAACAGCGCCGTCGGCGACAGGTAGCGTGGGATGAAATGCGGTGCGCCGAAGAAGAGCCCGTAGTAGCCGGCCACACCCAACGTGAACAGCAGGCCGGCGATGAAGAAGCGCCGCGCCGCGAGCGAGCGCCGCCCGGCGAAGAACCAGAAGCCGGCGCAGGCCGCCAGCACCAGCAGCCCCGCCGCGGCCATCACCGCAGGCATCTGCTCGAAACGCCGCGGTATCGGCACGAAGACGAAGGCCTGCTCGAACAGATTGGCCGGCAGCAGTGCGAGGTTGCGCCCGATGCCCGACGCATGCGACTGCGCGATGCCGCTGATCGGCACGATGGAGCCGAACAGCAGCCAGTTGTGGGCTAGCCACGGCGAGGCGACGACGAGGCTCGCGGCGCCCGCGGCCACCGCGTCGACCATGCGGTGCCGCAGGCCGCCGCCACTCGCCCCGCCGGCGAACGCATGCGCAATCAGCAGCGCCGCGATGAAGAAGACTGCGTCGTTGCGCGCGAGGAAGGCGAGGCCGAGCCAGAGCCCCATCACGGCGCGCTGGCCCCACCCCCACGGCGCGGCGCCGTCGGCGGTCGCGGCGAGATAGCGGTCGAGCGTGAAGACGATGGCGAGAAAGTACAGCCCCGTCTCCAGCCCGTTCATGCTGCTGGCGACGGTGTGCGGCGCGACGAACCACAGCGCCGCCAGCAGCGCGGCCAGCTCGCGCCCGTGGCGCAGGCCGGCGAACAGGCGCAGCGCGACGCGGTATCCGAACCAGGCCGCGGCGGCGGCGATGACGGTCGACGCCACGGTGACAAGGGCGATGCCGCCGGCGCGCGAGCCGCCCGCCAGCCAATGCAGCCCGGCGAAGAGAAAGGTGGCGAGCGGCTGCACGCCGTTGGTGGGCATGCTGCCCTCGGCCGTCGACATGCCGAGACCGAGCGCCATGTTGCGCGCAATGGTCTGCATGAGGTAGCCGTCTTCGGTGACGAACTGCCAGAATAGCCGCCCCGGCACGTCCGCCAGCGGCGAGAGCCGGGCGGCCACGCCTGCCGCCACCAGGGCCAGGATGCACAGGCCCAGCGCGCGCGAGGCGAACGAGGGGCTCGCCGCCGTGCTGCCGGTGGCCGCCGAATCAAGGGTTGCGAGACGCGAAACCATGATCGTCATCCCCCTTTGGTGCTGGCGAGCCGGGCTCGCGCCGGTCGATTACACCAGTTGGGATGTGGGGCGCCAATGCCGCTGCGCTACGGGATGTACTGAGGCGCCGCCGCCAATACCGCGCTCAGCTGCGGTAGTCGGCGTTGATCTTCACGTAGTCGTAGCTCAGGTCGCAGGTCCAGACGATGGTCTCGGCGCTGCCGCGGTGCAGGTCCACCCGCACGCTGATTTCGCTCTGCTTCATGACACGCTGGCCGTCTTCCTCGCGGTAGCCCGGGTGGCGCCCGCCGTTGCGCGCCACGTGCACCTCGTCGAGGAAGAGGTCGATGCGCGTCGGGTCGAGATCGGCGATGCCGGCGTAGCCGACCGCGGCGAGGATGCGCCCGAGGTTGGGGTCGCTCGCGAAGAAGGCAGTCTTGACCAGCGGCGAGTGCGCGATGGCGTAGGCCACCTGGCGGCATTCGGCTTCGGTCTTGCCGCCGTTCACGGCGATGGCGATGAACTTGGTGGCGCCTTCGCCGTCGCGCACGATGGCTTGCGCGAGTTCCTGCGATACGGCGATGAGCACCTGGCGCAGCGCCGCGCCATCGCCTTCGCTCACCTGCGTGATCGGTGCATGGCCGGCGCGGCCGGTGGCAATCAGCATGAACGAGTCGTTGGTCGAGGTGTCGCCGTCGATGGTGATGCGGTTGAAGGAATGGTCGGCTGCGTCGCGCACCAGCGACTGCATCAGCGCGGGGGCGATCACCGCATCGGTCGCCACGAAACCGAGCATGGTCGCCATGTTGGGGCGGATCATGCCGGCGCCTTTGCTGATGCCGGTGATGGTGACGGTCTTGCCGCCGATCTGCAGTTGCCGCGACACCGCCTTGGGCAGCGTGTCGGTGGTCATGATGGCCTCGGCGGCCACCGCCCAGTTGTCGGTTTTCAGATCGGCCAGCGCCGCGGGCAGGCCCGCCTCGATGCGATCGACCGGCAGGCTTTCCATGATCACGCCGGTGGAGAACGGCAGCACCTGCTCGACGGCCACACCGAGCTGGCTGGCGAGCGCGGCGCACGTGGCACGCGCACGCACGAGGCCGTCATCGCCGGTGCCGGCGTTGGCGTTGCCGGTGTTGATGAGCAGCGCGCGCGGGCTCGCCGACGCGGCCAGATGCTGGCGGCATAGCTGCACCGGGGCGGCGCAGAAGCGATTCGACGTGAACACGCCCGCCACCTGCGTGCCCTCGTCAAGCGCGATCACCGTGAGGTCACGCCGCCCGGCCTTGCGCACGCCCGCCATCGCGATGCCCAGGCGTACGCCCGGAACGGCGTGGAGGTCTTCGGGCTTGGGGGCGAGCAGGTTGACGGCCATGGCGGGTTCAGGGGTGTGAGGTGAGGACAGCGCGATTGTAGGAATCGGCAATCGCGCCAAGACCTCGTTCACCCAATGAGAAAGGGAGCCTTGCGGCTCCCTTGAATCGTCCCACGTGAGGGCTCAGGCGAGTCTTCCGTGGCACTGCTTGTACTTCTTGCCGCTGCCGCAGGGGCAGGGGTCGTTGCGGCCCACCTTGGGCACGGCGCCCACCGCCGTGGCGCCCAGCGCCGCCGCGGCCAGATCGGCCTCCTGCGAGACGCTGCCGTCCTCGTTCGGATGCGTATAGGTCACGTTGCTGATGCGCTCGGCCTGCCGCTCGATCGCCTCGGCCGCCTGCGCCGCCTCTTCCTGCGACTGGATGCGCACCGTCATCAAGAGGCGCGTCACGTCCATCTTCACCACGTCGAGCAGCTGGCTGAACAGCTCGAAGGCCTCGCGCTTGTACTCCTGCTTCGGGTTCTGCTGCGCGTAGCCGCGCAGGTGGATGCCCTGGCGCAGGTAGTCGAGCGCCGCGAGGTGCTCGCGCCAGTGCGAGTCGATGGACTGCAGCAGGATCATGCGCATGAAGGGCGTGAACTGCTCCAGGCCCACGCGCTCGACCTTGGCGCCGAACATCTCGTCGGCGGCCTTGACCACGCGATCCACGACGTCGTCGTCGTCGATGGAGCTGCTCTGCTCCACCTCGGCCTTCAGCGCCAGCTCCACGTGCCACTCTTCGCGCAGCACCTTCTCGAGGGCGGCGAGGTCCCACTGCTCCTCCACGCTCTGCGCCGGCACGTAGGTGCGCACCACGTCGGTCATGGCGCTGCGGCGCAGGTTGGCGATCTGCTCGACCATGCTCTCGGCCTCGAGGATCTCGTTGCGCTGCTGGTAGATCACCTTGCGCTGGTCGTTCGACACGTCGTCGTACTCGAGCAGCTGTTTGCGGATGTCGAAGTTGCGCGCCTCGACCTTGCGCTGCGCGCTCTCGATGCTGCGGCTGACGATGCCGGCCTCGATGGCCTCGCCGTCGGGCATCTTCAGGCGGTCCATGATGGCGCGCACGCGGTCGCCCGCGAAGATGCGCATCAGCGGATCGTCCAGGCTCAGGTAGAAGCGCGAGGAGCCCGGGTCGCCCTGGCGGCCGGAGCGCCCGCGCAGCTGGTTGTCGATGCGCCGCGACTCGTGCCGCTCGGTGGCGATGATGCGCAGCCCGCCGGCGGCCTTCACCTGGTCGTGCAGGCCTTGCCATTCGTCCTCGAGCTGCTTGGCGCGTGCGCGCTTTTCTTCATCGCTCAGGTCCGGATCGGCATCGATGATCTGCACCTGCCGCTCGACGCTGCCGCCGAGCACGATGTCGGTGCCGCGGCCGGCCATGTTGGTGGCGATCGTCACCACGCCCGGGCGGCCCGCCTGGGCAACGATCTCGGCCTCGCGTGCGTGCTGCTTGGCGTTGAGCACCTGATGCGGCAGCTTGGCCTTGTCGAGCAGGCCCGACACCAATTCGGAGTTCTCGATCGAGGTGGTGCCCACCAGCACCGGCTGGCCGCGCTCGACGCAGTCGCGGATGTCGGCCGTCACCGCGTCGTACTTCTCGCGCGAGGTCTTGTAGATGAGGTCGAGCTCGTCGCGGCGGATGGTCGGCTTGTTGGGCGGAATGACCACGGTTTCCAGGCCATAGATCGACTGGAACTCGTAGGCCTCGGTGTCGGCCGTGCCGGTCATGCCCGACAGCTTGCCGTACATGCGGAAGTAGTTCTGGAAGGTAATGGAGGCGAGCGTCTGGTTCTCGCTCTGGATCTGCACCCCTTCCTTGGCCTCGACCGCCTGGTGCAGGCCGTCGCTCCAGCGCCGCCCCGTCATGAGGCGGCCGGTGAACTCGTCGACGATCACCACCTCGCCGTCCTGCACCACGTAGTGCTGGTCGCGGTTGTAGAGGTGGTTGGCACGCAGCGCGGCGTACACGTGGTGCATGAGCGCGATGTTGGCCGGGTCGTACAGGCTCGCACCTTCGGCCAGCAGGCCCGCTTCCCCGAGGATGCGCTCGGCGTTCTCGTGGCCGGCTTCGGTCAGGAACACCTGGTGCGACTTCTCGTCGACGGTGAAGTCGCCCGGCTCGATCACGCCCTCGCCGGTGCGCACGTCGGCCTCGCCGATCTGCTTCTTCAACCCGGGCACGACGGCGTTGATGCGCACGTAGAGCTCGGTGTGATCCTCGGCCTGGCCGCTGATGATGAGCGGCGTGCGCGCCTCGTCGATCAGGATCGAATCGACCTCGTCGACGATGGCGTAGTTCAGGCTCGCGCGCTGCACGCGGTCGGCGACGTCCTGCACCATGTTGTCGCGCAGGTAGTCGAAGCCGAATTCGTTGTTGGTGCCGTAGGTCACGTCGGCGGCGTAGGCGGCCTGCTTTTCCTCGCGCGACATCTGCGCCAGGTTCACGCCCACCGTCAGACCCAGGAAGTTGTAGAGCCGGCCCATCCATTCGGCATCGCGCCGTGCCAGGTAGTCGTTGACGGTGACGAGGTGCACGCCCTTGCCGGCAATCGCGTTCAGGTACACCGGCAAGGTCGCCATCAGCGTCTTGCCCTCGCCCGTGCGCATCTCGGCGATCTTGCCGTCGTTCAGCGCCATGCCGCCGACGAGTTGAACGTCGAAGTGGCGCATCTTGAGCGCGCGCTTGCCGCCCTCGCGCACGACCGCGAATGCCTCGGGCAGCAGCGCCGCGAGCGTCTCGCCCTTGGTGAAGCGCTCGCGGAACTCTTCGGTCTTGGCCTTCAGCGTCGCATCGTCGAGCGCCTCGAACTCGGGCTCGAGCGCGTTGATCTGCGCCACCACGCGCCGGTACTGCTTCAGCAGGCGTTCGTTGCGGCTACCGAAGATCTGGGTAAGAAACTTGAGCGACATGCGGCGACGTATTTGGGGGCAAGGCCAGCGGGACTGCGGATGGACTCCGCGCGCCGGAAGAGACAACGGTCTCGGCCCACATGGGGACAGGCGCGGCAAGAAGCAAGCCGCGCGGAAACCGCAAAAGCCGCAGATTTTAGCCGCCGGGGTTCGCCCCGGCCCCCGTCGGGGCGGCGGCCGGGGCATGCGGCGCAAGGAGGGGCGGCTCGGCCGCCGCGAGCGGCCGGATTGGCGATTCGTTCAGTGAATCGCTCGGAGAACTGCGCTCGAAGAACCGCTCGGTGATTCGCGCGACGAGCCGCTCAGTGCAGCACTGATCGCGCCCTGCCGTTCTGCCCCAACTTGGCGACGGACGAATGCGCCGCCTTCCCCGCCAGGAAGCGGGTCGGGTCTTGCGGCGAGCCGTTGACGAGCACCTCGAAATGCAGATGCGGGCCGGTGGAGCGCCCGGTGGAGCCCACCTTGGCGATCGTCTCCCCGCGCTTGACGAAATCGCCGCTCGCCACCAGCAGCTTCGATGCGTGGGCATAGCGAGTCACGAGACCCTTGCCATGGTCGAGTTCGACCATGTTCCCGTACTGCGAATGGCGGCCGCTCCACAGCACCACGCCGCTGGCGGCGGCGACGATCGGGGTGCCGCTGTTTACCGGAAAGTCGAGCCCGGTGTGCAGCGCCGCGCGGCCGGAGAACGGGTCGGAGCGGACTCCGAAGCCCGACCCCACCACGCCGGTCACGGGTGCGGTGCTCGGCACCATCAGCAGTTGCAGGCGGTCTTCGAGCAGGCGCGACTCCATCAGGGTGAACAGGTCGGCGTGCAGATCGGCCTGCTCGTCGAGCACGCCGACCCAGTCGCCGAGCGCGTCGAACGAGAGCGGCGCTTTCGTCGACGACGGGGCGGCAACGAACGGACCACCAGCAGCCCGCGAAGTGGCGGCGTCGGACGCCAGCTTGCCCGGCTTCGTGAAGTCGTCGAGCTTCATGCCTGCAAGGCCGGACACGCGCTCGCTCATCGCCTGCAGGCGAACCAGCTTCGCCTGCATCTCACCCACGCGCCGCGCCATGGCGTCGAGGTTTTCACGCATGAAACGGTCGCGTGCCTCGGAGTCGTCGGCCGCGACGGCGCCCATGATCCGGCTCGCGACGGGCCAGCCGTCGCGCAGCGCCTTCACGAACACCACGTGGTAGAGACCGGCGCAGACGATCATCAGGCCCGCCACCAGCGCCGCGAACGCCGCCGCAAGTTGCAGCCGATTCAAGCGCAGCACTCTCGTGCGTGCCAACGTGCCGTGCGTGATCAGGATCTGCATCGCTAAACTCCCTCGCGTGAGCTCAAAGCCCGCGCCCGCTGTTCCCAATTCCCTGCCCATCGCCGACGCACTGCAACGCAGCGCGCCGCTGGCGCTGTTGCGTGAACGGCTGCGGGACTCGAATGCCCGCTTCGACGCCATTCGCGCGCTGGTTCCGGCAGCCATGCTGGTGCATCTGAAACCCGGTCCAGTGGACGAATCGGGCTGGACGCTGCTGGCAGCCAACACCGCCGTGGCTGCCAAGACGAGGCAGCTGGCACCGAGGCTTCAACAGAGCTTGCAGGACCAAGGCTGGCAGGTTAGCGCCGTGCGGATCAAGGTTCAATCGAGCTGACGCTCGTTTCGGGTGACAGCGGCAACAGTTGGTCCCATTGCCCGATTCAGCAAATGCATCACACCGCTTCCCGGCGGAATGTGCTTGGTGGAAATCGGGGTGGGTGGTGCCGGCTGTCCGAATCGAACGGACGACCTTCCGCTTACAAGGCGGGTGCTCTACCAGCTGAGCTAAGCCGGCGCTGCGACGGCGTGTGGGCCGTGCGGCGAAAGGCGGGCAGTATAGATCGGCACATGCGCGGACTCGTTGCGCAGCAAGCGCAACCCGCGGATGGCTACTTGATCCGCTTGAGGGCGGGCCGCCCGGCCCCCGCCGGTGGCTCCGGCGGCGGCGTGTCGTCGTCTCGCGGTGTGGCCCTGGAGGGTTTGGCCGGCGCCGCATCTGCGAGTGCCAGGCGCGGCCCTTTCGACGCCTGTGCACCGGTGTCGCCATCGGCGGGCATGGCACCGGCCGGCACATCGCTCGGCGCCGGAAATGCCATGCCCTGGCCGTTCTCGCGCGCGTAGATGGCGATCACGTGGTCGATCGGCACCACGATGTCGCGCGAGGTTCCGCCGAAGCGTGCCTTGAACTCGATGAACTCGTTGCCGAGCTTGAGCCCAGTCGTCGCCTCGAAGCCGATGTTGAGCACGATCTCGTTGTTCTTGGCGTACTCGAGCGGCACCTGCACGCTGGCGTCGACGAAGACGGCCACATAGGGCGTGAAGCCGTTGTCGGTGCACCAGTCGTGCAGGGCGCGAATGAGATACGGCCGGGTCGACGAACCGGCCGGGGCGGGCGTGGTGGGGGAACTCATGCCATGGCGGGCCGCGGCGGCCTACTTGCGCATCACCTTTTCGGACGGCGTGAGCGCCTCGATGTAGGCCGGGCGCGAGAAGATGCGCTCGGCGTACTTGAGCAGCGGCACCGCGTTCTTCGACATGTCGATGCCGTAGTAATCGAGACGCCACAGCAGCGGGGCGATGGCCACGTCGAGCATCGAGAAGTCGTCGCCCAGCATGTACTTGTTCTTCAGGAAGATCGGCGCGAGCTGGGTCAGCCGGTCCTTGATCTGCGAACGCGCCTTCTCGAGCTGCTTGTCGGTGGGCTTCACGCCGCGCGATTCGAGCACGTTGACGTGCGCGAACAGCTCCTTCTCGAAGTTGAGCAGGAACAGGCGGACGCGCGCACGCGCCACCGGGTCGCCGGGCATCAGCTGCGGATGCGGAAAACGCTCGTCGATGTACTCGTTGATGATGTGCGACTCGTACAGGATGAGATCACGCTCGACGAGGATGGGCACCTCGTTGTACGGGTTCATCAGCGCGATGTCTTCGGGCTTGGCGAAGAGGTCGACGTCGCGAATCTCGAAGTCCATGCCCTTCTCGAAGAGCACGAAGCGGCAACGGTGCGAATAGGGGCAGGTAGTTCCGGAATAAAGCACCATCATGGCGTGGGCTCCTAGTGAACGGCAGGGCAGAAAACAAGAACGCAGTGGAGCGCCGGTGGGCCCTCCACTGCGCGGCGTGCCTGCAGTCCGCTATGGACCGCAGGCGCGCTGGCGTCATTTCACGTCTTTCCAGTAGGCGGCATTCAGGCGCCAGGCGATGACGGTGAACAGTGCAAGGAACAGCAGCACCCACACGCCGAGCCGCACACGGTCGTTCTGGGCGGGCTCGCCCATCCACTGCATGTAGGCCACGAGATCGGCCACCGCTTCGTCGTACTGCTGCGGGCTCAGGGTGCCCGGCGTGAGCTGCTCGAAGCCGGCGAAGCGATGCACGGTCTTGCTCGGATCGTGCGGGTCCTTCTCCTCGGCGAATTTGGCGGTGCGCTGGCCCTGCAATTCCCACAACACGTGCGGCATGCCCACGCTCGGGAAGGCGAGGTTGTTCCAGCCGGTGGCCTTGGTGTCGTCGCGGTAGTAGGTGCGCAGGTAGGTGTAGAGATAGTCGGCACCGCTGCCGCCCGGACCCGCGCGCGAACGCGCGATCACGCTCAGGTCGGGCGGGTTGGCACCGAACCACACCTTCGCCTGCTTCGGATTGATCGCAGCCTGCATGGTGTCGCCGACCTTCTCTGTGGCGAACAGCAGGTTCTGCTTGATCTGGCCTTCGGTGAGGCCGATGTCGCGCAACCGGTTGTAGCGCATGTAGGCCGCGCTGTGGCAGTTCAGGCAGTAGTTGACGAAGAGCTTCGCGCCATGCTGCAGCGAAGGCAGATCGGTCAGCTTCTCGGTGGGAAAGCGGTCTAGCGGGATGCCGCCTTCGGCGGCCGCGGCGCCGCTCACGAAGCCGAGCGCCATCAACAGGGAAAGGATCAGTTTCTTCATGGTGTTGCTCGATTCGGCCTTCAGTGCGCTGTGTAGGTCACGCGGTCGGGGACCGGCTTGAACGTACCGAGGCGACTCCACCACGGCATCAGCAGGAAGAAGCCGAAGTACAGCAGCGTGCCGATCTGCGACACGAGGTTGCCGATGGGCGACGGCGCCTTGACGCCGAGGTAGCCGAGCACGAAGAAGAAGATCACGAAGACGCCATAGACGTACTTGTGCCAACTCGGGCGATAGCGGATCGACTTGACCGGGCTGTGGTCCAACCAGGGCAGGAAGAACAGGATGACGACCGCGCCGCCCATCACCACCACGCCCCAGAACTTGGCGTCGAAGACCTGCAGCAGGAATACCGCAACGGCCGCGGCGACCAGCAAGGCAACCTTGGCGGCTCCACCGAAGCGGCCCTTGATCACGCCCAGCACCGCTGCGACGGCAATGATTCCGCACAGCACGTTGATGAGGTCGCCGGTGGTGGCGCGCAGCATCGAGTAGTAGGGCGTGAAGTACCACACCGGGGCGATGTGCGCCGGCGTCTTCAGCGGATCGGCCGGAATGAAGTTGTTGTACTCGAGGAAGTAGCCGCCGAACTCCGGCGCAAAGAACACGATCACCGAGAAGGCGATCAGGAACACCGACACGCCGAAGATGTCGTGCACCGTGTAGTACGGATGGAACGGAATGCCGTCGAGCGGAATGCCGCGCGCATCCTTCTTGGCCTTGATCTCCACGCCGTCGGGGTTGTTCGAGCCCACTTCGTGCAGCGCAATGATGTGCGCCACCACCAGGCCGAGCAGCACGAGCGGCACGGCGATCACGTGGAAGCTGAAGAAGCGGTTCAGCGTGGCGTCGGAGACGACGTAGTCGCCGCGGATCAGCAGCGCCAGGTCGGGGCCGACGAAGGGCACGGCGGCGAACAGGTTGACGATCACCTGCGCGCCCCAGTAGCTCATCTGGCCCCAGGGCAGCAGATAGCCCATGAAGGCTTCGGCCATCAGGCACAGGAAGATCGCGCAGCCGAAGATCCAGACCAGTTCGCGCGGCTTGCGGTAGCTGCCGTACAGCAGCCCACGGAACATGTGCAGGTAGACGACGACGAAGAATGCCGAAGCGCCGGTGGAGTGCAGGTAGCGCACCAGCCAGCCCCAGGGCACGTCGCGCATGATGTACTCGACCGACGCGAAGGCGAGCGCCGCGTCCGGCTTGTAGTGCATCGTCAGGAAGATGCCCGTGACGATCTGGATCACCAGCACCAGCAGCGACAGCGAGCCGAAGATGTACCAGAAGTTGAAGTTCTTCGGCGCGTAGTACTGGCCCACGTGCTCGTTCCACAGCTTGCTCGCGGGGAACCGGTTGTCGACCCAGTTCAGCAGCCGCTCGGGGGCCGTCGCATTGGCGGGCGCTTCTTTGTATTCAGCCATTGTCGTGTTCTCGTGATGTGCCGTCGTGCATGCGGGCCGCTTCAGGCCTTCTTGTCCTCGCCGATGATGAGGCGCGTGTCGGACAGGTACATGTGCGGCGGGATCTCGAGATTGTCCGGCGCGGGCACGTTCTTGTAGACGCGGCCGGCCAGGTCGAAGGTGGAACCGTGGCATGGGCACAGGAAGCCACCCGGCCAGTCGTTGGGCAGTGAAGGTTGGGCGCCGGGTGCGAACTTGTCGATCGGCGAGCAGCCGAGGTGGGAACAGATGCCCACGGCGACGAGCACTTCGGGCTTGATCGAGCGGTGCTCGTTGCGTGCGTACTCGGGGGTGAGTTCGTCAGGATTGCGCTGCGAATTCGGATCGGCGAGCGCGTCGTCGTGCTTGGGCAGTGCAGCCAGCTGCTCGGGCGTGCGGCGGATGATCCACACCGGCTTGCCGCGCCATTCGACCGTGAGTTTTTCGCCCGGCTGGAGGCCACCGATGTCCACTTCCACCGGCGCCCCGGCGGCACGCGCACGCTCCGACGGCTGGAAGGTGCTGACGAAGGGGACCGCGACTGCCACACCGCCCACCACGCCAGCACAGCTGGACGCGATGAGCCACGTACGTTTGTCGTTATCGACGGGCTTCTCACTCATGGGGATCCTTGCAAGAACTTCTAGTCGTAGGCAACCCGGAATTCTAGCGGACGAGTCAAGGGGCTTGCCCGGCGGAACGGGCGGGCGCAGCGATGGCTTGACTTGCCGCCGGTTGCGGGAATACTGCGCTTCGCCACCGCGAAACAATCCTCGTCGAGCGGCGACACCACACACAACCAAGCAGGAGCCGCCATGAGTTTCATGTCCGAGTTCAAGGAATTCGCGATCAAGGGCAACGTCATCGATCTCGCCGTCGGCGTGATCATTGGCGCCGCCTTCTCCAAGATCGTCGATTCGATCGTCGGTGACCTGATCTTGCCGATCGTGAGCCGGATCTTCGGCGGCCTGGACTTCTCCAGCTACTACCTGCCGCTCGCCGGTCAGGCCGCGGGACTGCCGCTCGCCGAGGCGAAAAAGGCCGGCGCGGTGTTCGCCTACGGCAACTTCATCACCGTGTCGATCAATTTCCTGATCCTTGCCTTCATCATCTTCATGATGGTCAAGCAGATCAACCGCCTCAAGCGCACCACGCCGCCGGCTCCGCCCGCCTCGGCGCCGGAGGATGTGGTGCTGCTGCGCGAAATCCGAGACGCACTGAAGAAGTAGCCAATTGCCGCGGTCTTCCGCGGATTGGGGGTCCGCCGTTTGGCCCCATACTTCGCCGACCGGGCACTCTGGCCCGGACGAGGGGTCAGCGGCGGGTTCCTGATGAGCCACAACAAATTCCAGCTGCCTGCCGCCTTGGAGGCGGCAATCGGTCATGTGCAGGCGGTCGCGGCTGCGGCGGCACAGCGCGTGGTCGCCCAGCTGGCCGACCCCGGCCCGGTGATCCCGAGCCCGGCCGAACGTGCTGCGATGCACGTGGCGCACACGGACCTGCGACTCAAGCTCGGCAGCTTCACCAGCTCCCTCGATCAGACGCTGCGCGCGCGGGTTGCCGACGAACTCGCCCCGCGCCATGCCAGCCATCGCACACTGGACACCGTGTCGTGGGAGACGCTCAGCCTCGTCGAGGACACCGAACTCGAAAGCCGCATGCTGGCCGACCGCATCGGCCAGGCCATCTCCCACGCCTGTGAAGTGCCGCTGCGCGACCTCGCGATGTACATGGGTGGCCTGCTCGACTTCGGCTGGGCCGATGAAGAGCGCAACCCGCTGCGGCCCGAGGTGATCGGGCGCGCGGTCTGTGCGGCGATCGAGACCGTCACCGACGACGCGGATGCGCGCAAGCTGCTGGTGCGCGAATTCGGCCAGACCCTGTCGAAGACGATGCCCGAGGCCTACGCCACCATCGTGCGCGACATGCAGGCGCGCCATGTCAAGCCGGCCGGCCTCGCGGTCAGGACGGTGCAGGGCCCCGGCCAGACCTTGCCGGGTGTGCACAGCGGCTACGACAGCCTGCGCCAGGATCTCCAGTCCACGCGTCCGGGCCCAAGCGACTACGCCCCGATGCCGGGTCATTTCGCCGGGCGTTCGCGCGGCCAGGGGCCGAGCGGCTCCGGCTCGGACGCGCTCACCCAGCCCGCCGGATTCGGCAGCTCGGGTTCCGGACGCACGGCGCCGCGCTCGGCCGCAGGCGCCCGCCCCGGCAGCACGTCCAGCGGTGGCGGCTTCGACAGCCGGCCCGCCGGCATGGCGCGAAACACTGCCGACGCAGAACTGATCTCGCTGCTGCGCCGCCTCACCTACCTCGCGAGCCGCCCCGGCGCTCTCGATACCGCGCCGCTCGCCGCCACGTCCACCGGCGGTTTCGGCGCGACCTCCACGCGCAGCGGACGCAGCAGCGGTGCCATGAGCCTCGGCGGCGCAGCGGCCAGCGCGCCGGGCGGCCTAGGCTACGACGAGGGCGTGGGCGTCGGCGGGCTGATGGCCGTGAACCTGATCCGCGCCCACCGCGAGGAGCTGTTGCAGGCATCGCCGGGCAAGCTCGATCACATGGTGATCGACGTCGTCGGCAGCCTGTTCGACCAGATCCTCTCCGACACGCGTGTGCCGCCGCAGATGGCGCGCCAGATCGCGCGGCTGCAATTGCCGGTGCTGCGCGTGGCCTTGTCCGACAGCAGCTTCTTCTCGTCGCGCCGCCACCCGGTGCGGCGTTTCGTCAACCGCATCGGCTCGCTCGCCTGCGCGTTCGACGAGTTCGACGACGGCCCGGGCAAGGAATTGCTCGACCGGGTGCGCGAACTGGTGCAGGAAATCGTCGACGGCGACTTCGACCAGCTCGAGATCTACACCGCCAAACTGACCGCGCTCGAGAACTTCATCGCCGGCCAGTCGCAGGCCCAGGTCGAAGGAACCGGCGCCGCGTCGCTGCTCGAGAACAAGGAGTCGGAACTTCGCGTCCAGCAGCGCTACATGGCGCAACTGCAGACCGCGCTCGCACCGGTGTCGATGCCCGCCTACCTGCGCGAGTTCGTCTCGCAGGTGTGGAGCCAGGCGCTGGTGGCGGCCGCGCGCAAGGGCGGCGCCGATTCCGATCTCGCGCGGCGCCTGCGCGAGGCCGGGCGCGACCTCGTGCTGTCGGTGCAGCCCAAGGGCTCGCGCGAGATGCGCAAGCGCTTCCTGATGCAGTTGCCGGCGCTGATGAAGAACCTGAACGAGGGCATGAAGCTCATCGGCTGGCCGGAGCCGGCGCAGAAGTCCTTCTTCGGCCAACTGCTGCCCTCGCACGCCGACTCGCTCAAGGCGCCGCCGATCTCCGAGCTCGACCACAACCTGCTGGCCAAGCAGCTCGACAGCGTGTTCGCCGCGTCGATCCCCGGCAGCTACGGCGACATCCCGCGCGCCGAGCATGCGGCCTTCGCCGAGGCGGAAATCGAGCAGCGCTTCTCGCCCGAAGAGGCGCAGCAGGTCGGGCTGGTGGACGAAAGCGCCGTCGACTGGAGCGGCGAGATCGACATCGACTTGAGCGCCGAAGCGCCCGAAGAAGCGGCCGACTCCACCGATGCTGTGCCGCTCGATCTGGGTGTCGACATCAACCTCGATCTTGTCGCGGCCGACCCGGCCGAGCCTTCGCGCGGCCCGCAACTCTTCGACCATGTGCGCCTGGGCTTTGCCTACCAGATGCTGCTCAAGGACCAATGGCAGAAGGTGCGCCTGAGCTACGTCAGCCCGGGGCGCAGCTTCTTCGTCTTCACCCGTGGCCGCAAGCACCAGGAAACGATCTCGCTCACGGCGCGCATGCTCGCGCGCATGTGCGAGGCCGAGCGCATGCGCGCGGTCGAGAGCGCCTATCTGATGGAACGCGCCACGGCGCGTGCGCGGCGGCAGCTTGCGGCGCTGAAGCCCGCGCCCAGCCGGCACTGAACGGCCTACCTGCCGATCAGAGTGCGGCGAGCCTTCGCGCCATCCTGACCGCAGCACGCAGGCTCGAGGCATCGGCGCGGCCGGTGCCGGCGATGTCGAACGCGGTGCCATGGTCCGGGCTCGTGCGCACAAAGGGCAGCCCGAGCGTGACGTTCACGCCCTGCTCCACGCCCAGGTACTTCACCGGGATCAGGCCGTGGTCGTGGGTCATCGCGACCACGAGGTCGAATTCGCCCGCATGATCCGGTGCGTGGCGCGCGCGCATGAACACCGTGTCGGGCGCAAACGGGCCGCGCGCGTCGATGCCTTCGGCGCAGGCCGCACGAACGGCGGGCTCGATGATGCGGATCTCCTCGTCGCCGAACAGCCCGCCCTCGCCCGCGTGCGGGTTCAGGCCCGCTACGGCGATGCGCGGCCGCGCCTGTCCCCAGGCGGTCGCGGCGCGGTGCGCGATGCGGATCGTGTCCAGCACCGCATCGAAGGTCACGGCATCGATCGCGCGACGCAGCGACATGTGAATCGTCACCAGCACCGTGCGCAGCTCGTCGTTGGCGAGCATCATGCGCACCGCCGGCATGCAGCCGTCGCGCGCGGCCAGCGCCTGCAGCATCTCGGTGTGGCCCGGGTAGCCGACGCCGGCGGCCGCAAGCGCCTCCTTGTGGATCGGCGCCGTCACCACGCCCGCGACGGCGCCTCGCATCGCGAGCGCCGCGGCCACCTCGATGCAGCGCGCCGCCGCGGCGCCGCAACGGGCGTCGACCTGGCCGATGAGTGCCTGCAACAGATCGCCTGGCAGGCCGCCCGGCTGCAGCACGGGAATGCATCGCGGCGGCATCTGCAGCGCATACGCCGGGTCATCGATGTGCGCCACCGCCAAGCGCCCGCCGGCCGCGCGACGCATCACCCCCAGGTCGCCGACGACGAAGCAGCCTGCCGCGTCGGAGCCGTCGAACAGGCGCGCGACGATCTCCGGGCCGATGCCGGCCGCGTCGCCCATGGTGATCGCGAGAAGCGTGCGAGCCGTCATCACGCCGGGTTGTCCACATCGATGAATCGGTGCACAAGGCCGAACTTCTGCGCGATGTGCTCCGCGAGGGCAGGCGCGCCGTAGCGCTCGCTCGCGTGGTGCCCGCAGGCGATGAAGGCCACGCCCGTCTCGCGTGCGTAGTGCGCCTGGGGCTCGGAAATCTCGCCGGTCACGAAGACGTCGGCGCCGGCCGCGATGGCCGACTCGAAATAGCCTTGCGCACCACCCGTGCACCACGCGACGCGGCGCAGCATGCGCCCGTCGCCGGCAACGATCAGCGGTTGGCGCTGCAGGCTGCGCTCGATGCCCTCGCTGAGCGCATCGAGTGAAAGTGGCGCCACCGGCGAGCCGATGAACCCCAGATCCTGTTCGCCGAAACGTGCGTCGGCGCGCAGGCCCAAGCGCGCGCCAAGCTGGGCGTTGTTGCCGAATTCAGGATGCGCGTCCAGCGGCAGGTGATAGGCAAAGAGGTTGATACCGTGGGCCAGCAGCAACTCGAGGCGCTGCTTGAGCCAGCCGGTCACGCGCCCGTCGTGGCCGCGCCAGAACAGCCCGTGGTGCACGAGGATCGCATCGGCGCCGGCGTCGATCGCCGCCTCGATCAGCGCCCGGCTCGCGGTGACGCCGGAGACGAGCGTGGACACCTCGGGTTTGCCCTCGACCTGCAAACCGTTCGGCCCATAATCCTTGAACCGCGCCACCTCCAGCAGGGTGTGCAGATACGACTCGATCTCGGTGCGGCGGGACATTGATGAGACACCCATGCGAAGAACCTGGCTGATTTTCTCGCAAGCCGTCACCGTGGCGGTGGCCGTGCTGTTTGTCGTGGGCACGCTCAAGCCGGAATGGCTGCGCGGCTCGCCGATGAGCGCGCTGCCCACCGTGGTGTCGATCTCCTCGGCGCCCAGTTCGCCGCGGGCCGCGGCAGCGGCGCCGGGCAGCTACGCGGCAGCCGCTCGACGCGCGACGCCGGCCGTGGTGAGCGTCACGGCCAGCAAGGCGCCCGAACGCAATCCGCAGGCCAACGATCCGTGGTTCCGCTTCTTCTTCGGCGACCGCCGCGGCCAGCTGCAGCAGGCACCGCAGGTCGGCTTGGGCTCGGGTGTAATCGTCTCGCCTGAAGGCTATCTGCTCACCAACAACCACGTCATCGAAGGCGCCGACGACGTCGAGGTGCTGCTCAGCGACGGCCGCCGCGCGGACGCACGCATCGTCGGCACCGATCCGGAAACCGACGTCGCGCTGCTCAAGATCGACCTCGACCGCCTGCCGGTCATCACCTTCGGCGACGCCGATGCGCTGCAGGTCGGCGATGTGGTGCTCGCCATCGGCAACCCCTTCGGCGTGGGCCAGACGGTCACCTCGGGCATCGTGAGCGCGCTCGGGCGCAACCAACTCGGCATCAACACCTTCGAGAACTTCATCCAGACCGATGCGGCCATCAACCCGGGCAACTCCGGCGGGGCGCTGGTGGATGCGAACGGCAACCTGATGGGAATCAACACCGCCATCTACTCGCGCAGCGGCGGCAGCATGGGCATCGGCTTCGCAATTCCCGCCGGCACGGCGCGTCAGGTGATGGAAGACCTGATACGCGACGGCCAAGTCACGCGCGGCTGGATCGGCGTGGAGCCACGGGACCTGACGCCAGAGATCGCCGCCACCTTCCGGCTGCCGATCAGCGAAGGCGTGCTGATCACCGGCGTGCTGCAGAACGGCCCCGGCGCTGCCGGCGGCATGCGCCCGGGCGACGTGGTGGTGAAGGTGGGGGATGCGCCGATCAACAACACGGTGCAGCTGCTCAACGCCGTAGCCCAGCTCGAACCGAACGCGCGCACGACGATCGGCGTGCAGCGTGGGGATCGGGCGCTCGAGCTGAATGTCACGGTGGGGCGCCGGCCGCAGCTCGGCGCGCCGCGACTCGAGCGCTGAACAAGCATTGAACCCGCGGCTCGCCGGCTCAGGGCGCCGGTGTTTCGTCGCTCGGCGGCTGGGTGTGCTTGATGAAGATCTGCGCCGCCCAGATGCCCACTTCATAGAGCAGGCACATCGGAATCGCGAGCGCGAGCTGCGACACGACGTCCGGCGGCGTGATGACCGCGGAGATGACGAACGCCAGCACGATGAAGTAGCCGCGAAACGCGCGCAGCTTCTCGATCGACACGATGCCCATGCGGGCCAGCACCACCACCGCGATCGGCACCTCGAAGGCGGCGCCGAAGGCAATGAACATCGTCAGCACGAAGCTGAGGTAGGCCTCGATATCAGGCGCTGCGGTGATGCTCTTGGGCGCAAAGCTCTGGATGAACTTGAAAACCTGCCCGAAGACGAAGAAGTAGCAGAACCCCACGCCCAGCAGGAACAGCAGCGTGCTCGACAGCACCAGCGGAATCACCAGCTTCTTCTCGTGCGTGTACAGCCCGGGTGCGACGAACGCCCACACCTGATAGAGCACCACGGGCAAGGCGACCATGAAGGCCGCCATGAGTGTGATCTTCAGCGGCACGACGAACGGCGAGATCACGTTGGTGGCGATCATCGTCGCGCCGGCCGGCAGCGTGGCGACCAGCGGCGCCGACAGCAGGTCGTACAGCGCGCCCGGCCCCGGCCACAGGCACAGCGCACCGAAGACCACGAGTATCGCGATCACCGCGCGGATCAGGCGATCGCGCAGCTCGACGAGATGGGTGACGAAAGGCTGTTCGGTGCCGGCGAGTTCGTCCTGCTCCGGATCGGTCTGGGATGCCATCGGGTCAGCCACGCGCACGCGGCGGGCGGAAGCGGGCGACGCGCGCCGAGCCGGACTGCGCGTGCATGCGCACGCCGTGGCGCTGCTTGTACCACTTGGGCGTGGCCCCGCGCTTGAGCCGCCAGTTCTTCTTCGGGTGCTTGTATTCAGGCACCGGCGTCTGCAGCCAGTCGTGCTGATCGTTCCCCGACGACTCGGCGTTCACGCCGCCCCAGGCATCGTTGAGTTCGGCACCGGTCTGGTTCAGCTCCTTGGACACCGTCTGCCCCACGTCGCGGGCGGCGTCCTCGAACTCGGTCTTCATCTTCTTGAGGTCTTCGAGTTCGATCGAGCGGCTGACCTCGGCCTTCACGTCGGACACGTAGCGCTGCGCCTTGCCGAGCAGGTGGCCCACGGTGCGCGCCACGCGCGGCAGCTTCTCGGGCCCGATGACGATGAGCGCCACGGTGCCGATCAGTGCGATCTTGTCGAAGCCGAAATCGATCATGAAATGGAGCGCTCAGCGCCGCAGGGCCGAGCGCGGGGGATCACGACTTGGTCTTCGCTTCGACGTCGACAGTGTTGGCGTCGCTGGTCTTTTGCGAAGCCACTTGCTGCGGCGGCTGCGCAGCCGGATCGGCGGCGTTGGCCGACCCGTCACGCACGCCGTCCTTGAAGCCCTTGACGGCGCCGCCGAGGTCGGACCCCATGTTCTTCAGCTTTTTCGTGCCGAAAATCAGCACCACGATCAGCAGCACCACGAGCCAGTGCCAAATGCTGAATGAACCCATGATTTTCTCCTAACGACGAGTGGCGGATTCTAGGGCAGCCACTGCAGCCGCCCGTGCCGGTTTTGAGACGTACGGCTCGGCACTCGTTCCGCGATGCGTGCCGTATTCAGCCCTTTTTCCACGGACGCGGTCCGCCGATCACGTGCATGTGCAGATGCATCACTTCCTGCAGGCCGTCTTCGCCGGTATTGATGAGCGTGCGGAAACCGTTGGTGACGCCCTGCTCGCGCATCAGCCGCGGCGCCAGCGCCAGCATCTTGCCCAGCAGCGCCTGGTGGCGCGTGGGGTCGATGTCCGACAGCATCGCGATGTGCTCTTTCGGGATGACGAGCAGGTGCACCGGCGCCCAGGGCGCGATGTCGTGGAACACGAAGACGTCGTCGTCTTCGTGGACCTTGCGGCTCGGGATCTGTCCGGCAACGATCTTGCAGAAGAGGCAGTCGGAGTCGGTGTGCATTGCAGTAGACATGGTCGGGGAGCGTCACGAGGCCGTCACTGCGGCATCGGCTGGCCGTCTTTCAGGTTCAGCCAGCCGCGCACGATGCGATAGAGGAACCAGATCGAGATCACGCACCACGCGATCCAACCAGGCAAGAAGAGCAGCAGCCACAGCGGCGCGGTCACCACATACAGCCCGAACGCCCAGAGCACGCTGCGGATACGCCAGCGGAAATGCGATTCCTGCCACGTGCCGGCCGCGTCGTCGCGCTTCACCAGATCGAGGATGAACGCCACGATCAGGAGACCAATGCTCGCCTGGACCCCGGGGATCACGGCGCTGACGGCCACGATGGCGTGCAGCAGGTAGCTGATGTGCCCGATCGTGCGCAGCGACCGGTTGCGCGATTCTGCATCCACGATGTCATTCATGTTTCGTCAGCCTCTCGTTGCTTCATCTTGCGGGATGCAAACTCTTCCAGCCCCGACAAGCCCTCGCGCCGGCGCAATTCGGCCAGCACGTCGGCAGGCGTGAGCCCGAAATGAGCCAGCGCGATCATCGAATGGAACCACAGGTCGGCGACTTCGTAGACGATCTTCTGCGCGTCGCCATCCTTGGCTGCCATCACGGTTTCGGTAGCTTCCTCGCCGATCTTCTTGAGGATCGCGTCGGTGCCCTTGTGCATGAGCCGCGCCACGTAGCTCTTGTCGGGGTCGCCGGCGCGGCGCGACTCGATCACCTCGGCCAAGCGCGCGAGCGTGTCGTCCGAGGTCGGTGCATCGCTCATTTGTAGATGCTCTCGGGATCTTTCAAGACCGGCTCGGTAGTCGTCCACTGCCCGTTCGACAGCTTCTGGAAGAAGCACGAATGCCGCCCTGTGTGGCAGGCGATGCCGGGGCTGTGGCCGAGTTGCTCCACCTTCAGCAGCACCACATCGTTGTCGCAGTCCATGCGCAGTTCATGCACCTTCTGGGTGTGGCCGGATTCCTCGCCCTTGTGCCACAGGCGGTTGCGCGAGCGGCTCCAGTAGACCGCCTCGCCGAGTTCCGCCGTCTTCGCCAGCGCCTCGCGGTTCATGAACGCAAACATGAGCACATCGCCGCTGCCCTGCTCCTGCGCGATCACGGGCACCAGGCCCTGCGCGTCCCACTTGATGTCGTCGAGCCAGCTCATGAAATTCAGTGTAGCAATCAGCTGCGGTGCGTCGGACCGGTGTGGTCTCGCTCCTCTGCGAACCAGCGCAGCACTGGAATCGTGCCGGGCAGCACCGGCGCCACCTCGACGGGCAGTTGCTGCCACGCCATGCTCTGCTGCTCACGCATCTCGAACACACCCGTCCACTCGAAGACCTTGCAGAAATGCAGCCGAACGAGTGCGTGCGGGTAGTCGTGCATCTCGGTCTTCCAGGGCTGCACGGCGCCGATCGTGATGCCGAGTTCCTCGTGCAGTTCGCGCCGCAGCGCCTCTTCCACCGATTCACCCGCTTCGAGCTTGCCGCCCGGGAACTCCCAGTAGCCGGCGTGGACCTTGCCCTCGGGCCGCGAGGTCAGCAGGAAGGACCCCTGCGCGTCGAGGAGCACGCCGACCGCCACATCCACCGGCGCGCGTTCCGCCGCAACGCTCACGCCGACTGCCTCGCCGCGTAGTCCTTGGCGAACTGGAAGGCGACGCGCCCGGAACGCGAGCCGCGCTCCAGCGCCCACACCAGCGACTCCTGCCGCGCCGCGGCGATGGCATCTTCGGCCACGCCCAAGCCGCGCAGCCACTGGCCGACGATGACGAGGTATTCCTCCTGGCTGAAGGGATAGAAGCTAACCCACAGCCCGAAGCGCTCGGACAGCGAGATCTTCTCCTCCACCACTTCGCCCGGATGCACCTCACCGTCCTCGGTGTGCTGGTACGTGAGGTTCTCCTTCATGTACTCGGGCAGCAGATGGCGGCGGTTGCTGGTCGCGTAGATCAGCACGTTGTCCGAGGCCTGCGACACCGAGCCGTCGAGGATGGACTTCAGCGCCTTGTAGCCCGGCTCGCCTTCATCGAAGCTCAAGTCGTCGCAGAACACGATGAAGCGCTCCGGCCGCTCGGCGACGAGATCGACGATGTCGGGCAGATCGACGAGGTCGCTCTTGTCGATCTCGATCAGGCGCAGCCCGCGCGGCGCGAATTCGTTCAGACAGGCCTTGATCAGCGAACTCTTGCCGGTGCCGCGCGCGCCCGTGAGCAGCACGTTGTTGGCCGGCTGGCGGGCAACGAACTGGGCAGTGTTGCGCACCAGGCGTTCCTTCTGCGGCTCGACCTCGCGCAGATCGTCGAGGCGGATCGTCGCCACGTGGCGCACTGGCTCCAGCAGCCCGGAACCGGCACGTTTGCGATAGCGGAAGGCCACAGAGGCGGACCAGTCGGGCGCCGCGAGCGGATGCGGCAGCACGGCTTCGAGACGCGTCATCAGCGCCTCGACGCGCGTCATCAAATCATTCATGGAAGACATGCCCGAAGTTTAGGTGCGGGGCATGCCGCGGCGCAGTCACCGCCGCGTCGCCAACCGTCAGGCCGCGATCAACGCGAGCGCAGCTTCGAGATGTTCGGTGGGGTTGCGCTTGAAGCCCGAGCGGGCATAGCGCTGCAGGCGGCCGACGGCGAAGGCCGTCAGCACCGAGGCCTGCGCGTTGGCGTCGACCGTGGGCGTTTGCGAGCCGCGGGCCTCGGCCGCCATGCGCAGGCTCTGGCGCAGTTGCGACTCGATGCGGTCGAAGAACTGGTTCATGCGCGTGAGCAGGCGCTCGTGCTCGAACACCAGCGCGTCGCCCACCATCACGCGCGTCATGCCGGGGTTCTTCTCGCCGAACTGCAGCAACACGGTGACGACCTTCTGCGCCTGCACGGTGCCGTCGGTCTCGCGTTCGTTGATCTGGTTGGCGAGCGTGAAGACGCTTTGCTCGATGAACTCGATCAGCCCCTCGAACATCTGCGCCTTGCTGGCGAAGTGGCGGTAGAGCGCCGCTTCCGAGACATCGAGTTGCGCGGCCAGTGCCGCGGTGGTCACGCGGTCGGCACCCGGTTGTTCGAGCATCGACGCCAGCGTCTGCAGGATCTGCACGCGGCGCTCGCCGGGCTTGGGGCGCTTGCGCACGGGCGGGGTCGCCACAGCAGCAGCGGGTTCGACCATGGCGGCGGCAAGAGTCGGGTCGTCAGGGTCGGCGTTCATCGGAGTGGCACCAAAGCGCTCGCAGCGTTTGTATCCGGTTGATTCTGGCACACACGTATGTGGGCTTTTTGCAGGCGTGAACGCCAACTTCGACCTCTGCGCGCGAGGCGTGAACTGCCGCACGAATGTAGCGTTGCATCCAGATCGTCTTCATGCCCAGGCTGTGCGCCGCCCGCTGGTGCTGCAGCGTGTCTTCGACCAGCACGCAGTCCTGCGGGCGCACCTTGAGGCGCGCCATGAGATGGCGAAACATGCGGCGATCGGGCTTGGGCCGGTGGTGACCGAACATGCGCATGTCCTCCACCGTGATCACGCCGTCGAAGGTATCGGTGAGCCGCAGCGCGTCCAGTACCCGCAGCGCATAGGCGCGCGGCGCGTTGGTCAGCACGAACTTGCGCCCAGGCAGGCGGCGCAGTGCGGCGCGGTCGTGCGCACTCACGCGCAGGCGCGACTCGAGATCCGGCAGGCGGTGCGTCTCTTCGAGAAAGTGCGCGGCCCGCACGCCGTGGTGCCGCACCAGGCCGGTCAGCGTGGCGCCGTAGCGCTGCCAGTAGCGGCGGCGCAGAGCCGAGGCCTCGTCGTGCGAGAGACTGAGGTGCCGCACCACGTAGTCGGTCATGGCCTCATTGATGCCGCGCATGGACGCACCGGTGGCGTCGTGCAGCGTGTCGTCGAGGTCGAAGAGCCAGACGCGGCGCGAGGCCGCCGGTGCGCGGTCGGTCAATGCGAGCGGATCATCGTGAAAGGCCACGAACCGGCACGCTGCGCCGCTCTCAATGCGAGCGGATCATCGTGCCGTACGCCTGCTCCGTCAGCACCTCCAGCAGCATCGAGTGCGGCACGCGGCCGTCGATGATGTGCACGGTGTTGACGCCGTTCTTGGCCGCATCGAGCGCCGAGGCGATCTTGGGCAGCATGCCGCCGGAGATGGTGCCGTCGGCGAAGAGTTCATCGATCTCGCGCGCCGTCAGGTTGGTGAGCAGCTTGCCGCTCTTGTCGAGCACGCCCGGCGTGTTGGTGAGCATCATCAGCTTCTCGGCCTTGAGCACTTCGGCCAGCTTGCCCGCCACCACGTCGGCGTTGATGTTGTAGTTCTCGTTGTCGGCGCCGAAGCCGAGCGGCGAGATGACTGGGATGAACTGGTCGTCCTGCAGCGCCTTGACCACGCTCGGGTCGATGGACTCGATCTCGCCCACCTGCCCCACGTCGTGTTCCTTGCTCGGGTCGTTCTTGTCGAGCATCTTGAGCTTGCGCGCGCGGATCAGCCCGCCGTCGCGTCCGGTCAGGCCCACCGCCTTGCCGCCCGCCACGTTGATGAGGCCCACGATGTCCTGCTGCACCTGGCCGGCAAGCACCCATTCGACGACTTCCATGGTCTCGTCGTCGGTGACGCGCATGCCCTGGATGAACGTGCCCTTCTTGCCCACCTTGGCGAGCGCCTCGTCGATCTGCGGGCCGCCGCCGTGCACCACCACCGGGTTCATGCCCACCAGCTTGAGCAGCACCACGTCTTCGGCGAAATCCTGCTGCAGCGACGGGTCGGTCATGGCATTGCCGCCGTACTTGATGACGATGGTCTTGCCGTGGAAGCGCCGGATGTAGGGCAGCGCCTCGGCCAGGATTTCGGCCTTGTCGCGCGGCGAAATGTGCGCGAGGTGCGACGAGGGGCTGACGGGCACATCGGAACTCATGGCAGGGGCTTTCTCGAACGGACGAATACGACGCGAAATTGTAGGCCGCATGCCCCGCGCGAGCGCTGCACGGCCTTCTGCCGAAGGAACCTCGGCGCCATTGCCGGCTCACAGCACGCACGCCCTCCATGAAGAAGCTCCCCATGCCACGAATCACCCGAAGCATCACCCGGCGCCATGCGCTGCTGACGATTGCCGCCGCCGGCGCCCTGCCCCTGGCTGCCGGCGCCGCGCCCCGAACGCCCGTCGAGGTGTGGAAGAGCCCCACCTGCGGCTGCTGCAAGGACTGGGTCGCGCACCTCGAAGCCAACGGCTTCGCCGTGAAGGTGCACGACAGCGGCAACACCGACGCCCGCGAGCGCCTGGGCATGCCGATCAAGTACGGCTCATGCCACACCGGGCAGGTGGCCGGCTACGCGCTCGAAGGCCATGTGCCGGCGCGCGAGATCCGCCGCCTGCTGAGCGAGCGGCCGAAGGCCGTGGGCCTCGCGGTGCCGGCGATGCCGGTGGGATCGCCCGGCATGGACGGCCCCGCCTATGGCGGCCAGCGCGATCCCTACGACGTGCTGCTCGTCGCGCGCGACGGCAGCGCGAGCGTCTACCAAAGCTACCGCTGACGCGCTCAGTAGGCTGGTCAATAGGCCCGGCCGCGCCGGTACTGCGCATGCGCCCGGCGCGCGAGCGTCGTGCCATTGGCGAGCGCCGCAAATGAAGCCGCCGCATGCGCGTGGCAGATCGCCAGGCCCAGCGCATCGGCCGCGTCCTTGCCCGGCAGGCCCGGCAGATCGAGCAGGCGCCTGACCATCTCCTGCACCTGCTCCTTGCGGGCCTGGCCGTGGCCGACGATGGCCTTCTTCATCTGCAGCGCCGTGTACTCCGACACCTCCAGGTCGTTGGACACCAGCGCCGTCAACGCCGCACCGCGCGCCTGCCCGAGCAGCAGCGTCGACTGCGGGTTGACGTTGACGAACACGATCTCCATCGCCGCGCAGGTGGGCGTGTAGCGCGCGGTGACCTCGCGCACGCCGTCGAAGATGATCTTCAGCCGCGCAGGCAGTTGGCCGATCGCCACGGCATCCGTCTTGATGGTGCCGCTGGCCACGTAGTGCAGGCGGCCGCCATCCTTGTCGATCACGCCGAAGCCCGTAGTGCGCAAGCCTGGATCAATGCCGAGGATGCGCATGGTCACCACCCGAAGTACCAGCGCACCGAGTGGAAGAACACGGGCGCTGCGAAGCACAGCGGCGCCACGCGGTCGAGCAGGCCGACCGCGCCGGTCACCGACGCCTTGCCGCTCCAGCGGCGGATGCCTGCGTCGCGCTTGAGGGCGTGGATCACGAACTCGCCCAGCGTGCCCGCGCCACCGGCGACGAAGCCCATGACGAGCGCCGGAATCGGCTTGAACGGCGTGGCCCAGTAGAGCAGCGCGCCGACGAAGGCCGCCGCGCCGGCGCCGGCCAGCCAGGCGCGCCACGAGAAGCTGCGGCTGATCGCACGCGCCGCCGGCAACGCACGAATGCGCCGCGAGACGACCTCCTGCACGATCTGCCCGGCGACAACGACCACCACCAGATAGAACACCAGGAAGGCGCCGCGCCCTTCGTACCTCGGCAGGTCGATCAGCAGCAGCGCCGGCGCGTGGCTCATGCCGTAGATGCAGACCATGATGCCCCACTGAATTTTGGCCGTGCGCTCGAGAAAGCGCTGCGGGTCGTTGCCGAAGGCGCTGATCACGGGAATCGCGAGGAACACGTACACCGGCACGAACACGGTGAACAGGTCGAAGCTTTCACTGCCTGCCAGCACGAACTGCAGCGGCAGCACGACGAAGAAGGCGGCGAGCAGCGCGCGATGGTCGGCGCGCCGGGTGTGGGTGAGCGTGATGAACTCGCGGAAGGCGTAGAACGACACGATGGCGAAGAGCACGGTCGCCACCGCCGCGCCCGCCACCCACGAGATCCAGAACAGCACGGCGCCGAACCAGGTGGCGCCGAGGTCGCGCTTGAAGCGTTCGTGCAGCGCCTGCTGCGCCGGGCTCAGCTCACGCAGCGAACCGTAGATGGCGAACAGCGTGGCAAGTGTCAGGACGCCGAAGAAGGCGACGAACAGCAGCCCGACCTGCTGCGTGATGGTGAGTTCGCGCAAAGCACCCATCAGTGCTGGACCTCATCGAGTGTCATCACGGCGGCACGTGCGCGGTCGAGGAAGGCGCGCTTGTCCTCACCCGGCTCCAGTTGCATCGGCGTGCCGAAGGTGACCGAGCACAGGATGGGCACCGGCACCACTTCGCCTTTGGGCATGACGCGCTGCACGTTGTCGATCCAAGTGGGGATGAGCTGCACACCGGGAAACTGCTCCGCCAGGTGATAGAGCCCCGACTTGAACGCCTGCGGCACGCCCTTGTTGCCGCGCGTGCCCTCGGGAAAGATCACCAGCGAATCGCCGTTGCGCAGCGCTTCCACCAGCGGCTCCAGCGGATCCTGATCGTCGGTGCGCTGGCGGCTCACGTAGACGGCGTTGAAGACCTCGCGCGTGATCCAGTGCTTGAACTTGCTCGACGTCCAGTAGTCGCGCGCCGCGATCGGGCGTGTGCCGCCGCGCAGGTCGGAGGGCAGCGCGGCCCAGATCAGCACCCAGTCGAAGTGGCTCTGGTGATTGGCGAAGTAGATGCGCTGTTCGGCCTTGGGCGGACAGCCGTACCAGTGGCCTTGCGCGCCCGTGATGAGCCGGGCCAGGAACGAGAGCACGAGGCCGGCGAAGTGGGCAAGCGACATGCGGGCGATCTTAGGCGCGCCACTGCCGTGACGTGGCGCGCGTCACGGCTCAATGCCTGAAGTGGCGTACGCCCGTCAGGACCATCGCGATGCCGCGCTCGTTGGCCGCGGCGATCACCTCGTCGTCGCGCACGCTGCCGCCCGGCTGGATGACGCAGGACGCGCCCGCGTCGCACACCACGTCCAGCCCGTCGCGGAAGGGGAAGAAGGCGTCGCTCGCCACCGCCGAGCCGGCGAGGCTCAGGCCGGCGTTGGCCGACTTGATGCTCGCGATCTTGGCCGAGTCGATGCGGCTCATCTGGCCCGCACCCACGCCCAGCGTCATGCCGCCGCCGCAGAAGACGATGGCGTTGCTCTTCACGTACTTGGCGACCTTCCAGGCGAAGAGCAGGTCGTCGAGCTGCTGCGGCGTGGGCTGCTTGGCCGTCACCACCTTCAACGCATCGCGCGTCAGTTCATGGTTGTCGGCGCTCTGGATCAAGAGGCCGGAGCCGACGCGCTTCACGTCCTGTGCGTTGCGGCCCTGATCCCACGCCGTAGCGCCGCCCGGCGGCAGCGCGATCTGCAGCACGCGGGCGCTCGGGCGCTTGGTCGCGATGGCCGCCAGCGCCTCGGGCGTGAAGCCGGGCGCCATCAGCACCTCGACGAACTGGTTGACGATGAGCGCCGCACCGGCCGCATCGAGTTCACAGTTGAGCGCGATGATGCCGCCGAAGGCCGAGGTCGGGTCAGTCTTGAAGGCTTTGCCGTAGGCCTCGGCTGCGTTGGCGCCGAGCGCCACGCCGCAGGGGTTGGCGTGCTTGACGATCACGCAGGCTGGGGTGTCGAAACTCTTCACGCACTCCCACGCCGCATCCGCATCGGCGATGTTGTTGTACGAGAGTTCCTTGCCCTGCAGTTGCTTCGCGGTGACAAGCGAACCCGGCGCCGGATGCAGGTCGCGATAGAACGCGGCGCTCTGGTGCGGGTTCTCGCCGTAGCGCAGGTCCTGCAACTTGACGAAGCGGCCGTTGCTCTGCGCCGGGAACTCGCTGCGCGTGCCGTCGTCCTGCAGCGCCGAGAGGTAGTCGCTGATCGCCGCGTCGTAGTTGGACACGCGGTTGAAGGCGGCCACCGACAACGCGAACTTGGTCTTGTCGCTCACGCCGCCGGCCTTCAGCTCGGCCAGCACCTGCGGGTACTGGGCCGCATCCGTCAGCACCGCCACGTCCTTCCAGTTCTTGGCACCCGATCGCACCATCGCCGGGCCGCCGATGTCGATGTTCTCGATCGCGTCTTCCAGCGTGCAGCCGGGCTTGGCGACGGTGGCCTCGAAGGGATAGAGGTTCACCACCAGCAGGTCGATGGTGGCGATGCCGTGCTGCTCAAGTGCGGCCACATGCTCGGGCACATCACGCCGCGCGAGCAGGCCGCCGTGGATCTTGGGGTGCAGCGTCTTCACGCGGCCGTCGAGCATCTCGGGAAAGCCCGTGTGGTCGGCAACTTCCGTCACCGGCAGACCGGCGTCGGCCAGCAGCTTCGCCGTGCCGCCGGTGGACAGCAGCTTCACCCCGAGTGCGTGCAGTTCCTTCGCGAAATCGAGGACACCGGTCTTGTCGGAGACGGAGAGGAGTGCGGTCAGGGCGTTCATTACTTGATCAGCTTGTGTTCCACGAGCTTGCGTCGCAGCGTGTTGCGGTTGATGCCGAGCCACTCGGCGGCGCGGCTCTGGTTGCCCTCGGCCTTCTTCATCACCACGTCGAGCAGCGGCTTCTCGACCACGTTGATGATCATGTCGTACATGGCCGAAGGCTCGACGCCGCGCAGGTCCTTGAAGTAACCCTCCAGGCTGTCGCGGATGCACTCCTCGATGTGCTTTTTGCTCATGACCGCCCCCCGTCCGACGAGTACGTCGTCCAGCCCCCCGAGGGGGCGCGGGCCGGCTTGGGAGCGGCCCGGCGCTCGGCCCGCCACCGGTAGATGAATACACAACGTCTCATGCGAGTTGCTCGACGAAGTCGTCGTTCGCCGCCTCGATGAAGGGCAGGCGTTCGTGGCGGTCGGCCAAGCGGTCGAACCAGTCGCTGAGCGCGCGCACCTGCTCGCCGCTCGATTCGAGCCGGTTCATCGCCGAGCGGAAATCCTCGCCACCGGGCAGGCCGCGCACGGCCCAGCCGATGTGCTTGCGCGCGCTGCGCACGCCGGTGAGTTCGCCGTAGAGGCTGTAGTGATCGTGCAGGTGCTCGACGAGCCAGCGCTTGGCCTGCGCCACCTCGGGCGCCGGCAGGTGTTCGCCGGTCGCGAGGAAGTGCGCGATCTCGCGAAAGATCCACGGCCGGCCCTGCGCGGCGCGGCCGATCATCAAGGCGTCAGCGCCGGTCTTCGCCAGCACCTCGCGCGCCTTCTCGGGCGAATCGATGTCGCCGTTGGCCACCACCGGAATGCGCAGCGCCGCCTTCACCGCGGCCACCGTGTCGTATTCGGCGAAGCCCTTGTAGCCCTGCTCGCGCGTGCGCCCGTGCACCGTGACCATCGCCACGCCGGCCGACTCAGCGGCATGCGCGATCCGCACCGCATTGCGCTCGGCCTCGCACCAGCCGGTGCGCATCTTCAAGGTAACGGGCACGCCGTGCGGCGCGCAGGCGGCCACCACGGCTTCGATGATTTCGAGCGCCAGCGGCTCGTCCTGCATCAGCGCCGAGCCCGCCCACTTGTTGCACACCTTCTTGGCCGGGCAGCCCATGTTGATGTCGATGATTTGCGCGCCGCGGTCGATGTTGTAGGCGGCGGCCTCGGCCATCATCTGCGCATCGGTGCCGGCGATCTGCACGGCGATCGGCGCCACTTCACCTTCGTGGTTCGCGCGGCGGCTGGTCTTCAGGCTGTTCCACAGGTCGCGGCGCGAGGTCACCATCTCGCTCACCGCATAACCCGCGCCGAGCGACTTGCACAGCTTGCGGAAGGGCCGGTCCGTCACCCCCGCCATCGGCGCGACGAAGAGGTTGTTCACCAGCTCGATGGGGCCGATTCGCATGGTGAAGTCGCGTGGGTGCAGGTGCTGAAAAAGGAGGCAGAGTATAGCGGCGCACCGAGTCGCTCCCGGGCGATGACGAGGCCGAAGAAGTCTCTGGAGAATGCAGCGAATGGAAGCCTGGTTTCACGCGCTGCTCGTCCAACTTTCACTGCCCGAATTCGGGCTCGCCACGGTGTTCGTGGTTTCGCTCGTCTCGGCCACATTGCTGCCGGTCGGCTCGGAAGCGGCGGTGTTCGGCCTCGTCAAGCTGAACCCGACGATGTTCTGGCCGGCGGTGCTGGTGGCGACGGCCGGCAACACCGTGGGCGGCGCGATCAGCTGGTGGATGGGATTCGGCGCCGAGCGTGCTTACGAGCGCGTGACGCACCAGTCGAAGTACGCGCACCCGCGAGCGCTGCGCTGGCTGGAGCGCTTCGGACCGAAGGCCTGCCTGCTCGCGTGGCTGCCCTTCGTCGGCGACCCGCTGTGCGCGGTGGCCGGCTGGCTCAAGCTCGCGTTCTGGCCCTGCGTGGCCTACATGGCGATCGGCAAGTTCGCGCGCTATCTCGCGATGACGGCGGCGCTGTTGTGGTTCTTTCCCGGCAAATACGGCTGAGCGTCGCTGCGGTTCAGGCGGTCTTGCGCGCCGCGCGCTTCGCCGTGGGCCTGCGAGCCGGCTTCGCGGCATCGGCCGCCTCCGCCGCCTTGCGCGCGGGAGCCTTCGCCTTCGCCGGGCGCGCTGCCTTCGACAGCTCGCGCACCTCATCGCTCAGCGCATCCACGCGCGCGCGCAGCGCCTCGAAATCCTGTTGCGACGGCACGCCCAGATGCCCCATGGCCTTGGTCACCCGCTGCTCGAAGATGGACTCGAGCTTGTCCCATTGCTGACCCGCCTTGCCGGTCGCCTCTTCGGCGGCGCCGCTCACTCGAGCACCCACCTCGCCGAGCTTCGCGCTCGCCGCTTCCTGCGTCTTTCGCTGCAGCGAGACGCCGTCCTTCACCAGCGCCTCGAACACCTTGCCGCCTTCCTGCTGCGCCTTGGAGAACGCGCCCAGCCCCGCCAGCCAGATCTGCTGCGCCGATTCCTTGACGGTGCCGGCAAGCGCACTGTCGAACAGGCCGGAGGCCGACGCCTTCTTTTCCGCCTTGGTCTTCTTCGCCATCACGCGCTCCTTGTCGTGCCGCTGCAGGGCGCAGCACGCGCACTATAGAAGCGGCCGGCGCGCTGCGACACGCGCGTTCCGGTCTGCGGTGCACCGGCTCGCGCCGAGGTGAATGGCGTTCAGGAGACAATTCGCCGCATGTACGCGCTTTATGAAGAAACCGGCAAGTTCAGTGCCGGACGAGTGATGTCGGAAACCGAAGGCGCGATGCAGATCGAGCTGGAATCGGGCAAGCGCGTCAAGGTCAAAGCCGCCAACGTGCTGCTCAAGTTCGACAAGCCGCAGCCGGCCGAACTCATTGCCTCCGCGCAGCAGGTGGCCGAGGAGATCGACCTCGACCTGGCCTGGGAATTCGCGCCGGAGCAGGAGTTCGGCTTCGCCGATCTGGCGCGCGAATACTTCAACGCGAACGCCGACACCACGCAACAGGCGGCTGCGCTGTTCCGCCTGTTCGAGGCGCCGCACTACTTTCGCCGCCTCGGCAAGGGCAACTTCCGCAAGGCGCCCGAAGAGACGGTGAAGGCAGCACTTCTGGGCATCGAGCGCAAGAAGCAGCTCGCCGCGCAGATCGACGCCTGGGCGGGTGAACTGGCCGCCGGCCAATGCCCGCCGCCGGTGCGCGAGCAGCTCTACAAGATTCTCTTCAAGCCCGACAAGAACGCGCCCGAATACAAGGCGGTCGTCGAAGCCAGCCGCCGCACGCAGCGCGCGCCGCTCGACCTGTTGACGGGCGCCGGCGCCATCGATTCGCCCTACCAGTTCCATTGGCGGCGCTTCCTGTTCGAGAACTTCCCGCGCGGCACCGGCTTCGCGCCGCTCGAGGCGCCGCAGATCAAGGAGGAGCTGCCGCTTGCCGCGGTGCAGGCCTTCTCGATCGACGACTCGGCCACCACCGAGATCGACGATGCGCTGTCGGTGCAGGGGCTCGGCAGCGGCACCGTCACGCTCGGCATCCACATTGCGGCACCGGGGCTCGCCTTCGGCATCGACAGCGCGCTCGACAAGGTGGCGCGCGAGCGCTTGTCCACTGTCTACATGCCCGGTCACAAGCTGACCATGCTGCCCGACGAGGTGGTGCAGGCCTACACGCTGATCGCGGGCCGCGAGTGCCCGGCGGTCTCGATCTACTTCACCATCGACGAGGCCTCGCTCGAGGTTCGCGGCAGCGAGACGAAGCTTGAGCGCGTGCCCATCGTGCTCAACCTGCGCCACGACAAGCTCGACGATGTAATCACCGAGGCCTCGCTCACCGGCGATGCGCCCGCGGCCTACGAATTCGCGGCCGAACTCGCCTTCACCTTTCGCCTCGCGCGTGCGCTCAAGGTGCGGCGCGAGGTGGTGCGCGGCAAGCCGGAGAACTTCAACCGCCCCGACTACAGCTTCCACCTCGAGGGCAACGACGGCGCCGAGCCGCGCGGCGACGAGCCGGTGACCATCAGCGTGCGCCAGCGCGGCGCGGCGCTCGACCTCATCGTCTCGGAGGCCATGATCCTCGCCAACAGCACATGGGGCGGCTGGCTGGCCGAATGCGGCGTGCCGGGCATCTACCGCAGCCAGGCGAGCCTGGCGCCGGGCATGAAAGTGCGCATGGGCGTGAAGCCTGCGCCGCACGCCGGCATGGGCGTGGCGCAGTACACCTGGGCCACCTCGCCGCTGCGGCGGTATGTCGATCTGGTGAACCAGTGGCAGATCATTGCCTGCGCGCGCCACGGCCGCACGGCGGCGCTGGCCGCACCCTTCAAGCCCAAGGACGCGGCGCTGTTCTCGGTGATCTCGGCCTTCGACGCGGCCTACAGCGCGTACAACGGCTTCCAGTCGGCGATCGAGCGCTTCTGGACGCTGAAGTACCTGGAACAGAACGCCATCACCGAACTCGACGCTGCGGTGATGAAGGATGGCCTGGTGCGCGCCGACACCCTGCCGCTGGTGTTTCGCGCGCTCGGCGCCGATTCGCTGCCGCGCGGTGCGCGCGTGCGGGTGCGCGTGACCGGCACCGACCTGCTGACGCTCGATGTGCACGCCACGCTGCTGGCGCGCTTGGACGATCCGGCCACGGCGGCCGACGATGCGCCGGTGGACGAAGCCGATGCCGAGGACGCGACGGAAGGCGCCGGCCCGATCACGCTGGCGATCGACCTGAAGGACGCCGAAGCCGAAGCGGCGCCTGCGCCCGCCGGCACGTGAAGGAAGACGCATGCTGGTCCGGCTGTCGACCCTGCAGATCGCGATAGGCGCCTCGCTCGCCGTGCACGGCGCGCTGCTCGCCGTGCGCTTTGCCGACCCGGCCGGCTTCGATCGGCTGTTCGAGGACACGCCGCTGGAAGTGATCCTCGTCAACTCACGTTCGGCCGAGGCGCCGGTGAAGGCGCAGGCCATCGCGCAGGCGAACCTCGCCGGCGGCGGCGAGGCCGAGCGTGGGCGCGCGACCTCGCCGCTGCCGCCGTCGGCGCTGATCGAGGTGGGCGAATCGGCTGAGCAGGCGCACAAGCAGATCGAGCAGTTGCAGCAAGCCCAGCAGCGGCTGCTGGCGCAGGTGCGCCGCGAACTGGCGCTGCTGCCGCCGCCCGACCCGCAACGCGACGAAGGCAGCGAGACCGCGCGCGATGAGGAAGAGAAGCGCCGCCAGCTGCTGCAACTGCTGGCCGAGATCGAAAAGCGCATCAACGAAGAGAACGCCCGACCGAAGAAGCGCTACATCAGCCCCGCCACCAAGGAAGCGGTGTACGCCATCTACTACGACGGCCTGCGCCGCAAGATCGAGGACCGCGGCACCCGCAACTTCCCCGAGCAGAACGGCCGCAAGCTCTACGGCGAGCTGGTGATGAACGTGACGGTCAACTTCGACGGCAGCGTGGTCGAGACCGATGTGGTGCGCCCGTCGCAGTCGAAGACGCTCGACCGGCAGGCGGTGGCCATCGTCATGGCGGCCGCGCCGTTCGGCCACTTCACGAAGGAGATGCGGCGCCAGGCCGACCAGCTCGTCATCACCTCGCGCTTTCGCTTCACCCGCGACGAAGGGCTCGCCACCACGCTCAGCGCCCCGAGCCCCGGCAATTGATGAACGCCCATCCGACAGGCGACCGCTACGTCGTCGCCGGCAACCCGGTCGAACACAGCCAGTCGCCGTTCATCCACGCACAGTTCGCCCAGGCCACCGGCGAGCGTGTCGACTACGAGCGCCTGCTGTGTCCGCTGGACGCCTTCGAGGCCACGGTGCGCCGCTTCGCCGCCGAGGGCGGGCGCGGCTGCAACGTCACCGTGCCGTTCAAGTTCGATGCCTTCGGCCTTGCCGCGCGCCGCAGCGAGCGCGCCGAGCTGGCGCAGGCAGCCAACCTGCTGCGCTTCGACGCCGACGGCTGGTTCGCCGACAACACCGATGGCGCCGGCCTGCGTCGCGACATCGAGGGCAACGCCGGTGTGCCGCTCGTCGCTCGCCGCGTGCTGGTGATTGGCGCCGGCGGTGGCGCCTCGGGTGCGCTCGGCCCGCTGCTTGCGGCGCGGCCGGCCGAGGTGGTGGTGGCCAATCGCACCGTCGCACGTGCCGAGGAACTGGTGCTGCGACATGCGGCGCTGGCCGGCGACCACAGCGTGCTGCTCCGCGTGGCCACGCTCGATTCGCCCGGCACCGCCTTCGACGTGGTGATCAACGCGAGTGCCAGCAGCCTGCAGGGCGCCGGCATCCCCGTGTCGCAGGACGTGCTGCGCACCGGCACGCTGGCGCTCGACATGATGTACGGACCTGCGGCGCAACCCTTTCTCGACTGGGCCGCGCGCCACGGCGCCACGCCGCGCGACGGGCTGGGCATGCTGGTCGAGCAGGCCGCGGAAGCATTCTTCGTGTGGCGCGGCGTGCGCCCGGCCACCGCCGAGGTGCTCTCGGCGCTGCGCGAACGCATGGGCCGGGCCGCGACGTGAAGCCCGCCACGCGCCACTTGGGGCGGCTCGGTGCGCTGCTGCTCGTGTCGGCGCTGTCGCTGCAGGTCTACTTCCTCGCGCGCGTGGCGCTGATGCGCGCGGTCGATCCGCAATCGACCAGCTTTCAGCGCTCGGAGGCCTGGCGCCTGCTCGTTGCCGAGGGCCGCTTCGCGTGGGGCCAGCAATGGGTTGACTACCCGGCGATCTCGGTGCACCTGAAGCGCGCGGTGATTGCTTCCGAGGATGCAGGGTTCTCCGAGCACAGCGGCGTCGAATGGGATGCGCTGGAGCGCGCCTGGGAGCGCAACCAGAAAGCCGAGGCGCGGGCCGAGCGCCTGAACGAACGCGCGGCTGCCGCCAAGACCGCGGCCAAGGCACGGGCTCCCGTTGCGGCCAGACTCGTGGGCGGCTCCACCATCACGCAGCAGCTCGCCAAGAACCTGTTTCTCGCCGGCGAGCGCAATTTCGCGCGCAAGGGGCAGGAGATGCTGATCACCTTCATGCTGGAGGCCACCTTGCCCAAGCAGCGCATCCTCGAGATCTATCTGAACAACGTCGAATGGGGTGAAGGCCTGTTCGGCGCCGAAGCGGCGGCGCGCCGCTACCACCGCACGAGCGCCGCCCGGCTCGGCCCCAACGCCGCAGCGCGGCTGGCGGTCATGCTGCCCGCGCCCAAGCGCTTCGAGAAGCGCCCGAACTCGGCCTACGTGAGCGGGCGCGCAGCCACCGTGCAGGCCCGCATGTCTGCGGTGGACGTTCCCTGACTCCATCGATTCACAACCCGACGATGACCTCCTCCCTCACCGCCGAGATCGCCGCCACCGCCGCCCGGCTGGTGGTGGAAGAAGGCATGGAATACGGCCCGGCCAAACGCCGAGCCGTGCGCGACCTCGCCCGGCGCAGCGTGCGCCAGGCCGAACTGCCCGGCAACGACGAGGTGGAAGACGAGGTGCGCGCTTACCTCGATCTCTTCTGCGCCGACACGCAGCCGGCCGAACTCATGGCACTGCGCGAGGTGGCGGCGCTGTGGATGCAGCGGCTGGCCGAATTCCGCCCCTATCTCACCGGCGCCGTGTGGCGCGGCACCGCCACCCGACTCAACAGCGTGCACATCCAGCTCTTCTGCGACGACTCCAAGGCCACCGAGATCGCGCTGATCGACCAGCGGGTCCCCTACGACGTCGGCACCCTGCCCGGCCCGCGAGGTGATCCGATCGATGTGCTGAGCGTCACCAGCCCCAGCGCCGCGCTCGGCGAAACCGTCACCGTGCACCTGAGCGTGCTCGACCACGACGACCTGCGCGGCGCGCTCAAGCCCGACGCCCGCGGCCGATCGCAGCGCGGCGACCTCGCGGCACTGCGCCGCGTGATGGCGGAGGGCGCGCCATGAAGCGCCGCGTCTGGATCGGGGCCGGTGTGGTCGGCGCCGTGGCTGTCGGCGCCGGCGTGGCGCTGCGGCTGCGCAGCGAAGCCGCGGGCGTCGACCGGCAGGCAGCGGCGGGGCTGTGGCAGTCGAGCTTCGAGCGACTCGGCGGCGGCCGCCTTGAAATGGCGACGCTGCGCGGCCGGCCACTCGTGGTCAACTTCTGGGCCACCTGGTGCGCGCCCTGCGTGAGGGAAATGCCGATGCTCGACCGCTTCCGCAAGGAGCATGCGGCCAGAGGCTGGGAAGTAGTGGGCATTGCCGCAGACAAGGAAGCGCCGGTCGCCGAGTTCGTCGCGCGGCTCGGCATCGGTTTTCCCATCGCGCTGGCTGGCGCCGAGGGCATTGCGCTCAGCCGCCGGCTCGGCAACCACATGGGCGGCCTGCCGTTCACGGTGGTGACCGACCGCGAAGGCGCGATTCGTGTGCGCAAGATCGGCGAGATCAAGCCCGAGGAACTCGCGGACTGGGCGAGCCGCTTCGACATTGGGTGAAGTACGGCTCGTCGGCCATATCGCCGGGATCTGCCGCCAAATGGCGTAAAGTCGCGTCCTTCGCCGCCACAGAGCCCCACACCGACCCTTGAGCATCGTTCGCGTGGCCTTCGCGCCAGCAGCCGAGGGGCCAACTGAGTTATGCGGAGTTCGCGGCAAATCAACGCAGAAGCAGCACCGAGGCCGGATGGTCCGCAGAACACCAATTTCTCGCGGCCGGACCGGGCAGTTCGACACTTTCAAACCATACAACGGCGGAGCCGGCCCTACGCGGCTGCATTCGCCAGCATCCAGGAGACCGTGATGGACCTTCGCAAGCTCAAGACACTCGTCGACCTCGTCTCCGAATCGAACATCTCGGAACTGGAAATCACCGAAGCGGACGGCAAGGTGCGCATCGTCAAGGCAGATCCTGCCGGCCCGGCGCCGCAGATCCACTACGCCGCGCCGATGCAGGCACAGGCCGCTGCGCCTGCGCCTGTCGCCGCAGCGCCTGCTGCGGCCGAACTTCCGCCGGTACCCGCCGGCCACACCATCACCTCGCCCATGGTCGGCACCTTCTACCGCTCCTCCAGCCCCGGCTCCAAGGCGTTCGTGGAACTCGGCAGCCAGATCAAGGAAGGCGAGCCGATCTGCATCATCGAAGCGATGAAGATCATGAACGAGATCGAAGCTGACAAGTCCGGCACCGTGACCCGCATCTGCGCCGAGAACGGCCAGGCGGTCGAGTTCGGGCAGGCGCTGTTCATCATCGAGTAAGGCGCGCTCGATGTTCAAGAAGATCCTGATCGCCAATCGAGGGGAAATTGCCCTTCGCGTCCAACGCGCCTGCCGCGAACTCGGCGTGCACTCGGTCATCGTCTATTCCGAGGCCGACCGCGACGCCAAGTACGTGAAGCTGGCCGACGAGGCGGTGTGCATCGGCCCGGCCGCTTCGGCGCAGAGCTACCTCAACATGCCGGCGATCATCGCCACCGCCGAGGTGACGGACGCCGAAGCCATCCACCCCGGCTACGGTTTCCTGTCGGAGAACGCCGATTTCGCCGAGCGCGTGGAGCGCAGCGGCTTCACCTTCATCGGCCCCACGCCCGATTCCATCCGCACGATGGGCGACAAGGTGTCGGCCAAGCAGGCCATGATCAAGGCCGGCGTGCCCTGCGTGCCGGGCTCCGAAGGCGCGCTGCCCGAGGACCCGAAGGAGATCGTGCGCATCGCCCGCAGCGTGGGCTACCCGGTGATCATCAAGGCGGCCGGCGGCGGCGGCGGGCGCGGCATGCGGGTGGTGCACACCGAGGCGGCGCTCGTCAACGCGGTGCAGACCACCCGCACCGAGGCGGGCGCAGCCTTCGGCAACCCGGCCGTCTACATGGAGAAGTTCCTCGAGAACCCGAGGCACATTGAAATCCAGATCATGGCCGACCAGCACAAGAACGCGGTCTGGCTCGGCGAGCGCGACTGCTCGATGCAGCGGCGCCACCAGAAAATCATCGAGGAAGCGCCGGCGCCGGGCATTCCGCGCCGCGTGATCGAGAAGATCGGCGAGCGCTGCGCCGCGGCCTGCAAGCGCATCGGCTATCGCGGCGCCGGCACCTTCGAGTTCCTGTACGAAGACGGCGAGTTCTATTTCATCGAGATGAACACCCGCGTGCAGGTGGAGCATCCGGTGACCGAACTCGTCACCGGCATCGACATCGTGCAGATGCAGATCCGCGTGGCCGCCGGCGAGAAGCTGCCGTTCACGCAGCGGCAGATCCAGATGCGCGGGCATTCGATCGAATGCCGCATCAATGCCGAGGATCCGTACAAGTTCACGCCTTCGCCGGGGCGCATCACCGTGTGGCATGCGCCGGGCGGGCCGGGCATTCGTGTCGACTCGCACATCTACACCAACTACTTCGTGCCGCCGAACTACGACTCCATGATCGGCAAGATCATCGTGCACGGCGACACGCGCGAGCAGGCGCTGGCGCGCATGCGCATCGCGCTGTCGGAAACGGTGGTCGAAGGCATCCAGACCAACATCCCGCTGCACCGCGAGCTGATGGTGGACGCCAAGTTCGTCGAGGGCGGCACCAGCATTCACTACCTCGAAGGCTGGATGAGCCAGCACAAGCGCTAGGACCGCCATGGTCGAGCTGCTGCTGATCGCTCCGGAAGATCGCGTCGAAGCGGTGTCGGACGCGCTGGCCGACGAACTCGGCGCGCTGGCGGTGTCGGTCGAAGACGCCGATGCCGACACCGAAGACGAACACGCGCTCTTCGGCGAGCCGGGCATGCCCGCACCACGCGGCGGCTGGAACCGCTCGATCGTGCGGGCGCTGTTCGAGAGCAACGAAGCCGCCACCGAAGCCGCCACGCTGCTGCTCGCCCAAGACTGGGCTGTGGGCGTGAACGTGCAGGCGCAGGCGCCGGTGCCCGAGCAGGACTGGGTGCGGCTCACGCAGTCGCAGTTCGCACCGGTGGACATCACGCCCAGCTTCTGGATCGTGCCGAGCTGGCATGAGGCGCCCGCCGCGGCGACGAAAGTGATCCGGCTCGACCCCGGCCTCGCCTTCGGCACCGGCACGCATCCGACCACGCGCATGTGCCTGCGATGGATCGCGCGCCAAAGCGATGAGCGCCGCGAGCGCTGGGCGCGTGTGCTCGACTATGGCTGCGGCTCCGGCATCCTCGCCATCGGCGCGGCGCTGCACGGCGCGCGCGGCATTGACGCCGTGGACATCGATCCCGCAGCCGTGGCGTCGACGCAGGCGAACGCGCAGGCCAACGGCGTCGCGCTTCACGCCGGCCTGCCCGACCAGGCGCACGGCGCCTATCCACTGGTGCTGGCCAATATCCTCGCGAGCCCGCTCAAGCTGCTCGCGCCGCTGCTCTGCGCGCATGTCGAGACGGGCGGCGACCTGGTACTCGCGGGCATTCTGGAGCGGCAAGCCGATGAGCTGAAGGCCGCTTACGCGCCGTGGTGCGAGCTGTCGGTCAGTGACCGTGAAGACGGCTGGGTCCTGATGACCGCCGCTTTTTCGCCCCGGCCGATGGCATGATTTCGCCATGAGCCTTGCGACCCGTTGCACCTCCTGCGGCACGATTTTTCGTGTGGTGCAGGACCAGCTCAAGGTCTCCGAAGGCTGGGTGCGCTGCGGGCGTTGCGACGAAGTGTTCAATGCACTGGAAGGCCTGTTCGACCTGACCCGCGAGCAGCCACCGAAATGGGAGCCAGAAGAATCGGACAAGGTACGCGCCGAGCTGGCACAGCGGCGTGAGGCGCACTTCGAGGCCGCCGCGGCGGCCGAGGACGAGCAACCTACCGTTGCGGAACTGGACGAAGAAGACCGCATCGCCTCGCGCTTCTTTCATCCCGAGCAGGACGATGTGCAACGCTCCCCGTCCGAAGCCGTGGCCGAACGCGACCGCACCGACTTCGCGGACGCACAGTTCGATCCCGAGTCGGACGAGCCGCACGAGAAGCCGATGCCCACACCCGGCTTCATGCTCAAGGCGCAGCGTGAAGCGCGCCGACGCAAGCCGCTGCCGCGAATCCTGATGACGCTGGCGGCGCTGGGCTTGCTGGCGGTGCTCGCGGCCCAGATCGGCTACCAGTTCCGCGACACGATCGCCGCGCGCTGGCCGGCGTCGCGGCCCCTGCTCGCGCACGGCTGTGCCTGGCTCGACTGCCGCATCGACGCGCCGCGCCGCATCGACGACATCGCCGTGGAGAGCAGCGCGCTGGCACGCAACAACGGTGCCGCCGAGAGCTTTCGGCTGTCGGTCACGCTGCGAAACCGCGGCGCCTGGTTGGTGGCGCTGCCGGCGATCGAACTGAGCCTCACCGATGCCGGCGGCCAGCTCGTGTCGCGCCGCGTGCTGACCTCGGCCGACTTCCGCTCGGCACCCAGCGTCATCCAGCCCGGCGCCGACGCGGCGCTGCAGTTGATGCTGTCGGCCGGCAGCGAGCGGGTGGCCGGCTACACCGTCGAAGTGTTCTATCCCTGATTCACCAGATCCGTCTTGGGCGGCGCCTGCACCCGCCTGAATCCCGATTCACCTCTCCTGCGGAGCTCTCTTCATGCCGGCCCTGATCTGCGGTTCTCTCGCGTTCGACACCATCACCACCTTCCCCGGCCGCTTCGCGCAGCAGATTCTTCCGGAGCAGGTTCACATCCTCAACGTGTCGTTTCTGGTGCCAACGCTGCGCCGCGAGTTCGGCGGCTGCGCCGGCAACATCGCCTATTCGCTGAAGGCGCTGGGCGGCGAGCCGGTGGTGATGGCCGCGCTCGGCAGCGACGGCGGCGAATACCTGCAGCGCCTCGCGTCGTGGGGCGCCAGCACCGCCTACGTGCGCACCGTGGCCGAGAGCTACACCGCGCAGGCCATCATCATCACCGACACCGACAACAACCAGATCACCGCCTTCCACCCGGGTGCGATGCAGTTCGCGCACGAGACGGCGGTGCCGACCGATGCGGGACTTGCCATCGGCATCATCGCGCCGGACGGACGCGACGCGATGCTGCAGCATGCGGCGCAACTGAAGGCGGCCGGGGTTCCCTTCATCTTCGATCCGGGCCAGGGCCTGCCGATGTTCGATGGCAGCGAACTGAAGCAGTTCGTCGCGCAGGCCACCTGGGTCGCGGTCAACGACTACGAAGGGCGCATGCTGTGCGAGCGCACCGGCGAGACGCTGGAATCGCTGTCGCGCTCGCATCTGAAAGGCGTGATCGTCACGCTGGGCGCCGAAGGCTGCGAGATCTGGCAGCAAGGCGTGCGCAGTCACGTGCCCGGCGTGAAGGCGACGGAGGTGCTCGACCCGACCGGTTGCGGCGACGCTTTCCGCGCTGCCCTGCTCTACGGCCTTGAGCGCGACTGGCCGCTCGAGCGCTGCGTGGCGCTCGGCAACCGCATCGGCGCACTCAAGATCGCCTCGCGCGGCGGGCAGAACCACGCGATCGACCGCGCCGCGCTGCTCGGCTGACGGCAACCGGCCGAAGCTGGGATCGGGATAGGGGCCGATCATCGTGATCGGGCCCCTCCCACACCACCCGGCGTGCGGGTCCGCACCGGGCGGTTCGAGAGCTTGAGGTCAGGAGAGTCGGGGTACACCCAGTCGATCGAAGT
>JAKFDI010000095.1:0-73113 GCA_036676235.1 Rhizobacter sp. | reverse complement strand
TCAAACAATAAGAACCGTTCGGGCTGAGCCTGTCGAAGCCGCGCGTGCGCACAGAGGCACTTCGACAAGCTCAGTGCGAACGGGCTTTGTGGCGTTCTTGTACTTTTGAACGCGAAGCCGTATCAGGGGCTCGCTTCGCCGATCTGCTGGCGCGTCTGCTCGGCCTGCGCCAACACCCAGTCGGCGAACTCCTGCACCTCGGGCCGCGAATCGGCGTTCGACGCGCGCACCAGCCAGTAGGCCCACGGTGAGCGCACCCGCATTTCCGCGCCGAAAGGCTCGATCAGCTCGCCGCGCGCCAGCGATTCGGCCACCAGTGCCAGCCGTGCCAGCGTGACCACTTGGCCGGCGAGCGCGGCCTGGATCTGCTGGTAGGTGTAGTTGAAGTAGATCCAGCTGCGCGGCTGCAGCGTGGACAAGCCGTGGGCGGCGAACCAGTGGCGCCAGCTCAGGTAGTCGGCGCTGACGAGCCGGTAGTCGTCTTCCTCGGACAGCGCGTGGCGGGCGAGGTCGGCCGGCGTGTCGAGCCGGGGCGCCTCGCCGCGCTCGATCTGCTGCATCAGCCAGGGGCTGACGGCCGGCGTGACCATCTCGCCGAACAGCCGCTGCGCGTTCGGCGGCATGCGATCGGGCGTGCGGTAACGCAGGGCGAGGTCGACATCGCTGTCGTCGAGCTCGATCACCGAATCGCTGGCCGAGACGCGGATGTCCACATCGGGGTGAGCGCGCTGGTAGATCTCGAGCCGCGGAATCAGCCACAGCGAGGCGAAGGAGGCGAAGGTCGTCACCGACACCACCTTGCGCCCACGCGCCTGCCGGATCTGGCGCACGCCGGCATCCAGCCGTTCCAGCGCCGGCACCAGCGCGCGATGCAGCAGCAGGCCGTCGCTGGTGAGATCCACATGGCGGGTGCCGCGCAGAAACAGGACGGCGCCGATCTCTTCTTCCAGCGACTTGATCTGGCGGCTGACCGCCGATTGCGTGAGGTGCAGTGCCTCGGCCGCCTCGCTGAAGCTGAGCAGCCGCGCCACCGCCTCGAAGGCGCGCAAGTTGCCCACGGCGAGCGGGCGTTGGCGGTGGTTGTTCATTCCCTTATTCATTCCAATTGCGCATCAAAGCGTGCTTTGCATTTCATTGGATTCTTGAGCCCGCCTGGACGAAGATTCAGCCATCGGCAAGGCGCTGTTCACTTCAGGAGATTCATGATGAATTCGCAATCTTATGCAAGCCGCGCGCAATTCGTGTCGGAAGGCCGGGCGGTGCGCATCGATGCGGTCGACGGTGAACTGGCCGTGCTCGACGGTCGGGTGTGGGTCACGCGGCGCGGCGATCTCGACGACCACGTGCTGGCCGCCGGCCAGCGCATGCGGCTGTCGGCGCACGACCGGGCGGTCATCGAGCAGTGGCGGCGCGACCAGCCGGCGATGTTCGACTGGCATCCCGGGCCGGCGCTGCGTGCTCAGGCGCGCCCGGGCGTCTTGCGGCGGGCGGCGCTTGCCTGGCCCTTGCGCGGCGTGGCTTTCGCCGCGGAGGCGGCGGCCGGCGGCTTGCGGCGTGTCGAGACGGGCTTGGCGGCTCTTGCGCGCAGCGCGGCGGCGAGCGCAAGGCGTGCCCAGGGCTGCATGAGCGCGGGCGATTCCATGGCTTCGGCCGGCACCGTCCAGTAGTTCATCGTGACGGGCGAGCCCTTGGCGTCGAAGACGAAGGGCTCGCAGCCGGCGGCCTCGAACTGGCTGCGCGTGGTGTCATCCACTTTCAGGAACAGGCGTTCGCCGGCGATGAGGGCGAGAAAGAGGTCGTCGACGTAGAAGCCGTGGCCGCCGAACATGCGGCGCGAGCGCACGGCTCCCAATGGCTGGAGCAGTTCGGTACTCAGTTCGACGAGGTCGTTCATCGCGGGGCATCTTGCACAATGGCTGCCCCGTCTTCAAGCCGAGCCCGCATGTTGCCCTTCGACCGCGACGCCGCACGTCAGAAGCTCATCGCAGCCCGGCAGGCGCTGCCCGACCGCCTGGAGCGCGCCGTGCAACTGCAAAGCGTGCTGCGCATCTGGCTGGTCTCGCGCCGCGAGTCGACCATCGGCGCCTACTGGCCGATCAAGGGCGAGTTCGATCCGCTGCCGGCGCTCTACCGCTGGTCGGAGGCGCACGACGATCGGCGCATCGGCCTGCCGGTGGTGGACCGCGAGGCCGGCTCGCTGAACTTCCATGTCTGGTACCCGGGCTGCCCGATGGAACTGGACGCCTTCGACATCCCGAAGCCCAAAGACACCGAGGTCTTCGCGCCGCAGCTGCTGTTGCTGCCCTGCGTGGGCTACGGCCCGGGCGGCGTGCGCCTGGGCTACGGCGGCGGCTTCGTCGGGCGCACGGTGGCGGCGCTGTCGCCGCGGCCGTTCACCGTGGGCCTGAGTTACGCGAACGGCTTTCTGCCGATGCTGCGGGCCGAGGCCGACGAGCCGCTGCTCGACGCCGTGCTCACCGAGGATGGCGCGATGTGGGACAGCAGCCGCGAGTGAAATGAACCCCCCTACGCGCTTCGCGCGCCCCCCAGGGGGCAACACCAGCGGACCGGCAGAGCCGGATCCGCGGCGTTTGCTTGATCACTGGTTCGTGCGCAGCGGTGTTCGGGATCAGGCGGCGAGCAATCCGAGGCGCCGGCCGATCTCGAGCACCGCCGCGCTCTGGTTCATCGTGTAGAAGTGCAGCCCGGGCGCGCCGCCCGCGCGCAGCTTCTGGCACAGGTCGGTGATCACGTCGAGGCCGAAAGCCTTGATCGATGCGCTGTCGTCGCCGAAGGCCTGCAGCCGCAGCCGCATCCAGCGCGGGATCTCGGCGCCGCAACTGTCGGCGAAGCGGATGATGCCGCTCGAGTTGGTGATCGGCATGATGCCCGCCACCACCGGAATGTCGGCACCGTGCTTCGCGGCCTCGTCGACGAAGCGGAAGTAGGCGTCGGCGTTGAAGAACATCTGCGTGATCGCCGAGCTGGCGCCGGCCTGCACCTTGGTGCAATAGGCCTTGAGGTCGTCGGCCGGGCTGCGCGCCTGCGGATGCATCTCGGGGTAGGCCGCTACCTCGATGTGGAAGCGGTTGCCGGTCTCTGCGCGGATGAAGGCGATGAGGTCGCTGGCGTAGCGGAATTCGCCGAGACCTGCGCCGCCGCCGTAGCCCGAGGGCAGGTCGCCGCGCAGGGCGACGAGGCGGCGGATACCGTCCGCCTCGAACTGCGCGAGGCGTTCGCGGATCGATGCGGCACTGGCGCCGATGCACGAGAAGTGCGGCGCCGCCTGCACGCCCTCGGCCAGGATGGCACGCACGGCCTGCATCGTGCCGTCCTGCGTGGAGCCACCGGCGCCGTAGGTGACGGAGCAGAACTGCGGTTTCAGCGCATACAGCGCCTGCCGTGCGGCGGCGAGCTTGGTCACGCCCTCGGGCGTCTTGGGGGGAAAGAATTCGAGGCTCAGCGGAAGCCGGGATTCGGTCGTCGTCATGACGCTTGCTCCAGAGCGGTGGGTTGCGCCCACACGAAGAATTCACGATTGCCGTCGCCACCTTCGATGGGGCTTGCGAACCAGTCGCGCACGGTGAGCGCGTGGGCGGCGCAGGCTTCGCGGATGCGGGCTTCGACGCGGGCGTAGCTGGCCGCGTCCTTCACCAGGCCGTGCTTGCCGATGTCCTGCGGCTGCAGCTCGAACTGCGGTTTCACCAGCATCAGTAGATGGCCGTCCGGCGCGAGCGAACGCACGAGCGTGGGCAGCACCAGCGTCATCGAGATGAAGGACACGTCGCCCGTCACGAAGCCGAAGGCCTGCGGCGGGTGGTTGCTCTCGAAGGCACTGCCCGATACGTCGCGCGCGTTGAGGCCTTCGTGCGCCTGCACACGCGCATCGGCCGCGAGGCGTTCGTTCAACTGGCCGCGTCCGACGTCCAGCCCGACGACGAGCGCCGCGCCGCGCTGCAGCAGCACGTCGGTGAAGCCGCCGGTGCCTTGGCCGACATCGAGGCACAGCTTGCCGCGCACGTCGATGCCGGTGCGCGCGAGCGCACCGTCGAGCTTGAGCCCGCCGCGCGAGACGAAGCGCAGTTCGGCGTCGTCGGTGATCTCGACTTCACTCGTCTCGGGCAGGTCCTCGCCCGCCTTCTTCGGCACGGCCCAGCCGCGAGGCCCAAGCCAGCGCACGGCGCCGCGCTCGATCAGGCGCTGGGCCGCCGAGCGGGTGGGCGCGAGGCCGCGGTGGACGAGGAGTTGGTCGGCGCGCATGGTTTGCTTTGTTTACGACGGGCCAATACCTCAACCCGTTCGCCCTGAGGTATCGAAGGGCCGGGCCGAAGGTGTATTCCGACTGTCCTGAGGTATCGAGGGAAGCCCCTCTGCCCCGCGCGCACTTCGATACCTCAGTGCGAACGGAGCTTGGGTGGCGGCGATTCAGTACCGATAGGTGTCCGGCTTGAACGGGCCTTGCTTCGGCACCCCGATATACGCCGCCTGCTCATCCGTCAGCTCGGACAACTGCGCATTCAGCGTCGTCAACTGCAGCCGCGCCACCTTCTCGTCCAGGTGCTTGGGCAGCACATACACCTTGCCGGCCGCATACGAATCGGGCCGCGTGAACAGCTCGATCTGCGCGATCGTCTGGTTGGCGAAGCTCGAGCTCATCACGTAGCTCGGGTGGCCCGTGCCGCAACCCAGATTCACCAGCCGTCCCTTGGCCAGCATGATGATCCGCTTGCCGTCGGGGAAGATGATGTGGTCGACCTGCGGCTTGATCTCGTCCCACTGGTACTTCTCGACCGAGGCGATGTCGATCTCGTTGTCGAAGTGGCCGATGTTGCAGACGATCGCCTGGTTCTTCATCGCCGCCATGTGGTCGTGCGTGATCACGCTCTTGTTGCCGGTGCAGGTGACGAAGATGTCGGCCTTGTCGGCGGCGTATTCCATCGTCACCACGCGGTAGCCTTCCATCGCGGCCTGCAGCGCGTTGATCGGATCGATCTCGGTCACCCACACCTGCGCCGACAGCGCCCGCAGCGCCTGCGCCGAGCCCTTGCCCACGTCGCCGTAGCCGGCCACCAGCGCGATCTTGCCGGCCACCATCACGTCGGTGGCGCGCTTGATGCCATCGACCAGCGATTCACGGCAGCCGTAGAGGTTGTCGAACTTGCTCTTGGTCACCGAGTCGTTGACGTTGATGGCGCGAAACAGCAGCGTGCCCTTGGCGCTCATCTCGTTGAGGCGGTGCACGCCGGTGGTGGTTTCTTCCGTCACGCCGATGATCTCGGCGCTCTTGCGGCTGTACCAGGTGGCGTCCTGCGCGAGCTTGGCCTTGATGGCAGCGTAGAGCACGCGCTCTTCTTCGCTCGTCGGGTTGACGAGCACGCCCGGGTCCTTCTCGGCCTTCTGGCCGAGGTGCATCAGCAGCGTGGCGTCGCCGCCGTCGTCGAGGATCATGTTCGGGCCTTCGCCAGCCGCGCCCTTGGGCGCGAACTCGAAGATGCGGTGGGTGTAGTCCCAGTAGTCGCTGAGCGTCTCGCCCTTGTAGGCGAACACCGGCGTGCCGGCGGCGACCAGCGCCGCGGCGGCGTGGTCCTGGGTCGAGAAGATGTTGCACGAGGCCCAGCGCACTTCGGCGCCGAGGGCCTGCAGCGTTTCCACCAGCACGGCGGTCTGGATGGTCATGTGCAGGCTGCCGGTGATGCGCGCGCCCTTGAGCGGCTGCGCGTCGGCGTATTCACGGCGGATGGCCATCAGCGCAGGCATCTCGCATTCGGCGATGCGGATTTCCTTGCGGCCCCAGTCGGCGAGCGAGGCGTCGGCGATGGCGTGGTCGGTATCGGACTTGAGAACGGCGTTCATGTGGGTTTCTCCAAATGCTGGATAGCCCGCCGGACCGAGAGAAGGGAAAGGATTGTCTTGTCCACTCACCCACGAGAACCGTGCGGGTGAGCGTGGTTGCAGAAGAACTTCCGAGCCTGGGGCGCCACGCCATGGTGGGGGTGCCTTGCAACGCTCCTCGGAAGCGGCGAATTGTAGCGGGGGCGGCCGGCGAGGCCGCTGCCGCTGTGCAAGACTTCGTGCATGAATGCCACCTGGCCGCCCGAGGGCGTGCAACCCTGGAACGACCTGCCGCAGGGAGCCGCCGCTGCGGTGCGCGGCGTTTTCACCGACATCGACGACACGCTGACGACCGAGGGCGCGATCACCGCCGACGCGCTGGACGCGCTGGACGCGCTGCGCCGCATCGGCATGCCCGTGATCGCCATCACCGGCCGGCCCATGGGCTGGAGCGAACCCTTTGCGCGAGCGTGGCCGGTGGATGCCATCGTGGCGGAGAACGGCGCCGTGGCGCTGATGCCCGAGCGCGAGGCCTTGAGCATCGAGTACGCGCAGGACGAGGCCATCCGCACCGCCAACACCGTGCGCCTGCAGGCCGCGGCGCAGCGCGTGCTGCGCGAGGTGCCCGGCGCCACGCTCGCGCGCGACAGCGCCGGCCGCGTGACCGACATCGCCATCGACCACCACGAGTTCGCGCACCTGTCGCACGACGACATCGCGCGCGTGGTGACCGTGATGAACGCCGAAGGCATGAACGCGACCGTGAGCTCCATCCACATCAACGGCTGGTTCGGCGAGCACACGAAGCTAACGGGCGCCGACTGGATGCTGCGCCGCCTCTTCGGCCGTGCGCTCGACGACGCCGAGGCCGCACGCTGGGTCTACGTCGGCGACTCGACCAACGACCAGCTGATGTTCGGCCGCTTCGCGCTGAGCGTGGGCGTGGCCAACCTGCGCGAGTTCGCGGACGACCTGCACACCTGGCCGCGCTATCTCACGCAGGGCGAACGCGGCGCGGGCTTTGCGGAGGTGGCGCAGCGCCTGGTTGCCGCCCGCGCGGCGCGATGAGCACCCGCGAACCGTCGGTGCTCTCGACGGCGTTCGGCCTCGCCTTGGCGGCCGCGGTGTCGCTCGGCCTCGCACGCTTCTCGTATGCGCTGCTGCTGCCGCCGATGCGCGCCGACCTCGACTGGAGCTACCTCACCGCCGGCGCAATGAACACGGCCAACGCGGCCGGCTACCTCGTCGGCGCGCTGCTGGCGCCCGGCTGGCTGGCGCGCCACGATGCGCGCCGGGTGATGCTGGCCGGCGGCTTTGCCACGGCCGCGCTGCTGATGGCGCACGGCTGGGCGCTCGGCGATGCGGCGCTGTATGCGCTGCGCCTGCTCACCGGCGTGGGCAGCGCCGCCACCTTCGTCGCCGGCGGACTGCTGGCGGCAAGGCTTTCGCAGACCGGCACCGCGGCGGCGAGGCCGGTGTCTTCGGGCCTCGTGCTCGGCCTGTACTACGGCGGCACGGGCCTCGGCATCATCGCCTCCGCGTTGCTGGTGCCGCCGCTGGCCGCGCGCGCCGCGGCGCATGCGTGGCAGGCGGCCTGGTGGGCGCTCGGCGCGGTGGCGCTGGCGGCCACGCTCGTGACACTGCTCTCGGTGCGCTGGTTTGCCGCTCCACCGGTGCCGCGCTCGGCGCACAGCCGCTTCGGCTGGCGCGCGTTCGGCTTCGGCCTCGCGGCGTACTTCATGTTTGGCCTCGGCTACATCGGCTACATGACCTTCATCGTCACCCTGCTGCATGAGCAGCAGGTGGCGCCGGCGCGCATCGTCGGCTTCTACGTGCTGCTGGGCGGGGGCGTCGTGGCTTCGTCGTGGCTGTGGGCCGGGCTGCTGCAGCGCTTTCGCGGTGGCGAATCGCTTGCGATCCTCAACGGGTTGCTTGCCGTGGCGACGCTGCTGCCGGTGCTCTCGGTGCATCCGGCAGCGCTCGTCGCCTCGGGCCTGCTCTTCGGCGGCGTGTTCCTGTCGGTGGTGGCATCCACCACGGCGCTGGTGCGGCACAACCTGCCGCAGGCGGCATGGCCGGGCGGCATCGCCGCCTTCACCATCGTCTTCGCGGCCGGGCAGATCGTCGGCCCTTCGCTCGTCGGCTGGCTGGCCGACGGCGCCGGCGGCCTCGCGCGCGGGCTGGCGTGCTCGGCGGTCTTTCTTGCCGTCGGCGCCTTGATGGCGGCGCGGCAAAAGCCGCTGCCCTGACCCGCCCTTTTTTCCTCTGCAGGCACACCGCTTGCTGTTCGCACGTTCGGTTGCCGCCGGTCACCGTTGGTAGGCGCGCTGCGCATCTTCTACGCATTGACCGGCAATTTATCCCGCCTGCTAACAGTGAAGGAAGACGCCTTGATCGAGAAACTACCGGCCGCGCGGCACGCCAGAGTGGCCGCACTTTTTGCAGTTGTCGTGGGGTTGTCGGCGTGCGGAGGTGGCGGCGGCGGTGGCGCGGGCGAGCCGGGCGGCGGCGAACTGCCCACCGCTCCCGCACCGGCACCGGCGGCGGCGCTGAGCCTTGCCGACTGTCAGGCCCTGCCCACCGGCGTGACCAACAACTACCTCAATAGCGCGCTCGACGGCTCATGGGCCAAGCGCGAATGGAAGACCGCGGCCTCGGCATCCTTTCCCGAAGCGACCGTGGCCCGCCACGACTACAGCTCCGCAACAGCAACCAATCCGTCGCAGGTCTGGTACTTCAAGTCGGACGGCAGCACGGTCACGACGCTCGGCCGCGAAACCCTGGGTGCCGGCGGCGGCGTCGAGACGCGCGTGCAGTTTGTCGACCACGTGGAATCGATCGCGCTGGCCGCGGGCACGAGCGAGACCATCGACTACACCGTCAAGGCCGTGCTCCCGCCGGGGGCTGACACGACCCAGCGCCTCGTACGCACCTTCACGGCCAACCGCGAAGTGACCTTGCCGGGCGGGCGCCTCAACACCTGCATGGTCGACACCGTGCTCAGCGCCGCCGCGACGGCCGGCGGCACGCTGAGCGAGCAGTCGCGCGAGCGGTTGCACTTCGCGCCCGGGCTCGGCGTGGTCAAGCGCTACCTCACGCGCACGAACATGAACTTCGTGCTGATCGACAAGGACCAGACCTATGTCAACGAACTGGTCAGCAGCAGCGCGCCACCGACCTACATCGCCGCCACGGCTGACACCGCCCCGACGCTGGCCCAATGCGCTGCGATCGCCTCCGGGCAACTGCTGCAGTACACCGCCAGCAACGGTGCGGAAGCGCTGAGCGACAAGCGTCGCACCTTGGCGGGCAGCTTCAATGGCGCCGCCAGCACCTTGGTCAGCCAGCGCAGCATGCGCACCGACAAGCTGAGCAAGATCTCGCACTTTGATGCGAGCAGCGGCGCATTGCAGGAACTCGGCTACCACATCTACGGCGCCAGTGAGACCAACCCCACCTCGACCACCACGTTCAGCGACCGGCCCGACCTGTCGACCGCGGCCGAAGGCCAGACAGTCAACTACACCGAGACCACCACGACCGACGGTGCTGCCACCAGTTCCAACGACAGCTTCACCTTTGTCGGGCACGAAAAGGTCGCCACCTACGCGGGCGATTTCGATACCTGCAAGGTGCGCTTCGATTACGGCAACAAGGACAGCGAAATCTTCTATCTCGTACCCGATGCCTACTGGGTGCGGCTGGATGCCACCGTGGACGGCGTGCGCACGACACGCGAGATGGTCAAGCTGAACTGACCTGACTAGCGGCCAAGACGCCGCGCATCCCGGACCTCGGGCTGCGCGGCGTTCGCCATGCGGGGCGCGGAGAATGCCGAACTCCGCCACGAGCGCTTCGGCGCACCCGCGACATGACGGCCTCCGCACGCGCGACATCCCATCCGGCATTGGCCGGCCTCACGGTGCTGGAGCGCGGCTGGCTGTCGTCGAACAACGTGCTGATCCATGCCGCCGCCGACGAAACCGGCGCCGTGCTGATCGACACTGGCCACGTCAACCACGCGGCGCAGACGCTGGCCCTGGTGCGCCATGCGCTGCACGGCCAGCCGCTCGCGCGCGTGCTCAACACCCATCTGCATTCCGACCATTGCGGCGGCAATGCGACGCTGCAGCGCGAATTCGGCGTGCCGGTGTTCGTGCCGCCCGGGCAGGCGCAAGCGGTGCAGGCGTGGGATGTTGACGCCCTCAGCTATGCCGCCACCGGACAGCGCTGCGAGCGTTTTGTCGTGCAGGGGCTGGTGCAGCCGGGCGATGTGATTGCTGCCGGCGGGCGCCGCTGGGAGGTGCTGCAGGCGCCGGGCCACGATCCGGCCTCGGTGATGTTCTTCGAGCCCGCGCAGGGCGTGCTGGTTTCGGCCGACGCGCTGTGGGAAAACGGCTTCGGCGTCGTCTTTCCCGAGATCGAGGGCGAACCGGGCTTCGACGACGTGGCCGCGGTGCTCGACGCGATCGAGCGCCTGCCGGTGCGCATGGTCATCCCCGGCCACGGCGCGCCGTTCACCGATGTGGCCGGTGCGCTGGCCCGGGCGCGTTCTCGACTGGCGGCCTTCGTGGCTGATCCGGCGAAGCACGCGCGGCACGGCGCCAAGGTGTTGCTCAAGTACCACCTGATGGAGGAGCGCGAGCAGACGCTCGAGGCGCTGCGGCAGTGGGCCGAGACAACGCCGCTGATGCGTGACGTGTGGGAACGGGTGGGGCGTGGGCAGGCGTCGTCTGCCGGGGCGTGGGGTGAGGTGCTGGCGACTGAGTTGGCGGGGAGCGGGGCGTTGGCGATCGAGACTGGGGTAGTGCGCGACGTTTGATAGAAGCAGTGAAGAAGGGCGACGTTTCCGTCGCCCTTTGTCAGTCGCTGCGGCCTGAACGGCCGCAGCATTCAGTCAGCGGCTTCGCCGAGGATTCTTGTGGCTGCGACACGGCCCTAGGGGCCTTCACATCGCTGCGCGATATGAGTCTTCGCCGCAAGGCGGCCGAACCGCTTCGCGGTTGCGGGGCTTTACAGCCCCGCCGCTGCACGCAGCGCGGCCGCCTTGTCTGTCCTCTCCCAGCTGAACTCCGGCTCCTCCCGCCCGAAGTGGCCATACGCCGCGGTCTTCTCGTAGATCGGGCGCAGCAGGTCGAGCATCTGGATGATGCCCTTGGGCCGCAGGTCGAAATGCTCCTGCACCAGCGCGGCGATCTTCTCGTCGGGGATCACGCCGGTGCCTTCGGTGTAGACCGTCACGTTCATCGGCTTGGCGACGCCGATGGCGTAGGCCACCTGGATCTGGCATTGGCGCGCAATGCCGGCCTTGACGATGTTCTTGGCCACGTAGCGCGCGGCGTAGGCGGCCGAACGGTCCACCTTCGTCGGGTCCTTGCCCGAGAACGCGCCGCCGCCGTGCGGGCAGGCGCCGCCGTAGGTGTCGACGATGATCTTGCGCCCGGTCAGGCCGCAGTCGCCCTGCGGGCCGCCGATGACGAAGCGCCCCGTCGGGTTGATGAGGAACTTGGTGTCCTTCAGCCATTCCTTCGGCAGCACCGGCTTGATGATTTCCTCGATCACCGCCTCGACGAACGAGGGCTTCATCGTCTTCGGCGTCTCGCTCTGGTCGGGGCTGTGCTGAGTGGACAGCACCACGGTGTCGATGCTGTGCGGCTTGCCGTCCACGTAGCGCATCGTCACCTGGCTCTTGGCGTCGGGGCGCAGGAAGGGCAGGCGGCCGTCGCGGCGAAGCTGGGCCTGGCGCTCGACCAGCCGGTGGGCGTAGTAGATGGGCGCGGGCATCAGCTCGGGCGTCTCGTCGCAGGCGTAGCCGAACATCAGGCCCTGGTCGCCGGCGCCGGTGTTCAGGTGGTCGTCACTTGCGTGGTCGACGCCCTGGGCGATGTCGTTGCTCTGCTTGTCGTAGGCGACGAGCACGGCGCAACCCTTGTAGTCGATGCCGTACTCGGTGTTGTCGTAGCCGATGCGCTTGATGGTGTCGCGCGCGATCTGGATGTAGTCGACGTGCGCGTTGGTCGTGATCTCGCCGGCCAGCACCACGAGGCCGGTGTTGCACAGCGTCTCGGCGGCCACGCGCGAGCGCGGGTCCTGCGCAAAGATGGCGTCGAGAATCGCGTCGGAGATCTGGTCGGACACCTTGTCGGGGTGACCTTCAGAGACGGATTCGGAGGTGAAAAGGAAATCGTTTGCCACTCTTAAACTCCAGTCAGGTTGCTCGGTGCGTTGCCGGCCTGAGGGTTCTCTGGAGGAGCGGCGAACGCTTTAGCAGGATTTGTTGAGCCTCATCGGCCCGGCAGACACCGTGTTCTACGGCCTGCGTCGCCCCGCAAGTAGTTCAGTAACTCGGCGACCCCGCGATTATAGGAACGATGCTGACGCTGTTTCGCTGGTTGTCGACGTGGTCATTGCGCAGCCTGCACGCTTTGGGCGGGCTGCTCGGCTGGTTGAGCTACGCGCTGTCGCAGAGCTACCGCGCGCGCTTCAAGGCCAATGCCCGGCAGGCCGGCGTGTCGCGCGCCGACAGCCGCGCCGCCGTGGCGGAGGCCGGCCGGCTGATCCTGGAACTGCCCTGGCTGTGGATGCGTCCGGCCGGCGAGCCGATCACGCCGCCGGTGGTCTGGACAGGCGCCGAGCACATAGCCGCCGCACACGCCGCAGGTCGCGGCATCGTCTTCCTCACGCCGCACATGGGCTGCTTCGAGGTCACCGCGCAGGCCTATGCCGAGCGCTGCGGCCGCGGGCATCCGATGACCGTGCTCTACCGCCCTGCGCGCAAGGCCTGGCTGCGCGAGCTGGTCGATACCTCGCGCCAGCGGCCGGGGCTCGCCGCAGCGCCGGCCACGCTCGCCGGCGTGCGCCAGATGATGCGCGCGCTGCGCCGCGGCGAGGCGGTCGGCCTGCTGCCCGACCAGGTGCCGCCCGAAGGCATGGGCGTGTGGGCGCCGTTCTTCGGCCGCCCCGCCTACACCATGACGCTCGCGGCACGCCTGGTGCAGCAGACCGGCGCCGTGCCGCTGCTGGCCTGGGGCGAGCGGCTGCCGCGCGGGCAGGGCTACCGGGTCCACATCGTGCCGTTCGATGAAGGCCGGCTGGACGCTGCGGACGCTCAGGCAGAATCGGCCGCCGCGATCAACCGGGCCATGGAGCGCCTGATCCGCGAGCGCCCGCAGCAATACCTGTGGGGCTACCACCGCTACAAGGCGCCGCGACCGGCCGACATGGCTGGCGACACCGCCGCCGCGGTCGAATCGCAAAACCGATCGAAGGGCTGATCGTTGGGATCACGACTGTTGCTCGCCCTGCTGTGGCTCGTGCACTGGCTGCCGCTTGGCGTGCAGGCCGCCATCGGCCGCGGACTGGGCGCCCTGCTGTTGCGGCTGGCGCGTGCGCGCCGCGAGGTGGCCGAGCGCAACCTCGCGCTGTGCTTTCCCGAAAAATCCGAAGCCGAGCGATCCGCGCTGCTGCATGAACACTTCGGATGGCTCGGCCGCAGCTTCGTCGAACGCGGGCTCCTGTGGTACGGCCGGCCGGCGCGCCTGGCGCGGCTGATCCATGTGGAAGGCGACCCGACGCTGGCCGAGACCAGCGAGCGCCCCGTCATGTGGCTGGTGCCACATTTCATGGGGCTGGACGTGGCGGGCGTGGCCACGCAGCTGTACCAGTCTCGCCTCGTCGGCTCGATCTACCAGCCGCAGAGCAACGCCGCGTTCGATGCGGCCATACGCGCCGGGCGCCTGCGCTTCGGCCGCGCCGAGATCTTCGCCCGCAGCGAATCGGCCAAGCCGCTGATTCGCGCCATCCGCCAGGGGCACGCCTTCTTCAACCTGCCCGACATGGATTTCGGCGAACGCGACGCCGCCTTCGTGCCCTTCTTCGGCACGCCCGCCGCCACACTGCTCGCGCCCTCGCGCATGGCGCGCGCCTTCGACATGGTGGTGCAGCCGGTGGTGGCCGAGATGCGGCCGGGCGGCGCCGGCTACACCGTGCGTTTTCTCGAGCCGTGGAGCGACTTCCCGACCGACGATGCAGTGGCCGACACGCTGCGCATCAACCGCTGGATCGAGGACGAGATCCGCCGCAATCCGGCGCAGTATCTGTGGGTGCACAAGCGCTTCAAGACGCGGCCCGCGGGTGAACCGTCGCTGTACTGAGGCCGATAATCCCGTCCATGAAATTGCGCTTCACCAAGATGCAGGGCGCGGGCAACGATTTCGTCGTGCTCGATGCCACGCAGGCGCCCATCGACCTCACGCCGGAGCAGTACCGCGCGCTCGGCGACCGGCGCTTCGGCGTGGGAGCCGACCAGATCCTGGTGGTGGAGAAAAGCGCCACGCCGGGCGTCGATTTCCGCTACCGCATCTTCAACAACAGCGGCGACGAGGTGGAGCAGTGCGGCAACGGCGCGCGCTGCTTCGTGCGCTTCGTGCGCGACCGCGGCCTGACCGACAAGAAGACCATCCGCGTCGAGACCGTGAACACGCAGCTCGAGCTGCGCCTGCAGGACGACGGCCGCGTCACCGTGGACATGAGCGCGCCGATCTTCGATCTGCCGCGCGTGCCGTTCGACGCGGCCGGCCTGCAGCCCGAGCGCATCGCCGACTTCGAGTTGTGGCCGGTCGACGTGGCCGGTCAGCCGCTGAAGCTGGCCGTGCTGTCGATGGGCAACCCGCACGCCGTGCAGCGCGTCGATGATGTCGACGCGGCGCCGGTGGCAACGCAAGGCCCGCTGATCGAGCAGCATGCCCGCTTTGCGCGCCGCGTGAACGCGGGCTTCATGCAGATCATCGACCGCGGCCACATCCGCCTGCGCGTCTACGAACGCGGCGCGGGCGAGACGCTGGCCTGCGGCACCGGCGCCTGCGCGGCGGTGGTGGCCGGCATCCGATGCGGCTGGCTGGATGCGCGCGTGGACGTGCAGACCCGCGGCGGGCTGCTGACGATCGAATGGCAGGGCGGCGCCGATGACCACGTGTTCATGACCGGCCCGGCCGAAACCGTTTTCCAAGGAGAGATCGAACTGTGAGCAGCACCACCGGCATTCAGGGCATCACCGAACACGACATCGTCGAGTACCTCGCGAACACGCCCGCCTTCTTCGAGCGCAACGCGGAGTTGCTTGCGTCCGTGCAGCTCACCAGCCCGCATGGCCAGCGCGCCGTCTCGCTGCAGGAGCGGCAGATGGAAATGCTGCGCGAGAAGATCAAGGGCATGGAGCAGAAGGTGATGGAGATGATCCGTCACGGCCAGGAGAACGTGGCCATCGCCGACCGCCTGCACCGCTACACCCGCGCCGTGATGCTCACGGTCGATGCCGCCGAACTGCCGCAGGTGGTGACCGAGCAACTGATGCACCAGTTCATGATTCCGCAGGCGGGCATTCGCGTGTGGGGCGTGGCGCCGGCGCATGCCGCGCTGCCCTTCGCCGAAGGCGTGAGCGACGACGCGAAGAGCTTTGCCGGGAGCCTCACGCTGCCGTACTGCGGCATGAACTCCGGCTTCGAGGCCGCCAACTGGCTCGAAGAGCCGGACGCTGCCGCCTCGATCGCCATGATCCCGTTGCGCCACGGCGTGACGAGCGAAGCCTTCGGGCTGCTGGTGCTGGCCTCGCCCGACGCCACGCGTTTCTCGGCCGACATGGGCACGGATTTCCTCGTGCGTATCGGCGACATCGCGAGCGCCGGCTTGTCGCGCCTGACGAGCGCCGACTAGGCGCCAACTAAGCGCCAACCAAGCGCCAACTGAGCTTCACGCCCATGACGGCGCCGGCGAGCGGGTTGCACGACGACATCGCCCGTCACCTCACGCACCTGCAGGTCGAGCGCCGGCTGGCGGCGCGCACGCTCGCCATCTACGCCGATGCGTTGCAGCGCCTGCAGCGCATGGCGGCGGATATGCCGGTCGATCTGCGCGCGGTGCAGCAGCACCACGTGCGCCGCTTCGCCGCTCAACTGCACGGGCAAGGGCTGGCCCCGCGCAGCATCGCGCTCACGCTCTCGGCCTGGCGCGGGCTGTACCGCTGGCTCGGGCGCGACGGCCTCGTGGCCGCCAACCCGGTCGACGGCGTGCGCGCGCCCAAGGGCGGCAAGCCGCTGCCCAAGGCGCTGTCGGTCGATCAGGCCGTGGCGCTGGCCGAACTGAACGACGCAGAGGCCGAGCCCGCCGTCGAAGCGCGCGACCACTGCATCACCGAGCTGCTCTACGGCTGCGGCCTGCGCGTGGGTGAACTGATCGGATTGGATCTTCGCGCCAGCGATGTCGCCGCCGGCTGGATCGACGCGGCCGATGCCGCCGCGCACGTGCTCGGCAAGGGCGGCAAACGCCGCAGCGTGCCGCTGGGCGAGCCGGCGTTGGCGGCGCTGCGTGCGTGGCTCGTGGCTCGCGGCGAACTCGCGCTGCCGGGCGAGCCGGCGCTCTTCGTCGGCGTGCGCGGTGCGCGGCTCACGCCCGGGCAACTGCGCGTGCGCCTCGCGCGCCGCGCGCTGCAGGCCGGGCTGCCGACGCACGTGCATCCGCACATGCTGCGGCACTCGTTCGCCTCGCACCTGCTGCAGAGCAGCGGCGACCTGCGCGCGGTGCAGGAGCTGCTCGGCCACGCCAACATCACGACGACGCAGGTCTACACCCGGCTCGATTTCGGGCATCTGGCCAAGGTCTACGACGCCGCGCATCCGCGCGCGAAGAAGCGCGGCTGAGCGTGGCGCCCTGGGCTCGACTGCTGTGGCGCGCGCTGGCGGTGATCGCGTTGCTGCTGGGCGTGATCGGCATCGCGCTGCCGGTGATGCCCACCGTGCCCTTCCTCCTGCTCGCCGCGTGGGCCGCCGGCCGCGGCTGGCCGCAGCTCGAGGCGCGCATGCTGGCGCACCCCCGCTTCGGCCCGCCTATCCTGCGCTGGCGCGAACGCGGCGCCGTGCCGCGGCGCGCGAAGTGGTTCGCAACTGGGGGCATGGCGGGCAGCGCGACGCTGCTGTGGTTTCTGCCACTGCCGCTGTGGCTGCAGATCGGTGTGCCCTCGGTCATGCTGTGCGTCGGCATCTGGATCTGGCGAAGACCTGATTCGTGACGCAGCGAGCGCCACCACACCGTTCGGCCTGAGGTATCGAAGGGTGAACACGCGGTTAACGGGCTTCGATACCTCAGGGCGACCGGGTGGGCGCCGCCGGCAGCGGGATCCGCGTATCGAACTTCGCCCGATGCACGCTGAAGAAGCTCTTCACGTTGCGCACGTTGCCGTCTTGCGTGAACAGCCGTTCGGTCACCGCCTTCCACTCCTCCATGTCGCGCACCTGAAGCGTCAGCACGAAGTCCGGCCCCGGTGACACGCGGTGGCACTGGCGCACGGCGGCGTCGGCCACGGCCCGCGCCTCGAATGCCATCACGTGCTCGGCGCCTTGTGCATCGAGCGTCACCTCGGCGATGACGGTGAGCCCGGCGCCCAGCCGCTCGGGCGACAGGATCGCCACCCGCCGTTCGATGGCGCCGGCCTCCACCAGCCGCTTCACGCGCCGCAGGCCGGTAGCGGGCGACACGTGGGCGGCCTCGGCCAGATCCTGGTTCGACAGGGATGCATCGGTCTGCAGCAGATCGAGCAGGCGCAGGTCGATGGCGTCGAGCTGCAATGCGATTAATTCTTTCGGCATTCGATGTTTCGTGAAATATTACTTCTGACGATCGAGGGCGAGAAATTATCTGCCGCTTCACAAGAAAAAGAGAAAGAAAACGTTCCAATCACCTGCCTACGATCACATCCTTCAACCAGACAAGCAAGGAACTCCACCATGTGCGGCATCGTCGGCGCAGTCAGCAGCAAGAACGTGCTCCCGGTTCTCCTCGAAGGCCTGAAGCGGCTCGAATACCGCGGCTACGACTCCTGCGGCGTGGCCGTACAGCAGGGCGGTGAACTGCGCCGCGCCCGCAGCACGGCGCGCGTGGCCGAACTGGTGGCCAACGTCGCGGCCGAAGGCATCGACAGCGGCACCGGCATCGCCCACACCCGCTGGGCCACGCACGGCGCGCCGGTGGTGCACAACGCGCATCCGCACTTCTCGCACGGGCCGGCCGCGCGCCAGAGCACCGCCGGCCGCGTGGCGCTGGTGCACAACGGCATCATCGAGAACCACGAGGAACTGCGCCGCGAACTCGAAGCCAAGGGCTACGTCTTCGACAGCCAGACCGACACCGAAGTCATCGCCCACCTCGTCGACCACCTCTACGACGGCGACCTGCTCGACGCCGTGCAGCGCGCCACCCTGCGCCTGCGCGGCGCCTATGCCATCGCCGTGTTCTGCCGCGACGAGCCGCACCGCGTGGTCGGCGCGCGCGAAGGCTCGCCGATGGTGCTGGGCGTGGGTGCTGGCGACTGGATGGGCGACCACTTCCTCGCCTCCGACGCCATGGCGCTGGCCGGCGTGACCGAGCAGATCGTCTACCTCGAAGACGGCGACGTGGTCGACCTGCAGCCCGGCAAGGTGTGGATCAGCGCGCGCAACGCCGAAGGCCGCTTCGAGCGCGCCGAGCGCCCCGTGCGCGTGGTGCAGGCGCACACCGGCGCGGCCGAACTCGGCCCCTATCGGCACTACATGCAGAAGGAGATCTTCGAGCAGCCGAAGGCGATTGCCGACACGCTGGCCGCCGTGGGCAGCATCACCCCCGAACTCTTCGGCGATGGCGCCTACCGGGTGTTCAAGGAGATCGATTCAGTGCTCATCCTCGCCTGCGGCACCAGCTACTACAGCGGCTCCACCGCCAAGTACTGGCTGGAGAGCATCGCGAAGATTCCGACCAGCGTGGAGATCGCCAGCGAATACCGCTACCGCGACAGCGTGCCCAATCCGCGCACGCTCGTCATCACCATCAGCCAGAGCGGCGAGACAGCCGACACCCTGGCCGCGCTCAAGCACGCGCGCTCGCTCGGCATGCAGCACACGCTGACGGTGTGCAACGTGCAGACCAGCGCCATGGTGCGCGAGTGCCAGTTCGCCTTCATCACCCGCGCCGGCACCGAGATCGGCGTGGCCTCGACCAAGGCCTTCACGACGCAGCTGGTCGGCCTGTTCCTGCTGACGCTCGCTCTCGCGCAAGTGCGCGGCCGCCTCACCGACGAACAGGAAGCCGCCCACCTCAAGGCGCTGCGCCACCTGCCCGTGGCCGTGCAGTCGGTGCTGGCGCTCGAGCCGCAGGTCATCGCCTGGAGCGAGGAGTTCGCGCGCAAGCACAACGCGCTCTTCCTTGGTCGCGGGCTGCACTACCCGATCGCGCTCGAAGGCGCGTTGAAGCTGAAGGAGATCAGCTACATCCACGCCGAGGCCTATCCGGCCGGCGAACTGAAGCACGGCCCGCTGGCGCTGGTGACGGCCGAGATGCCGGTGGTCACCATCGCGCCCAACGACACGTTGCTGGAGAAGCTCAAGAGCAACCTGCAGGAAGTGCGCGCCCGCGGCGGCGAGCTGTATGTGTTCGCCGATGCCGACACGCGCATCGAACCGAGCGAAGGCGTGCAGGTGATCCGCATGCCTGAGCACTACGGCTCGCTGTCACCCATCCTGCATGTGGTGCCGCTGCAGTTGCTGGCGTATCACACGGCGTGTGCGCGGGGGACGGATGTGGACAAGCCGAGGAATCTGGCGAAGAGCGTGACGGTGGAGTGAGCCGAAAGTCCTGATTTGCGGCTCACATGATGAGCCGTAAATGGCAGAATGCGGCTCATGGGATCCACCCGCCGCCGCTATGTCTGGCAACAGCCCGCTTGGCCGACGCTGAGCGTCGACTACCAGCGGGCAGGCGCCGCGCTGTCTGACGCCCGGCGCCTGCAAGGCGTCGTTGAAGGCAAGGCGCAGGCGATCGGCATCGCACGCGACGGGGAGATTGCGCGCGCGGTGATGGAAGAGGAGGTCACCGCCACTGCGGCCATCGAAGGCGAGCGGCTGGACCCCGCGGCCGTGCGTTCGTCGGTGATGCGCGGGCTGGGACTGGCAACCACGGGGCCGAAGGACCGCAGCGTCGACGGGCTCGTCGCCGTGATCAACGACGCCACCACCGCATTCGACTCGCCGCTCGATGACGATCGCCTGCACCGTTGGCAGTCCGCCCTGTTCCCCGGTGGCACGAGCGGTTTGCGCCGCATAGCGGTCGGCCGCTACCGCGATCACCCCGAGCCGATGCAGATCGTCAGTGGCATGCCCGACAGGGAAGTCGTTCACTACGAGGCGCCGCCGTCGCACCGGGTTGCCGCGGAGATGGACCGCTTTCTCGACTGGTTCGCCCGCACCGCGCCGGTGACGGACCGCGTGCCGCAGCTCGACGGCCTGGCGCGCGCCGCCATCGCCCACCTCTGGTTCGAGAGCATCCACCCCTTCGAGGACGGCAACGGCCGGATCGGCCGCGCCATCGTGGACATGGCGACCACGCAAGACCACCCTGGCGGCGTGCGGCTGGTCAGCCTGTCGGGGCAACTCCTCGCCTCGCGCAAGGGCTACTACGACGCGCTGAACGCCGCGCAATGCGGCAGCGGCGACGTGACCGACTGGGTGATCTGGTTCGCCCGCCAATACGCGCTCGCCTGCGAGCATTCGAGCCGGGTGATCGACCGTGCGATCGAGAAGGCGCGGTTCTGGGCGGCGCATGCCGAGATCGCGCTCAACGAGCGCCAGCGCAAGGTTCTGCAGCGGCTGCTGGACGACGGCGACGGGGGCTTTCTCGGTGGCCTGAACGCGGAGAAGTACATGAAGCTCACGGGCACGTCCAAGCCGACGGCGACCCGGGATCTGGCACATCTGGTCGGCAGCGGTTTGCTGTGGGCCATCGGTCAGGGCAAGGCGATTCGCTACTACATCGACGTGCCCGGATGGGGTCACGGCGTCGAGATGGCGGCGGGCGAGGCTCGGCCGGCATCGCCGCAGCGCCGCCGAAAGGGCTGAGCGCGACCAAGCCTCGCGCTTCGCGATCCGACCGTGTCAACTTGCGCACGGTTGCAATGGCACGTCGACGTTCGACCGCCGGTCGACTTTGGCAACATGTCCGGCCGAGGAGCGGCTGACAACAAAAGGGATTCGATCGAATGGCGAAGTTCTTGAACACCAGCGGGACCAACTACTTTCTCGAAGAGTTGATCAAGGCCGCACAGGATCGCCTGATTCTGATCAGTCCGTTCCTCAAGCTGAATGACCGAATGAAGGAGCTGCTGGCCGACAAGAATCGCCTCAAGATCGACGTGCGGATCGTGTACGGAAAGAGCGAGTTGCAGCCGCAGGAGATCGAATGGCTGCGTGGGCTCACGTTCATTCGCACGAGCTTCTGCAAGAACCTGCATGCCAAGTGCTACATGAACGAGGAACTGTGCATCGTGACCAGCCTGAACCTCTATGAGTTCAGCCAGGTCAACAACAACGAGATGGGCATCCTGATTCGGCGTTCGGAGGACGCTGAGCTGTACAAGGATGTCGCCGAAGAGGCGCAGCGCATCATTCGCATCAGCGACGAAGTCCGCATTTCGCTCGAGCGCGTCTCGAGCGAACCCGCAAGTCAGCCGCCGGAAAAAGCGGAAGACGAAACCGAGGACTCGCCAGCCGACAAGCTCACCTCATCGAAGTTTGCGCAGAAGATCGGGATGAAGACGGGCGAACTGCTCGAACAGGCTGTCAGCAGCGGATACCTCGAACTTCGCGATGGAAAGCACGCGCTGACACCCAAGGGCACGGCGGCCGGCGTCGAGCATGTAGTGAAGTCGCGATTCGGGCCGTACTTTCTTTGGCCGGAAGGGTTTCAGCTTGCGTAGCGTCGCGGCGCAGTACGTGCCGAACGCCCTGCATCCGGACGATCGGCCATGAGCAGAAACGATTGGAGTCGGGGCGAAGTTGAAGCGATCGTCGACGACTACCTTTCGATGCTCGGATCTGAGATGGCCGGCACGCCCTACAACAAGACGGCACATCGACGGGCGCTGAAGCTGCGACTCAATGGCCGCTCGGATCAGGCGATCGAATACAAGCACGGGAACATCAGTGCAGTTCTGATCGAAGCGAACTTTCTCTCGATCCCCGGCTACAAGAGCCGCTCGAACTATCAGGCGCTGCTGGTCGACGTCGTCGCCGAACGCTTGCATGCGGCGAAATGGCTCATGGAAATCGCCGCGGCCGATGTCGATCGCCCGATGGTCGTTCCCGAAGTCGAGGACATTCTTTCGATCTTGGCGCAGCGGCCGAAGCCGGCCACCGAACCTGTCGCCGCGACCGAGCGGTTGCCGCCGACCATCCGGTTGAACACGAGCTACATCGAGCGTGAAGCGCGCAACCGTTCGCTTGGCAATGCCGGCGAGCTCTTCGCAATCAACTACGAGCGTGCTCGCCTCATTCATGCAGGCCGCGAAGCCCTTGCCGCGAAGATCGAACACACGGCCAAAGTGCGCGGCGACCACGAGGGGTACGACATCCTCTCGTTCGAGGAGAGCGGTGCGGAACGCCTCATTGAAGTGAAGACCACCAAGTACGGCATCGACGTGCCGTTCTTCGCATCGCGTAACGAAGTTGCGGTGTCGGCACGGCATGCGGCCAGCTATCAGGTCTACCGACTCTTTGCGTTTCGACAGGCGCCTCGGCTTTTCACCTTGCCAGGCTCACTCGCTTCCACATGTCTTCTGGAGGCGGCGACGTTTCTCGCGCGCCCAAAGTGACTCTGTTTGAGCGGTAACGCGCATACCAGAGCGCACAAGGAGCAGCCAGATAGCCGACACGTCGGTTAATCGATTATGTCGATGTATTGCGTTTATCGATATGATCGATGCATTGTATATATCGACATAGGCGATGCAAGCATGAACCGACTCATCCACTCGTCTCAGCAGTTCTCCACGCTCATCAAGACGACGCGCAAGGCTCGAGGACTGACTCAGGCCGAGGTCGCTTCTCGATTGAGCATCAGCCAGAACCGGTTCTCGGAACTGGAGCGCGACGCGAGCGGACTCACCGTGGATCGGTTGCTTGTGCTGGCCAGGATGCTCGGCCTCGAGCTTTTCGTGCAAAGGTCCGGCGCCCCGTCCGGCGCTGGTTCGAGTCCCACGCCCGGCGCTTCCGATTCGGATTGGTGACCCGCATGGCCGGCCGCCCGTCTCACGCCAAGGCGCTGTCGCTGTGGATGAACGGCGTGCGCGTCGGCGAGTGGCGCATCCCGACCCGCGGCCCGATGGAACTCGCTTACGACGAGAGCTGGCTGTCGGCGCCCGAGGCGCGGCCCCTGTCGCTGTCGCTGCCCTTGCCGCTGGAACCCGTGCTGCTGACCACGCCCGCGGTCGGCATCTACTTCGACAACCTGCTGCCCGACTACGAGCCGATCCGCCGGCGCATCGCCTCGCGCTTCAGGCTGGTGGACATCGCGCCCTTCACGCTGCTGTCCGAGATCGGGCGTGATTGCGTCGGGGCACTGCAGTTGCTGCCGGCGGACGCGGCAGCGCCTCGCGTTGATGTCATCGAGGCCGAGCCGCTGGACGAAGCCGGCGTCGAGCGCGCGCTGGATCGCGCCGCCACCCCGGCCGGTGGCATCGCCGGCACCGTCGACGACGGGGGCGAGGCCGAGTTTCGAGTCTCCATCGCCGGCGCGCAGGACAAGACGGCGCTCCTCTGGCACGGCGGGCGGTGGTGCCGGCCGCTCGGCGCCACGCCCACGACGCATCTCTTCAAGTTGCCGCTGGGCCTGATCGGCGGGCAGCGCGGGATCGACTTCAGCGCGTCGGTCGACAACGAGTGGCTGTGCCTGAAGCTGCTCGGGCTGTTCGGCCTGCCGGTGCCCGCAGCGCAGATCGGGCAGTTCGGGCAGCACCGGGCGTTGATCGTCGAGCGCTTCGATCGTCGCCTGGCGCCTGCCGGCAACTGGTGGTTGCGCCTGCCGCAGGAAGACTTCTGCCAGGTCTTCGCCGTGCCGCCGACTGCGAAGTACGAACGCGACGGCGGCCCCGGCATCGTGGAGGTCGCCAGTACCTTGCAAGGCTCGGTCGACGCCGCGGCAGACATCGAGGTGTTCCTGAGCGCACAGATCGTGTTCTGGCTGCTGGCGGCCATCGACGGGCATGCGAAGAACTTCAGCCTGCACCTGTTGCCGCAGGGTCGCTATCGGCTCGCGCCGCTCTACGACGTGCTGTCGGCATGGCCTGCAGCCGGGCCTGCACCCAACCAGATCAACCCGCACGACGTGAAGCTGGCGATGAGCGTGCGAGGCAGGAACAGGCACCGCAAGGTCTTCGAGATTCAGCGCCGCCACTTCAGCGACACCGCCCGGTTGTGCGGGCTTGCGACCGCTGAGCACCTGATCGAGCGACTGTTGACGCGCATGCCTGCGGTACTCGAGCAGGCGCCGCACGATCTGCCGGCGGGCTTCTCGCAGCAGGTGCTCGATCATGTGCTGCGGGGTCTGGCCGATATGGCGCGGCGGCTCGAGGCGATGCCCGCCGCCTGAGCGCGGGGCCGGGCAGTCTCTCGTCTCTACCGCACGCCGAACTGCGCCAGCAACAGGCCGAGCACGATCAGCGCCAGCAGCATCGACACGCCCTTCCAGAATCCCACCGGATTGCGTTCCACCAACGGCACCCGCGTGCGATTAACAAACGCCCGGTTCGGCTGCCGCAGCTCGTGCACGAATTCCGACAGCGCCTCGTACCGCCTGAGCGGATCCACCTCCAGCGCCTTGCGCAACACCCCGTCGATCCACACCGGAATCTCGCGTTCGGCTTCCAGTACCGAGGCGTAGCGCAGCCGCCGCTGGGCCGATGCGGTGCGCGTCTTCGCCACTTCGGCGCCATAGGGCAGACGCCCGCACAGCATCTGGTAGGCGATCACGGCCAGCGAGAACTGGTCGGACTGCTCGGTACCCTCGTGCCCGAGAAAGTATTCGGGCGCGGTGTACTGCGCGGTGCCGAGGATGTGGCCGCGCTCCAGTTCGGGTGCCGTCTCCATCAGGCCGGCCACGCGAGTGGCGCCGAAGTCGATGATCTTCACCGTGCCGGTCTTGTCGATCATCACGTTCTCGGGCCGCAGGTCCTGGTGCAGCATCTCCAGCCGGTGAAAGGCCTGCAGGCCGCGCGCGATCTGCTCGACGATGCCGCGCACGGTTTCGAGATCGGGCCGGGGGTTGTCGACCATCCATTGCGCGAGCGTCTGGCCGTCGATGTACTCGGTGGCGACATAAAGGTGTCGGCGCTCGCGCGTGGGCGCGCAGGGCTTGAGCACGTGTGCGCTGGCGATGCGCCGCGCCACCCACTCCTCCACCAGAAAGCGCTCCAGGTAGGCCGGGTCGTCCTGGCGGTCGACGGCGGGCGTCTTGAGCACGACGAGCGCACCGCTCTCGGCATCGACCGCGAGAAAGATGTGGCTGCGGTGGCTGCCGTGCAGCTTGCGCACGATGGTGAAGCCGTCGAGCGTCATGCGCGCGTCGAGTTCGGGCGGTAGCGGCAGGGCGGCAAGCCGCTGCTGCATCTCGCCGGCGTCGCGCTCGGGCAGTTGATCGATGGAGGCGATCTGCACTGTGAGGTTGTCGTCGCTGCCGCGCCGCTGCGCCTCGCCGGCGATGGTGCGCGCCGCTTGGTCCAGTTGCCCGGCGGCTTCGCGGATGGTCGCGGCTATGAAGGCTTCGTCGACGTGCTCGTGCACGCCGTCGGTGGTCAGCACGAAGGCGTCGCCCACGTCGACCTGCAGCGCCTGGTAGTCGATCTCGACTTGCGGGTTGAAGCCCATCGCGCGGCTGAGATGGCTCTGCTCTTGCGAGACGCGCACGCGGTGGTCGGTGGTCAGTTGTTCGAGCGCGCCGCCGTGCAGGCGGTACACGCGCGTATCGCCCACGTGAAAGATGTGGGCCGTCGTCGACTTGACGACGAGCGCGCTCATGGCGCACACATACCCGCGGTCCTTGTCGTAGCGATACGGGCTTCGCCGCGTGCGCGAATGCAGCCACGCATTGGTGGCGGTGAGCACACGCTCGACCGACTTCTTCACCGACCAGGTGTCCGAGGTGCAGTAGTAGTCGTCGAGCAGGCCCATCACGGCGAATTCGCTGGCGATCTGGCTCACCTCGCTGCTGCCGATGCCGTCGGCCAGCGCAATGGCAATGCCTTTCGATGCGAGCAGCGGGCCTTCTGGCGTGCGCGCGCCGTGGAAGTCCTGGTTCACGGCCTTGTGGCCCTTGTCGGAACACTGGCCGATCGAAACCTTCAGGGAGGGGGACATGGCTTGAGCGAAAAAGCCCCGAACCCTTGCAGGTTCGAGGCTCGGTTGGCCGCGCTGCAAGCGCTCAGGCCACGGCGCGCTTGGCCGGTGCGGCCGCGCGCTTGGGCGCGGTGCGCACGTGGGTGGCGTACAGCGTGAGTCCCGTGAACGCGAGGCCGCCGACGAGGTTACCGAGCACGGTCGGAATCTCGTTCCAGATCAGGTAGTCCATGATCGAGAAGTTGCCGCCCATGATGAGCGCCGAGGGAAACAGGAACATGTTCACCACCGAATGCTCGAAGGTCATGGCGAAGAACAGCATGATGGGCATCCACATGGCAACGACCTTGCCGGTCACCGAGGTGGAGATCATCGCGCCCACCACGCCGGTGGAGACCATCCAGTTGCACAGCACGGCCCGAACGAACAGCGTGAGCATGCCTGCGGCGCCGTGCTCGGCATAGCCGACCGTGCGCGCCTCGCCGATGCCGGCGATCACCTGGCCCACCTTGTTCGGTGCTTCGGAAAAGCCGGTGGTGAAGACGATGGCCATCAGCACCGCGACCGTCACCGCGCCCATGAAGTTGCCGGCGAAGACGAGCCCCCAGTTCCTGAGCACGCCCTGGATCGTGACGCCCGGCCGCTTGTCGATGAGCGCGAGCGGCGTGAGCACCAGCACGCCGGTGAGCAGGTCGAAGCCCAGCAGATAGAGCATGCACACGCCCACCGGGAACAGCACGGCGCCGAGGATGGGCGAGCCGGTCTGCACCGTCACGGTCACGGCAAACACGGCGGCGAGCGCGAGGATCGCGCCGGCCATGTAGGCGCGGATCAAGGTGTCGCGCGTGGCCATGAAGATCTTGGATTCCCCCGCGTCCACCATCTTGGTCACGAACTCCGAAGGCACGAGATACGCCATTTCCTCTCCTCTGTGGGTTGAGCAATCGAAGTGGCGTGAATCGCAAGATGCAGGCCACCGGTGCGGCGTGCGTGCTGCCGCGGCGTGGCGGCGTATCAGAGGCAGCGTGCGGCACTGATCGTGTGCATCGCGATCACATCGCCGCGCTTCACGGCGGTGCGGCCGCCTCGCCGTGAAGCATGTGGGCGATGCGTTGGCGCGCGATGCGGTCAGGCGGTCGGGGCTTCGGCGTCGACGGTCTGCAGCAGCCACTGTCGAAACTCGCGCATCGCTTTCGACACCGGTCGCGACTTCAGCCGCGTGAGCCAGTAGCGCCCCGTCGACACCTCGATGTCGAAGGGCTGCACCAGCCGCTCGTCGCGCAGTTCGGCCGCGATCATCGTCGGCGGCAGCAGGCCGACGCCGATGCCTTGCACGGCGGCGGCGGCCATCGTCAGCGACGAATCGAAGACCGGGCCGCGCAGCAAGGGCGGCGCCACGCCGGCGGCGGCGAACCAGCAAGTCCACTCGTCGGCGCGGTACGAGCGCAGCAAGGTCTCGCGCTGCAGATCGCCGGGCGCGCGCAGGCCGCTCGCGAGCGCAGGCGTGCACACCGGCGAGAGCGGTGCGTCGATCAGCGCCTCGGCCTCGGTGCCGTGCCAGGCGCCGTCGCCGAAGCGGATGGCGTAGTCGAGCCCTTCGCCGGCCAGGTCCACGCGGTTGTTGTTGGTCATCAGCCGCAGGTCGATGAACGGGTGGTGGCGATGAAAGGCCGGCAGCCGCGGCAGCAGCCAGCCGACGGCGAAGGTGCCCACCGCCGCCACCGTCAGCAACTCGCGCAGGCGCCCGCCCTGGAACTGGCCGAGCACGGCGCCGATGCGCGCGAAGCTCTCGCTCAGCATGGGCAGCAGCGCCTGGCCTTCGTCGGTCAGCGCGAGGCCGCGCGGCAGGCGGCGAAAGAGGGGCGTGCCGAGCCGGTCTTCCAGGTTCTTCACCTGGGCGCTCACGGCCGTCTGCGTCACGTTCAGCTCGATGGCGGCGCGCGTGAAGCTCAGGTGCCGGGCCGACACCTCGAAGGCGCGCAAGGCGTTCAGGGGCAGGTTCATGCCCAAGATTTTCTGAGGCTTCGCCATCGGAATGACCGTTTGTGCGCTCCTGCGGTGCTGGCTAACGTGCGCCGCCTTCAGCCCTCATTCCTTGAAAGGACACCGATGACGATGAACCGCCGCCGCTTCAGCCGCCACCTTCTGGCGCTGGCCGCCACCAGCCCGCTGCTCGCCTGTGCGCAGCAGAAGAATCCGAAGCCTGCGCCGGACGCGCCGTGGCAAGCGATCGAAGCCTCCGCCGCCGGCCGGCTGGGCGTGGCCGTGCTCGATACCGCCGACGGCCGCCTGCAGGGCCACCGCCTCGACGAACGCTTTCCGATGTGCAGCACCTTCAAGTGGCTGGCCGCGGCCCACGTGCTGGCGCGCGTGGACGCCGGGCAGGAGCGGCTCGACCGCCGCATTCACTTCAGCCGCGAAGCGCTGGTGACGTATTCGCCCGCGACGGAAAAACACGCCGGCCGCGACGGCATGACGCTGGCCGCGCTGTGCGAAGCAGCCATCACGCTGAGCGACAACACCGCCGGCAATCTGCTGCTGGAAAGCTTCGGCGGCCCGCCGGGGCTGACGCGCTATGCCCGCACGCTGGGCGACACGGTGACCCGGCTCGACCGCTGGGAGCCTGAACTCAACGAGGCGACGCCCGGCGACCCGCGCGACACCACCACGCCGCGCGCCATGGCGACGGCGCTGCGCGCCACGCTGGTGGGCGATGCGCTGTCGGCCTCAAGCCGCGCGCAGCTCGCGAGCTGGATGGAAGCCACACGCACCAACCTCAAGCGCCTGCGCCATGAGCTGCCCGCCGGCTGGCGCCTGGGCAGCAAGACGGGCACCGGCGCGCGCGGCACCACCAACGACGTCGGCGTGTACTGGCCGCCGGGGCGCCCGCCCATCGTGGTGGCGGTGTACCTCACCGAGGCAAGCGCGGACGAGGCGGCGCGCAATGCGGCGGTGGCGCAGGTCGCGCATGCGGTGACCGGCGCCAGATGAACCACGCGGGCGTTGGATTCGCCCGCGGTGCGCTTCAGTTCAGCGCGCTCTCAAGGAAACGCCGGGCCGCCCCAAGTTTCCTTGACCCCCTCGGGGGGCCTGACGCGAAGCGGCAGGTCTGGGGGCGCTCAGAAGCTTTCCCAATCGTCGCTGCTCGCACGGACGGCCGCGGCGCCGGAGCGGGCCGGTGCCGGTGCCTTCGCGGCCGAGGCGGCGCGCGCAATGGCGTCGTTGGCCACCACGGCCGGTGCCGGCATGCGCGGCGACTGAGCAACCGGGAAAGCGCCCGCCGTCGCCACGCGGAACACCGCCATCGCATCCACGAGCTGTGCCGCCTGGGTCTTGAGGCTTTCCGCCGCCGCGGCCGATTCCTCCACCAGCGCTGCGTTCTGCTGCGTGGCGCGGTCCATCTCGGTCACGGCTTCGGCCACCTGGCCGACGCCCGCCGCCTGCTCGATGCTCGCGGCGCTGATCTCGCCCACGATGTCGGTCACGCGGCGGATGGAGGCCACTACCTCGCCGATCGTTGCGCCGGCGCGGTCGACCTGCGCCGTGCCCTGCTCGACCTGTTCCACGCTCGCGGTGATGAGCGACTTGATCTCCTTGGCCGCCTCGGCCGAGCGCTGCGCGAGGCTTCGCACTTCGCTTGCCACCACCGCGAAGCCGCGGCCCTGCTCGCCGGCACGTGCCGCTTCGACGGCGGCGTTGAGCGCGAGGATGTTGGTCTGGAAGGCGATGCCGTCGATGACGCCGATGATGTCGGCAATCTTGCGCGAGCTGTCGCTGATGCCCTTCATCGTCTGGACCACGTGGCCGACCGCCTCGCCGCCCTGCGCCGCGACGCTGGAGGCGGCCAGTGCGAGCTGGTTGGCCTGGCGCGCGTTCTCGGCGTTGCCGCTCACCGTGCTGCCCAGTTCCTCCATCGAGGCGGCCGTCTCCTCCAGCGCCGAGGCCTGCTGCTCGGTGCGTGACGACAGGTCGGCATTGCCGGCGGCGATCTCGGCCGAGGCCACGGAGACGCCGTCGGCCGTAGAGCGCACGTCGCCCACGATGCCGGCCAGCCGGTCGCGCATGGCCTTCATCGCGGCGAGCACGCTGGTGCTGTCGCCGGGGCGGGTGTCGACCTGGATCAGCAGGTTGCCGTCGGCGATCTCGCGCGCCACGTTGGCGGCATAGGCCGGCTCGCCGCCGAGCGAGGCCCGCAGACGGCGCACGCCGAAGAAGGCCATGGCCGCGGCCGCAAGGATGGCGAGGCACGCGCCGCCCACCACCACCAGCAGGTTGAACTGGCGCAGCGTCTCGGCCCGCGCAAGCTGTGCGTACAGGTCGGTCAACTCCTTCTTGTTGAACTCGGCCTGCTTGGCGCGGAAGCTCGCGATGAGTTCATCGTCCTTGCCCTCGGAGAAGCGCGCGAGGAAGTCGTCGAACGAGACCACGCCTTCCTTCACGGCCAGCCGCGTGGCGATCAGCGTGCTGTTCACCTCGACGAGCTGCTTCATCTGCGCGCGCATGGCGTCGAGGCGGGCGTGCTGGTCGGCTTCGCCGGCGGTGAGTTCCTTGGCCGAGTTCCACGCGGCTTCAAAGTCCTTGGACAGCTTGGCCGTGTGTTCGGCGTCGGCTGTCTGGCCGTTCACCATCGCGCCGCGCGTGAGGGACACGTACTCGGTCATGGCCTGCAGCATCGTCGTGCCGTTGCCGATGGCGCGGTAGGTGGTGGCGTTGACCTGCTCGGTCTTCGCCATCTGCATGCCGGCCCAGAGCGTGACGCCCGAGACGGCCAGAAAGACGAGGATCACGGCGGCGTAGGACAGGACGAGGCTTCGAGCCAGCGTTGTGCGCGAGAAGAGTGTCATGGCGGTACTGCGAGTGAATGAAGAAAGGGCGGGCGCACGCGGGCCGCGTGATGTCGCGGCGCGCCACTCAGCGGGCGCGCGGATTCGGGGTGGGGGTTGGCGCGGGGCCCGTGCCGCGGCGAGCGACGGACCGGGCGGCCGGCGGGCGCCGGATGCGGCGCAAGGGGTCGGAAACTGCGGGAGACATGGGTACTGCGTCGAATGGAAATGCCCGGCGATTCAGCGCCGGGCGCTCACCGTTATCGGCCACAGGCCGCAAAGCTGAAGGCCGCGGGCCGGCAGCGTGAGGCTGCCGCCGCCGAGGCGGGCGTGATGGCTGCGGAGCGGATCGCGGGGCGCGGACCCTGTCGGACCGATTTACATCTGGGCGGACCAGCCGCCCGGGCCAAATCCATCCACGAGCGTAAGCCGTTGTCAAGACATACGTTTTAGGGGGAGCGCTGGCAATGGTCTGAATGCTGCTAAGTCGGTGTGGCTTTTGCCATCACCACGGAGAAGAGACCCCATGACTTTGAAGAAGAGCATCCTCGCGAACGCCCTGGCCGTTGCCGGCGCCTTGATCGCCGGCGCTGCTGTCGCTGCGCCCCTGCAAGCCCTGCCCGGCGCCACCTTCGGCGGCACGGGCATCCCCAACGATGCCGTGGCCGTCGATACCTACGGCGGCGTGACCCTGGGTCTGACCGCCCATCAGCGCTATTCCGGCCCGGCGCTCACCAACGACGGCAATGGCACTTTCTACGCCACCGCTGGTGTGTCCAACCCGCAGCCCGGCTACCCAGTGGCCGCACCGCTGTCGCTCTGGAACATCGGCTACGCCATCCTCGGCGATGCTGCCGACATCGACGACTACACGTACCAATTCATCTTCGACACCGATCCAACGGCCAACGACACCGCGACCGTTTTTGAACTCGCGAATTCGGCTTTGCAGGATTCCTGGAACCTGGGCATGTTGCACTTCGCCTTCCCGGGCTTCGATGCGAACGCTGCGGGCTCGTACAACTTCTCGCTGGTTGCCAGCAGCAGATCGGATGGCGCGGTCGCGCGCTCGGACATCACCGTCATCGTTCCCGGCACAGTCCCCGAACCCGCGTCGCTCGCCCTCGTCGGCATCGCGCTGTTCGGCCTGGCCGCCGCTCGTCGTCGCAAAGCCTGACCCGGCCCTACGGCTCAAAAAACCCGGCGCGCCCCGCCGGGTTTTTTTCGTCTGTGCGCTTCGTGCGCAGATGCCGCGCCCGGAATTGATTTGAGACAAGCCAAGGGGCCGTGCAGTGCCTTCCAGCCCTTGCCTGCGTCGTGGCGAAAAGTTAAGGTACTCGACAAATGAAGCTTTAACCTGGGCGCACGCCGAAGGCGTATGAAACCGACCGTTCCCCTTTCCATCCAGCCGCCGGGCACGCCTGCTCCGGCGGCGCGCGGCCTGCCGCTGCTGCGCCTCGGCTTTCGCCCTTTCTACCTTTGCGCGGCCGTGCTGGCCGCCGTCGCCGTGCCGCTGTGGGTGGCGATGTTCCTCGGCCAGTTGAGCCTCGCCACCAGCGCGCCGCCGCTGCTGTGGCATGCGCACGAGATGCTGTTCGGCTTCGCCATTGCGGTGGTCGTCGGTTTCCTGCTGACCGCGGGCAAGGCGTGGACGGGGCTGGACACGCCCCGGGGTGCCTTCCTCGGTGCGCTCGCGCTGCTGTGGGTGGCGGCGCGGTTCGCGGCGCTGGGTGCGCCCTACGCGGTGTATGCCTTCCTCGACGTGGTGCTGCTGCCCATCGTCGCGGCGGTGTTCGGCGATGTGCTGGTGCGCGCGAAGAACCGCCGCAACCTGCCGCTGGTGGGCATCCTCGTCCTGCTTTCGATCGTCAACCTGTTGTTCCACCTCTCGGTGATGGGCACGATCGAGATGGCCGCGACGACGCCGCTGTACGCCGGCCTCGCGCTCATCGTGATGATCGAGTGCGTGATCGCCGGGCGCGTGGTGCCGGCGTTCACGATGAACGTGACGCCGGGGCTGAAGCTCGCGCTCAACCCGTGGCTCGACCGCGCGGCGATTGCCGCCACGGGGCTGGGCCTGCTGCTGTGGGTGTGTGCGCATGCGGGCGTGCTGCCGGCGCTGGTGCTCGGTGCGGCGGCACTGCTGCAGGCGGCGCGTGCCTGGCAGTGGCGGCCCTTGGTCACGCGCTCGCGGCCCATCCTGTGGATTCTTCATGCGGCCTATGCCTGGATTCCGCTCGGCCTCGCGCTGCTCGCTGCAGCCCAGATGGGCTGGGTGCCGGTGTCGGCCGGCGTGCACGCGCTCGCCGTGGGCGCCACCGGCGGCCTCATCATCGGCATGATCACGCGCACCGCGCGCGGCCACACCGGGCGGACGCTGCAGGCCTCGAAACCCGAGGTGCTGGCCTATGCGCTGGTGATGGCGGCGGCCGTGCTGCGCGTGCTGCTGCCGCTCGTGAGCACGGCGCTGTACGTGCCTTCATTGATCGCCGCCGCCGCCGCCTGGGGCGCAGCCTTCGCGATCTACCTGTGGCGCTTCACGCCGTGGCTGATGCAGCCGCGCGTGGACGGCAAGGACGGCTGAACCCCGCGCGCCTTGGCGCGCCCCCCTGATGGCTGCGGCGGGCACACGCTCGTTCGCAGCGGCATGTTGAACAAGGAGTCTTCGTGAGCACGGTTGCGATCCTGTTGTCGGCCTTCGTGCTGTCGTTCGTGGCATTGCTGTTCTTCATCTGGTCGCAGCGCTCGGGTCTGTTCGACCGCAGCAGCCGCGGCGCGGAAATCATCTTCGCGCCCGGCGAGATCGGCCGCGTCGAAGAACCGGCGGCCACCGCCGCCGCGCAAGGCGCGCTGCAGACCTCGATGGTTGCGGCCGGCGCGCCCGAGTCGGCGCAGGCCGCGGGTGCGGCCGAACTCGCCGAGCGCGCCCACGCCGACGAATCGACGCGGCCGGTGGTGTTCTTCTTCTTCGCCTGCGCCGTCGTGTGGCTGCTGGTGGCCTCGGCCGCCGGGCTCACCGCCTCGCTCAAGCTGCACGAGCCCGACTGGCTGGTGCAGCAGGCGTGGCTCACCTTCGGGCGCATCCGCACCATCCACCTCAATGCGGTGGCCTACGGCTGGGCGCCGATGGCGGGCCTCGGCATTGCGCTGTTCATCATCCCGCGCCTGCTCAAGACGCCGCTGATGGGCGCGCGCTATGCGTTCGTCGGCGGCGTGCTCTGGAACGCGGCGCTGATCGCGGGTCTCGGCAGCATCGGTGCCGGTGTGAACGACGGGCTGGAGTGGCTCGAGATCCCCTGGCAGATCGGCATCCTGTTCGCACTTGGCGGCGCGCTCATCGCCTCGCCGCTGGTGATGACGCTCGTCAACCGCCGGGTGCAGCACCTGTACGTGTCGGTCTGGTACATGGGCTGTGCGCTGTTCTGGCTGCCGGTGCTGTTCGTCGTGGCCAAGATCCCCGGCCTGCACGCCGGCGTGGAGCAGGCGGCGATGAACTGGTGGTTCGGCCACAACGTGCTGGGGCTGTTCTACACGCCGCTCGCGCTCGCGTCCGTCTACTACTTTCTGCCCAAGGTGATCGGGCGGCCGGTGCAGTCGTACAACCTGTCGCTGCTGGGCTTCTGGGGCCTCGCCTTCTTCTACGGCCAGGTGGGTGGCCACCACCTGATCGGCGGGCCGGTGCCCGAGTGGATGGTCACCTTGTCCATCGTGCAGAGCATGATGATGATCATTCCGGTCGCGGCCTTCACCGTGAACATGTTCCAGACGCTGCAGGGCCGCGTCTCGGCACTGCGCGATTCGCCCACGCTGCGCTTCATCGGCATCGGCGGCCTCATGTACACGGCCAGCTCGGTGCAGGGCTCGCTCGAGGCGCTGCGCAGCATGAACGCCGTCACCCACTTCACGCACTACACCGTGGCGCACGCGCACCTCGGGCTCTACGGCTTCGTGAGCCTGGTGTTCTTCGGCGCCATGTACTTCGTGATGCCGCGCATCACGGCGCGCGAGTGGCCGTATCCGCGGTTCATCTCGCTGCACTTCTGGCTGGTGACGATCGGCATCGCGGTGTACTTCTGGAGCCTGACCATCGGCGGCTGGCTGCAGGGCACGGCCATGCTGGATGCGGCCCGGCCCTTCATGGAGTCGGTGACGCTGACCCTGCCCTGGCTCAAGGCCCGCAGCGTGGGCGGCGCGCTGATGACGGCCGGCCACCTGGTGTTCGCCTGGCACTTCATCGCCATGGCGCTCAAGCTCGGCCCGCAGCGTTCGCGGCCGGCCCTGTTCAAGCACGCGCTGGTCAAGGAGGCCGCGCAATGAAGAACGAAGTCAAGCTCATCTCGGCGGCCATGGTCATGCTGGGGCTGTCCACCAGCGCCCTCGTCGTGCTGCCCTACCTGCAGGTGCGCGACGTGAAGCCCACGCCCGGCCTCAAGCCCTACACCAGCGCCGAGCTGCGCGGGCGCGAGGTCTACATCGCCAACGGCTGCGTCTACTGCCACACGCAGCAGCCGCGCGCGAAGTCGTTCGCGCCCGACCATGACCGCGGCTGGGGCCGTGCCACCGTGGCCGGCGACTACGCCTACGACGCGCCGCACCTGCTGGGCACCATGCGCACCGGGCCGGACCTCATGAACATCGGCGCGCGCCAGCCGAGCGAGCAGTGGCACCTCGGCCACCTGTACCAGCCGCGCGCCTACGTGGGAGGCAGCATCATGCCGAGCTACCCCTACCTGTTCGAGGTGAAGCCCGAGGCCGAGAAGGACGACGTCGTCGTCAGGCTGCCCGAGGGCTACGCGCCCGCCGGCAAGGTGGTGGTGGCGCGGCCCGACGTGCTGGACCTGGTGAAGTACCTGCAGTCGCTGGACCGCAGCTTCCCCGCCTTGCCTGCACCCGCGGCGCCGGCCGCCTCGGCCGTGGCCGCAAAGACCGCCAGCGTCGACCTTCAGCCTGCGAGCGCACGATGAACACGCCCCACATCCTGCCGCCGCAAGAGCGCGAGAACCCCGAGCCGCACGAGGGCCAGAACCCGATGCCGTGGTTCGTGATCGTGCTCACTGCCTTGCTGCTCGCCTTCGGCGTCATCTACATCGCCGGCACCTCGCTCGACCACGCGCCCGCCCTCGGCGACGGCCGCACCCTGGCCGAACTGCAGGGCGCCCCCGCCGCCGCACCCGGCGCCGCCATCGACGGGGCGGCGGTCTATGCCGCGCGCTGCGTCGCCTGCCACCAGGCCAACGGCGCGGGCCTGCCCGGCGTGTTCCCGCCGCTGGCCGCATCCGAATGGGTGACCGGCAAGGAGAGCACGCTGGCCGCCGTGGTGCTGCACGGCATTGAGGGCCCGCTCACCGTCAAGGGCAGCACCTACAACGGCGCGATGCCCGCCTTCGCGGCGCAACTCGGCGACGCCGAACTGGCCGCGTTGCTCACGCACATCCGCAGCCAGTGGGGCAACACCGCCGCACCGGTGACGGCCGAAACCGTGGCGGCCGTGCGCCGGGAAACCGCCGCGCGCACCACGCCGTTCAAGGGCGATGCCGAACTCGCCGCGCTGAAGTGACGGAAGTGAGCCTGCGATGAGCGCCGCGCGCGCCGAGCCGGGCCGGTGGCCGCGTCGCGTGAGCGCGGCGCTGTGCCTGGCGATGGTGATCGCCTTCGTGTGGCTGGCGAGCCGCCAGACCCACGGCTTCGAGGTCTGGACCTTCGAGGGCCAGCGCGCGCGGCAACTGCAAGCCGGCCTGCTGCAGGCCGCGCCGGTGCCGCTGCGCACGGCCGACAGCGTGCAGCCTGCGCCGTGGTCGAACGGCAGCGCCGTGCCGGCCGGCGCCTACCTCGTCGACTTCATCTACACGCAATGCCCGAGCATCTGTCGCGCGCTCGGCAGCGAGTACCAGCAGATGCAGGCCGAACTCGCGAGCCGCGGCGATCGCTCGGTGCGGCTGGTCTCCGTCTCCTTCGACGTGGCGAACGAGACCGCCGGCACGCTGCGCGGCTATGCCAAGACCTATCACGCAGACGCTGCGCGCTGGACCATCGCCGTGCCCACCGACGCGCGTGATACCGAAACACTGCTGCAGTCCCTCGGCGTGGTGGTGATCTCCGACGGCTTCGGCGGCTACGTGCACAACGGCGCCATCCATCTGCTCGACGCGCGCGGGCGCCTGCGCGGCCTGTACGCGCTCGACGAATGGACGCAGGCGCTCGAGGCTGCCCAGCGGCTGGCGGCGAATCAACAGGTGGCGCGACGATGATCCGCCTGCGCTCTGCGCCATTCCTGCGTGCTGCCCGCGTGCTGCTGGCGCTGCTGCCGCTGCTGCTTCTATGGCCGGCACTGCGCCATGCCGTCGAGAGCCGCATGCTGACGCACATGCTGCTCGAATGGCCGCTGCTGTTCGCCGCCGGCTGGGCCGCGCACGGGCTGCTCGGCGCGCGCATGCCGCGTCTGGCCCGCGGGCTGAACGTGCTCGACTGGCGCGGCTGGAGCAGCGCCACCTTCGTCTCCTGCGTGGCGATCTTCTGGATGCTGCCCTCCGCCATCGACGCCGCATTGCTGCTCGCACCGATGGCCGCGGCCAAGTACCTCGGCTGGTGGCTTGCCGGCGCGGCGATGGCCTCGGGTTGGCGGCGCATGGACCCGGAACTGCTGCTGTTCTTCGTCGGCAACCTCGCCTGGATGACGGCCACCGCCGGCATGCTCTACCTCGACACGCCGGCGCGTCTGTGCGTGAGCTATCTGCTCGACGACCAGCGGTGGACGGGCACGGGGTTGATCGTGCTGGCGCTGGGCTTGGGGTGGGTGGCGGTGCGGCGGGCGATGCGCATGGGTGAAGACGCGATGGCGCCGGGTGGGACATCTGGGCCGGTCACGGCGCGCTGACTTTGTCGAAGCGCTGGCGCGCGGTGCTGTTGCGTGCTCGAAGTTCGGTGCGTTGTTGAGGCAGGCCGGGGCGAGACCCGGCCTGTCTGAAGAACGCGCCGAGCTTTCGATCAAGTACGACCGTACTGGGCCGCGCTTCGACAGAACGCGAACGAGATCGGCGCGTCGAGCGTCAAGACTGCCCCTTCTCCTTCTCCTTCTCCTTCACCTGCTGCATCGTGTCGATCGCGATCAGCGAATGCGCGAACACCGCACCCGCCTTCATCTCGGCCGCCACCCAGATCGCCTCCATCAGCTCGGCTTCGGTCGCGCCCTTCTTCATCGCCGATTCAGTGTGGCCGCGGATGCAGTACGGGCACTGCGTCACGTGGGCCACGGCCACGGCGATGATGTCCTTCATCTTGGCCGAGAGCGCCCCGTCGGCGAAGGCCTTCTGGTTGAAGGCGCGAAACGCCGCCATGGTGTCGGGCGCGAGTTCGCGGCGCTGCTGCACCAGTTCCTTCGACACGGCGGGGTAGAGGGGATGGTCCATGCGTGGTCTCCTTGTGTGAGCGGCAGCGCCTAGCGCAAGCGCGATGCCGCGGTTGCCAGCAGCGCCTCGGCCTCGCGGGCGATGCGCTGCACGATGTCGCCCGCGGGCTCGATGCGCGTGATGAGATCGGCGTTCTCGCCGGCCCAGACCACGGCGGTGCCGACATCGCCCTGGCTCGCGGCCTGCCGATAGGCCTCGCGCTCGGGCGTCTGCGCGAGCGCGGCATCGTCCCGGCCGTGCCAGCGTTCGGTGAAGGTGTTGCGCACCGCGCGGCCGGTGTAGCGGCCGGCCCAGTCGTAGCCGCGCACCGCATCGAACACGGTGGTGCGCAATGTCTCGCCGCCGCTGGCCCGCACGATGCGCGCCTTCACGTTCTCGTGGCCGATGGCCTCGGGCGTGGCGTAGAAGCGGGTGCCGAGCAGGGCGCCTTCGGCGCCCAACATCAGCGCGGCGGCGAGGCCGCGGCCGTCGGCGATGCCGCCGGCGGCGATCACCGGAATCGGCGCCACGGAGTCGACGATCGCTGGCACCAGCGGCAGGGTCGCGCGCGTGCCGCCGTGGCCGCCGGCTTCGGTGCCCTGGGCGACGATGAGGTCGGCGCCGGCTTCAACAGCGAGCCGCGCTTCCTCCAGTCCCTGCACCTGGCAGATGAGCTTGCAGCCGGCGGCCTTGATGAGCGCCGCATGCGGGCGCGGGTCGCCGAAGGACAGCATCACGGCATGCGGGCGCTGTTCGAGCGCGAACTCCACCACTTCGCGCGAGGCCGACCAAGTGATGAAGCCCACGCCCCAGGGCTTGGTCGTCTGCGTCTTCACGAGCGCAATCTCGCGCGCCACCCACTCGGCATCGCCATAACCGCCGCCAACGAGCCCCAGCCCGCCGGCATTGGAAACGGCCGCCGCGAGCGCGCCGCCGGCCACCGCACCCATGGGGCCGAGGACGACGGGATGCTGGATGCCAAGCAGGCGGGTCAGGGCAGTGGTGATCATGCGGGGATCCTCAATGGTTGGAATTCGAGAGGCCCCGCGGCGGTGGCGCGACCTCAGAGGCCAAGTGCCAGTTGGGCCGCTTCCGACATCATCGAACGGTCCCAGGGCGGATCGAACACCACCTCGACACGGGCGCCGTCGATGCGCGGCAGGGCCTCCACCTTCTCGCGCACTTCGCGGGCGATGGTCTCACCCATGCCGCAGCCGGGCGCGGTGAGGGTCATCTTGATCGACACCCAGAAGCGTTCCTCGTCCAGCGGGAGAACGTCGCACACGTACACGAGGCCGAGTTCGACGATGTCGACCGGGATCTCCGGGTCGTAGCAGGTCTTGAGCGTCTGCCACACCAGCGCGCGCAACTCGTCGGGGCCGGCATCCGCCGGCAGTTCGGGGGCTTGCGGCACCTCCTTGCCGATGGCGTCGGCGTCCACGCCGGCGAGGCGCACGAGGTGGCCTTCGACGTAGAGCGTGAACGAGGAGCCGAGCGCCTGCGTGATCTCGGCCATCGTGCCGGGCTCGAGGTCGATGCGCTGGCCGGAGGGCACGAGTTCGGCGCTCACGGGCCGCCTGATGACGACCGACTCGCGGCGACGGCTCATGCGGAATCCTTCGTCGTCACGACACCCTCTTCGACCGGTACGGCCTCGTCGTTCAGCGCATGCATCAACGCATGCCAGCCGAGCAGGCCGCACTTGATGCGGCTCGGGTAGCGACGCACGGCGGCCAGGCTCACAAGCTTGCCGATCGGCGCGCCTTCGGGCTCTTCGACGCCGGTGAGCACGGCGCGGAAGTGCTGCTGCAGCTCGCGTGCGGTGGCTACGCTGCGGCCGCGGATGGCCTCGGTCATCATCGACGCCGAGGCCATGCTGATGGCGCAGCCGCTGCCGTGGAAACGGATGTCGCGGATGGTGTCGCCGTCGAGTTCGAGCTGCACGCTGAGGTCGTCGCCGCAGCTCGGGTTGTGGCCGCGCGCCTGATGCGTGGGCGCCGGCAGGGTGCCGAAGTTGCGCGGCGAGCGTTTGTGCTCGATGACGACTTCTTGATAGAGGTCGGTGTCGGCGGTCATTCGGTGGCTCCGGTCTTCGCACACGAGCCCTCACCCCAGCCCTCTCCCGCAAGCGGGAGAGGGGGCAAAACCAAGAGCGCTACGGCGCGGGCGCATGGATCCCTCTCCACCAAAGGGGGAGAGGGTTGGGGTGAGGGGGCGATGGCGAACAGCCGGTGCCTCATCGCAGCACCTCCACCGCCCGCGCCACCCCAGCCACCAGCCGCTCCACCTCCTCCATCGTGTTGTAGATCGCGAACGACGCACGCGTCGTCGGCCCGAGACCCAGATGCGCCAGCAGCGGCTGCGCGCAGTGATGACCCGTGCGCACCGCGATGCCGGCTTCGTCGAGCAGGGTGCCGATGTCGTGCGGATGTACTTCGTCGACCACGAAGGAGACGATGGCCGAGCCGGCCGTGTCGGGCGAGAGCACGCGCACGCCGGGCAGGCGCTGAAGGCCGCTCACCGCGCGGTCGTGCAGCGCCGTGAGGTGCGCCTCGATGCGCTCGTGCCCGATGTGGCTGATGAAGGCCGAGGCCGCAGCCATGCCCACCGTCCCCGCCACATTGGGCGTGCCACCTTCGAGCCGCGCGGGCAGATCGGCGAAGACGGTTTCCTCAAAGGTGACCCACTGCACCATGTCACCGCCCAGGCGCAGCGGCACCAGCCGCTCCAGCGCCGTGCGGCGGCCGACCAACGCGCCCACACCCATGGGGCCGTACATCTTGTGCGACGAGAAGGCCATGAAGTCGCAGTCGATGGACGACATGTCCAGGGCTGCGTGGCTCACGGCCTGGGCCGCGTCGAGCACGGTGAGCGCGCCCGCTTCGGCCGCCAGCGCGAGCAGCTCCTCGTAGGGCGGGCGTTCGCCGGTGGCGTTGGCGCAGGCCGTGAGCGCGAACACGCGGGTGCGCGGGCTGAGCAGCCGCGCCAGGTCGTCGGCATGCAATCGGCCCTGCGCATCGGGCTTCAGGATGTGCAGCTTGGCGCCGCTGCGCCGTGCGGCCATCTGCCAGGGCACGAGGTTGGCGTGGTGCTCCAGGCCGCTGACCACGATCTCGTCGCCGGGCCGCAGCACGGCGGGCGCGTGGCCGGCGATCGAGAGACCCTGCGCCACGAGGTTCAGCGCTTCGGTCGTTCCCGAGGTGAACACGAGTTCGTGCGCCTCGCCGGCGCCGGCGCCGACGAAGCGCTTGAGCGTGTCGCGTGCGTGTTCGTAGGCATCGGTCGCGCGCTGGCTGAGCGTGTGCACACCGCGGTGGATGTTGGCGCGGTCGTGCTGCTCGAAGCCGCTGGTCGCGGCCAGCACCGCCAGCGGCGTCTGCGTGGTCGCGGCGTTGTCGAGGTAGGCGAGCGGCTCGCCGTGCACGCGCTGTGCGAGCACCGGGAACTGCGCGGCGATGTCTCGCAAGTCTGCGGCGGGAGCGTGCCAGGCGCGGTGCATCTCACCCATGGCGGATCTCCTTGGGTGTGCCCAGGTGTCGCTCGACCACATCGGCCAGCAACTCGTCCACGCCGAAGGACCGCAGCAGTTCGGGCGTGTCCACGCTCCGCGCAAGCAGCGCCGTGATCAGCCCCTCGACGATGAGCGCACGTGCGCGGCGCTCGTCCAGCCCGCGCTGGCGGGCGAAGAACAGGGCGTCTTCCGGCAGCGCACCCCAGGTGGCGCCGTGCGCGGCCTGCACCTTGTCGTGCAGGATCTCCAGGTGCGGGCGCAGGATCAGCTTGGGCTGGCCGCCGGTGGGAATGCCCGACAGGCGCTGGCGCACGTTCGCCTCGTCGGCGCCGGGCTCGATACGCGTGAAGGCGTTGACCACGCCGCGCGCCTTGCCGCTCGCGAGCATCAGCGCCTCGACGTTGCTCTCGGTGTGCGCCGCGCCATGGTGCGTCTGCACCTGCTGCTCCAGCGCGGAATCGACGGCGAACAATGCGCCGCCGATGCGGGCCGAGGCGCGCGGCGCGCGCAGCTCGAGTTCGCTGCGCTGCAGGTGATAGCGGCTGCCCGAGGCGATGAGCGCCTGCGCATAGCGCGCGCCCTCGCCGAGCCGTGCATGCACGCGGTGCGCGACGCGGTCGTCGGCCCCGGGTGTGGCGATGCGCAGGTGCTGAAGCGTGGCGCCGGCGCCGAGGTTCAGGTGCACATCAAGGTTCTGCACCAGCGGACCGGCGGTGCTCTCGCGTTCGTGCACTTCCAGCAGCACGGCCTGCGCGCCCGGCTGCACGTCGATCACCAGCGTCGGCGCTTCCACCGCACTGCGCGGGCGGTGGCGCAGCACCAGCGAGACGGCCTCGCGCGCGGTGGCATCGGCGGCGATGCGCAGGCGCAGGCCGTGGCGGCACAGCGCGCGGTGCGCCCAGTCGAAGCGGTCGGCGTCGCGGTCGCCGAGCGGGGGCAGGCCCTCGAACAGCGCGCGGTGGTCGGCCGGCTGCGACGCGTCCAGCCACTGCGCGTTCACGCGCGCCGGCTGACCGTGGCCGCTCGGGTGCAGCGTCCAGCCGGCGCCGCGGCGACGGTCGGTGTCGACGCGGGCGGGCGCGGCGTCGGCCTCTTCGCCCAGCCACGTGGCCAGCGCCGGCGGCGGCAGGTGGCGGAAGAACTCGGAGTTCGCGGGAATCCAGCCGGTCGCCGCGAGCCGTTCGCGTGCGGTCAGCGCGTCGGCGCGGGCGATGTTCATGACGCCTCCGCCAGGGCCGGCGCACGCACGAAGCCTTCGCGCGCAATCTGCTGCGCCAGTTCGATGCCGCCGCTTTCGGCGATGCAGCCGTCGTCGAGCCGGTGCACCGCATCCGGCGCCAGCGATTCGATCAGCTGCAGGTAGTGCGACACCACCACGAAGGCCGTGCCCTCGGCGCGCAGCGACTGCACCAGCTGCACCACGGCGCGCACGCCGTCCACGTCCATGCCGGAGTCGATCTCGTCGAGCACCGCGAGACGCGGCTTGAGCAGCGCAAGCTGCAGCAGTTCGTTGCGCTTGCGTTCACCACCGGAGAAGCCGTCGTTCACCGGCCGGTTGAGCAGGGTCTCGGGCAAGCCGAGCTGCGTGGCCGCGCCCTTGGCGCTGCCGAGGAAATCGAACGCATCGAGTGGCAGTTCGCCGCGCGCTTCGCGCACGGTGTTGAGCGCGGTGCGGATGAACAGGCCGTTCTTCACGCCGGGGATCTCAGGCGGCGCCTGGAAGGAGACGAAGAGGCCGGCGCGGGCGCGCAACTCAGGAGTAAGCGCGAGCAGGTCGGCGCCGTCGAAATGCGCGCTGCCGCCCGCCACGCGATAGCGCGGATGGCCGGCGAGCGTCAGGCCCAGCGTACTCTTGCCGCTGCCGTTGGCGCCCATCAGCACGTGCAGCGAGCCGCGGTCCACGCGCAGCGACACCGACTTCAATACGTTGCGTTCGCCCACGTCTACACGCAGGTCGCGCACGTCGAGCAGGGGGGTGTTCTTGTCAGTCATCGTGGTTCCTGTGTTCAACCGACCGCGCCTTCGAGCGACACGGCGAGCAGCGCCCGCGCCTCCAGCGCGAATTCCATGGGCAGCTCCTCCAGCACCGACTGGCAGAAGCCGCCGACGATGAGCGCCGTGGCTTCCTGCGGGTCGATGCCGCGCTGCTGGCAATAGAAGAGGCGCTCTTCGGAGATGCGTGTGGTGGTGGCTTCATGCTCCACCACCGCGTCGCTGCGCTGGGTATCGACGTAGGGGAAGGTGTGCGCGCCGCACTGGCCGCCGATCAGCAGCGAGTCGCATTGCGTGTGGTTGCGCGCGCCGGCGGCGGTCGGCGCCACCTTGACCAGACCGCGGTAGCTGTTGTGCGCACGGCCGGCGCTGATGCCCTTGGAGACGATGCGGCTCTTGGTGTTGTGCCCCAGGTGGATCATCTTGGTGCCGGTGTCCGCCTGCTGGAAGTGGTTGGACACCGCGATCGAATGGAACTCGCCGTTCGATTCGTCGCCGCGCAGGATCACGCTCGGGTACTTCCAGGTGATGGCCGCGCCGGTCTCGATCTGCGTCCACGAGATGTGCGAGCGCTTGCCCGCGCACAGCCCGCGCTTGGTGACGAAGTTGTAGATGCCGCCGCGGCCTTGCTCGTCGCCGGGGTACCAGTTCTGCACCGTCGAGTATTTGATGTACGCATCGTCGTGCGCCACGAGTTCCACCACCGCTGCGTGCAACTGGTTCTCGTCGCGCTGCGGTGCGGTGCAGCCCTCCAAATAGCTCACGTGGCTGCCCGGCTCGGCAATGATGAGCGTGCGCTCGAACTGCCCGGTGTTGGCCGCGTTGATGCGGAAGTAGGACGACAACTCCATCGGGCAGCGCACGCCTTCGGGCACGTAGACGAAGGAGCCGTCGGAGAACACCGCCGAGTTGAGCGCGGCGTAGAAGTTGTCGCCGAGCGGCACCACCGAGCCGAGATAGCGCTCGACGATTTCCGGATGGTTCTGCACCGCGTGCGAGAACGAGCAGAAGATGACGCCGGCCTTGGCGAGTTCTTCGCGGAAGGTGGTGCCCACCGACACCGAATCGAACACTGCGTCCACCGCCACGCCGGCCAGGCGCGCGCGTTCGTGCAGCGGCACGTTGAGCTTCTCGTAGGTTTCCAGCAGCTTGGGGTCGACATCGGCCAGGCTCTTCGGCCCGTCCTTCAGCGATTTCGGCGCCGAGTAATAACAAAGCGCCTGGAAGTCGATCGGCGCGATGCGCAGCCGCCCCCATTCGGGCAGCGGCATGGCTTGCCAGTGCGCGAAGGCTTCGAGCCGGCGCTTGAGCAGGAACTCGGGCTCGCGCTTGCGCTTGGAAATGGCGCGCACGATGTCTTCGTCCAGACCGGGCGGCAGCGAGTCCGACTCCACGTCGGTGATGAAGCCGTGGCGGTACGGTTGCGCCAGTGCTTGGGCGAGCGGTTCGGCTTGTTCGAGAGTGGTCATGAAAAGGGCTCCGTCCCTAATAGATGCCTAGTCTATGCACCTTTATGGGGGCGTCCAAATCGGCCCTCATTGGCCGCGAATCGGGCATGGCTTTTGAGAGATGCAGCGGCTTTGCGCTGCGTCAACTGCGGGCGCGAATCAGGTGCTCGCGGCGGCGGGCGCGCTGAACTGCATCACGCCGTCATTCACCTTGCCGAAGCGCAGCGCCAACAGATCAAGCGCGTAGTTCTGGTGCAGCCGCCATGGCGCCTTCGAGCCCTGCTTCGGCAGCGTGGCGAGCGCCCGCTGCACATAGCCGGAGCTGAAGTCGATCCACGGCTGCTCGGTCACGTTCTCGTCGCGGCGCGGCGTGCATTGGCGGTGGCCGTGGCGGTCCATGTACTTCAGCAGGCGGCAGACGTAATCGCAGGTGAGATCGCACTTGAGCGTCCACGAGGCATTGGTGTAGCCAAAGGACGAAGCGAGGTTGGGCACGCCGCTGAACATCATGCCCTTGTAGTTCAGCGTCTTCGCCGGGTCGACGGGCCTGCCGTCCACGCTGAGCCTCACGCCGCCGAGCACCTGCATGTTCAGGCCGGTTGCCGTCACCACGAGGTCGGCTTCGAGTTCCGCGCCCGATCGCAGCTTGATGCTCTTTTCGGTGAAGCCGTCGATGTGGTCGGTGACCACCGACGCGCTGCCTTGTCGGAGGGCCGCGAACAGGTCGCCGTTGGGCACCAGGCACAGGCGCTGGTCCCACGGGTTGTAGCGCGGCGTGAAGTGCGTGGCGATGTCGTAGCCGGGGCCGAGCGCGCGGCGCACGCCGCCAAGGATCAATTGCTTCACGCGCTGCGGCCGACGCCGCGCGAGGCGGAAGAAGTACATGCCGAGCAGCACGTTCTTCCAGCGTGTGAGTCCGTAGGCCGCGCGTGCCGGCAGCTTGCGCCGCAGCCAGTTGGCGATGCGGTCCTGGTCAGGGCGCGCCACCACGTAGGTCGGCGAGCGCTGCAGCATGGTGACGTGCGCGGCGGCCTTCGCGAGTTCGGGCACCAGCGTCACCGCGGTGGCGCCGCTGCCGATGACGACGACGCGCTGGTTCGCGTGGTCCAGGTCTTGCGGCCAGGCTTGCGGATGCACGACGCGCCCGCCGAAGCGCTCGATGCCGGGCAGCTCGGGCGTGTAGCCCTTCGCGTAGTCGTAGTAGCCGCTGCACATGAAGAGAAAGCCGCAGGTGAAGCGCAGCGCCTCGCGCTCGGCGCCGCGCTGCACGTCCACCGTCCACAGCGCATCGGCGCTGGACCATGCGGCATGCACCACGCGGTGCTGGAAGCGGATCTTGCGGTCGGTGCCGTCCTCTGCCGCCGTCTCGCGCAGGTACTCGAGGATGGCCGGCCCGTCGGCGATGGACTTCGGCTGCGTCCACGGCTTGAAGGCGTAGCCGAGCGTGTACATGTCCGAATCGGAGCGCACGCCGGGGTAGCGGAACAGGTCCCAGGTGCCGCCGAAATCGGCGCGGGCTTCGAGGATGGCGAAGCGCTTGCCGGGGCACTGCATCTGCAGGTGGTGCGCCGCGCCGATGCCGGAGATGCCGGCGCCGACGATCAGGACATCGACGTGTTCGGCCGCAAGAGCGGGCGCGACCTGTGTCGTGTGCTCATCCGGCGGCGCGATGTCGTGCTCTTGCATGGTCGATGCCCCGCGGCGAGGGCCGCGCCGGCCAGTCTACGGCGCGCTCCAAGGCGCCCGTTCAGAACCAGGCTTCCAGCCCCACGCCGATGGTGCGCGGGCGGTGCAGCGTGGCGCCGTCGAGTGCATCGGTGGCTGCGTTCGGATCGGCTTCGAGCAGCACCGGCCGGCCGGAATCGAACACGTTGTTGACGAAGGCGAACAGCTTGACCGCACCCACCGGGTAGCTGGCCCGCACGTTGGCGATCCAGCCCGGCTCGACGCGGCCGCGCTCGATGTTCGTGATGGCCGAGTGGTACGCGCTCGAGTAGCGCGCCGTTGCGCCGACCTCGAAGCGGTTGGCCGCGCGCCAGTTCATGCCGAAGGCCGCGCTGAGCTTGGGTGCGCGCGCCAGCTCGTTGCCTTCCACGCCCGAGCCTGCGTAGCGCGTCACTTCGGTGTGCAGCAGGCCGATGTCGGCATTGAGGCTCAGCGCGCGCGTGGCTGCCCAGGTGACGCCGAACTCCGCGCCGTAGGTGCGCGCACGCGGCGCGTTGCGCACCACGTAGGACCACACCGCCGGATCGGGATTCAGGTCGAAGGGCAGTTGCATGTTCTGGTAGCGGCTCAGGAACAGGTTGCCCGTCAGGCGCAGCCGGCCGTCCAGCATGTTCTTGCGCGCGAAGACCTCGAGGTTGTTCACGTGTTCGGCGTCGTACGTGTAGTTCGTGTACGGCACGTCATAGGTGAAGCCGGCATTGCCGCCGTTGTAGCCGCGCGAGACGGCCGCGCCCAGGGTGGTGTCGGCATCGGCCTGCCAGGTGAGGCTCAGCTTGGGCAGCAGGTTCTCGTAGGTCTTGTCGAAATCGGTGACGAACATCGCCATCGAGCCCTGGCGGAAGCGGTGCTCGCGCTCGTAGCGCGCGCCGGCGGTGAGTTCGAGGTCGGGCCGCAGCGCCACCGTCGCCTCGCCGTAGAGCGCGTTCGTGCGGGTGCGGTCGTCCCAGGCGCCGCCGCCGAACAGGTCGAGCGTGTCATGCTGCTTCGAGCGATAGGCATGCAGGCCGACGAAGCCCGACCAGCCGCCGTCGGCCGCCCGATAGCGCAGGCGCGGCTCGAGCGTGTAGTCGCGCCCGTCGATGAGTGCTGTGCCTTCGCCGGGCAAGGCGTAGCGGTGCACCTCGTAGTCGCCGGCGACGATGCGGTTTTCCAGCGTCCAGCGCTCGAACAGCGGCCACACCGTGTCGATCACGGCACTTGTCACGCGCGGCGAGAACACCGACATGGCGGGGTAGTTGGTCACGTGATCATCGAAGGGGCGGCCCACGGTTTCCGTCTGCGGCGCGGTGTTGCGTGTGTGGGCCAGCGTCACCAGTGTGCTGAAGCCGGGCAGGGCGCTCGGCTTGAACAGCAACTTGCCGCGCAGGCTGGCGGTGTCGAAATCGCCGGGATTGCTGGCGCCCGGAACCGGCGTGAAGCCCTTGACGAAGCTGTCGTGGCTCTGCCGGTCGAGGGCGAGGCGCCAGGCCACCTGATCGCTGTCGCCAAACGGCCCGGAGGCGAGTGCCGACACCTGCCGCAGGTGGTGGTTGCCGACCATCACGCGGCCGGCGTACTCGGGCACGAAGCTCGGGTCGTTGGTCTTGTAGATGATGGTGCCGGCAATGGCGTTGCGGCCCTGCAATGCGCTCTGCGCGCCGCGGAAGATCTCGACCTGCTGAACGTCCCACAGGCCGAGGTCGCCGAAGGTGATCTCGTTGTAGGTGACGGGCCGGCCGTCGACCTGGATGTTCAGCCGCGAGCGCGTGCCGGCGAGGAACGCATCCGCGCCCTGCGACGGGCCGGTGCCATCGACGCCGCGCACGGCCGGCGCGAGGTTCTGCGTGCCGGTGGCGGTGACGTTGACCGTCTGCTCGAACAGCGCACGCGTGCTGTTGAGGTTGGTCGACTGGCCGAGGTCGCGCGAGGTGAACACCTTGACGCTGGGCGCCGTGCGCTCCAGGGCTCGGTCGGTCTTTTCCCCGGTGACCGTGACGGCCGGCAGCGTGGCCTCTTCAGGCGCGGCGGCGGCCGGGCGTTCCTGTGAGCGGGCGGTGGGGTGCAAGGCCAGCGCCAGCAGGGCGCAGGCGGCCGCGGCGATGCGGGTCGGAACGAACGCGATGCTCACGAGGTCTCCCAACAATGCGAGTAAGAATGATTCGCATTATAAAGATGACCACTGCCGCGCCTGTCCGGGTTTGCAAGGGTGATGGCCATGTGCGGACGCCCCGGCGCGAGGCGCTGCGACCTGTGACGTGTGAACCCGCAATCAAGCAAACGCCGCGGATCCGGCTCTGCCGGTCCGCTGGAGTTGCCCCCTTGAGGGGGCGCGCGCAGCGCGTAGGGGGTGGGTTATTCACGAAACTGCCGTCGATAGGCCGACGGTGAAATCGCGAACGCAGCCGCGAAGTGCTGGCGCAGCGACACCGCCGTGCCGAAGCCGGCATCGACGGCGACGGCCTCCACCGCGCGATCGGTGGTTTCGAGCAGGCGCTGCGCCAGCGCGAGGCGCTGGGCTTGCAGCCAGCGGCCGACGGTGGTGCCGGTGGCCTCGCGAAAACGCCGGGTGAAGGTGCGCCGGCTCATCAGTGCGCGCTCGGCCAGCGCGTCGAGCGCATGCGGCTCGCCGGGATGCGCCTGCAGCCACTGCAGCACCGGCGCGAGCCGGTCGCGCGAGGCGACGTCCGGCAGCGGCTGCTCGATGTACTGCGCCTGGCTGCCCTCGCGATGCGGCGCTACCACCATGCGCCGTGCCGCGCGGTTGGCGGCCTCGGCGCCGTGCTGGCGGCGCAGCAGGTGCAGGCAGCAGTCGATGCCGGCGGCCGTGCCCGCGGAGGTCAGCACGTCGCCGTCGTCCACGTACAGCACCTCGGCCTGCAGCCGCACCTGCGGAAAGCGCCGGGCGAACGACGCGGCCAGGTGCCAGTGCGTGGTGGCGGGCCGGCCGTCGAGCAGCCCGGCCTCGGCCAGCACGAAGGCGCCCAGGCACAGGCCGACGATGCGCGCGCCGCGGCGGTGGGCCGCGCGCAGCGCCTTCAGCAGCGCCTCGGGCGCGGGTTCGTCGCCGCCGTGCCACGAGGGCACGACGACGATGTGCGCGCTGCGCAGCGCGCCGAGACCCTGCGCCACGTCGATGCCGAAGCCGGCGCTGGTGCGCAGCCGCCCGGGCTGCACGGCGCACACGCGCAACCGGTAGCGCGGTGCGCCGGCGGCATTGCGGTCTTCGCCGAAGACGAGGCAGGGCACCGACAGATGGAAAGGGCTGATGCCGTCGAAGGCGATGACGGCGACGGTTTCGGGGGCGGCGGTATGCATGGCCCGATTCTGTCGACAGGTGACTCACGGGCCACTGTTGTTACGGCGAGTGAGCAACCAGAATCAAGCCATCTCATCACCGCAGGAGTTCGACCTTGACCGCATCCGCCCCGCGCCGCGCCCTCGTCGTCATCGACGTGCAGAACGAATACTTCGAGGGCGGCGGCCTGCCGATCGAGTTCCCGCCGACAGCGCAGACGTTGCCTAACGTGCTGCGCGCCATGGACGCCGCGCGCGAAGCGGGCGTGCCGGTGGTGGTGGTGCGCCATCACGCGCCCAAGGGCGCACCCGTGTTCCAGGCCGATGCACACAACGGCCAGCTGCACCCGGAGATCGAACGCCGCGCACGCGACCACCTCGTGACCAAGAGCTTTCCGAGCGTGTTCGCGGGCACCGACTTCGGCGCCTGGCTCGAGGGCCGCGGCATCGACACCTTGAGCGTGGTCGGCTACATGACACACAACTGCGACGCCTCCACCGCGTTCGAGGCCATGCATCGCGGCCTGAACGTCGAGTTCCTTGCCGACGCGAGTGGTGCCCTGCCTTACGCCAATGCGGCCGGTGCCGCCACGGCCGAAGAGATCCACCGCGTCTTCAGCGTCGTGTTCCACAGCAACTTCGCGGCGGTGGCGACCACGACGGACTGGCTCGATGCGGTGGCCCGCAGCGAGGCGCTGCCCAAGGACAACGTGCTCGCCTCCAACCAGCGCGCCAGGACCGCGAGGCAGCACGCTACTCGCGACGCGTGAACCGCGGATCAAGCCAGCACCACGGATCCGGCTTTGCCGGTCCGCTGGTGCTGCCCCCTTGAGGGGGCGCGCGAAGCGCGTAGGGGGTGGGTCAGTACGTCAAAACTCCTCTTCTTCCTCGCCGATTTCCGCCAGCAGTTCGTGCCGGCGTTCGGCGAGTTCGCCGCCGAGGGTCTCGAGGTCCATCTCGGAGATGCGCGCCTTGGGAAAGATCTCGTCCTCTTCCTCGCGCACGTGGTGCTCCACGTACTCGCCGAGCACCTTGAGCTTGGCGTCGTACAGCTCCTCCGAGGCGTCCATGTCCTGGATCTGCTCGATCAGGTCTTTCGCGCTCGCGTGTTCGACCTCGGCCTCGTCGAGCAGGTCCTGCTCTTCGAGCACCTCGCGGGCGGCGGGGTAGAAGATCTCTTCCTCGATGGTGGCGTGGATGGTGAGCAGGGTGCAGATCCTGTCGGCCAGCACCTGGCGTTCGTCGTCGCCGGCACCGCTGTCGACCAGGTTCTCGTAGTCCTCGAACAACTGGCGCACCAGCTCGTGGTCGTCGGTGAGCAGGGCGATGGCGTCGATGTCCTCGCGGGCGTTCTCTGTCGGTGCCATGAAGGTCGTCTCCCCGGATGGGCGCCGTGCGCCCGGAGTGCGTTGCGCGGCAATCGGCGTGCCGTAAACCGCCCGCGAATGCGCCGGGATCGCGGCGCATTTCGGCCGATCGCGCCGGCCCCGGGCGGCAGATGCTCGGGTGTCGCCGCTGCACCCCAACGCCCCATGGATACCGCCCCGATTCTGCGAAGCAAGCGCCTGTTCATCGAAGACCTGGCGAAGCGGCTGGAGGCGATGGAGCGCGGCGAGACGCAGATCAATCCCGTGGCCTATCGGCTGTATGCGCGGCGCCTGCGCGAAGCGACGGCCGGCTACCCCGAAGCGCTGCTGCGCGCCCAGCTCGGCGCTGCGCACCATGCCGTGCTGCACGTGCTGGCGCGACGCCACTTCGACACCCACGGCGAGTTCCCCGGTGCCGAGGGCGCCGCGGTGCGGCGCGAGGCCGACCGGGTGCTGCGGCGGGCGGCTTCGGGGCGGACCGGCCGCCGATGAGCGATGCGCGGCGGGCCGGTGCAACTTGCCGTCAGTTCTGCACAGGGGCGCACCCAAACGTGCAATCAATCACTGGAATCCGGCTCGTGTCATGCCATAACGCCGGGCGTCGCGGGCATCATCGGATTTCGGAAGTTGTTGCAGATGCGTTGTCCATTTTTCAATCGAGCGCTCGCCGGCCTGTTGATCGCCTTGGCTGCGGGCCTGTGCGTCGCCCCGGCGCACGCGGATCAGCCTTGCCGCGTCGAGCCCTTCGGCGTCGAGACCGCGGCTGACCGCGCCCGCGATTTCACCCGTCACTGCAGCGGCGAGCAGGTGAAGTGGAACCTGAGCGCCACGCCGCGTCGCGCCATGCTGAGCGGCCAGCCGAACATCGTGCGTGCCCAGCTCAACAGCCTGACAACCCAGCGTTTCGGCAGCGGCATGCTGGCCACGTTCAAGCTGAACTGGGCCGCCAGCGGCGACAGCTTCGCGCGGCGCTTTCGCACCGAGCGCATGGCCTTGGCGGCCGGCGGCTGGTTCCGCTTCGACCCGCGCTGGGCGCTTCAGGCCAACATCGGCCGCGAAAAGACCGGCGAGGCCCGCACTCGCGCCACCGTGGCCACCGTGTGGCAGCCGGTGCGCGCGGCGCTCGTTTTTGCCGAATGGGCCGGCTCTGAGGCCGGCACCGAGATGCACCGCATCGGTGCGCGCTGGTGGCTGGTGCCGAGGCGCCTGGCGCTCGATTTCGGCGCCATTGCCCGGCCCGACGACGGTTTCGGCTGGGAGGAGCGCCGCATCGGCGTCACCTACGGTCTGCTGCGCTGAGCCGCTGAGCCGCTGCCGCTGAGGCGCTGCCGCGCCGCGGCGGGAACGCCGCTTGCCTTCCTTGCGGGTCCACTTCCCGGGAGGCCCATGCAAACGCGCGCAGAACACCGAATCGACCAGAACCCGAACCGCGGCCCGTCCGCTGCCGACAACGACGACCGGGTGCTGGCGGTCGACACGCCGCTGCCCGAGGCCCGCATCAGCGACGAGCAGTTGCAGGCGGCTCGGCGCATCGTCGAGCGCGAGGTGCGTGAACTGCGGGCGCAGTTGGCGCGCGACGCGGCGGGAGCCGCGGCCGCGAACGAGCGGCCGTCGTAGCCGGGCTGCCCGACCTCCGCCCGTTCCCCGGGCGCCCATCGTTCCTTCCCGGTATGACTGCCGGCAGGGCGGGCTACGCATCGCGAGCGTGTGCCCACTTGTGGGCGTAAACCCCCGGCCAATGGGCCACGGATTCGTCTTCCAATAGGGCCATGCAGCGACGAACTCTGTTCTTCGCGCGCCTTCTGGGCACCGCACTCATCGTGATGCTGCCCTTGCTCGCATTGCATGCGTGGACACTGGTGCGCCAGTACCAGTCGGCCGAAGCGGCAGCCTGGCGCTCCGTCGCGGCGCGCGCCGGTGAATCGGGCAAGGAACTCGACCAGATCTTCGGGCGTGCCCAGAAGCTGCTCGGCCTGCTCGCCGCGCGCGAAGAACTGGCGAGCTTGGACCCCGCGGCCTGCCGTCAGGTCATCGCCGGCGTGGCCGGCATCGACCCGTTGTATGCGAGCCTGAGCGTCACGGATGCCGGCGGGCGGCTGGTCTGCAGCAGTTCCAGCGCGCTCGCGCCGCCGCGGCTCGCGGACGTGAGCGGCGAAGACTGGTTCGACCAGGCGCTCGGCGCCGACGGCTTCCGCCTCTCGGCACCGATCACCGGGCCGGTGGCGCGGCGACCGGTGGCCGTGTTGTCAACCCCGCTGCGCGACGACGCCGGCCGGGCGAAGGGGCTGCTGGGCATCTCGATCGACCTGTCCGCGCTGTCCGCGCAACTGCCGGCGACCGGCATGCCGCCCGGCTCCAGCGTGACGCTCGTGAATGCCGATGACGTCGTGCTTGCGCGGCACCCGGACGCCGCGGCGTGGGTGGGCGCGCGCCTGCCCGAATCGGTGAAACAGGCCCGGCGCGACCAGCCGGTCGATGTGTTGGTGACGGCCGGGCCGGACGGCGTCACGCGCGCCTATGCCACGTCTGCGATGAGCAGCCTCGGCCTGCGCGTGGCGGCCGGGATGCCTACCGACGCCATCTTCGCCGCCTCGCGGGCCGCGCAGCAGCGGGCTTCCGCCGTGGCGCTGGTCACGCTGCTGCTGGGGGTGGCCATCGCCTTCTTCGCCGCGCGCCGCCTCGCGCGACCGGTGCACAGCCTGGCCGACACGGCGCGCCAGTGGGCGGCTGGCGGGCCGGGCAGTGCGCGGGCCGACGAATCGCTGCCGGGGGAGTTCCGCGACCTGGCGCAGGAGTTCAACCGCATGATCGACGCGCGCAGCGCGAGCGAGGCGCAGGTGCGCGAATCCGAGCGCCGCTACACGGAAATGCTCGACGGCGTGGACATGCTCGCCATCACGCTCGACCGCGAGGGCCGCCTGCTCTACTGCAATGACACCCTGCTGCGCATGACCGGCTGGTCGCGCGACGAGATCATCGGCCGGCCCTGGGGGCCGCGCTTTCTTGCGCGCGAGGACCGGCAACTGCGCCACTTTTTGCACGACCGCATGCTGCAGGGTCAGTTGCCGCGCCAGCAGGAGAACCACATCGTCACCCGCGCCGGCGACCGGCGCCTGATCCGCTGGGCCAACGCGGTGCTGCATTCGGCCGGCGGCGACGTGATCGGCGCCTCCTGCATCGGCGAAGACATCACCGAGCGGCGCGACGCCGAACTCGCGCGCCAGGCGAGCGCCGAGGCCGAGGCCGCGAACCGCGCCAAGACCGAATTTCTCGCGCACATGAGCCATGAGCTGCGCACGCCGCTCAACGCGGTGCTCGGCTTCACGCAACTGCTTCAGCTCGGTGCGAGCCACCGGCTCGACGAGCAGCAGCGCCGTCAGCTTGAGATGGTGTTCCTGGCTGGGGCGCAATTGCGCGCGCTGATCGAGGACGTGCTGGACGTCTCGCGCATCGAGGCCGGGCGCATGGCGATCGAGTTGGCCGAGACCGAGCTGTGGCCGCTGCTCGACGAGGTGATGCAGCTCAGCGAAGCGTCGGCCGACGCGCGCCGCGTCGCGCTGCATGCCGCCTACGCCACCCGGCCGCGCACCCTGCTCCGCACCGATCCGCTGCGGCTTCGGCAAATCCTGCTGAACCTGCTGTCCAACGGCATCAAGTACAACCGCCCCGGCGGGCGCGTCAGCCTGGACGTGCTCACCGAGCCGCGCGAGCTGCACATCGTGGTGAGCGACGACGGCCTGGGCATGACGCCGGAGCAGCTGGCCTCGCTGTTCGAGCCTTTCAACCGCCTCGGGCGAGAGCGCAGCGACATCGAAGGCACGGGCATCGGCATGATGCTGTCGCGCCAGCTCGTCACCCTGCTCGGGGGCGACGTGACGGTGCAAAGCCACCCCGGCACCGGCACGACGGTGCGCGTGTCGCTGCCGCACGCGCCGGGTACGCAACTCGATGCCGAGCCGCCGGTCGTCCGCGACGTCGGCCTGTGGCGCGCACCCGGCGCGGCCACCGCACCGGGCGATGGCCGCCTCGCGGGCGTGGTGCTCTACATCGAGGACAACCCGACTAACGTGTTGCTCGTCGAAGGCCTGCTCGCGACCTGGCCGGAGGTGGAGCTGGCCGTCGCGACGGACGGCACGAGCGGCATCGCGCGTGCCGCCGAGTTGCAGCCGGACCTGGTGCTGCTCGACATGCAACTGCCCGACATGGGCGGGCTGCAGGTGCTGGAGGTGCTGCGCGCCGACCCGCGCACGAGCCGCCTGCGCGTGGTGGTGCTGTCGGCCAGCGCCATGCCCGACGAGATGCGCGCCGCACGCGCGGCCGGAGCCGTGGACTACTGGACCAAGCCGATCGAGATCGTGCCGTTTCTGGAAGGCATGGAGACGCTGCTCGGCGGGGCGGCCGGCAACGGCGCGCGCGCCGACCTCGGCGCGCGGGCGATGAAGCGGGCGGCGGCGCGCTTCATGTAGGCCCTCTCTTGTAGGCAATCTCCGACAGTGCAATGCGCCGCGTGCGACTTCCGGCTGTCATCGGCGCTGCCTACCATGACTTCACTTCCAAGAGATTGGATCAGGAGCCACGAGAAAACATGGACAACTATCAACGCGCAGCCGGCTGGATCGACCGCTTTGCCTCGCGGCTGCAGATGCACAACGTCGACCGTGAAGACGCCATCGAAATTGCGGCGCAGGTGTGGGACGAGCAGGGTCTGAGCACTTGCCCCGAGCGTGCCGCCGAAGCGGTGTGCACGACCTGGAGTCGCCCCCGCGGCGCCAACGTGGCAGCGGCCGCGGCCTTGCTGTAGGCGGGTGCCCGCCATGAAAAAACGGCCTGCATCTGCAGGCCGTTTTCAATGGTATTGAAGTCGCTGTGCGTCAGGCGGCCTTGGGTGCTGGCTTCAACTGCATCGCCTTCGTCTCGAGGAATTCCTCGAGGCCGAACACGCCCAGTTCGCGCCCGTTGCCCGACTGCTTGTAGCCGCCAAAGGGCGCCTGCAGGTTGAAGGGGCCACCGTTGATGTCGACCTGACCGGTGCGCAGGCGCCGCGCCACCTTCAGCGCGCGCTCATCGCTGCCGGCCCATACCGCGCCGGCCAAGCCGTAGGGCGTGCCGTTGGCGATGCGCACGGCGTCGTCTTCGTCCTTGTAGGTGATGATGGACAGCACCGGGCCGAAGATCTCTTCCTGCGCGATGGTCGAATCAGGCTTCACCCGGCCGAAGACGGTGGGCTTGACGTAGTAGCCGCGCTCCAGGCCCGCCGGCGCATCGGCGCCGCCGGTCAGCAGCTCGGCGCCTTCTTCGATGCCTTTCTCGATGTAGCCGCGCACCCGCTGGCGCTGCGCGTCCGAGATCAGCGGCCCGAGCTTGGCTTCGCCGCCGAAGGGGTCACCCACCGTGAAGCCTTGCGCCACGGCGACGGCAATCTTGGCGGCTTCGTCGTACTTCGATTCCGGCACCAGCATGCGCGTGTGGGCCGAGCAGGTCTGGCCGCTGTTGAGCAGGCAGGCGGTGACCGTGCCCTTGACGGCGCTCGCGAAATCGGCGTCGTCGAGGATCACCGAGGCCGACTTGCCGCCGAGTTCCAGCGCCACACGCTTGATCGTGCCCGCGGCCACTTCGGAGATGCGCTTGCCCGCGCGCGTGGAGCCGGTGAACGACACCATGTCCACGTCAGGATGCGCCACCATCGCTTCGCCGATGGCCGGGCCGTAGCCGCTCACCAGGTTGAACACGCCGGCGGGCACACCGGCCGCGTCGATGATCTCGGCCAGCGCGAAGGCGTTGAGCGGCGCGACTTCCGAGGGCTTGAGCACCACGGTGCAGCCGGCGGCGAGTGCTGCGGCCACCTTGGCGGCGATCTGGTGCAGCGGGTAGTTCCAGGGCGTGATCGCGGCCACCACGCCAATCGGCTCACGCGCGATGCGCGAATTGCCCACCGTGCGCTCCCACTCGAATTCGGGCGCGAGCCTGGCGTACAGGCCGAAGGTGGCGGTGGGCGTGCCGACCTGGATCATGCCGCTCAGCTTGAGCGGCATGCCGACTTCGCCGCTGATGAGCTTGGTGATCTCTTCGCCGCGCGCTTTCAGGCCTTCCTGGATCTTCTTCAGGTAGGCGCCGCGCTCGGCCGGCGAGGTCTGGCTCCAGGCGTCGAAGGCGGTGCGCGCTGCGCGAACGGCGGCATCCGCATCCTGAGCATTGCCTTCAGGCACCGAGCCCATCACCTCTTCGGTGGACGCGCTCAGCACGTCGATCCGGCCCTTGCCGTGCGCTGCGACCCACTGGCCACCGATGTAAAGCTTGTCTCGTTGTTGCATCAGTCTCTCCTGTCTTTGCGAAGCGGGGTCATGCACCCGGCATGACGACGATCTTGCCCATGGCTTGGCGGCCGGCCAGGCGCTGGATGGCGCCCTTGGCCTCGGCCAGCGACACGCGCTCGCTGATCACCGGCTTGACCTTGCCGCTGGCGAACCACTCGCCCAGCAGCTTCATGTTGGCCAAGTGCTGCTCGGGCTTGCGCGCCATGGCCGAACCCCAGAACACGCCCATGATCACCCGCTCCTTGAGCAGCGTGAGGTTCAGGGGAATCTTCGGAATCTCGCCGTTGGCGAAGCCGACCACGAGATAGCGCCCGCGCCAGGCCGTGGCGCGCAGCGCCGTCTCGGCATAGGCGCCGCCCACCGGGTCGTACACCACGTCGGCGCCGTTGCCACCGGTCAGCGCCTCGACCTGGCGGCGCCAATCGGCTTCGGTGTAGTTGACGAGTTCGTCGGCGCCGACCTGCTTGCACAGCGCGAGCTTCTCGGCCGTGGAGGCCGCGGCGATCACGCGCGCGCCGAAGGCCTTGGCGATCTCGATGGCCGCGATGCCCACGCCGCCGGCCGCGCCCAGCACCAGCAGGGTCTCGCCGGCCTTGATCTTGGCGATCTCCTGCAGCGCGTGCAGCGAAGTGCCATAGGTGAGGATGAAGCTTGCGCCGACGTCGAAGTCCATGCCCTCGGGCAGGGGCAGGGTGCGCGCCGCGTCGGCGAGGCACTCTTCGGCGAAGCCGCCGTTGCCCACGCCCGCGATCACGCGATCGCCGGGCTTCACGTTGGTGACGCCGTCACCAACGGCCTTCACCACGCCGGCGAGTTCGGAGCCGGGCGAGAAGGGCAGCGGCGGCTTGACCTGGTAGAGGCCCTGCACGATCAGCGCGTCGGGGAAGTTGATCGATGCCGCCTTGACGGTGATCAGCACCTTGCCGGGGCCGGGCACAGGCGAGGGCACGTCCTCGACTTTGAGCGTGTCGATCGGGCCGTAGGCGTTGCACATCAGTGCTTTCATGGTGGGGTCTCCTTGAAGTCGTTGAAGCCGAAGCGGCGAATGATGCGCGGTGCGGCGGTGGCGTGCTGTCACGCACGCGCCTGACCCACCACAACCGTTCGCACTGAGCCTGTCGAAGTGCGCGCGAGGCACAAGGGCTTCGACAGGCTCAGCCCAGGCCCTTCGACAGGCTCAGGGCGAACGGGGGGTGAAGGCGGGGCGAGGTGGGACGGCTCAGCCGAACACGATCATCCCGCGCGCATTGCGCCCGTTCGCCAGGTCGTCGAAGGCCTGCGGCGCTTCGTCGATGGTGTAGCGGTGGGTGATCAGTTCGTCGAGCTTGAGGCGCCCGGCGCGATACAGGTTGATGAGTCGCGGAAAGTCCTCGCGCGGGCGCGCACCGCCGAAGCAACTGCCGGTCAGCACCTTCTCTTCAAACGCCAGCGTATTGGTGCGGATGGTCGTGGTGTCGCTCTGCTTGGCCACGCCCACGGCGACGGCTTTGCCGCCCTTGCGCAGGCAGCCGTAGGCCTGGGCCACGATGGCGCCGTGGCCCACGCACTCGAAGGCGTAGTCGGCGCCGCCGCCGGTGAGCTTCTTGAGCGTCTTCACGATGTCGTCGGCGCCGCCCACCACCGTGTGCGTAGCGCCGAAGAGCTTGGCGAATTCGAGCTTGGACTGCGACATGTCGACCGCCACCACCATCGCCGCGCCGCTCATGGCGCAGCCCTGGATGGCGTTGAGCCCCACGCCGCCGGCGCCGAACACCACGCAGATGGAGCCGGCCTCGACCTTGGCGGTGTTGCAGGCTGCGCCCCAGCCGGTCATCACGCCGCAGCTGATGAGCGCGCAGCAGTCCATCTTCACGCCTTGCGTATCGACCTTGACCACGTTGGCGACGTTGAGCGTGGCGTACTCGGCCATCACGCCGCAGCCGGAGAACACATTGAGCGGCTTGCCGTCCTTGTCGTGCGTGCGCACCGTGCCGTCGGGCAGGGTGAACACGGCCTTGGCCGCCAGGTCGCAGAGTTCGGGCCGGCCGGTCGTGCAGTAGCGGCACTTGCCGCACATGCTGACGAAGGAGCTGACGACCGAATCGCCCACGGCGAAGTCGGTGACGCCCGCGCCGACCTCGACGACGCGGCCGGCGCCTTCGTGGCCCAGCACCACCGGCGGCGGGAACGGGATCGTGCCGTTGGTGGCCGACAGGTCGCTGTGGCACACGCCGCAGGCTTCGAGCTTGATCATCACCTCGCCGACGCGCGGCGACTCGACGGTGATCTCTTCCACCACCACGGGTTGGTTGTTCTCGCGCGTGATGACGGCTTTCGCTTTGCGGCTCATGGCTCTCTCCTCTCGGTTGTGTGTCAGGGTCAGGCAGCAGCTCGTAGGTGCGCGAAGCGCTGCAGATGCGTGTCGGTGTCGCCGAAGGTGGCTTCGAGCGCGATGAGGCGCTTGAACCAGTGGCTCACCTGCAGCTCGTCGGTCATGCCCATGCCGCCGTGCAACTGCACCGATTGTTGCCCGATGAAGCGGCCGCCCTGATTGACCACCACCTTGGCCGCCGAGAGTGCGGCGCGGCGCGCGTTCTTGTCGGCCAGCGTGCAGCGCAGCGCGGCGAGGTAACTCATGGAGCGCGACTGCTCCAGGTGCAGCACCATGTCGGCCGCGCGGTGCTGCAGCGCCTGAAAGCGGCCGATGGGCTGGCCGAACTGCTGGCGGGTCTTGAGGTACTCGACCGTCGCGTCGACCAGTGCCTGCTGCACGCCCACCGATTCGGCGAGCAGCGCGGCCAGGCCTACGTCGAGTGCGCGTTCGATGGCCGGCAGCGCGCCGCCTTCGGCGCCGATGCGCGCCGTGGCGGGCACGTAGGCGCTGCGCAGAAAGACCTCGGCGCCGCGCTGGCCGTCGATCAGCGGATAGGGCTGCTGCACCACGCCGGGCGTCTTGGGCGACACGCGGAACAGGGTCACGCCGTCGGCGTCATCCGCGTTGCCTTGAGTGCGCGCCGAAACCAGCAGCTCGTCGGCCGCGCCGGCATGCACCACCACCGCCTTGTGGCCGTCGAGCACGAAGCCGTCGCCGCTGCGCACGGCGCGCGTGGCGACGAGGCCGCTGTCATTGCGCGAGGAAGGCTCGAAGTGCGCGAGCACGGCGATGGTTTCGCCGGCGGCGAGCTTGGGCAGCAGGTCGGCTTGTGCGGCTTCATCACCACTTTCGGCGAGCAAGGCCGTGGCGATCACCGCACTCGACACGAACGGTTCGAGCAGCAACGCCGGGCCGAACACCTTCATGGCGAGCAGCGTCTCGACGGGGCCGAAGCCCATGCCGCCGTGCGCCTCGGGCACGTTGATCGCGAGCGCGCCGATGTCCGCGAGCTGCTGCCAGGCCTCGCGGCTCCAACCGTCGCTTGATGCCGCCAACTTGCGCCGCCGCTCGAAGCCGTAGTCGCGCTGCACGAAGCGCTGCAAGGTGTCTTCGAGCTGGCGCTGGTCTTCACTGAAATCGAAATCCATGGTCTGTCCTTCAGAGCCCGAGGATCATCTGGGAAATGATGTTCTTCTGGATCTCGTTGGACCCGCCGAAGATCGAGAGCTTGCGCATGTTGAGGTAGGTCGCGCCCAGCGGTGCGGCGTAGCTCGGGCCGACGGGCACGGCGCCTTCGGCCGGCGCGCCCGGGCGATAGGGCAGGCCGTAAGGGCCCACCGCCTGCAGCAGCAGTTCGGTGATGGCCTGCTGGATCTCGGTGCCTTTGATCTTGAGGATCGACGCCTCCGGGCCGGGCGCGCGCTTTTCCTTCTCGGCCGAGAGCACGCGCAGGTTGGTGATCTCCAGTGCCATCAGGTCGCATTCGACCTGCGCGATCTTGGCGGCGAAGAGCGGGTCCTCGATCAGCGGGCGGTCGTTCTTGATCTCTGTGGCGGCCACGCGCTTGAGGCGCCCCAGCTCACGCTTGGAGGCGCCGATGCCGGCGATGTTGGTGCGCTCGTGGCCGAGCAGGAACTTGGCGTAGGTCCAGCCCTTGTTCTCTTCGCCGATGCGGTTGGCGACCGGCACCTTGACGTCCTCGAACCAGACCTCGTTGACCTCGTGCGCGCCGTCGAGCGTGATGATGGGCCGCACGGTGATGCCCGGCGTCTTCATGTCGATCAGCAGGAAGCTGATGCCGCGCTGGGCTTTCACCTCGGGGTCGGTGCGCACCAGGCAGAAGATCCAGTCGGCATGTTGGCCGAGTGTGGTCCAGGTCTTCTGGCCGTTGACGACGTAGTGGTCGCCCTGCAGCACCGCGCGAGTCTTGAGCGAGGCGAGGTCGGAGCCCGAGCCGGGTTCCGAGTAGCCCTGGCACCACCACTCCTCGGCGGCGAGGATCTTCGGCAGGTAGCGTTGGTGCTGCTCCGGCGAGCCGAAGGCCATGATGACCGGCGCGACCATCTTGATGCCGAAGGCGATGAGCCGCGGCGCGCCGCCGGCGGCGGTTTCCTCGTCGAAGATGTACTGCTGCGTGGTGCTCCAGCCTGGGCCGCCGTGTTCGGTCGGCCAGCCGGGGCCACCCCAGCCTTTGTCGTTGAGGATGCGCTGCCACTGCACGTGGTCGGCCTTGCTCAGGTGGATGCCGTTGAGAACCTTGTGGCGGATGTGCGCCGGCAGCTTCTCGCGCACGAAGCTGCGCACTTCCTCGCGGAACGCCTGTTCCTCGGGGGCGAAATCGAGATCCATGATGGGGATTCCTTCGTGGAAATCCGTTCGCACTGAGCTTGTCGAAGTGCCGCATGGGGGCACAAGGGCTTCGACAGGCTCAGCCCGAACGGGGGCTGGTATATGACTGCGAAACACCTCCACCACCGTTCGCACTGAGGTATCGAAGTGCGCGAGGGCAAAGGGCTTCGATACCTCAGCCCGACCCTTCGACAAGCTCAGGGCGAGCGGGTTCGGGCTTCGATACCTCAGCCCGAACGGGAGGGACGCGCGCGCTCAGCTGAACGCCGCAATCCCCGTGATTGCCCGCCCGAGGATGAGCGCATGCACGTCGTGCGTGCCTTCGTAGGTGTTGACCACCTCCAGGTTCACCACATGCCGGATCACGCCGTATTCGTCGTGGATGCCGTTGCCGCCGTGCATGTCGCGCGCCATGCGGGCGATGTCCAGCGCCTTGCCGCAGCTGTTGCGCTTCATGATGGAGGTGATCTCGGGCGCGGCCTTGCCTTCGTCCTTCAGCCGGCCCAGGCGCAGGCAGCCTTGCAGCCCCAGCGTGATCTCGGTCTGCATGTCAGCCAGCTTCTTCTGGATCAGCTGGTTCGCCGCGAGCGGGCGGCCGAACTGCTTGCGGTCCATCGTGTACTGGCGCGCGGCGTGCCAGCAGAACTCGGCCGCGCCGAGCGCGCCCCAGGCAATGCCGTAGCGCGCGCTGTTGAGGCAGGTGAACGGGCCTTTCAGTCCTTCCACTTCGGGGAAGGCGTTCTCTTCCGGCACGAACACCTCGTCCATCACGACCTCGCCGGTGATGGAGGCGCGCAGGCCCATCTTGCCCATGATCTTCGGCGCGGAAAGGCCCTTCATGCCCTTGTCGAGGATGTAGCCGCGAATGCGCCCGGCATCGTTCTTGGCCCAGACCACGAACACGTCGGCGATGGGGCTGTTGGTGATCCACATCTTGGCGCCCGAGAGCTTGTAGCCGCCCGGCACGCTGCGCGCGCGCGTTTCCATGCTGCCGGGGTCGGAGCCGTGGTTCGGTTCGGTCAGGCCGAAGCAGCCGATCCATTCACCGGTGGCGAGCTTGGGCAGGTACTTCTGCTTCTGCGCCTCGCTGCCGAATTCGTTGATCGGCACCATCACGAGCGACGATTGCACGCTCATCATCGAGCGGTAGCCGGAATCGACCCGCTCCACCTCGCGCGCCACGAGCCCGTAGCACACGTAGTTCATGCCGGCGCCGCCGTACTCGGTCGGGATGGTGCTGCCCAGCAGGCCCAGCTCACCCATCTCGCGAAAGATGGCCGGGTCGGTCTCTTCGTTGCGGAAGGCCTGCTGCACCCGCGGCATCAGCTTGTCCTGCGCGTAGGCGGCGGCGGCGTCGCGCACCATGCGTTCGTCTTCCGTCAACTGCTCATCGAGCAGCAGCGGGTCGTCCCAGCGGAATGCGGCCTTGCTCATGGGGGGTTCTCGTCTGAAGTGGAAGGAAACAAGGCGGAACGCGGCCGTGTGATTTTTGGCCTGCTATGCAGAACATCGTTCCGAAAAATAGTGTATTGTGCGGCCGATTCGTTTTGCCAACAAGGCAAGTGCCGCAGAGCGGTGGGGGCGTATGGCGGGGCCGGTAGTCGGCCCAAGCACACGCGCAGACAGTCAATTCTGCGTAGCGGTTCATCGTGGTCAAGAGCTTCAACCCTTCCTTCAGCAGCAGTTCCATCCGGGGTCCCACATGTCACTGCCGATCACACACCCGAGTTCGCTGATGCGCACCGGACCCATGAAGGTCAAGGAAGACCGCCACTTCGTCACGGCGCTGGCCCGCGGGCTGGAGGTGCTGGCCTGCTTCCGTTCGGGCGACAAGACGCTCGGCAACCAGGAAATCGCCCAGCGCTGCAAGCTGCCGAAGTCGACGGTGTCGCGCCTCACGTCCACGCTGACGAAGCTCGGCTACCTGATCCAGGTGGAAGAAAGCGGCAAGTACCGGCTCGGCACCGCCACGCTCTCGCTCGGCGCGGCCATGCTGGCGCGGCTGGACGTGCGCAAGATCGCGCGGCCGATGATGCAGGAGCTGGCCGACTTCTCGCGCTCCATGGTGTCGCTCGGCACGCGTGATCGGCTCTCCATGGTCTACATCGAGAACTGCCGCAGCACGGCGGCCTTGACCTTGAGCCTCGACGTCGGCTCGCGCATCCCGCTCGCCACCTCGGCCATCGGCCGCGCCTACCTTTCGCTGGTGCCCGAGAGCGAGCGCCAGGACATCATGGCCCGCGTGCAGGAGCTCGACGAATTCGCCTGGCTGTCGGTGCGCGAAGGCATCGAGAAATCGCTGGAGGAATACCGGGCGCTGGGCTGCACCTGCTCCTTCGGCGATTGGCAGAAGGAGGTGAACGGCATCGCCGTCGCCTTCCAGCCGGGCGGTGGCTTGCCAGTGATGGCGATCAACTGCGGCGGGCCGTCGTTCAACCTGCCCAAGGAATTCCTTCTCAACGAGGTGCGCCCGCGACTCATCGAGATGGTGTGCCGGCTCGAGACCTCGCTCGGGCGCTGAGGCGCCGCTTCTTCATCTGATTCGTCATGACCGAAACCCCTTCTCTCGTCACCGTGTCGGCGCAGATCCGGCAAACCGCCGCCGATCGCCCGGAACACCGCGCCTTCATCCAGGACGACGCCACGCTGAGCTACCGCGAGCTCGATGCGCTGATGGATCGTGTGGCCGCCGCCCTGCAGCGCGACGGCATTCGCCCGACCGAGGCCATCGCCATCTGCGGCAGCAATTCGATCCCGTATGCCGCGCTGTACCTCGGCGCGCTGCGCGCCGGCGTGGCGGTGGCGCCGCTGTCGCCCTCGTCCAAGCCCGAGGCGCTGGCGACGATGGTTCAGGATGCCGCGGCGCGGCTCTTCTTCGTCGATGTCGCTGCCGCACGGGCAATCGGCGGTACGTCGCTGCCGTCGGGCTGCCGGCTCGTGACCTTTGGCGACGAGTTCGAGGCCTGGCTCGCACCCGCAGGCACCGCGCCCGCGCCGGTGCAGCCGCAGGCCGACTGGCCCTTCAACATCATCTATTCCTCGGGCACGACCGGCGCGCCCAAGGGCATCGTGCAGCCCTTCGGCATGCGCTCGGTGCAACTGCAGCGCGGCTCGTCCACGCTGTCGGGCTACGGGCCGGAATCGATCGCGCTGCTGTCGACGCCGCTGTACTCGAACACCACGCTGGTGAGCTTCTTCTCCACGCTCGGCAACGGCGGCACGGTGCTGCTGATGGCGAAGTTCGATGCGCTCGACTACCTGAAGCTCGCCGAGCGCCACCGCGTGACGCACACCATGCTGGTGCCGGTGCAGTACCAGCGGCTGATGGCCCATCCCGAGTTCGACCGCTTCGACCTCTCGTCCTTCCAGACCAAGCAGTCGACCAGCGCGCCCTTCGGCGCCGCGCTCAAGGCCGAGGTGCTGCGGCGCTGGCCGGGCAAGCTGATCGAGTCCTACGGCATGACCGAAGGCGGCGGGGTGTGCATCCTCGAAGCGCATGCGCACCCCGACAAGCTGCACACGGTGGGCAAGCCGGCGGCAGGCCACGACATCCGCCTGATCGGCGACGATGGCCGCGCAGTGTCGGCGGGTGAGGCCGGCGAGGTGGTCGGCCATTCGGCGGGCATGATGCTGCGCTATCACAACCAGCCGGCCAAGACCGCCGAGGCCGAGTGGTTCGATGCGAGCGGCAAGCGCTTCATCCGCACCGGCGACGTGGGCCGCTTCGACGACGACGGCTTTCTCGTGCTCATGGACCGCAAGAAGGACATGATCATCTCGGGCGGCTTCAACCTCTACCCGAGTGATCTGGAGGCCGAGCTGCGGCAACACGCCGACGTGGCCGATGTGTCGGTGGTCGGTGTGGCTTCGACGCGCTGGGGCGAGACGCCGGTGGCCTTCGTGGTGAAGCGCGAGCGGACCGCGATTGACGCGCCCGCGCTGCTCGCCTGGGCCAATGAGCGCCTGGGCAAGATGCAGCGCCTGGCCGCCGTCGAGTTCGTCGACGTGCTGCCGCGCAGCCCCATCGGCAAGGTGCTCAAGCGCGAACTGCGCGATGCGTGGCAGGCGCAGCACGGCGCAATGGACTGATGACGTTGCGTCGTCTCGAATGAAGAACGGGGTTCGCATCGCTGCGAACCCCGTTTGCATTGCGGCGCATCGCCGCATCAACCGTCGAAGCGCTCCTGCGGCGGCGGTGCCGCCGACTTCACCACCGCGAACACGCCGCTCGCACGCAGGATGCGCTTCTCGCCCACGTGCAGGTAGCAGTTGGCGAAGGCCATGCGTGCGCCCACGCGCTGCACGTCGACATGCGCCTCGATCCAGTCGCCGAGATTCGCCGTTTCGACGAAATCGGTCGTGAGGCTCACCGTCACCAGCGACAGCGGCACCTTGCGCACGTAGTGCAGGCCGGTCGCGAGCGCCGAATCGGCCAGCGTCACCAGCAGCCCGCCGTGCACGATGCCGCGCATGTTGAGGTGCTTCTCTTCCACGCGCAGGGCGAGGATGGGCGACGCCCCACCGCCCGGATGCCGGATGTAGGTCGGTCCGCACAAGGCCATGAAGCCAGGCTTCGGCCGCTCGATGAGCGCAAAGCCCTCCGGCACTTGGGGCGTCATGCCGCCTGCAGCAGTTCGCCGTAGCGCGCGAGGTGGTGGTCGACGTCGCCGAAGGTCATGCCGAGAGTGGTGAGGCGCTTGAACCAGTGCGAGACGATCAGCTCATCGGTCACGCCGATGCCGCCGTGCAGTTGCACCGCCTGCTGGCCCACCAGCCGCGCCTGCTGCACCACATAGGCCTTGGCGCCGGCGACCGAACGGCGGCGCTCGTCGGCGTCTTCGCTGTCGGCCTTGACGGCGGCGAGGATGGCCATGGAGCTTGCCTGTTCGGTGGCGATGGTCATGTCGGCCATGCGGTGCTTGAGCGCCTGGAAGCTGCCGATCACCACGCCGAACTGCTTGCGCGTCTTGAGGTATTCGAGCGTCGCGTCGTTGAGCGCACGCATGATGCCCACGGCTTCGGCGCACAGGGCGGCGTTGGCGTAGTCGAGGGCGCGCTCGATGGCTGGCAGCGCCGCGCCTTCGGCGCCGATCACCGCGTCGGCGGCGACTTCCGCGCCGTCGAGCAGCACGTCGGCGGCGCGTTGGCCGTCCTGCGTGCGGTAGGGGCGCAGGCTCACGCCCTTGGCCTTCGGGTCGACGAGGAACAGCGTCACGCCGTCCACGTCGCGCTCGCCGCCAGCGGTGCGAGCCGAGACCAGCAGCTGGTCGGCCGAGGCGGCGCCCAGCACCACGGCCTTGTGGCCGCTGAGCACGTAGCCCGCGCCCTTCTTCTCGGCCTTGGTCGCCACGCGCTGCACGGCGTAGCGCACGCCGGGTTCGTGGTGGGCCAGCGCGAGCAGGCTCGCGCCTTCGGCCACCGGGCCGAGCAGCGCCTCGCGCTGCGCCGGCGCGGCGAAGTCGCGGATCAGGCTGCCGGCGAGGATGACGGTCGGCACATACGGTTCGAGCGCGAGGCCCGCACCCAGCACCTGCATCACGAGCATCGTGTCGACGGCGTTGCCGCCGAGGCCGCCCACGTCTTCGGGAAAGGGCAGGGCGAGGATGCCCAGCTCGGCATAGGTCTTCCACGCCTCGCGGCTGAAGCCTTCATCGGACGCGAGCAGCGCGCGGCGCTTCTCGAAGCCGTAGTCCTTGGTGACGAAACGCTGCAGGCTGTCCTGCAGGCCGAGTTGTTCTTCGCTGTAGTTGAAGTCCATGGTGTGTTCCCGATGTCGTTCAGAGGCCGAGGACCATCTGGCTGATGATGTTCTTCTGCACTTCGCTGGAGCCGCCGTAGATGGTGGTCTTGCGCGTGTTGAAGTAGTAGCCGGTCGTGCCGAGGTCGTCGCGCGTGTACTGCGGCGCGGGCGTCTGGCCGCTCCAGCCTTCTTCCAGGCCCTCGGGGATGTAGGCCAGCGCGTAGGGGCCGAGCGCCATGGCGGCGAGTTCGGTCAGCATCTGCTGGATCTCCGAGCCCTTGACCTTGAGGATGGAAGCCTCGGGGCCGGGCGCATGCGCCTTGCCTTCGGCCGAGAGCATCTTGAGGTTGGTGATCTCCAGCGCCAGCAACTCGAGCTCGAGCTGCACCAGGCGGTCGCGGAAGCGCGGGTCGTTGATGATGGGCTGGCCGTCGTCGCCCGGCTGGCGCTGCGCGAGGCGCTTCAGCCGGCGCAGTGCGGCCTTGGAGCGGCCAACGCCGGCGATGCCGGTGCGCTCATGGCCGAGCAGGAACTTGGCGTAGGTCCAGCCCTTGTTCTCTTCGCCGATGCGGTTCTCGACCGGCACGCGCACGTTGTCGAAGAAGACTTCGTTCACCTCGTGCTCGCCGTCGAGCATGATGATCGGGCGCACGGTGATGCCCGGCGTCTTCATGTCGATGAGCAGGAAGCTGATGCCTTCCTGCTTGCGCACGTCGGTGTTGGTGCGCACCAGGCAGAAGATCCAATCCGCATGCTGGCCGAGCGTGGTCCAGGTCTTCTGGCCGTTGACGACGTAGTGATCGCCCTGCAGCTCGGCACGCGTCTTGAGCGAGGCGAGGTCGGAACCCGCGCCCGGCTCCGAGTAGCCCTGGCACCACCAGTCCTTGCCCGCAATGATTCCCGGCAGGAAGCGCTTCTGTTGCTCGGGGCTGCCGAAGCGCTGGATCACCGGCGCGACCATCTTCAGGCCGAAGGGCAACTGCATCGGCGCGCCGACGGCGGCGAGTTCCTCGTCGAAGATGTGCTTCTGCACGGCATCCCAGCCCGTGCCGCCGAAGGCCTCGGGCCAGAACACGGCGCCCCAGCCCTTCTCGTGGAGGATGCGCTGCCAACGCAGGATGTCCTCCTTGCCGAGACGCTTGCCGCTCTTGGCTTTCTCGCGCAGGTCGGCCGGAAACGCCGTCTCGATGAAGCCGCGCACCTCGGCGCGGAACGCTGTCTGTTCAGGGGTGAAGTCGAGGTCCATGCTGTTCTCGGGCTGGATAAGAGGAAGCCGCCGCGATTCGGCGGCGGCTCACGAGGCGCACAAGATTCTGCAGTGCGAAATACAAATACGCAAATTGGAACATTGGAAACCCGGGCTCTGAGTCACCTCGGCGACGCTCTCCGAGGGCAATGCCGGTTTACTTCGCTGGGGGTGCACGCTAGGATCATAGGGAACAATATTGAAACACTGTTCTGCATTGCAGCACAACTGCGAACCGCCGCTTGCGCGATGCAGGTTTGACCAAGCCGGCCGCGCCGGCCTTGACCATTTTCAGGAGCCGATTCATGCCTGCAACCCACTATGAGACCCGCGGCGCCGTCGCCGTGATCACGCTGGACAACCCGCCGGTGAACGGCCTGGGGGCGGACCTGCGAACCGGCCTGATGGACGGCCTGGACCGCGCGCTGGCCGATGCGGCGGTGAAGGCGGTGGTGATCACCGGCAATGATCGCGCGTTCTCGGGCGGCGCCGACGTTCGCGAGTTCGGCACTCTCAAGTCGGCACGCGAACCCAACCTGCTGACCGTCATCAAGGCGCTGGAGAACAGCCCGAAACCTGTCGTCGCGGCGATTGCCGGCAACTGCCTGGGCGGTGGATTGGAACTCGCACTCGGCGCGCACTTCCGCGTGGCCAAGGCCGACGCCACCATCGGCCTGCCCGAAGTGAAGCTCGGCCTCATCCCCGGGGCCGGTGGCACGCAGCGCCTGCCACGCCTCATCGGGCTGGACGCAGCCTTGAACCTCATCGTCAGTGGCGCGATCGTTCCCGCCTCGCAGTTCAAGGGCACGCCACTGTTCGACGAGATCACCGACGGTGACGTGGTCGCCGCCGGTGTGGCCTTCGCCGAAAAGGCTGTGGCCGACAAGCTCCCGCTCAAGCGTGTGCGCGACCTCAAGGTCAAGAGCCCGCTGGCTGAGGCCTACCTGCAGTTCGCCAAGAACAGCGTGGGCGCGATGGCGAAGAACTTCCCCGCGCCGCTCAAGTGCGTGGAAGCCGTGGCCGCATCGGTCGGCAAGCCTTTCGACGAAGGCATGGCGCTGGAGCGCGCCACCTTCATGGCGCTGATGCAAAGCCCCGAATCGCGCGCCCTGCGCCACATCTTCCAGGCCGAGCGTGCGGCCGCCAAGATTCCCGACGTGCCGGCGGACACCCCGGTCCGCGACATCAAGAAGGTGGCCGTGATCGGTGCCGGCACCATGGGCGGCGGCATCACCATGAACTTCCTGAACGCCGGCATTCCGGTGACGCTGCTCGAGATGAAGCAGGAGGCGCTGGACAAGGGCCTGGCCACCATCCGCCGCAACTACGAGAACTCGATGAAGAAGGGCAAGCTCACGCAAGCCCAGGTCGAGGAGCGCATGGGTCTTGTCACGCCCACGCTCGACTACCAGGCCTTCGCCGATGTCGACCTCGTGATCGAGGCGGTGTTCGAGAACATGGACGTGAAGGCCCAGGTGTTCAAGACGCTCGACGAGGTGTGCAAGCCCGGTGCCATCCTCGCGTCCAACACCTCCTACCTGAACATCGACACCATCGCCGGCTTCACCAAGCGGCCACAGGATGTGATCGGCCTGCACTTCTTCAGCCCGGCCAACGTGATGCGCCTGCTGGAGATCGTGCGCGGCGCCAAGACCGCGCCCGATGTGCTGGCCACGAGCATGAAGCTCGCCAAGAAGATCAAGAAGATCGCGGTGGTCTCGGGCGTATGCGACGGCTTCATCGGCAACCGCATGCTGGCGCGCTACGGCGCGGCCGCTCAAGGCCTGATCAACGCCGGTGCGCTGCCGCAGCAGGTCGACGGCGCGTTGCAGAAGTACGGCATGGCGATGGGTCCGTTCCGCATGGGCGACCTCGCGGGCCTGGACATCGGCTGGGCCACGCGCAAGCGCAAGGCCGCCGAAGCCGGTGTGGAGATGGCGTCCATCGTCGCCGACAAGCTGTGCGAGGCCGGCCGCTTCGGGCAGAAGACCGGTGCCGGCTGGTACCGCTACGAGGCCGGCAAGCGCGATCCGATTCCCGACGCGGTGACCGAAGGGCTGATCACCCAGTTCCGCGCCGACAAGGGCATCACCCCGCGCAAGATCAGCGACGAGGAAGTGGTGGAGCGCTGCATCTACGCACTCGTCAACGAAGGCGCACGCATCCTCGAAGAAGGCATCGCGGCGCGGGCCAGCGACATCGACGTGGTTTACCTCAACGGCTACGGCTTCCCGCAGCATCGCGGCGGGCCGATGCTCTATGCCGACGTGGTGGGCCTGCCCAACGTGGTGCGGGCGCTCAAGCGCTTCGCGGCCGAGCCGGGCGCGGATGCTTCCTGGCAGCCCGCGCCGCTGCTCGCGCGCCTCGCCGAAGAAGGCAAGACCTTCAACTGACCGAACAGCACAGAACACCAAGGACATCGCAATGACCGACGCCGTCATCGTCTCCACTGCCCGCACCGGTCTCGCCAAGAGCTGGAAGGGTGCCTTCAACATGACCTACGGCGCAACGCTCGGCGGCCATGCCATCGAGCATGCCGTCAAGCGCGCCGGCGTCGACCCCGCCGAGGTCGAGGACTGCATCCTCGGCGGCAGCCTGAGCGAAGGCACGACAGGCGGCAACGTCGCGCGTACCGCCGCCTTACGCGCGGGGCTTCCGGTCACCACTGCCGGCGTCACCATCAACCGCTTCTGCAGCTCCGGCCTGCAGGCCATTGCCATGGCCGCGCAGCGCATCATCGTGGACCGGGTGCCGGTGATGGTCGCCGGCGGGGTGGAATCCATCTCCTGCGTGCAGAACGAGACCAACCGCCACATGCGTGCCGACCCGTGGCTGCTGCAGCACAAGCCCGAGATCTACTGGAGCATGCTGCAGACCGCCGAGAAGGTGGCCGAGCGCTACGGCATCTCAAAGGAAGCGCAGGACGAGTACGGCGTGAGGAGCCAGCTGCGTGCCGCCGCCGCGCAGGAAGCGGGCAAGTTCAAGGACGAGATCGTGCCCATGACCACCACCATGGGTGTGGTCGACAAGGCGACCGGCCGCATCACCACCAAAGAGGTGACGATCGACCGCGACGAAGGCATCCGCCCCGACACCACGCTCGAAGGCGTGCAGAAGATCCGCTCGGCCCTGCCCGGCGGCGTGGTGACGGCGGGCAACGCCAGCCAGTTCAGCGACGGTGCATCGGCCTGCGTGCTCATGGACGCCAAGCTCGCCGAGCAGCGTGGCATCCAGCCGCTCGGGATCTTCCGCGGCTTCGCAGTCGCCGGCTGCGAGCCGGATGAAATGGGCATCGGCCCGGTCTTCGCCATCCCGCGGCTGCTGGAGCGCACGGGCCTCAAGATCAGCGACATTGGTCTGTGGGAACTCAACGAAGCCTTCGCCTGCCAGGTGATCTACAGCCGCGACAAGCTGGGCATTCCGGATGAACTGCTCAACGTCAACGGCGGCGCCATTGCGGTGGGCCATCCTTACGGCGTGACGGGCAGCCGGCTCACCGGCCATGCGCTCATCGAGGGCAAGCGGCGCGGCGCCAAGTACGTGGTGGTCACCATGTGCATCGGCGGCGGGCA
>JAKFDI010000094.1:0-77028 GCA_036676235.1 Rhizobacter sp. | reverse complement strand
GCCCAAGTTCACCCTCATCGTCGGCCAAGCCTCCGGCGCGGCCTACCACGCGCTGTGCGGCCGTGCCTTCAAGCCCAACGCGCTGCTGATGTGGCCCAACGCCCGCGCTGCCGCCTCGCGCGATGCCAGCGACGACGTGGCCGGCGCACTGAACTGGGCCCGCCAGCTCTGGTGCGACATGATCATCGAGCCGGCGCAGACGCGCCCCGTGCTCGCCCAACTGCTCGACGTAGCTGGCCGGACGCCCGCCCAACCCACCGAGTTCGCCGTGTTCCGCATGTAGCGCTCTCAGACGAAGGCGCCGCTTTCGTCACGGCGACCCCGCGCACCGAGAAATTCGATCATCAGCCGGTTGACTTCGTCCGGCGCCTCGAACGCCACCCAGTGGCTGGCGCCGGGAACCATGCGGCAGGTGATGCGCGGCGCGGTGCCTTCCAGATAGGCGGCGCGCGACGCGGCATCGGGTTGCGGCAGCGGATCGCGCTCGGGCAGGATGGCCAGCACCGGGCAACGGGTCTGGCGCAGGCTCGGACCCAGCGTGTCGCGGTAGCCGAGGAAACGCGATCTGAACCTCGTCAGCGAATGGTTGCGGCGCTGCATCGCGACGGTGAGATCGTCGATGCGCTTGGGGTCGCCGATCATCATCAGCTCGAGATTGCGGCGGTGCACGGCGTTGATCTCGGCCTCGCTGGCGCCCGCCGGCACCGGGCGCAAGGCTGGCCGCGACCAGCTGCCCGGTGGAAATCCGCCCGGTGCGAGCAGGCAGATGCCGGCCACGCGCTCGGGCAGGCGCGCCGCCAGCCAGGCCGTCATCACGCCGCCGTAAGAAAAGCCCGCCACCAGGAAGGGCGCGTCGGCCGGCACCAGGCCGCCCACCACGGCGGCCAGCAGGAACTCGCCGTAGCCATCGAGATCGGAATCGTCCGGCACGTCGAGCGACTCACCCATGCCGGGCAGGTCAGGCAGCACCAGGCGGAAGTGCTGCGACAGCACCCGGATGTTGCTCACCCAGTGCGTCCACGAGCCGGTGCCGCCATGCAGCAGGATCAGCGTCGGCCCCTGGCCGACCTCGCGGGCCACCACGCCGGCGACGGTCCGGATCTGGAACTCGAGGTCCGGGAACAGCGCTTCGGGCGTGATCTCCGGTAGCGGCTGCGTCAAAGGGTGGACTCCGTTCCCAGGATGTTCGTGATCTGGCTGGACAACACGCCGCCGTTGCCGTGGCACAGCGCCAGTTCGGCGCCGGCCACCTGGCGCGCGCCGGCTTCGCCGCGCAACTGCTGCACCGCCTCCACCAGCGTGAACATGCCGTACATACCGGGGTGCACGCAGGACAGGCCACCGCCGTTGGTATTGACCGGCAGCACGCCACCGGGTGCGATGGCCCCGCTGGCCACGAAGGCACCGCCCTCGCCCTTCTTGCAGAAGCCCAGGTCTTCGAGGAACAGGATGGTGTTGATCGTGAAGGCGTCGTAGAGCTCGACCAAGTCCATGTCACGCGGCGCCAGGCCGGCCATCTCGAAGGCGCGCCGGCCGGAATCGATGGCCGCGGTCTGCGTCAGGTCGGCCATCGCGACGATGTTCATGTGCGTCGTGGCCGCCGCCGCGCCGAGCAGGTAGACCGGCTTCTTGGGCAGGTCGCGGGCGCGTGCGGCCGTGGTCATCACCAGGGCTGCGCCGCCGTCGGTGACGAGGCAGCAGTCGCGCACCGTCAGCGGGCTGGACACCATGCGCGACGCCAGCACGTCGGCCACGCTCAGCGGCCCGCGCATGAAGGCCTGCGGGTTGAGGTTGGCCCAGGCGCGCGCCGCCACGGCCACTGCCGCGAGTTGCTCGCGCGTGGTGCCGTACTGGTGCATGTGGCGCGAGGCCGCCAGCGCGTACGAAGTGGCCGGGAAGATCGGCGCATACGGCGCTTCGTAGATGAACGGCTTCACCGATGAGATCAGCTTGCCCGACGAGGTGCGCTGATTGCTGCCGTAGAAGATGAGCGCGGTCTCGCATAGGCCCTCCTTGAGCGCCATCGCCGCCATCTGCGTGTATGACAGGAAGGTCGAACCGCCGGTGCGGTTGTTGTCGGTGAACTTGGGCTGCAGGCCCAGCATCTCGGAAATCAGCAAGCCCGACAGCGGGTTGGCGTTGCCGGGCAGCGAGCCGAACACGGCATCGACGTGGCGCGTGGTGAGCCCTGCTTCGGCCAGCGCCTTGACGCTGGCCTCGACTGCGATGTCTTCCGAGCTGCGGCCCGGCGCCTCGCCCAGGCCGGCCAGCGCCGCACCGACGATCGCGGCCTGGCCGCGCAGGCCGTGCTTCGCGCCGGCGCTCATGCTGCGCCCCCGGGGGCGGCATCGAAGACGACGCAGGCTGTGCCATCCGCGCCGGTGGCCACGCGCGCCTGCACCGCCATGCCGATGCGCACCGCGTCGTTGGCCACGCCGTCGACGCTCGCCATCATGCGCGGCCCTTCGCTCAGGTCGACCAGCACCACGTTGTAGGGCCCGCCCTTCTGAGCGCTGCGGTTGACGATGCTGACGGCGTAGACCGTGCCACGGCCGCTGGGGGCCACCCAGTCGAGCTCGACGCTGCCGCAGTGGCTGCAGACCAGGCGCGGGTAGAACACATGCCGGCTGCAGGCGCGGCAGTGCTGGATGCGGAACGCGTTGGCGGCCAGGTGCTGCGCGTACACCGCGTCGGGGCCGGGCCCCTGGGTCCAGCCGGAAACGGTCGTGGCTTCGCTCATCGCATGGTTCTCCTCGGAATCGGTATTCAGTGGCGTTCGATGTTCAGCGCGCGCACGGACCCCATGCCGAATCAGCCCGGCAGTTCAAGCACGCCCTTGGCCAGGATGTTGCGCTGGATCTCGTTGCTGCCGCCGTAGATGCTGGCCGGCCGCGCCGAGAAGAAGACGTTGGCCGGGTGCAGCGCGCCGCCGGCCAAGGCCAGCGACTGGTCGCTGACGCCGCTCTCGCCGGCGGTCTCGAGCATCAGGTCGGCCACGCGCTGCTGCGTCTCGGTGACCCAGATCTTCAGCATCGAGACCTCGGGACCCAGGTCGCGGCCGCGGCGCAGCACGTCGACGCAGCGCACGAACAGCGCGTCGAGGTCGTCGACGTCGAGCCGCAGTTCGTCGTGGCGGGCGCGCCAGGCGGCGTCGTCGTCCAGCCCGTTGGCGCGCGCCAGTTCGCGCAGCCGCAGCAGCGGCGCACGCGCGCCGCGCGGGTTGCCGATCATGATGCGCTCGGAGCCGAGCAGCGACTTGGCCATCGTCCAGCCCTGGTTGAGCCCACCCACCAGGTTGGCGCGCGGCACGCGCACGTCGTCGAAGAAGACTTCGCAGAACTCGGCGCCGCCGCTGAGGTTGCGGATGCGCTTGACGGTGATGCCCGGGCTGCGCATGTCGGCCAGCAGGAAGCTGATGCCTTGCTGCTTCTTGGCCTGGGGGTCCGTGCGCACCAGCAGGAAGACCATGTCGGCCTCGTGCGCGAACGAGGTCCAGATCTTCTGGCCGTTGACGATGAAGTCGTCGCCGTCGGCCACCGCCGAGGTGCGCAGGTTGGCCAGGTCGGATCCGGCCGAGGGCTCGGAATAGCCTTGGCACCAGCGCACTTCGCCGGACAGGATGCGCGGCAGGATCTCGCGCTTCTGCGCTTCGGTGCCGTAGCGGATGATCAGCGGGCCGAGCATCACCACCGCCATGTTGGGCGCGATCTGGATGCCGTGGCGGTCGAATTCCGACTGCAGCGCCACCTGCTCGTAGGCGCCCAGGCCCATGCCGCCGTACTCCTTCGGCCAGTTGGGCGCGGCCCAGCCGCGGGCGTTGAGCTTGAGGTGCCACTCGCGTGTGTCGCGCAGGCTCAGCCGGCTGGGCGGAAAGCGCCACGCCGGCGGGAAGTTGTCGGCCAACCAGCGCCGCAACTCGTCGCGCCGGATCGGCTGCTCGCCGCCGACGACCAACTCGGGCGCGGCCTCATCGCCGCCGGCCGGTGCCAGGTCGTTGTAGCGCCGCCGGTGCCAGGCCGCGGTGCCCAGCCAGGCGGCGCCGACCATGGCCTTCTTCAGGTACAGGCCGATGGCGCATTCGTCGGTGTAGCCGATGCCGCCGTGCAGCTGGATGCAGCCCTTGGTGACCTCCAGCGCCGCGGCCGAAGCGCGCGCCTTGGCCTGGCTGGCGGCGGCAGCCAGCCGGCCAGCATCAGTGCCCTGGGCATCGGCCAGCGCGGCCGACTGCGCCACCACGGCGCGCGTCAGCTCGACCTGGATCAGCAGGTTCGCCGCACGGTGCTGCAGCGCCTGGAAGCTGCCGACCGGGCGGCCGAACTGCTCGCGCACGGCGATGTACTGCACGCTGCTGTCCAGCGCACGCCCCATCACGCCCAGCAGTTCGGCGGCGGCGGCGATGCGCGCCAGATCGAGCGCGCGCTGCAGCACGGCGTCGGCCCGCGGCGCATCGGCGACGAGTTGCGCCGCGCCCGCTTCGACGCCCTTGAATTGCAGCTCGCCCCAGAAGCCACCGTCGACGCGCGCCAGCGTGCCCAGCGTCAGCCCGGCCTGGCCGGCCTCGACCAGCAGCAGCACCGGCCCCTGCGGCGCGAGCGCCGAAACGACGAAGGCCCCGGCGCCTTCGGCCGCGGCCACGAAGCGTTTGGCACCGTCGAGCACGAAGCCGTCGCCGCGCGGCGTGGCGCGAAGGCTTGCGGGCCGCAGGGACTGCTCGTGCTCGCGTTCCTGCCAGGCCAGCGCGAGCGTTAGTTCGCCTCGCGCCAGCGCCGGCAGCCAGCGCCCGCGCAGCGCCTCGTTGTCGCCATGCAGCAGCGCCCAGGCCGGCAGCAGCGCACCGCCGACCAGCGGCTCGGGCGCCAGCGCACGCCCGCATTGCTCGAGCAGCAGCGCGGCCTGCGCCAGGCCGCAGCCGCTGCCGCCATAGGCCTCCGGCAGGCACAGGCCCGTCCAGCCCAGCGCAGCCATCTTGCGCCAGCGCGCGCGGTCGTAACCCGGCGCGCGGCCACGCCAGTCGCGCAGTGGCCGGCCCTCTTCGTCGCTGGCGAAGAAATCCGCACCGGCGTCGCGCAGCATGCGCTGCTCGTCGCCGAGGTCGTCGAGCTTGCCGGCCAGGTCGATCATCGTGCCACCCCCGTCACATCGTGAGCACGAGGCGCCCGCAGGCCTCGCGCGATTCCATCATCTGGTGCGCGCGCGCCGCTTCGGCCAGCGGCAGGCTGCCGCCGACCACCGGCCGCAGCCGCCCCAGCCGCACCAGCTCGAGCAGGGTCTCGACCTCGGCCAGCGTGACGCCGTCGGTGCCCAGGAAGGACATCTCCTTGAGGATGGCGTGCGCCGGGCGGAGCGACACCGGCGCGGCGTTCAGGTTGCCGACGAAGACATGGCGCGCGCCCAGCGCCATGGCCTTCAGCGCCGCGGCCCAGGCCATCTGGCCGACGATGTTGATGACCACGTCGACGCCCGTACCGCCGGTCAACGCACGCGCCTGGGCGGCGAAGTCGAGGTCGGGGCTGACGATGACGTCGTCGGCGCCATGCTCGACCAGGAAGGCACGCTTGGCCTCCGAGGTGGTGACGGCGATGGTGCGTGCCCCCAGCATGCGCGCCACCTGCACCGCATGGATGCCCACGCCGCCGCTGGCGCCGGTGATCAACACCGCTTCCCCCGGTTGCACCGCCGCCACTTTCTGCAAGCCGTGGTAGGCCGTGCCCAGCGCGCAAGGCACCACCGCCGCCTGCTCGTAGCTCACGCCGGCGGGGATGTGCACCAAGGCGCTGGCCGGCACCGCCACGTACTCGGCGTAGCCGCCGGGCGTGGCCTCGCCGAACAGCCCGGAGCCGTTCTCGCACAGGTGGTCGCGGGCGCGCACGCAATGGCGGCAATGGCCGCAGTGGTCCTTCATCAGGATGGCCACGCGGTCACCGGCCGCAAAGCCCGCGGCGCGCCGGCCCAGCGCGGCCACCTCGCCGGCCATCTCGTGGCCGATGACACCCGGCAGCGCGGTGCGCGGAAAGTGGCCCTGGCGCGCCATCACGTCGTGGTAACAGACGCCGCTGGCGCGCAGCTGCACCAGCACTTCGCCGTCCCGCGGCACGGGCACGGGCAGCTCGACGGCGGCGAACTGCTCCGGCCCACCGTAGCCTTGAAGGACGATGGCCTGCATGGTGGATGTCAGGTGGTTCACGGCTGGCGCTCCGGCGGTCTCTGTGGCATTGTGCAAGTCTAACAAACGGCCGTTCGGTCCACCAATCAGCGAAGAAGCGAGCGAACGAGCGGCCGGCCATGCCGGCCCGGCCTCAACACAGGAGATCACAGCATGTTCAACGGCAAAGCACTCGACAACAAGGTCGCCATCGTCACGGGCGCCGGCCAGGGCATCGGCGCGGCGGTGGCACGGGCCTACGCGGCGCAGGGCGCCAAGGTGGCGGTGGTCGACTGGAACCTGGAGACCGCCGAGCAGGTGGCGCAGTCGATCCGCGCCGCCGGCGGCCAGGCCGTGGCGCTGAAGTGCGACGTGGCCGACCGCGCCGGCGTGGACGCGATGGTCGCCGCGACGGTGGCGAAATTCGGCCCGGTGGACGTGCTGGTCAACAACGCCGGCATCACGCGCACGGCCATGCTGCACAAGATGACGCCGCACCAGTGGGACCAGGTGCTGGCCGTGCACCTGAGCGGCAGCTTCAACTGCCTGCAGGCGGTGGTGGGCAGCATGATGGAGCGCCAGCGCGGCTGGATCATCAACACCATCTCCACCGCCGGCATCCTGGGCACCATCGGCCAGATCAACTACGGCTCGGCCAAGGCCGGCCTGATCGGCTTCACCAAGTCGGCGGCACGCGAGCTGGCGCGCTACAACATCATCGTCAACTGCGTGGCGCCGGGTGCGTCCACGCCGATGACCGAGACCATCCGCACCGACGAGCGCTTCAAGCAGCGCACGCTCGATCGCATCCCGCTCGGCCGCTGGGCCGAGCCCGAAGAGATCGCGCCAGTGTGGGTGTTTCTGGCCTCGGAGGGTGCGAGCTACGTCACCGGCCAGCTCATCGGTGCCGACGGCGGCATGTCGATCCACTGACGCCGGCCATGGGCAGCCCCATCGAGGCCCCCCGAGGGTCCTTGCACCCACTGTTCCAGCCGCGCGCCATCGCGGTCTACGGCGCATCGTCAGACCCCACCAAGATCGGCGGACGGCCGCTCGACTTCCTGAAGGGCAGCGGCTTCGACGGGCCGCTCTACCCCATCAACCCCAAGGCGGCCGTGATCCAGGGCCTGCCGTCGTTTGCCACCGTGTCGGCGGTGCCCGGCCCGGTGGACCTGGCCATCGTCGCGGTGCCCGCGCCGGCGGTGCTGGCAGCGCTGGAGGACTGCGCCGCCAAGGGCGTGGGCGCGGCGGTGGTGCTGAGCTCGGGCTTTGCCGAAGTCGGCGGTGCAGGTGCCGAGTGGCAGCAGGGCATCAGCGCGCTGGCGCGGCGCAGCGGCATGCGCGTCGTCGGCCCCAACTGCATGGGCGTGATCAACGTCAGGCGCCGCATCCTGGGCACCTTCACGCCCAGCGCCGCGGGCTTCGGGCTGGTGCCAGGCCGCATCAGCCTGGTCAGCCAGAGCGGTGCTTTCGGCGGCTATTGCCTGTCGCTGATCCGCCAGCGCGGCCTGGGCCTGAACCTGTGGGTCACCACCGGCAACCAGAGCGATGTCGACTTCGCGGACTGCGTCAGCCATTTCGCGCAGGACGAGGGCACCCAGGTCATCGTCGGCTACATCGAGGCCGCCACCGACAAGGCCCGGCTGATCGCCGCGCTGGAACTGGCGCGCGACAACGGCAAGCGCATCGTCGTCATGAAGGTCGGCAGCTCGGAAGCCGGTGCGCAGGCGGCGGCGTCGCACACCGCCTCGCTGGCCGGGTCGGACCAGGTCTACGACGGGCTGTTCAGGCAGTACGGCGTGTATCGCGCGCGCAGCATCGACGAACTCTTCGACGTCGCCTATGCCTGCTCGCTGCCCACGCCGGCACCGAAGGGCCGCCGCCTGGGGCTGCTGACCGTATCGGGCGGCGTCGGCGCGCTGATGGCCGACGTGGCCGCCGAGTGCGGGCTCGACGTGGCGCCGATGCCCGAGGACGCGCAGCGTCGCCTGAAGGAGATCCTGCCCTTCTGCGGCCCGCGCAACCCGGTCGACATGACGGCCCAACTGGTCAACGACCTGACGCTGTTCGAGAAGAATTTCGTGCTCATGCTCGAAGAAGGCGGCTACGACCTGATCGTCGCCTTCCTGTCCAGCGTCGGCCAGGTGCTCGATCTGAGCAGCGCGCTGCTGCTGCAGTTGCAGAAGGTGCTGGCCCGCTTCCCCGACCGCACGGTGATCGTGTCGATGCTGGCCTCGCCGGAGGTGCGCAAGGTCTACGAAGCCGCCGGGGTGATGCTGTTCGACGAACCCACGCGCGCGGTGCGCGCCGCGCGGGCGCTGGTGTACTTCGCGCAGGAAGCGCAACGCGCCCGCACGCGCGCCGCGCCACCGCATCTGCCGGCGGCGGCGTTGGCACCGCCGCGGCATGCCGTCAACGAGGCCGAGGCCAAGGCCGTGCTGGCCAGCGCCGGCATCCCGGTGGTGCGCGAACTCGTCGCCGCGACCGCGGACGCTGCCGCGCGCGGCGCCGCCGAGATCGGCTATCCGGTGGTGCTGAAGATCGCCTCGGCCGACATCGCGCACAAGAGCGAGATCGGTGGCGTGATCGTCGGCCTGCAGGACGAGGCGCAGGTGCGCGCGGCTTTCGGCACGCTGCTGCAACGCGCGAAGACCCATGCGCCGCAGGCGCGGATCGACGGCGTGGTCGTCGCGCAGATGGCCGGCAAGGGCGTCGAGACCATCCTCGGCGTGGTGCGCGACCCGGTGTTCGGCGCGGTCGTCATGTTCGGCCTGGGCGGCGTCTTCGTCGAGGCCTTCAAGGACGTGGCCTTCCGCATCGCGCCCTTCGGCCTGGGCGAGGCCCGCGCGATGATCGACGAGGTGAAGGGCCGCATCCTGCTGACCGGACTGCGCGGGCAGCCGCCGTCGGACGAAGCGGCGCTGGCTGAAGCCATCGCGGCGCTGTCGGTCTACGCTGCGCGCCACGAGGCCGCCATCGAGAGCATCGACATCAACCCCTTCGTCGTGCTGCCGCGCGGCCAGGGCGCGCTCGCCCTGGATGCGCTGATCGTGCCGCGCGCGAAGGGCTGACCCGTCAGACCAGGTCGTCGACCCGGCCGCGGCGCATCATCAACTTCTCGCTGAACTCGAACACCTGCTCGGCGCGCTGGTTGAACACGCGCACGCGGCCGCTCATCACGCCGCGCTTGCCGTCCGACAGGTTCTTCTTGCCCTCGACCGTGATCTCGGCGCGCAGCGTGTCGCCGGGGCGCACCGGCACCGTGAACTTGAAGTCGGTCAGCTCGAGCGCGGCGATCGTGGCCGGGCCGAGGATCTCCTCCATCATCCCGGCGGCGATGCTGGCCGTCAGCAGGCCCGGGCAGATGCGGCCGCCGAACTCGGTGTGCTTCTTGGCAAACTCTTCGTTGATGAAGATCGGCAGCTTCAGGCCGGCCAGGCAGGTGAAATTGACGATGTCGGTCTCGGTCACGGTGCGGCCGTAACTCTTGAAGACGTCGCCGGGGTTGAGGTCGTCGAGCGAGCGGTTGGACATGGTGTGGCCTTGGTTCGGGTTGCGCCGGAGTGTTCAAACTAACAGTTGGCAGGATACTCTCTCCGGTGCATGATGCACCAGCCCGCCGGGCCTGATCGTGTTCACCGGGGCCGGGCTCCGGCCCCGCCTCACGCCACTGCCGCATGCTGTTCCTCCGACCCGATTTTGAACTTCCTTGCGTGGGCGCCAGCACCGCCGGCCTGCGCAGTGCCGTGCGCGCCTTCGTCGCTGACGAGATCACCAGCGGCCGCATCACGCCGCGGTGCAACTCGTGGACCGAGAGCCTTGCCTCGGACTTCAGCCGCCGTCTGGGTGAACGCGGCTGGATCGGCTACCACTGGCCCACCCAGTACGGCGGGCGCGGCGGCAGTGCCTTCGACACGCTCACGATCAACGAGGAACTGCTCGCCGCCGGCGCGCCTGTGGGTGCGCACTGGATCGCGGCGCGCCAGAGCGCCCCGCTGCTGATGCGCTTCGGCAACGAGGCGCAGCGCCAGGAATTCCTGCCGCGCATCGCCGCCGGCAGCACCTACTTCGCCATCGGCATGAGCGAGCCCGATGTCGGCTCCGACCTGGCCTCGGTGCGCAGCCGCGCCGAACTGGCCGACGGCAGCTGGGTGCTCAACGGACGCAAGGTGTGGACCAGCGGCGCCCACCTGTGCCACTACGCCATCGTGCTGTGCCGCACCGCGCCGGCCGACCCCAAGGCGCGCCATGCCGGCCTGAGCCAGCTCATCGTCGACCTGAAGGCCCCGGGCGTGACCATCCGCCCGATCCGCATGCTCGACGGCAGCCACCACTTCAACGAGGTGATCTTCGACAACGTGCAGGTGCCGGCCGAGCGCCTGGTGGGCAACGCCGGCGACGGCTGGAAGCAGGTGAGCAGCGAGCTGGCCTACGAGCGCAGCGGCCCCGAGCGCTTCCTCAGCACGATGCCGCTGGTCGAACGCTGCCTGCAGCTCGTGCTGGCCGGCCCGGCTGCGGTGGGCGACATCGCCGCCGGCCGCCTTCTGGCGCGGCTGATGACGCTGCGCAACATGAGCCTGGGGGTCTGGGGCGCGCTCGGCGCCGGCCAGTCGCCGGCGATCGAGGCCGCGATGGTCAAGGACCTGGGCACGAACTTCGAGCGCGACGCGATCGAGATCGTGCGCGAGGCAATGACCGCCGACCCCCGTGTGGCCGGCGACGACGCGCTGGAGCAGTTGATGGCCGACGCGCTGCCGCTGGCGCCCACCTACAACCTGCGCGGCGGCACCAACGAAGTGCTGCGCAACATGATCGCGAAGAACCTGCAAGGCAAATGAGCGAACTCGCCCGTCCCCTGGCCGAGGCGGCCGAACGATTGTTCGCGCAGCGCTGCGGCACCGATGTCGTCGCCAGCGCCGATGCCGGCACCTGGCCGCAGGCGCTGTGGTCGGCGCTCGAGGCCCTGACGCCCGCACAGCTGCTGGTATCTGAGGAGCGCGGCGGCGCGGGCGGTGACTGGCTGGACGCCTGCGCCTTGCTCGAACGCGCCGGCGAATTCAACCTGCCCCTGCCGGTGGCCGAAACCGTGCTCGCCGGCTGGCTGCTCGACCGCGCCGGCCTGCCGGCCGTGGCCGGGCCGCTGAGCTTTGCCTGCGCCACGGTCGACCTGGCCGCAGCGCACCGACAAGGGCGCGTCGCCATCGAGGCGCGCAACGTGCCATGGGCGTCACACAGCGCCGGGATCGTGCTGGTCGGCACCGACGCCAACGCCAGCGCCGAAGCCTGGTTGCTGTACCTGCCGAACGGTGCGTACACGACCACGTCCGGCCGCGCACCGGCCGGCGACCCGCGCGACCGCGTTGCGGTGCTCGACCTGGCGTTGCCCGCGCCCGGCGTGGCCTGCCAGCGCCTGCAGGGGCTGCGCCATGCCGAGGTACTCGGCCGTGCCGCGTTGCTGCGCGCCGCGCAGATCGCCGGTGCCTGCCGCCGGGTGCTCGCGCTGACGCTGGCCTACACCGGCGAGCGCGTGCAGTTCGGCCGTGCCATCGGCCAGTTTCAGGCCGTGCAGCACCAGCTGGCGCAGCTGGCCGAAGAAACCGCCGCCGTGCGCGTCGCGGTGCAGGCCGCAGCAAGCACCGGCGACGGCCCCTGGTCGGTGGCGGCGATGGCGGCGGCCAAGCTGCGCGCCGGCGAGGCCGCGGGCTTGTGCGTGCGCATTGCACACCAGCTTCATGGCGCGATGGGCGTCACCGCCGAACACCACCTGCATCAAAGCACGCGCCGCATGCTGGCCTGGCGCGACGAACACGGCGCCGAGGCCTACTGGGCGCGCGAACTGGTTCAGGCCTTGCGCGATGCCGCTGCGACCGGCGCCTGGCAGGCCATCGTGGCCGCCACCAACCGATGACGATGCAGCCCCAGGCTGCCGACAGGAGCCCGACTTGACACCACTGCACGGCATCCGGGTGCTCGACCTGACCGGCTATCTGATGGGCCCCTTCGCCACCCAGATCCTCGGCGACATGGGTGCCGACGTGATCAAGATCGAAGCCGCCGAAGGCGACGTCGTGCGCGGGATCGGCCCGACGCGCAGCCCCGGCATGGGCGGCATCTTCCAGCAGAACAACCGCAACAAGCGCAGCATCGTGCTCGACCTGAAGCAGCCCGCCGGGCGCGATGCCGTGCTCAGGCTGGCCAAGAACGCCGACATCTTCATCTACAACGTGCGGCCGGCCGCGATGGCGCGGCTGGGGCTGTCGTACGAAGCCGTGTCCGCGGCCAACCCGGCCATCATCTACGTTGGCGGGGTCGGTTTCGGCCAGGACGGCCCCTATGCGGCCAAGCCCGCGCTCGACGACCTGATGCAGGGCATAGCGGGCATCCCCAGCCTGTTCGAGCGCGCCGGCGCCGAGGGGCCGCGCTACATCCCGATGGCGATGGCCGACCGCTACTCGGGCCTGTGCCTGGTCAACGCCGTGCTCGGGGCGCTGGTCCACAGGCTGCGCAGCGGCGAAGGCCAGGCGGTCGAGGTGCCGATGTTCGAATCGCTGGTGCAGGGCGTGCTCGGCGACCACCTGATGGGCGCCAGCTTCGAGCCCGCGCTGGGGCCGCCCGGCTACCCGCGCCATCTCAGCCACGACCGTCGGCCGTTCCGCACGCTCGACGGCTACCTCTGCACCTTCATCATCAACGACCGCCAGTGGCGCGCAGTGCTCGATCGCATCGGCGAAGGCGAGCGCATGAAGGACCCCCGCTTCGCCAACCTGCAGGCCCGCACCGACCATTCGGCCGAGGTCTATGCCTTCCTCGACACCACCTTCCGCACGCGCACCACCGCGCAGTGGCTCGAACTGCTGGAAAAGGCCGACGTGCCCGCCGGCCCGCTGCATTCGCTGGAGTCGCTGCTCGACGACGAGCACCTGAAGGCGGTTGGCTTCTTCGAGCGCCACGAGCACCCGACCGAGGGCACCGTCGTCAGCCTGCGGCCGCCGTCGCGCTGGTCGAAGACACCGCTGGCCATCGGCCGGCTGGCGCCGCGGCTCGGACAGCACAGCGGAGAAATCCTGCAAGAGGCCGGATTCGCTCCCGCCGAGATCACCGCGATGGCTGCGGCGGGCGCCACCTCGCCCGACGCCGCCAGGAACTGAGAACGGCATGCAGGGCAAGGTCGCACTGGTCACCGGCGGCACGCGCGGCATCGGCTACGCGGTGGCGCAGGCCCTGGCACGAGAAGGCGCGCAGGTGATCGTGACCGGACGCGACCCGGCACACGGCGAAGAGGCCTTGGTCGGCCTGCGCGGCCTCGGCGCCGAGGCTGCGTTCGAGGTCGCCGAAGCCGGCGACCATGCCGCGATGAGCGACGTCGTCGAGCGCACGGTTCAGCGCTTCGGCGGACTCGACATCCTCGTGAGCGCCGGCGCGGCCGGTGCGCTCGGCCCGACGCCATTTGCCGAGATGACGGCCGCGCAGATCGAGGCTTCCTTCAGTGCACGGCTCTATCCGCGCATCTTTCCGGTCCACGCGGCGCTGCCCGCGCTGCGTGCCCGCGGGGCCGGCTCGGTGATCATGGTGACGACCGACGCGGCGCGCCACCCGACCCCGGGCGAGGCCATCATCGGCGCCACCGGCGCCGCCATCCTGCTGATGACGAAGGCGCTAGCGCGCGAGTTTTCGCGCTGGCACATCCGCGTCAATGCGGTCGCCCTCACGCTGACCAGCGACACACCGGGCTGGGACCGCATCTTCTCCAAGCCCGGCTTCGAGAACCGCTTGTTCTCGAAGGCGCTCGAACGCTTCCCACAGGGCCGCGCGCCGAATGCCGCCGAGGTCGCCGGCGTAGTCGCGTTCCTCGCGTCGGACGCCGCATCGCAGGTCACCGGTCAGACCGTCAGCGTCAACGGCGGCCTGTCGTTCGGCGGATGGTGAGCCCGTGCCCGAAATACGTCACTCGACCAGGCCCCGCACGATGACCGCGGCCGCGCTGCGATCAGACACCGCGAAACTGCGGCTGGCGCTTTTCGAGCAGGGCAGCCACGCCTTCCTTCGCATCGGCCATCTCGAGCGTGCGCGACTGCGCGAAGGCCTCGATCTCGCCGGCCGCCTTGGGGTCCCAGTTCAGTCCACGGTACAGGCTGCGCTTCATCATGCGCACGGCCACCGGCGCGCAGGCTGCGATCTCGGCGGCGAGTTCGCGCGACTTCGCCAGCACCTGGCCGGGCTCGACTGCGTAGTTGGCGATGCCCATCTCGGCCGCCTCGGTGCCGGAGAACACACGCCCGGTGAACAGCAGTTCGGCCGCGCGCGGCACGCTGGTGATGCGCGGCAGCAGGTAGCTGATGGCCATGCCGGAATGGATGCCCAGGCGGGCGAAATTGGCGCCGTAGCGGGCCTCGCGGTTGGCCACGCGCAGGTCGCAGACCAGACCGAGGCCGAAACCGCCGCCGATGGCATGGCCGTTCATCGCCGCGATCACCGGCACCTGCACCTCCAGGATGGTCAGGAACGGGCGATAGATGCCGTAGGACGCGTCGTGCGGCTGTTCGTTGCCGCGGTCGAGGATGCCGCTGCGGAAATCAGCGCCCGAGCAGAAGCTGGAACCATTGCCGGTAATGACGACGCAACGGATCTCGCGGTCGGCCTTGACCTGGTCGATGACCTGCTGGAACGGGCCCAGCATCTCCGGCGACATCGCATTGCGATGCTCGGGTCGGTTGAGGGTGATCTCGCAGACGAGATCTCGGCGGCTCACGAGCACTGCAGCTTCGGTCATGGGGTCTCCATCGGGCAGGCCGATTCGGCCCGCAAGAATTCTATGCAGCGCCGCCGAACAGGTACAGCGCTGCTCGCTGGGTCCGCCCGCTGCGGCGGTTGTTCGATCTCAACTTCACCTCGTTGGAGACTTGCATGAATCTTCTGAAGTTTGCGCTGGCAATCTCGACCCTGGCGTGCCTCGTGCAACCGGCCCAGGCCCAGGCCTGGCCCTCGAAGCCCCTGCAGATGGTGGTTCCGCAGGGGGCCGGCGGCAGCACGGACGCCATCGCCAGACTGGTCGGGCAGGCGCTGGGCGAGAGGCTGGGCCAGACCGTCGTCATCGACAACCGCGCAGGCGCCGGCGGCGTGCTGGGTGTTGCCGCAGCGGCCAAGGCTGCGCCCGACGGCTACACGCTGCTGATCGGCTCGAACACCACGCTGGCGGCCAATGCTTTCCTCTACGCCAGTTTTCCCGTCGATCCGCTGAAGGACTTCGTGCCGCTCGCGCTGGCCGCCGACGCGTCCTTCGTCTTCGTCGTTCCAGCAGCCTCCCCGTTGAAGTCGGTGCGCGATCTGGTAAGCGCGGCCAAGGCTGCGCCGGGCAAGATCACCTACGGTTCAGGCACCAGTTCGGCACTGCTGTGCACCGAGCTCTTCAAGGCCGCTGCCGGGGTCGATCTGCTCAAGGTCCCGTACAAGTCCTCGGCCCAGGGCCTCACGGACCTGATCGGGGGTCAGATCGACGTCGTCTGCGAGCCGCTGTCCGCCAGCCTGCCCAACATCCGCGCGGGCCGGCTGCGCGCGCTGGCGCAGACCGGCGCCCAGCGTTCGCCGTTGGCGCCCGACCTCGAGACCGCCGCGGAAGCCGGCGTCAAGGGCATGGCCTACTCGGCCTGGCTGGGTTTCTTCGCGCCTGCCGGGACACCCAAGGACATCGCCGTGCGTCTCGGCAACGAACTGCTGTCGATCCTGAAAGACCCGGCCACCAGCGACAAGATTCGCGCCATCGGCTTTGACCCGCGTCCGGGTAGCGCGGAGACGCTGGCGGCCGTTCATCGCGCGGAGATGATTTCGGTGGCCGCCACCGTGAAGGCCGCTGGCATCAAGGCCGAGTAGAGCCGCCCACGGGCTGATCATCAACAACGGCGACCGGGGAACCCCATGGCACCAACATTTTCTCTCCTGCGACAGGCGCTGCGACCGCTCGCCTTGTTCGCCTTGCTCGCTCAGGGATCCTGGACATTCGCTGCTGAGCCTTATCCGGCGAAGCCGGTCCGCATCGTCGTGCCCTTCGGCGCGGGCGGCAGCACGGACGTGTTGGCGAGACTGGTGGCACCCAAGCTGTCCGAGTCGTTCAAGCAAAACTTCTTTGTCGATTCAATGCCGGGCGCCGATGGCACCGGCGCGGCGGCACGAGCAGCGCCCGACGGCTATACCCTGCTGATGACGGCCGCGAGCCCCTTGACACTCGCGCCGGCGTTGCAAAAAGTGCCCTATGACCCGGTCAAGGACTTCGCACCGATCTCGTTGATGGTCAATCTGAACGGCGTCCTGGTCGTCAACGCGGCACTTCCGGTGCGCACCATGCAGGACTTCGCTTCCGAAGCACGCAGCCGGCCCGGGCGCTTCAGCTTCGGCGCCGGCACCTCGCTGCTTCGCCTGATCGGCGAGCAGTTGAAGCAGGCGCTGCAAGCGGACCTCACGGTGGTGCCCTACAAGGGAACCGGACCGCAGCTCAATGCCGTGCTCGGGGGCGAGGTCGACGCCGTGGTCGACCCCTTCGTCTCCATTCCGCACATCAAGGCGGGCAAGCTCCGTCCGCTTGCGGTGCTGCAGAGCAGCCGTTCGCCGCTGCTGCCCGACGTTCCCACTCTCGAAGAAAGCGGCATCAAAGGCATCACGCTGGGCAGCTGGACCGCCCTGCTGGCGCCGGCGGGCACGCCGCCGGAGATCGTCGCTCGCCTGTCGGCCGAAGTGGCTCGCATCATGTCGCTGCCGGAGGTGCGCGAGCGCCTGGTCACGCTGTACCAGGAACCTGCCGGCAGCACGCCGGCTGAATTGGCCGCCACGGTGGAATCCGACCTCGCCAAGTGGCGGCGCATCGCCAAGGAATCGAACTTCAAACCCAACTGAGCACCCCCAGGAAATGACTTCGTCATTCCCGCCCCCAGCGATCACGCAAAGTGGCAAAGCCACATTTGCTTGAGAGGCTGCATCTTTCACCTGGAGCCGCATTGCTCATCGAAACCCACCTCGGCCGAGTCGCGCCCGGCGAGTGCGACCACCTCGGCCACATGAACGTCCAGTTCTACGTCTCCAAGGTTTCCGACGCGGCCTGGCATGTGATGGCCTCGATCGGCATCACGCCGGCGTTCATCCGCGAACGCCGCCAGGCGCCGGCTGCCGTCAAGCAGGAGATCGCCTACCTCAGGGAACTGCGCGCCGGCGACCTGCTGCGCATGGACAGCGGTGTGCTCGAGGCCAGCGAGAAGCGGCTGACCTTCTACCACCGGCTGACGAACGTCGAGACCGGCCAGGTGGCGATGACGTCCAAGGTCTACACCGTCAACATGGACCTCGACGGGCGCCGCTCGACGCTGCTGGACCCGGCCATCCTGGCCACAGCGCTGGAACGTCTGCTGCCGGAAACCGCACTATGAGCGCGCCCACTTTCATCACCGGACGGGGTGCCATCAACTCCTGGGAGTGCGACCAGTGGGGCCACCTGAACGTGCAGTTCTATCTGGCCAAGGCCAGCGATGCGCAGGCCCATCTGGCCGCCCGCCTGGGCTTGATGCCGTCGCGCCTGCGCAGCAGCGCGGGCAGCCTGATGCCGGCCACCGACCGTGCGCTGTTCAAGCGCGAATTGCGCGCCGGCCACATCTATTTCATCCGTTCGGGCGTTCGCGCCGTGGCGGCAGACGGCACGTTGGACATCGCCAGCCGCATGGTCAACCAGGAGACCGGCATCGAATCGGCGGCGTTCGAGACGCGCCTCCGCTGGGTCGGACCAGACCGCACGACGCCCCTGCCCTGGCCCGATGACGTTGCGGCGGCCGCCGCAACTCTGGCAGGCGAACTGGCCGAATTGCAGCGGCCCCAACCGATGGCGGACGTGCTGCCAATGCAACAGCAGCCCGAGCACCTGCTGCTGACGTACCGCGGCTCGGTCGAGTCCTGGGAGTGCGATTCAGCTGGCGTGGCGCCGCCGCGCGCGCACATCGCGCGCTTCAACGACGCGATCACGCACCTGTTCCGGGCGATGAAGATCGACCGCGCCGAACTCTTCGCGAGCGGGCTGGGATCGGCGGCGCTCGACTACGACATCGCGTATCACCGGCCGCTGCGGTCCGGCACCGCGGTGGAGATCCGCAGCGGCATGCTCGCGCTGAGCGACAAGGTCTTTCACCTGGTGCACTACGTTCTGGATTCGGCCAGCGGTGAAGTGATCACCACAATCGTTGTTGCTGCGCTGTTCTTCGACCTGGCGGCGCGCAAGTCGGTACCGATGCCGGCTGCCGTCCGCGCCGAAGCCCAGCGTCTGCTTGCAGGGGCGTGACATGAGCCAGCCCCCACTCGGCGCGCTGGCCGGCCTGCGCGTGCTCGACCTCTCGCGGGTGCTGGCCGGCCCGCTGTGCGCGCAGATGCTCGCCGATCACGGCGCCAGCGTCATCAAGGTCGAGCCGCCCGACGGCGACGAGGCACGCCGCTTCGGCCCGCCCCTGGACGAGCGCGGTGAAGTGGCCTACTTCGGTGCGCTGAACCGCGGCAAACGATCGATCGCCGTCGACCTGTCGCGCCTGGCGGGGCGCGCCGTGCTGGAGAAGTTGCTGGCCGACGCCGATGTGCTGATCGAGAACTTTCTGCCCGGCACCATGGAGAAGTGGGGCCTGGGCTACGAGGGCACGCTCGCAGCACGCCATCCGCGGCTGATCTATTGCAGCGTCAGCGGCTTCGGCGCCGACGGGCCGCTGGGCGGCCTTCCCGGCTATGACGCCGTGCTGCAGGCGATCTGCGGCCTGATGAGCGTCAACGGCACGCCCGACTCAGGCCCGTTGCGGCTTGGTGTGCCGGTGGTCGACTACCTCACCGGATATAACGCACTCAGCGGCGTGCTGCTGGCGCTGGCGGCGCGCGAGCGCAGCAGCCTCGGCCAGCGCGTTGAGGCGACGCTGTTCGACACCGGCCTGGCGCTGCTGGTGCCGCATGCGTCGAACTGGTTCTATTCCGGCCGCATCCCACAGCGCATGGGCAGCGCCCACCCTAACATCGCGCCCTACGACCGTTACGCGGCGGCTGACGGCGAGGTCTTCCTCGGCGTCGTCAACAACGGCCAGTTCAAGCGCTTCTGCGAATGCGTGTCGCGCCCCGACCTGGCAGACGACCCGCGCTTCACCGACAGCCCGTTGCGGCTGGTCAACCGCGATGCGCTGCGCGCCGAGATCGAACGCACGCTGGTCAACGTCCCGGCCGCTGCGCTGTGTGAGGATCTGATGCGCCACGGCGTACCGGCGGGACCGGTGAACGATGTGGCGCAGGCCCTGTCACAGCCGCACGCGGTCCACCGCGGCATGGTGGTGGACCAACAGGGCCACCGCTCGCTGGGCCTGCCGGTGAAGCTCTCCACAAACCCTGGCTGCGCCGACACACTGCCGCCGCGGCTGAGCGAGCATGCCAGCGCCATCCTGTCGGAACTGGGCTATGACGCCACCGCCATCGAGTCGCTGCAGGCCGATGGCACGATCACGCGCCCCCTGATTTGAGGAACGGACTTCCGATCAACCCTCTCCGGGTCGACCAGCCGGCACGCTCAGCTCCTGCGCTGGTCGAACGCGCGGCCGTAGACCATGGACGCAATCGTGTTGCGCAGGATCTCGGTCGTGCCGCCGCCAAGCGCGAAGCCGCGCGAGTCGCGCACCATGCGCTCCAGCGGCAGCGCGCGCGTGAAGCCGGCGTGGCCGTGGATCTGCAGTGCCTCGTTGGTGACACGCTGCACCATCTCGTTGGCGTAGAGCTTGGCCATCGCCGCTTCGAGCGGGTCAGGGAAGCCGTCGACCAGGTTCGTCGCCGCGCGGTAGATCATCAGGCGCGCAGCGTGCAACTGCACCGCCATGTCGGCGATCTTCCACTGCAGACCCTGGAACTCGCAGATCGGCCGCCCGAACTGCTCGCGCTCCTGCGAATACTTCTTGGCGGCCTCGTAGGCCGCCTGCGCCACGCCCAGGCACATCGCGGCATTGCCGACGCGCTCGGGCCCGAACGAGCTCATCAGGCGCTTGAAACTGCGCGTCGAGTCGGGGTCGCCGGCGAGGATCACGTTTTGCATCGGCACGCGGCAATGGTCGAAGTAGAGCTCGACCTCGGGCATGCCGCGCCCGCCCATCTTGCGGTCCGGATGACCGACCTCGAAGCCCTTCATGCCGCGCTCGACCACCAGCGCCCCGATGCCGCGCGGGCCCTGCGTCTTGCCCCAGCGCGCGAACACGAAGATGTGGCTGGCCAGGTGGCCGCCGGTGCAGTAGGCCTTCTGGCCGTTGAGCACGATGTGGTCGCCGTCGGGCGTGGCCGAGGTGATCATGTCGGTCATGCCCGAGCCGGCGCCGGGCTCGCTGATGCCGATAGCGAAGTTGTAGTCGCCCTTGGCGCAGCCCGGCAGCCAGCGCTGCTTTTGCTCTTCGGACGCCAGCACCGCCAGCGCGCGCGACGGCCCGTTGAGCGCGATCTGCGCCACCAGCGCGGTGTTGAAGCACACCCGCGCCACTTCCTCAAGCAGGATGGTGCCCTGGATCACCGGCGCGCCCGAGCCGCCGTGGGCTTCCGGGATCACCATGCCGAGGTAGCCGAGCTTGGCGAGCAGGTCGCGGTTCTCGGTCGGGAATTCCTCCTTCTCGTCCCAGTACGCGGCCTTGGCGCTGAAGGCGCGCTCGGCGGTCTTGCGGATGTCCTGGCGGAAGGATTCGAGATCGGGGTCGAGTTGGAACATGGTGGGCACTCCGGGGTCAATGGCCGACGAAATTGGCTTTGCGCCTTTCCATGAAGGCCGCAACGCCTTCCTTGCGGTCGTCACTGTGCAGCACCAGGTTCTGGGCCTGCGCTTCGTAGTCGAGGAATGCTTCCAGGCTGGGCTGCATGGCGTTGCGGAACATGCGCTTGCCGACCGCGAGCGCGAAGGTGGCCGATTCCGCCAGTTCCTCGGCCAGCGCGACGGCCCGCGCGTCGAGCTGCTCGTCGGGCAGCACCTCGTTGACCATGCCGAGTTGGCGGCCTTCCTCGGCCGGCACCATGCGCGCCGTCATCATCAGCTCGCGCGCCCGCAGCACGCCGATATACTGGGTTAGGAAATAGGCCGCCGCGCCGTCGGGCGCGAGTCCGATCTTCTTGAACACCAGGCTGAACTTGGCGTTGTCCGAGGCCAGGATCAGGTCGCAGGCCAGCGCAAGGCTCCAGCCGACACCCACCGTCGCGCCACGCACCACGGCGATCACCGGCTTGTCCAGGTTGGCCAGCCCGGCGATCACGCGGTGCGCGCGTTGGATGCGCTGGCGGCCCGACAGCACGTCCAGCCCCTGCATCGTTCCGACGTCGGCACCGGCGCAAAACGCGCGACCCTCGCCGCGCAGCAGCACGGCGCGCACGTCGCGGTCGAGCTGCAGCGTTCGGGTCGCTTCCGCCAGCTGCTCCATCATCTCCGGCGTCAGCGCGTTCAAGCGCTCCGGCCGGGCCAGGACCACATGCGCAACCGCGCCGTGGCGCTCGATTCGAATCGTCATGGAATTCTCCGGCTTCGACTGGAAAGGCGCGGCGCCGCGAAGGCCCGGTTCATTGCTTGCTGCCCTGCGCGTACTGCACGGCCACGCGGCCCACGCGCTCTCTGGCAATGACCAGCTTCATGATCTGCGCCGTGCCGTCACCGATCTGCAGGCCCAGGGTGTCGCGCATGCGCTGCTGGTGCGGCAGGTCGGTGGTGTAGCCATAGTGGCCGTGGGTCAGCAGGCACTGCGTGATCACTTCGTAGCTGATCTTGGGCACCCACCACTTGCACATCGCCGCCTCGGCCGTGTGCGGCAGGCCGGCATCGCGCAGCCACAGTGTGCGGTAGCACAGCGCGCGCGCGGCCGTGAGCAGCGTGTCGGCCTCGGCCAGCGGGAAGGTCACGCCCTGGTACTGAGCCAGCGGCGCGCCGAACGCCTTGCGCTCCTTGATGTACTCCCAGGATTCGTTCAACGAGGCCTGCGCCGCGCCCAGGCACTGCAGCCCGATCAGCGCGCGGCTGTAGTCGAAGCCGTTCATGATCTGGAAGAACGCCCGGTTCTCCTCGCCCATGCGGTGGTTCACCGGGATCTTCACGTTGTCGAAGAACACCGAGCCGCGGCCGACGATCTTCGTGCCCACGTCGTTGAAACGCGCGCGGCTGACGCCCGGCGCGTTCATGGGGATGACAAAGGCGCTGATGCCCTTGGCCACGTCCTCGACCTTGCCGGTGCGGGCGAAGGACACGATCACATCGGCCTGCTCGCAGAAGCTGATCGAGGTCTTCTCGCCATTGATGATGTAGTGGTCGCCCTTGCGCTCGGCACGCAGGATCAGGTTGGCGGCATCGGAGCCGCCGCGCGGTTCGGTCAGGCCCAGGGCCACGAGGGCCTCGCCCGCCGCGAGCTTGGGCACCCATTCGTTCGCCACGTCGGGCTCGGCGTACTTGCACAGGATCTGGCCCATCAGCCAGCTCACCAGCTGCACGTAGCTCATGTTGAAGTCGCCCGTGGCGATCTCCTCGATGATCACGCCGGAGGTGACGCAGTCCACCCCCATGCCGCCGAATTCCTCGGGCAGCCCCGCGCTGATCAGGCCCAGGCTGCCCATCTCCTTCAGGATGGTCCGGTCGATGGTGTTCGTCTTCTCGCGCTTCATGTAGTCGGGCGCCAGCCGCTCCTTCGCGAAACGCGCCGCCATGTCGCGCATCGCCACTTGTTCGGTGTTGAGTGAAAAGTCCATTCAGAGTCGCCTCAGTTCATCGGGTGAAGGGGTTCAAGATGCCGGTCAAGAACTCGGAAAGATGTGCCCGGCGATCACGTTCTTCTGCGTCTGCGTGGTGCCGCCGGTGAGCGTGAGCATGCGCACGTCGCGCACCATGCGCTCCAGCGGCAGCGAGCCGAAGTAGCCGTAGCCGCCGAACATCTGCTGGCATTGCACGGTCACGCGCTGCGCCATTTCGGTGGCGAAGACCTTGGCGATCGAGCACAGCTGCGGGTCGGGCCTGCCGGCGTCGATCAGCGCCAGCGCCTTGTAGCACAGGCAGCGCGCGGCCTCGATCTCGATCAGCGCATCGGCCATCATCCAGCGCAGGCCCTGCATCTCGCTCAACTTCTGGCCGAACTGCTCGCGCACCGTCATGTACTCGCGCGCCAACTCGAACGCGCCCTCGGCCACGCCCAGCGCCATCACGCCCATGCCGACGCGGGTGCCGTTGTAGATGGTCAGCGGCTTGACGAAGCCGCGCGAGTTTGCGGGGTCGCCCAGGGTCACGATGTTGCTCGCCGGCACCCGCACGTTGTCGAAGAACAGCTCGTTCTCGGCCGCGCCGCGCACGCCCATCTTGCCTTCGAGCTTGCGCACCGTCAGCCCGGGGCGGTCGCGCTCGACGACGATCGTGCCGATGCCCCTGGCGCCGCTGGACGGCCCGAAGCGCGCGTACACCAGGTGCATGTCGGCGCGGTCGCCGAAGGTGGTGAAGATCTTGCTGCCGTTGATCAGGACCTCGTCGCCGTCGCGCACGGCCGCCGTGCGAATCGCGGTGCCGTCGGAGCCGGCCTGCGGTTCGGTCCAGGCGATGCTGCACTCAAGCTCGCCGCTGACGAAGCGGGGCACCAGACGGCTCTTGAGTTCCTCGGGGCCGTGGTTGGCGATGATGCGCGGCGACACGTTCTGGTCATGCACGATCATCGCCGTCAGCAGGTCGACCTTGGCCAGTTCCTCGATCACCAGGTAGGTGCTGACCAGGCCGGCACCGGAGCCACCGTATTCCTTGTCGACGCTCAGGCCCAGGTAGCCGAGTTCGGCCAGGCGGTGCTTGTTCTCTTCCGGGAACGCTTCCTCGCGGTCCCAGCGCGCTGCCTTGTCACGAAACTCCTGCCGTGCCAGCTTGCGCGCGGCGTCGCGCAACTGCACTTGTTCTTCGGTCAGATCGAAATCCATGCGGGCCTCACTTGGTTTTCAGGCCCAACAGGCCGGCGATCAGGTTGCGCTGCATCTGCGACGTGCCCGCGGTGATGGTGGTGGCACGCGCGTCGCGGTAATGGCGCTGCATGTCGAATTCCATGATGTAGCCGTAGCCGCCCATGATCTGCATGCCCTGGTTGGCGATGTTGGCGTACGCCTCCGAGCCGAAGAGCTTGGCCTGCGAGATCGCCATCAGCGCGTCTTCGCCGCGCGACAGTTGCCACGCGGCGCGCCACATCATCAGCCGGCTGGCCTCGACCGCGGTCTGCATGTCGGCCAGCATGTGGGCGATGGACTGGAAGGTGCCGATCGGCTTGCCGAACTGCTTGCGCTCCTTGGCGTAGGCCAGCGCCAGGTCGACTGCGGACTGCGCACCGCCCACGTAGCCGGCGGCCGTCATCAGGCGCTCGAGTTGCAGGCCGGACAGCATGTAGCCCCAGCCCTTGTCCGGCTCGCCCACCAAGCGGTCGGCGGGCACGCGCACATCGTCGAAGAACACCTCGTAGGTACCCAGCGAACGGCGGCCCAGCGTGTCCAGCTTGCGCAACGTGATGCCCGGAGTGTCCTTGTCGACCAGAAATAGCGACAGCGCCTGCTGGTGCGGCCCTTCGGCTTGCGTGCGGGCGTACAGGTTGATGACGTTTCTGTCGGCGCCGGCGCCGGTGGAGAACACCTTCTGGCCGTTGATGACCCACATGTCGCCCTCGCGCCGTGCGCTCGTGCGCATCGCGCCGGCATCCGAGCCCGCGCCCGGCTCGGTCATCGAGATCGACATGCGGATGCTGCCGTCGAGCAGCTTGGGCAGCCAGTGCGCACGCTGCGCCTCGGTGCCGTTGTGCAGGATGTTCAGGCCGTTGAAGACGCAGGTGCCGTAGGCGCCGAGAAAGTCGTAGCTCTTGCGGCCGAGCTCTTCGGCGATCACGGCGAAGTCGATCACGCTGCCGCCGAGCCCGCCGACCGACTCGGGAAACGGCATGCGCAGCAGCCCCATCCCGACGAAGGCGTCGTACAGCTCGTAGGGGTAGCGCGGCTCGGCATCGCAGCGGCGGATGTACTCCGGCGTGGCCACGCGGTCCATCATCGCGCGCACGCTGTCGCGCAGCAGGTTCTGTTCTTCGGTGAAGGCGAAATCCATATCGGTCCTGTCTCGCGGGTTCAGCGGGTTCAGCGGGCCACGAAGGGCGGCAGGCCGGTCTGCGCTGTCAGGCCGCCGTCGGCGACCAGTGCCGCGCCGGTGATGAACGAGGCCTCGTCGGAGGCCAGGAAAAGGATCGCATTGGCGATCTCGTCGGCGTCGCCCATGCGCCCCAGGGGGTGGACGGCGGCCATCGCGCGGCGCACTTCGCCCGCGCGTTCGCCGGCCAACACCTGCGTGACGCGGGTGTCGATGCCACCCGGACAGACGCAGTTGACGCGGATGCCGTCTTGCGCGCACTCCAGCGCCGCCGAGCGCGTGAGGTTGATGACGCCGGCCTTGGCTGCGTTGTAGGCCGACATGCCGTAGTCGCCGGCCGTGCCGGAGACCGACGCCATGTTCACGATCACGCCCCGGCCCTGGCGGCGCATCAGCGGCAGGCTGTACTTCAGCCCCAGGAAGACGCTGGTCAGCGTGACCGCCAGCGTCCGGTTCCAGGCCTCGATGGAACAGTCGGCCAGCAGGCCGGGCTCGCCGTAGCCGGCGTTGTTCACCAGCACGTCGATGCTGCCCCAGCGTTCCAGCGCCAGTTGCACGGTGGCCTGCACCGCATCCGGATCGGCCGCGTCCATCTTGATCCACGCCGCTTGGCCGCCTGCGGCGGCAATCGCGGCCGCCGTTTCCTCCGCCCTCCTGCCGCTCAGGTCAGCCACCACCACGCGCGCGCCCTCCCGGGCGAAGCCACGCGCCGCGGCGGCGCCGATGCCGGAGCCCGCCGCCGTGACGACTGCGGTGCGCGACTTGAATCTTTCGCTCATGGCAAGGCCCTTTCGCCGTCGACGGCAAGGCGTGTGTCAGTGCTCGACCGCGCCCTTGGGCAGGAAGGTGATGGTCTCGGTGAACTCGACCAGCACCTCGCCGTGCTGGTTGATGACGCGGTGGCGCAGGTCCATCAGCGTGTAGCCGCGCGAGGTGGGCGGGCGCAGCCAGGCCTCGCCCTCCACATGCACGGTGTCGCCGGGGAACAGCGCGGCCTTGACACGTGCATCCACGCTGGTCATGCCGCCGAAGGGGCCGTGCTCGCGCCCCTCGAGCACCTTGTCGATGATGCCGGCCACCGTGGGCGCCAGCAGACCCATGCCGACCGAGATGATCATCGGCCCGGGCGCGAAGCGGTTGCGGTGCTTGCCCGACATGTTGTTCTTGATGTACTCCATGTCGATGAAGAAGGGCTCGTGCAGACCCACCACGTTGACGAAGGTGACGATGTCGGTTTCGGTGATGGTGCGGTTGTGCGTCCTGAAGGGAACCGTCTGGGCGCCGGCGGGAGGATCGATAGGCATGTGAGCACTCCTGATGTGTGATGGGGTGGGACTACTTCGTACGGCCTACTGGGCGCCGGGCTTCAGGCATTCCGGCATCGTCGCGAGCGGGAAGCCCTCGTAGGGCTGGTTGCGGCTGTGCTCCTCGAGTTTCCAGGTCTGGCGCGCGTTCGGAACGCCGCCGTCGACGCGGATGAAGGACCCGGTGATGTAGGCCGCGCCCTCGGAGAGCAGGTAGACGACGGCCGACGAGACTTCAGCCTCGGTGCCGTAGCGCTGCAGCGGCGCAGTCTTCATCAGGCTGCGGAACTTGGCCTTCATCTCGGGCCCGTAGGTGTCGAAGCCGCTGCTCGCGACGAAGCCCGGCGCCACCGCGTTGACGCGCACCCCCGCGTGGCCCCACTCGCAGGCCGCGGTCTCGGTGAATGACAGCATGCCGGCGCGCGCGGCGCCGCTGTGCGCCATGCCGGGCATGCCCATCCACATGTCGGCGATGATGTTGACGATGGACCCGCCCTGGCCTTCCATCCACTGCGTGTAGACCTCGCGAGAGACCAGGAAGCCGCCATGCAGGTTGTTGCGGACGACCGCGTCCCAGCCCTTGAGCGTGATGTCGCGCACCGGTTGCGGGTACTGGCCCCCCGCGTTGTTGACCAGCCCGTCGATGCGGCCGTGGGCGGCCAGCACGTCGGCCACCATCTGCTTGACACCGGGCTCGTCGCGGATGTCGCAGGAGTGGATCGTGACATGGGTCCCGGGCGCGGCGGCGGCGATCTCGGCCTGCACGGCAGCGAGCTTCTCGAGCCTGCGGCCCACGAGCGCGAGCGCCGCGCCGAGGCTGGCCAGTTCGTGCGCGATGCAGCGGCCGATGCCGCTGCCGCCGCCAGTGACGATGACGGTCTGTCCGGCGAACAGGCCGGCGCGGTAGATGGAACGGTAGGCAGTCGTGGTCATGGGTTTCCTTCGGCGGCGGGCGCCGGCTTGAGCATAAAGTTGCCGTGGCCGACGGCGATGGGTTTGTCGGGGCTGGACTGCCAGGCTTCGACGCGCAGGTGTGCGACGCGCTGGCCCTGCTTGACCATGAAGACGTTGGCATAGACGTCTTCGGGCCGACCGGAGCGCAGGTACTCGAAGGTGAAGTTGATCGTCTTGGGCAGGTCCGCGCTGTCCATGTGCCACAGCAGGTAGAACATACCGGCGCACTCGAGGAAGCCACCTGTCGCGCCGCCGTGCAGTGCGGGCAACGCGGGATTGCCGATGAGCTTCGGGTCGAACGGCATGCAGGCCGTGAACTGGTCGCCCTTGATGTCCAGGCGCATGCCGAGGAAGCACGCGTAGGGCACGAGTTCCACGATCGGAGTCCAGTTCCGGCTCGCACGTGCTGCGGTGACAATGGCATTCACGTTCATGGCCGGTTCTCCTGCAGTGCCGATAGCGCAGCATCGAGCGCGATCACCGGGCCCCCGGTGAACATGAAGATTGCGGACGAAGTGGCGATCGGATCGTCCGGTGTGTCGTGGTAAGCGCAGCCCCGGACAAACGCCAGTTCGTGGCCCAGCTTGTAGCAGACCGCTCCACCGAAGATCTCCCGCCCCGGAGTCGCCGCCTTCAGATAGTCGATCCGCAGATCGAGGGTTGCCATAGGGCGCAGCTTGTCCATCCGCACGAATATCGCCAGCCCGTAGCAGCTGTCGAGCAGGGCGGTGACTACACCGCCATGGACCACACCCGTCTCCGGGTTGCCGACCAGGCGCGCATCGGGCAGCACCTTGATGACGCACCACTCCGGCTCGACCTCGTGCAGGCGCAGGCCGAGTTCGCGGCTGTAGGGCGAGATCACGGTGATCTGCTGCCACTTGCGCACCCGCTCGTCATGGCCCGAATCTTTTTTCGACATCGACGTTCCTTCCCTTCTTGCGCTCGACGCGCCTCACATCCGCTTGGCCACTTCTTCGAGCATCACTTCGGTAGCGCCGCCGCCGATGGCCTCGACACGCGCGTCGCGCACCATGCGGGCGATCGCCGCCTCGTGCATGTAGCCGAAGCCGCCGTGGAACTGCTGGCAGTCGTACATCACCTCGTTGACGAGTTCGCCGCACAAGGCCTTGACCATCGACACCTCCTTGACGCAGTCCCTGCCCTGCGCATCGAGCCAGGCGGCGTGGTAGACCAGTGCGCGCCCGGCCTCGACCTGCGCCGCGCGCATCGCCAGGCGCTGGCGGATCGCCTGCTTGTCCCACAGCGTCGCACCGAAGGCCTTGCGCTCGCGCACGTAGTCCACCGTCATCTCGATCGCCCGCGCGGCTTCACCCATGGCCTGGGCGCCGATCACCATGCGTTCGTTCTGGAAGTTGCGCATGATCTGGTAGAAGCCCTTGTTCTCGCCCCCTAGCAGGTTGGCCGCCGGTATGCGGCAGTTCTCGAACACCAGCTCGGCGGTGTCGCTGCACAGCCAGCCGCTCTTCTTCAGTGCGCGACCGACGCGGAACCCGGGCGTGCCCTTCTCGACGATGAAGATCGAGATGCCGCGCGAACCCTTTGCCGTGAGATCGGTCTTGGCGCCCACGAAGTACAGGTCGCCGTGCACGCCGTTGGTGATGAACATCTTGCTGCCGTCGATGACCCAGTGGTCGCCGTCGCGCACCGCGCGGGTCCGGATGCCGGCCACGTCGGAGCCGGCGTCGGGCTCGGTGACCGCCACCGCGCAGACCTTCTCGCCGCGGATCAGCGCCGGCAGGTAGCGCTGCAGCTGCTCGGGCGTGCCGAAGCTGGCGAGGTGCGGCGACGCCATGTCGGTGTGCACCGTGACCGTGACCGCGAAGCCGCCGAAGGTCGAGCGGCCGAGTTCCTCGGCCAGGATCGCGCTGTACACGGTGTCCAGGCCCGAGCCGCCGTATTGCTCGGGGTAGCGCACGCCGAGATAGCCCAGCTCGCCCATCTGCCGCATCACCTTGCGCGGCACCAGGCCTGCATCTTCCCAGGCGTCGGCCTGCGGCACCACCTCCCGGTCGATGAAGCGGCGCAGGTTGTCGCGGAACTGGCGGTGCTGCTCTGTGAAGTAGATCGGCTCGTTCATGCGTTCCCCTGGGGTTCGACCAACACCAGCACATCGCCGCCGCGCACCGAATCACCTTCGCGACAGCGCAGTTCGGTCACGCGGCCGTCGGCCGGCGCCGCCAGCGTGTGCAGCATCTTCATCGCCTCCAACATCACCAGCGGGTCGCCGGCGCGCACGCTTTCGCCGACAGCGACGGGCACGGAGATCACCAGCCCCGGCATCGGCGCACGCAGGCTGTTGCCGGCATCGGCCCCGACCGCATCGCCGCCGGCAAGCGCGTGGCGGATGCGATCCACGCGGGTCCAGGTGTGGGTGCCCTGCGGGCCGCACAGCCACACGCGCTCGGCACCGGCGTCGTGAACGCGCAGGAAGCGGTGGGTCGCGCTGCGGCCTGCGTGTTCGACTTCCAGCCGTTCGCCGTCGAGCCGGGCGACCAAGCTGAAGCTGCGCTCGCCCACCTGCACCTGCCACGTGTTGCCGCGAGTCTGCACCAGCGCCTCGTGCAGCGTGCGCGACGGGTCCTCGAGCAGCACGCCCACGCCCGCCGGCGCGGCATCGCCGGTCACGCGCCAGGCGCCCAGCGCCTGCCACGGCGAGGCCGTGTACAGCGCGTGGGCGGCCAGCGCACACCCCAGCGCGGCCGTCGCCACGGCCTCGACCGCATCGCCCCGCGGATGCCAGCCTGCGGGGAAGCTGCGCTCGATGTAGTGGGTGCTGAGCATCTGCCCGAAAGCCGGTGCCCGCAGCAGGTCGGCCAGGAAGCCCAGGTTGCTGCGCACCCCCAGCAGCTGGTACTGGTCGAGCGCGGTGGCCAGGCGGCGAGCGGCCTGCTCGCGGGTCTCGGCAAAGGCAATGACCTTGGCCAGCATCGAGTCGTAGTACGGCGTAACGCGGCTGCCGGCGCGCACGCCGCTGTCGACGCGCACACCGTCGCCGCCGGGCTCCGTGTAGCCGACGATGGCACCGATCTCGGGCGCGAAGCCGGCCGCCGGGTCTTCGGCGCAGACCCGCGCCTCGATCGCCCAGCCGCGGCGGTTCAGGTCCCGTTGCTCGAACGCGAGCGGCTGGCCGGCGGCGACGCGCAACTGCCATTCGACCAGGTCGATGCCCACCGTGGCCTCGGTCACCGGGTGCTCGACCTGCAGCCGGGTGTTCATCTCCAGGAAGAAGGTGTCGCCGCTGCCCGCGTCGTGGATGAATTCGATCGTGCCGGTGCTGTCGTAGCCGATGGCGCGCCCGACCGCCAGCGCGTGCCGGTACAGCTGCTCGCGCTGCGCGTCCAGCAGATGGGCTGCCGGCGCCTCCTCGATCACCTTCTGGTGGTTGCGCTGGATCGAGCACTCGCGCTCGAACAGGTGCACCAGATGGCCGTGCTTGTCGCCGAGCAACTGCACCTCGAGGTGGCGGGGTTCGGCCAGGTAGCGTTCGAGCAGCACGCGGTCGTCGCCGAACGAGGCCTTGGCCTCGCGCCGCACGGTGTCCAGCGCGGCGGCGAATTCGCCCGCGGCGCGCACCACCCGCATGCCCTTGCCGCCGCCGCCGGCCGAAGCCTTGATCAGCACCGGGAAGCCGATGCGCGCGGCAGCTTCGGCCAGCACCGCGGTCGCCTGGTCATCGCCGTGGTAGCCGGGCACGACCGGCACGCCGTGCTCGACCACGATGCGCTTGGATTCGATCTTCGAGCCCATGCGCCGGATGGCGTCGCGCGACGGGCCGACGAAGGCGATGCCGGCGGCCTCGCAGGCTTCGATCAAGGCCAGGCTCTCGGACAGGAAGCCGTAGCCCGGGTGCACCGCCTGCGCGCCGGTGGCGCGCGCCGCGGCGACGATGGCCGCCGCGTCGAGGTAGCTGCGCGCGGCCTCGGGCGGGCCGATGCGCACGGCGGTGTCGCAGCTGGCGACGTGCAGCGCCTCGCGGTCGGCATCGGAGTAGACGGCCACAGTGCGCAGCCCCATGCGCCGCGCGGTGCGGGCGATGCGGCAGGCGATCTCGCCGCGGTTGGCGATCAGCAGGGTGTCGAACATGGCGCCCGTTCGTTCAGCTCGCGCGCCAAGCGGGCGGCCGCTTGGCGAAGAAGGCCGTGATGCCCTCGCGCCCTTCCTCGGTCTCCCAGGCATCGGCCAGCTTGTCGGCGGTGTAGATCATGCTGGTGGACAGGTCGTGCTGGTCGACGTAGGCGATCAGCTTCTTGGTCGCGGCCACCGCGCCGGGGGCGCATTGCAGCAGGTCGGCGAGTTCGCGCTCGACCGCCGCGTCGAGCTGGTCGTCGGGCACGACCTCGGACACCAGGCCGAGTCGCTGCGCCTCTGCCGCCTTCATGCGCCTGGCGGTCAGGAAGGTGCGGCGTGCGTTGGCCTCGCCCATGCGTGCCACGACGTAGGGCGCGATGTTGGCCGGCAGCAGGCCCAGGCGCACTTCGGTCAGGCAGTACACGCCGCTGTCGACCGCGATCGAGACATCACAGACCGAGACCATGCCCACGCCGCCGCCGTAGGCCGGGCCGTTGATGCGCCCGATCAGCGGCATCGGCAGCTCGTTGAGCGCGAGGAACATGGTCGCCAGTTCGGCGCTGTCGGCGACGCGCTCGGTGCGCGTCTTCTTCATGTTCTGCTGCATCCAGCCTAGGTCGCCGCCGGCGCAGAAGGTCTTGCCGGCGCCAGTCAGCACCACGGCGCGCACCCCGGTGGCCTGGGCCAGCCAAGCGGCGGCAGCGCGCAGCTCGGCAATCAGCGTGGCGTTGAGCGCGTTGTGGGTGTCGGGCCGGTTCAGCGTGAGCCGGGCCACGCCGCGGGTGTCGATGTCGAGCAGCAGGGTTTCGAAGGCGGGGGTCTTCATGATTTCGGCTCTCACATGCGGTAGACGGGGGTGGCGGTCCTGGGCAGTACGCGCCGGGTGGCCAGCGCCAGCGCCAGCGCCAGCACATTGCGTGAGGCCGAGGGCGCGATCAGGCCGTCGTCCCACAGGCGCGAGGTGGCGTAGTAAGGGTCGGACTGGCGGGCGTACTGCTCGCGCACGGCGCGCTCGGTCTCGGCCATGCGCGCCTCGTCGGCCGGGCCGCGCAGGTTGGAGCGTGCCAGCTCGAGCATCACGTTGCTGGCGATGTCGGCGCTCATGGTCGCCACCGAGGCGCTCGGCCAGGCGAACAGGAACTCGGGCTCGAAGCCGCGCCCGCACATGCCGTAGTTGCCGGCGCCGTAGGAGCCGCCGACGATGAGGGTGAGCTTGGGCACGCGCGCGCACGACACCGCGTAGACCATGTTGGCGCTGTGCTTGGAGATGCCACCGCGCTCGGCCTCGGTGCCGACCATGAAGCCGGCGATGTTCTGCAGGAACAGCAGCGGCACGCCACGCTGGTTGGCCAGCTCGATGAAGTGCGTGCCCTTCAGCGCCGCTTCGGCCAGCAGGGCACCGTTGTTGGCGAGGATGCCCACCGGCTGGCCGTGGATGGCGCCGAAGCCGGTCACCAGCGTCGAGCCCCACTCGGGCTTGAACTCGTGCAGCTCGCTGCCGTCGACCAGGCGGGCGATGATCTCGCGCGCGTCGTAGGGCTGCTTGGGGTCAACCGGCACGATGGCGTCGAGCTCGACCGGGTCGTACAGCGGCGGGCGTGGCGTCAGCGCCGGCGCCGGCAGCGGCGCCGGCGGCAGGCTGGCGACGATCTCGCGCAGCCGCGCCAGCGCCTGCGCCTCGTTCTCGGCCAGGTGGTCATTGACGCCGGAGACGCGGGTGTGCATCTCGGCGCCGCCGAGCGTCTCGCCGTCCACCGTCTCGTTGATCGCGATCTTCACGATCGACGGGCCGCCCAGGTGGATGCGGGCATTGCCGCGCACCATCACCACCTCGTCAGACAGCGCCGGGATGTAGGCCCCGCCCGCGGTGCAGCCGCCGAACACGGCCGAGATCTGCGGCACGCCGTCCTGCGACATGCGGCATTGCTGGAAGAAGTTGTTGCCGAAGTGGTCGCGGTCGGGGAACACGCGGTCCTGCTCGGGCAGGAAGGCACCGCCGCAGTCCACCAGATACAGGCAGGGCAGGCGCAGCCGCCACGCAATCTCCTGCGCGCGGCGGTGCTTCTTCACCGTCTCGTGGAAGAACGAGCCGCCCTTCACGGTGGCGTCGTTGGCGATGAACATGCACGGCTGGCCGGCGACGATGCCGATGCCGGTGACGATGCCCGCCGCCGGCACCTCGTTGCCGTACTGGCCCCACGCGGCGAGAGGGGAGAGCTCGAGGAAGGCGCTGGCGTCGTCGAGCACAAAGTCGATGCGCTCGCGCACCAGCAGCTTGCCGCGGCCGCGGTGGCGCTGGATGTGCGCGTCGCGTCCGCCCGTGGCGGCCAGCGCGAGGCGCTCGCCCAGCAGCTCGAGCTGCTGTCGGCCGCGCGCCGCAGCGGCCACGCCGGCAACCGAGCGCCAATCGACGCGGCTGGTCATCACTGCCATGGGCGGTGTCCTTTCGAAACCGCCGGTGCAGCCGGTTGCAGACGCCAGGAACTCTTCATTTGACCTCCGACCCACGGGGCCGCCGATGCGCAGGCGTGCGGCGCAGCGCTTTCGCCCCCTCGTATTCTGCCATCAAACATACGTTAGTTAGCCTATTGGTTGGCGCGGGAGCCGGCTGCTGCATCGGCGCATGATCGACCACGCGCAGGCCGCTCAACGTCGCGCGCTAGCCCGCGCCGTCGCGAACGCGCATCAGGTGCGCGTCCGGCCCTGGTCCTTGACGCGAGACAATGGCCACAAGGCCGAAAACGTGACCAGCGCGGTGACGCCGAAAGCGGCACCGAAACTCGCACCGGCGGCGACCACCAGGCTGAAGATCGCCGGCCCCACGACATAGGCCAGCAGCAGCAGCAGCGTGGCGCCGGTCATGGTCTCGTTCCGCGTTTCGGGCGGCGCCAGGCGCGCGACTTCGGCAAACTGCACGCCGTTCCAGCTGGCCACGGTCAGGCCGGCCAGCACTGCCAGCGCGACCACGCTCCAGGTCGGCCACGCCGGTGTGCAGAACGCCAGCGCCAGCGTGGTCAGACCCGACCCGATCACCGCCCAGCGCAGCACGCGCAGGCCGTCGCCCAGCCGATCCGAGATGAAGCCGGCCAGCGGCCGGCCGAGCGCGCTGACCAGCTGCATCAGCGCGAACAGCGCGCCGGCGGCCGTCAGCGTCCAGTGCAGCTCGACCACGAGGTAGGTGACGAGGAACGCGAACCACACGCTCTGCCCCGCGCCCAGGCAGCCGCCGGCCAGGCCCATGCGGCGCAAGGCCGGCATCGCCACCAGCACCGCGATCGGCTGGCGCAGGTTGTTCGGCGACAGGAACATCCGCCAGTTCAGCAGCAGCGTGCTTTCGCGCGCGGCGTCGACGCGGGCCCGCAAGGGCTGCACCGCGAACAGCGTCAGCGCCCCGATCGCGGCGGCGATGGTCACGGCCACGCCGATGCCCAACGCTTGCGAAGCCCAAGGCAGCAGCAGCCCGGCGAGCACGCCGCCCAGCGGCACGCCGGCCTGCTTGACCGAGAACAGCAGGTTGCGATGCCGCAGCGGCGCGAAGCGCTGCAGCACGTCCATGCCGGCCGACGACGGCGGCCCGATCGACACGCCGATCAGGAGGGTGCCGATCACCAGCGCAAGGGACTCCGGTACCGCACTCAGCAAGGCGCCGAGCACGCCCAGCGCCAGACCGACCTGAAGGTTGCGCATCGAGCCATAGCGCCGCAGCAGCGGCATGCCCAGCAGCAGCGCGAAGACCGAGGCACCGGTGACCGTCGACGACAGGTAACCCACGCTCTCGACCGGCCAGCCGATGCGCGGTGCCAGTGTGGGCGCCAGTGTGGGCGCAATGCGCGACAGGAAGGACACGGCCGTCTGCACCGCCAGCATCGCCAGCAGCGGACCCACCCAGTCTTCGTCGCGGCCGGTCTGCAAGCCTGGCGCGTCTTCAGGGCCGGCCGCCGTCATCGAGTGGTCGGCGGCGCGTGCGAGTGCAAGGTCACCGGCGCATCGCGGCCAGCGTGCCGCTGTGCATGAGGTGGCCGTTCAGCGGCCGGCCGATGATGCGCTCGGCCAGTCGCGAGGCCTCGACCAGCTTCTCCAGGTCGATGCCGGTGGCGATGCCCATTTCCTCGCACATGAAGACCATGTCCTCGGTGCAGACGTTGCCGGCCGCCGAGCCGGTCTTGTGCTCGGCGAAGGGGCAGCCGCCCAGGCCGGCCACCGAGCTGTCGAACAGCTCCACGCCCATCTGCAGCGCCGCATAGACGTTGGCCCCGCCGAGGCCGCGCGTGTCGTGCAGGTGCAGGCCGATGCGCGCCTGGGGCACGATCTCGCGCACCGCGCCGACGCGGCGCTTGATCTCTTCCGGGTTGGCCCAGCCCATGGTGTCGGCCAGGTAGAAGGCCGGGAACGGGATGCGGCGGTCGGCGCAGACATCGGCCAGCCAGCGCACGACGTCGGTGATCGCCGACACCGGCACCGGGCCGCCCAGGTTGCAGCCGAAGGACGTGACCACATAGGCCTGCTCGAGCGGGATGCCCAGCGCGATGTAGCGGTCGATCCAGCCGAGCTGGCGCGCGCGGTTTTCGGCCACGCTGCAGTTGTTGTTGCGCTGCGAGAAGGGCTCGGTCACGTAGAACACGATCTTGCCGTCGAGGTCGACCTGCTCGCAGGCGCGCGCACGCTCGAAACCGTTGTCGTTGAGCCAGAGCGCGGTGTAGCGCGTGCCCGGCCGCTTCTTCAGCTGCGCAAACAGCTCGGGCGAATCGACCATCTGCGGCACCGCGCGCGGGCTCACGAACGAGGCGCACTGCACCTGCTTCAGGCCGCTGGCAGCCAGTGCGTCGATGAGCGCCAGGCGGTCGGCCAGCGGGTAGGTGGCCTTCTCCATCTGGAAGCCCTCGCGTGGGCCCTCTTCATGGAACTCGACCTGCTTCGGGAATGACGTCATCGGGTTGCTCCTTGCTTGTGCAGACTATTCGGCCGGCACGACCGGCGCGACCTCGGCCAGCACCTGGTGGCGCTCGACCATGTCGCCGACCTTGCAGCGCACAGAGGCGACGCTGCCCTCGAACGGGGCGGTGACGTGCAGCTCCATCTTCATCGACTCGAGCACGATCACCGTCTGGCCGATCTTCACCGCATCGCCGACCGCGGCCTTGACGGCCACCACCTTGCCCATCATCGGCGCGCCGAGTTGCCCGCCCGCGGCGGCGTCGGCGAGCGCACCGCCGAGATACGGCGTGCAGTCGAATACGCTGCGCCCGAGCGGGCTCGACAGCTCGATGCTGTGGGCATTGCCGACGAGCGCGAGCTCGAGCGTGCGGCCGCCGAAATGCAGCAGCCGGTGGCCACTGGGCAGCACGGCCAGCGACGCGCGCTCGGGCGCATCGCCGAGCATCAGTTCGATGCTGCCGTCGGCCTGCGGCGCGCCGAAGCGCACCGGCCATTCGTCCGTGCCGCTCTTCAGCACCAGGTTCGGCAACGGCGCCGGCGCGGGGCCTCCGTTGGCCAGGCGCCAGCCGGTGAAGCCCTGCGCCTGGCTCCAGCAGCCGAGTTCGGGGGTAGTGGCGCGCTGCGCGGCAATCCAGTGCAGCGCGGCCGCGGCCACATGCTCGGGCGGCACGACAGGCGCCGCACGGGCAGCCGCAGCGTCGGTGGCGAAAGACTCGTCGATCAGGCGCGTGTGGAAGGTCGCCGCGATGGTCTGCGGCCAGTGCAGCAGTTCGTGCAGGAACTGCAGGTTGGTGGTCAGGCCGATCACCGTGCTGTCGCGCAGACCGGCAGCCAGTGCGCGGCGCGCGGCCTCGCGGTTCGGGCCGCGCGACACCAACTTGGCGATCATCGAGTCGTAGTACGGCGAGATCTCGTCGCCGCTCTCCACGCCCGACTCGATGCGCACCGCCGCGCGCGAGAAATCGACGCGGTCCAGACGCCCGGTGGTCGGCAGGAAGCCGGCTTCGGCATCTTCGGCGCACAGCCGTGCTTCGAAGGCGTGGCCTTCGCAGCGCACGTCGGCCTGTGTCAGCGGCAGCCGGCCGGTGTCGGCGATGCGCAGTTGCAACTCGACCAGGTCGAGCCCCGTCACCTCCTCGGTCAACGGGTGTTCGACCTGCAGGCGCGGGTTGACCTCGAGGAAGTGGTGCTCGTCCCCCGCCACGACGAACTCGACCGTGCCCAGGCCGCAGTAGTTTACGCCGGCGGCGAGCTTGACCGCATCTGCCAGCAGACGCTCGCGCAAGGCTGGCGGCAGGCCCGCGCTCGGCGCCTCCTCGATCACCTTCTGGTGACGGCGCTGCAGCGTGCACTCGCGCTCGAACAGGTGGATCGCGTGGCCCTGCCCGTCGCCCGCGACCTGAACCTCGATGTGGCGCACGCGCGGCAGATAGCGCTCGACGATCAGCTCGCCATTGCCAAAGGCCTTCTCGGCCTCGCGCATCGCGCTTTCCACGCGGGCGTCCAGGCCGTCGAGGCTCTCGACCACCGCCATGCCGCGGCCACCGCCGCCGGCCACGGCCTTCAGCAGCACCGGCAGCGGCATGCCGCGCACGGCGTTCACCACCGCGCCAGCGTCGTTCATGCCGCCTTCGCTGCCCGCGATCACCGGCACGCCCAGCCGCGCGGCCTCGCGCTTGGCCTGCGCCTTGCCGCCCAGCCGTTCCATGGTTTCGGCGGTCGGGCCGATGAAGATCAGCCCAACGGCGTCGAGCGCGCGCACGAAATCCGGGTTCTCGGAGACGAAGCCGAAGCCGGGGTGCACGGCGTCGGCGCCGACGCGCAGCGCTGCCGCAACGATGGCATCGATGCGCAGGTAGCTGTCCGACGGTGCCGCGCCGCCGAGTTCGACCGACTCGCCGATCTCGCGCACATGGCGCGCATGGCGGTCGACGCTGGAATGCACGGTGGCCACCTTCAGACCGAGCCGGCGGCAGGTGCGCGCGATGCGGCAGGCGATCTCGCCGCGGTTGGCGATCAGGACCTTCTTGATGTTCATGGGTTTCCCGCGGCAAGATCGCCTGCGCACGCCGCGCGTGCCAGGCAATGTGGCTTCGCCGCTGCGCCGACTGGCGTCGGCTGGTCGCCGCGGTTGGCGATCAGGACCTTGTGGATGGGTTGCATGTCAGAAGCGGAAGATGCCGAAGGGGGTCGGCTTGGCTGCGGTGCGCGACGCGAGGTCGAGCATCAGGCCCATCACGTCGCGCGTCTCCACCGGGTCGATGATGCCGTCGGCCCACAGGTTGGACGAGAAGTTGTCGGCCGGCTGGAAGTCTTCGTAGACCTTGCGCACCGGCGCCTTGAAGGCCTCTTCTTCCTCGGGCGTCCACTCGCGGCCTTCGGTCTTGTTGATCTGCCGCCGCACCAGGGCCATCACGGTGGCCGCCTGCTCGGGGCCCATGATCGCGGCACGCGCGTTCGGCCACGCGAACATCGCGGTCGGGTTGAACGGCCGGCCGCACATCGCCAGGTAGCCGGCGCCGTAGGACGCGCCGATGATGATGGTGTACTTGGGCACGTTGGCCGAGGCCATCGCGGTGATCATCTTCGCGCCCGCCTTGGCGATGCCCGACTGCTCGGCGGCGCGACCGACCATGAAGCCGGTGACGTCGGCCATGAACAGCAGCGGGATGTCGCGCTGGCAGCACAGGTCGATGAAGTGCGCCGCCTTCATCGCGCTCTCGGGGAACAGCACGCCCTGGTTGGCGAGGATGCCGATCTCGTGGCCGTGGATGCGGGCGAAGCCGGTGAGCAGCGTGTCGCCGTACAGCGGCTTGAATTCCTGGAAGCGACTGTCGTCGACGAAACGCGCCAGGATCTCGCGCGTGTCGGTCGGAATCTTCGGGTCGCGGCTGATCAGGCCGTGGATCTCGCGCGGGTCGAAACGCGGCGGCAGGCTGGCTTGCTTGGTCCAGCGCGGCTTGGGCGGCTCGCCAAGTTCGCGCACGATCTCGCGCGTCAGCGCCAGCGCGTGGCGGTCGTCGTGGGCGATGTGGTCGGTGACGCCGCTCAGGCTGCAGTGCATCTGCGCGCCGCCCAGCGACTCGGCGTCGACCGTCTCGCCGGTGGCGGCGAAGGTCAGCTCGGGGCCGCCCAGGTACATGAAGCCCTGCTCCTTGACGATCACGATCTCGTCGCACAGCGCCGGGATGTAGGCGCCACCCGCGGTGCAGGGCCCCAGCACGACGGCGATCTGGTGGATGCCCTCGGCCGACATGCGCACCTGGTTGTTGAAGATGCTGCCGAACTGGCCGACGTCGGGGAAGATGTTGGCCATGTCGGGCAGGAAGGCGCCGCCGCTGTCGACCAGCGTGATGCACGGCAGCCGGTGCGCCCAGGCGATCTGCTGCGCGCGCACGTGCTTCTTGCACGTCATGCCGTAGTAGGTGCCGCCCTTCACCGTGGCGTCGTTGGCGATGATCATGCAGGGCCGGCCCTGCACCAGCCCGATGCCGGTGATGATGCTGGCACCCGGCGGCACGCCGTCGTACTGGCCCTCGCCGGCGAGCATGCCGAGTTCGAGGAAGGGCGAGCCCGGATCGAGCAGCACCTCGACGCGGTCGCGGGGCAGGATCTTGTTGCGCGCCAGGTGCTTCTCGCGCGCCTTGGGCGGCCCGCCGGCCAGCGCCTTGCGGCGCCGCTCGTGCAGCCTGGCGATCAGCGCCTCGTAGGCGCTGCGGTTGAGCTGGAACTCGGGGTCGGCGGTGGACGCGCGCGAGGTAAGGATCGTCATCCGGGAGCCTATTTCTTCACTTGTTCACTTGAACACGGGCGGGCGGCGCGCCGCGAACGCCGCCAGGCCTTCGCTCACGTCGTCGTTCATCAGCTCGGTGGCCATCACATCCTGCTCGAGCTTCAGGCCGCCGCCCAGCGGCTGGTCCATGCCCTGGCGCGCCAGGCGCTTCATGATCGCCAGCCCGCCGCGGCTGCGCGTGCTGAGCTGGGTGCAGTAGGCCAGCGCGGCCTCGCCCAGCTTGTCGGGCTCGACCACGTAGTTCACCAGGCCCCACTGCAGCGCGGTGGGCGCATCGATCCAGCGTGCGCTGAAGAACAGGTCGAGGCCGCGGCGCAGCCCGACGATGCGCGGCAGGCGCTGCGACCCGCCCCAGCCGGGCACCAGACCGTACTGCGCATGCTGGTCGCCGATGCGGAAGTCGGTCGACGCGAAGATCACGTCGCAGGCCATCATCAGCTCGCTGCCGCCTGCCAGCGCCAGGCCCTGGCAGGCCGCCACCACCGGCAGCGGGCTGGCTTCCAGGCGCTGCAGCACCGCGTGGCCGTAGCGGATGAAGTGGTCGATCTTGGCCGGATCGCTGCGCAGACCCTTGACCTCGTCGAGGTCGGCGCCGGTGCAGAAGTGCTTGCCCTGGGCGCGGATGAGCACGGCACGCACGCCCGAGCCGGGCTTCTCGAAGTCGTTCAGCGCCGCTTCGATGCCCGCATGCACGGCCAGCGAGAGGCAGTTGAACTTGTCGGGCCGCGCCAGTTCGATGATGCCGACGGCGCCTTCGCGGCCGACGACGAGTGGCGAGGCCGCGCTCATTTCTTGTTCTCTGCCGCGTACTGCACAGCCACGCGGCCGGCGCGCTCGCGCGCGACGATGAGCTTCATCACCTGCGCCGTGCCGTCGCCGATCTCCAGGCCCATCACGTCGCGCAGGCGCTGCTGGTGCGGCAGGTCCTTGGACCAGCCGTAGTGGCCGAAGGTCAGGATGCACTGGTGGATGGCATCGAAGCTGGTCTTCGGGCCCATCCACTTGACCATCGCGGCTTCCGCCGTGTGCGGCTGACCAGCGTCGCGCAGCGCCAGGCCGTGGTAGCAGAGCTGGCGGCAGGCGGCCAGCAGCGTCTCGAACTCGACGATGGGGAAGGACACCCCCTGGTACTGGACGATGGGCGCACCCATCGCCTGGCGCTCCTTCATGTATTCCCAGGTCTCGTCGATCGAGGCCTGCGCCGCGGCCACGCACTGCAGCGCGATCAGGATGCGGCTGAAGTCGAAGCCCTGCATCACCTCGGTGAAACCCTTGCCTTCCTGGCCCATCAGGTTCTCGGCCGGGATGCGCACGTCGTCGAAGAACACCGAGCCGCGCCCGATGATCTTGCTGCCCACGTCGTTGAAGCGCGTGCGCTGGATGCCCGGCGAATCCATCGGCACGAGAAAGGCCGAGATGCCGCGTGCGCCGGCGTCGGGCTTGCCGGTGCGGGCGAACAGGACGATGGCGTCGCACTGGTCGGAGAAACTGATGGACGTCTTCTCGCCCGACAGGATGTAGTGATTGCCGTCGCGGCGCGCCTTCACCTGCAGGTTGGCCGCATCGGAGCCGCCGCGCGGCTCGGTCAAGCCCAGGCCGATGATGGCGTCGCCCGCCACCAGGCGGCTGTTCCAGTAGCGCGCCAGCTCGGGGTTGGCGTTGCGGTGCACGATGGCGCCCATCAGCGACCCCAGCAATTGCAGGTAGCTGATGTTGAAGTCGCCGTAGGCGATTTCCTCGGTGATCAGGCCCGAGGTGACACCGCTCTGGCCCAAGCCGCCGTACTCTTCCGGAAGATCCACACCGATCAAGCCCAGCGCGCCGATCTCCTTCATCAGCGCGCGGTCGAAACCCTTTTCGGCCTCACGCGCCTGGTAATGGGGTTTGAGCTTTTCGCGCGAGAAGCGGCGAGCGACGTCGCGCAGGGCGATCTGGTCTTCGTTGAGCAGCATGTTCCGGACTCCTGTGGCTGGATGGAAGCACTCGGGACGCATCGCCCGCACACCGACGAAGCGCCTCGACAACGTATCGCTTGCCTGCACCGGCAAGTCCGATCTATCATAGCATCGAACATACGTTAGTTAGGAGATCACGGCTTCAGGGCAATAGGCGCCGTCACTGGTACCATTTTTGATCGCTCAACCTAACTGACCACCAATATGGCAACCAAGTCCCGCGAAACTCCTACTCCAGTCGAGGTAGACAGCGCGACGCGTGAACGCATCCTGCTGGAGGCGGCACGTTTGTTCCGCCACCACGGCTACGCCGCAACGACTTTGCGGGAGGTGGCCGACGCCTCCGGCATCAAGGCCGGCAGCATCTACTACCACTTCGAATCCAAGGACCAGATTCTCGGCGAGGTGCTGGACAGGGGCATCCAGGTGGTCGCCGATGCCGTAAAGCAACGCGTCGACGCGCTGCCTGCAGGGGTGACCGCTCGACAGCGCGTGGCGGCGGCGATCGAGGGCCACCTCTGGGGCTTGCTGCACCACGGCGATTTCACGTCGGCCAACATCCGGATCTACGGTCAGATCCCTCCTGCGGCGAAGAACCGCCACCGCAAGATCCGTCGCGACTACGCGGACTATTGGGACGGCCTGCTGGAGGACGCGCTGAAACGGGGCGAACTGCGGTCCGACACCAGCACGGCGATGGTCCGCCTCTTCGTGATCGGCGCGCTGAACTGGACGGTCGAGTGGCACAACCCGCAAAAGGGCGCGTTCCAGGACTTCGTCAAGCAGATCACGGCGATCGTCTTTGACGGCACCTTCGTCCACGACTGACTCAGCATGAGCGTCAAGCCGGGATGGGAAGGCCGCTTCTTCGAAGACTTCATTGTCGGCGATGAATACCGCCACCCGCTCGGCCGTACCCTCACCCAGCAGGACAACATCTGGTTCACGCTGCTGACCCAGAACGTGGCAGCGGTGCACTTCGATGCGCACTACGCGGCGCGGACCGAGTTTGCGCGGCCGCTGGTCAATTCCTGCCTGACGCTGGCGCTGGTCACCGGGCAGTCTGTCATCGACGTGTCCTACAACGTGTTTGCCAACCTCGGGTGGGACGAGGTGCGCCTGCCCCATCCTGTGTTCGAGGGCGACACCATCTACTCGCGCTCCAGCGTGCTGGACAAGCGTGAATCGAAGTCGCGCCCCAATCTGGGTGTGGTCACCGTCGCGACCGAGGGCTTCAACCAGGATGCGGTGGTGGTATGCACCTTCAAGCGCACGCTGATGGTCTACAAGCGCGGGATGGCGCCGAACCGCGCACCCCCGGTTCCGGGGTCCAAGCCCTGACTCCGACTCGAGCGCGCCCAGAGCGCACCCAGCGAAAGTGAACATCCAAGAATCGATCGAACGCTTCGGCCCGCGCGAAGCGATGGAGTACGACGTGGTCGTGGTCGGCGCCGGCCCGGCCGGCTTGGCCACCGCGATCCGGCTCAAGCAGCTGAACGCCGACCTGTCGGTGGTCGTGATCGAGAAAGGTTCGGAGCCGGGCGCCCACATCCTGTCGGGCGCGGTGATGGACCCGCGCGCCATCACCGAACTGCTGCCGGACTGGAAGGCGCAGGGCGCGCCGCTCGACCAGCCCGTGACCGGCGACGATGTGCTGTTCCTGTCCGAAACCGGCACCGTGCGTACGCCCGACTGGCTGGTGCCGCGCAACTTGCACAACGACGGCTGCTATGTCGTGTCGCTGGGCAACGTGGTGCGCTGGCTGGCGCAGCAGGCCGAAGCCCTGGGCGTGGAGATCTTCCCCGGCTTTGCCGCCGCCGAAGTGCTGTACGACGACCAGGGCGCGGTGCGCGGCGTGGCCACCGGCAACATGGGCGTGGGCAAGGACGGCGAGCCCGGTGACGCCTTCCAGCTCGGCATGGAACTGTGCGCCAAGTACACCGTTTTCGCCGAGGGCGCGCGTGGCCACCTGGGCAAGCAGCTCATCGCCCGCTACCAGCTCGACGCGGGCAAGGACCCGCAGAGCTTCGCCATCGGCATCAAGGAACTGTGGGAGGTCGACCCGGCGCGCGCCAAGCCCGGCCTGGTGGCGCACACCGCGGGCTGGCCGATGCGCGACCAGACCTTCGGCGGCGGCTTCCTGTACCACCTGGCCGACAACAAGGTGACGCTGGGCTTCGTGATCGGGCTCGATTACAGCAACCCCTTCATGAGCCCGTTCGAGGAGATGCAGCGCTGGAAGACGCACCCCGCCATCCGCGCCCACATCGAAGGCGGCAAGCGCATCGGCTATGGTGCGCGCGCCATCAACAACGGCACGCCGCAGGCGCTGCCGAAGACGGTGTTCCCGGGCGGCGCCCTGGTCGGCTGCGACGCCGGCTACCTCAACGCCGCGCGCATCAAGGGCAGCCACGCCGCCATCAAGAGCGGCATGCTGTGCGCCGAGGCACTGGCGCCGGCGCTGGCCGCCGGGCGCCAGCGCGACGAACTGCTGGCCTACCCGCAGGCCTTCGAGCAGAGCTGGCTGAACGCGGAACTGCAGCAGACGCGCAACTTCAAGCTCTGGTTCAAGAAGGGCAAGTGGGTCGGCAACCTGATGACCGGCATCGAGCAGTGGCTGCTGCCCAAGCTGGGCATCGCCAGCCCGCCGTGGACGCTGCACGGAAGCAAGCGCGACCACGAATGCCTGCTGCCGGCCGACCGGGCCCAGCCCATTGCCTATCCGAAGCCGGACGGCAAGCTCAGCTTCGACCGCCTGTCGTCGGTGTTCGTCAGCAACACCAACCACGAAGAGAACCAGCCGGCGCACCTGACGCTGAAGAACCCCTCGGTGCCGGTGGCGCTGAACCTGGCCAAGTACGCCGGCCCCGAGAGCCGCTATTGCCCGGCCGGGGTCTACGAGTTCGTGCGCGACGACGATCAGAACGAACGCTTGCAGATCAATGCCCAGAACTGCGTGCACTGCAAGACCTGCGACATCAAGGATCCGTCGCAGAACATCGTCTGGGTGACGCCCGAGGGCGGCGGCGGGCCCAACTACGCTGGAATGTGAACCCCATGAGTGAACCGCAATTCGGCTGGAACGATGCCGCGCTGGCGGAGGCGCCGCGCGTCTTCGAGGCCGGCCTGTTCGACGGCCAGGTCGTGATGGTCTCCGGCGCCGGCAGCGGCATCGGCAAGGCCATCGCCTTCCTGTACGCGCGGCTGGGCGCCAAGCTCGTCATCTGCGGCCGCGACCGCGCCAAGCTCGACGCCTGCGAACCCTGGCTGCGCAAGCTGGGCAGCCCCGACGTGCTGGTGCAGCAGGCCAACATTCGCCAGCCCGGCGATGTCGAAAAGCTGCTGGATGCCACCTACGCGCACTTCGGGCGCCTGGACGTGCAGGTCAACAACGCCGGCGGCCAGTTCCCGAAGGCCGCGCTCGACATCAGCCCCAACGGCTGGAAGGCGGTGGTCGACAACAACCTGAACGGCACCTGGTACATGATGCACGCCGCCGCGAAGCGCTGGCGCGACACCGGCACGCCGGGCAACATCGTCAACATCGTGCTGACCTTCCAGCGCGGCTTCCCCGGCGTGGCCCACTCCTGCGCCGCGCGGGCCGCCGTGACCTACCTGTCGAAGACGGTCGCGGTCGAATGGGCGGCGCACAACATCCGCGTCAACTGCATCGCCCCGGGCGTGATCGAGAGCACCGGCTTCAAGCAGTACTCGGCCGAGGCGCGCGAGCAGTTCCCGCGCGGCAACCCGATGCTGCGCCAGGGCGACGTGCAGGACATCGCCCACGCGGTGATCTACCTCACCGGGCCCAGCGGCAAGTTCATCACCGGCGAGCTGCTCAACGTCGACGGCGGCGGCGTGCTGTGGGGCGAGTTGTGGACGATCCCCAAGCCCGCCTACTTCACGCGGGAGCAGACGGCATGACCGCGCCCGTCCAACAGCCGAAGTTCGGCCCTGGCGACGAGGCCCTGTCGCAGCTGCCCACGGTCTACCGCGGCGACCTGTTTGCCGGCAAGGTGGTGCTGGTCTCGGGCGCCGGCAGCGGCATCGGCAAGGCGATCGCCTTCCTGTTCGCACGCCTGGGTGCCACGCTGGCGATCTGCGGCCGCAAGCTCGATGCGCTGGAAGACTGCGCCGAGAAGCTGCGCGCCCTGTCAGGCCGCGAGGTCTTCGTGCACCCGATGACGATCCGCGATCCGGCGCAGGTCGAAGGTCTGCTTGACGCGGTGTGGGAACGCTTCGGCGGCATAGACGTGCTCGTGAACAACGCCGGCGGGCAGTTCGCCGCGCACGCGATGGATTTCAGCGACAAGGGCTGGAACGCCGTCATCGACACCAACCTGAACGGCACCTGGTACATGATGCAGGGCACGGCCAAGCGCTGGGTCAAGCAGGGCAAGCGCGACGGCAGCATCGTCACCATCGCCGCTGCCGTGGACCGCGGCCTGCCGGGCATGGCGCACACCGCAGCCTCGCGTGCCGGCGTGATCGCGCTGTCACAGACGCTGGCCGTCGAATGGGCCGAGCACGGCATCCGCATCAACTGCATTGGCGCCGGCGCGATCGAGAGCAACGGCTTCAACAACTACAAGGAAGAGAACGTCGGCGGCCTGTTCCGCACCAACCCCATGCTCAGGGCAGGCGACGTGCAGGACATCGCCGAGGCGGTGGTCTACCTCACGGCATCCTCGGGCAAGTACATCACCGGCGAGACCGTCAACATCGACGGCGGCATGGTGCTGTGGGGCGACTTCTGGCCCGCCGGCATGCCCGATTACTTCAAAGCACCCGCAACCAACACATGAGCTCCACCAGCGACAACACCGTCAGCGGCGCCGGCCCGCTGGCCGGCGTCAGGATCATCGACCTCACCACCGTGGTGATGGGTCCGTTCGCCTCGCAGATCCTGGCCGACCTGGGCGCCGACGTCATCAAGGTGGAATCGCCCGATGGCGACACCGTGCGCAACATCGGTCCCAGCCGCAGCAAGGGCATGGGCCCGATGTACCTGGCGCTGAACCGCAACAAGCGCAGCATCGCGCTCGACCTGCGCCATCCCGACGGCCTGGCGGCCCTGAAGCGCCTGATTGCCGATGCCGACGTGCTGCTGTTCAACATCCGCCCCGACTCGATGGGCCGGCTGGGCCTGAGCTATGACGAGGTCGCCGCCGTCAACCCGCGCATCATCTACTGCGGTGCCTACGGCTTCGGCGAAGGCGGGCGCTATGCCGGCAAGCCGGCGCTCGACGACCTGATCCAGGGCGCGGTGGCCCTGCCCTCGCTGGTCGGCCGCGTCACGGGCGAGCCGCGCTACCTGCCGACCAACATCTGCGACCGCACCACCGGCCTGACGGCTGTCTACGCCGTGACCTCGGCGCTCTATGCGCGCGAGCGCAGCGGCCGCGGCCAATCCATCGAAGTGCCGATGTTCGAGACCATGACGCAGTTCGTGCTGTCCGACCACATGTATGGCCAGACCTTCGACCCGCCGCTGGCCGATGCCGGCTACGTGCGCCTGCTCGCCAAGGACCGCCGCCCCTGCAAGACCAAGGATGGCTACATCTGCGTGCTGATCTACATCGACAAGCACTGGAAGAACTTCTGCGAGATGCTGGGACGCGAGGAAATGCTGCGCGACCCGCGCTTCCTGCGCATGGCCGACCGCACACGCAACGTCGACGCGCTGTACGCCTTCGTCACCGAGCAGATGGCCCAGCGCACCACCGCCGAGTGGATGGACGCGCTCGCCAAGGCCGACATCCCCGTGACGCCGATGCACACGCCGGCCACGCTGATGGACGACCCGCACCTGGCCGACATCGGCTTCTTCGAGTGGATCGAGCACCCGAGCGAAGGGCGCATCCGCACGATGAACATTCCGGGCACCTGGTCGGGCACGCCGCCGGCCATCCGCCGCCATGCGCCGCTGCTGGGCGAGAACACGCGTGAACTGCTGGCCGAGGCCGGCTACGCGCCGGCCGACATCGACCGCATGCTGGCCAACGGTGCAGCCACCGCCCAGGCCGTGCCGGCCAAAGCCGCGCCCTGACGATCAACCCGCGCGTGCACCGCCCGCGCGAACCAGGCCGCGCTGCACCAGAGTGCCCAGTTCCGACGCCGGTATCCCCCAACGCTGCACCTGCTCAAGCGCGCCATCGTCGGCGGTGTGCGGCGCGCGCGGCAGCGCCGCCGGGGTGGCGCTGAAACGCGGCGCTGGCGCCGGCTGCACCACCCCGCCGATGTCGACGAAGGTCGAGCGGGCCTGGTTGTGTGGATGCTTCGGCGCCTCCAGCGGCGCCAGCACCGGCGCGAAGCAGGCGTCGCTGCCTTCGAGCAGTTCGCACCACTGCGCCCGCGTGCGCGTCTCGAAGATCGCGGCCAGGCGGGCCTTGCTGTCCGCCCAGCGCGCGCGGTCGTCGAAGTCAAAGGCATCGGGCGCGAGGCCGAGGCGCTCCAACAGCACTGCGCGGAACTTCAGTTCGATCGGCGCCACCGAAACGTACTCGCCGTCGGCGCAGCGGAACACCTCGTAGTGCGGCGCGCCCGAGTCGAGCAGGTTGGTGCCGCGCGGCCCGTTGTGCATGCCGCTGCCGAGCATGCCGTACAGCGAGGTCATCAGCATCGCCGCGCCGTCGACCATGGCCGCATCGACGATCTGCCCGGCACCGCCGCGCTGCGTGTTCCACAGCGCCGCGAGCATGCCAAACGCGAGCAGCAGGCCACCGCCGCCGAAGTCGCCGACCAGGTTCAGCGGCGGTGTCGGCGGCGCGCCGGCGCGGCCGATCGCATGCAGCGCCCCCGACAAGGCGATGTAGTTCAGGTCGTGCCCGGCGGTCAGCGCCAGCGGCCCGGTCTGGCCGAAGCCGGTGACACGCCCGTAGACCAGCTTGGGTTGCTGCGCCAGACAAGGCTCGGGGCCCAGGCCCAGCCGCTCCATCGTCTGCGGCCGAAAGCCCTCGATCAGCGCATCGCTGCAGGCGACGAGCCGGCGCGCGAACGCCACCCCTTCGGCGGCCTTCAGATCGACCGCGATCGAGCGCTTGCCGCGGTTCAGCAGGTCGAACTTCGGCGCCCGCTCGATGCCCAGGCCGCTGGGCGCAAGCCGGTCCACACGCAGCACCTCGGCGCCCAGATCGGCCAGCAACATGCCGCACATCGGGCCCGGCCCGATGCCGGCGAACTCCACCACCTTCATGCCGCTCAGCGGTCCCTGGCTCATTGTCTGTTCTCCTTTTACGATGGAATATCAACCCAGCAAGCGATCCAGCCGTTCCTTGGCCTCGGCCAACTCGCCGAGCATGTCTTGCACGACCTGCCGCACCGAGGTCTCCTCGCGCATGTCGGCAACGATCTGCCCCACCGGGTAGGTCAGGAACTCCTTGGCCCGCACCCGCTCGACCCGCGTGCGGCCCTGCCCCCACCACAGGATCGCCTGCAGCGGCGCGGGCAGCGGAGCGGGCGCGCCGGGCGCGTCCCAGGCATCGGTGAAGGCGCTGCGCAAAGTGCGGCAGGGCTTGCCGGTGACGCTGCGCGTCAGCACCGCATCATCGGCGCCGGCTTCGAACATGCGGGCCTTGATCTCGGGCGTGACCTCGCTCTGTACCGTCTTCAGCCAGATCGAGCCGCACCACGCACCTTCACAGCCGAGCGCCAGCGCCGCCGCGAGCTGGCGTCCGCGGCCGATGCCGCCGGCGCCGAGCACGGGCAAGGGCGCGACCGCGTCGACGATGCGCGGCCACAGCACCATCGAGGTGGTGCTGCCGGTGTGGCCGCCGGCCTCGGTGCCGACCGCGATCACGAAATCACAGCCGGCATCGCGGTGCTTGATCGCGTGCTTGGGCGCGCCTGCCATCGCCGCCACCTTGATGCCGCGTGCATGGGCGCGCTGCACCAGTTCGGCCGGCGGCGAGCCCAGCGCATTGACGATCAGCTTGATCGGGTGGCGCAGCGCGATCTCGATCATCGCGGCGCTTTCGCCCGGGGTGAAGTTGAAGGTGGACACCAGGTCGCGCTCGATCTGCGCCGCTTCGGCCGCGGGCAGCGCCGGCACACCGGCGCGGTCGAGCATGCCGCGCACGAACGCCAGGTGCTCGGCCGGAAACAGCCGGTCGGCGTCGTACTTGGCCTCGCCCTCGGCCGCGTCCTGGTAGGTGGTGGGCATCAGGATGTCCACGCCATAGGGCCGGCCGCCGATGTGGTCGTCGATCCATTGCAGCTCGGCATCGACGCGCTCGGGGCTCATGCGGGCCAGGCCCAGCACACCGAGACCACCGGCCTTGGAGACCTCGACAACCACGTCGCGGCAGTGCGAGAACGCGAAGATCGGCGCCTCGATACCGAACATTTCACACAAGCGGTTAGGCACGGCCGTCATCCGGTAGTGGTCCAATATTGGGCTATCATACCAATAATGAAACGGTCATCTGCCTCCTTACCGGCTCCCGTATCTGCCCCCGCGAGCGCTTCTGCGAGCGACGATTACAACGGCCCCAAGTCGCCGTTGCGCGTGATGCAGATCGTCGAACTGCTGGCCGCCGCGACCCACGGCATGTCGCTGGCCGCGATGACCGAAGCGCTGCAGATTCCGAAGACCAGCCTGCTGAACCACCTGCGGGTGATGGTCGGCGGCGGCTACGTCAGCCTGCGCGATGCCCGCTACGCGCTGGGCCCGGCGGCAATGCGGCTGGGCGCGATCATCGCCGCCGATGCCGGCGTGCTGGCTGCGGCGCGCCCGGTGGCGGCCGAACTGATGGCCAGCACCGGTGAGACCGTGATGCTCGCCACGCTCGACGAACGCAGTGCCGAAGCGCTGTACATCGACGTCATCAACAGCCAGCAAGACATCCGCTATTCACCCCGTGTCGGCTCGCGCTGGCCGCTGTACTGCACCGGCATGGGCCGTGCGCTGCTGGCATTTCAGGAGCCGTCGTTCATTCGTCGCTACCTGGCTGAAACCGACATGCTGCGGCGCACGCCGCACACCATCACAGACCGGGCGCGCCTGCGCCGCATCGTCGACGATGTGCACAGCAGCGGTGTCGTGCTGACCCAGGGTGAGCACACGGTCGGCGCCGGCGCCGTGGCCGCCCCCGTCATCGAACGCGACGGCCGCGTGCGCCATGCCATCGGCATCGGCGTGCCGGTGGACCGGCTCGAGCCGCGGCGCGAGCTGCTGGCCGCATTGGTGGTCGAGGCAGCGCGCCAGGTCTCATGGACCCTGGGCGGGCATGCAGCGAGCCCGGCCGATGCGACCACCAAGACCCCAGCAAGCGCCACTCCATCGGTGGCAGTCGCACCATCCAAACAACCCGCCAAGACCCGGCCGGGCACACGGAGACCCGCATGACCCCTCACCTCGCACGCACTGCGCATCACCTCGCGCGCTGCTTCACCATCGCCCTGCTGATGGGCCTGGCCTCTCTGGCCGCCCAAGCGCAGTATCCGAACAAGCCGATTCGCCTGGTCGCGCCCTTCGGGCCCGGATCGGCGTCCGATACCTTGCTGCGCACCATTGCCGAGCCGCTGGGCACCGCACTCGGCCAGAGCGTGGTGGTCGACAACAAGCCCGGCGCGATGACGGTGCTGGCCGTCGAGCATGTCGCCAAGTCGGCGCCCGACGGCTACACCGTGGTCGCTGCCACCAACTCCATCGTCGCCAATCCGGCCGGCGTCCTGCGCAGCGTCAACTACGACCCGTTCCGCAACTTCACGCCTATCACCCGGCTGGCTGGCACGTCCTATGTGCTGGTGGTGGCGGCCGACCAACCGTGGAAGACGCTGGACGAGCTGGTTGCGCATGCGCGCGCCAACCCGGGCAAGCTCAACTACGCCAGCGGCAACCTCGGTGGCGTGCTGTACGGCGGCATGCTGGCGAAGTCGATCGGCGTGGACATGGTGCATGTGCCCTACAAGTCCACGCCACCGGCCTTGCTGGAGCTGCTGGCAAGCCGCGTGCACCTGATGTTCAGCGACCTGGTGACGGCCAGCGGGCAGGTCAAGGCGGGCAAGGTGCGGGTGCTGCTGGCGACTGCAACGCAGCGCACCGCGCTGTTCCCTGATGTGCCGACCATTGCCGAAGCAGGCTTGAAGGGCTTCGCCGACATGCCGGCCTGGTGGGCGCTGTACGGCCCGGCCGGCATGCCCGCTGACGCTGTCGAACGGCTGAACCGCGAGATCACGACGATCCTGCAGCGGCCCGACATCCGCAGCCGCCTGCTCGCGATGGGCATCGACGCCGTGCCGTCGACGCCGCAAGGGCTGGCCGAGTTCACGCGCGAACAGTCGCAGAGCTATGTGCGGCTGATCAAGGAATTCAACATCCAGCCGGAATGACCCGGTTGCAACGCATCGCGAAGAGACTCGATCCATGCACCCTACCCAACCCCTCTGGCTCGGCGACATCCGCCCGGGCATGCGCCTGCCTCTGCCAGGGTTCGACTGCAACGCCGAGCTGGTGGCCGGCTACGCCGACCTGCTGGACGCGCGCCACCCCATCCATGTCGACCCCGAGTACGCCAAGACCACGCGCTACGGGCGCCTGATCGCGCACGGGCCGCTCGTCATCGCCAAGGTGCTGGCCGGGTTGAGCGGCGTCTTCGGCAGTGCCTTGCAGGTCATGCTCGACGTCGGCGAGTGGCGCTTCTACGGGCCCGTGTTCGTTGGCGACAAGGTCCAGGTCGAGTGCTTCGTGATCGACGTCAGCTCGGCCAAGGGCAGCAGCGCCGGCGCGGTCAGGCTCGAGATCCGTGTGCTCGGCAGCGACGGCGCGCTGGCGCAGCGCGGAACCGCCGGCGTGCTGATTGCGCACGCCCCGGCCAAGGCCTGATCGCCTACCCCCCACTTTCATCACCGCATCGATTCCCATGAGCCAAACCGAACGCCGCGTCCCCCCCAACAGCGTCGACCGCGAAGCCTTCCGCGACATGTGTCGCAAGTTCGCCGAACGCGAGATCAAGCCACGCTGGCAGCAGGCCGACCGCGAGGCGCGCTTCCCGCGCGAGTTCTTCGTGGCCGCCGCCAAGGCCGGGCTGATCGGCCTGCACGCACCTGAATCGATGGGCGGCGCCGACCTCGGCGTCACCGAAGAAGCGATCTCGATCGAAGAGCAGGCCAAGGCCAACCCAAATCTGGCGATCATGGCACTGATCCAGGGCGTGGCGGGCTCGCTGCTGGCCGAGCATGGCCATGCGGTGCACCACGACCTGGTGCGCGCCAACATCGCCGGCGAATGCCTGCTCGCGCTGGCCGTCACCGAGCCCGAAGCGGGCAGCGACGTGCAGAACCTCAAGACCACCGCGACACGCGACGGTGACGAGTGGGTGCTCGACGGCATCAAGTCCTTCATCACGCTGGGCGGCGACTGCGACACGATGCTGGTGCTGGCGCGCACCGACCCGACCCAGGGCCGGCGCGGCATGCACTTCTTCGCCGTCGACCGCAAGACGCCGGGCGTCGAGACCTCGCAGATCAAGACCTACGCCAACCGGCCGCTGCCGACCTACCGCGTGATGTTCAACAACGCGCGTGTGCCCGAGTCGCGCCGCCTGACCGCCGGCTTCGGCGCCATCATGGCCGGCTTCAACCGCGAGCGCGTGATGGTGGCCGCGCGCTGGCTCGGCCACATGCAGACGGCGCTGGCCTGGGCGCTGGACTACGCCAAGGTGCGCCAGCAGTTCGGCAAGCCGATCGGCGCCAACCAGAGCATCGCCTTCATGCTGGCGCAGGGCCATGTCGACGTCGAAGCCTCGCGCCTGTACACCTACCACGCGGCGCAGCGCTGGGACAGCGGCGCGGCCATCAAGGACATCATCCTCGATGTCTCGTCCGCGAAGCTGTTCGTCACCCAGGCCGTGTACCGCGTGACGCAGAACGCGCTGCACATCGGCGGCGGCTGGGGCATCACCGAGGAACTGCCGGTGATGCGCATGGCGCTCGACGCGCTGGTCGCGCCGGTGACCGTGGGCTCCTACGAGATCCAGCTGCGTGTGATTGCCAAGCAACTCGGCTTGCCGTGCGACTGAAAGGGGCGAACGCATGAAAACCCCCGACCGCTCCCTCGGCCGCGTCGCCGCCATCATCGGCATGGGCGATTCGTACGCCGACAAGCAGGACGTCAAGGACCCGCTGCAGCTCGCCACCGAGGCGAGCTGGGCCGCGTTCAAGGACGCCGGCATCCGCAAGGACGACATCGACATCCTGCTCACCGGCCGCTCGCCCTGGGCCGACCGGCGGCCGCAGTGGAACAACATCTTCGCCTCGCACATGCAGATGCCGGTGCGCATGACGACCGAGATCACCTTCCACGGTGCCGGCGTCAACGCCATGATCGGCCAGGCCGCACTGGCCATTGCCTCGGGCGTGGCCGACTACGTGCTGTGCGTGCAGTCGGATGCGGTCGAGCTGTTCATCGACGCCACCGCGGTGGGCGCTGCCACCGACGCCTGCCCGCAGTTCGAGTTTCCCTACGGCCCGACGATTCCGACCATCTACGCGCAGCTCGCCTGCCGCTACATGCACGAGTTCGGCGTCACCGAGGAAGACTTTGCCGAGGTCGCGGTGCAGCGCCAGGAATGGGCGATCCATCACCCGAAAGCGGCCAAGCGCAGGCACGGCCTGATCACCGTCGACGACGTGATGCGCTCGCCCTACATCTCGTCGCCGCTGCGGCGCTGGATGTGCGCCACCTGGGGCCCCGGCGGCACCGCGGGCGCCTTCGTCGTCACCAGTGTCGAACGCGCGAAGCAGGCCAAGCGCCCGATCTACATTCACGGCTTCGGCACCTGCACCACGCACGAGTACCTGTGCGAGCGCATCAACCTGCGCAAGAGCCGCATCCCGCTGGGGCCGCTGCCGGCCATCACCACCACCGGCGCCGCGCACGCCGCGCGCGAGGCCTACGCGATGGCCGACATGACGCCCGCCGACATGCAGCTCGGTGCGCTCGCCGGCAACTTCTCGCACACCGTGCTCGTGCAGCTCGAAGACCTGGGCTTCGCGCCCAAGGGCCGCGCCATGGACTTGGTGCGCAGCGGGCGCATGCGCCCGGGCGGCGACTTCCCGGTCGACACCAACGGCGGCTGGATGGGCTTCGGCCAGCCCGGTATCTCGGTGGCCGCCGACTCGCTGGTGGAGACCGTGCGCCAGTTGCGCGGCGACCCGCTCGGTCTGCTCGCCGGCAACTCGCCCAAGCGCGCAATGGCGTATTCGGCCGGCGGCATGCTGGCCTGCCACAGCGCCGTCATCCTCGGCACCGAAGCCCAGTAGGAGCACACACCATGTTGGAACAAGGCGAATTCGCCGATTACACCGAATCATTCCCGACCCCGCGCGTCACGCAGGACGCGCTGCCCTACTGGGCCGCCGTCAAGGAAGGCCGGCTGCTGTTCCAGCGCTGCCCGGCCTGCCGCGGCGCGATCTTCCCGCCGCGCTCGATCTGCCCGATGTGCGAGGCCGGCGCCACGCCGGCGTGGGAAGAGTCCAAGGGCGCGGGCAGCATCTACAGCTTTTCGGTCGTGCACCGGCCGCCGTCGGCGGTGTGGCGCGCGCGTTCGCCGTACACCATCGGCCTGGTGCGGCTCGACGAAGACTGGTTCCTGTTCACCGAGATCGAAGGCAAGCCCGAGGACATGGCGGTCGACAAGCGGGTGCAGGTGGCGTTTCCAGAACGCGAGGTGCCGCTGCCGGTTTTCCGCCTCGTCGGCGAGGGTGCGCCGCGATGAATGATGTGAAGAGCGACGCGCGTGCCCTGTGGGACGCCGCGGCCGAAGGCATGGCGCCGGAAGTCCGGCAGGCGCTGCAGCTCAAAGGCGTGCAGGCGCTCTTGGCCTGGGTCAAGGAGCGCTCGCCGATGCGGCGCGAGCGCCTGGCGCAGGTCGACCCGGCCGCGGTGCGCAGCCTGGCCGACTTTGCCGCGCTCGTGCCGCTGAGTACCAAGGACGAGCTGCGCGCCGCGATGGACCGCGTCGGCAGCGCCCTGCCCCACCTGTGCGTGCCGCGCGAGGACATCGTGCTGTCGGGCCCGTCGGCCGGCACCAGCGGGCGCCAGACCTACCAGGCCTTCGACGCCCACGACCTGGACCGCAACGTCGAGCTGGCGGCGCGCCTGTTCTGGTGCAGCGGGCTGCGGCCGGGCGATGTGCTGCAGATGCTGGTCACGCCGTTCACGCCGGCGGCCGACATCTTCCGCCTCGGCGCGCAGCGCGCCGGCGCGCAGTGGATCATCCGCGACAACCACGAGCCAGCGCAGGTGCCGCGTTATGTCGAGGTCGCGCGCTCGCTCAAGCCCACTTTCCTGCAGGCCGGCGTGGCCACGCTGCGCGCCATGGCCCAGCACGCCGCGGCCACGCCCGAAGGCGGGGCGCTGCCCTACCGGCGCGCGATCCTGATGGGCGCTGCGCTCGGCGCGGAGGCGCGCGAGCAGTTCCGCCAGACGCTGGGCATCGAGGTCACGACGCTGTCGGGCCAGGGCTCGGACTTCAACCTCTTCAGCACCGAGTGCCCGGCCCACGACGGCGAGCACTGGCATGGCGAGGACATGACGCTGGTCGAGGTCATCGACCCGGCCACCGGCGCGCCGGCGCGCGAGGGCGACGTCGGCGAGATGGTCATCACCGACTTCTACCGCCGCGCCACGCCGCATGTGCGCTGGCGCACCGAGGACATGGTGCGTGTGCACCCGGGCGTGTGCAGTTGCGGCCGCACCTCGCGCCGCTTCACGCTGCTCGACCGGCTGGCCAACCGCCTGCCGGTGCGCGGCAGCGCCGTCTACCCGTTCCAGGTCGAGACCGCGCTGTCGCGCAGCGAGGAAGGCCGCAATCTCGAATTCGCCCTGGTGCGCCGCGCGGTCGAGCCGCAGACGCTGGAAGTGCGCCTGCTGCGCCCCGCCACGCTGGCCGACGAAGCCGCGGCCAGCGTGGCGCAACGTCTGCAAGCCCACCTCGACACCGAACTGAAGCTGCCCACCCAAGTGTCGTTCCACGACGACCTGCCGCGCGTCGGCTACAAGACGCTGCGCGTGCTGGACCACAAGGCGGCGTGATGCCATGAGCCTCGCCATCGCGGCCGCCATTAGGCGCTGCTGAACACCTGAACCACGAACCTACCGGAGCATGACCCCATGGATTTCGAACTGAGTGAAGAACAACGCGCGATCGCCGAGACGACGCGCCGTTTTGTCGAGAAGGAGATGCCGCGCCAGCAGGTGCTGCAGTGGTCGCGCGACAAGGTCGAGCCGCCGCAGGAGCTGTTCAGGAAGCTCGGCAAGATGGGCTACTACGGCTTCCTGCTGCCCGAGGCCTACAGCGGGCTGGAGAAGCCCGACCCGATGGGCATGCTGGCTTTCGTCGAGCAGTTCGCGCGCGCCTCGTCGGCCATCACCACCGCCTGGGGCCGCGTCGCGGTGATCCTGGCGCCGCTGGTGGCCAAGTTCGGCACCCAGGCGCAGAAGGACATGGTGCTGCCCAAGGTCATGGCCGGCGACATCTTCATGGCGCTGGGCCTCACCGAGCCCGGCTCCGGCAGCGACGCGGCGTCGCTGCGCACCACCGCCGTCAGGCGCAGCGACGGTCACTGGGTCATCAGCGGCGAGAAGCTGTATTGCTCGCAGGCCAAGTCGGCCGGCTTCCTGATCCTGGCTGCACGCACCGACCCGCACGCCGTCAAGCAGGAGGGCATCTCGACCTTCCTGATCCCCAACCCGGGCAGCAACCCGGCGATCGAGCTGACGCGCATCGAGACCATGGGCCTGGGGCCGGTGCCCACCTTCTCGGCCCACTTCCGCGACCTGGTGCTGCCGCCGGACGCGCTGATCGGGGCCGAGAACAAGGGCTGGCAATGTGTGCTCGGCGGGCTGGACAACGAGCGTCTGTACCACGGCGCCATCGGCGTCGGCGCCTCGCAGGCCATCATCGACGAGGTGGTGGCCTACCTGAAGCAGCGCGTGCAGTTCGGCAAGCCGCTCTCCAAGTTGCAGTCGGTGCGGCACAAGATCGTCGACATGCAGTTGCGCACCGACGCCGCGCGGCTGCTGGTCTACCGCGGCGCCAGCGTGCTGGAGAAAACCGGCGCCTGCCACAACGAGGCCTCGTTCGCCAAGGTGGCGGGTGCCGAGTGCTACATGCACTGCGCCTACACCGGGCTGCACCTGCTGGGCGGCTACGGCTACACCGTCGACTCGGGGCTGCCGATGCACTTTCAGGACGCCAAGCTGTTCGAGATCGGCGGCGGCGCGATGGAAGTGCAGCGCGACATCATCGCGCGCGGCATGGGGCTGTAGGTGGCAGCGTCGAACGGAAAGCTGGCGAGCCTGGGCGACGCCGCGGAACTCGCCCGCGGCGCGGCGCGCGTCGCGCTCGGCGGCTGGAGCTTCAGCCGCCGGCCGCTGGCCATCGCGATGCACTGGGCGGCGCACGGTCTGCGCTTCGACGAACTGCTGGTGCTGACCGGCGGCATCGAGACCGATCTGCTGGTCGCCGCCGGCGTGGTGCGGCGCGTGCGCGGCTTCTACCTCGGCATGGAGGCGCTGGGCATGGGGCCGGGGCTGAAGGCCGGCTGCGACGTGATCGAGGAGACCGAGACCTCGCTGATGCTGGGCTTGAACGCGGCGGCCGAGGGCGCGTCCTTCCTGCCGCTGGCGGCGCGCCATGGCGTGGCGCTGGCGCAGGTGCGGCCCGATCTGCGCCAGGTGCGCTGCCCCTACACCAACGAGGAGCAACTCGCGATCCCGCCGTTGCCCATCACTGTCGCCTACGTGCATGCCTGGCGCGCCGACCGCCGAGGCAATGCGGTGTTCGGTGGCCACCGAGCAGCCGACCGGCTGCTGTCGCTGGCGGCGGACCGGACAGTCGTGACCTGCGAGGAACTGGTCGACGAGATCACAGCCGGTGGAGTCGAAGCCGACCTCACCGAACCCCTGGTCAGCATGGTCGTGCACGCGCCCGGTGGCGCCCGGCCCGGCGGCTACCTGCCCGGCTACGAGGCCGACTGGCCGGCACTGCTGGACTACACGGCGCTCGAACGCGACGCCGTCGCCGGCTGGGCCCGTGCCCGGTTCGAAGGAGGGGCGCGATGAACGACAACGAGGCCCGTCGCGACGCACCCGCCGCGCCGGCCGACGTGGCCGAGATGATGGTCTGCACGATGAGCGACTGGCTGCTGCGCGCCGAGGTCATCCAGCTCGGCCTGGCTTCGGCGCTGAACCAGGTCGCCGCGCTGCTCGCACAGGCGCGCACGAATGGCCAGGGCCCCGCGCTCGAAGACCCGGCGGCGCTGACGCTAACCCGCGCCCAGCGCCCCGCTTTCCTGAGCCGCAGCGAACGCGCCGCGCAGATCGGCGCGCTGCGGCGCTATGAGGCGCCCGAATGGATCGGCCAGATGATGCCGCGCCTGTCGGGCCGCGTGCGCCAGTTCGTGCGCCCGCTGCAGATCGACGCCAAAGGGCGCATCAACAGCCTGCGCGTCGCCGACAAGCAGGGGCGTCTGCGCCGCTTCGCCGGCCTGGCGGGACTGCCTGAACTGGCCGAGATCGCGCATCCCTTCCTCGTCTACCTGCCGCAGCAGGACAGCCGCTGCTTCGTCGACGCGGTCGACTTCGTCGTCGCCGACCCGCTGGCCGCGCACGCTTCGGGTGTAGGCCATGTCGTGATGGTCACCGACCTCGCGGTGTTCGAGTTCACGTCGGCCGGCGGGCGCGCCCTCAGCCGCCACCCCGGCGTGACGCACGAGCAGCTGCGCGAGCGCACGCCTGCTGCAGTGGCGGTGGGCAGCGTGCCCTGGACGCCCGGACCGGATGCCGCGCTCCTGCAGCGGCTGCGCACGCAGATCGATCCGCACCGAGTGCGCGATATCGAGTTCGCTGGCGGCCCGGCGCGACGCGACGCGCTGCTGCGGCTGTACGAGCGGGAGGCAGCAGCGCCGCTGCCCTGAGCCGCTTCAGCCGGCCGGCGGTTTCGGCAGCATCGCGAAGGCCGCGAGCACCGCGGCGATGCCGGCCCGCTCGGGCTCGCGGCAGAAGGCCTCAATGCGGTCGTAGGCCGCCGCTGGCACGCCGGTCTCGGCGCCGATGCGCCGCACCAGCTTCGAGTCGGTGTCCCAGTCGTAGGCGAAATCGGCCACGGTCATGCGCTGGTCTTGCAGCAGCCGCGCACCGTCGATGGTCTCGGCCTCGATCACGCAGGACAGCACCGGCACCTTGTCGTCGGTCACCAGCTCGATGCGGTCGGTGAGCGCGTTCACGTCGGCATCGTCGTAGGTCGTCATCGCCGCCATGCTCGGCGTGCCGCGCAGCAGCGTCAGCGCGATGCAGAACGGGATGCTCATCAGCGTGCCCGAGATCGAGTCGAACGGGCCCTTCGCGTCCATGCCGGCGTAGCCGGTCTCGAAGGGATTCATGCGCACGCGCACCTGCTTCAAGGCCCGCCCTTCGAGCTTGTCGCGCAGGATCAGCGCGCCGGTCACCGGCGTCTGGTTGAAGGCGCACACCGGGAAGGGCTTGAAGGTGACGCGCTGCACCGACCACTCCTTGCCCAGCCGCGCCAGCAGCGCGGGCACGTCGCAGTCGCTGCGCGCGAACGCCTTCACGAAACCCGAGCGGCCCTCGAACGCGCCTGGCGCCGAGCGCGACCCGGCGCGCGCGAGTTCGGTGGCGACCAGCCCGTTGCGTGCGGCCACGCCGACCTGATAGCGCCATTCGTCGGTGCCGTCGGCGAAGGACTGCAGCATGCCGCCGGTGAACGAGGCCGCGTTGGCCAGCGCCGCGGCGCTGCGCGCGGCGTCAAGGCCGAGCAGGTGCGCGCTGGCCGCAGCCGCCGCCAGCGTGCCGTAGAGCGGCGACGCGCGCAGCCCGGCGGGCGTCGTCTTCGGCCCGTAGGCCGATTCGAGCAGGCCGCCCACCTCGTAGCCGGCGATCAGCGCCGGCAGCAAACGCGCCACCGGCAGGCCGCGTGCTTCGACCAGCGCCGTCAGCAGCGGGATCATGATCGTGCCGAAGTGCCCGGCACCGCAGGTGTCTTCCTGGGCACGGCCGTGGAACAGCGCCGAGTTGGCCAGTGCGGCGCCGTCGACCGAGGTCTTGCGCCCGTCGCCCAGCAAGGTGGCGCCGCCGCTGCGCTCGCCGTCCAGCGCCAGCGCCGCCCGCCGCGCCACCGGGGCGAACGGCGTGGCGTGCCCGCCGAGCGCGATGCCGTACCCATTGAGCAGGCAGGTGCGGGCCTTCTCGACCACGGGCGGTGGAACCTGCGCCAGATCGAGGTCGGCGACGAAACGGCCGAGGGCTTGCGCGAGCGTCATGAAAGTCTCCTCGATCCGCTGCGGGCGCCTAGGGTTGCACCTGCATCCGTCTCCAAACGCGTGGACGATCAGGGAATGCGCGGATCCCAGCGCACTCTAGGTGGCCTAGGCTCGCGCACCAGAGGGCAAGCGTCGATTGACACTCTGCCGAACGCTTGTTAGAATCTCAGCCTGCAACAAGTCGTGAGTCGGCGCGTGGCGGGGGTGGCAGCACGTCCCGTGGGTCGAGTTCGGTAAATCGCAGGCAACACAGCTGGAAAACGGGCCCGGCTCGCGGGCCCCGGAGACATTCAATGCCGACCAAGTACAAGAACGCGCCTAACATTAGGCAGGTTACCTATCTGCAGGGGACAGCAACGTGAAGTCTGCCAACGAGGCCGTACCGGTCCTTGAGTGCCAGGGCATCGAGCGCCGCTTTGGCGGCCTGGTGGCCGTGACCGGCGTGGACTTGCGCATCAACCGCGGCGAGATCTTCGGCCTGGTCGGCCCCAACGGCAGCGGCAAGACAACGCTGGTCAATGCCGTCACCGGGTTCTATCCGCCGCAGAAGGGCCGCATCCTGCTGAACGGCACCAAGATCACCGGCATGAAGCCGCACAAGGTGGCGCGGCAACAAGTCGCGCGCACGTTCCAGAATCTGGCGCTTTTCAACGGCATGTCGGCGCTCGAGAACATCCTGCTCGGCCGCCATGTGCACCTGAACCCGGGCGTCGTCAAGACGGCGCTGTACTGGTGGCTGAGCCAGCCCGAGGAAATCTCCCACCGCCGGCTGTGCGAGGAGACGATCGAGTTCCTGCAGCTACAGGGCGTGCGCGACGAGCCGGTGGAAACACTCCCCATCGGCCTGAAGAAGCGGGTAGAACTGGCCCGCGCGCTGGTCGCGGAGCCGACTTTCCTGATCCTGGACGAACCGATGGCCGGCATGAACCAGGAGGAGAAGGAGTACATGGCGCGCTTCATTCTCGACGCGCGCGACGAGCGCGGCATCACGGTGCTGCTGATCGAACACCACATGGATGTCGTGATCGGCATCTGCGACCGCATCATGGCCCTGAACTACGGCGAAGTCATCGGCACCGGTCTGCCGCGCGACGTGGTCGCCAATCCGCGCGTCATCGAAGCCTACCTCGGAAAGGCGCAGCAGCATGCAGCGTGAAGACCTCGCCCACGCTGCGGCCACGGCACAGCAGTGGGATCTGAACCCGCAGACCACCCTGACCCGGCTGCTGGCCGCCAACGCCGGCAGCCATGGGCGCGAGATCGCCATGCGCGAGAAGGCGCTGGGCATCTGGCAGGAATTCACCTGGCAGCAAGTGCTCGACGAGGTGCTGTCCATCGCAGCCGGCCTGGAGCAGTTGGGTTTCGCTGCCGGGGACTCGATGCTGGTGCTGGGCGACAACCGCGTTCGCCTGTACCTCGGCATGCTGGCCGCCGGCGCGCTCAAGGGCTATGCGATGCCGGTGTACCCCGACGCCACGCCTGAGGAGGTGCTGCACTTCGCCGGCGAGGTGCAAGCACGCTTCGCGCTCGCCGAGGACCAGGAGCAGGTCGACAAGCTGCTGGATCTGCGCGAGAACGCGCCATCTCTGCGGCACATCATTTACGACGACCCGCGTGGCCTCAACCATTACAAGGTCGATGGCCTGGCCTCGTGGGAGCAGTTGCGCGACGCCGGCGCCGCCCGCCTGCGCAACGAACCGAAGCTGCGCGACGATCTGATCAACCGGGCGGTACCCGAGGGCCCGGCGGTGTTCGTGCACTCGTCGGGCACCATGGGCAAGCCCAAGGGCGTGGTGCTGCAGCAGCGCAACGTGCTCGCTGGTGTGCGCAACGCCCACGAAGGCAAGGTCTTCGGCTGGGGCGAGCACATCCTGGCCTACCTGCCGATGGCCTGGATCGGTGACTTCGCCGTCACCATGGCCGCGGGCATCGCGCTGCGCTTCACCATCAACATTCCGGAACGCTCGGAGACCGTGCTGCGCAACCTGCGCGAGATCGCACCCACGCTTTACCTTGCCGCGCCGCGCAGCTGGGACAACATGCTGACCTCGATCCGGGTCCGCATGGAAGACTCCACGCCGCTGAAGAAGCGCATCTTCGACCACTTCATCGACGTCGGAGTCGCCGTCGAACGGCTGAAGCTCGACGGCAAGACCCCCACGGCGATGCAGCGCCTGCAATGCCAGTTGGGCGAGATCCTGGTGTTCGGGCCCCTGAAGGACCAGTTCGGGCTGAACCGCATGCGCGTGGCACTGACCGGTGGTGAGGCGATGGGGGAGGACACCTTCCTCTTCTATCGAGCGCTGGGCATCAACCTGCGCCAGCTCTACGGGCAGACCGAGAGCAGTGCGTTCAACGCCGTGCAGGCCGCCGACGAAGTGCGCCTGCACACGGTGGGCCGGCCGCTGCCGGGCGTGGAGGCAAAGATCGCCGACGACGGCGAGATCCTGCTGCGCTCGGAGAGCGTCTTCAGCGGCTACTTCCAGAACGAGGAAGCGACGCGCAAGACCCTCATCGACGGCTGGCTGCAAAGCGGCGACGCAGGCTACGTCGAACCCAATGGCCACCTGGTCGTGCTGGGCCGGGTGGCCGAAGTCGTGCACACCGCCAAGGGTGAGCGCTACATCCCGAACTACATCGAGAACCGGCTCAAATTCAGCCCCTACATCAAGGACGTGGCCGTGCTCGGGACGGGGCGCGGCTACCTCTGCGCGATGGTGTGTATCGATGGTGATGCCGTCGGTCACTGGGCCGAGGTGCGCGGCATTCCCTACATCTCGTATGCCGACCTGTCGCAGAAGGCCGAGGTATGCGAACTGGTGGCCAGCGCGATCCGACGCCTCAACGAGGCTCTGCCCGAGGGGCTGCGCATCCGGCGCTTTGTCGACCTGCACAAGGAGTTCGACCCCGACGACGGCGAGATCACGCGCACGCGCAAGCTGCGCCGCAACGTCATCGAAGACCGCTACGCATCCGTCATCCAGGCGCTCTATGCCGGTGAGGACTCGACCGTCATGAAGGCGCAGATCACCTATGACACCGGTGACACCGGCGTGATCGAACGCAACCTGGTGCTGAGGAATATTTGACCATGGACCTGTCGCTGTTCCTCGAACTGGCCATCAACGGCGCCCTGTCGGGGCTGATGTATTCGCTGGTCGCACTGGGCATCGTGCTCATCTACAAGTCGTCTTCGGTGCCCAACCTGGCCCAGGGCGCACTGGCCATGCTCGGCGCCTTTGTGACGCTGGCCGTCTTTGAGGCTCTGAGCGCGCCGATGTGGGTGGCCTTGCCGGTCGCGATGGTGCTGATGTTCCTGATCGGCATGGGCATCGAGCGCGTGGCGCTGCGCCGGCTTGCCGGCCGGCCGCTGGTGATGATCCTGATGATGACGCTGGCGCTCGACATCTTCATTCGGGCAGCCGCACTCGTCGTCTGGGGCGGCACCAACCGGTCGCTGCCGTTGCCGATTTCCTCGGACCCGCTCTTCCTGGGCGACGTGCTGATCAACCGCAGCTACCTGGTCGGCGGCGGCGTGGCCTTGCTGCTGTTCGGCTTCTTCGTGCTGTTCTTCCGCACCCGCATGGGCATCGTGCTGCGGGCGATCTCCGACGACTACACGGCGTCGTGGTCGGTCGGCATCTCGGTCGAACGCGGTGTCGCGCTGTCCTGGGCGATGTCAGCGGTCGTGGCCACCATGGCCGGCGCGCTGTGGGGATCGATCCAGGGGGTGGACCAGTCGCTGTCGCAACTGCTGCTGATGGGCATCGCCGTGGCCGTGCTGGGCGGCCTGGACAGCATCGGCGGCGCCATCGTCGCCGGCCTGCTGCTGGGCATGTTCCAGGGCGTGGCCTCAGGCTACCTCGACCGCCTGGTCGGCGGCGGCAGCCGCGAACTCGTGGTCGCCGCGACACTGGTGCTGACCATCCTGATCCGCCCGCATGGCCTGTTCGGCCGCGAAGACATCCAGAGGATCTGATTCCATGTTCTACCGTCAAGCAGGCATCCACCACACCACCTACCGTGGTGACCGGCAGCTGTTCCCCATCCCCTTCGATCGCTGGCAGCTCGCCATACTGCTGGCACTGGCCCTCGCGGCGCCGCTGCTGCTGAGTTCGCTGTACATGAAGAGCTACGTCTTGCCGTGGCTCATCTGGACGGCTGCGGCACTGGGGCTCAACCTCATCCTCGGCTGGGCCGGGCAGTTCCACTTCGGCTACGCCGCCATCATGGGGATAGGCGCCTACACCGCTGTCCATGCCACGCGAAATGGCATTCCCTTCGAGATTGCCATCGTGCTCGCGGGCGCGGTCGCGACACTCATCGGCTGCGCCTTCGCGATCACGGCGCTGCGTGTCCGCGGCTTGTACCTGGCGCTCAGCACGCTGGCCCTGCAATTCGTGATGGACTGGGTGATCAACAAGGTGCCGGCCGTCAGCGGCGGCACGCAGGCCACCATCCAGGCGCCGCCGCTGCGCCTGCTGGGCACCGAGGTCACGTCCGACGCCGGTCTGTACTACGTGGTGTTGGTCTGGTGCGTCCTCGTCACCGTCTTCATGCTCAACCTGCGCCGCACCGGTCTTGGAAGGGCCTTGGTGGCGGTGCGCGAGAAGGATTTCGCTGCCGCCGTCATCGGCGTCAACAGCTTCTACTACAAGCTGGTGGCGTTTGCGATGTCCTCCTTCATCGGCGGCATCAGCGGCGCCATACTCATCTTCACCTTCTACCAGGCCGTCACGCCCGAACAGTTCGCCGTGAACGTGTCGATCCAGGTGCTGGCCATGGTGATCGTGGGCGGCCTGGGCAGCGTGATCGGCTGCTACTTCGGCGTCGCCTTCATCTTGCTGTTGCCCGGCATCGTGGCCAACCTGATCTTCGCAGGTGCCCAGGCCATGGACTTGAAGATCGGCATCGAGTTGCTGGCCCACATCCCGAGTTTCCTCTACGGGATTCTGATCATCGGGTTTTTACTCTTCGAACCTCTGGGTCTGGCCAAGATCTACACGAACCTGCGCAACTACCTCATCTTCTGGCCCTTCGGCTACGCGCGAAGATAGCGATTCATAAGAAGCCAGCCCTTACCACCACCCCACAGGAGCAGACAACCATGTACCGGAAATTCAAGCTGATGCTCGGCGCGGCCGCCGTGCTGCTCGGCAGCATGCCCGCACACGCCGAAACCCTTCGCTTCGCGCTGTGCTACGACCTGACCAAGGCCTACACCTTCATCACGCCGCAGGTCGCGCAGGCGGTGAAGGACTATGCCGCAGTGCTGAACCTCAAGGGCGGCATCGAGGGCAACCCGATCGAGATCATCGTCCAGGACCATGGCAACGAGCCGCAGCGCGGGATCGAGTGCTATGAGAAGGTCAAGGACCAGGCGCTGACCGTCGACTTCCTGTCCACGCCGGTGTCGCGCGCCGCGCTGCCGCGCGCGATGAAGGACGGCAAGGTGATGGTCCAGGCACTCGCGGGCCGCGGCGATGCAGTGGATGGCGAGGTGTTCAAGTGGGTTTTCACGCTTGGCCCGACCTATTGGGGTCAGGCCGCCAACATCGTCAGCCACTTCAAGAAGCAGTCCGGCGGCAGCCTGAAGGGCAAGAAGATCGCGTTCCTGTACATCGACTACCCGTTCGGGCAAGAGCCGATTCCGGTGATGCAGGAACTGCAGAAGCGTGAGGGCTTCGAACTTCAGATGTTCCCTTACCCGCTGCCGGGCAGCGACCAGTCGTCTGCCTGGTCGCAGATGCGTCGGTTCCAGCCCGACCTGATCGTGCACTGGGCGTTTTCGGCCATGCACGTGGTCGCGTCGAAGGAGGCCAGGCGCAACGGCATATCGCTGGACAAGATGGTCACCGTGAACTGGTTCAACGAAACAGACCTGGACAACATCGGTCACGAAGCCGCGAAGGGCATCCGCCGGTCGACCACGGTCGCCAGCGGCATCGACAACCCCATCATGCAGGACATCATTCGCGAGCTGTACGACAAGGGCAAAGGCAACGGCGACCGCAAGTTCCTCTCCGACATCTACTACTCCACCGGGCTGGCCATCTACGCGCCCGTCTTCGAGGCCGCCCGCTTGGCCCTGAAGGCCGACAAGGGCCCGTTGACGGCGGAGAAGATGCGCAAGGGTATGGAGAGCCTGCGCGGCTATGACGCCAGAGGTCTGTTGCCACCGATCACGGTGACCGCCAAGGACCACGGCGGGGGCGGCAGGACGCGGATCGAAATGTGGGACGGCTCGAAGTGGATCCCGCAGGGGGACTGGTTCACCGACTACGACGAGCTGGTCTGGAGCACGGTGAAGCAGCACTCGGCGGAATTCGCCAAAGCCACGGGGCAGTGAACAACGTCGCCGCCATACCGGCCCGCGGCCGGTGTGGCGCACAAACCGAACTGGAGAATCTCAGATGCGTTTCACCCTGAAGCGAATGCTGGCGGCGACCGCCTTGCTGCTCACGACGCAGGTCACGCTGGCTGCGGAACCGATCAAGTTCGGCTTGTGCTATGACCTGACAAAGATCTATGTCGCCGCCGTCCCGCAACTTGGACAGGCCGTCAAGGACTACGCCGACCTGCTCAATGCAAGGGGTGGCATCGAAGGGCATCCGATCGAAGTCACGGTCCAGGACCATGGCAACGAGCCGCAACGCGGCATCGACTGCTACGAGCGCCTGAAGCGCGACGGCACGATGATCTTCGACTTCTTCTCGACACCGGTCTCCCGCGCCGTACTGCCGCGTCTCATGCAGGAAGGCAACATCCTGGTGCAGCCCCTGGTGGGCCGGGGTGACGCCGTCGACGGCGAAGTCTTCAAACAGGTGTTTCCGTTGGCTCCGACCTACTGGGGCCAGGCGGCAAACATCATCAGCTACTTCAAGAAGCAAGGCGGAGGCAGCCTGAAGGGCAAGAAGGTGGCCTTCATGTACCTCGACACGCCTTTCGGTCGCGAGCCCCTGCCGGTGTTAGAGGGCTTGAAGCGGATCGAGGGCTACGAGTTCCAGTCCTTTCCGTTTCCCGTGCCGGGCAATGACCAGAGCGCGGCGTTCTCGCAGATGCGGCGCTTCCAGCCCGACTGGGTGATCCTGTGGTCCTTCTCGCCGCTGAATCCCATCACCTTCCGCGAGATGCAGCGCAACGGCATTCCGATCGAAAAGCTGGTGACAGTGAACTGGATCAACGAAGTCGACATCAACAACTTCGGCGCCGCCGCTGCCAAGGGACTCAAGCGTTCGACCGTCGTCGTCGGCGGCGCTGAGCATCCTTTGGTGCAGGACATCCTGCGCGAGCTCTACGACAAGGGCAAGGGCAATGGCGACCGGAAGCTCGTTGCCGATTCCTACTACAACACCGGTCTGGCCGTGTACTCGTCGGTCTTCGAGGGCGTGCGCATCGCCATCAAGACCCAGGGCTGGCCGCTGACGCCTGAGAAGATCCGGCAGGGCATGTATGGCATCAAGAACTTTGATGCCCAGGGCTTCATGGCGCCGATCACGATCACGCCCAAGGACCACGGCGGTGGCGGCAAGACCCGCATCGACATGTGGGACGGCAGCAAGTGGGTGGCGCAGACCGACTGGTTCGCCGACTACACGGGCCTGGTCAACACGCTCGTCAAAGCCAATTCGGCCGATTTCGCCAAGGCGGCGAAGTAGGTTCGCAACTTTTGGCGCCTAGGCATTGGATGGTCATGCTTAACGACAACGGCAAGGGCAGCGGCGGCGGTAAGTCCCGCATCGACACGTGGGACGGCAGCAAGTGGGTTCCTCGAACCGACTGGTTCGCCAACCACGCGCACGTGGGCTTGGGCGCGGTGATGCAATACACCTCCGAGCTCGCCAAATTTGCAAGAAAGTGACCGTGAACGCTCTCACCCTGAACAACATCGAGGTCATCTACGACCACGTCTTCCTTGCCATCAAGGGCGTTTCCATCGAGGTGCCGCAGGGCGGCATGGTCGCCCTGCTGGGCGCCAACGGCGCCGGCAAGAGCACCACGCTGAAGGCGGTGAGCGGGCTGCTCAAGTCGGAGCGTGGCCAGATCACACGTGGCGACGTGAAATTCATGGGCCAGGACATCGCCAAGCTGGCTCCGCAGGACCGGGTCAAGCTGGGCATCGCCCAGGTGCTCGAAGGCCGTCGTGTCTTCGAGCACCTGACGCCCGACGAGAACCTCATCGCGGCTTCTGCCGTGCATGGCGGCAAGGCTGACATGGAACGCAACCGCGACCGGGTGTACTCGTACTTCCCTCGCCTGCACCAGCGCCGCACCGCCAAGTCGGGCTACCTGTCCGGGGGCGAGCAACAGATGCTCGCCATCGCCAGAGCCCTGATGACGCAGCCCAAGCTGCTCATGCTCGACGAGCCCAGCCTCGGCCTCGCACCGGTGATCGTGGCTGAGATCTTCGAGATCATCCGGCGCATCAACCGCGATGAAGGCATGTCGATCCTGCTGGTCGAGCAGAACGCCATCGCCGCGCTGGACGTCGTGTCGCACGGCTACCTGATCGAGAACGGTCGCGTCGTCATGCACGAGAAGGCCGAGGTCATGAAGAACAACCCGGACATCCGCGAGGCCTACCTCGGCGGCGCCGAGGGGCGCGATTTCAAGGAGATCAAGCACTACCGGCGCCGCAAGCGCTGGCTGGCCTGATCCTGCCGGCGGCAGCGCCGTGTCCGACCGCACGATCGCGAAGCTGCTAGAGCGTCTGCGGCGGCTGCCGCCGCAGACCTCGCTCACTCTCGCCGAGTTGCGGGCGCAGTATGAGCGCGCCCAGATCGCCTTCCCTTTGATGGACGAGGTCACGCTGCAAGTGGTCGACGCCGGCCCTGTGCGCGGTGAATGGCTGTTGCCTGCAGGCACCGGAGACGCCGTGGTGCTGTATATGCATGGCGGCGGTTACGTCATCGGCTCGCCGCGTTCGCACCGCCACCTGGCGGCCGACATTGCTGTGGCCGCTGGTACCCGGGCGTTCACGCTCGACTACCGACTGGCACCCGAACACCCCTTCCCTGCAGCGCTGGATGACGCAGTCGCTGCCTACCGCTGGCTGGTCGAGTCGCAGGGCGCGCAGCCCGGCCGCATCGTGCTGGCCGGCGACTCGGCCGGCGGCGGGCTCGTGCTGACCACGCTGGTGGCCCTGCGCGACGCCGGCCTGCCGCTGCCGGCCGCCGGCGTGTGCATCTCGCCCTGGACCGACCTCAGCTGCAGCCTGCCCTCATGCGACCCACAGTTGCCCAGCTACGACCCGCTGATCGACCACGCGGTGCTTCGTGCGATGGCCCATGCATACATGGGTCGGCGCAGCCTGCGCAACCCGCGTGTGTCGCCGCTGTTCGCCGATCTGCGCGGCCTGCCGCCACTGCTGGTGCAGGTGGCCGGCGGCGAGGCCCTGGTCGACGACGCGCGGCAACTGGCCATCGCTGCCAGCGAGGCCGGCGTGCACACCACGCTGGAAGTCTGGCCGCGCATGGTTCACGTCTGGCACTGGTATGCGCGCATGCTCGACGAAGGCCAGCAGGCCATCGAACGCATCGCGGAGTTCATGCAAGGCGCACTGCGGCAGCGCGCGGCAGATGATCGGGCCTGATCGCGGGTCTGCGCCGCCGGCTCAGGCCGGCGTGAACACCGGCATGGGTGGCCCGCCTTCGCTGGCGCTGAACTTCAACTTCACCGCCTGCCCGATGCGCACCGCATCAGCGTCGGCGTCGACGATGTTGCTCATCATCGTCGGGCCTTCAGCGAGTGTCACGTAGGCGATGATGTAGGGCACCTCAGCGCGCCGCATGACGCTGAAGCTGTAGATCGTGCCCTTGCCGCTGGCTTGCCGCCACTGCAGGCGTTCGCTGCCGCAGAACGGGCAGGCGTCGCGTGGGTAGTGGTGGTGCTCACCGCAGTCGTCGCACTGTTTGACCAGCAGGCGGCCTTCGCCGGCGGCGTCCCAGAAGGCCTTCGTCTCCGGGTAGACGGTGGGGGCGACGAGCTTGCGTTCCTTGATCAGCATGTTCACTCCCGTTCCATGATCAATGTGCCGCTGCCGTGGCGCGTGCCCAGCGAGCCGCCGGTGCCGTGCGCCAGCGCCAGCCTGCAGTTCGGCACCTGCACCTTCGGGTGCGCCTCGGCGCGCAGCTGGCGCACCGCTTCGATCACCTTGGTCATGCCGCCGCGGTTGCCCGGGTGGTTGTTGCACAGGCCGCCGCCGTCGGTGTTGATGGGCAGCTTGCCGGTGCCGGAGATCAGGTTGCCGTCGGACACGAAGCGGCCGCCCTCGCCCTTCTTGCAAAAGCCCAGGTCTTCCAGCGTCAGCAGCACGGTGATCGTGAAGCTGTCGTAGATCGACGCGTACTGGATGTCGGCAGGCTTCACGCCGGCCTCGGCGAAGGCTGCCGCGCCGGTCCAGGCCGCACCGGTGGTCAGCAGGTCGACCTTGCCGCCGATCTGCGCGCGCATGAACTCGCCCGTGCCGATGACCTTGACCAGCGGACGCTTGAGCTGGCGCGCGATCTCCGGCCGCACCACGACGAGCGCGCCGCCACCGTCGCTGATGACGCAGCAGTCCAGCCGGTGCAGCGGGTCGGCGATCATCGGCGAGCCGACCACGTCCTGCACCGTCACCACGTCGCGCACCATCGCGTGCGGGTTGTGCTGGGCGTGGTGCGAGGCGGCCACGCGGATCCAGGCCAGCTGTTCGCTGGTGGTGCCGTGCTCGTGCATGTGGCGCATGGCGGCCATCGCGTACATGTTGACGGTGGTCGGCGCGTAGGGCAGCTCGAACGGCACGTCAGGCGCGGGGCCGTAGTTGCGCGGCGCGGTGCCGGTGGCCATGCCCTCGGCCTTGGGCCGCCCGGCCAGCGTGATCAGGGCCACGTTGCAGCGGCCGGCGGCGATGGCCGCTGCCGCATGCGCGACGTGCACCACGTACGACGAGCCACCGGTCTCGGTGGTGTCGACGTGCCTGAGCGTCATGCCCATGTAGTCGACCATGCTCAACGCACCCAGGCCCGGGGCGTCGCCGGCACAGAAGTAGCCGTCGACGTCACGCATCGTCAGCCCGGCGTCGGCGAGCGCACCGCGCGCGACCTCGGCGTGGAGTTGCGCCACCGACTTGTCGTCGGCGCGCCGGATCGGGTGCTCGAACGCACCCGCGATATAGGCCTTGCCCTTCAGGCTCATGGGTTCCCCTTCGCCGGCTTAAGGGTCGCCGTGCCCTTGATGACGTCCTGCCCCTTGCCGTTGCGCACCCAGACGTCGTAAACCGGAGGCTGGCTTCCCTCTCGCAGTTCGCCGCCGCCCGCCACGTCATCGTCGATGCGCACCGGCTGCACGAAGCGGATCTCCAGGTGCACGCGGTTCAGCGCGTCGGCGCCCAGCGTGTTTCTCAGCGCCTGCCAGATCAGCGCCACCGACATCGTGCCGTGGGCGATGATCCCGCCCATCGGGCTCTTGGCGGCGAACTCCTTGTCGACGTGGATCGGGTTGTAGTCGTTCGTCACCGCCGCGTAGGCCATGATGGTGTCGAAGTCGACGTGCTTGCTCGATGCCTTCAGCTGCTTGTCCATGGCGGCCCCTTATTGCGCGACCAGCGTGGTCATGATGCCGGTGAACAGCAACTCGCCCGAGCCCACGGCCCGCGTCTCGCTGCGCACGCGCACCCACTTGCGGTCCTTCTTGATCTCCTTGTCCAGGCACCACACCTCGGTGCGCAAGGTCTCGCCGATGCGCGGCATGCGCAGGATGTCGAAAGTCTGGCCACCATGCACGCCGCCGGGAGGACGCGGCGAGTTCAACGTCAGCACGGCGTCGATGGAGATCATCGCCAGCATGCCGCCGGGCATGACGCCGGGGTCGTTGTCGTTGGGGTAGACGCTGCGCCACTTGGCGATGGTCGCCTCGTCGACGCTGAAGTCGCGCGTGCCGTAGTTCTTGCCCGGCTCGTAATGGTCGTAGTTGAAGATGGCGGTGTCACTCATGATGTTGCGGGCTCCACTTGCGGAACCTTCTGTTCGGTGCCGGGGCGGGTCTCGTAGCACACACGCACGCGCATGCCGATCTTCACCGTTGCCGGGTCGCAGTTCAGCACGTTGCACATGAAGCGGAAGCCCTCGTCCAGGTCCACCAGCGCCAGCACGTAGGGCGTGTCGGCCATGAACGCCGCGATCGGCGCGCGGTGGATCACCGAGAAGCTGGCCACGCGCCCGAGACCTTCGGCCACCTGCCATTGCAGCTCGGTGCTCTGGCAGTGCACGCAGGCGTAGCGCGAATAGAACTGCGCCTTGCCGCAGGTGCGGCAGCGCTGGAAGCGGAACTCGCCCTGGTTCGCACCTTCCCAGTAAGGCCGGCTGATGCTGTCCGGCACCGGCATCGGTTTGGCTTGCACTTCGGCCATGGTCAGGCCCTCCCCATGATGATCGAGCAATGGCCGGAGAAGATGCCGCCCAGCGTGTGGGCCAGCGCCACTTCGGCGTCCTTGACCTGGCGCGGGCCGCACTCGCCGCGCAACTGGCGCACCGCCTCGACGACATGGAACATGCCGCCGGCCGCACCCGACGAGCCGTAAGACAGCAGGCCGCCGTTGGTGTTGACGGGAAAGCGCCCGCCGATCGCAAACTCGCCGGCCAGCGCCGCGGGGCCGGCTTCGCCACGGCCGTAGAAGCCCATCGACTCCAGCGTGATGAGCAAGGTGCTGGTGAAGCAGTCGTAGATGTGCGCGCAGTCGACGTCCTGGTGCTTCAGGCCGGCCTGGGCCAGCGCGTCGGCGGCCGACTCCTTGCAGCCGAAATCGACCAGCGAGGGCGCCGCGAAGATGTGCTCGTGCGTGTGGCCTTCGCCGATGCCGAGCAGTTCGACGGCGCGCTTGGGTCGGTCTCGCCCGGTCTCTGCCGCGCTGACCACGACCGCCGCGCCGCCGTCCGACACCAGGCAGCAGTCGAGCATGCGCAGCGGCGAGGCGATCACCTTGGACTTGCGCACGTCGTCCATGGTGATCGGCTTCTTCATGTGCGACTGCGGGTGCAGCGCGGCGTTGGCGCGCTGGTTCACCGCCACCGCCGCGAGGTGCTCGCCGTTGAGCCAGCTTTCGTGGAAGTAGACCTGGGCGGCCATCGCAAACGCGGCGGGCACGCTCATCCCGTAGGGCTGCTCGTACTGCGGGTGGCCGACGTCGGCCAGCGCGGCCTGTACCTTGTCGCCCATGCCGGTCAGGCGGTTGTCGCCGGTGACGCAAAGCACATGGCGGCAGCGCCCCGAACGCACCAGCGACTCGGCATGACGCACCAGCAGACCACCGGTCATACCGCCCATGGCGATCGAGGCGTTGACCTTGGGGCGCAGCCCGAGGTACTCGCCGAGCACCCCGCCCAGCATCAACTGTGGCGAAGCGAACGAATACGCGGTCAGCAGGCCGTCGATGTCAGACACCTTCAATCCCGCATCGGCCAGCGCGCCGAGTGCGGCTTCGGCATGCAGCGACATGCAGGTGCTGTCGGGCAGCGCGCCGACCTGCGTGTCGTACACGCCGCTGACGATGGCCTTGTTTCCCATGAGTTCCTTTCGACTACGAAGCAATGCTGATGCGCACGTCGCGCTGCAGGCGGCGGATCTCCTCGACCGCACCGCCGACCAGATCGGCCATGATTTCGCGCGCCGGACGCCGCGCCTTGAGCATGCCGCCCACCTGGCCCGCGATGTTGTAGAAGAGGTCGTGCCGGCCAGCGGCCAGCGCAGCGGACAGGAAGTCCTCTATCAGGATGCGCTGGTACGGCGTTTCCAAGGTCGGCAGTCCGGACTCTGCCCAGGCCTGAGAGATCTCACCGTGGAAGGCACGCACCGTCTTGCCGGTCCAGACCTTGCTGACGCGGAAGGCCTCGGAATCTGCGGCCACGATCTGGTCCTTGCAGCTGTCAAACAGCTCGCACTCGTCGGCCACCAGGAAGGCGGTGCCCAGCCAGGCGGCCTGCGCGCCCAGCACCAGTGCGGCGACGATGCCGCGGCCGTCGCCTATTCCGCCGGCAGCGATCACCGGCGTCGGGTTCACGGCATCGACGACCTGCGGAATCAAGGGCAGCGAAGCCACGGTTCCGGTATGGCCGCCGGCCTCGGTGCCCTGCGCGACGATCGCGTCGACGCCCGACTTGCGCTGCCTCACCGCGTTGCGCACCGAGCCCGACAGGCCGATCAGCTTCATGCCCTGGGCCCGCGCGCGCGGCAGCAGGAAATCGGGGTCGCCCAGTCCGGCGGCGAAAATCGGCACGCGTTCGTCGAACACCACGTCGAGTACCGACTTGGCGTATTCGATGTTGACCACTGTTTCGTCGGCCGGCTGCACAGGCGGCAGCTGGTAGCGCTGGATCAGCGTCTGCACGAAGGCGGCATGCTCGGGGTAGCGGCGCTTGATCTCGTCGCGCACGCCCGAACGGGTGTCGGGTGCGTCGGCGATGCGCGCCGGCAGCAGCAGGTCGACGCCGAAGGGACGGTCAGTGAGCGAACGCACCTCGCGGATGCGACGCCGTGTTTCCTCCGGCGACAGCGCCGAGCAACCCAGCACACCACAGCCCCCCGCCTGCGACACAGCCGCCACCAGCTTCGGCGGCGTGGCCCGCCCGCCCACGCCCATGCCAGCGAGGAAGATCGGGTACTCGATGCCCAGCGAATCGCAGAAGGCGTTGTGAAGCACCGGACGGGCCATCACTTGAACTCGGGCTTGCGCTTGGCTCGAAAGGCGGCCACGCCCTCCTTCACGTCGTCGGTCTGGAACAGGAAGGGGAAGGCATCGACCGCGTAGCGCATGTCGTCGCCGCCCAGTCCGCGGTTGTAGAAGGACTTCGCCATCTGCACAGCCATGTGCGGTCTGCCAGCGAGCTTGTCGGCGAATGCCATCGCCTCGTCGAGCAGCTTGTCGTGCGCGACGGTGCGCAAGGCGATGCCCAGCCGCACGGCCTCAGCGGCGTCGATCGGCTCGCCCAGCATGCTCAGCTCCTTGGCCTTGGGGCGGCCGACGATGTCGTGCAGTCGCAGCAGCGCAAAGCCCGGCAGCAAGCCGAGCTGGATCTCGGGCACGCCGAAGCGGGCCCGCTCCGAGGCCAGGATGAAGTCGCAGGCAATCGCGAGTTCGAAGCCGCCGCCGAACGCCATTCCGTTGACAGCCGCGATCAGCGGCTTGCGGCAGCGTTCGGGTGCCTCCAGCACTGGCAGCACGTCGGCGATGAAGCTGCGCGCCTGCTCGGGCGTGGCCGGAAAGGTGCTGATGTCCGCGCCGGCACAAAAGGCCTTGTCTCCTCGTCCGGTGAGGATGCCCACGCGGATTTCGTCGTCGGCCTGGATTCTTGCCAAGCTCTCGATCACACCTTCGCGGATGCCCATGGAGATGGCGTTGAGCTTGGCCGGCTCGTCCAACGTGACGATCGCGACACGGCCCTGTTTCTCGAATT
>JAKFDI010000093.1:0-7344 GCA_036676235.1 Rhizobacter sp. | reverse complement strand
CCAGTGGGCATCTGCCATCACGTCGGCAGCCGCGTCGCTAGGGGCCTGACAATTCGTCCAAGCCGACGCCGCTTCGGGGCGCGGCTTAACTCAGGCGTTAGGCCGCTGCCGTTCCACACACTGCCGCATCAGGAGGTCTGTTGTGCTTCGCTTTCGACTTGGCGCCTCCAACTTCTATCTCAAGACGGGCCTTCTGCTGCTAGCAATATCAGTTGTTTCTTACTCGTCGGCTTACATTTTCTGGCCTTCGTCGGAGCTGACACGATCGCTTGTCAAGTGGATCGCCGCCGGATGCTTCTTAGGTGGGCTCGTCATGTACTTCATTGGCCGGGTAAGTCACGCTTTGTCTCGGCGTGAGGCGGCCTAACAGTTCATTCAAGCCGCAGCCGCTTCGCGGCTCGGCCTAATTCAGGTGTTAGGCCGCATATGAAGATCGGCATCGCTGAAGTCTTCGGGAAGTACGGTGCGACGCTCCGTAACGTCAACTGGTCTGTGAGCGCCTGGAACGACAAGGGAGAATTGGTGGTCAGCCTCTGGGCGCACCATCAGGTTAAGGACGCCCCATCGGGAACACTCACGTTTGGCGACCGCTTCGATCGCTGGGCCGGTCACGGGAACAAGGAATTCCGTGCAAACGTTGCACGCGCATTCGAGCTAGGCGCTCCCGTTCGCTTGGTCCTCGCCCGCACGCTTCAGCCTGAACGCGTGCAAGCCGGAGAGGATGCAAGCAACATCCAGAAGACGTTCGGGATGCGGAGCGACTTGGTCGGCAAGGTGAGCCACGCAGATGATAAGAGCTACGTCATTGAGTTTCGTAAGGCTGCGGCCTAACGATTCATTCAAGCCGACGCCACTCCGCGGCTCGGCTTAACTCAGGTGTTGGATTGCTTATGGATGAGCCGTCGCGAGTGAAGTTCCGGGTGCGGTACCGCTTGCGCGAGTACCTGCACATTGTTCGAGCCCGTGCACTCGAGAACCCAGATTTTCTCGCATGCAGCGCGCTCCAACGGAAGCTGCTGCTGCCGGTGGTCACGGCAGCCTGCGCAGCCCTCTTCTTCCGTAAATCATGGCTCGTTGGCGAGTGCCATTTCGAGATCGATACGTCGGGGGTGACGCGCCGCTCCAAGGGCGGCCGACTGGTGCACCTGCCTTGGGTCGAGGTGTCGGGCGTCCGGGAGTTTCCCGTGGGCTACCTGATCGAGAAAGGTGCGAGCGGCATGCCGGTTCCTTTCCGTGTGTTGTCGCCTACCCAGCGGAGCGTTCTGGCCGAGCTGTTGCGGTCACACGTTGCGCAACCCAACAACTCGCCCAAGCAGACGCCGCTTCGCGGCGCGCCTTAACGCATGGGTGAGGCCTAGTGAAAGACCCAGCCCCAGATCGAACATGCAATTCTGACCTGTGACTCTTTCGCGCAAGAGGAAGGCCTTGACGAGACCATGACCAACCAGAAGCTCATCCAGCTCGTTGCCACCTCAAGTGAGCCCATTCGTAAGATCACGGAGGATGTCAGGCTTGCCGTGAGTCGCGCATGCTCCGGTGTAGACGACATGCATTTGCTGGGAGGGAAAGCCGTGGTGATCCGAGCCGAAATAACGCCCAAGCAACTGCCCGTTCTGGTCTCCGCGCTCGAGGCTCTTCGCATTGACATTGATCGGGGTAGTGTCCCCAACCCGGCCACGTTGGATGGGGACCATCTCTACTCAATTACCGTGCAGGTGACCAGCTTTAGCGACGACACGGACGGCCGTGTAACGATTCCGCATGTGCCGGGATGAGTGCTCTGGACACTCGGGCCGCGGCCTAATAATTCGTCCACGCCGACGCTGCTTCGCGGCGCGGCTTAGCTCAGGCGCTAGGGCGCACAGGGAGATTGGATCCGCATGAAGTATCTGGCTTGCATCCTCTTGGCGTTCAGCTCCGCATCTGCAGCTCAGACCACGCAGATCGTGGACTCGGCTTCAGGCACGCGTAGCGCGACCGAGAACTTCGCTTCGATCGACAGCCGGCAACGTGAGAACGGGGCATTCGCTGCACAGTGCCAGGTGGTGGTCGGCATCGAAACGTTCTGCAAGTGCCTCGCAGGCAAGATTCCGCAGGGCGTTGCGTTCGAGCAGTACGTGGTGATGCTCAGCCGGGACAAAAAGGCCGTCGGGTACGACTCCATGCCGTCCGCTGGGCGCCGTTTTTATGATGGCTTGCCCGTCGTGCGAGATGCGTGTGCCGCTGAGCAGTCGTCCTAACAGTTCTTCGAAGCCGACGCCGCTTCCCGGCGCGACTGCACCCAGGAGACGGCTGCCATGAAAGGAAGTATCGCGCTCGCAACGTCGACCTTCGCGCTGCTCTGCATCGTCGTGGGGCTCGCCGTGCAGATCGCCCTTGAGTTGCTGGGAGCAACTTCCAGGCTCGCCGGCCAAACCGGGACGCTCCTCGTTGCAATCCCCATCGCGCTGGTCGTGGCTCGTCGTGTGGGGCGGATCACTCATTTGTCGGTGCTGGCGGCCAGCCTTGTTGTCGCGGCGGCTACGCTGTGGGCCATCGTCTTTATCCTCAACTCCGTCGCGGAGCCTGCGGGAGGCCACGTCGGCTGGGCCAGCCTGTTCAACGAGCTGCACTGGAAAATGACTGTTTTCGACAGTGCCGCCATGCTGGTTGTCCCGCAGGTGTGGCTGGCGCTGCTCAATCGCCTGGAAGCTGGCAAGTCGTCCAGGCCGAAGCCGCTCCGCGGCCCGGCTTGATGCGAGCGTGAGGCGTCATGATGAGGATGCCCTTCGCTCGGGTTGCCTTGGCTGGTGCTGCTTCGACAGCTTCAGCGGAACCCTGCACCGGTCGCGCAAGCCAGCCTCTCGTTTCCACGCGGTAGGCAACGACGCAACGCCCCGGAATCGCATCATGAGGAACGATGGGCACCGTCTTCTGGATCAAGCGCTTCGTGGTGGCCCTGCTGATTGCGGGAGCAGCCCTTTTTGCGGTGCAGCTGGCGAAGGGGCACGACGTGCGCGATGCCGCGCTGTTCGCTGCAGTCTGGGGTATCGCTTCGAGCGGCCTTTTCACCCTGATCGGCTTCCTGCGCTACAGGCGCAACCCGGCGTGCATGCTTCCTCGATCGCGCCGGCAGTGAAGGATCAGGCGCGTCGTTCGATCCGGCCGAGCGCATGGCTGGGGCGCCCTTGGCGGCCACGGGCATCGGAACCGCTTCGGTGAGTGAGGTGCACGGTGGCAATCGACCATGACGGAGGGTGGACCGATGCAAACCCCAGCCAAAGGCCCCGACGCTTACGGTCGCGACGCACTGCACTACGCGGCCGCCGACGGGGACGTGCGCGCGGTCGAACTGCTGCTCGAGGCAGGGTCCGATCCGAATGCGGCAGACCGGAACGGCTGGACCCCATTGCACTTCGCCGCCCAGGCCAGCGCTGCGGACGTCGTGTCGGCGCTGCTGCGCGCGGGGGCCACGACGGAGCCGCGCGACGCGTACGGCAATACGCCGCTGTGGCGGGCAGTGTTCTCGTCCAAGGGCCAGGGCGACGTGATTCGCGCGCTCCGTGCAGCCGGTGCCGACCCGTTCGCGGAAAACGACAGCGGCATCTCGCCGGCCGGCCTGGCGCGGACGATCGGCAATTTCGACGTGGCGCAATTCTTCGCCGACGTGCCTGTGCCGCCGGGATAGCGCGCCCACAGGCGGGAGGTTTGGCCGTGGTGGAGACCTGCGCCCCTCGAAAGGCGCGGAGAAGGGATGGCAAGGGCCCGGTTGCTTCGCGCGTCGAGGAGGCGATTGCCCCGACCGGGTGGCGGGCCCCTCCCCTCCCGGTCAGGCTCGTCGCGGCGGACGGCAGTAGACTGGAGGCGGTGAGGAGGTGGCCGCCGTGATCCTGGATTCCATGCTTTCCAACAGCCCGGGTTTCCTGTTCGCGCTGTCTGCGCTGCTGCTGGCGATGGTCGGCGTCGTGCGGTTGGCGCAGTCGTGCCTGCACTGCGCGCGCCGCTGGCTGGGGCGTGCCGAATCGGCCGTCCGCGCTGCGCACTCCTGAGAAGCACGCGGCCCCGCGACCCGGGCTGTGCGGTGGGAAAGCATCCCGGCGATCCGCCAGAGCCGACCGCACCGACTCCAAAGCGCCGACGGCGAGGAGGACCCTTGACCAAGACATACACCGGCAGCTGCCATTGCGGCGCCGTGAAGTTCGAATGCGACCTGGACCTGTCGGCCGGCACGCGGCGGTGCAACTGCAGCTTCTGTCGCAAGTCGCGGTTCTGGAAGGCGTTCGCGATGCAGGGCCAGTTCCGGCTGCTGCAGGGCGAGGGCGCGCTGAGCGACTACCAGGCGTCGCCGTCGGAATGGCCGCAAGGCGACGTGCACCACTTCTTCTGCCGGCACTGCGGGGTGCGCGCCTTCAGTCGCGGATACCTCGCGATGGCGCCGTTCAACGGGACCTTCCACGCGGTCAACATCGCGACGCTCGACGACGCCACGGACGAGGAACTGGCCGCGGCACCGATCCAGTACGAGGACGGCCGCGACAACGCGTGGGACCGCGCGCCGGCGATCACCCGGCACCTGTAGGCCTCGCCGAGGACGACCGGAGGCGAAGCGCGCTCGGTTGCGCGCGACCAGGCCGAAGCAGCCGCTGCTGCTCGCCCCTCCCGCATCGGATCGGCGCGCCCCCGATGCCGCGGGCTGTCCTCATCGCGCCACGGGAAGCGTTGGCCCTGGGGGCAAACCGCCGATGCTCATGCGAGGGGATTGGACGATGGATCGACTGAGACTGATGCTGGCCGCGGCGGTGCTGGGCATCGCCGGGTGTGCGGGCGGGCCGCGCGTGGCACAGACGCCCGTCGACCCGCGCGCCGCGGAGGTGCCGGCCCATGCCGAACCCGCGCAGCTGCAGGCACACGCCCGGGCAATCGTCGACGCGTTCGCGGACGAGGTCGCCAGGTCGCGCGGGCCCACGCTGGGCGCGACGCCGAGCGTCGAGGTGCGCAACACCCCGCAGCTGATCTTCTTCGGCGCGACGTCGAACACGATCGTGGTGCCGTGGTGGGCGACGCAGCCCGAACCGATGCGCGAGGTGTTCGGCACATTCGCCGGCGGCGACGACGCGCAGGCCGAGCACCTGTTCCGCGCGTTCTTCAACCAGTTCCTGATCGCCCACGAGGCCGGGCACTGGTACCAGGCGCGCGCCGGCCGACGCGAGCCGACGCTGTACGAGAACGAGCGTGAGGCCAACCGTCTCGCCGTGGCGTTCTGGCGCACCCAGCCCGACGGCGAGCGCCTGCTGGCCGCGCTCGAAGGCATGGCCACGCGCGCCGCCGCCGCCCTGCCCGACCCCACGCCGGCCGGCGAAGACCCGGTCGCGTACTTCGGCGCGAACTACCAGACGCTCGGCCGCGACCCGCGCAAGTACGGGCACTACCAGTTCCGCTTCATGGCCGATGCGCTGCGCGAGCGCGAGACGCTCGACTTCGCCCGACTGGTCTCCGCGCCGCCGCGCGAGTAGCGTCGCGATGCCCGGGCGGCGCCAGGCTAGCCCAGCGCCGCGTCGTGCACCCCCGCAACCGCACGGCCCGAGGGATCGGCGGCGTTCGCGAATGCGGCGTCCCACGCGATCGCGGCCGGCGACGAGCACGCGATCGACTTGCCGCCCGGCACCGTCGCCGCCGCGGCGGCGCCGGGGAAGTACTGCTCGAAGATGTGCCGGTACAGGTAGGCCTCCTTGGTCTGCGGCGGGTTGTGCGGGAAGCGGTTGGCCGCGGCGGCGAACACGCGGTCGCTGACCTGCGCCTCGGCGTGGGCCTTGAGGCCGTCGATCCAGCCGTAGCCGACGCCGTCGCTGAACTGCTCCTTCTGCCGCCACAGGATCTCGTCGGGCAAATAGCCGGCGAACGCCTCGCGCAGGATCGCCTTTTCGATGGGTCGCCCGCCCTGCGGGCCCGGGCGCACGCGCTTGTGCTGCGCGTCCATGCGCATCGCGACGTCGAGGAACGCGCGGTCGAGGAACGGCACGCGCGGCTCGACGCCCCAGGCCATCATCGACTTGTTCGCGCGCAGGCAGTCGTACGCGTGCAGCGCGTCGAGCTTGCGCACCGTCTCGTCGTGGAACTCGCGCGCGTCGGGCGCCTTGTGGAAGTACAGGTAGCCCCCGAACACCTCGTCGCTGCCCTCGCCCGACAGCACCATCTTGACCCCCATCGCCTTGATCCGCCGCGCCAGCAGGAACATCGGCGTGGACGCGCGGATCGTGGTGACGTCATGGGTCTCGACGTGGCGGATGACCTCGGGCAGCGCGTCGAGCCCTTCGTCGAACGAATAGGTGAACCCGTGGTGCACCGTGCCGAGCGCCTTCGCGGCGACCTCGGCGGCGGCGAGGTCCGGCGAGCCCGGCAGGCCGATCGCGAACGAATGCAGCCGCGGCCACCACGCCTCGGTGGCGTCGTTGTCCTCGATGCGGTGGCGGGCGTAGCGCGCGGCGACCGCGGCGACCAGCGACGAGTCGAGCCCGCCCGACAGCAGCACGCCGTACGGCACGTCGGTCATCAGCTGGCGGTGCACCGCGGCCTCGAACGCCTCGCGCAGCTCGGCCAGCGGCACCTCGACGCCCTGCGTCTTCGCGTAGTCGCGCCAGGCCGGCCGGTAGTAGCGCACCGGCTCGCCGACGGCGCTGTCGTAGTAGTGCCCGGGCGGGAACGGGGCGACGTCGGCGCAGTGGTCGACCAGCGCCTTCATCTCCGAGGCCACCATCAGCCGGCCCTGCGCGTCGTGGCCCCAGTACAGCGGGCACACGCCGATCGGATCGCGCGCGATGAGGCAGCGCCCGGCGGCGAGGTCCCACAGCGCGAACGCGAAGATGCCGTTCAACGCGTTGAGCCACGTGCCTGCGTCGGGCTGCTGCCGGTACAGCGCGTTGATGACCTCGCAGTCCGAGCCGGTCTGGAAGTCGTACGGCGCGGCGAGCTGCTGCTTCAGCTCGCGGTGGTTGTAGATCTCGCCGTTGACCGCGAGCACGAGGTAGCCGTCGCCCGAGCGCAGCGGCTGCGCACCGCCGGCGGGGTCGACGATGGCGAGGCGCTCGTGCACGAGGATCGCGCGCGCGTCCTGGTACACGCCGCTCCAGTCCGGGCCGCGGTGGCGCTGGCGACGGGACAGGTCGAGCGCGAGGCGGCGCAGGCCGACCGCATCGTCGTCGGGTTGCAGGCCGAACAGGCCGAGGATCGAACACATGGGGTGGGCTCCGGTGGGGTTGGACGGGGATCGGCGGGTCGCGGAAACAAAAAAGCCCGCACTTCGCAGTGCAGGCCGGGGAGAGCGATGAGGTGCGTGGAGCTAGGTGCTAATCGCCGGCCTGTGGAAGG
>JAKFDI010000092.1:0-2508 GCA_036676235.1 Rhizobacter sp. | reverse complement strand
TCCTGCTTGCTGAACATCGCCGCGGCGTAACGCAGGCGGCCGCGCTTCACCGCCCATTCCATCGCCGGCTCGGCGTGCGGGCGATACATGCCGGCCAGCGGCACGTGGTCGCAGAGCAGGCGGCCGCAGACCTCGAGCGTCGTGAAGTGCCCGGACACCACGATCACGCCGCGACCATTCGCTCGCGCCGCCTGCATGTGCTCCAGGCCTTCGATCTTCAACCCATCGCGCAACGACGCGATCGAACCCCACCACGCGCGTCCGAATTCGAACAGGCCGATGCCGAGTGCGGCGAAATGCTCGTGCAGCAAGGCCGTGCGTGCGTTGGCATCGAGTTCGGGGAAACACAGCTCGAGATTGCGTGCAGCAATTGCGCGGCGTTTGCTCATGGCAAGTCTCAGCAGAGCGCCGAGCCCTCGTCCGAGCATGCGTTGCAGCGACCACGGCAGCCGTGCCAGCAAGGCCATGGTGCCGATGCCCAGCCAGGTCGGCCAATGGCGCGGGCCCAGTGGTGGTCGGGCGAGGGCATCGGGCGTTGTGCTCATGGGTACGATTCTACCGGCGCTGCTTCTGACGGTGCTGTTTCAAGCGGGCACTGCTCCTATCGGGCCGGATGCGGCTTCCCGTATTCTTCCGCGATGCGGACGGACCCCATCGAGCAGATACTGCGCGGCCTCTATTCGGCCGCGCTGTACCTGTTGCTGCCGATCACCGTTTACCACCTGATCTGGCGCGGCTTCCGCCAGCGCGAGTACTTCCAGCGCTGGGACGAACGCTACGCGGTCTATCGTTCGCCACCGCAGGCAGCATCGTTGTGGGTGCATGCGGTGTCCGTCGGCGAAGTCAACGCCGCCGCGCCGCTGGTCAACGCCTTGCGTCGCGAGCGCCCCGATCTGCGCCTGCTCGTCACCACCATCACGCCGACCGGCTCGGCGCGGGTGCGCGCGTTGTGGGGCGATGCCGTCGAGCATGTCTACCTGCCCTACGACCTGCCCGGCGCGGTGGGGCGTTTCATCGAACACTTCCGCCCGAGTGCGGCCCTGATCCTGGAAACCGAGTTATGGCCGAACCTGTTGTTCGGCTGCCGCGAGCACGGTATTCCCACCTACATCCTCAACGCACGTTTATCGGCGCGCTCATTGCGCGGCTATCGCGTACTCGCGCCACTGATCGGACGCGCATTGCGCACGGTGCGCACCGTGGCGGCGCAGTCGCACGCCGATGCGCGCCGTTTCGTTCGTCTGGGCGCGCGCGCGGAACAGGTGCTGGAAACCGGGAACCTGAAGTACGACATGGCCACGCCCGAAGGGTTGGCCGCGTTCCTGGAAACATTCCACGCACAGGCCGGCACGCGTCCGGTGTGGATTGCCGCCAGTACCCACGAAGGCGAGGAAGCTGCAGTCGTGGCGATGCACCGACGCTTGCGTGGACGCTGGCCCGATCTGCTGCTGTTATGGGCGCCGCGGCATCCGGAACGTTTCCGTGCCGCGGTTGATCATGCCCACGGCGCCGGCTGGCAGGTGGCCACGCGCAAGCTGACGCGTTGGCCTGGCGCGAGCGATGCCGTGTTCGTGATCGATACGCTCGGTGAATTGATGAGTTTCTATGCTTGCAGCGAGGTCGCCTTCGTCGGCGGCAGCCTGCAGGACATCGGCGGGCACAACTTGCTCGAGCCAGCGGCAGTCGGCACCGCGATCGTCACCGGTCCGCATCTGCATAATTTTGCCGAGATCGCGCGCAAGCTCGACGAGGCAGGCGCGTTGCGCATCGGCGCCGATGCCGATGCGGTTGCCGATGCCCTGGAGCAATTGCTTGCCGATGCTTCGCTGCGACAAGGCATGGTTGCCGCAGGTCAGGCCTTGGTGGAGCAAGGGCGTGGCGCGTTGGCGCAGACGCTGCAACTGATTGCACCGGTGTTGCCACCGGCGCAATGAGGCTTACTGCTTCAGCTGTGCCTCGGCATCGACCGTCAGCAGGCGATTGACGTCCTGCACGTCGTCGGCGTCGAGCGTGCCGGCGGACTGCTCCAGCGACAGCCGGGTCTGTAGGAAGTTGTACTTGGCGCGCGCGTATTCGCGCTGGGCGTTGAACAACGTGTTCTGGTTGTTCAGCACGTCGAGCACGGTGCGGGTACCGACTTCCAGGCCGACTTGCGATGCGTCGTATGCGGCTTTCGCCGACACCAGCGCCAAACGCCGCGCTTCGACTTCGCTGATGCCTGCGAGCAGCGACTGGTAGGCGTTGCGGGTGGTCCGCACGACCGCACGCTTCTGCTGTTCGAGCTGGTCGGCGCTCACGTCGCGCTGCGCCAACGCCTGGCGCACGCGCGATTGGGTGGCGCCGCCGGCGAAGATCGGCACGCTCAGGGTGACGCCCACCGCCGGGCCGCGGCTTTCGCTGCCGGTCGGGAACGTGCTCGAGAAGGCGCCGCTGGTAAAGGTGTTGTCGCCCCAGGTGGCGCCCTTGCTGTAGCTCCCATTGAGGTACAGCGTCGGCAGGTGACCGGCG
>JAKFDI010000091.1:0-3566 GCA_036676235.1 Rhizobacter sp. | reverse complement strand
CGGCCAAGTACCCGCAGGCGCACGCGGTCCGCAGCGACGGGCAGCTGTACGAATACGTGCAAACGCTGAAGGAGCGCCACCTTCGCAAGGCCGTGCCGCTGGGCAAGGTGGTCTACGACGGCAAGCTGCAGGTGATGAAGCACGCGCTGGGCACCCACACGGCGATCTCGCGCGTACATGGCGGCAGGCTCAAGGCCAGCCGCGAGATCCGCATCGCCAGCGTGTTCCGCGACGCGCCGGCCGGGTTCCTGCGCATGATCGTCGTGCACGAGCTGGCGCACCTGAAGGAGCCCGACCACAGCAAGGCGTTCTACCAGCTGTGCACGCACATGGAGCCGGACTACCACCAGCTGGAGTTCGACCTGCGGCTGTACCTCACGCACCTGGATGAAGTGCGGCGACGGAGCGGAGCAGCGGAAAGCGAGGCGGGCACGGACCCCTGACCGCGTTCAGCCGACGCGCGACGTCGGCGGAGCCGCGAGAAAGACGTGGCGATGGACTGCACGCGACGCGCGTCGTGTGGCCGCGCCCGTTCACGAACGATCGGAGCGTCGCAAGCGCTCGTCGCGCTCCATGCCGGGATGAATGCGGGCGCCGCGACGGCCTTCATCGCGCGTGCCCAATCGCGCTCGCGCAAATCAGCGATGTCAGCGTGCAGCGTCGTGAACGATTCACGATCGTAGATGCGACGCGCACGGCCGCGCGCCGCGCGTGCACGCATCGCAACGCGCGAGGAAGCATGCGTCGGGTCCTCGGCACGGCGTATCGAAAGTTCAGCGGAAACATCACGCACCGCTATCGCGCGCGCGTGCAGTTTCGTTCGGGTCGACCACGTGTCGGCACATTCCCGCACGAGCTCCGACGACGAGCAGAGCAAGCAAGTAGGAGGACGCAGCAGTGCAAGAGAGAACCCGCAATGCGGCCGAGGTGCCTGGGACAGGCGAGCTCAAGGCCGTGGCCGGTGAGGTGTTCCGTCTGGGCGCGCGATACGTGAATGCCGGTCGCGCATGGCTGAATGAAAAGAGGAGTGGCGAGATGAGAGAACGTGACTTGAGGGATCGTGATCTTCGAGAAGGTGCCTCGCGCGAGCGCGGATGGCGCGACAACGAGCACGGCGCGCGCAGCGAGTATGAAGCGATGCGCGAAGGCGGGAGCGGACAACGCGTGACGTACCCGCAGGGCTATTCTGAATCGCAGGGCGGCACGGCTGCGGGATACGGCCCGTCGACGCAGGGCCGGGATCCGTACGGCGGCGAGTCGCGCTACGAGACCAGCCGCTACCCGGGGTCACAGGGCTACGGCGGCGGCTCGGAGTACGGCAGCGCGCGGCGCACGCAGCGTGACGACTGGGAAGAAACCCGCCAGTACGGGCAGGGTGGCGGTATGGAATACGGTCAGGGCCGCAGCGCGAGCGGCTGGCAGTCGGACCATGACCCGTGGGCCGGCGAGTCGCAGCGTGGCGGTTCGTCGCACGGCGGCAACTACGCCCGCCAGCCCGCCGGCGACTACGGGCGCCAGGGCAGTCGGGGCAGCAGCCAGTTCCAGGCGCAACCGCGTGACTTCGGCGAAGGCTACGGCCGTTCGTCGGGCTACGGCGACGAGCCGCGCTACGGCCACGCGCGCGGCGCCGCCGGCGCGGAATTCGATCGAGCCGAGCGCACGTACGGCCAGCGTGTGGACTTCAGCGGCGGCGCCGGTGCGAGCTACGGCACCGAGTGGGACCGCAACACCCAGCATGCCGGGTTGGGCGCCGGCGCTTCGCCCGGGACCGAGGGGCCGTATCGCGGCCGCGGCCCGCGCAACTACCGCCGTTCGCAGGAGCGCATCCTCGAGGACATCAACGAGCGACTGACCTACGACTCGCAGATCGACGCGAGCGGCATCGAGGTCCGTTGCGCGGACGGCAAGGTGCTGCTCGAGGGCGAGGTCGACGGCCGCTGGATGAAGCACCGCGCCGAGGACATCGCCGAAGCGTGCGCGGGCTCGCTGGAGATCGACAACCGCCTGCGGGTGCTGCGCAGCGGCGACCGCAGCGCGTCGGCCACGCAGGGCGCGTCGTCGTCCCAGCAGACGACCGGTGGGCAAGCGGCTGCACCCACAAGCGCCCACGGTGGGACTTCCTCCGGCCGTGACGAATCCGGTCGGACGGCGGGCGCGAAGACGGCTCCTTCCGGACAAGCCGCTCCCGGAAGCGGTTCGTCGGCGCATTGACGACCATGCTGCCGGCACGCGCCCGCGTGCATAACGGTAGTCCGCTGTGAATCACGAAGCCCCGCACCCGCGGGGCTTCGTTCGTAATGACGTGGGCGGGTCGCAAGCGACGTGACACATCGGTCCCGCGCGAGCCGTGCCATGCAGGCGTTACATTGTCGAAGTTCCGAGTGCATTCAAGCGATCCCCTCGGCCAGCAGGTGCACCCGGGATACTTGCGAATGTTTCTCGTACGAGACGCACAATGAACTTCCTAGAGAGACAGCAAATCGTCGACTACTTCGATTGCGTCGCCGGCACGGTCGACGCACTGTCGCCGCACGTGCGCGATGCCATCAATCCGAGCCGCGACAGCGCGTCGTACGACTACGCTGGGCTGCTGGCGATGGGCGTCGAGGCGCTGTTCGCGCCGATGGCGGTGCACCAGCCCAGGGCGCACGCTGCCTTGATGGAGCTCGACCCGGAGCTGCTGGTGTGCGAGCGCACCAGCACCGACCCGATCGGTCGGCAGACGTGGAATGCCGATGCGTTCGTCGGCGCCGCCGGGCGTTACGTGCGCGTCGGCGCGTATCTCCGCGGCGACTCGATCGCCGCGCAAGGCGAGCGCAGCGTGGTGTGGTTCCGCCATTCGTCATTGCCGCCAGCAGTGGCGGATGCCTACTACCGGCACATGACCGGGCTGGAGGTGCTGCACGTGCTGCCGGGCAACCCCTTCGAGAGCCGCGGCCTGCCGGCGAAGATCGACGTGTGGCTGCGTGCCGACCAGGTCGGCGGGCGCAGTCGCAAACAGCTCGAGGCGATCAAGGCCGGGCTGGCCGCGGTCGCCGACCCGGCGACGCCGCCGCGCGCGGACAAGCTGGTATGGAAGTCCTTTGCATGCGTACTCGACACCCGCGCGCAGGACGCGACGCACTGGGCCGGCGATCTGCTGTTCGTGCAGGAGCGCAGCCCGTCGCGGCGCGTGTTCCACGTGCACGATGCCGACTTCGGCGCGATTGGCGTGGTCGACGACCCGGTGCGGCTGTTCGACGACTACGTCGCGTGGGTGTTCGCTGGCGGCAGCGGCCGATTCGACTTCAGCCCCTACAGCCGGCCGGCCTGAACGCGGCGGGCGCGCGAGACCGGCGCGCCGACAGCGACGCAAGCGGTGCGGAGTGACTCAGCCCGGGGCGCGGGCCGGGGCCTGCTGCGCATAGCGATCGAGCAGCGCCACCAGCGCCTGGATGTCGACGGGCTTGGCGAAGTGGTGGTCGAAGCCGGCGGCGCGGCCGTGGCGACGGTCCTGCTCCTGGCTCCAGCCGCTGACGGCGACCAGCAGCGCGCCGGACAGGCGCGGGTCGCCGCGCATGCGCCGT
>JAKFDI010000090.1:0-1819 GCA_036676235.1 Rhizobacter sp. | reverse complement strand
GACGTTGTTGAACAGGCAGAAGCCCATCGCGATCGCACCGGTGGCGTGGTGGCCAGGCGGGCGCACGGCGCAGAAGACACGGGTGACATCGCCGCGCATGACATCGTCGACGGCGGCCACTGCGGCACCGGCGGCACGCAAGGCGGCTTCGGCCGATGCCGGCGAGAGCAGGGTGTCGGCGTCCAGCTGCACGCGCTGCGTCGGCTGCGTCTCCAGCACCATGGTCAGCAAGGGTTCGGCATGCGCGCGCAACAGCTCGCCGCGCGTGGCGCGTCGGGCTTCGCGCCAGTCGAGCGCGGGCAGGGCTTCGTGCAATGCGGCGATGACGGCACCCAGGCGTTCGGGACGTTCGGGATGGCCGGGGCCGGTGTCGTGCGCAAGGCAAGCGGGGTGGCTGTAGATACGCATGCTTTGAATCGGCATGTTGCGCGCCGTGTTCAACCCTTGCGCCGCTCGTGGTTCCACAGCACTTCCCCATGTCCGTCGGCGCGCGCCAGCGCTCGCGCCAACACGAACAACAGATCGGAAAGACGATTGAGGTAGCGGATCGCTTCCGGTCGCACGGAATCGTGGTGCGACAGCGTCACTGTCTCGCGCTCGGCGCGTCGCACGATGGTGCGGGCGAGATGGCAGCGCGCCGCCGCCTCGCCGCCGCCGGGCAGGATGAAATCCTTCAATGGCGGCAGGGGTTCGTTGTAGTGGTCGAGGTGTTGTTCCAGTGCGGTGACGTCGCCGTCGGTGATCGCGGCGTGGCCGGGAATGCACAGTTCGCCGCCGAGGTCGAACAGCTGGTGCTGCACCGTGGTCAGCAGTCCGGCGATATCCGGCGGCACATTGCCTGCCAGCAGCAGGCCGATCGCAGAATTCGCCTCGTCGACGGTGCCGTAGGCGCAGACACGCGCCGAATCCTTCGCAACGCGGGTACCGTCGCCAAGACCGGTCGAGCCGTCGTCGCCGGTCCTGGTGTAGATCTTGCTGAGGCGATGACCCATGACGGCGCGACCTCGGGGATTGGTGCGGGCGGCTTTAGTGGGTGTGACGATCGCCGGAGTGCGATTGCGCCTGCTTCGCGACCTGCGCGGCAACCAGGTGCACGATGGCCGCAGCACCGACATACATCGCAGTCGTCTGCAGGTAGAGCGGGAACCAGTCGCTGTAGTTCTTCCACCAGCCCGCGAACGTGGGCTCGGCGACGCTGCTGCTGATCCAGTAGAAGCTGCCCTGGCTGAGCAGGTGGCACACGATCACCGCGGCCAGCAGGCACACGGCCGTCATGGCCAGTGCGCGGCCATCGTTGCGGGTGACGAAACGGCGTGCGACGGTGCCGCCGGCCCACATCGCGAAATAGGCCGGGATCAGAAACCAGTACGCCGGCGACATGCAGTAGTGCTGCCAGAAGTTCATGCCCAGGCTGCTGATCACGTAGTAATCGATGACCACGGCCAATGCCATCAACAGCGGGAAAGCCCAAGCCGTCCACCGGCGCAGGTAGAAACCGCCGATGAAGAACACCGCCCACGAGGCGTCCGGGATCGGGTCGAAATGGTGCAGGCGCGTCCCCACCATCAACGCGACGAGCGTGATCAGGATCAGTGCGGGGGTGCGGCTGCGCTCGGCGGTGGCAGTCATGGTGGTTCCTGGCGGGTCTGCGCGTGAGGCCGACATTCTAGCGCGCCGCGATGCGGCCGTATCATGGCCGCATGAAGGTCAACCATGCCGCCGTTATCCATGATGTCCTGATCGTCGGCGGCGGCCTGGTCGGCGCCAGCCTGGCGATCGCGCTGGACCGCCTCGGCCTCGACGTCGGCCTGGTCGAAGC
>JAKFDI010000089.1:0-3065 GCA_036676235.1 Rhizobacter sp. | reverse complement strand
CCCTCCTCGTCCGGCGTGTCGCTGCTGCCGGTCTGGCGCACGATGAGGCTCTTGCCCTTCTCGATGTCGACGCTGATCTCCTCGCGGTCCTTCAGGCCGTAGAAGAACACCGGCGTGGGCAGCAGCGAGACGTCGCCGAAGCGCGCGTGGTGAGCGGCGTAGTCCTTGAAGACCTTGGGATACATCAGCCACGAGGCGAGATCGGTGTCGGAGACCTGACGGCCGATGGCCGCCTCGGCTTCGGCACGCGCCGCGTCGAGGTCGACCGCGGGCAGGAAGTCGCCGGCGCGGCCCTTGAGCGGTTCGGCGCCCTTGAGCACCTTGCGTTCGAGGTCCTTGGGAAAGCCGTCCGGCGGGAAGCCGAGCTCGCCGCGGAAGAGCGAGACGACCGACTCGGGGAAGGCGATCTCCTTCGCGGGATCGAGGACTTCGGCGGGCGTGAGGTCGTTGGCGACCATGAAGAGCGCCATGTCGCCGACGACCTTCGAGGTGGGGGTGACCTTGACGATGTCTCCGAAGAGCTGGTTCACGTCGGCGTAGGCCTGCGAGACCTCGGGCCAGCGGTGTTCGAGGCCCATCGCGCGGGCCTGCTCGCGCAGGTTGGTGTATTGGCCGCCGGGCATCTCGTGCTTGTACACGTCGGAGGTGCCGCAGCGGATGTCGGCCTCGAAGGGCGCGTAGGCGCGGCGCACGCCTTCCCAGTAGTGCGACAGCGACTGCATCGCGTCGAGGTCGAGGCCGGTGTCGCGCTCGGAGCCGGCGAGCGCCGCGGCGATCGAGCCGAGGTTGGGTTGCGAGGTGAGCCCGCTCATCGCGTCGAGTGCGCCGTCGACGGCGTCCACCCCGGCTGCGACCGCGGCGAGCACGCTCGCGGCGGCGATGCCCGAGGTGTCGTGGGTGTGGAAGTGGATCGGCAGCCCCACCTCTTCCTTGAGCGCCTTCACGAGTGCCGCGGCGGCGCGCGGCTTGCACACGCCGGCCATGTCCTTGATGCCGAGGATGTGGGCACCGGCCTTCTCGAGCTGCTTGGCGAGATCGACGTAGTACTGGAGCTTGTACTTGGGGCGGCTCGCGTCGAAGAGGTCGCCGGTGTAGCAGAGCGTGCCTTCGCACAGCGCGCCGGCTTCATTCACGGCGTCCATCGCGACGCGCATGTTGTCCACCCAGTTGAGCGAATCGAACACGCGGAAGACGTCGATGCCCTCCTTCGCCGCCTGTGCGACGAAGTAGCGCACGACGTTGTCGGCGTAGTTGGTGTAGCCGACGGCATTCGACGCCCGGAGCAACATCTGGAACAGCACGTTGGGCACGGCCGTGCGCAGGCGCGCGAGGCGCTCCCACGGGTCTTCCTTGAGGAAGCGCAGCGCGACGTCGAAGGTCGCCCCGCCCCAGCATTCGAGCGAGAAGAGCTGCGGCACGAGGCGCGCGTAGTGCGGCGCGATCTCGAGCATGTCGCGCGTGCGCATGCGGGTGGCAAAGAGCGACTGGTGCGCGTCGCGCATCGTGGTGTCGGTGAGCAGCACGCGCTGCTCGGCCTTCATCCACTCGGCGAAGCGCCGCGGGCCGAGCTCTTTGAGGCGGTCGCGCGTGCCTTGGGGCGGGGGCACGGCGAGATCGACCTGCGGCTTGATCGGTTTGGCCAGCGGGAGCTTCGGCGGCTGGCGGCCGGCCATCTCGGGGTTGCCGTTGACGCTCACTTCGCCGAGGAACTTCAGCAGTTTCGTCGCCCGGTCCTGGCGCTTCTGGAAGCGGAAGAGCTCGGGCGTGGTGTCGATGAAGCGCGTCGTGCATTCGCCCGACTTGAACAGCGGATGCGCGATGACGTTCTCGAGGAACTGCAGGTTGGACGACACGCCACGGATGCGGAATTCGCGCAGGCCCCGGTCCATGCGGGCGATGGCTTCGTCCGGGCTGTGGCCCCAGGCGGTGACCTTCACGAGCAGCGAGTCGTAGAAGGGGGTGATCACCGCGCCCGAATAGGCGGTACCGCCGTCGAGACGCAAACCGAAGCCTGCGGCGCTGCGGTAGGCGGTGATGCGGCCGTAGTCGGGGGTGAAGTTGTTCTCCGGGTCCTCGGTGGTGACGCGGCACTGCAGCGCGTGGCCGTTGAGGCGGATGTCGGACTGCGCGGGCAGGTAGGCGTCCTCTCCCCCGATCCTTGCACCTTCGGTGACGCGGATCTGCGCCTTGACGATGTCGACGCCGGTGACCTGTTCGGTGACGGTGTGTTCGACCTGGATGCGCGGGTTCACTTCGATGAAGTAGAAGGCGCCGGTGTCGGCGTCCATGAGGAACTCCACCGTGCCGGCGTGGGTGTAGTGCGCGGCACGGCACAGCTGCAGCGCGGCGTCGCACAGCTCCGTGCGGCGTGACTCTTCGAGGTAGGGCGCGGGGGCGCGCTCGACGACCTTCTGGTTGCGCCGCTGCACCGAGCAGTCGCGCTCGAAGAGATGCACGAGATTGCCGTGGGTGTCGCCCAGCACCTGCACTTCGACGTGGCGCGCGCGGCGGACCAGTTTCTCGAGATAGACCTCGTCGTTGCCGAAGGCGGCGAGCGCCTCGCGGCGGGCGACGTCGAGCAGTCCGGGCAGTTCTTCCTCAGTCTCGATCGCGCGCATGCCGCGACCGCCGCCGCCCCAGCTCGCCTTGAGCATGAGCGGGTAGCCGACTTCGCGCGCGAGGCGTTTGATCTCGTCGAGATCGCGCGGCAACGCGCCGGTGGCGGGGACGACCGGCACGCCGGCGGCAACGGCGAGGTTGCGCGCGGCGACCTTGTTGCCCAGGTCGCGCATCACCTGCGGCTGCGGGCCGATGAAGGCGATGCCGGCGGCGGCACAGGCTTCGGCAAACTCGGGGTTCTCGGAGAGGAAGCCGTAGCCGGGGTGGATCGCATCGACCCCGGCGTCCTTGGCGACGCGGATGATGTCGGGGATGTCGAGGTAGGCCGCGATCGGCTTCTGGCCGGTGCCGACGAGGTAGGACTCGTCGGCCTTGAAGCGGTGCAGCGCGAAGCGGTCCTCGTTGGCGTAGATCGCCACCGTGCGGATGCCCAGTTCGCTCGCGGC
>JAKFDI010000088.1:0-131273 GCA_036676235.1 Rhizobacter sp. | reverse complement strand
TTCGGGCCGAGGGCTAGGCGCAAACCACAGCGATACCCGGAGGTATCGCGAGGATTTGCAACGACGCCATCGGCTCGAAGACGCGCTTTCATGTTTCGATACCTGCGGGTCGCAGCACTAGCGCACACCGCACTGATCCTCGGAACGCTCGACGTCCGCATCAAGTCTGCCGAGGATCGATAGCGAATTGGCATCCGGCCGCCAAGCCCGAAGCCTGCCATGGCCTGCGTCACGCGGCCGGCGACTCCACGTGCTCCGGCCTCACGCCCATGCCAAGCAGCCGGGCGAGCAGGCGCTGCAATGCCGGCACGCGGGTGACGAGGCGCATCGGCAACGGCACCGACAACTCGTCGCGGTTCGCGATGGCCGGCACCAGCACGTTGTTCTGGATGCCCGCCTGCATCGCCTGCGTCGCCTTGGTGGGCCACAGGCGGCGCTTGCGCACGGCATCGGTGTCGGCATCGGTGACCTGCCCTGAACGCAGCTTGGCCGCCAGCAGATTGGCCGTGGCAATCGCGTCCTGGATCGCGAGGTTGATGCCGACGCCGCCGACCGGCGACATCGCGTGCGCCGCATCGCCGATGCACAGCAGGCCCGGCCGGGACCATTGCAGCAACCGGTCAATCTTCACGGTGAGCAGTTTCACGTCGTCCCATGCGCGGAGTTCGCCGAGTGGCGCGTGCAGGAAGGGCGCGGTCTCGGCAACCTGTTCTCTGAACACATCGATGCTCTGGCGCCGCAAGGCCTCGGCGCCGCCTTTCGGTACCACAAAGGCGCACTGCCAGTAGTCGCCGCGATCGATGGTCACCATGAATCGGCCGGGCACGATGCGCGCGAGGCTCGAGTCGTGCGTCGCCGGGTCGCGTGCCACGCGGAACCACAACACGTCGATGGGCGCGCCGATGTCTTCGACGGCAAGGCCCGCTGCGGCACGCACCGTCGAACTCCGGCCGTCGCAGCCGATGGTGCAGCGGGCGGCGATCTCGAAGTCACCCTCCGGCCGATGTCCCCGAACGCCCACGACGCGCTGCTGCTCATCGAACACCAGACCGTCCACCTGCGCTTGCCTGTGCAGCGTGAAGCACGGCAGCTTGCGGGCCTCATCGAACAGGAAGTCGAGGAACTCCCACTGCGGCATCATCGCGATGAAGGCATAGCGCTCGGGCAGGCCGCTGAAATCACCGAGGCGGATGTGTTCGTCGCCGAAGCAGCCCTCGATCGTGTGCAGTCGCTGGTGCGGGCGCTGAAGAAAGGTGTCGAGCAGGCCGAGTTCGTCCAGCGCGCGCATCGTCGACGGATGCACCGTGTCGCCGCGGAAGTCGCGCAGGAAATCTGCGTGCTTCTCGAGCACCGTGGTCCGAACGCCGGCGCGGGCCAGCAGATAGCCCAGCATCATGCCGGCCGGGCCACCGCCGACGATGCAGCACGGGGTGGCCTCACGCATCGGTTCTGAAGTCACGGCGGTTCCTTCGCCTCACCCAAAGTCGCTGCTGATTCTGCGGCTCCACTTTCGCCGCAGCTCGACGCACGGCCCCTACGGCGCCGGGGCGGGCGGCGTGACCGGCGGCTCGTGGTCGGGCGAAGGCATCTCGGGCGGAATCGGCTCTTCCGTCGGCTGGCCCGGCAGCACCCGGCCGGGTGCGGGGGGCGTGGTGGCGGGCACTTCGTCGGGCATGGGCACCGGCGTGCGGCGGTGAACGGTTGGGTTCATGGCGTGTGCGCGGATGAACGAGACGTTCAAGGTACCACGCCGCCGCACCCTGTCGACCCTGCTGCGGCCATGGCCCGCGAGCCACGCCGGAACCCGGCAAGGCACGTCGCTTGCCCGCAGCTTCGATCCCGCCGCCCGCGGCGCGGCCCATCGAGGAGAGACACCATGAGCGGTCTGAGCAAGCCCCGGCTGAAGGAAATCGAAACCCTGCTGAGCGAGCGCGAGAAGGCGCTGCAGGTCGAGGTGCGCGCGGCTCACGAGGCGCAGGCGTCGCGGCCGAGCGCGCAGGGTCCGCAGGTCGACGACGACGTGGCGCAGGGCGAGCAGCGCTTTCGCCACGGCATCGAGCATGCCGAGCTGCAGCGCGACCAGGAGGAACTGCGCGACATCGACACCGCGCGCGAGCGCATCGCCGCGGGAACCTACGGCCGCTGCGTCGACTGCGGCGCCGACATCGCCTTCGAGCGGCTGAAGGCCCAGCCCACGGCCACGCGCTGCGTGGCCTGCCAGACGCAATACGAGAAGACCCACGACGCGGCCCCGCGCTACACGACGTGAGCGTGGCACGCCGCTCGCCCTGACGCATCGACGGACCTGTCACGACGGGTACGGCGCTTCGATGCGTCGGCCCGACTGAGTGGAGAGCCTCGGTAAGAGACGTCGTCTGCGAGCCCGAAACCGACTCTTGCAAGGGCCGGCGCGGCCTGCTCGTTCGACTGATCTTTTCTTAATGATTGGTTGCTAAAGTCGCCGGCTGGCCGCTTCCCGGGTCAGCGTGAAGGCCGGCACATCGGCCGACGCCTGGCGCCTTGTTCGCGCACCCAAACGGCGCTGCGAACCTGCTCCCAACTCCACGAAAGTTGTCGTCGATGCAAAGCACCTGGCTTGTGGGCTTCGCCGCCGCCGTCGCGTTGTGCGGCTGTGCCGCCCTGCCCACCGAAGCGCCGCCCGACACCGCGGCCGCAGCGCCCGCGCAATGGCATGCCCCGCTGCCGCACGGCGGCGCCGTCGGCGAACTCGCGCGCTGGTGGCAGCAGTTCGACGATCCCCTCATCGCCCAGCTCGTGCAGGCCTCGCAGGCGGCGAGCCCCACCATCGCGAGCGCCGCCTCGCGCATCACCCAGGCACGCGCGGCGCGCACCTCGGCCGGCGCGGCGCTGTGGCCCACGCTGGACGCCAGCGTGAGCGCCACGCGCGGCCGGCAAGACCTGAGTCTGCCCGTGGGCACCACCGCCAGCGCGGGGCTCGAGACGGCGTGGGAGATCGATGTGTTCGGCGCCCGCAGTGCCGCACTCGACGCGGCCGGCGCGCGGCTGCAAGGGGCGCAGGCTGGCTGGCACGAAGCGCGCGTGTCGGTGGCGGCCGAGGTCGCGGCCACCTACGTGAGCCTGCGTGCCTGCGAGGCGCTGCTCGCCAACGCCCGCGCCGACGCGGCCTCGCGCGAAGAAACGGCGCGGCTGACGGAGCTTTCGGCGCGTGCCGGCTTCCAGTCGCCCGCCAATGCGGCGCTGTCGCGTGCCAGCGCGGCCCAGGCGCGCAGCCTGCTCAAGGCGCAGCAGGCGCAGTGCGACAGCCTCGTCAAGGCGCTGGTTGCGCTGACCGCGATCGACGAAGCCGCGCTGCGCGAACAGCTCGCCGCGCGCACGGCTGCCGTGCCGCAGCCGGCGGAGCTTGCGGTGGCGGCGGTGCCCGCGGCGGTACTCGCGCAGCGGCCCGATCTCTATCGCGCCGGCCTTGACGTGGCGGCCGCCAGCGCCGACGTGCGCAGCGCGCAGGCGCAGCGGCTGCCGCGCATTACGCTGGCCGGCAGCATCGGCGCGGCGCGCTTCGAGAGCGGCGGCTTCACGACCGACGGCAGCGTGTGGCGCATCGGCCCGGTGGCCGTCACGCTGCCGCTGTTCGACGCCGGTGCCCGCCGTGCCAACGTGGAGGCCGCGCGCGCCGTCTACGACGAATCGGTGGCGCTCTACCGCGCCGGGCTGCGCACGGCCGTGCGCGAGGTCGAGGACGCGCTGATCGACCTGCAGAGCACGGCGGCGCGCACCGACGACGCGCAGATCGCGGTCGACGGCTTCGAGGCCTCGTTCAACGCCACCGACGCGCGCTACCGCGGCGGGCTCGCCAGCCTGTTCGAGCTGGAGGAGGCGCGCCGCAGCCTGCTCACGGCGCGCAACACGCTGGTCGACTTGCGGCGCGAGCGCACCGCCGCCTGGATCGCGCTGTACCGCGCGCTCGGCGGCGGCTGGTCGGCCCAATCCATGCCAATGCCCATGCAGCACGCGGCGCGCTGAAGCCGCACGACACAACACCAATCCACACCATGAAGCGTTCAACCGTACTGTTTTCCGGGGCAGCGGTCGCGGCCCTTGCCGTGGTGGCCCTGTTCCTGATTTTCGGCGCCGATGCGAACGACGATGCAGCCGCGGCCGATGCCGACCCCGGGGCCCAGGCCGAAGCCAGGCCGGCATTGACCGTCACCGCCGTGCAGCCGCAGCGCACGCCGCTTTCGCTCACGCTGGCCGCCAACGGCAACGTGATGGCCTGGCAGGAGGCGAGCGTGGGCACCGAGGCCAACGGCCTGCGCCTGGCCGAGGTGCGGGTGAACGTGGGCGACGTGGTCAAGCGCGGCCAGGTGCTCGCCACCTTCTCGGCCGATTCGGTCGAGGCCGACGTGGCGCAGATCCGCGCCGCGGTGGCCGAAGCCGAGGCGACGCTCGCCGAAGCCGCCGCCAATGCCGCCCGCGCCCGCGAGCTGCAGACCACCGGCGCTTTAAGCGCGCAGCAGATCAACCAGTACCTGACCGCCGAGCGCACCGCGCGTGCGCGGCTCGAGGCGCAGCGCGCCGCCGGGCGCGCGCAGCAGTTGCGGCTGTCGAACACCCAGGTCGTGGCACCGGACGACGGCGTGATCTCCGCGCGCAGCGCCACCGTGGGCGCGGTGCTGCCGGCCGGGCAGGAACTGTTCCGCCTGATCCGCAAAGGCCGGCTCGAATGGCGCGCCGAGGTGCCGGCGACCGACCTCGTACGCATCGAGCCGGGCATGGCCGTCACGGTGACGGCGGGCGGCGGTGCGCCCATCGCCGGCAAAGTGCGGGTCATCGCGCCAACGGTGGACGCGCAGACGCGCAACGGCATCGTTTACGTGGATCTGGCCGCCTCCGACGCGGCCAAGGCCGGCATGTTCGCGCGCGGCGAGTTCGCGCTCGGCATGCGTGATGCGCTCACCCTGCCGCAGACGGCGGTGCTGCTGCGCGACGGCTTCAGCTATGTGTTCGAGATCGGCCCTGACTCGAAGGTGATCGAGCGCAAGGTGACGATCGGGCGGCGCAGCGGCGAGCAGGTCGAGATCACCGGCGGCCTGGATGCGGGGGCGCGTGTGGTGGCGTCGGGCGGTGCCTTCCTCGGCGACGGCGACCTGGTGCGCGTGGTCGATACACCGAAGGACGCGGTGCCGCTCGCCAAGGCACAGACCCAGGTGAAGACGCGCGCGCCGCAGTCCGCGCGCAAGTGAGGGTCGCGCCATGATGAACGTCTCGTCCTGGTCGATCCGGAACCCGATCCCGTCGGTGCTGCTGTTCATCCTGCTCACGGTCGTGGGCCTGATGAGCTTCGGCGCGATGAAGATCCAGAACTTTCCGGACATCGACCTGCCCACCGTCACGGTGGTTGCGGCGCTGCCGGGCGCGTCGCCCGCGCAGCTCGAGACCGAGGTGGCGCGCAAGATCGAGAACTCGGTTGCCTCGGTGCAGGGCGTCAAGCACATCTACACCAAACTGCAGGACGGCGCGGCCACCATCACGGTGGAGTTCCGCCTCGAGAAGCCGACCCAGGAGGCGCTGGACGACGTGCGCGACGCGGTGGCGCGCGTGCGCTCCGACCTGCCGCCCGAACTGCGCGACCCCATCATCAGCAAGGTGGAGTTGTCGGGCTCGCCCATCCTCACCTTCACGGTGGCCTCCGATCGCATGGACGACGAGGCGCTGAGCTGGTTCGTCGACAACGACGTGACCAAGGCCATGCTCAGCGTGGCGGGCGTGGGCAAGGTGGCGCGCGTGGGCGGCGTCACGCGCGAGGTTCACGTCGATCTCGATCCGCAGCGGCTGCTCTCGCTCAACGCCACCGCCGCCGAAGTGTCGCGCCAACTGCAGCTCACGCAGCAGGAAGCCTCGGGCGGGCGCACCGACGTGGGTGGCGCCGAACAGACGGTGCGCACCATCGCCACGGTGCAGTCGGCCAACCAGCTTGCGGGCATGAGCATCGCGCTGAACGATGGCCGAAGCGTGCGTCTCGATCAGGTGGCCACAGTCACCGACACCGTGGCCGAGCAGCGCTCGGCGGCGCTGCTGAACGGCAAGCCCGTGGTCGGCTTCGAGATCACGCGCAGCCGCGGTGCCGGTGAGGTGGACGTGGCCGAGGGCGTGCGCGCCAAGGTGGCGGCATTGGCCGAATCGCATCCCGACATCACCTTCACCGAGGCCTTCAACTTCGTCGACCCGGTGGTCGAGAACTACGACGGCTCGCTCAAGCTGTTGTACGAAGGGGCCGGTCTCGCGGTGCTGGTGGTGCTGCTGTTCCTGCGCGACTGGCGCGCCACGCTGGTGTCGGCGACCGCCTTGCCCTTGTCCGTGATCCCGGCGTTCGCGGTGATGTACCTCTTCGGCTTCAGCATCAACGTGGTGACGCTGCTGTCGCTGTCGCTGGTGGTCGGCATCCTGGTCGACGACGCCATCGTCGAGATCGAGAACATCATGCGCCACCTGGCGATGGGCAAGCCGCCATTCCAGGCGGCGATGGAGGCGGCTGACGAGATCGGGCTTGCGGTGATCGCCACGACCTTCACGCTGATCGCGGTGTTCCTGCCCACCGCCTTCATGAGCGGCGTGGCGGGCAAGTTCTTCGTGCAGTTCGGCTGGACGGCGGCGATCGCGGTGTTCTTCTCGCTCGTCGTCGCGCGGCTGCTCACGCCGATGATGGCGGCCTACATCCTGCGCCCGCCCAAGCCCGGATCGCACGGTCACGGCGAGGAGCCGGGCTGGGTGCGCCTCTACATGCGCTGGGTGACCTGGTGCCTGAAGCACCGCATCGTGACCAGCCTTGCGACGCTCGTGTTCCTCGTCGGCTCGTTCATGCTGGTGCCGCTGCTGCCCACGGGTTTCATTCCGCCCGACGACCTGTCGCAGACGCAGGTGCAGTTGTCCCTGCCGCCGGGCAGCACGTTCGAGCAGACGCTGGCCGCTGCCGAACAGGCGCGCGAGATCGTCGAGCGTCACGAGCACGTGAAGCTCGTCTACACCGCGGTCGGCGGCGGTGCCACCGGTGCCGATCCGTTCTCGCCGGCGGGCGCGGCCGAAGTGCGCAAGGCCACGCTCACCATCAACATGACGCACCGCGACGAGCGCGACGGCGTGAGCAAGCAGGCGATCGAGGGCGAGCTGCGCGAGGCACTCGGCGCCGTGCCGGGCGCGCGGGTCAACGTGGGCTTCGGCGGCTCGAGCGAGAAATACATCCTCGTGCTCGCAGGCGAAGACGGGCGCGTGCTGTCGCAGCATGCGCGCCAGGTCGAGCGCGAGCTGCGCACCATCCCCGGCCTCGGCAACGTCAACTCCACCTCCAGCCTGGTTCGCCCCGAGCTGATCGTGCGGCCCGACTTCGCCCGCGCGGCGGACCTGGGCGTCACCTCGGCGGCGATTGCCGAGACGCTGCGCGTGGCCACCGCCGGCGACTACGACCAGGGTCTCGCCAAGCTGAACCTCTCGCAGCGGCAGGTGCCCATCGTCGTGAAGCTGCCGCCCGAGGCACGCACCGATCTCGCGCTGCTGTCGCGCCTGACCGTGCCCGGCGCACGTGGGCCGGTGATGCTGGGCAACGTGGCCGACTTCTCCATCGAGAGCGGCCCGGCCGAGATCGACCGCTACGACCGGCTGCGCAACATCAACTTCGAGATCGAGCTGAATCAACTGCCGCTGGGTGACGTGGAGAAGGCGGTGCTCGCGCTGCCCAGCCTCGTCAACTTGCCGCCGGGCGTGATCCAGACGACCGTGGGCGACGCCGAGGCGATGGCCGAACTCTTCGCGAGCTTTGGTCTCGCCATGGCCACCGGCGTGCTATGCATCTACATCGTGCTGGTGCTGCTGTTCAAGGACTTCGTTCAGCCGGTGACGATTCTGGCGGCGCTGGTGCTGTCGATCCCGGGTGCGTTCCTTGCGCTCTTCATCGCGCAGACGGCGATCTCCATGCCCTCGATGATCGGTCTCATCATGCTGATGGGCATCGCGACCAAGAACTCCATCCTGCTGGTGGAGTACGCCATCATGGCGCGGCGCGACCGCGGCATGGCGCGCATGGAAGCCCTGGTCGATGCCTGTCGCAAGCGGGCGCGCCCGATCGTGATGACCACCATCGCGATGGGTGCGGGGATGATGCCGATCGCCCTGGGCATCGGCGTCGACCCGAGCTTCCGCTCACCGATGGCGATCGTGGTGATCGGCGGCCTGATCACCTCCACCTTCCTCAGCCTGCTGGTGATTCCGGTGCTGTTCACCTACGTGGACGACACGGTGCAGTGGATCGTCGGCAAGCTCAAGCGGCGGCATGGGCCGACCGATCACACCGCTGCGATGGCGCCGCAGAGTGAAGGCCGCTGAGTCGGGTAGTGCTCCCTCTCCCGCTTGGGGGAGAGGGGTGGGGTGACGGTCGCCGGGATCAGCCGCTGGTACTCAGCCGCACCACCTTCCCGCTGCGCGTCTCGAACTCGCAGCGGAAGCTGAACGGCTCGGCATTCATGCCGGGCGCACGCTGCACCGCGCCGCGGCCTTCCAGGCGCATGTGGTCGTTGGGCGCCGGGCGCAATTGCCGCGCGCCGGCGTCGAAGGTGATGCGGCCCACGCGCGGGTAGCGCTCCGTCAGCGTGGCAGCGGTGGCCGCTTCGCACGCTTCGGGCGAGAAGTTCGTGAGGTCGGGTTGCCAGGCCGACTCGGCCCGCGCGGCGGCGTGCAGGCGGCCGGTTTCGCGGAACACCACGCCCGAGGCTTCGCCGCTTTCCCGGTCGACGGCGCAGCTGTAGGTGAACGGCATCGAGCCCTCCGGCGAGCGATAGCGGCCTTCGCCGCGCACGCCGAGCTGGTTGTCGGCGGTGGTCGCGAGCGTGCGCTTGGTGCCGATGAACTGCACGTCCTGGGCCTGCGGGCCGCGCATGCGCTGGATGGTCTCGCGCACCTCGACTTCGCAGCGCTCGCCGGCGCTGCCCGGCTGCTGCGCAAGGGCGCTCGCGCCCGTGGCGCAGAAGACGGCGGCGAGGGCGATGTGCTGAAGGCGCGTGTTCATTCCGGGCAATCCTGTGGCGAACGGGGGCAGGAGGATGGTGTCCCGATTCTCTGCCGCCGGCAAGGGGCGCTCCCCCGCGACCGTGCGGTGCCGCGGGCGGATTGCACCGCCGTCGCGTGCCGTGCCAAGCTCGGACCTTGTTCATGAGCAGGAGATTGGCGAGATGGCACCCAGCACCACACACGGCGGCGGCAAGGGATGGGAGTGACGGTCGCGGGCGGCGTCCCCCCGCGCAGCATCGACCTCGCGCTGCAGGGCGGCGGCTCGCACGGCGCCTTCACCTGGGGCGTGCTCGATGCGCTGCTCGAAGACGGCTCGCTGTCGTTCAGCGGCATCTCCGGCACCAGCGCCGGCGCGCTGAACGCAGCGGTGCTCGCCACCGGTCTTGCCAAGGGCGGCAACGCCGGCGCCCGTGAGGCGCTGCGCGCCTTCTGGCGCGACGTGTCGCGCGCCGGCGACTGCTTCGGCGGCCTGCAGCCCGCAACGCTGCCCGGCTGGCCGGCGGTCGGGCTGCCCGAGTGGCCGGCCTGGGCGTGGACGCCGCAGGCGCTGTGGAGCGCCTGGGCGCGCAGCTTCAGCCCCTACCAGATCAACCCCTTCGGGCTCGACCCGCTGCGCGACGTGGTGGCGCGGCACGTCGACGCGGCGGCGATTTCGCGCGCGCAGCCGGCCCTCTTCATCATCGCGACCTCGGTGCACACCGGTCAGCCGCGCGTGTTCAGCGGCGAGAGCCTCACGCTCGACGCGCTGATGGCCTCGGCCTGCCTGCCGCACCTGTTTCGCGCCGTCACCATCGACGGCGAGCCCTACTGGGACGGCGGCTACAGCGGCAATCCGGCGCTGTGGCCGCTGATCTACGAGACCGTCGAGGCCGACCTGCTGCTCGTGAAGATCCAGCCGCTGGTGCGCGCCGCCACGCCGCAGACCGCGCTCGAGATCGCCGACCGCGCGAGCGAGATCGGCTTCAACGCCGCGCTGGTGAGCGAGATGCGTGCGATTGCCTTCGTCAAGCGCCTGATCGCCGAACACCGCATCGACCGCGGCAGCTACAAGGACCTGCGGCTGCACATGATTGCCGACGAGGAAGAACTCGGCGCGCTGAAGGCGGCGTCCAAGCTGGACACGACCTGGCCGTTCATCGAGTCGCTGTTCGGCATGGGGCGGCTCGCGGCGCAGCGGTGGTTGAAGGCGCATCGGGCATCGATCGGGGTGGAGTCGACGCTGGATATCGAGAAGACGTTTCTGGCGCGGAAGTAGTCCGCTTCGATCAGTTTCTTGCGCTGTGTCTCGAGCGCCCTCATCCCAACCCTCTCCCGCGAGCGGGAGAGGGAGCCACACGGCCAGACGCGGGGCGTTGCTCCCTCGCCCCCGCAGGGGGAGAGGGTGGGGGTGAGGGGGCCGATGCCAAGCGCTGACCTTCCACCCCACGAACCCGAAAGCCATGAGTCTTCGGCATCATCGCCGCTTCAGCGACCTCCCGATGCCGCCATGCTCGACACCGCGCACCACGCCAAACCCTACGTCCGCGAGACGCTCGACACGCGCGCCATGCACTTCTCGATCAGCGAGACGCAAAGCCGCATGCACCTCAAGCGACCCGACGCGCTGACGCTCGAGTACACGCGCACGATGACGGGCTTCCTGCTGTTCAAGCCCCGGCCGGCGCGCATCGCGATGATTGGTCTGGGCGGCGGCTCGATCGCCAAGTTCTGCCATCGCCACCTGCCAACATCGCACATGACGACGGTCGAGATCAACCCGCACGTGATCGCCCTGCGCGATCAGTTCGACGTGCCGCCCGACGGCCCGCGCTTTCGCGTGATCCACGGCGACGGCGCGAGCTTCGTGCGTGAGTCGGCCGAACGCTTCGACGTGCTGCTGGTCGACGGCTTCGATCTCGAAGGCCAGCCGCCCGCGCTGTGCTCGCAGCGCTTCTACGACGACTGCGTCGACGTGCTCGCGCCCGACGGCCTGCTCGTCGCCAACCTGCACACCGGCCACAAGCAGTTCGACGAACTCGTCGAGCGCATCCGCCGCAGCTTCGCCGGCAGCGCGCTCGTCGTTGATGACGGCGAATGCAGCAACAGCATCGTCTTCGCCGGCAAGGGCGGCCTGCTGGCGCGTCAGCCCGTCGGGCCGGTGCGCTGCCCGCGCGGGCTCAGCGCCGAAGCCTGGACGCAACTCATGCCGGCCTTCGCGCGCATGGTGTCGGCCTTGCAGCGGATGCAGGCATGACGACGAACGACGCCGATTTCCTCATCGTCGGCAGCGGTATCGCCGCCGCCTCCATCGGCCACTGGCTCGCGCCGCACGGGCGCACCGTGCTGCTCGAACGCGAAGACCAGCCCGGCTACCACAGCACCGGCCGCTCCGCCGCGCTGTTCATGGAGAGCTACGGCACGCCGCAGGTGCGCGCGCTCACGCTGGCGAGCCGCGCCTTCTTCGACGCACCGCCCGAGGGCTTCGCCGAGCACCCGCTGCTCACGCCGCGCGGCGCGCTGTTCATTGCCCGCCTCGACGACGCGGCGCTGCTCGACGAGCAGTGGGCGGTGCTGCGCTCCGTCAGCCCGCGCGGCGAACGCTGGGACGCCGCCGCCGCCTGCGCGCGCGTGCCGGTGCTGCGGCCCGAGCGGGTGCTGGGCGCCGTGTACGAACCCGACGCCGCCGACATGGACGTGCACGCCATCCATCAGGGTTATCTGCGCGGCGTGCGCAAGCATGGCGGCGAACTGGTGTGCAACGCCGAGGTCCGCGCCGTCGAGCGCATCGGGGGCCAATGGCATCTGCAAGCGGGCGAGAACGAGTACCGCGCGCCGCTGTTGATCAACGCCGCCGGCGCCTGGTGCGACGTGATCGCCACGCTGGCCGGCATCGAACCCATCGGCCTCGTGCCCAAGCGCCGCTCGGCCTTCCTGTTCGCGCCGCCGGCGGGCGTCGATGTGCACGACTGGCCGCTGTGCATCGGCGCCGACCACACCTGGTACCTCAAGCCCGATGCCGGCCTGCTGCTCGGCTCGCCCGCCAACGAAGACCCGATGACGCCGCAGGACGTGCAGCCCGAAGAACTCGACATCGCGCTCGCCATCCACCACATCGAGGACATGACCACCTTGCAGATCCGCCGGCCCACGCGCACCTGGGCCGGCCTGCGCTCCTTCGTCGCCGACGGCGATCTGGTCGGCGGCTTCGATGCGCAGGCGCCGGGCTTCTTCTGGCTGGCCGCGCAGGGCGGCTACGGCATCCAGACCTCGGCCGCGATGGGCGAGGCCTGCGCGGCGCTGGTGCGAGGGGAGCCGCTGCCTCAGCGCATCGCGGACTTCGGCTTGACGGCGGCGATGCTGGGGCCGGGGCGGCTGCGCCTCTGATCGCGAGCGGCGCGCTACGCGCTGCGGAACCGGGTCGACTTCACGAACACGATCGCCAGCATCGGCAGTACGAACCCCAGCACGATGGTCGAGATGAGCAGAACGCCCAGTTCGCTGTAGTCGGCCGCCACCTGCACCGCGCCGGCGGCGTCTTCGACCTGGCGCGTCACCAGGAAGGCTTCGTTCAGATATTTCGTTCCCAGCTGCGAGGCCGACAGCGCGAGGTTCGTGAACGAGGCCATCACGGCGAAGAAGGTTGCCTTCAGCCGCTCGGGCGCCGAATTCGCGATCCAGGCGAGCATGGGCACCATCGCGATCTGGCCGAGCGGCGACTCGAGCGCCGTGTCGATGAGCGCGATGGCGCGCGCGTCCACCACGCCGCGGGTCATCGCCGCGGTCCATTCGTGCAGCCCGTAGTACATGCCGAGGATCGGCAGGCTGAGCAGCGTGCTCGCCACGGTGAGCAGGCCGACGATGTAGGCGATCGAGCGCTGCGCCATGAAGCGGCGGAACACGAACAGGCCGAACAGCGTCAGCACGCTGGCAATCAGCGAAAGCGTGGCGATGAACTGCTGGTCGAAATCGAGCTCGTCGATCATCCACCAGGTCGATCCCGCGCCCGGCCCAGGCATCGCCCGGAACACGAACACGACCAGCGCGGTGCCCACCAGCACGTGCCGCGCCTGCGGTTCGAGTTCGCGAACGAGCAGCCAGATGAGGAACACCACGATGCCCATCGACACCGCAAAGATGATCTCCTGACCCGCCGCCACATCGCCCAGGCCGACCGCGACGGAGACGATCGCGAAGGCAAACCCGCCGCCGAGAATCCACCAGTTGATCGGCGGAGCCTCGCCATGCGGGTTCATCATCTCGCCCGCCTGCTCGGTCGTGAACCCGGCGGCGGCGAGCCGCAGCGCCTCGCGCCGCCGCAGCCACAAGCCGAGCGCAACGCCGAGCACCGACACCACGGGAATCGCGAGCGCGAGCTGGTAGATCAGCAGATAGAGCCGCGCCACGGCGTCCTGCGCCAATGCGTCGGCATCACGCAGCAGCACCACGTTGGCGAGCGAGACGATCACCGAGCCGCCGATGATGGCGACGCGGCCGAGCGTCTGCATCGTGGTGTGCATCGAACGCCGCTGGTCTTCGGCGATGGGCGCTCCCTCGCCGTCGAAGCGCGGCACCGCCTCGACGGTCATCGCGTCGGCCACCGTGTCCTGCACGACATAGCCGATCGGTGCCAGCAGGGCCGAAAGCACGAACCATGCTTCCACCGGGGCCACCTCGCGCATGGCATCGGTATGGCCCAGCAGGCCGATCATGATGGCGATGCTCGCGGTGATCAGGCCGGCGCCTGCGAAGACGAGCAGCGCCTTCCAGCGCCACATGAGATCGATCAGGTGCCCGAGCGGCATCTTGAGCGACCACGGCAGGGTGGCCCAGAACGCGAGCGCGGCGAGGAACTCCGCCGAGAGGCCCAGGCGGTCCTTGACGTAGAACGTGCCGACGATGGCCGTCAGCCCCGAAACGCCCGCCGCCACATACACCATCAGCGGCGGCAGATAGGACAGGCGCAGTTCACGCCCGAGCCCGACCACGTTGCGGTCGATCCAGCGCCCGACGAGAGCGCCGATCGATGCGGCCGCTGCCATGGCGCTACCGCGCCTTCAATGCATCGATGCGCTCGCTCGTCGCCGGGTGCGTCGATAGGAACCCGCCGCCACCGCCGCCGCCCGACGATCGCTCGATCCAGCTCAGCGCATCGATCAAGGTGTCCTTCGAGTAGCCGGCGCGGCGCAGGATGTCGACGGCATGGCGATCGGCGTCGCGCTCTTCCTCGCGGCTGTAGCCGCGCGCGATCAGTTCCCCGGCGATGGGCGTGACCGCGCTGCTGCCGGGAAGCAGCTGTTCGAGCAGGCGAACCCCGAGATCCAGCCCGGCGCCGAGTGCCTGCATCTGCGCCACGTGCCCCAGATCCTCGTGAGCGATCTCGTGCGCCATGATGCCGCGCAGTTGTGTCTCGTTGGCGCGGGCCAGCAAGCCGGTGGTGACGTAGAAGTTGCCGCCGCCCGCGTTGGCAGCGTTGATGCCGGGGTCATCCATGATGCCGACGTGCACCTGCCTGGCCGTCAGCGGATCGTTCATCGCCTGAAGCAGCGGCACCATGATGCGGTACAGGCGCTCAGCCTGTTGCGGCGCCACGTGGCGGATGTTTGCAGCGGCCGGCACCGTCGCTTGCGGGCCGACTTGGAGCGATGCACAGCCCGCAAGCGCCGCCGAACACGCCAGCGCCGCCATGAATCTGATCGTTGTCATCACATCAACTCCTGTGCGTCGTTTGTGGCATCGACTGCGCCGGCAAGAAGGATTCCTGCACGGCGCGCAGGGTCGGGCATGGCGCCTGCCTGACGCCAGAGATGGGAGCCCTCAGGAAGACGGCCATCGTGGTGACGACTGCGATCGTCACCTTCGTCGTGGTGATGGTCGGCCTCAATCTGACCCTGGGCAACAAGCAGGTCGATGCCCGGCTTGTGCGCCTGTATGGCGTGGCCGATCCGCAGTTCGCGCGCGCGATGAGTTCGGTCCTGAATCCGAAGCTTGTGCCCGGCAACCGCGTCGAAGCGCTGCTCAACGGCGAACAGATCTTTCCGGCCATGCTGGACGCGATCCGCTCGGCGCAGCAAACCATCACCTTCGAGACCTACATCTACTGGTCGGGCTCGATCGGCGCCGAGTTCTCCGCCGCGCTGGCCGAGCGCGCGCGCAGCGGCGTCAAGGTTCATGTGCTGCTCGACTGGGTCGGCGGCCAGCTCGACGACGCGCTGCTGCAGCAGATGCGCGCAGTCGGCATCGAGGTTCGCCGCTACAACACACCGCACTGGTACAGCCTCGACCGGTTGAACAACCGCACCCATCGCAAGCTGATGATCATCGACGGCAAGGTCGGCTTCATCGGCGGCGTCGGCATCGCCGACCACTGGCGCGGCCACGCGCAAGACCCGCAGCATTGGCGCGACACGCATTTCAGGGTCGAGGGCCCGGTGGTCGCGCAGATGCAGTCGGCTTTCGTCGACAACTGGCTGCAGGCGACCGGCGACGTGCTGCATGGCAGGGCCTATCTCCCCGCGCTCGATCCGGCGGGCGCGCAAACCGCGCAGGCCTTCACCAGCTCGCCCGGCGGCGGCGGCGAGAGCATGCAGCTGATGTACCTGATGTCGATCTCCGCGGCGGCCGAGTCGATCCACCTCTCGGCCTCGTACTTCATTCCCGACGATGTCGCCGTCGGCTCGCTGGTCGCAGCGCTCGAGCGCGGCGTGCGCGTGCAGATCATCCTGCCTGGGCCGTACATGGACGTGGAGCTCGTGCGCCGCGCATCGCGCGCAACATGGGGCCGGCTGCTCGTGGCCGGCGCCGAAATCCACGAGTACCAGCCGACCATGTTCCATTGCAAGGTCATGGTGGTCGATGGCCTGTGGGTGTCGGTCGGCTCGACCAATTTCGATACGCGCTCGTTCAGCATCAACGACGAGGCCAACCTCAATATCTACGACGCGACCTTTGCGCGCCGGCAGATCGAGGTGTTCGAGAACGACCTCGCGCGGTCCAGACGGATCACCCTCGATGAGTGGCAGTCCCGCTCGTGGTGGGACAAGGTGCTCGACACCGCCGCTTCGGTTCTGAGTTCGCAGCTCTAACCGCAGCGGCGGATGAAGCGCGTGCGCTGCCGCGCTGCCCGCTATGTCCGGTCGAAGGGCCGGCCGTAGTGGCTGTGCAAACCCGTTTCGTCGTCCGACGAAAGCGGGGGGCCGTCGCGGTCATACGCGGGACTGGCCTTCACCTGCTGCCGCAGCACGTTGAAGTGTGCCTTGTGGTCGCTCCAGCTCACGCCTTCGATCCACTTCGGCGAGACCAGCACGCGCCGGCCCGGCAGCCAGCGCGCCGTGTCGACCACGGCGTAGCGGATCTCCCAGGTGTGCTCGTCGAACAGGAAGTCGTCGATCTTGCCGATGCTGCCGTCGATGGCCTCGATGTCGTAGCCGATCACCTCGTTGCTGCTGCGCAGATGGGGGTCAGCCGATTCGCGCTCGGCGTCGACCATCTCGGCCACCTCCGAGGGCACGCCGGTCTTGCCCGCGGAAGGGGCCAGTGCCGTTCTGGGCATCGGGTGGGTGCCCATTCCCCACAGCGCGTACCCGCTCCAGTAGTACGGGTAGCCGTAGTAGTCGTAGTGCCGGATTTCGTGCTGTCGCGATACCGGCTTGTCGGTGTCGATGGGCGGCGCGTCCTTGACCTGTTGGCGTGACAGGTTCACGACGAGCTGGCGCTTCCCACCGTCCATGGATTCGATCGAGTGCGGCGAAATCAGCACGTCGCGGTGCGAGAGCCACCCTCCGGTGCGCACCACGACGTGGCGAATGACCCAGCGCTCGTCATCGAAATAGGCGCCGCGCACATGGCCGATCTTGCCGTCACGTGCGACGAGTTCGAAGTCGTCGAGTTTTCTGATGCTGCACAACATGCCGGCTCCTTTGGTGGTGAGGGTGTGGGATGTCGAGCAGATGGCGTGCCGCCAACGTTCGCCAGCGTCAGCGCAACGAAACGCGCTGGAAGTTGCGCACGAACTCCACCTTGCTCAGGCGCTGGTCACCGTCGCGGTCGATCGGGTTGAACTGCTCTCGGGCCTGTTCGTTCGCGGAGGCTTCCTTGAGGCTGAGCGCACCGCTCTGGTCAATATCGAGATGCTCGAACAGCGTGCGCGGTGACTGGTCCCACACGGCCGGGAAGTCGGCGAAGAACTGGCGGTCTACGTCGGCCAGTTCGTCGGGGCTCAGCACATGCGACCAGCCGCTGACCACGAAGCCCGGCAACTTCTGCAGAGCGGTCGCGTCCAGTGGGAAGACCAGGCGGCCATCGCGCTCGATCTCGAACAACTGCAACGGAAATGCCAGCAGCCGATCGGGCGGGCCCGCATCGGGATCGAACTTCAGCACCACGAAGTTCACCCGCGCGCGGTTCATGCTGATCACGAGATCAGCCACCTTGCCAATGTCCTGCCCGTTCTGGCCGAACAGCTCGTGGCCCACCAGCCAGCGTGCCGACACGCGGTGCCCGCACGGCGCCTGCGCGACCGACGGCATCTGCGTGTCCGCTGCCGGCAAGCCGGCCAGTTCGCGCGCGTCGAAGTCGATCACGAGTCGATCGACAGGGCTCTCGATAGCGCCCACGACCGGGCCGTGAATCGCGCTGACCGGCACCGCGACCTGCCGGCCACCACCTGGCAGCAAGCCTTCATCCAGCGTGAGCACAGCGTGCCGGACCTCGCCATTGCACAGGTCGACGACGATGTCGTCCACCGAACCCAGGGCGCGGCCCTCGGGGTCGTGGAACTTGGCGTCGAGCAGCCGACTGGCGCGGTAGCCTCGGTGGCTGGCAATGGGTGGTGCGCCCGGCCGCAGGGTGGCGGCCTCAAGTCGGCCACTGCGAGCAGGTGGCGGGGTGTCGCTGGTCTGCGCGCGCGTCGGTGTCGCGGCCGTCAGCAACCCGCTGGCTACCAGCAGCCCGGCCGCAAGCATGGCGGACCCCGCAAGTTTGTTGCCTGTCATGCGCTTTGCCTCAAGTGATGATGCTCGAGCCACGCCGAGCCGACTCCGTCGGTCTCGCCGAGCATGCTGCCGAGATAGCCTCAGCTCGTCGTGCTCGGCTCGATCGAGACGGCCGCCGCCTGCACGTAGCCGATGACGATCTGGTCGTCGAGCTTGATGGCGTCGAGCGCATGCTTGTCGCTCACCTTGATGCTGACCGGTACGCCGTCCGTGCCGCGCAAGGTGAGCACGCCGCCCTTGCGGTCGATCTTGAACACGTTTGCCACCAAGGTCGTGCGTTCCATGGCCGCCATGCCCGGCATGCCGTCATTGGCCTTGCGGGCTGCATCGGCTTCGACCTTCGTGCGGATCTCGCCGAGTTGCGCTTCGGTGCCGGCGCCGCCTTTGGCGATGGCGAGCGACACCGCTTCGGTATAGCGCATCGTCACCGTGTCGCCCAGGTCGATGGTGTCGAAGTTGGGCACATTCGCGCCGACCTTGACCGTGGCTGTACGGCCCGCGCTGTCGCGCACCGCGACCGTTCGCTCGGCTCGGTCGATGTCTGTCACCTCGCCGGTGATCCCTGTCGTGGCCAGGGTGACCGCCGGCCCCTTGATGGCCGTGGCGCCTGTCGACGACTGCGTCGTGCCGGAAGCGGTTGCCGCTGCCGAGTCGGCCGGTGGCGCGAGAGGCGCCTGCTTCGGCGACGTGCTCTGGGCGAACACCCCGACGGGTGCGCCAAGACCGATGGTCAATGCCGCAATCGCGCGATGGAGGGAAGATCGATTCATGTGCTTCTCCTGGGCCGCTGGGGCCCCTTCTGGGTTTCTGGGTTTCTGGGGATGTCGGGCCGCACTGCGGCCGTATCGGCGCCGCTGCCAACGCTCGCGCGCGCCCGTCCTCGGCGGCGCGGCAATGCAGCAGGCGGCGTCTTTGCCTGTTCCTGGCGCTACTTCGATTCGACCGGGTAGCTGCTGGTGAACTCTTCCCGGCTGATCCGGTCGTCGTCGTTCTTGTCGAAGCTCGTCCAGTTGTGGTCGACATCGGCGGTGTCCTCGACCTCGGTCTTGCTCAGGGAACCGTTCTTGTTTTCGTCCAGACGCGCGAACAGCGTGTTCGCCGAATCGTCGTTCGTGCCGGACTTCGCGGCCGTCTTCGTCCCATCCAGGGCGGGCAGCACGGTGATGAAGTAGCGGTCGATGTCGGCGACCCAGACGCTGTCGTTCAGGTTGTCGTAGCGACTGTCGGAGAAGCTCTTCATGGCTGCAAGCTTGTCCTTGGTGATGTCGAGCGCCAGTTCGTCCTTGCCGTCCGTCAGCTTGAACGACGTCAACGGAAACGCATAGTTCTGCTCGGAAGAAGCCCAACTCGGATCGAACTCGAGCACGGCGTAGTGCACCTTCTGCTGTGCCATGTTGACGATCAGTTCTTCGAGTTCGCCGATCTTTTCGCCGCTCTTGCTGTTCACGTCCTTGCCGATCAGGTCGCTGGCGCGGTGTGCGCGAGCGCTGCGTGCCGGCTGCTTGACGCCATTCGTCTTGTCGAGCTTCGCGACGTAGTCGGGGTCGTCCCAGATGCCGTCGTTCCAGTCGTCGCGGTCGATCCTCGCGCGCTCGAGCTTGGTTTCACTCATGTCGTAGACCACGTCGTTGCGGTCGGCGGCAATGCGCAATTCGGTGGTCGGCACGGCATACAACTCCTCGCCCTGCAGGATGCCCGGGTCGAACTTCAGGATGGCGTAGCGCACGTCACCCGTTTTCATGTTGACGATCATGTCGCTGATCTGGCCGATGTTGTCGCCCTTGGGATTGATCACGCTCATGTCGATCATTTCGCTGGCGCGCAGGCCGCGATAGGTGTTGGCGTTGGCGGTGGTGGCATCGCCTTTCGCCTCAGTGGCCGAGGTCTGGCCCTTGTCCTTGTCGGCGGCTGAATTGGACTGCGCCTGGGCGCTCAGCGAGGCACCGGCCATCAGGGCGGGCAGCAGCCCGATTCGAATCAATCTGGAAAGTTTCGGTTCACGCATTGGGTTTATCTCCTGAAGAATTGAAGCCCGGTCGGGCGAGCCGCCCGGCACGAGCGATTGATGGGTGTGAAGCGCTTCGCTACGCGAGAGCGGTCCATGCAGTCAGCATGGACGCGGCCGAAAGAAGCAATACCGCGAAGACCACACGCGCGGGGCGGTGGCGTATTGCGTCGGGAGCTTTCATGTCGTTCATGACAGTCCTTTCAATGTAGTGGTGGACTTGAGCGTTACAAATGGTGCGGCAATTGCCGTGCCGAATTGCCGGTGCCTCGTCAATGCTTTGAGATCGGTCGACGAATGAGGGATTACGCGTAGCGCTATTCAGCGCACGGACTCAGTCTCTTGCGGCAGACATTGCATTGATTGCATTCGCCGAAGAAAGCCCACAACCCTTTCTGCGATTTCCAATCGGAGTCGCGTGCCGTGCAGTTCCCTTGTCGCGACGACAGCTTCCGGTGCTTGGGTGCAGATTGATCCCGCGCCGCGCTGCAACATCCGTGCATCGCCGCCCACGAGCGCTCCACGGCTGACAAGATTCGGCGGAGGACGGCGGGGCGAGGCTCAGCGCGGGAGCGCGGACCTTTCGATGTCCGGGCGCGGCGCATCGAAGGCTGTGAGCAGCACGTGCGTGAGTTCGTGCATCGCGCCGATCGGCGCATCTTCGGGCGTCAGCCCCCGCACGAACCCGGCCGCCTCGAGCCGCAGCAACAAGCGTGCATCGCTGCTCACGACATGCACCGGCACATCCCACGAGGCGTTCGCGCCGGACACGCTTGCCACCGGCTGGTGGTCGCCGATGACGAGGGTGACGAGCGATGCGGGTGCGCGCTCGTGCCACCACGCGCCCAGCCATTCGTAGGTGTAGGCGACGCTCGCCACATAGGCCGGCACAGGTTCGGCGAGGGCCGTGGGGGATTGCAGCGCTGCCGCCACCTGCTCGGACGAATAGGCGTCGCGACCTAGCAGGCGTTGCCAGTCGCTCTGGTAGGGCGCGAGCGGGCGGAAGGGCGCGTGGGTGGAGAGCGTCGGAAAGACGATGAAGCGCGGTTGCCGCGTGCCGCCGAAGGCACGCGGCTCACCGGGCAGCTCCTGCGCCTGCAGCAGCGCCATCGCCGCCTGGTCGGGAATGCGCCAGTAGCCGAAGGCCGGGCCGGTGTAGCCAAGGCCGGGCGCATCGGCGATGCGATCGAAACCGTAGAACGCACCTTCGGGCCAGGGCCGCTGCAGGCCCGGCATCCAGGCGACGCTGCGCCAGCCGTGGCGCGCGAAATGGCGCGCAAGCGTGGGGCGTTGCGTGGTGAGGAGCAGGGCGTGGTCGTCCGGCTCCTGCGTGTCGACACCGGTCAGCAGTGCGGCATGCGCAAGCCACGAGGCGCCGCCGAAGGTGGGTGAACGCACGCGGGCAGAGACCACCTGCCGCCCGCCGGCCCGCACCGCCTGCAGCAGCCGCTCGCGCGAATCGGCGAGCGCGCGTGCCTGCTGCGCTTGATCGAAGCTGCTCATGCCGTAGGACTCGGCAAACACCAGCAGCACGTCGGCCCCGCGCAGGCCGTCGAGATTGGTGGCGAAGCTCGGGCTCGGCGTGAGCTGCGCCTCGGTACGTTCGGTCGACAGCGTGGCCCACAGCAGCGTGGACTGGCGCGCAAGCGTCGGGCCGACCGGAAGCGAGAAGAACCAGCGCGTGTCCAGCGTCGTGAAGGGGTAGGCCGCGAAGCTCACGCTCAGGGCCGCGATGGCGCCGACCAGCCACGGCCGCGCGGGCGCCCAGCGCAGGGCATCGGCGAGCACGACGATCGCGCGGCGCGCCACGAGGAACAGCAACGCCGTGCCGATCAGTGCCAGAGCGGCCACCAAGGCAATGCGCAGCGCGCCGAGATCCGCGGCCGCCATCCCGAGCAGTTCGCCGGCATGGCGGGTGTCCCACACCAGATTGATCGGTCGCCCGAACAGCTCGCGCACCGTGCCGTCGGCATAGCGCAGCAGTGCGAGCGCGACGCACAGCGCCGCTGCCGCCGAGGCACCGCGCCGGCCGAGCGAGCCGCGCCAGGCCACCCAGGCCAGCAGCACCCCCACGCCGACGCACAACTCGAACGACAGCCGCTGGCCGAAACGAACAGCGGCCGAGCCGGGCAGGTTCTCGAAGGTCAGCAGCGCGTTGAGCAGCAGGAAGGCCGCGCCGAAGCGCAGCGCCCACGCGGCACCGCGCGGCGGCGCGTTCACTTGCGATGCGCCTCGAACTCGATGATGAGCGCGACCTCGTCGCCGACCCAGCCGTTGGCCACCGCGTAGTTCATGCCGTAGGCGCTGCGCTTGAAGCTGCCGCGCGCCGACACGCCCATCACCCAGGTCTTGTTGCCCGGCACCATCGGCGAGACGGCGCTCTTGTTCCAGGTGGCCTGCAGCACGAGCGGCTGGGTGCGGCCGAGCAGTTCGAGCTGGCCGGTGATCTCGAACGTGCGCTCGCCGGTGCGCTTGGCGCCGTTGGCGGTGAAGGTCATGCGCGGGAATTCAGCGCTGTTGAGGAAGTCGGCACCCTTCAGGTGGTCGTCGCGCTTGCGGTGGTTGGTGAAGACGCTCGCGGTGTCGGCCTCGATGCGTACGTCGGTGAGTGCGCCGGTGGCCTCGTCGAAGGTGTAGCTGCCGCGCGCCGCGCGGAACGTGCCCAGCACTTTCGCGTAGCCCACGTGTTCGACCAGGAAGCCGAGCATCAGGTGGTCGGGGTCAAGTTCGTAGCGCGCGGGTTGTGCTTGCAGCGGTTCGGCGGCGAGCGCGAGCAGCGCGAACATGGTGGCCCAGAGGGCGCGGAGGCGGGCGAGTGACTTCATGCGGTGGTCTCCACGGGGTTGTGCCGCGCGCGTGCCAGCCACAGCACGTCGACGGCGAACGAATGGACGAGCAGTGCGAGTCCGGCCGCGGCAAGCGCCGCCGAGGCACCGGCAGGAATCGGCGGCAGCAGGCAGCCGATGAGGCTCACGATCTGCGCCACGCACACCGCCTTGCGGCGCAGGCTGGGCGGCAGCGGCCGCGCGAGCCACGGCCACAGGCGGCTCGCGGCGACGAAGGCATAGCGCATCAGGCCTGCGGCCAGCACCCAGGGGCCGGCCTTGTCGAACTGCAGCACCAGCCCGCTGAGCACCAGCACCAGCAGGGCGTCGGTTTCCATGTCGAAGCGCGCACCGAAGTCGCTGGCGAGGCCGGCGGCGCGGGCCAAGGGACCATCGACGGCATCGAGCGAGGCGGCCAGCGCGGCGAGGGCTGCTGCGGCCCAGGCGAGACGCGATGCGTCGCCGATGGGCTCGCCGGCTGCGGCGGCCAGCAGCAGCACGAGCGCAAGGCGCAGCAGCGTGACGCGGTTGGCGGCGCCGAAGCGGGTGTGCGGGGCGTGGGCGGGTACGGCTTGCCGCATCAGCCATGCAGCGGCGGCGAAGAGGGCGACGGCCTTCAATGCATACGCGGCGCCGAACCCGGCGAACGAGGCGATGGCGAAGGCGAGGGCTGCGTGCAATGGCGCCACGTACAGCGCTTCGCGCAGCGCTTGGCGTTGCAGGTCGCGGGCGGTGTGGGCGTTCATGGCCTTGTGCGTTCCGGCGGGTGCGGTGCTTCTCGCCGACCCTCACCCCAGCCCTGTCCCGCAGGCGGGAGAGGGGGCAGGTTGCGTCCGGCTGTCGCGCGAGCGCGCTCTGTGTCTTGCCCCCTCTCCCGCTGGCGGGAGAGGGTTGGGGTGAGGGCAACGGCCGATGAGATGCACCCGCGCCTTCGACCCGCACAACCGTAAGATCGTCCGCACCATCTGCCCGCCAGCCGCATGCCCCGCGCACTCACCACCCAAGCCTGCTGGTTCACCGCCCCCGGCCGCGCAGAGATCCGCGACGAAGCCATGGCCCAACCCGGCCCGAACGACGTGCAGGTGCGCACACTGCATTCGGGCGTGAGCCGCGGCACCGAGATGCTGGTGCTGCGCGGCGAGGTTCCGGCGAGCGAGTCCATGCGCATGCAGGCTCCGTTCCAGGCGGGCGAGTTCCCGTTTCCGGTGAAGTATGGCTACAGCAGCGTCGGCGTGGTGGAAACCGGCCCGGCGCACCTTGTCGGCCGCGCGGTGTTCTGCCTGCATCCGCACCAGACGCGCTTCGTCGTGCCGCAGGACGCGGTGCATGTGCTGCCTGACGACGTGCCGCCGCAGCGTGCCGTGCTGGCAGCCAACATGGAGACGGCAATCAACGCGCTGTGGGATGCGGTGCCGCGTGTCGGTGACCGCATCGCCGTGGTGGGCGCCGGTGTCGTCGGGCTGCTCGTCGCCTGGCTCGCGGCGCGCATGCCGGGCACCGAGGTGCAAGTGATCGACATCGAACCCGGGCGCCGCTCGCTGGCCGAATCGTTCGGCGCCTGCTTCGCCGTGGCGCCAGACGCCACGCCCGACGCCGACCTCGTGATCCACGCCAGCGGCCACGCCGAGGGCCTGACCACTGCATTGCGCCTCGCCGCCTTCGAGGCCACCGTCATCGAGCTGAGCTGGTACGGCTCGCGCAGCGTGCCGCTGCCGCTGGGCGAGGCCTTTCATTCGCAGCGGCTCACTTTGCGCAGTTCCCAGGTCGGCCATGTGGCCACCGCGCAGCGCAGCCGCTGGACGCACGCGCGCCGGCTCGATCTGGCGCTGCGATTGCTGGCCGATCCGGCGCTCGACGCGCTGATCACCGACACCGCGCCCTTCGCCAACCTGCCGGCCGTGTTCTCGCGCCTCGCGAACGGCGCGCCGCACACGCTGTGCCAGCGTATCGACTACCCCTGAAAGCACCACTCAGCATGTACAGCGTCAACGTTCGCGACCACTTCATGATTGCCCACAGCTTTCGCGGTGCCGTCTTCGGCCCGGCGCAGAAGCTGCACGGCGCCACCTACATCGTCGACCTCGAACTGCGCCGCGCCGAACTCGACGCCGACGGCGTGGTGGTCGACATCGCGCTCGCCACGCAGGCGCTGCATGCGGTGCTCGCCGAGTTCAACTTCCACAACCTCGACGACATCGCCGGCTTCGCGGGCCGCAACACCACCACCGAATTCATGGCGCGCGTGGTGTTCGACCGCATCGCGGCGCGCATCGCGGCAGGCGAATTCGGTCCGCACGCCGCGGGCCTCGCGAGCCTGCGCGTGACGCTGCATGAATCGCACGTGGCCTGGGCGGCCTACGAGGCGGCGCTGCCGGGCTGAAACGTGGCGGCGCGGTCGTCCTACCTGCTGCTGTCGGGCGACTGGCACACGCCCACCGGCGGTTACCGCTACGACCGGCGCATCGCGGCCGGCCTGCGCGAGCGTGGTTGGCAGATTGAGGTGCTGGCGCTCGACGCGAGCTTTCCGTTCCCGACCGCCGACGCATTGGCGCAGGCCGAGCGCGCCGTCGCCGCGCTGCCCGACGGCACGCTGGTGATCGCCGACGGGCTGGCCTTCGGCGCCATGCCGGAGATTGCGCAGCGCCAGGCGCGGCGTCTGCGCTGGGTGGCGCTGGTGCACCACCCGCTGTATCTCGAAACCGGCCTCGGCGACGCGCAGCGCGAGGCGTTGTTCGCCAGCGAGCGGCGCACGCTGGCTGCGGCGCGGCGCGTGGTGGTCACGAGCGCGGCGACGGCCGGGCATCTCGCGGCCTTCGGCGTGCTGCCCGATCGCATCGCCGTGGTCGAGCCCGGCTGCGATCCGGCGCCGCAAGCCACCGGCTCGGGCGAGGCGGGCGTGAACCTGCTGTGCGTTGCGACGCTCACGCCCCGCAAGGGCCACGCGCTGCTGCTCGATGCGCTGGCTGCGCTGCGCGATCGGGCATGGACGCTGCACTGCGTCGGCAGCCTTTCGCGCGATGCCGCCACGGCGGCGCAGGTGCGCGAAGCCATCGACACGCTGGGCCTGCGAGGCCGCGTGCACCTGCACGGCGAACTCGACGACGCAGAGCTTGCCCGCCGCTATGACGCGGCCGACGCCTTCGTGCTGGCCTCGCACTTCGAGGGCTACGGCATGGTCTTCGCCGAGGCGCTGGCGCACGGCCTGCCGGTGATCGGCACGCGCACCGGTGCTGCGGCGCAACTCGTGCCGCCGGAGGCCGGCGTGCTGGTGCCGCCCGGCGACGCCGCGGCGCTGCGTGCTGCGCTGGCCGCGTTGATCGACGATCCACGCCACCGCGCGGCGTTGGCATGCGGCGCACGTGCCGCGCGCGAAGGGCTGCCTTCGTGGCCCGATGCCTGCGAACGCTTCGCCGCGGTGCTCGAATCGGCCGCGGAGGCGCTGCCATGAGCGGCTTCAGCGCAGACTGGCTGCGCCTGCGCGAGCCCTTCGACCATGCGGCGCGCGAGGCAGCGCAGGCCGAACTCGGCCCCATCGCGATGCCGCACGACGCCGACGCGCCGCTGCAAGTGATCGACCTCGGCTGCGGCACCGGCTCCAACCTGCGTTGGCTCGCCCCGCGCCTCGGCGGCGTGCAGCACTGGCAGGTGTTCGACCACGATGCCGCGCTGCTCGCCGCCTGGCCGGAGGCGCTGCGCGAATGGGCGGCGCGCGAAGGGCATGCCGTCGGCCTGCACGGCGATGAACTGCGCATCGAAGGCGAGGGTTTCGCCGCCACGGTGCAGCGCCGGCCGGTCGATCTGGCGACGGCGCTGCACACCTTGCCGTGGACCGGCACCGATCTCGTCTGCGCCTCGGCGCTCATCGATCTGGTCGGCGCGGACTGGCTCGCGGCGCTCGTCGCCCACTGCGCCGCGGCGCGTGCGGCCGTGCTGCTGTCGCTCAACGTCGACGGCCGCCTCGAATGGTCGAAACCGACCGAAGGCGATGCGCAGGTGGCGGCACTCTTCGCGCAACACCAGCGGCGCGACAAGGGCTTCGGCCCCGCGCTCGGCCCCGAGGCGCCGGCGAGGACCGCGCAATGCCTCGCGGCCGCAGGCTATCGCGTGCGGCAGGCACGCAGCGACTGGCTGGCGAGCGGGCACCTGCAGGAATCGCTCATCGACGGAATGGCGCGTGCCGCGACCGAACAGTCGCCGTCGGCGCGGGAGTCGCTCGAAGGCTGGCGGCAACGGCGCCGGGCGCTGTGCGAGCGCACGACGCTGCGCATCGGGCATCTGGAGTTGCTGGGGCGCTTCGACCGCGCGCCGTAAGGCGTGGCGGCCGCGCCACTCAACCCGCCGCGGCCGCGTCGTCGCGCAGCATCTGCACCAGCCGGGCGGCTTCGAGCGGCAGGGCATCGAACGACTGCGCGCACAGCAGCAGGCGCCGCGTGGCCCAGGCGTCGGCCAGCGGCACGATGCGCGTGGACGCCGCATCGGCGCTGCGCTGCGCGACGCCCGCCGGCATGACCGCGAGCCCGACGCCGCGTGCGACGAGCCGGCACGCATCGTCGAAGCCCGCCACCAGCACCCGATGGCGGATGGCGCGGCCGCCGCGTGCGGCCTGGTCGTCGAGGAAGCTGCGCAGCGCACTCTCTCGCACGCCGACGAAGGGTTCGCCCAGCACCTCGCCGAACGAGACGCCGTCGCGCTCCGCCCAGACGCTGGACGCGGGCGCAAGCAGCACCAGGCGGTCTTCGCGCAGGGTGCAGACGGCCAGGCCCGTGGTGTCGGCCGAATCGGCGAGCACGCCGGCCGGCGCCTTGCCAGCGCGGATGGCCTCGACGATGTCGACGCTGGGTGCCTCCTCCAGCTCGACGTCGATGTGCGGATGAAGCACGAGGAAGCGGGCCAGCGCCTCGGGCAGGAAGCCTGTCAGCGCCGCCGTGTTGCACGGCAGCCGCACGCTGCCGTGCTCGCCGCGCACGAAAGGCGCCAGCTCGCTGTCGAGCTGCGCCAGCTGCACCAGCACCGCGCGCGCATGCCGCGCGAACACCTGGCCGGCGGGCGTGGGGCTGACGCCGCGCCGCGAGCGATCGAACAGCGGCGTGCCGACCGAGGCCTCGAGCGCCTGCAGCCGTCCGCTGGCGGCGGCGAGCGACAGATGCACGCGCTGGGACGCGGCGGTGATGGAACCGGCCTCGAACAGCGCCAGGAAGAGCCGCAGATCCTGTGGATCGGCGCGCACGCGCACCGGGCGTTGGGGTTCGAGCCTTCGCATCGGCCGAAGGATAGCTATGCCATTTCCAGATTGGCAAAGGCCGGCCCGCCCCGGACCATCGCGGCATGGACGCAACGCACTGGCCCGCCGTGGCCCTGGTCTTCTTCTTCGCCGGCATGGTCAAGGGCCTCGTCGGCCTCGGCCTGCCGACGCTTGCCATGGGGCTGCTGACGATCTTCATGCCGCCGCTCGGCGCGGCAAGCCTGCTGCTCGTGCCATCGCTCGCGACCAACGTGTGGCAGGCGGTGACCGGCCCGTCCCTGCGACGCACCTGCCGGCGGCTGTGGCCGATGGGCCTGGGCATCGTGGCGGGCACCTGGTGGAGCGTGCTGCCGGCGCTCGGCACGGCCTCGGGCATCGCGCGTCCGGCGCTCGGCGCCGTGCTGCTGACCTACGCCGCGGTCGGTCTGCTCGATCTGCGCCTTCCGACGGTGACCGGGCGTCACGAGGGCTGGCTGTCGGCACTGGCCGGCTACCTCACCGGCACGGTCACCGCCGCCACCGGCGTCTTCGTGCTGCCCGCTGTGCCCTACCTGCAGGCGCTGCGTCTGCCCAAGGACGAGCTGGTGCAGGCGCTCGGCCTCTCGTTCACGCTGTCCACGCTGGCGCTGGGCCTGCACCTGTCGCTGCGCACGCCGCTGGCCGCGGCCGAGCTCGCGCTGTCGTCGGCCGCGGTGGTGCCGGCGGTGCTGGGCATGCTCGCGGGGCAGAAGGGGCGGGCGATGCTCAGCGAGCAGTGCTTCCGGCGCGTCTTCTTCACGGGCCTTGGGCTGCTCGGGCTGCACATGCTCGCAGGGACGCTCGGATGAACCTGACCTGTGGCCTGGCGCGCCGGCTGGACTGGCTGCGGGCGCAGCATGGGTCGTCCCCCACGGTGTGAGCGACGCGGCCCGCTCAGGCGACGCGCAGCACCTGCCGCGCGGCGGCCGCGAACGCGGTTGCCAGGTCCGACGCCACGGCCGTCATCGGCATGTCGGCGGGCTTGTACAGGCCGAGGGTGAGCAGCGGCAGCGGCCGTTTCAAGGGCAGCGCCTCGAGCAAACCTTTGGCCGGCGGCTGATCGAGCATCTGCCGCGCCATCACCGCCAGGGCATCGCTGCCCGACACGATCGCGAGCTGGATGCCGTGCGTGCCGCAGTGCACCGACGAGGTCGGGATCTGCAGGCCCTCGTTCCGGAACACTTGTTCGAGCAGGCCCATGGCGCCGCGCGGGCGGATCATGGCCCACTGCGCGTCCTGCAATTGCGTCAAGTTCTTCGCGCCGCGCAGCGGATGCCCCTTGCGCCCGACGACCACCGGCCGCACCCGCGCCAGCGATCGAATGCTGAACCCGGTGGTCTGGTCGGCTTCCATGCGCAGGCAGGCGGCCATGTCGATGCCGCCTTCGCGCAGCAGCGGCAGCAGCGAATCCTGCGTGCCCTCGACGACACGCACCTCCGCATCGGGGCGCAGCGTCCGAAAGCGCTGCAGCGTCGCCGGCATGAGCAGCGCGCCGATCATCGACGCCACGCCGATCGAGACGATGCCGCTGCGGCGGCCGGCGAGGTCGAGCAGTTCGTCCTGGGCGCGCTTGAGCTCAGCGTGCACGGCGCGGGCGCGCACGAGAAACAGCTTGCCGGCGTCCGTCAGCGTCACGCCGCTCGCGCCGCGCTGCAGCAGTTGCGTGTCGAGCGAGGCTTCGAGCTGGCGCAGGCTCTTGGTGAGACCCGGCTGCGACACGCCGAGCCGTCGCGCGGCGGCGCGGATGCTGCCGCAGTCGACCACGGTGACGAAGCCGAAGATCTGCTGAAGTTGCACCGGGATAGCTCCTGGTTATCGCGCAGAAGTCGCGGGCATCTTACGGCCGCCCTGCGGCGGTGCTCCACTGCGCGCATATGGCGACACCGTCTCGTCGCCCGAAGGAGTGCTCATGCAACGCCTCGTCGAAGTTCTGGCCGCGGTCGTGATGGCCGGTGCCTGGTGGGCCGCCGCCGCGCAGGGCACCGTGAACGGGCCGCAAGCGCCGATCGTCATCGTCGTCGGCTCGCCGCCGGGCACACCCGGCGATGCCGTGGCGCGCGCCATCAGCGGGCAGCTGACCGTCGAGTTGCGGCGGCCCGTCGTGGTCGAGAACCGGCCCGGCGCGATCGGCACGATCGCACTAGCCGGCGTGGCGCGGGCGCCGGCGGACGGCGCGACCTTCGGGCTGCTGGGCATGCAGTCGGTGGTGGCGCCGAACCTGCTGCCGCCGCTGCCCTACGAACTCATGCGCGACCTCGTGCCGCTGCGCCAGCTCACCTCGGTGTCGAACGTGCTGGTGGTGCGCGGCGACGGGCCCTACACGACGCTGGACGAGCTGATCGCCGCCGCGCGCAACGAGCACCTGAGCTACGGCACCGGCGGCAACGGCACACCGTCGCACCTGGCCGCCGAGCTGTTCCGGCAGTCGCTGCAGCTCGAGCTGCAGCACGTGCCGTTCAAGGGCGCGGTCAACGGCGTGACGGCGGTGATGGGCGGGCACGTGCCGATGATGTTCGCCACGGCGCCGGCCGTCGTCGGCTTGGTGAAGGCGGGCCGCCTGCGCGCGCTCGCGGTGTCGTCGCCGGCGCGCATCCCGGCGCTGGCGGGTGTGCCGACGCTCGCCGAACTCGGCCATGCCGGCGTCGCGCTGCGCGACTGGCAGGGGCTGGTGGCCGCGGCGGGCACGCCGCCGGAGGTGCTGGCGAAGATGCTGGCCGCGCTCGACGCCGTGCTGGCCACGCCCGCGGTGCGCGAGCAGCTCGCCGCGGCGGGACTCGACGTGATCGCCGATTCCGGCCCGGGCCCATTCGAGGCGCTGCTGCGGTCGGAGGCGCCGCGCTGGGCCGAGGTGGTGAAGCGGGCCGGGATCCGGGCGCAGTGAACGCGATGGGCCTGATGGGCCTAATGGGCCTGATGCGTCAGCGTAGGTGGCGCGACTCGAACTGCGCCACGACGCTGCCGCCCGCGTCCAGCAGCTCCAGGCGCTGGCCCTCGATGCGCCAGCGCGCGACGGCAGGCAGCGTGTCGAGGAAGGCACGCTCCTGTTCCATGCCGGCGGCGCAGGCCATCAACGTGCCGATCCCGCGCGAGAAGACCAGCCGATCGCCGTCGAGCGTGTAGCCCGCCGCGAGGCTGTTGCAGCCGCCCGAGCCGGCCACGCGCCTGTCGGCCTGATGCAGCACGAGATGCGGCTCGCGCTGCCGGGGCGCCACCTCGACGGGCTGGCCGCGCAGCGTGATCAGCTTCCAGTAGGTGTTCTCCAGCGTGGCGGTGGCGGTATCCGCCGCCGCCCGGCGCAGCAGCAGGTCCACGTGGCGCACGCCGTCGATGCCCAGGACCGGATAGGCCGCGTCGGTGGTGAACATCAACCGGCCGTCGACGCGGATGCCGGCGCGCACCACGTAGCGATGGCGGGCGTCGATGCGCGCCGGGTCGTAGGCGATGGTGAACTCGACGGGCACGCGCGCCGATTCGATGCCGGTGCGGCCGAGGACGACCGCGGGCGCGTCGGCGCGCGACACGTCTTCGAGCGTGGCCTCGAACACGGCGTTCGGCGGCAGGGCGATGCGCTCGCGGTAGGTGGCGGTGCCGCTCACGTTGGCCGACGGAGCCGGGGCGCCGGCGGCGCAGCCGGCCACCACGGCGGCGCAGGCCAGCCACAGGAGATGGCGCAGCGGCCAGAACGGGGACAGGGAATGGGTCATGGTGAATGTCGCGCGTCAGGATGGGTCGAGGGTAGCGCGTGTACCGGCGGCTTCAGGGCCAGGTCCCACAGCACGTCCTCGCCCATGCGCAGCACGCGGCAGGGCGGGCGCAGGCAGTCGGCCATCGTGGCGAAGGCCGGCAGATTCAAGCCGCGCCGGCCGGCGCCGATGAGCACCGGCGCGACCGCCAGGTGCAGGTGGTCGAGCGCGCCCTGCTGCACGAAGCTCGACACGGTGGCACCGCCGCCTTCGACGAACAGCACGCTCAGCCCGAGCGCATGCAGCATGTCGACCACCACCTGCGCGTCCGGCGTGCCGTCGTCGCGTTGCAGGCGGGTGATGCCGACCACGCGCGCCTTCACATCGAGTCCGTCGGCCTTCGATCGCAAGCGTTCGTCGCACAGCCACAGTGTCGGCGCCGCGCCGTCCTGCAGCACGCGCGCCGTGGACGGCACGCGCAGGGCAGGGTCGAGCACCACGCGCGTCGGGTTCGAGCCGGGCACGCGGCGCGTGGTGAGGCGCGGGTCGTCGGCGGCCACCGTGCCGGCGCCGACGATGACCGCATCGCATAGCGCGCGCAGGCGGTGCAGGTGGTCGAGGTTGTCGGGGCCGGTGACGAAGCAGGAGTCGCCGCTGTGGGTGGCGATGCAGCCGTCCAGGCTCTGGCCGAGTTGCGCGACGACCCAGGGCGGCGCGCCGGGTGCCTGGTCGAGCAGCGGCCGATAGAGCGCGAACAGCTCGTGCGTGCGCTCGTCGAACGTGCCCGACAACTGCCAGCCGTCGCCATCGCGCCATGCGAGCGCACGGTCCGGATCGATCGCCAGCGGCGACATGTCCCGCTCGCCCCGGCGACGCCGTGCCGCGATCTGCAGCGCGGCCGCCCACAAGGTCTCCCAGTCGGGGGCAAGCGGTGTCTGAGGGAAAGTGGGCACGGCGGGCGGAGAGAGCAGCAACGAAGAGCCGCGGCTATCCTAGGGCAGGCGCCGGCCCCGAGGCGCGAAGTACATGCCCATGAACGACCGTGTCTCGCCCTCCGTCATCGTCGCCCCGCAGCCGGTGGCCGACGAGTTCGCGGTGGTCCGCGCCGACCGCGCGCGTACCGAGCTGCTGCACGGCCGCGCCATCGCCGTGGCCGCCGCCGATCCGGCCGCGCCGCTGCTGCTGGCGGCCGCGGTGGAAACCTTGACCGAGGCCCGCCTGCAGGCCTTCCTGCGCTGGGGCGGTGCGCCGCGCCTGCTGCTGACCGCCGAACGGCTGCACACCCTTCAGCCGCTGCCCGTGGCCGGCGCCCGATCGCTCGTGCTGCCGGCGTCGTCCGACGACGGGACGCTGGCGATGCTGCAGCGCCTGGCCGCGGTGATGCCGGGGCGCGTCGACCCGGCGGTGCTGGACGGCGCGCAGCCGGCCACCACGACGATGGACGCAGCGCTCGATCTGGCACGGCGTGCACGCCTCACGCCGGCGCTGCTGGTGTGCGAGCTGCCAGCCGGCGCGCGCGATGCGCTGCAGGCGGCGCAGGTGCTGCGCCTGAGCGAGCTTGACGTGCGCGCCGCGCAGGCCGTGCCCGTGCCGGCGCTGCGCCGCGTGAGCGATGCGCGCGTGCCGATCGCCGCGCACGACGACTGCACCCTGGTGCTGTTCCGCGAGATCGACGGCGCGGCCGAACATGTGGCCGTGCTCTTCGGCCCGCCGCCGGTCGATCCGGCGCAGCCGGTGCACGTGCGGCTGCATTCGTCCTGCCTCACCGGCGACCTGCTGGGCAGCCGCCGCTGCGACTGCGGCGACCAGTTGCATGACGCCATAGAGCATCTGGCGCAGGTCGGCGGCGTGCTGCTGTACCTGGCGCAGGAGGGGCGCGGCATTGGTCTCGCCAACAAGCTGCGCGCCTATCGCCTGCAGGACGGCGGGCTGGACACGCTGGACGCTGACCGCCACCTCGGTTTCCGCGACGACGAGCGCGATTTCGGCGCCGCCGTGGCGATGCTGCAGCTGCTGCACATCATGCGCATCCGGCTGCTCACCAACAACCCCGACAAGATCGAGAGCCTGCGCCGCGGCGGCATCGAGGTGGTGGACCGCGTGCCGCTCGTCGCGCCGGTCAACGCGCACAACGCGCGCTATCTGCAGACCAAGCGCGATCGTGCCGGGCACCTGGGACACGCCGACGACGACGGCTCGCGGTCAGCCGCCGGGTAGCACGTCCGCCGGCAGCGGCTGCCGCGCCACTTCATCCAGCAACTGCACCAGCCGCGACGCGGCGTGCTGCAGCAGCGCGGCGCCCTTGTCGGCGCTGGCCTGCGTGGTGTCGCCGCAGGCGCCCGAGGGATGCAGGTCCTGCGTCATCCAGCCGATGCCGATTGGCTTCTCGATGCCGAGCAGCCCGCCGCGGGCCGCCATCGCTGCCCCGGCCGACACGAAGTTCGCCAGCGCCTCGCGCCGCACCAGGTCGGGCCGCAGATGCAGCATCAGCGAGGTTTCCATCGCGCCGCCGTGCAGGCCGTGGGCCAGTTCGTCCACGTCGAACAAGCCCGCCGGCATGCCGAGGCCAAAGCTGTGGGCGCGCACCACCAGCATCGCGTGCTCAACGCGCAGCCGCAGCGCGGCCTGGTCGACGAGCGCACGCTGGCCGCCGTGGCTGTTGAAGATCACCAGCTTGCGCACGCCCGCGCGCGCCACGCCTCGCCCGACGGCGAGCCACAGCGACAGCAAGGCCTCGAGGTCGGCGCTGAGCGTGCCGGGGAAGGCGCTGTGCTCCAGGCTGTCGCCCACCGTCAGCGCCGGCAGCACCAGCACCGACGACTCGGGCGGCAAGCGATCGAGCGCGGCGCGCACGATGCCCTCGTTGATCACCGCATCGGTGGACAGCGGCAGGTGCGGGCCGTGCTGCTCGGTGGCCGAGACCGGCAGCAGCGCGATGGTGCGTTGCGGGTCGACGCGGGCGAAGTCGGTGGTGCGCAGGTCGTGCCAATAACCGCTGGCGAGCGGGGCGGGCGGTGCGGTGCGTTGAGTGCTCATCGTGGGCGGACGATCGGGGGTATGCCGGAGTGTCGCGCCTGCGCGCCCACCCCGTTCGTCCTGAGCCTGCCGAAGCCGCAGGCCAACCCGCACGCCTTCGCAGCCCGCCGACTTCCGGCAGACTCGACGCCACCACCGCATCCGATCCAACGCCATGCAAGCCGCCTACTACGACCAAACCGGCCCCGCCCGCGACGTGCTGACTCTCGGCGAGCTGCCCGACCCCGAACCTGCGGCCGGCGAAGTGCGGGTGCGCCTGCACGCTTCCGGCGTCAACCCGTCCGACGTCAAGTCGCGCGCCGGCCTGCGCAGCAAGAACCTGCCGTTCCCGCGCATCGTGCCGCACAGCGACGGCGCCGGCGTCATCGATCGCGTGGGCGCCGGCGTGCCGCCCACGCGCATCGGCGAGCGTGTGTGGCTGTGGAACGCCGCCTGGGGCCGCGCCCACGGCACTGCCGCCGAATACGTGGCGCTGCCCGCACGCCAGGCTGTGCCGCTGCCGCGCGAGGTGAGCTTCGTCGCCGGCGCGTGCCTCGGCATTCCCGCGCTGACTGCGCTGCATGCGGTGCAGGGCTACGGCGGTGTCGAGGGCAAGACCGTGCTGGTGGCGGGCGGCGCGGGTGCCGTGGGCCACTACGCGATCCAGTTCGCGCGGCTGCTCGGTGCGAAGCAGGTGATCGCAACTGTCAGCAGCGAAGCGAAGGCGCAACTCGCGCACGAAGCCGGTGCCGATGCGGCCATCGACTACAAGCGCGAAGACGTCGCCGCGCAGGTGCGCGCGCTCACCCAAGGTCGCGGCGCCGACCGCGTGATCGAAGTCGACGTGGCCGCCAACGGCGTGCTCGACACCGATGTGCTGTGCGAAGGCGGCGAAGCCGTGGTCTACGGCAGCGGCGCCGGCAACTTCAGCCTGCCGTTCTTTCCGCTGATCGCCAAGAACCTGTCACTGCACTTCTTCATCGTCTACCACCTGGGCGACGACGATCGGGCGCGGGCGGAAGCGATCCTTGCGCGGCTGCTGGAAGAAGGGCGGCTGGTGCACAACATCGCGCAGCGGCTGCCGCTGTCGCAGATCGTGCAGGCCCATGAACTGGTGGAGTCGGGCGCGGCGGTCGGGAACGTCGTGCTGGCGAAAGACTGACCATTCGGGCGGGTACACGGGACCTTGCCGGCGTATCCGCGCATCAGGCGATCTCGCGAGTTCCCTTGCAGCCGGGCCAGCCTGTGCAGCCCCAGAACTCACCACCTGCGTTTGCGCCTCGTCGGGCCACGCGCCTCACCATCGCCTGAGCGCACTTGGGACATTGAAGCGCGGAGGCGGTCGATGCGGCCCGCGGGCCAGCCGGCACAGCCGGTCGCGGCGCTGCGAGTCCATCGGATGCGGCACGCTGAAGCCGCGCGCGCTGCGCTTGCTTGATCAGCCTGTGCAACTTCGGCCCGTCCAGCAGCTTCACATGCCGTCCGCTGGCGAAGTCTTCCGCAGGCTGGGTGAATCGGCCGGACGTGACGACGAATCCCCCCGCAGCGCCTCTCGCCGCCATCATGCCGTACAACTCGCGCACGACCTCGACGCCGACCTTGTATGCACGCCATTGCTTGCACTGCACGAGAAACCTGTCGCCGTCCTTGCTCAGCACCAGGTCCACGCCGCCATCGGCGCCGCCTCCTCCCGACTCGAGCACCGCGTAGCCCTGCATGCGGAAGGCCTCACCGACCAGTTGCTCGAACTGCTGCCAGGGCATGCCGTCCAACACATCGGCCGCCTCGCTTGTGGCGACGCCCTTGAAAAGCGCCTTGCGCTTCCTGCGACGCAAGGCCGATGCAAAAGCGCCGAGCGCGAAGATCAACGGAACGACGTACTGCCCCACGCCGGCGGCTGCCTTCAGCATCGTCTGCGGCATCAACGAGCCCATTTGTCCTGGCGCCACGGCGGTGAGCGGCTGAGCGGCAAGGTGGTGCAGCACGAGATAGCCGATGACGGCGAGCGCTACACCGGCCCACCAAGGCATCAGCGCCACGAGTTCCATCCAATCGTCGGCGGTGCTGTTCTTCGATCTGCGAGGCAATCTTCTCTCCGGTATCGAGCGCTGGACAGCGCGTAGCTTGCAGCGCCTGTGCAGCGATGGAAGCGAGACGACATGTGGCTTTCGGCCCCATTTCTCGCGGACAAGTGTCCGGTCGCGGGAAAGACCTGCGGCGGTCGGTCCCCGGCGAGGTCCACTCGCCGGGCTGCGCTACGCCCTGAACAGCCGGTTGTATTCAAACAAGCGCAGCACTCGCGCGGTGATGCGTCTGGATGCCGCGTGCGCCGGATTGACGAGGGCGACGTCCTCTTCGGGCACCACCACCGAAGGAACAAGCAGGATCGGCGAGCGCCGCGATGCGAGCCAGACCGAGCCCGCCTTCGCACTCGCCTGCCCGGCAGGAATCGCCGACCAAGTGGGCGGCATCGCGGCGACATCGATGTGTTCGCGGGCTGACCAGACATCGTCCGGTACGTCGACCTCGATCAGGTATCGATTCAGCGGCAGACCTGCGTCGTCGATGTGCGCAGCCGTCTCGAGCACGGCAAGAGAAACGGTCGTCGCCGTGTAGACAACGGCCTGTCCGGCTTCATTCCAGCGGCCGGGATAGATGGCCGAGCCGGCGCCGCTCAGATCGTCGGCGCGATAGGTGCGGCTTTCCGCGGCAATGCGCCACAGCTTCACTGATACGCGCCGCTCTCGATCGCGCCGAGCAGGCGGGCCACCGTTTCGGCGCCTGTCGGCGTGTCGATCAGATCGGCCGGCTTGCGCCCCGCGAGGGCCGGTTGCGGCCGCTCGATCCACTGGCCGAGCCATCTGGCGGCGTCGAAGCCCTTGGCTTCGGGCGCGGTGCTGTTGTTCACGATGCGCTGTGCAATCCCGAGCAGCCTGATCATGCCCACTGCGGCCTGGCCGCCGCTGCCGCTCACTAGTTCGCCGGCAGCGGCTTTCTTCTCTGCTGTGGCCTTGGGCACGCCGAGGATGGAGAACATGCGGGATGCCGGCACGTCCATCCGCTTCGACAAGTCTTTCAGGAATGTCCCTTGAATGCCCTGGCGCTCGACCTCGATGATCTCGAGCGGCGTGGCAAGCGCGAAGGCGCGGACATAGGCGTCGACGCCCTTGGCGGGCTGATAGCTGACGAATGCCTTGCTATTGCGGCGCGAGCGTGGGAGCGCGTCGGCCGCCGAAACCGCTTTGGCGCTCACGGCGCCTCTGCCGGCTGCGCCTCTGGCGGTTTTCGCGTGAGATCGACTGGTGCGAGACGCGGCAGCCGGCTTTGTCGCGGCGGTGCGCAGCTTTGCGGTTGTGGTCGTCATCGTCAGCCTCCGACTGTACAGAATGAGACGGAGTGTAGTCTCATTCGATGCATCAACGCAGCTGGGCATGCTCGTTGGCGATTCATCGAACTGCCTTGGACAATGTGCCCGGGCATCAGCACAACGCAGCCGGGCAGGTCATGAATCTCTCTTCTTCCTCCATCGATACCGACGACATCGCCGCCGAAGCGCTGGACGCCTTCGATGCCGGCCGTCAGATCGCGCCGTTTTCTGGCCGTCGTCCCGGCTTCGATCTCGCGCTGGCCTATCGCGCCGCCGCGTGCATCCGCGAACGGCGCATGGCGCGCGGCGAACTGCCCGTGGGTCGCAAGATCGGCTTCACCAACCGCACGATCTGGCCCGAGTACGGCGTGTGGGCGCCGATCTGGGGCGACATGTTCGACAGCACCGCACGCGACCTGCCGGCATCGGCTGATGGCTTCACGCTCGGCCGCTTCGCCGAGCCGCGCATCGAGCCCGAGATCGTCTTCGGCCTGGCCCATGCGCCGGCAGCCGGCATGGACGACGCGGCGCTGCTCGGATGCATCGACTGGGTGGCGCACGGCTTCGAGATCGTGCAGTCGATCTACCCCGGCTGGCGATTCGCGGCGGCCGACAGCGTGGCCGCTTGCGGCATGCACGCGGCGCTGCTCATCGGGCCGCGCCACGCAGTGGGCGACGACGAACCGCGCTGGCTGGCAGCACTGGCATCGTTCGAGATCGAGCTGTCGTGCGACGGCGTGCCGGTCGACCGCGGCCGTGCGGCCAACGTGCTCGACGGGCCGCTGGCGGCGCTGCGCCATCTCGAGCAGGCGCTCGCGAACGAGCCGTTGCAGCCGGCACTTGCCGCCGGCGAAATCGTCACCACGGGCACGCTGACCCGCGCGTTCCCGATTGCGGCGGGGCAGACATGGGCCACCGCCCTGAACGGCGTGCCACTCGACGGGATCGAGGTGCGCTTCACGTAGTGCCGTCGCATGTCGACGCGGAGTCCCTCTTGCTTGAAGATGCTTGCCGATTCCGCGATCATCACGCCCCATCTCGCCGGCCCTCTGGGCCGGTTTCGTTTTTTCCGTGTCCCGCATCGCGATGAATTCCCGCTTCCTCCGCCTGGCCCTGGTGCTGGGCCTGCTGACTTCGATCGGCCCGTTTGCGATCGACATGTACCTGCCGGCGCTGCCCGCCATTGGTGCGGCGCTGCAGGCCGACACGCATGCGGTGCAGATGAGCCTGATGGCCTTCTTTCTCGCCTTTGCCATCAGCCAGATCGTCTACGGCCCGGCGTCGGACATCTTCGGGCGCAAGCCGCCGCTGTATGCGGGCATTGGCCTGTTCGTCGTCGGCAGCATCGGCTGCGCGCTCGCGCCGGACATCGGCTGGCTGATCGCCTTCCGCTTCATCCAGGGCCTGGGCGGCGGCGCGCCGATGGTGGTGCCGCGCGCCATCGTGCGCGACCTGCACACCGGCGTGGAGGCCACGCGGCTGATGTCGCTGCTGATGCTGGTGTTCAGCGTCTCGCCCATTCTTGCGCCGCTGATCGGCAGCTTCGTCATTGACGCTGCCGGCTGGCGCGCCATCTTCTGGGGCGTGACGGCGATCGGCGTGATTGGCCTGCTGCTCACCGCGTGGTCGCTGGAAGAAACGCGGCCGGCCGAAGAGCGGCAGGGCAGCAGCACCGCCAGCACGCTGCGCGCCTTCGCGGTGCTGACGCGCAACGGCCGCTTTCTCGGGCTCACCGCCATCGGCGGCTTCGGCATGGCGAGCTTCTTCGTCTACCTCGCGAATTCGTCCTTCGTGCTGATCAACCACTACGGGCTCACGCCGCGCGAGTACAGCCTGGCGTTCGCGGTGAATGCGGCGTCGTTCATCGGCGTGTCGCAGTTCACCGGCCGGCTGACGGCGCGCTACGGGCTGCCTCGCGTGGTATCGGTGGCAGTGGTTGGATTTGCGGTGTCGATGTGCGCGCTGCTGGCGCTCAACCTCGCCGGCATCGACCGGCTCGACGTGATGATCGTCATGCTGCTCGTCGGCTACGGCTTCCTTGGCCTGGTGGTGCCCACCACCTCGGTGCTGGCGCTCGACGACCACGGCGAGATCGCCGGCGCGGCGTCGGCGCTGATGGGCACGCTGCAGATGGTGCTGGGCGCTGTCGTCATCGCGGTGATGAGCGCGTTCACCGATGAGACGGCGCGGCCGATGGTGGCCGGGATTGCGGTGTCGGCGCTGGTCGCGCTGGCGCTCACGCGGTGGACGCTCGGCAACGGCCGGCGGATGGTGCCGGCCGCGGCAGCGCGGCCTTGCGGCTGACCGACTCCGCGGATCAATTCCAGCGCGGTTGGTAGTAGGGGTCGTCGCTTGAGCCGCCGGCCGGGGGCGCCTGCATCGTCCACGCCGCGGCGCCGCCGGTGGCCGCTGCGGCAATCACGGCAGCGATCAGCGGCTCGATCCACACCGCGCGGCCGGGCGCGAGCCGGCATCGCGCAGCGATCGGTGCCGCCGCAAAACCGAGCGCGAGCAACAGCAGCGCGCCGCGCGGCGCGGACGTGAGCAGCGCCGTCGTCTGCGCGAGTGCGAGCCAGCCGATGCCGGCCATGACGGCAGCGCCCGCGGCGAAGCGGATGCGCGCCCGCGGCCACAGCCACAGCGCCAGACCGCCCGTGGCGGCCGCCAGCAGCAGCGACAACTGCATCAACAACAGCGAGCCCGCGACGAACGCCGTGGCGGCCAGCGCAAGGCTGGTCACGACGATGGTGGCGGCGGCGGTTGCGCGGCCGTCGTCCGGCACGTGCAGGGCGGCCAGAACGCCGGCGCCGACGAGGACGACTGTCGCGGCCATCGGCATGCTGCTCCAGCCGATCCAGGCCGACAGCGCGAGCCACAGCAGCGTCGCTGCAAACCATGACATCAGTTGCCGCACACGCAGCGCTTCGAGTGCCGCGCCGAGCAGCCAGGCGCAGGCGAGGCACCACGGCAGCTTCTCGACGAGCGCCGCGGCCGGCCAGCGCCACGTCAGCAGCAGTGCGGCCGCGGCGATCACGCCGAGCCCGAGTGCGAGTCCGGCCCAGCGCGCGCCTTGCGCCGGCCCGAGTGCGAAGCGCAGCGCCGCAGCGCCGGCCAGGGCCAGCAACAGCGGCACGACGAGGCTTTGAACCAGCGGGTGTTGAAGCAGATCCATCGGGTCTCCATGGGGCCGGACGCAGGTGCCGATGATGGCGCCGATCACGCGCCTGCGCGCGCCTCTCGTACACATGAGGACACGTGTTCCCCGCTGCTGCGGGGTGCGTTGCCGCGGGAGCCGCCTCCTAGAATTTCGCGACTTTTTTCAGCGGCGCGCCATGAACATCGACCATCTGCTCCAACCTGTTTCGGCCGAGGCGCCGTGTGGCGAAGACCTGTCGTTCTCGCTCGACTTCGACGCCGTGCAGGAGATGCGCCGCGAAGACGACCCGACGCTCGACCAGGGCGAGTGGGTCACGGCCTTGAAGACCGCCGATTGGCCCGGCGTGGCCGCCACCTGCGAGCAGTTGCTGCTGGTGCGCAGCAAGGATCTGCGCGTGGCCGCGTGGCTGGCCGAGGCGTGGGCGCACACCCGCCGCTTCGAGGGCCTGGCCGATGGTCTGCTGCTCACCGCGCAACTGTGTGCACGCCACTGGGAGCAATTGCATCCGTTGGCGGAGGGCGGCGATCATGAGCAGCGCATCGGCAACCTGGCCTGGCTGCTTGCGCGCGTGGAGGCGCTGGCGCGCGGCGTGCCGCTGCTGCAGACCGCGCAGCGCACGCTGGCCTTGCGCGACATCGACGGTGCACGTCTTCGGCCCGCGAGCGAAGCGGCGGAAGGCGCGGCACCGGCGGACGATCTGGCGCGGCTGCAGCGCGACACGCCGCGCGAGCTGTTGGCGGCCAACGTGATCGGCGCACGCGACGCGCTCGCGGCGCTGGCCACGCTGGAGGCGACCATCGACCGCCTGCTCGGCGCCGACGGTCCCGGCTTCGCGGCGGCGCGGCGTGCAATCGAGGACGTGCTGCATCAGGCGCAGCGGCTGTCGCCCGAACCGGGCTCCACGTCGGGCAGCGATGCTGTGGTGACGGCCGAGGCGAAGACTTCTTCAGGTGTTGTCGCACAGCAGGCGGAGTTCTCTGGCCCGCTGCAAACCCGAAGCGACGCGCTGCGTCAACTGCGCGACGTGGCGGCCTTTTTCCGCCAGACCGAACCGCACAGCCCCGTGGCCTACCTCGCCGACAAGGCCGCGCGCTGGGGCGAGATGCCGCTGCACGCCTGGCTGCGCGCGGTCGTCAAGGATGAGGGTGCGCTGGCTCAGCTTGAGGAGATGCTGGGGGTAGAAGTGATGAATCCGTCGGCTTCCGCCGGCGAGTGACTTGTTTACCGAACTTCGTACGGCCCGCGACGCATGAGCCGGTGATCAAGCAAACGCCGCGGAACCGGCTTTGCCGGTCCGCTGGTGTTGCCTTGCAGGCCGCGCCGGGCCAGAGGCCCGGCCCTTCGCCAGGCATGAAAGGTCCACTGGACCTTTCATGTCCGGGCTCAGCCCCTTTGAGGGGGCGCGCGAAGCGCGTAGGGGGTGTGCCTACCTCATGACGCGAAACTCAATGCGCCGGTTGCGCGCCCGGCCCTCCGGCGTGTCGTTGCTGGTGATCGGCCGGTCGGGGCCGACAGCCGAGGTCTGCACCAGGCTCGCCGACACGCCCTTGCCGACGAGATAGGTCTTCACCGCATCCGCACGTGCGGCAGACAGCGCGATGTTCTGCGCGCGCGAGCCGTTGGAATCGGTGTGGCCGATGACCTCGAACTTGCGGCCGTGCAACTGCTGCAGCACCGGCAGCAGCCGGTCGAGCACCTGCAGGCCGGCGGGTGTGAGCGTGGAGTTGCCGGGCTCGAACTCGATGGTGCGGTTGGCAAGCGTCGCGTCCACCACGTCCTGGCCGGCCGCCACCACGCGCAGGCCGTTGCGCACGGTGTAGGTTGGATTGAGCTGGCCCGACATGTGGCTCACCACCTGCTGGCGCTGGGCTTCGTTCTCGACCTCGCCGCTCACGTCGATCACGTTGCCGCTGATCTTCAGTTGCCCGCGCGAGACGCGCTTGAGTTCGGGCGAAATGAGCTTCTGAACGTTCTGGCTCCAGTTCGGCGGCGCGACCAGGTTGTCCACGCCGATCTGATCGACCACGCGGTCGGCGCCGTAGAGCTCGCGCACTTTGGCGAGGATGGCCTGGCGCGTGCTCTCGTCTGGCACCACGCCGGAGACCACCACCTTGCCGGGTGCGGCGGTGTCGCGCACGGCGGCGCGGGCCGGCGGCGCATCGGCGGCCAATGCCGCGTTCGTTGCCAGCGGGCCGGCGAGCACGGCCGCCGCAGGCAGCAGCCGCAGGGCACGCGCGAGCGTGGTGAATTTCGTCGTCATCGTCATTCCCCGAGAAAGGCTTCGCGAAAGGTGTCGCACATCTGGCGCAGCGACAACTGCGGCTGCTGCAAGTAGCTCGACAGCTTGCGCACGCCGTAGTCCTGCTGCACGTGCTGCTCCACCCAGCCGGCGTCGCGCAGATCGACGAAGACCTGTGCGCCGACCGACGGATCGAGCGCCGCATGCAGCACGCCCGGCGAGCCGCCGTTGAAGCCGATCGAAAGCGATGGCGGCGTCTTCGCCGAGGCCTGCGGCAGGAACAGCGCCAGTTCGAAATCGCCGCGCTGCAAAAAGCGCGACACCAGCCCGAGCCACAGCGCCGCGGCATAGGGCTGGTGCAGCGGATCGGCCGGCAGCGGCAGGCACAGGCCTTTCTCGAGCTGGCTGTTGCCGCTGGCGGGCACCGGCTGCAGCAGCAGGCCGAGCGCGAGCAGCGTGCGCCGCAGGTCGCTGGTGTGGCCGGCCTGGCGCAACATGGCTTCGAGCGAGCCGAGCGTCTGCAGGTCGAGAAAGTCGCGCAGCGCCGCGTCGTAGGCCTGCGGCGATACGTCGATGGCGACCTGCGTCTGCGCCAGTTGCGCGAGCACCGGGCCGGAGTCGCCGGCGGCAACGGCTTCGCGCGCCGCGCCGTCGAAGCGCTGCCACAGGCGCGCGAGCACGAGCGGGCTGCGGCCGATGAACTCGCCCGGCGCCGCGACCTCGAAGCTGCCGGCGGCGATGAAGGGAAAGCGCCGCCCCGAAGCATCGCGGCTGGCGATCAGGTGTCCGGCCAGCGCTACGTGCGACTTCACGCCGAGAAAGGCGAAGTGCACCGGCTCGGCGCGGTCGTAGACCTCTTTCCAGCGCGAATCGGCGGCCATCAGCTCGATGCCCTGCGACAGCCAGCGGTCCAGGGTGTGGATCAGGCCGGCCTGGTGCGGGCTGCGCACGAAGTCTCCGCGCGAGGGGATCTTGCCGAAATACACGAGCGAGACGGGCAAGGCGCCGGGGCTCATCGTGCGGCTCCGGCGGCGACGGCCGATGCGTTGCCGCCTGGCGGCGCGGCAGCGGACAAGGCGGCGGTGACCGGCGCATCGGCACCCACGACCAGCGCCGGCAGACGCACGCCGCGCAGGTCGGAAGTGGCAACGGCGGGCTTGTCGCCATCGCCATCGTCGCCGTTCCCGCCGCCGGCACCAGGCTGGCTGACCACGCGCAGCTGCACCGTCACGCTGTGCCCATCCTTGACCCAGCTGAGCTCGTTGCTGCCGTCGGGCAGCTTCTTCTGCTTCGCCGCCTCGATGGCGCGCGTGAGGCCGTTCTGGCCCGGCGCGTTGAAGATCTCGACCGAGCGCCCGTCGTTGGTGACGCCGACGATGCGCACGCCCGGCGAGGCGCTGGCGCCCGGCCACACGAAGTTGTTCCACGAGGGCGCGGTGTTGCGGTAGCGCAGCGTCTGGCCGTCGATCTCGACCGTGTACTCGATGAGACCCGGTGCGCCGTGCGGCAGCACCTGGAAGGTCCATTGCGAAACCGGCGCACCGCCGTTGGCGCCACCGCCGGTGCCGGCCGCGGCGCCTTCGAGCGGTGCCACCCAGGCCGCGAAATGGCTGCCGAACTCGGGGCGCAGGCGCAGGCCGAGTTCGGCCCAGGTGCGTGGCGTCACGCTGTTGCCGCGCCGCACGACCAGGGCGCCGAGCGCGTCGCTGGCGAACTTCGCTACCGCCCCTTCGGGGCCGAACACCTTGGCGATGTCCTTGGCCGCGGCCTCGACCTTGGAGCCGCTGTCGAAGGGGTATTTGCCGGCGAGGTTGCGCTGGTAGGGCTCGAGCACCTGCGCTGCCCACACGCGGTTGATCTCGGTTTCGGCCGGAGGGACGATGACGCTGAACGACTGGATGAGCGGGCGCACCAGCAGCGGGCGCAGCGTGGCGCGGGCGCTGTCGCTCATGCCGACGAGCATCTGCTCGTCGACGAACTTCAGCGCATCGGAAAGCTCCGAGCCCGTGCCTTCCAGCGTGGCCGCCATCATCTGGCGCGCGGCCGGTCCCGGGTCGCCCTGGGTCTTGATCTGGTTGAAGCGCGAACGCAGCTTGCCCAGCGCCTGCAGGTAGCCGTCGAGCACCGTCGGACCGCTCTCGCGCGACACCATCAAGCGGCCGAGGGCCGCGAACTCACGGCCGACAGGCCCCATGGGCACCTCGGCCTTGTCGGCGCTGACCTTGACGTCGAGCTGAACGCCGGTGCGGTTCTGCCGCAGGATGGTCTGCTTGAACCAGTCGAGAAACCCGCGCTGGGTGCGCGCCATGCGCTCGTTGAGCAGCGTGGGGTTGTCCCACGAAGTCTGGTCGAACAGCGTCGTCATCACCTTCTTGATCGGCGAGTTGGCGCTGTCGCCCAGCTGGTTCATGTGCTGCGCGGCCGACTCGAAGTGGCGGAAGTCGGCCACGCTGATGCCCTGCATGAAGCGCTGCCACTCGCGCACGTATTCGGTCTTGTAGAGGTCGGTGAGCGCCTTGCGGATCTGCTCCGGGCTGCCTTCCAGCGAGAGGTCGTCGCGCGCCGAGGTCTTGAGCACCCAGTCGACGGTCTGCAGTTCGTTGGTGGCGGCGTCCTTGAACGCCGGTTCGATGAAGCCGGTCCAGGCTTCGCGCGTGAACGCACCCGAGACGGCGTAGCTGCCGGTCATCGACTCGCGCTCGCCGGCCGCGGCGCCGGCGCCGACGATGCGCGCCACCGTGACCGGCGCGAAGCGCGTGGCGGCCCGCGCCTTCACCTCGGCGTACACCCGCTCGCGTGCCGGCATGCCGCGCACCACGCGGCGCAGGTTCTCGCGCGTCTGGTCGACGGCGCCGAAGTTGGTCTCGATGGTCGGGAACGCCGGATCCTGCAGATTGGCGAGCGCGAACGAGATCATGCGTTCGGCGCTGCGGATCATCTGCTCGCGCGGCATGGTGCCGCGGTTGTCTTCGAGCCAGCCGCGCCAGAAGCGGGTGATCTGGTCGGTGAGGTGGCCTGCCTCCATGCGTGGGCGCTCGGCCAGCATGAGGTAGGTCTTGAGCGCGTTGTAGGCGTCCTCCACGCTGTCCGGTGAGGCCTCGCTGAAGCGCCCGCCGGTGTGGGCCGGCCCCGCGGTCGCCGAGGCGGCGCCCGATTCCGGCGTGTGCGTCATCGGCTGCAGCTTGGCGGCGTTCAGGTTCACGTCGGCGAGGAATTCCTGCAGCGCCTGCGCCACCGGGCGCAGCATCACCTGGCGCACGCCGTTGAAGTACTCCTCGCGCAGCTTGCGCTCGATCGCCTCGCCCTGGTAGAGCCCGAGACCCACCGCCCACGGGCGCGTGTCGCGATAGCCCTGCAATTGTTCGATGCGGTCCTGCAGCAGTTCCAGCGCTTCCAGCCGCGAGGCAAGGTCCACGCGGTCCTCCTGCAGCTTCACCGCCTTGTCGAGATCGGCGCGCACGTGGGCGATCAGCTGCCGGTTGCCGAGGTACGACCAGCTCCAGCCGCCCAGCGCCACGGCCAGCAGGCCCACCGCGACGGCGAAGGTGATGCCGCGTGCGCGCAGCTTGGTGCGGCTCGCGTGCTGCTTGACCAGGTGGCGGTCGGCGAAGATGACCTTGGAGAACAGATCCTTCAGGAAAAGCCCGTTCTCCGCCACGATGCGCGCGGTAGTGTGTTCGGGCCGCGTGCTGAGCGCGAACTGCTCGGCCACGTGATCGCTCGCGCGGCTGCTGGCCATGCCTTCCTGCACCGCGCTCGTGAAGTAGAAGCCGCGAAAGACGGGGCGGAACTGGTAGGGGTTGTCCTCGAACAGCGTGGTGACGAACGAGCGCAGCGCCGGCTTGAGCGCGGCGAACTCGAGCGGAAAGGTGAGCACGCCCGGCGGCAGCGCCTGGCCGCGGTTGAGCGACATGCGCGCCGTGGCCAGTTCCTTCAGGCCGGCGTGCAGTTCGTCGAAGTGCTGGTCGAACAGCGCGACCGCATCCACACGCGCACCGGGTTCGTAGGGCAGGGTCGCGCCCCAGGCGCGGTCGCGTTCGCTGCGGTCGCGGTCCTCGAAGAACTCGGCAAAGCCGGCGATCAGGTCGGCCTTGGTGAACACCAGATAGACCGGGGCGAAGACCTCAAGGCGCTCGGTCAGCTCTTGCACGCGCTGGCGCAGGTTCTTCGCGAGCTGGATCGCCGCCTCCGGGCGCACCTGCGACAGCTCGGCCACGCTGGCCGCAATCAGGATGCCGTTGATCGGCGCCTTGCTGCGGTGCTTCTTGAGTAGCGCGAGAAAGGCCAGCCATTCGCCGCGGTCTTCTTCGTGCACCGCGTAGCGGCCGGCGGTGTCGAGCAGGATGCCTTCGTTGGTGAAGAACCAGTCGCAGTTGCGCGTGCCGCCGATGCCCTGGATCACCTGGCTGCCGTTGTTGTCGGCGAAGGGGAACTTGAGGCCCGACTTGACGACAGCCGTGCTCTTGCCGGCCGCCGGGTTGCCGATGACCATGTACCAGGGCAGCTCGTACAGCGCTGCGCCGCCGGTCGCTTGCCCGAGCTTCGAGGTCTTGATCGTCTTCACCGCCTGCTGCAGCTGTTCGCGCAGCACACCCACCTCGGCCTTGCTCTGCGACGGTGCCTTCTTCTGCGCGCGCGCGGCCTCTTCGTCGAGCGCCGCTTCGAGGCCCTGCGCCGCGCGCCGCGCGCGCACGGTGCGAACGACCCAGATGATGAGCCACACGAACAGCGCGACGCCGATGGCGATGGCCGCATACACCATCGCGAGTTCGAGCGCGCTGGCGCCAAGGAAGAGAAACGTGGCGAGCGCGGCGAGCCCGAGCACGCCCATCACACGTCGATCGAAAAGGTAGGTGCGGATGCGGCTCATGACGGGTGGGAGGCTGGAGGCGAAAGAGGGCTCAGGCGGCGGGCGAGGAGGGCACCGCTTCCGGTGCATGGGGGCGGGCGACCACTGCCAGGCGAAAGAATGGGTCGATGAGCGAGAGAGCCACGCAGGGCGCTTCGAGCGAACGTGCCTGCTCTGCCGCCGCAGCGATGACGGCCAGCGTGCCGGCGGCGCCGGTGTGGCCGGTGACGGTGCCGAGCACGCGCATGTCTTCGGTCGGGTCGAGGTCGGGCAGAAGCACGAGCGTGGTGCCGAAGAGCTCGGTGCTGCGCGGCGTGTGCTGGTCGGCATCGCACACCAGCGCCTTCAGGTCGCCTGCTTCCAGCCGGGAGGCGGCGAAGGCCTGCGTGCAAGCTTGCAGCAGCAGCTCGCTGGAGACCTTGCCTGCGGCTTCGATCGACTTGTCCCGGCGCATCACTGCGGGCCGGTGCAGATGCGCAGGCGACCGTTCCTCATGCGGCGGCGCCGGCCAGCCCGGCAGGGCGAGCAGCAGCGCTGTGGCGGCCTCGCCGGGCATCACGCCTTTCGGACGTGCGGCCGCCGAGAACAGGCGCTGTGCGTTCTCCAGCGCGGTCGCCGCCTCGTCCGACAGGTCGCTGTGGGCGGCGGCGAGCAGCACCGCGTCGTCGCGCGATTCACGCGCCAGCCCCTGCATCAGCTGATCGGCCTTGAGCCACAGCTCGGGGCCGCTCGCGGTGTGCGTCTCAATGCGAAAGCACTGCGCCGGAATCTCCGTCGAGTGCTCCTTCACGAGCTGTTCGATCCAGAGCTGAGCGAAACCGCGCTCGAACGCCTGCCACGTGTCGGGTAACGCCACCAGCATGCGCACCAGCCGCTGCGGTGGTCGGGCCGCGCCCGCAGGTATCGGCGCCTGCGGATCGGTGGGCGCGAAGCGTCCGCCCCACGACTGCAGTGCGAGCACCGCATCCGTGAGCGGTGGCTGCAACGCCGTGAGCGCCCGCAGCACATGGGCAGCCGGCTGCATGCCCTGCCACTCGGGTTGCTGCGCGGCGGTTGCCGCGACAAGCAGCACGGCAGCCTCTTCAAGTTCCGCGGTGTCGAGGTCGGCAATGCGGGCGGCCATCAGCGGCATCCCGTTGTCGTCGCGCAGTTCGGCGTCGAGGCTTGGGCGCGGTTCGCCGGCCTTGGCCGCGTCCATCAGGTCGGCGGCGGCATCGCCGGCCGCGCTGCGCAGCCAGGCGCCCAGCAGCAGGGTGGTGGCATGGCGGCGGGCCTCTTCGCCGGCGCCGTCGGGTGCGGCGGCGGTGCAGGCCGGCACCGCCGATGCGCGTGCAGCGGCGGCTGCGGCCTGTCGCTCACCAGCGCCGCGCCAGGCCCAGCGCAGTGCGAGCAGCAGGCCGAAGCAGGCCAGCGGCAGCAGGCCGAGATAGATCACGATGTCGCTCACGCTCATGTTGTGGCGTGTCGACTCCCAGTGCCACAGCACCGAGGTCCAGAGAAGCGCGGTGATCAGGAGAAACAGCAGCGCGCCGGCGATGAACTTGCTCATGGTCGATGCGGGCCTGCGTCATGCCCGCACTCGGCCGCGAAGCGGGCCGCATGGCGCCGGGCGCGCATCACGCCGTTCAATCGGTGGTCGCGCTTTGCGAGCCGAGCAGCGTCGCGCCGCAGGCGGTCCTGTCGCCGTGGCGCGCGGCGGGCCGGCCGTCGATGATGCAGGTCGGGTCGCCCGTGGCGATCGTGGTGACGCCGCCGTGCCCTTTCTTCGGGCAGGTCACCTGGTCACCCACGCGAGCGATGGCGCGGCCCGCGGCATCGCTGCCCGGCGCGCCCTGGATGACCTCGCCGCCGTGGTCTGTCTTGTCGCCGATCACGATGAACGGTCTGGTCACGAGTTCCTCCGCTGAGTGCTTGTTGTTGGATCGAATCGTCTGCAGGTCGGCCGCGTCAGTGCGCGTGGTCGCCGGGCGCAGCGATCAGGGTGCCGGGCCGGCGCAACTCCACGTGGCCGAGGTCGCGAATGCTCTGCCAGTCGCCGCCCCAGGTGAGGCCGACCGAACGCGCCACCTCGCCGTACAACGCGTAGCCGCGTGCGGCCCAGGCGTCACGTTCCGAGATCACGATGCGGCCGTCACGCAGAAAGGCGAGATCGGCCGCGAGGCCGTACTGGTGGTAGCTCTGGCCGGCGCCCGCGCGCGTGACCTGCGGCCCGAGCGCGGCGAGCTGCGTCTGCCGCTGGGCGCTGCGAAAGCCTTCGAGCAGCACCATCTCGAAGCCGTGCTGTTCACGCATCAGCTTGAAGACGACGAGCAGGCGCTGGCGGAAGTCTTGATCGAGCAACTCCCACTGCCGGCTCGCATGGCGGATGTTCGGCCGCGCTTGCTCGACCTCGCGCGTGGTGAACAGTTCGGGTGGCAGCGGCGAGGGCGGCGCGAGCTGCTCGCCATGAAGCAGCGCGGCGACCTGTGCATCGACCGGGCGCGATGCGGTGTGGTCGTAGCCGTCGAGTTCAAGGAAGCCGCGCGCCGCGATGGCAATGAGCGGGCCGGCCATCAGTACCGCCACACCGATGACGATCCATCGTGCATTGGCATAGAGCCACTGCGCCAGGCCACCTACACAGCGCCGGGCGCGCGAACCGCCGGAGCGCATGCGCGCGCCACCCGATGCGCCGGCCGCCCGGGACACGGCACGACCTGCATCGACCACGCGAAGGCCTTGCGTCGCAGTCCACGCGCGAGCAGCCGGAAAGAAGAGCAATGTGAGCGCCAGACTCAACAGCGTGAAATACAAAACGACACCTAAAAGCATGATTACTTACAGATAGTCCGGCGACGAGGGCGGCGCAGTGTGCCTCACGGTTTTTGCCATCGTCACCCCCTCTTTCAAGGAGCGGGAATGCGCAGTCGCCTCGATAAAATTCTTCGCGCTGCAAGCTCATCGATGCACTATCTCTCCTCGGAGAAATGGGTCGCAAAGTGGCAATAGAAGCACCTTTGTCGCAGCCTGCGCATTGGTGACTAAATGAAAGCAGTGGGAGAAATTGCCTTGTCGAGCGAAGAACAACAACCCGAGTCCGCGGGCAACGGCCAACGTCCGAGTCTCGGCGGCACGCCCGGCTCGAAGGGCGATCAACTCAGCATTCTTGCGAGCGTCGGAGGCAATGCGCGCAATGCCGCAGCGCCGGCGAAGCGCCGACGCTGGTCATGGGTGACGAGTGCGGCGCTGGCGGTGGCGACCATCGGCTGTGTCGCGTGGCTCATGCCTTTCGGCGCGCCGCCCAGCGTCGTCGCTCCCTTCATCGCCGACGGCGGCACAACGATGGCGCCGTCATCTACTGAAGCGGCTGCGGCGGCTGCCTCGACGACCGTTCCGGGCTCGTCCCTCGACGAAGCGCCTGCCCTCGCCGCGCATGAGCCCGCGCGCATCGAGACCGTCGCGTCGGGCGAAGCGGCTGCGCCCACGGCCACCAATCATCCGTTCGTCAAGCTGAATGAGTCGACGACGCCCGTGCAGGCGGTGGCCGCGCAGCCTGCGGCCCACGCCGCCGCACCGGTGTCCCGGCCGGACGACTCGGCGGTGTCGATCACCGAGCGCCGCGAGGTCGCCAAGGCCGCGGGCAGCGGGCCGAAAAAGCGTGCAACGCCGCAGCGCGAGAGAACCGCGAAGCGCGATTCGCCGGCGAGCGGGGATGCCGATGTCGATCTGATCGCTGCGCTGATGGCGCATGTCTCTGGCAACGAGGCAACGGCCGCCGGGCGGCCCGCGGCGCGCACGCGCGTGGCGCACTCGGCGCTGACCATTGCCGAACTCGTGAGGAACTGCAGTGCGATGACGGCGACAGCCGCGCGGCACTGCCGGCAGCGCATCTGCGAAGGCTACTGGGGTAAGGCCGAAGCGTGCCCCGCCAAGGCGAGACCCGCTCGCTGACCATGGGCGTCGCCGAACACCGCGGACCGCTCGTCGAAGCGTTGCACGTGCTGCCCGCGTTTCCGGGCGCTGCGACGCGCTTGTATCGCATCGACGGCGAAGGCGAACTCGCCGAACTGATGGCCGAAGCGTGGAGCCTGCGCGAATCGCTCAGCACGCCGTGGGAACTGCAGTTGAGTGCGCTCAGCCTGCGCGCCAATCTCGAAGTGAACGGCATGCTGGGTCGCAAGCTCGTGCTCGTCACGCACCTCGCCGATGGCAGCGAACACGCACGCCCCGGCATCGTGACCGGCGCCGCCGCGGCCGAATCCGATGGCGGCTTCGCGCGCTATCGCCTCACCGTTCAACCGTGGCTCGCGCTGCTCGCGCACACACGACGCAGCCAGGTGTGGCAAGAGTGCAGCGTCACGCAGATCGTGGAGAGCGTGTTCGACGCCTACCACACGCACGCTGCATGGTCGTGGGCGGGAGACATCGCCCCGCACCTGCAGGGCAGCCGCAACGCCGGCCTTCGCAGCTACACCGTGCAATACCGCGAGACCGACCTCGCGTTCGTGCAGCGCCTGCTGGCCGAAGAAGGCATCGCCTATCGCTTCGATTTGGACGACAGCGCGCCGCTCGGCCACAAGCTGGTGCTCTTCGCGGACAGCGCCAGTGCCGCGAGTTGCCCCGAAAACATCACCAGTGTCGGCACGATCGGCGGTCGAGGCATCCGCTTCCATCGCGCGAGCAGCCAGGAAGAGCAGGACGCGATCCAGGCCTTCGGCGGCAGCCGGCGCCTCGAATCGGCCATGACCAGCGTGCTCGGCTGGGACTACAAGGCCAAGCGCAGCGCCGCAGCCGGTGTGCCCACCGCCGCTGCATTCGGCGGCGAGAACGCCCCGCGCCTGGAAAGCTGCGACCACGCTGGCGCCTACGCCTTCGCCGACACGACAGAGGCCGAGCGCATCGCCGAGTTGCAGCAGCAAGCGCTCGAAGCCCGCCACAAGCGCTGGCTCGGTCGCAGCACGGTGCGCAGCTTCGCTGTCGGCACCACCTTCGAGCTCACGCAGAGCACGCTCGATCTGCTGTCGGCACTCGGCGAGCAGCCCAAGGACGAAGGCGCCCAGGACCGCCGCTTCCTGCTCACGCAAGTCACCCACGCCGGCATCAACAACCTGCCCAAGGACTTGAGCGAGCGCATCGTGCGAAGCACCGGCACCGGCGGTGCCGACCTGCTCGAACCCTGGATCGATGCCGACGTGGGCGAACAGGCGAAGAACACCGGCTACGGCAACGCCTTCGAGGCCAGCCGCGCCGTCGTGCCGTGGCGGCCCCTGCTGCTCGACGACAGCGGTGCGCGGCTGAACCCCAAGCCCGTGGCGCTCGGTGCGCAAACTGCCACCGTCGTCGGCCCGAGCGGCGAAAGCACCCCCAGCGGTGCCGACGAGATCCACACCGACGCGCTCGGGCGCATCCGCATCCGGCTGCACTTCCAGAGGCGTCCCCAAGGCCCCGACACCAGCCACACCAGCACCTGGGTGCGCGTGCTGCAGCGCTACGCCGGCGCCGGCATGGGGCTGCAGTTCATCCCTCGCATCGGCCAGGAAGTACTCGTCGACTTCGCCGGCGGCGACATCGACCGCCCGCTCGTCATCGGCGCGCTCTACAACGGCCGCGGTGAAGCCGGCGTGGCGCCCACCCCCGGCGGGCAGGCGGCAGCGGTGGACACCAGCGCCTTCGCCCAAAGCACCGACCACCGCCCCAGTGCGCAGGGCAACCTCGCCGGCGGCCACAGCCCTGCGTGGCATGGCGCGAGCGCCGGCGACACCACGCCCGACGGCGGCCAACGCAACGCCGCGGCGCTGAGCGGCATCAAGACCAAGGAGTTCGGTGGCGCCGGCTTCAACCAGCTCGTCTTCGACGACAGCGACAGCCAACTCAGGGTGCAGCTCGCCAGCACCGCGCATGCGAGCCAGCTCAACCTCGGCCACCTCATCCACCAGGCCGACAACCACCGCGGCAGCTTCCGGGGCAGCGGCTTCGAGCTGCGCACCGACGCCTACGGCGCCATCCGCACCCAGGCCGGGCTGCTGCTCACTACCTTCGGGGCGCAAGCCGGCGAGCCTGCGGGCGACAACGCCGGCGGCATCGCGCTGCACGGCCAGCTCGCCGCACTCGGACAAGCCTTCAGCCAGGCCGCACGCACCCACGAGGCCGTGCAGCTGGCGGCCCATATCGGCAGCATCAGGAGCGGCCAGAGCCGTCTCAGCGACACACAAGCGCCGCTCGAAGCAATGCGCACCGTGCTCAAGGGCATGGTCGGTGCGACCGAGGACCAGGCCACCGTCGACGCTGCGGGAAAGAACAACGAAGCTGGTGACGGCAAGCTGCCTCACGTCACCGATCCGGTCATCGCCGTCGCCGCCAAGGCCGGCCTCGGCGTGGTGGCCGGGCAGGACATCCAGATGACCGCAGGCGAGACGATCACGCTGGCTTCCGGACAAGACACCCAATGGGCCATCGGCGGTGCCGCGCGTATCCACACGGGGCAGGCTATCGGCATGCTGGGCGGGGCGATCAAGCCCGGCGACACCGCGGCTGGCAAGGGACTGACGATCATCGCCGCGCAGGGCGACATCGAAGCCCAGGCGCAGGCCGGTGCCATGCAGATTGCGGCGAAGAACGGCGTGAGCGTGCAGAGCGCCAATGCGCACATCGATTGGGCTGCGGCCGAGCGGGTCATTCTGAGTACCGCAGGCGGGGCAAACATCACCATCGAGGGCGGGGGGATCACGGTGCAGGGACCGGGGAAGATTGTGGTGAAGGCCGCCAAGAAGAGCTTTGTGAGACCGCAGGCGATTGAGGCGGCGCCGCCGCCTGAGTTGCCGATCTCAGACTTTTGTCTTCCTTGCTTCTTGCGCGCGATGCGCGCGGCGTCGCCCTTGGTGCCGGCCTGATGACGTCCGTGTCAGTCGAACAAGCTACCGCCTTCTCGCCTGCGCGGCAGTTTGCGCTCTTTGATGCCGGTGGCTTGTCGAATGAACAGCGCCAGATGCTGCCGCCACACGGCAGTGAAGGCGCTTATTGGTTCTACGCCGGCTTGGGCGATCCGCGCGCTCTCGACACGGGGCCGGTGCTTGTGCAAGCGACGGAACGCACGGTGAGTTTGGTAGAGCAGTTATGGGCCGATGCAGCCGTCCGATGGGCCGCGTCGATACTGGAGTCGGATCTCCCAATGGCGGACCTCGCCATGCGGCTGTCGAGGCTGCGCTACGTTCATACGCATGACGGCCAACGGTACTTCTTTCGCTTTGCCGACAGCCGGTGCTTCATGGCGATGTCCACGGTCCTCGGGGAAGGCCGCGAACAGCAATTGCGCGCGGGTTGGCTCATCTGGCGAATCTGCGCCCGCGACGGGGGCCGCTTCGATGTGCACGGCGAGTCGAGCGGCGAACCGTTGATGTTTCCGCTCCGGTTGACCGCGAGCGAACTCGATGCATTGCTGGATGGCGTGTGGCCCGACCAGTTGCTTGCATCTGCTTATGAACTCGTGCCGTCGCTACGGCAGCCAGAGGAAGCCGAGCGCCAGTACGGCTGGATGCAACGGCTTTGTCGGGTGTTCGGTCAATCGAATGTCGATTCGTATCTCGTACAGATCGATTCGGCGATTCGCGTACTGAGCAGTTCGGGGCGTCTGTTGGACGATCCATCTTTTCCTCCGTCGCTACACCGCGCCCAGCAGGCGCAAGATTCGGAGCGACTGTAAGAGGCGCAATTCACTGAGAACCACGCACAGCATGTCCATGAAGCTCCTCTCCACCTACCGTGCGCCGGTTCGCCTTCGCCTGCGCATTGCCGTGCTTGGCCTGTTCTTGCCGCTGGTGCTGAGCGCATGCAGCGTGGCCGCGAGCGATGAAGCTGTGGGCGTTGGCATCACCGGGATTGATCATCTTGCCGACCATCTGAGCGTGCAGAACTTCTGGATCGACGGCTACAACGCTGCGCAAGCGGGCAAGGGGGGGCGTACCGTGTGTTGTGCGATGGTGCCGGCGCAGTGGCGCCAGGGTCTTAAGGTCAACGTGCGTTGGAACGTGACCAACTGGCGTGATCGCAGTTCGCAGAGTTTCGAGCGTGATGTGGCAGTCGATCGGTACCGAGAAACAGGACAGATGTTTGTCCACTTCCTTTCCGACGGCAGCATTCGGGTGCTTCTTTCAAACTACTACCCCGAGGGCAATCGATATCCCGGACCGCGGGACTCAATACCGCGAAAGTTCCCGTGGAAGCAGTACCCTTGGAGCAGTGATTCCGCTGCCAGCGCGATCAAATGAGTGATCCCAATCTCACCCAGGTTCCGGCCCATCCCGTGGGTCCAACGCCGCGGGTCCGGCCGGTGCTGCCGCAGCAAACGTGCAGACCCGAGAAGTGCGAAACGCGCATCCATATCGGCGTTTTCTTCGACGGCACAGGCAACAACCGCTTTGAGCACGAGCCGCTGAAGAAGCAAAGCAATGTGGCACGGCTCTTCCGCGCCTTTCCCGACGACCCGTTTGAAGGCTACTTCCCTGTCTATGTGCCCGGCATTGGCACGCAGTTTCCGGAGATCGGAGAAATCGAGCCGGCGACCTTTGGTGCAGCGTTCGGCGCTGGCGGCGATGGCCGCATCAACTTTGGATTGCTGCATGTCATCAATTCGGTGCATCGTGCGATCTCGCCCAGTGCCAGGCGCTACGTTGCAGATGGAACCATCAAAGCCCTCTGTCGCAACAGCGCGCGTCGCCGCGTTCATACCCGCGGCGGAAGCCAACTAACTCCGCTTGCGGAGACCGTTGACGCCGCTGCCTTGCGTGCAGTCGGTATGGATGCAAAAGGCGGGCTGCTGCTGGACAACGGGGGCGGTTCGGCGCACCGTCTAGCATTCTTCAAGAAGGCATCCGCTGCCATCGCGGAGAAGGTCAATCAATCGGACAAGCCAAAACTGACCGAAGTATTCATCGACGTCTTTGGCTTCTCGCGTGGTGCGGCTCAGGCGCGCACGTTCTGCAACTGGCTGTGCGAGATTTTCGACGGCTCGAATCTGTGCGGCGTCCCTGCGACGATCAGATTTCTCGGCCTGTTCGACAGTGTCGCATCGGTGGGGCTTCCGACGTCTTCGGGTGTTGGCACGGACGGGCATGCGTCCTGGGCCGATGCACCCCTTCTTCGTATCCCTGCGGCTGTCAAGAACTGCGTTCACTTCGTCGCGATGCATGAGAACCGTGGCTCTTTTCCAGCCGAACTGGTGCGTGTCGCGGGCACATTGCCAGCCAACTGCCACGAGTACATGTTCCCGGGCATGCATTCGGATGTAGGTGGCGGCTACAAACCCAACGAGCAGGGCAGAGGCCCGAATGGTCGGGACGAGGAGAAACTCTCGTTGCTGCCGCTCGAAGCCATGTACATGGCGGCTACGACCGCTCTGGTGCCTCTGGACAAAGCATTGGCGCGGGACGGTGAATACGATCCGTTCAAAGTCGCCGACAACGTGCGTGCAGCTTTCTCGGCATTCATGGCTGATCGTCAGAAGCCCCGTCGTGTCCGCGACTGGTTGTTGGAGTATCTGGCGTGGCGGTATCAGATGCGTCATACCTACATGGGCCTGGCTTGGGCGGCTCGTGCGGCCGCTGCAAAGGGTGATCGCGAGGCGCTGCGTGATCTGGCTGGGGCCAACCAGCGGCTGCTGGACGACGTCGCGAGTTTCGAAGGGCTCGCGGCACTGCCGCCGCGAACTCTTCTCGAGGATCCCGGCAGCCCTGAGGGCAGGGCGCGTGCTCGCCATAGCGTACGCATTGGTTCGCTTGAACGAGAGGCCAGCGAAGTCTACGAACTGGTCCGCGTCGCCGCTCCCACGAAGGCAGACGCGGCGCTGCTCTTCGCTAACTACTGCCATGACTCGTATGCCGGTTTCCGGCCCTTCGATCAAGTCAAGGTCTTCGGCTGGGATCCCGTCCCGGGCTCATGGGAGGCCGAGGGCTACCTGCGTTGGCGCAGGCGCTATGAAGGCGACGACGAACGCTTGACGCGGCATATGCCGATCGAACAACTCGAAACCTCGCTGGCGTAGCGACGAGCCAGCGAAGCGTTACGGGCGCGAACTCTCATGCACACCGATGCGCTCGGGTGCATCTACACCCGGTCGCCCCTTCGGGGCAGGCATCAAGGCTCCGACGCCAGCCACGGCAAGGCTCGGGACGCTTGCTGCAGCACTGCACCGGCGCGGATCTGAGCCGCAGCTCATTCCGAGCATCGGCTGGCAACTCAGTTCACCCCGCGCACGCAACCCCTTCCCCTCGCGCCATCCTCTCGAGCGCCGCCGCCATCACATCCGCCAGCCGACCAGCGGCGCGCTGATGCGCCCGAACGAGCGCCGTGACGGATTCCGCGGTGACTGCTTCCTCAATCGTGGAGCGACACGTCAGTGCCGCCGCCTTGCTGCGGATCGTCCAGTCGGCCGTCAGGCGCGCATGCCGCTTCGCCGCCGAATCGAAGCGCAGCACCTCGACACTGATCCGCCAATGCGCAGCATCGGCCGCGCCCGCAGGGGAGGTCGCGGGCGGCCCGAGCCGCGTCGCAAGCCGCTCGCCGATGGCCGTATGCAAGTCTTCATCCAGAGGTGCGATCCAGCGGTCAAATTCCAGCACCGCGAGCGTGTTGTCGGCGAGGCGCACGACCAGCTGCGGCCGGCTCACCTGAACCGGGATGTCGATCGGCAACAGTTCCCAGGAAACAGCGGACGCCGAGGCCGCCGCCACCGGCGCCGCCTCGGCCGGCACCAGCGTGTGAAACCGCGTGACCGGCGCCGATGCGCAGGCCGACAGCACGAACACCACCGCCCACGCCGCAAGCCTTACCCGTGCTCGCTCCATCATCGTGTTCCCTCGCTTGACCGCGTCACATCCGGATCCGCGGGCTTGCCGCGCAGGATCGATTCGGGGTGCTGCTGCAGGTAGTCGCTCAACACGCGCAGCGACTGCGCCGCACGCTGCAGTTCGCTGAGCGCCTGATTCGCATTGCGTTGCAGCGGGGCATCCGGCTGCGCGACGTTGCGGTCGATGCTCTCGAGCGCCTGCCGCGCCGCCTCCAGCGTCTTGCGCACGTCGGTGATGGCGCCCTGCGCTTCGGGCGACAGTTTGTCGATCGCTGCGTTGGCGCGGGTCAAGGTCTTCTGAAGCGCCTTCGTGGCCACGTTCGCGCTTTCGAGCGTGGCCTGCAGTTCGGTGCCGATCTTGTCGAACGGCACCTGGCTGATGCGGTTGATGATGTCGGCCAGCTGCGGCTGGATGTCGGCAAATGCGCTGGGCACGGTGGGCATGGTGAGCGCGCCGTCGGCCTCGACGAGCGTGGCCTGCTTCGCCTTGGGCATGAAGTCGAAAGCCACGTAGAGCTGTCCGGTGAGCAGGTTGCCCGAGCGCACCTGCGCCCGAAGGCCCGACTCGACCATGCGCTTCAGGAAGGCTGCGTCTTGCCGCGCGGCGCCTGCGTCGGCGTTGGCGTAGCGCTCGCGCTCGCTGCCCACGCGCGGCGGGTAGATGTCGGCCATGACCTCCACGGGCACCTCGCGCCGCTTCGGGTCGTAGTCGAGCGAGATGCTGCGCACACTGCCGATCTCCACGCCCAGCAGATCGATCGGGGCGCCGGGCGCGAGGCCACGCACCGATTGCATGAAGACCATGCGCAGGCGCAGCGGCGGGCCGTCCGGCGGTGCCAGCGCCGCCTGCTCGGTCTGGAACAGGAAGAAGCGCCGGGTGTCGGGGGCCGGCGTGGCGACCGCCGAGGCAGCGGCGCTCGGCGAGGTGGCGAAGGCGATGCCGCCCGCCAGAACGGAGGCGATCGACTGCGTATTCACCTGCAGGCCGTTGGCGCTGAACGAGAGGTCGACGCCGCTCGCGTTCCAGAAGCGCGAGCCCTGGTTCACGAGCTTGTCGTGCGGCGCTTCGACGAACACGCGCACGCTCAGGCGGTCGCGCTGCGGGTCGAGTTCGTAGCCGACCACACGGCCGACGCGAGCGCGGCGGTAGTAGACGGGCGAGCCGACGTCCAGCGAGCCGAGGTCGGTGGCGGTGAGCTCGAAGCTGCGGCCCGGCTCGCCGCGCAGTACGTAGGGCGCCGCTTCCAGGCCGATGAAGCGGCGCTGTGTGTCTTCGGACACGCCGGCATCCACGCCGATGTAGGCACCCGAGAAAAGCGTGTTCAGCCCGCTCACGCCCGAGGCACCCACACGCGGGCGCACCACCCAGAACCGGCTGTCCATCACGGCCAGGCCCGCCGCGCTCTTGTCGAGTTCTACCGAGACGATGACCGCCTCGCGATTGCGCTTGAGCGCCACGTCGGTCACGCGGCCGATCACCACTTCCTTGTAGCGCACCTCGGTGCGCCCCGGCTGGATACCTTCGGCGGTGCGGAACTCGATGGTGATCTCGGGCCCCGTCTGCAGCAGCGTGCGCGCCGTGAGCACGATGCCGATGACGACGGCGGCGATCGGCACCAGCCACACGAGCGACAGCCGCAGCCGCTGCCTGCGCACGATGGCGGGATGGGCAGGGCGCGGCGGCTCTGCGGCGATCGGGTCGTCAGTCATCGTCTTGCGGGCTTGTTTGCCAGATCAGTCGCGAGTCGAAGGTCGACGACGCAAGAATCGTGAACACCACCACGGCACCGAAGGCCAGCAGTCCCGGCTCGGGGCTCACGCTCGCCAGTGCGCCGAAGCGCAGCATGCCCACCAGCAGCACGACCACGTAGATGTCCAGCATCGACCAGTGCCCCACGGCTTCGACCATTCGATGCAGCTTGGCGCGCTCGAGCTGGCGCCATACCGAGCGCCGCTGCGCGCTCAGCGCGAGCAGTGCGAGCGCGCCGATCTTCAGGATGGGCACGGCGATGCTCGCGATGAAGACGATCAGCGCCAGCTCCAGCGAGCCGCTGCGCCACAGATCGGCGATGCCGCCGAGCAGCGTGTGTTCCTGGCGGCCGAACAGGCTGGCCGTCGACATCACCGGCAACAGATTGGCCGGCAGATACAGCGCCGCGGCACCGGCCAGAAAGCCCAGCGTCAGCGCGACGCTTTGCGGGCGCCGCGCATGCAGCACGAAACCGCAGCGCGGGCAACGCATCGGGGCCAGTGGTTCGCGGTCGTGTGCATCGTTCGCCTGCGAGACGAGACCGCAGCATCTGCAGCCATAAAGGCCGAGCGCATGGGCCGATGCGACGGCGGCCGCGTTCGTAGGCTCGTTCATCGGCCTGGAGCGGCGCGCTGCGCGGCGGTGTCGGTCGATGCCGGCATGGCGCCCGCCTGCGCGAGGGCCTGCACTTCGCCGTACCGCTGCCACAGCCGGCGCTGGCCGGAGGCAATGCTGGCGGTGAGCAGCAGCATCACGCCTGCGTAGGCGAACAGGCCCGGCTGCACGTCCGCGCGCGCGAGCCCCGCGCTTCGCACGACAGAGATCAGCACGCCGAGCATGAACACCTCCACCATGCTCCACTGCGTGACCCAGCGCAGCATGCGCATGGCAACCACGAAGCCGCGGGGCGGCACGCCGGCCGCGAGCGGGCCCAGCACGTACAGGCGCAGCACGATCAAGGCGAGCGGGAACACGAAGGCGGTGCCCACCGCGAGCAGCGCGACGACGTGCTCGCCGGCCTGCCAGGTGATGCGCACGCATTCGAGCAGCGTGGCATCGGTGTGCTGCCCGCGCAGATCGAGCGCGACGAGCGGCGAAAGATTGGCGATGACGAGCAGCACGAGCGCGGCGATGGCGAGAGCCAGCTGCTCGTCCAGCGTGATGCGATGGCCGCTGCCGAGCGAGGTGCCGCAGCGCACGCAGCGCGCGACGGCATCGTCCGCGAGCGCAGGCCGCGTGTAGAGCGCATCACAGGCGTCGCAGACGAGCAGGTTCGGCTGGGGTTTCATCGAGGGGCGAGAGCGCTGCACGGCATGACAGCGCGCATCCTACGCAGATCGTGGGGCCTTTGCACCCGCGTCGGCGAGCAAACCGCATGCCGCTGCCTGCACACGCGCGTGCCGCCGCGCTGGCCACGCATCGCGCCAACTCGTGCGCGAATCGACGTGCTTTCTCGCGTTGTCTTCAGGCCTTCATTCTTGAACCACGCGCCCAAGCTGTGATCGAATCCGGTGATGTCCGAAAGCAGTCAACCGTCGTCGTCCGGCGCGAGCCGCGATCCGCACGTGCCGAGTCCATGGGCCGCGCGCCTGAGCCGCGTGGTGCAGCGCCATGGTGCGCATGCCTTCATCGCAGGCAGCACGCTTGCGGGTGTGCTGCTGGCGGTGCTGCTCGGCCAGATCGTCGTCACGCTGGCCGGCCGCGGCGACCGCGTCATCGCGGCGGCCGTGGCCGCGGCCGCCGCCGTGCTCCTTGTGCCCATCGCGTGCGCGGTGATCCTGCGCCTGCTCGCGGCGCTGGACGCAGCGCGCCAACGGCTCACGGTGCTGGGCACGCACGATGCACTCACGGGCCTCTTCAACCGGCGCCACTTTCTGGAACTGGTGCAGCGCGAATGGGATCGCGCCAAGCGCTACGAGACGCCCGCGGCACTGCTGCTGATCGACGCCGATCATTTCCGGCAGGTGAACGATGCGCACGGCCAGCTCTGCGGTGACGAGGTCCTGCGGCAGATGGCCGGCACCACCGCCGGCTCGCTGCGCCAGCCCGACGTGCTGGCGCGATTCGGCGGCGAGGAACTGATCGTGTTCCTGCCCCACACCGATCTGCTGGGCGCCGTCGACGTGGCCGAGCGCATCCGCGAGCAGGTGCAGCGGCTGGCCGTGCCCTGGCAGGAGAAGACGGTCAGCACCACGGTCAGCATCGGCGTGGCGCCCATGCGGCCCGAACTCGAGTCGCTCGACTGGATGATCCACGAGGCGGACACCGCGCTGCAGCTCGCCAAGACCGATGGCCGCAACTGCGTGCGGGCGCTGCCCTTCGAGCGCTCGCGACGCGGAGACGCTTTCTCGATCAACCTGCGCTGAGCGGCCCGGCGCCGCCGTGGTTCGCGCGTCAGCCGGCGCGTGCGCCGCGCAGGCCGCGAGCCGGTCGCAGCAGCACCATGAGCGCGCCGTTGCCGCCGTCCATCGGGCGGGCCTGCGCAAAGGCGATCACCTCGTTCTTCTGCACCAGCCAACTCTTGACCTTGGCCTTGAGCACCGGCTCGCGCCCCGGCGAACCGTTGCCCTTGCCGTGCACCACGCGCACGCAGCGCAGGCCGTCGCGGTCGGCGTGGCGCAGAAATTCGCCGAGCCGCTCGCGCGCTTCGTCGCGGCGCAGGCCGTGCAGATCAAGTTGCGCCTGGATGGCCCACACGCCGCGGCGCAGCTTGCGCACCACCTCGGGCCCGATGCCGCGCCGGCGGAACGACAGGTCGTCGTCGGTTTCGAGCAGGCTCTCCACGTCGAATTCGTCGGAGATCGTTTCGCGCAGTGCAGCCGCTTCGTCTCGCTCGCGCTGGCGCGGAATGGGCAAGGGGCGTGGATGCGGGGGCGGCAAAGTTCCCGCGGCCCGCAGCGGCACGACATTGCCGACGGTGTGCGCAAACAGCTCGCGTTCACGGCGCTCGCGCAGCGCCTGCTCGCGCGTCTGCGCCTCCAGCCGCCGCGCTTCGGCCGCGTTGCGCTCCAGCACCTTCTTGAGCGCCGCCAGATCCCGCAAGCTGCGCACCTTGTCGGTCACAACAACCCTCGCTCCGCAAAAGAGACCACGCCGGAACGCGCGACCACCAGGTGATCGAGTACGCGAACGTCGACAAGTTGCAGTGCGCTCTTGAGCGTCTGCGTGAGGAATTCGTCGGCCCGCGACGGCTCGGCCACGCCCGACGGATGGTTGTGCGCGAGGATCACCGCGCCCGCGTGCAGCTCGAGCGCACGGCGCACCACTTCGCGCGGGTAGACGCTGGTCTGGGTGAGGGTGCCGCGGAACATTTCCTCGAATTTGAGCAGACGGTGCTGCGAGTCGACGAACAGCACGGCGAACACCTCGTGCGGCAAGTGCGCGAGATGCATGCTCAGGAAATTCTTCACGCGATCGGGCGCATCGAGCACCGGCCCGGCGGCCACCTGTTCGGCAAGTGACCGGCGCGCGAGCTCCATCACCGCGGCGATCTCGGCGCGCTTGGCCGGCCCGAGACCCTTGATGCGCTTCATCTCGTCGGTGCCGGCACGCAGCAGACCGGTCACACCGCCGAAGCTGTCGAGCAGTTGCTGCGACAGCGCAAGCACGGAGGTGCCCTTGAGCCCCGTGCGCAGCAGCAGCGCGACGAGTTCCGCATCCGCCAGCGCCGCCGGGCCGTTGCGCAGCAGCCGTTCCCGCGGGCGGGATTCGGCCGGAATGTCCTTCAGCGCCATCGTGGTCCCTCGCCTGGGGTCATTGCCCCCGGCTCGTAAAATTGCGGCCAGTCTATCGAAGCTCGTTCGAGCGGAGCCCCCCTTGAATTCCGTCCAACCGGGGTCGTTCCTGACCCTGCACTACCGCCTCGCCGGCATCGACGGCGCGGACATCATCAACACCTTCAACGACAAGCCGGCCACGCTGTCGCTCGGCACGGGCGAGCTGGCCCCGGCGATGGAAGCGCGCTTGCTCGGCTTGGCCGAAGGCACCCGCACCAGCTTCGAGCTGGCGGCCGGCGAGGCCTTCGGCGAGCGCAATGCCGAACTGCTCCAGCGCGTGAAGCGCTCGCTGCTCGACGAACTGGGCGACCCGGACGAGCACTACAGCGTCGGCGACGTGGTGCAGTTCCCCACGCCCGACGGCCAGGGCAGCTACGCCGGCGTCGTGCGCGAGGTGGGCGGCGACTGGCTGCTGTTCGACTTCAACCACCCGCTCGCGGGCAAGCCGGTGCACTTCGAAGTGCACCTCATCGGAGTCCTGTGATGAGCGTTGCCGCCAACCCCGTGTCCATGCGCATCGAGGAAGTGGTGCTGGCGGAGCCGCGCGGCTTCTGCGCCGGCGTGGACCGCGCGATCGAGATCGTCGAGCGCGCGCTCGCCAAGTTCGGCGCGCCGATCTACGTGCGCCACGAGATCGTTCACAACACCTACGTGGTCAACGACCTGAAGGCCAAGGGCGCGATCTTCATCGAAGACCTGGCCGAGGTGCCGCCCGGCGCCACGCTGGTGTTCAGCGCGCACGGCGTGTCGCAGGCGGTGCGCCAGGAAGCGGCGCAGCGCGGCTTCTCCATCTTCGATGCCACCTGCCCGCTGGTCACCAAGGTGCACGTCGAAGTGGCCAAGCTGCACAAGGAGGGCTACGACTTCATCATGATCGGCCACAAGGGCCATCCGGAAGTCGAAGGCACGATGGGCCAGCTCAGCGAGGGCATCTACCTCGTGGAAGACGTGGCTGACGTCGAGACACTGCAGGTCGCGCAGAGCGAGCGGCTGGCGGTCGTGACGCAGACCACGCTGTCGGTGGACGACGCGGCCGAGATCCTCGATGCCGTCAAGCGCCGCTTCCCGAGCGTGCGCCAGCCCAAGCAGCAGGACATCTGCTACGCCACCCAGAACCGCCAGGATGCGGTGAAGGTGCTCGCGCCCAAGGTCGACGTGCTCGTGGTCGTCGGCAGCCCTACCAGTTCCAACAGCAACCGCCTGCGCGAGCTGGCCGAGCGCCTGGGGACCGAGGCGCACATGGTCGACTCGGCCGACGACCTTGACCCCGCCTGGTTTACCGCACGCAAGCGGGTGGGCCTGACCGCCGGTGCGTCCGCGCCCGAACTGCTGGTGCAGCAGGTCATCGAGCGCCTGCGCGACCTGGGCGCGCTGTCGGTGCGCAAGATGCCGGGCGTGGAAGAAACCACGCACTTTCCGCTGCCCAAGGGCTTGAAGTAGCCGGGGCCGGCGGCCGCCGATCAGCTCGCGAACAGCGCGTACATCGCGTCGATCGACTCCGGCCCGCAGCCGACCGAGCCGACCGGCACCGCGCGGTCGATCGCCCGAAGCACCGCGGCGGTCCCGAGCGGGCCGAAGGCGCCGCACAGCTCGATCAGTTCGATCCCCTCGGACACCATCGCCCGTGCCACGTCCGGCGCGCCGGCGGCATCGGCCACACCGACCGCGACCATCGTGAACGAGGCCGAGCGCATCTCCATGCGATGCGTGGTGGGGTAGAGCCCGTCCCCGGTGACGATGAAGCCGAACTTGCGCAATGCCATGTGTTGCTCCCTGGTGCGTAGAAGGGTAGGCATCGCCGGCGGCCGGCGTAAGCTTGTCCAAGACTTGTCTGGACTGCTTTGAGACCTCGGAGGTCTGATGCTCGACCTGCAGCAGCTTCGCTATTTCGTGGCGGTCGCGGACGGCGAGCATGTCGGCCGCGCGGCGGCGGAACTGCACATCTCGCAGTCGCCGCTGAGCCGGCGCATCCAGCAACTCGAGGCCTCGCTCGGTCTCGCGCTGTTCGAGCGCAGCAGGAAGCGCCTGCGCCTGACCGCCGCGGGCCGCGAGTTCCTGGCCGATGCGCGCGCCCTCATCGCCAGCGCCGCCCGCGTCGAGGCGCGTGCGCGCGAGCGCGCCGACGGAAGCGCGGGCTCGCTCGTGATCGGCTATGTGGAAGGTGCCGTACATGCCGGTGTGCTGCCCGCCGCGCTGCGTGCGTTCCGGCAGCGGGTGCCGGCCGCGCGCATCGAGTTGCGGGCGATGCGTTCAGCCGACCAGTTCGCCGCGCTGCTCGATCACCGCATCGACCTCGGCTTCGCCTATCGCGCGCCGCAGGCGCCGGCCGATCTGCTCGGTCATGCGCTGGTCGACGAGCCCTTCGTGTTGTGCGTGCCGGCATCCAGCCCGTGGGCGTCGGGCCGCATCACCGCCCGCCGGCTCGACGGCGCCCCGTTCATCGCGTTCCCCGAAGCGCTGTCGCCGCAGACACGGGCCGACTTTCTGGTGGCTTGCACCCGGGCCGGTTTCGCGCCGGATATCCGGTGCGAGGCGACCGAGCCTTCGGTCGTGCTCGGGACCTCGTGGCCGCCGGCGTCGGGTGCGCGGCCGTGCAGCACAGCCTGCGCGGTCGGCGGCCGGCCGGCGTGCGGTTTCGCGAACTGCCGGCGCGCTTCGATGCGCGTTTGCGCATCTTTCGCCTCACGCATCGGCAGCCCAGCCCGCTGGCCGCACGATTCATCGCCGGTTGAGCCGGTCCGCCGGCCGCCGCCAGGCGCCGCTTCGACCGCGTTGATGGGGCGCAAGCCCGCCCGCCGCAGGGTTATTGCAAATGAGAACGAGTGTCATTCATAATTCGCACAACGATGACGCTGAACGGGTGAAGAAGCCTTCGGGTTTGGAGCCGCCGCACAATGGCCGCGTCGACCGCGCACACCGCGCGGCCGGGCCGTCGGGCGAACGACACGAACCAACAACGAAGGACACCCCATGAAAGGCGATCCGCAAGTCATCGCGCACCTGAATGCGCAACTGAAGAACGAGCTCACGGCGACGAACCAGTACTTCCTGCACTACCGCATGCTGAAGCACTGGGGGTTCGACAAGCTGGCGAAGAAGGAATACGAAGAGTCGATCGGGGAAATGAAGCATGCCGACCAGTTGATGGAACGCATCTTCATGCTCGACGGCCTGCCGAACCTCCAGGATCTCGGCAAGCTGCTGATCGGCGAGACGGTGCCGGAAATCCTGGACTGCGATCTTCAGCTCGAAGGCGGGGCGCAGGGCTGCATCAAGGACGGCATCGCCTACTGCGAATCGGTTCGCGACTATGTGTCGCGCGACCTCTTGCAAGAGATCCTGGACGACACCGAAGAGCACATCGATTTTCTGGAAACCCAGATCGATCTGCTGGCGAAGGTGGGGTTGCAGAACTACCTGCAGTCGCAGATGGGCGACGCAGGCGCTTGACGGGTTGAAGTAGTTCACGAGGCCACGAGATGATTGTTTGCGTCTGCCGCCGGATTTCCGACCACCAGATCCACCAGGCCGTGGCCGACGGCGCGCAAACACTCGAGTGCCTGCAGTTCGACCTGGGCGTGGCCACGCAATGTGGCCGCTGCGCCGACTGCGCCTCGCGTGTGCTGTGCGATGCCAAGGCCGCTTGCGGCCAGATGCCGCACACGCAAGGCGCAAGCTCCGGCCTCACGCCGCAGCTGGCCTGATCGGCCTGCGGCACGAGCCGCTCGCCCACCGCCGCGGCGGGAGCCGCTGCCTACAATTCGCGCCTTCCCGCACTTTGCCAACGGCCGCATGACGCGGCCGCTTTGCCCCATGCTCGACATCAACCTGCTGCGCCGCGATCTGGCGGGCGTCATCGTTCAGCTCGAGAAGCGCAAGTCGCCGCAACCCTTTCTGGACGTGGCGCGCTTTGAAGCCCTCGAATCCGAGCGCAAGGCCATTCAGACGCGCACCGAGGATCTGCAGGCGCAGCGCAATGCCTTGTCCAAGCGCATCGGCCAGCTCAAGAGCAAGGGGGAAGACACGGGCGCTGTGATGGCGGAGGTCGGCGGCATCGGCGACGAATTGAAGGGCTCAGCCGAACGGCTCGAAGTCATCCAGGTCGAGTTGTGGGCGATGCTGATGTCCCTGCCTAACCTGCCGCAGGACAGCGTGCCGGTCGGTGCCGATGAGCAGGCGAACGCCGAAGTGCGCCGCTGGGGCACGCCGCGCGAGTTCGACTTCGCGATCAAGGACCACGTCGACCTCGGCGCGCCGCTCGGGCTCGACTTCGACACCGGCGCCCGGCTCGCCGGGTCGCGCTTCAGCTTCCTGCGCGGCCCGGTGGCGCGGCTGCACCGCGCGCTCGCGCAGTTCATGCTCGACGTGCAGACGCAAGAGCACGGCTACACCGAGTGCTACACGCCCTACATCGTCAACCGCGAGATCCTCGAAGGCACCGGCCAGTTGCCCAAGTTCAAGGACGACATGTTCTGGGTTAGCCGCGGCGGCGATGAATCGCAGCCCGAGCAGTACCTGATCTCCACCTCGGAAATTTCGCTGACCAACAGCGTGCGCGAGCAGGTGCTGGCGGCTGATGCGCTGCCGATCAAGCTGACCGCTCACAGCCCGTGCTTTCGCTCCGAGGCCGGCAGTGCCGGGCGCGACACGCGCGGCATGATCCGCCAGCATCAGTTCGACAAGGTCGAGATGGTGCAGATCGTGAGCCCCGCGCACAGCGACGCCGCGCTCGAAGAGATGGTGGGCCACGCCGAGGCCGTGCTGCAAAAGCTCGAACTGCCCTACCGCGTGGTGCTGCTGTGCACCGGCGACATGGGCTTCGGCGCGACGAAGACCTACGACCTCGAGGTGTGGCTGCCGGCGCAGGGCACCTACCGCGAGATCAGCTCCTGCTCCAACTGCGACGCCTTCCAGGCGCGGCGCATGCAGACGCGCTTCAAGAACGCGCAAGGCAAGAACGAATTCGTGCACACCCTCAACGGCTCCGGCCTGGCGGTGGGCCGTGCATTGGTTGCGGTGCTGGAGAACCACCAGAACGCCGACGGATCGATCAACGTGCCCGCCGCGTTGCGGCCGTATCTGGGGGGTCTGGAGCGGCTGGCCCCCTGAGCGGCGCGCAATCGCTACGCTAGAATGCGCGGCTCGGCACAGACCCGCCGGCACCGAATCAGGAGAGGTGGCAGAGTGGTCGAATGTACCTGACTCGAAATCAGGCGTACCGCAAGGTACCGTGGGTTCGAATCCCACCCTCTCCGCCAAGTCGTCAGAGCCCTTGACCCCAAGGGCTTTTTTTGGCTCTTCAGCCGACTCCGACGCCCACATCGCACCCACAGGCCCGCCCTAGAATCGCGGCCATGCCTGTCCTCGAAGAAGTACGATGGCGCGTGGCGCTGGCGCGCGGGATGACCGGGCTCTGGGAGCTGAATCCGCGCATCGAGATGGTCCACTACTCGGCGCCGTGGAAGGCGCGCTTGGGATTCCCCCGCATCGACATGCCCGACAGCACGTCCTCCTGGCGCAGCCGGGTGCACCTGGACGACTACGAGGCGATGCTCAGAAGGCTGCGGCTTCATCTGGACGGGTACACGGCCACCTACGAGGCGCAGTTCCGCCTGCGGGCGGGGCCAAACGATCGGTACATCGCCGTGCAATCGCGTGGCCGCGTTCTCGAGCGCGATGCGCGTGGCGATCCGCTGCGCATGGTGGGAACGATGGTGTCACTGTCGACGGCGCTCGGTGCACCGTTGGCGGACTCCCCGCCGCGCGTGGGGAGCCGATGCGAGGCAGCGCCTTCTCTCGGGTTGCCTGCCAGTACGCTCGCCGACGGCACGCTGGAGCAGGTGGCCGACCTGCTCGATCTCGCGGTTCGCCACACGGAATGAGCCGATGTGCCCGCCGCTGACCCACCGGGAGAAGAGGGTGCAGACGTGAACGTTGAACGCGCGGGCCGGTGGTACTTCGGCTGGAACATCGTGGCGGCCGCCACCTTGCTGACCTTGCTGACGGTCGGCATCCGCCTCGGCGTCGGGCCGTTCTTTCTGCCGATGTCCGAGGATCTGGGTTTCAGCCGCAGTCTTCTGGCGAGCATCGTCGCGGTCGGGATGCTGTGCTATGGCTTCGCGATGCCGGTGGCGGGGTACCTGATCAGCAAGTACGGAACACGCCTTGTCCTGCTGTCCGGCACCGCCATCGTTGCTGCGTCCACGGCGTGGACGGTGACCGCGCGCGAGCCGCTCGAGTTCATGCTCGCCTTCGGCGTGCTGTTGTCGATCGGGCTCGGTTTCGTCAGCCCGGTCGCGCTCACGCCGGTCCTGAGCCGCTGGTTCACGCGCAACCGCGGCATGGCGCTCTTCTTTCTGTCCACGGGCTCCATGGCCGGCCTGGCGGTGATGACGCCGGTCTTTACTCTCGCGATTGCGCGCTTCGGTTGGCAGTCGACACTGGTGGGCTTCGCGGCCGCCTTCGTCGCTATTGCGGTGCCGCTGGCGCTGTTCGTCATTCGGGACGATGCGCCCGTGCACAGCGATCTGCTGCCCGAAGACATTGCAGCCGCCGCGAAGGTCCAGGCGCCGGAAGGCCTTCGCTTCCGCGACGCCGTGCGCACGTCTCCCTTCTGGATGATTTGTCTCGGCCTGTTCGCCTGCGGCTTCAGCATGAACCTGCTGGGCACCCACGGCATGCCCATGCTGATGGACCACGGATTCGACGCGATGACCAGTGCAAACGGAATCGGTGTCATCGGATTCGTCGCCATCGCAGGAACGCTGATGCTCGGGCGCATCTCCGACAAGCTCCCTCGCCGCAACATCCTTGCGGTGATCTATTCGGTGCGAGGCCTCGGCTTCTTCGCGCTGCTGCTGGTCGGCACCCACTGGGAGCTCTACGCGGCCGCGACAGTGGGCGGCATGGTGTGGGCGGGGAGCATCGCGCTCTCGTCCGCGATTCTTGCGGACGTCTACGGCGTGCGCATCGTGGGCCTGCTGTACGGCTGGGCCTACGTCAGTCACCAGCTGGGGGCGGCACTCAGCTCATGGCTGGGCGGTTGGGGTTTCGATACCTTCGGCAGCCATTGGATCGCCTTTGGCGCGGCCGGCGTTCTGCTGCTGGTGGCCGCGACGGTCTCACTGCAGTTGCCGCCCAAGGGCTTCAGGATCAGTGCGCCGGTGCGCCCGGCTTACCGCTGATTCGTGCGTCGCATGACCGCGCGCGCGGGCCGCAGGCCGCCGTGCTCACAGATCCGCCAGCATGCCGGTGGAAGTCGCTTCCGCCGCCAACTTGCCTTCGCTGTTGTAGAGCGCGGCCTCGAGAAACGCGACGCGCTTGCCGCGCCTGATCACTCGTCCTTCGACGCGGCCTTCACCCGGACCGACCTTCTCGTAGAAGCTGACCTTGATCTCCAGGCTGAAGACGGTTTGCGCATGTCCGGTGTCGTGATGGACGGCGTGCGCCATGGCGGCATCGAGCCACGCCGTGATGAAGCCGCCCTGGGCGATCGTGCCGTTCGTGTGGCAGTACTCGCGGCGAACCGTGAACGCCGCCTTCAGGACCTTGCGCTCGCCATCCCACCCGGTCACGTGGAAATCGCCCATCGATTCGCTCAGCGCCTGGCCTGAGCGAATGCGTGCATCGAGGTCGTCGTTCATGGGTCTTTGCTGTTGCTGGCGCGCTGATGGGGTCAAGCGGTGACCGTGGCGTCCGGACCATCCGGACGAGCGGCACTCTACGGCCTTGGCGTGCAGGCGGGCAAGCGCGCAAGCGACGACCCTGGGCAACCCGAGAAGCCCCAAGCGATCAGGGCAGGTTCTCGCGCGTGATCACGCTGATGCGCACCGGCTCCACCCCGGACTGCGCATCGCGCCGGTCCCGCAGGTTGGCAAAGATGCGTGCGCAGTTCGCCACCATGGTCTGCGGATGCTGGGTGATGACGGCGTCGAGCACACCGCCCACCAGCAGCGCGCGGGTGTCGGGCGTGAGGCCGTGGCCGATGAAGACGATCTGCTCGCGGCCCGCCTCGGCCAGCGCGCGCGCCACGCCGTCGGAGGCGCCGCCGATGTTGTAGAGCCCCACCAGGTCGGGATGCGATTCGAGCAGGCTGCGCGCCTGGCGGTAGTTGTTGTCGGCGTCGTCCTGGCCCTCGCGCAGGCCGACCACGGTGAGCTTCGGAAACCGCTCCTGCATCACGTGCAGAAAACCCATCTCGCGCTCCTCGTGGCCGCGGTAGCTCAAGCTGCCGGCAATCATCGCCACGCGGCCGCGGCGCGGACCGAGGAAGCGGCCGATCAGGTCGCCCGCGGTGCGGCCGGCGGCGCGGTTGTCCATGCCGACATAGGCCGCGCGTCGCGAGTTCGACAGGTCGGAGATGAGCGTGACCACGTGCACGCCGCGTTCGGCCAGCGTGTTCACCGCCTCGCGCACCAGCGGGTGCTCCAGCGCCATGAAGGCCACGCCCTGCGCCCGGCGGCCGTAGCGCAGCAGCGCGTCGGCCACGTGCTTGGGGTCGAAGCTGTCGATCAGGTGCTGGCGGCAGCGCACGTTGAACGGGGCGAGCGAGTCCTGCGCGTAGCCGATGTGGTCGCCGAGCATGCGCAGGTAGCGGTTGCTGCCGGCTGGCAGCAGAAAGGCGAGTTCCATCGGCGACGGCCGCATGGCTCGGTACAGCTCGGCCTCGGGCAGATATTCGAGCGCCGCCGCGGCCTTCAGCACGCGCTGCAGCGTGGCATCGCGCACGCCGCTGCGCCCGTGCAGGGCGCGGTCGGCGGTGGCGGTGGAGACGCCCGCCGCTTGCGCCACATCGCGCAGACGGCTGCGCGCGGCAAGCGCTTCAGGCGGCAGGGGAGAAGCGGTCGACCGGCGCGGCGCAGAGGGTTTCATCACATCAGATCACATCAAATCGATCGCTGAGAATTCATGGAATTGTCACCTACCATCGATCGAAACCACAAGAAGAACACATCAAACCGCATCAGCCACACCGTCTGGAGACAACATGACCGATCTCACCAAGCGCGCCGCGCTGCGCACCCTTGCCGCCATGCCCGTTGCCGCCGTCGGCGCGGGCCTCGGCCTGCCTCGCTTCGCGCAGGCAGCGCCCGAGTTCTCGCTCAAGTACGGCAACAACCTGCCGCTCACGCATCCGCTGAACATTCGCGCGCAGGAAGCGGCCGACCGCATCAAAGAGGAGAGCCGGGGCCGGGTCGAGATCAACATCTTCCCGAACAACCAGCTCGGCGGCGACACCGACATGCTGTCGCAGGTGCGCAGCGGCGGCATCGACTTCTTCACGCCGTCGGCGCTGGTCGTCGCGACGCTGGTGCCGGTGGCCGCGATCAACGCGGTGGGTTTTGCCTTCTCCGACTACAAGGAGGTCTGGGCGGCGATGGATGGCCCGGTCGGCGCGCATGTGCGCGCGGCGCTCGCCAAGATGCGCCTGCACGCCTTCGAGAAGATGTGGGACAACGGCTTTCGCCAGACGACCACGAGCAGCACGCCGATCCAGACCGCGAAGGACATGGACGGCCTGAAGATCCGCGTGCCGGTGAGCCCGCTGTCGATCTCGATGTTCCAGGCCCTGTCGGCCGCACCCACCAGCCTGCAGTTCAGCGAGGTCTATTCGGCGCTGCAGACCAAGATCGTCGACGCGCAGGAGAACCCGCTGCCCATCATCCAGGTGGCCAAGCTGTACGAGGTGCAGAAGCACGTGTCCCTCACCAACCACATCTGGGACGGCTTCTGGTTCATCGCGAGCGGCCGCACCTGGCAGCGCATTCCCGCGGACCTCAAGCCCATCATCAGCGCCGCCATCAACGACGCCGGCGTGAAGCAGCGCGAAGACATCCGCAAGCTCAATGAAACCCTCGAGGCTGACCTGAAGACCAAGGGCATGCTGTTCAACCGCCCCGCGTCCGACAGCTTCCGCGCCGCGCTGCGCGAGGCGGGTTTCTATGCCGAGTGGAAGAAGCGCTTCGGCGACGAGGCCTGGGGCCTGCTGGAAGGCTCGGTCGGCAAGCTGGCCTGACGAGCGCGCGATGGCGAGCCTCGTCCACACGTCGACGGCCGAGCCGTTGGCATCTCATGCCGTCGGCGTGCTGGCCGGTCGCGTCGACGCGGTGATCGGCTGGACGGTCGAGACCCTCGCCGCCGCGCTGGTGCTGATCGAGATCGGCGTGCTGCTGTCCGGCGTGGTGTCGCGCTACGTGTTCCACGACCCGATCGTCTGGTCGGACGAACTCGCCTCGATCCTCTTCCTGTGGCTGTCGATGCTGGGCGCGGTGGTGGCGCTGCGCCGCGGCGAGCACATGCGCATGACGGCGCTGGTCGCGCGGCTGCGGCCTTCGGCGCGCGCGCTCGCCGAAACGCTGGCGGTCACCGCCTCGCTCGCCTTCCTGGCGTTAGTGATGCACCCGGCTTGGGAATACGCCTACGAGGAGTCGTTCATCGTCACGCCGGCGCTGGAGATCAGCAATGTCTGGCGGGCCGCGGCGCTGCCCGTGGGCGTGGCGCTCATGCTCGTTGTCGCACTGCTGCGCCTGGTGCGCGTGGGCCGCGTGCGCGACGCGGCGCTGTCGCTGATCGCCACCGCTGCCGTCGTTGGCGCGTTCTGGCTCGCTGGACCGCTGCTCATGATGGCAGGCAAGTTCAACCTCGTCATCTTCTTCGTGGGTGTGGTGGCGGCCACGGTGTTCGCCGGCGTGCCCATCGCCTTCTCGTTTGCGCTCGCGACCTTCGGCTATCTCGCGCTCACCACCCACACGCCGATGATCGTGCTGGTGGGGCGGCTGGACGAGGGCATGTCGCACCTCATCCTGCTGGCGGTGCCCTTGTTCATCTTCCTCGGCTCGCTGATCGAGATGACGGGCATGGCGCGCGCCATGATCGCCTTCCTCGCGAGCCTGCTGGGCCACGTGAAGGGCGGGCTGCAGTACGTGCTGGTGGGTGCGATGTACCTCGTGTCGGGCATCTCGGGCTCGAAGATCGCCGACATGGCGGCGATTGCGCCCGTGCTGTTCCCCGAGATGGTCAAGCGCGGCGCGAAGGAGGGCGACCTCGTCGCGCTGCTGTCGGCCACTGGCGCGCAGACCGAGACGATCCCACCGTCCATCGTGCTCATCACCATCGGCTCGGTCACGGGCGTGTCGATCGCGGCGCTGTTCACCGGCGGCATGCTGCCAGCCGTCGTCGTCGGCCTGTGCCTGTGCACGGTGGTGTGGTGGCGCTATCGGCACGACGACCTGAGCCAGGTCAAGCGCTTTGCCAAGCGCGAGATCGTGCGCCTCGCGATGGTGGCGCTGCCGGCCATCGCGCTGCCCTTCGTCATCCGCGCCTGCGTGGTCGAGGGTGTGGCCACCGCCACTGAGGTGTCGACGATCGGCATCGTCTATGCCGTGGCGGTGGGCCTGCTGGTCTATCGCCAGTTCGACTGGCGTCGGCTCAAGCCGATGCTGGTGGAGACGGCCTCGCTCACCGGCGCCATCATCTTCATCGTCGGCTGCGCCACCGGCATGGCCTGGGGCCTCACGCAGTCGGGCTTCTCGCAGGACCTGGCCGCGCTGATGGCCGCCATTCCCGGCGGCGCCTGGGGGTTCCTGGCCGTGTCCATCGTCGCCTTCGTGGTGCTGGGCAGCGTGCTCGAAGGCATCCCGGCCATCGTGCTGTTCGGTCCGCTCCTGTTTCCGCTCGCCAAGGCGGCCGGCGTGCACGAGGTGCACTACGCCATGGTCGTGATCTTCGCCATGGGCATCGGCCTGTTCGCGCCACCCTTCGGCGTGGGCTACTACGGCGCGTGCGCCATCAGCCGGGTCGACCCCTCCAAGGGCATCCGCGCCATCGGCGGCTACATCGTGGCGCTGTTCGTGGGCCTGGTCATCGTGGCCGCGATCCCGTGGATTTCGATCGGCTTCCTGAAGGGCTGACGCCCTGACGCGGCGCGCGCCGCACTCGTTCGTCAACGGAGTTTTTCATGAGCAGATTCTTCGGCGAGGTGCGCCAGCTCGCCTACGTCGTGCCCGACATCGAGGCCGCGATGGACCACTGGAGCCGCGTGCTCGGTGTGGGCCCGTGGTACTACAACCCGCGCGTGCCCATCCGCAACTACCGCTTCCGCGGCGAGGTCTACGAGCCGCACAACTCGGTGGCGCTCGCCAATTCGGGGCCGCTGCAGATCGAGCTGCTGCAAACGCGCAATGACGTGCCCTCGATGTACCGCGAGTTCCGCGAGGCCGGCCACCAGGGCGCGCAGCACGTGGCCTACTGGACCGAGAACTTCGATGCCGACCTCGATCGGCTGCAATCGCAGGGCTTCACGGTGGCGATGAGCGGCGAGGTGGGCGAACGCGGGCGCTTCGTCTACTTCGACAACGCGAATCACCCGGGGCTGCATCCCGGTGCGGTGATCGAGCTATCGGAAGTGGCGGGGCCGAAGGGCAAGCTGTTCCGGATGATCCGTGAAGCCTCCGAAGGCTGGGACGGGCGCGACCCCGTGCGCGCCTTCCCCGACCTGCAAACGCTGTGATGGGCACCGACCGCCTCGAGGCCGTCTACCTGATCGAGACGCCGCTGGACCCGGCGAAGGTCGCCGAGGTGCTGGCCGGCGAGCAGAGCAGCGGCACCTTCGTGCGCGTGGCCGGCGAGACCGATGCGCTGCGCGAGCGCAGCCGCGCGAGCGTGACGCACATCGAGGAACTCGAGCCGTTGACCGCGCCCAGCCTGCCCAACGCCTGGCTCGCGCGCCAGGGCATCACCGGGCCGTGGCGCCGCGCGCGCGTCACCGTGTCGTTTCCCACCGCCAACATCGGCGACAACCTGCCGACGCTGGCGGCCACCGTGGCCGGCAACCTGTTCGACCTCGGCGAGACCACCGGCGTGCGCCTGGAGCGGCTGCAACTGCCCGCTGCCTGGCGTGCGCGCTTCGAGCGCCCACGCCACGGGCTGGCAGGCACCCGCGCACTCACTGGCGTGGCCGAGGGGCCGCTGGTGGGCACCATCATCAAGCCCAATGTCGGCCTCAGCGCCGAGGCTACGGGCGCGCTGGTGGGCGAGCTGTGCGAGGCGGGCGTCGACTTCATCAAGGACGACGAGGTCTGCGCCAACCCCGCGCACGCGCCCATCGCCGAACGCGTCAAGGCCGTGATGGCACGCGTGCGCCGCCACCAGGAACGCACGGGCAAGCGCGTGATGGTGGCCTTCAACATCACCGACGAGCACGACGCCATGCTGCGCCACGCCGAGCTGGTGGAGCGCGAAGGCGGCAGCTGCGTGATGGCAAGCCTCAACTGGTGTGGCTTCTCGTCGCTGCAGGCGCTGCGCCGCGAGACCAGCCTCGCGCTGCACGGCCATCGCAACGGCTTCGGGATGTTCTCGCGCCATCCGGCGCTCGGCATGAACTTCCAGCCCTACCAGGCCATGTGGCGCCTGGCCGGCGTGGACCACATGCACGTGCACGGGCTACAGGGCAAGTTCTCTCAGGCCGAGGAGGAAGTGGTCAGGTCGGCGCACGATTGCCTCGCGCCGCTGGCGGATCCGGCCGATCTGGCGGACCGCGTGATGCCCGCCTTCTCGTCCGGCCAGTGGGCCGGCACCATGCCCGCGACGCTCGCCGCCGTGCCGAGCGGCGACTTGCTGTTCATGGCTGGCGGCGGCATCCTGGCCCATCCCGGCGGGCCGCGCGCCGGCGTGACCAGCTTGCGCCAGGCCTGGCAGGCGGTGCAAAGCGGCACGGTGCTGGCAGACGCAGCGCGCGACGCGCCCGAGCTGCGCGACGCGCTGGCCTTCTTCGGCCGCTGAACGCCGTGCTCCCGCCCGGGCTCAAGCTCGCCTGGTACGGCGACGACTTCACCGGCGCGAGCGACACCCTCGCCACGCTGGCCGAAGCGGGCTTGAAGGCGCGGCTGTTCCTCGACGTGCCGACGCCGGCGCAACTGCGGGAAGCCGGCGAACTCGACGCCATCGGCATCGCCGGCGCCGCACGCGCCATGGCGCCCGAGGCGATGCGCGAGGCGCTCGCGCCGGTGGCGCGCTTCTTCGCCGGCTGCGGCGCGCCGGTGCTGCACTACAAGTGCTGCTCCACCTTCGACAGCGCACCGCACGTCGGCAGCCTGGGCGAGGCGGTGCGTGTGTTCGGTGATGCACTCGGCGGCGGGCCGGCGCTGATCGTCGGCGGGCAGCCGAGCCTCGGGCGCTACTGCGCCTTCGGCCAGTTGTTCGCCGCCGCCCAAACCGGCGGGCCGGTGGTGCGCATCGACCGGCATCCGACGATGCGCCGGCACCCCGTCACGCCGATGGACGAGGCCGATCTGCGACTGCATCTGCAGCGGCAGGGGCTGGCGCCCATCGAACTGCTGGACCTGCGCGCGCACGAGCGGGACGACGCACTCGACGCGGCCTTCGACACGCTGTACGCCGCCGCGCCGCAGGCGCTGCTGATGGACGTGGTGCGCGAGTCGCAGCTCGGGTCGATCGGCCGCCTGCTGTGGCGGCGGGCGCAGACGGCGCCGCAGTTGTGCGTGGGGGCGAGCAGCGTCGCGCAGGCGCTCATCGACCACTGGGGGCTGCCGCGCCGCCGGCACGATGGCCTCGTGGCGCCGGCGCGTGGCCCGTTGCTTGTGCTGGCCGGCAGCCTGTCGCCGCTCACCGCGCGGCAGGTCGCTGCGTCGCGCTCGTACCTGCGCGTGCCGCTGGATGCGCAGCGCTTGGCGCGCGGTGACGCGGCCCACATCCGCCAGACGATCGACGAACTGGTGCGCGCGTTGCAAGCCGGCCGGCACGTGCTGGCGCACACCACGCCGCCGGACGCGCCAGGCGGCGTCGCACATGGCGATGTGGCCGCGCAATGTGGCCGGCTGCTGCGCCGCGTGCTGATGGAGGCGCCGGTGTCGCGCCTGGGCGTGGCCGGCGGCGACACCTCCAGCCACGCGCTGCAGGCGCTGGCGCCGACGTCGCTCGAATGGCTGGGCCGCCCCGCGCCGGGCGTGGCGCTGTGCCGCGCGCATGCCGAGGCGCCCTGGCTCGACGGCACAGAGGTGATGCTCAAGGGCGGGCAGATGGGCGACGACAACTTGTTCGAGACGCTGGTGACGGGCAGCCGCTGATGCGTGGCGGCGCCCGCTGGGCGTCGGTTTCTTCCAAGACCGCCGCGGCGTGCCTGCCTAGGCTTGCCGCATGGACGAACGATTTGCACCCCTGGGCACGCCCGCTTCGGCGGGGCTGAAGAGCGCCGAGCACGGCTATCTGCTGACCACAGTGGAAGAGGCGGTGAACGCCGCGCGCACCGGCAGCATGTGGTACCTGACCTTCGGCCTCGCGTGCTGTGCCGTCGAGATGATGCACACCGCGATGGCGCGCTATGACTTCGAGCGCTTCAGCATGATGCCCCGGGCAAGCCCTCGCCAGGCCGACTTGATGATCGTGGCCGGCACCTTGACCAACAAGATGGCGCCCGCCATTCGCCGCGTCTATGACCAGATGGCCGAGCCCCGCTACGTGATCTCGATGGGCTCGTGCGCCAACGGTGGCGGCTACTACCACTACGCCTATTCGGTGGTGCGCGGCGTCGACCGCATCCTGCCGGTCGACGTCTACGTGCCCGGCTGTCCGCCGACCCCCGAGGCGCTGCTCTACGGCGTGCTGCGGTTGCACGCGAAGATCCGCGGCGCGCAGGCGATCGATCGTGCGTCCGCCACTGAGCGCCGCGTAAGCACCTGGGCACGGGCACGGCAGTGGCTGGGCTTCTCGAAGACCTAGCTCACGGGCGGCCAGCGCTCATGGGCGGGCCGTCGTCGCGCTCCCGGCCCAGCGCTTGCCGAGCTGCAGCGGCCACTGCTCGCTGACAGGCTGCGCCGCCTGCGCCAGCAGTTGCGTGAGCGGGTCGCCCGCCAGCAGCCGCAGGTCGCGCGCCAGATGCGCCTGATCGTAGTAGCCGTGCCGCAAGGCCAGCTCGGCGCCACGACGGCCGCTCATCAAGGCGTCCAGCAGCGCCGCGTGCACGCGGGCGATGCGCTGGAACAGCTTCGGCCCCAACCCGAGGTGGCCGGTGAAGACCCGCTCGAACTGGCGTTCGCTCCAGCCCCATTGCGCACTGGCCGCGGCGAGCGGAAACATCGCCGCCCGCTGCAGCGCCGCGATGCGGCCATGGCGCTCGTGAGCCGCGTCGCTTCTTGTGCGGCGGCGCAGGAAGTCGAACAGCAACTCGGCGCCGGCCCACAGGGTGGGCGCCTGACGGATCGCGTCTTCGCAGTCGATCCAGGCTGTGCCCCACAGGTCCGGCAGCGGCACGACCGCATCGCGCAGTTCCATGCCGCCCGCGCCGGCCATGCAGGAGGTGGCGGCAGGCCTGAGCGATGCCGACAGGCAGCGCAGCGGCCCCACGCCGCGCGACACCAGCGGCGTGGAGCTCGGCCCGCTGAAGAGGCTGCCGCGCACTGCGCGCCAGCCGCTGCCTTCCGGCAGCTCCAGGCGCCCCTGGAGCACCACGCACAGCGTGCCGCCCAGCAGTGCCGGGAAGCGGTTGACGATGTCGGTGCCGTCGAAAGTGAGCACGGCTGCGCCTTCGATCCAGGCGTGCAGATCGGAAGGCACGGGAAGCAGGACGTGGTGCATGGGGCGACGCCAGGCGTTGCCGCCCGACCGCTGACGATTGCCAACATGTGGCCATGCGGGCGGGCGATAGAGCCAATTGTGCGCGGTTGCCCGCGCCCAGCCCGCGTCAGGCCGGCTCCGGTGCGGCAGGGGACAGTGGCTCGGGGAGTGCTTGCGGGAGCAGCGCGGAGTCGGCGAAATCGACGCGGTTGCGGCCCGCGGCCTTGGCGCGGTACATCGCGCGGTCGGCACGTTCGATGCACGCCTGCAGCGCTTCACCGTGGCGCACCTCGATCAGCCCGGCCGAGAAGGTGACGCGCAGGTCGGCGGCGAGGTCGCTGAAGTCGGCGCCGAGAAGCCGCGACTCGAGCCGCAGCAGCGCCGTCTGCGCCTGCGCCATCGGCGTGGCGGGAAACATTACGATGAACTCTTCACCGCCCCAGCGCGCAACCAGGTCGCTGCTGCGCATGGCGCCCGACGTCTCGGCCGCGAAGCGGCGCAGCACCTCGTCGCCGGTGTGGTGGCCGTGCAGATCGTTCACGCGCTTGAAGTGGTCGATGTCGAGCAGCGCGATGCACAGCGGGGCGCTGCTGCGCTCGCGCTGCGCCAGTTGCATCTCCATCAGCTCCATCATGTGACGCCGGTTGTAGAGGCGGGTCAGGTCGTCGCGCGTGGCAAGTTCCTGCACCCGGGCGAGCGCGTCGGCCAGCTTCTGGCTTTGCGTGCGGATCGCGTCGTTCATGCGCGCCACGCGCTGTGCGAGCAGCGCGATCAGCGGAATCACGAGACAGGCGTAGAGCCAGCCGACGATCTGGAGATCCGGGTCGTAGCGCGCGGGGTCGAGCACGTGCGCCAGCCACATCGTGAGCGCCAGGCCGGCGAGCGACACCGCCGCGAGCACGGCCACCCGGCGCGCCGAGAGATTGAACAGGGCGTAGACCATGTGGCTCGCCAGGATGATGAGCGTGGAGCCGCTGGCGGGGCCGACGATGGCGTAGTTGGCCCACATGAACACCATGCCGGTGGCAAGCTGCGCGTTGCCGAGGCCGAGCTGGTTGCCGCCGAGACGGGCCGACCAGCCGCTGCGCATCGCCACGTAGAAGCCGAAGTTGGCGAGCAGCGCCGCGGCGATGCACAGTGCGGCCGGCGTGGGCCGCACGAAGCCGAGGTGCATCTGGTACAGCAGGATCCCGGAGTACAGCAGGTAGGTGCACAGCGAGATCAGCCACATCGCGAGCGCGAAGCGCAGCTTCGGCTGTTGCGTGAGGAGCAGGTCGGCGAGACTTCTTCGTACGTGCATGGCCGGCGATGGCGCCAGTCGGGGGGTCTTCGGAAACATCGGCATCCGGCCCCCGCGACTTGAGCGCGCCCATACACATCTTTACGCGCCAGCCAAGGCGTATTCACGGGTGCGGCCGACAGTGCATGCACGCGGGTGGGTCCCGATGCACAAGGAGCACATCAATGTCTGAACTGAAATCTGAACTGAAGAAATCGCGATCGGCGCGCAGCGTCAAGGCTGCCGTCGCCGGGGTGGTGCTGGCGCTGGCTGCAGGCGCCGGGGTCACGGCCTGGGCGCAGGGGCCGCACGGCGGCGGCCACGGCCGGCACATGCACGCGATGCACGGCATGCACGGCGGGGGCGGCATGTTCATGGGTTCGCCCGAGCGCATCGACCGCCTGCTCGACGGCCTGAACGCCACCGAGGCGCAGCGCACGCAGATCAAGCAGATCGCCCGCGCGGCAGCGCAGGACCTGCGGGCTCAGCGCAAGGAAGGCCGCGTGCTGCGCGACCAGGCGGCGGCGATCTTCACCGCGCCCACGGTGGACGCCGCCGCGGCCGAGTCGCTGCGCCAGCAGATGCTGGCCCGGCACGACGCCAGCAGCCGGCGCATCACGCAGGCCATGCTGGAGGCGAGCGCGGTGCTGACGCCCGAGCAGCGCGTGAAGCTCGGCGAGCGCATAGCCGAGCGCAAGCAGCGCATGGAAGAGCGCAGCAAGCGCATGCATGAGCGCCATGAGCGTATGAAGCAGGAGCGTTCGCAGGCGCCGGCGCAGCCGAAGCAGTAGATCGCGCCATCAAGCAACCGCCGCGGGTCCGGCTTTGCCGGCCCGCCAGCGGTGCCCCTTGAGGGGCGCGCGAAGCGCGTAGGGGTGGGTCATCCACGGCGCCGCAGAAGAGGCGGCACCGCGAGCACCAGCACGCACAGCGCCAGCACGGTGGCCGACAGCGGCCGCTCGACGAATACCGCGAGACTGCCTTCGCCGATCGACATCGCGTTGCGGAACTGCGCCTCGGCCATGGGCCCGAGGATCATGCCGACGATCACGGGCGCCGTCGGGAAGTCGTAGCGCCGCATCAGCGCGCCCAGCAGGCCGATGCCGTAGAGCAGGTACAGGTCGAACACCGACTGCCGCATGCCGTACACGCCGACCGTCGCGAACACCAGGATGCCGGCGTACAGCCAGTGGCGCGGAATCTTCAAGAGCTTCACCCACAGCCCGACCAGTGGCAGGTTCAGCACCAGCAGCATCACGTTGCCGATGTACATCGAGGCGATCAGCGCCCACACCAGCGGACCGGACGTCAGGAAGAGTTGCGGCCCGGTGGTGATGCCGTAGTTCTGGAAGGCCGAGAGCAGCACCGCGGCGGTGGTGGAGGTGGGAATGCCCAGCGTCAGCAGCGGCACCAGCACGCCGGCGGCGGTGGCATTGTTCGCGGCCTCCGGCCCCGCCACGCCTTCGATGGCGCCGGTGCTGCCGAACTCGCTCTTGTGCTTGGAAAGCTTCTTCTCCGCCGCATACGAGAGAAAGGTCGGAATCTCCGTACCGCCCGCAGGAATGGTTCCGAACGGAAAACCGATGAAGGTGCCGCGCAGCCACGGGCCGATGGAGCGCTTCCATTCGAGCCGCGTCATGTAGAGCGTGGACATGGCGTTCTGCCGCTCGATTACGCGCCCGCCGTAGAGCCCGAAGAACAGCGCCTCTCCGACGGCGAACAGGCCCACGGCGAGCAGCGTGACCTCGATGCGGTCCAGCAGCTCGGGCACGCCCAGCGTGTAGCGTGCCTGGCCCGAGATCTCGTCGATGCCGATGAGCCCGATCGCGAGACCCAGCAGCAGCGCCGTCATGCCGCGCAGCACGCTGGAACCGAGCACGGCCGAGACGGTGACGAAGGCCAGCACCATGAGCGCGAAGTACTCGGGCGGGCCGAAGCGCAGCGCGGCTTCGGCCAGCCACGGCGCGAACAGCGTAACGAGCACGGTGGCGATGGTGCCGGCCACGAAGGAGCCGATGGCGGCCGTGGCGAGCGCGGCGCCGGCGCGGCCGTTCTTGGCCATCAGGTTGCCTTCGAGCGCGGTCACCATGGTGGCCGTCTCGCCCGGCGTGTTGAGCAGGATCGAGGTGGTCGAACCGCCGTACATGGCGCCGTAGTAGATGCCGGCGAACATGATCATCGAGGCCGTGGGTTCGACCTGCGCCGTGAGCGGCAGCAGCATCGCCACGGTGAGCGCCGGGCCGATGCCGGGCAGCACCCCGACGGCCGTGCCGACGATGCAGCCGACCAGTGCCCACAGCAGGTTGATCGGCGTGGCGGCGGTGGCAAAGCCGCCGAGCAGGGCGCTCAAGGTGTCCATGCGGAACTAGATCCAGCCGCCCGGCAGCACGGCCGGCAGCGTGAGGCCGAGCCCCTTGGTGAAGAGCCAGAACACCGGCGCGCTCACCGCCGCGCCGATGGCGAAATCGCTGGCGAGCAGGCGCCAGGCCGGTTGTTGATCGGCACCGATGCGAAAGCCGCGTGACGCGAGCGCGAAGAGCAGGGCGCAGGAGACGACGAAGCCGGCGTGCTCGATCAGCGCTGCGTTGAGCAGCAGCCCGAGCGAGATCCAGCCGGTGGCGCGCCAGCGCGGCGGGAAGTCGGGCGCGGGCACCACGTCGCCGCGCGCTCGCCAGGCGCTTGCCAGCAGCGCGATGCCGCAGATCGCCATGCCTGCGGACACGGCCCACGGCAGGAAGTTCGGCCCGGCACCGGCGTAGCCCGCCTCGCCGGGGATCTGCGAGGCGCCGGCGGCGAGCAGCGCCGCGAGCACCAGCGCGCCGGCGCCGACGGCGGCGAATCCGAGGTTTTTCATCCGGCTCATACCGATTCGCAGTCAGGCAATACGAACCGTTCGGGCTGAGCCTGTCGAAGCCCTGCGTGCGCACAGAGGCACTTCGACAAGCTCAGTCCCTTCGACAGGCTCAGGATGCACGGGCACTTCGACAAGCTCAGTGCGAACGGGCTTTGGTGGCGTTCTTGAATCGTGGAACGCGAGCCCGATCAGATCATCCCCAACTGCTTCATCAGATCGCGCAGTCGGTCGTGCTCTTCCTTCACAAAGGCGTCCAGTTCCGAGCCGGTCAGCAGCGCCGGCGTCCAGTTGTTCTTCTTCAGCACCTCGGCCCAGCTCGGCGTCTTGGTGGCCTTTGCCACGCGCTCGGTCAACGACTTGCGCTGCTCGGCACTCAGCCCCGGCGGGCCGTACACGCCGCGCCAGTTGCCGATGTCGACCTTGATGCCCTGTTCGCGCAGCGTCGGCACGTTCACGCCCGGCAGGCGCTCGGCCGAGGTGAGGGCCAGCGCGCGCATCTTGCCGCTCTGCACGAACTGCTCGAGCTCGGCCCAGCCGCTGGTGCCCACCGTCACGTGACCGCCCAGCACCGCGGCCGTGGCTTCGCCGCCGCCTTTGAAGGGCACGTAGTTGATCTTCGCCACGTCGACGCCGGCATCGCGCGCGATCATCGCCACGCTGATGTGGTCGACCGAGCCCTTGGAGCCGCCGCCCCACTTCACGCTGGCCGGGTCCTTCTTCATCTGGGCGACCACGTCCTGCATCGTCTTCAGCGGCGAATCGGCCGGCACGACGAACACGTTGTACTCGGCCATCAGCCGTGCCACGGGCGTGGCGTCGCCCAGGTCGACCGGCGGCTTGTTCTGCACGATGGCGCCCACCATCACGGCACCCACGACGATCAGCGCGTTCGGGTCGCCCTTCTGCGAATTCACGAACTGTGCGAGGCCGATCGTGCCGCCGGCGCCGCCCTTGTTCTCATAGGTGACGTTGCCGGCTACCCCCGCGTCCTGCATCGCCTTGCCGATGCCGCGGCCGGCCTGGTCGTAGCCGCCGCCGGGGCTGGCGCCGATCATGATCTTCATGTTGTCGGCGGCGTGTGCCGGGAGGCCGAACGCGGCCAGTAGAACCATCGGCAGAACCAGAGTCTTGAGAGCGAGTCGACGCATCGTTGTCTCCTTGTGAATCGGGCGCTGGGGCGCAGCGCAAACGCGCGGCGTGAGAACAGCAACACGGCATGGTGCCGCGCGGGTGCGCGCAAGCCGTTGGGGGCAACCCGTAGGTTGCGCCGCCGCGTCGCACGGGTCTGGTTCGGCCCGTCGGTTCACGATTCTTTACGGCCGAGCGCAGGCCGTTTACCCGCCGCTGCGATCATCCGGCCCATGAACTCTCGTCTGCTGCTCGTCGACGACGACACCCGCCTCGCCACCATGGTGGGCGACTACCTCGGCGCCGCCGGTTTCGAGACCGAACATGCCGGTTCGCTGGCTGCCGGCCGCGAGCGGCTGGCGGCGTCCACCTACGACGCGCTGGTGCTCGACCTCATGCTGCCCGACGGCGACGGCCTGGACCTGTGCCGCGAGCTGCGCGCCAACCCGCGCACGCGCCACCTGCCGCTGCTCATGCTGACGGCGCGTGGCGAGCCGCTGGACCGCATCGTCGGCCTGGAACTCGGCGCCGACGACTACCTGCCCAAGCCCTTCGAGCCGCGCGAGCTGCTGGCGCGCGTGAAGGCGCTGCTGCGGCGCGCCTCGCCGCAGCCGGCGGACGACGAACGGCTGCGCTTCGGCCGCCTCGAGATCGATCTCGGCGAGCGCACCGCGCGCCTGGACGGCAAGTCGTGCGACCTCACCAGCCACCAGTTCGACCTGCTGGTGGTGATGGCGCGCAACCCGGGGCGCGTGATGTCGCGCGACCAGATCATGGACGCGCTGAAAGGCCATCCGCTCGAAGCCTTCGACCGCTCCATCGACGTGCACATCTCGCGCATCCGCGCAGTGATCGAGGACGACCCGAAGGAGCCGCGGCGCGTGCTCACCGTGCGCGGCGCGGGCTACGTGTTCGCGAAGAAGCAGGACGCGGATGACGCGCAATAGCGTGCTGGATGAGCGGGACGCGGGCCGAGCGCCGGGCCGCCCCAAGCCGGCCCGCATCCCCTTGGGGGATCGGCGAACGTACTCGTTCGCCGAGGGGCTCACATGAACACCCTCACGCTTCGCATTTATCTGAGCATCGTCGCGGTGCTCCTTCTCTTCGCCTTCGGCGCGGGCTGGCTGTTCCAGCGCGAGATGGCGCAGGAGCGCAGCCGCGTGCAGTCGGCCATCGACGAACGCACGGAAGCGTGGGGCGACCTGATCCAGCGTTCGCTGCCGGGTACCGAGGCGCCGCGCGACGAGCAGGCCGCGGCGCTGGCCGAGTGGTCGCAGCGGCTGCGCATTCCGCTGGCGCTCGATGCCAGCGACGGCACGCGCATCGGCGCGTCCGAAACCTTCGAGCAAGGCCTCTCGGACGGCCGCCGGCATCGTGCCGCCGTGAAGCTGGACGACGGCCGCACGCTGTGGGTGCTGCGGCGCGGTCCGCCGCGCGAGCCCGGCGAGGCGCGCGACGGGACGCGGCGTGGCCCGCCGCCGGTGCTGTCGCTCATGCCGCGCGGCATGCAAAGCGGCGCCGGCCTCGCGGCGGTGCTGGTGCTGCTGTTCGTCGCGGTGGCTGCCGGCGCCTGGCCGGTGGCGCGCGGGCTGACGCGCCGTCTGAAGACGCTGCAGCAGGGCATGGAGGCCTTCGGCGCCGGTCGGCTCGATCACCGCGTGGCCGTGTCCGGTCGCGACGAGGTGGCGGCGGTAGCCGCGAGCTTCAACCAGGCGGCGGCCCACATCGAGGCGCTGGTACGTTCGCACCAGTCGCTGCTCGCCAATGCCAGTCACGAACTGCGCTCGCCGCTGGCGCGCATGAAGCTGGCGGTGTCGATGCTCGACGATGCACCGCCCACGCAGCGCGAGCGGCTGCGCCGCGAGATCGACACCAACGTGGCCGAACTCGATGCGCTGGTCGAGGAGGTGCTGCTCGCCAGCCGGCTCGACGCGCAACAGAAGCTCGACCCGCACGAACATGTCGACCTGCTCGGCCTGGCCGCCGAAGAGGCGGCGCGCGTGAACGCGCAGGTCGACGGCGTGCCGCTGGTCGTCAGCGGCGACGAACGGCTGCTGCGCCGCGCCCTGCGCAACCTGCTGGAGAACGCGCGCCGCTACGGCGGCGACGAGGTGACCTTGGTGATCGATCGCCAGGCGGGCGATGCGCTCGTGCGCGTGTGCGACCGCGGCCCCGGCGTGCCCGAGGCGCAGCGCGAGCGCATCTTCGAGCCCTTCTACCGCATGCCCGGCCATGCCGAGACGGCCGGCGGCGTGGGTCTCGGCCTTAGCCTCGTGCGGCAGATCGCCGAGCGCCACGGCGGCAGCGTGCGCTGCCTGCCGCGCGAAGGCGGCGGCACGTGCTTCGAGTTGCGATTTCCCGCGTGATGGCCCACCCCCTACGCGCTTTGCGCGCCCCCTCGAGGGGGCAACACCAGCGGACCGGCAGAGCCGGATCCGCGGCGTTCGCTTGATCACTGGTTCGTGCGTCGCGGGTGATCCGAAGTGCGGGTCTGCATGCGCAGCACCCACAGCAGGAAGCCGCACAGCGCGATGGCGGTGACGGTCAAGCCCGCCGTCGCCGCCGCCCAGAACCCGCGCGCACCCTGCAGCGGCGCTGGCGTGATGCCCAGGGTGTCGAATGCCACCACGTAGCCGCCGCCGAGGCCGACGCCCCACACCGCGAGCGCGTAGATGACCATCGGCACGACCGCGATGCGATAGGCGCGCAGCACGAAGGCGGCCAGGGTCTGCGCCGCGTCAGTCACGTGAAAGAGCATCACCCAGCCGAGCAGCGGCATGGCGGCGGCGATGATCACCGCGTCGTGGGTGTAGGCGTGCAGCAGCGGCTCGCGCAACAGGTAGACGCCCGCGCCCATGGCGGCGGCGATGAGCACGCCGATCTGCAGCCCGTGCCAGCCGATGCGGCGCGCGGCGTGGGGGTCGCCGGCGCCCACGTGCTGCGCCACCAGCGTGGCGGTGGCGTTCGCAATCGCCAGCGGCATCATGTACATCAGCGACACCATGTTCACTGCGATCTGGTGCCCGGCCACGGGCGTGGCGCCGAGGCGCGAGATGAAGAAGGCCATGAAGGTGAAGCCGCTGACCTCGATGCCGATCGACAGACCCATCGGGATGCCCAGCCGCAGCAGTTCGGCCAGGCTCTTGCGGTGCGGCCGCGCGAGGCCGCCCTCGTGCAGTCCGAAGCGGCGGTAGAACGCATCGCGGCGCACCACCTGCCACGCCACGAGCAACTGCAGCGCCATGACGATGGCCGTGGCGATGCCGCAGCCGGGCGCGCCGAGCGCCGGAACCTCGAGCGTGCCCAGCGGCGTGGGCAGGGCGAGGCCGAACACCAGCAGCGCATTCAGCGGCACCTTGGCCGCGAGCGCGCCGAGCTGCAGCGCCATCACGATGCGCGGGCGCGAGACCGCGACGTTGAAGCCGCGAAACGCCGTGAAGAGCAGGGCGGTGGGCAACGCGAACGCCAGTGCGCCGAGGTAGCCGCGCACCTTCGCCTCGACGGCGGGCGAGGCCTGCGCGATGGCGAGAAACGGATCGGGAAACGCCAGCAGCGCGCAGCCGATCACCGACAGCCCGAGCGCCAGCCAGATCGCCTGGTGAAGTTGCCGCCCGGCATCGTGCAGGCGGCCGGCGCCGAACACTTGGCCCGTGATCGGCCCGACGGCCAGCACCACGCCCATCAGGCCGACGAAGACGGTGATGTAGGCCGAGCCGCCGATGGCCAGCGCCGCCAGGTCGAGCGCGTCGTAGCGCGCCGCCATCACCGTGTCGACCGTGCTGAAGGCCAGCACCGACACCTGCCCGACGAACACCGGCCAGGCGAGCGGGGCGATGGCGCGGGCGCTGTGGTGCAGGCGCGGCGTGCTCACGAGCGGCTCACGCTCGCGATGTCTGACGCAACGGGGGCGGCCTCGCCTTCATCGCCTGTCACCTGTCCGGCCAACGCCCGCTCGGCATAGCGGTTGAAGCGCCAGGCCGTGCCCTCCTGCGTGATGCGCCGCCAGGTGGCGCGCTTTTCGCCGGGGGTCATCACCGGCCAGTTCTGCACCTCGTCGAAGCTGCGGCCGCAGCCCTTGCAGATGTCGTCGCCCTGGCTGGTGGAGCAGATGGCGATGCAGGGCGCGTCGGGCGTGGTGGCGTACCAGGCGAGCCAGGCGTCGCGCGCCTTGGGCGGCATGGTGTCCTCGTCGCACAGCGGCTCGCGGTAGTACACCATCAGCGCGTACACCTCGGCGAGCGCGCGAACCTCGGCGCAGGCGGTGATGCCGTCGGGCGAGGGCCTACGCTCGCGCCACCAGTTGATGGCGGATTCGATGTCGGTGATGTGCAGCGCGGCCATGGGGGGCGAGAGCATATCGGCAAACCCGAAGGCCTTTGCGCCCCGCGGCGAAGCGGGCCGCAGGCGCTGGTTTGGGCAGAATCGGCCGGCTCCCGCCCGCCCGATGCTCACTCTTTCACGCGCTTCATTCCGGCAGTTGCTGGCCGTCGCCTTTCTCTTGATCGCCGCATTGCTGGCGGCGGTGTCGCTGCGCGGGCTGTTCACGCTCGACCGGCTGCTGTCGCAAAGTCGCGAGGCCGCGGCGCTGGCGGTGAAGGCCAGCGGCGATGCGCAGCAGCTCGCCGAGCGCAGCGTGGCGATGGAGCGCGCGGCGCGCCAGTACGTGGTGCTCGACGACCCGGTGCTGCGCGAGCGCTTCGCGGCTGCCGCGCGCGAGGCCGAGGCCGTGCTCGCGAACCTGAAGCGCGATCTCGAGGTACCCGACAGCGCCGCCGCGTGGGAGCAGCGCCTGTCCACCATCCGGGCGCTGCTGCCCGGTCCGCGCAGCACCGCGGCCGCGCGCGACCAGGCGATGAGCGCCGAATTCCGCGAACTCACCGCCGTCAACGCCGACATCGCCGCGCAGGTGCGCCTTGCGTCAGACAAGCGCAACCAGGCGCTGCAGGCGGCGCAGGAAGCGGCGCGCGGTGCGCTCGGGCGGCAGGTGCTGGGCGCCATCGTGGTGGCGGTGGTGCTGGCGCTCGGCTTCGGCGTGTGGCTCGCGCGCCCGCTGAAGCGGCTGGAGGCGGCAATCGTGGGCTTGGGCGAGAACCGGCTCGACCAGCCGATCGAGATCCGCGGCCCGGCCGACGTGCGCGCGCTCGGCGTGCGCCTGGACTGGCTGCGACTGCGGCTGGCGGAACTCGATGCCGACAAGGCGCGCTTCCTGCGGCATGTGTCGCACGAACTCAAGACGCCGCTGGCCGCACTGCGAGAGGGTGTGGCGCTGCTCGAAGAAGGCGTGACCGGCGTGCTCAGCGACAACCAGCGCGAGGTGGCCGGCATCCTGCGGCAGAACACGGTGCTGCTGCAGCGCCAGATCGAGGACCTGCTGCGCTTCAACGCCGCGGCCTTCGAGGCGCGGCACCTCACGCGGCGCAAGACCGAACTCGCCGCGCTGATGGGCGATCTGGTCGAGGCGCAGCAGTTGCAGATGCAGGCGCGGCGCGTGCGCGTCAACCTGCACGGCGGGCCGCTGTGGATCGAGGTCGACCCGGACAAGCTGTCCACGGCGCTCGGCAACCTGCTGTCGAACGCGATACGCTTCAGCCCGGTCGGTTCGGCCATCGAGGTGTCGCTGGCGCGAGGCGACGGCAGCGCCCGCATCGAGATCCGCGACGCGGGTCCGGGAGTTGCCGAGGCAGATCGTGCCCGCGTCTTCGAGCCCTTTTTCCGCGGCGAGCGCCAGCCGTCGGATGCGGTTCGCGGCACCGGCATCGGCCTGTCCATCGTCTACGAATACATTGCCGCGCACGGCGGCCGCATCGATCTTCTGCCGGATGGCCCCGGCGCGTGTTTCCGCATCGAACTGCCCTATGCCACCCCACATTGACATTCGCCGGGGCATGCCGTCGCGCCGGCTAGGCGCCTTGGCCGCCTTGGCCGCCTCGGCTGTCTCGGCCGCCCTGGCACTCGGTGCCTGCGCGCCGATGCCGCCGCCGCCGCCGCCCGCGCCCCTGCCGCCGCCGGCCGAGGCGGTGGTGCCGGTGTGCCGGGTGCCCGCGCTGCCGGCACCCGCCTGCCTGCCGGCGCCGGTGCCGCCGCCCGATCCGGTCGACCAGGCGATGCGGCATGTGGTGGCCTACCAGGAGCGGCTGCGTACCCTGCCGCAGCAGGAGATCACTCGTGAACTCGCGCGCATCGGCGACCCGTCGGGCAACCCGGCGGCCACGCTGGAGCTGGCGCTGCTCATCGGCCAGACGCGCAACCCGGCCGACACGGTGCGGGCGCTGAACCTGCTGGACGGCGTACTGCGCTCCACCTCGCCCGAGGTGACCCCCTGGCAGCCCATCGCGCGCGTGCTCGCCGTGCGCTACGCCGAGCAGCGCCGCGTGGAAGAACTGCTCGAGAAACAGAAGAACGAGTTGCGTGACAGCCAGCGCCGCATCGAGCAACTCAACTCGCAGCTCGAAGCACTGAAGGCGATCGAACGCAGCCTGACCAATCGGCCCGCCGGCCCGCCGGCGTCGGCGCCGGAGGGGAGACCCAGATGAGCGCCCGTGTTCTGGTGGTCGATGACGATGCGGACCTGCTGCGCTTGCTGTCAATGCGGCTCACCGCGGCCGGCTATCGCGTGAGCGCCGTCGAGTCGGCCGAGGCGGCGCTGGCGCAGATCGCGGTCGAGCGCCCGCAACTGGTGGTGAGCGACGTGCAGTTGCCGGGCAAGGACGGCTTGGCGCTGTTCGACGAGATCCGCCTGCGGCATCCGGCGCTGCCGGTGATCCTGCTCACCGCGCACGGCACCATTCCCGACGCGGTGGAAGCCACGGCCCGCGGCGTGTTCACCTACCTGACCAAGCCTTTCGACGGCAAGGCGCTGATCGACAAGATCGGCGAGGCGCTGGCGGTGACGGCCACGGTGAGCGACGGGCCGCTTGCCAACGAGGCGTGGCGCGAGCCCATCGTCAGCCGCTCCAGCCGCATGGCCGAATTGCTGACCGAGGCCAAGATGGTGGCCGCGTCCGACGCCAGCGTGCTGATCCGCGGCGAGAGCGGCAGCGGCAAGGAACTGCTCGCCAAGGCCATCCACCAGGCGAGTGCGCGCGCCGAGCGGCCCTTCGTGGCGGTGAACTGCAGCGCCATCCCCGAGGCGCTGCTCGAGTCGGAGCTGTTCGGCCACATCAAGGGCGCCTTCACCGGCGCGGTGGCGAACCACGAGGGCCTGTTCAAGGCAGCGCAGGGCGGCACCATCTTTCTCGACGAGATCGGTGACATGCCGCCGGCACTGCAGGTCAAGCTGCTGCGCGTGCTGCAGGAGCGCTCGGTGCGGCCAGTGGGCGCGAGCCAGCCGATCGCGATCGACGTGCGCATCCTCTCGGCCACACACCGCGACCTGGAAGCCGCGATGGCGCAGGGGCAGTTCCGCGAAGACCTGTACTACCGGCTGAACGTGGTGACGCTCAGCCTGCCGACGCTCGCCGAGCGGCGCGAAGACATCCCGCTGCTCGCGAATCACTTTCTCTCGAAGCTCGCCGCCAAATACAAGAAGCGCGTCAACGGCTTCGCACCCGACGCGCTGCGCCTGCTGGCCACCGCGCAGTGGCCGGGCAACGTGCGCCAGCTCTACAACGTGGTGGAGCAGGTCTGCGCGCTCGCGACCACCTCGCTCATTCCGCTGGTGCTGGTGCAGCGCGCGCTGCGCGTGCCGAGCGTGGAGGTGCTGACCTTCGCTGAGGCGCGTCAGCGCTTCGAGCGCGAGTACCTCGTCGGGCTGCTCAAGCTCACCGACGGCAACGTGGCCGATGCGGCGCGCCTCGCGGACAGAAATCGCACCGAGTTTTACCGGCTCCTGCAGAAACACGGTCTGACCCCCGGCTTGTTCCGCAGCGACGCGCCGGGCGGGGAGGCGGGCAGCAGCGAAGGCGTTGTCGCCGATTAGCGACTTGCGGGTTTCCCCTCTCATCAGGGACTTGGGGATGAACCCCCAAAACGCTGTCGCCAGACGGCGACGCTTTTCGGGTCTCCGGTGCGTGTACCAAGGCACGGAAAGCGCCGCAACTCGTTGATTTCAAAAGCATAGGGTCGATTGGCACGTGATTTGCAGTAAGAAGGCGTCGGCGACTGTTCGCCTCGCTTTCAAGCCAACACGCAGTACCCATGGACCACTCTGAAATCATTCGATTGAGTCGCGCCGCGAATGACGGCTCTCGCGCCCCCCAGGCCGGCATCGGCCGGGATTCCGCGCCGGCGTATGGCGCCAGTGCCCCGCCGGTGCGTCGCGGTTCGATGGTGCCCGTGCCCTGGCGCGGTTTCGTGCAGGGCACGAAGGACGCGCTGGCCGGCCTGTTCGCCGCCACGGAACGCGTGGCGGTCGCCGCGCCCCGCGAAGCGTGGGAGCAGGCCTCGATCCGCCGCCGCCGCACGCTGCTGGCGCTGATCGGCCTGTCGGCGGTGGCCGCCGCCACGCTGCTCGTGTATGCGCAGCCGGCGCTGGCCGGCACGCCCCTGCGCGTGCTGCAGGTGGGACTGTTTGCGCTGTTGTTCGCCTGGGTGTCGGCGGGCTTCTTCACCGCGATGATGGGCTTCGTCGTGCAACTGCGCGGCGACCGCTTCGGGCTGTCGCGCCACTCGGTCTCACCCGACCAGCCGATTGCCGACTCGGCGCGCACGGCGATCATCATGCCGATCTGCAACGAGCATGTGTCGACCGTCGTGGCCGGTCTGCGCGCCACCTGCGAATCGCTGGCCGCGACCGACGCGGCCAAGCTGTTCGACGTGTACGTGCTGTCGGACACCAGCGATCCCGACCTGCGCGCCGCCGAGCTGGCCGCCTGGAGCGAGTTGCGCGCCACGCTCGGCGACGACGCGCGCGTGTATTACCGCTGGCGCCAGCGCCGCACCAAGCGCAAGTCGGGCAACGTGGCCGACTTCTGCCGCCGCTGGGGCCGCAACTACCGCTACATGGTGGTGCTCGACGCCGACAGCGTGATGAGCGGCGACTGCCTGACCACGCTGGTGCGGCTGATGGAAGCCCACCCGAAGGCCGGCATCATCCAGACCGCGCCGCAAGCCGCTGGCTTGTCGACCCTGCATGCGCGTGCGCAGCAGTTCGCCGGCCGCGTGGGTGGCCGCCTCTTCACCGCCGGCATGCAGTACTGGCAACTCGGCGAGTCGCACTACTGGGGCCACAACGCGATCATTCGCGTCGAACCCTTCATGAAGCACTGCGGGCTGGCGCCGCTTTCGGGCAAGGGCGGGCTGGCGGGCGAGATCCTGTCGCACGACTTCGTCGAAGCTGCGCTGATGCGCCGCGCCGGCTACCAGGTGTGGCTGGTGCACGACCTGCAGGGCAGCTACGAACAGCAGCCGCCGAACCTGCTCGAGGAATTGCAGCGCGACCGCCGCTGGTGCCAGGGTAACCTGCAGAACGCGCGGCTCGTCGCCGAGCCCGGCCTGCACGGCGTGCACCGCGCAATGCTTGTCACCGGCGCGATGTCGTACCTGTCGGCCCCGCTGTGGCTGGGCTTCGTGTTGCTGGGCGCGTTGACGTGGCTCATCGGCGGCCATGCGCTGTTCGACGAGCAAGGCGTGCCGGCGGCGATCATCGGGCTGTGGGCTGCCACCGTGACCATGCTCGGCCTGCCGCGCGTGCTCGGCGTGGCGACCATCGTGCTCAAGAAGGAACAGCGTCACTACGGCGGCACCTTCAAGCTGCTGCAGGGCGCGCTGCTCGAAGGCGGCCTGTCGGTTCTGCAGGCCCCGGTGCGCATGGTGGCGCACACCATCTTCGTGGTGGTGGCGCTTACCGGCCTGAAGCTCGACTGGAAGTCGCCCCCGCGCGAAGCCGAAGCCGTGCCTTGGGCGGATGCCGCGCGACGCTTCGGCCCGGTGAGCGGCGTGGTGCTGTGCCTGATGGCCGTGGTGCTCGCGGTTGATCCGGGCGCTGCGGTGTGGATGGCGCCCATCGCCCTGCCGCTGCTGTTGGCCGTGCCGATGGCTGTGCTGACAAGCGACGCGCGCTTCGGCGAGCGCCTGCGCGGCACCAAGCTGCTGGCCACGCCCGAGGAAACCTGGACGCCCAGCGTGCTGCGCCGGGCCTGGGCCTACGCGAGCCAGTCCGCGCCAGTGCGGCGCTGGCACCAGGTGGTGTCGGACCCGTGGCTGTTCGACGTGGTGCGCTCGGCCATGGGTCCGCGCAACACCCTGCGCGGCGTGCGTGGTCGCGCGAGCAGCCAGCTGGTGCAGCGCATGCTCGCCGCCGGCGCGAAGGTGACGCCGGCCGACCGCATGCGCGTGTTGAGCGAGCCGCAGACGATCTCGCGGCTGCAGGCGGAACTGGCGGCGAAGGGCAGCTTTGTCGACAGCATGGGGCGTGTGTTGGCCTAAGGATCAGCCCCCCCCTACGCGCTTCGCGCGCCCCCCAGGGGGCAACACCAGCGGACCGGCAGAGCCGGATCCGCGGTGTTTGCTTGAGACGGTCAGTACCTGAGGCCCATGGCCTCGCGGACGTCGCGCATGGTCTCGCGCGCCACGGTGCGGGCGCGCTCAGTGCCCACCTCGACGATCCAGTGCACCCGCTTCGGATCGGCCAGATAGGCCTCGGCACGCTCGCGCCACGGCTTCTGCTCGCGCAGGATGGCGTCGATCACCGGCTGTTTGCACTCGAGACAGCCGATGCCCGCGGTGGTGCAGCCTTCCCACACCCAATCGCGCGTGGGCTGGTCGCTGTAGACCTGATGGAACTGCCACACCGGGCAGCGCTCGGGGTTGCCCGGGTCGGTGCGGCGCACACGCTGCGGGTCGGTGGGCATCTTGCGGATCTTGCGTTCGACCTCGGCCGGCTCCTCGCGCATGGCGATGGTGTTGCCGTAGCTCTTGCTCATCTTGTCGCCATCGAGACCGGGCAACTTGCTCACCTCGGTGAGCAGCACCGCCGGCTCGGGCAGCACGGTCTTGCCGGTGCCCTTCAGGTGGCCGAGCAGCAGTTCGGTGTCTTCGTCGGTCCAGCCTTCGGGGCGTGCAGCGGCCGTGCGACGCACCAGCGCCTCGCCCTTGGCGAGCGCCTCTGCCGTGCCGTCCTGCTGGTACGCGCGGCGCTGCTTTTCGAGATAGCGCGCGTCGTCCTTCGACAGCTTGGCGAGCGCCGCGGCGATCTTCTCCTCGAAGTGCGGAACTCGGCCGTACAGGTGATTGAAGCGCCGCGCGACCTCGCGCGTGATCTCGACATGCGGCGCCTGGTCTTCACCCACGGGCACGAAGGCGGCCTTGTACATCAGGATGTCGGCCGCCTGCAGCAGCGGGTAGCCGAGAAAGCCGTAGGTCGCGAGGTCGCGATCCTTCAGCTTGGCCATCTGGTCCTTGTAGGTCGGCATGCGTTCCAGCCACGACAGCGGCGTGCCCATGCCGAGCAGGGTGAACAACTCGGCGTGCTCGGGCAGGCGGCTCTGGATGAAGATGGTCGACTTCTCGGGGTCGATGCCGGCGGCCAGCCAGTCGATCACCATGTCGTAGACGTTGCGCTCGATGACTTCGCGGTCTTCGTAGTGCGTGGTCAGCGCATGCCAGTCGGCTACGAAATAGAAGCAGTCGTAGTCGTCCTGCAGCCGCACCCAGTTCTTCAGTGCGCCGTGGTAATGGCCGAGGTGCAAGGCCCCGGTGGGGCGCATGCCTGACAGTACGCGTTGGTTCATCGCTGGCTCTTCCGTGAGGGCGGCAATTGTAGGTTGCACCCTCGTGCCGACCGGGCTGCGGCGCCGCGTGCGCGGCTACACTGCCGCCCGCATTCGAGCGCTCGCATGAAGAACATCGTCATCCTGATTTCGGGCCGCGGCTCCAACATGGAAGCCATCGTGCGGGCCTGCGCCGACGAGGGCTGGAACGCGCGCATTGCGGCGGTCGTCAGCAACCGGCCCGACGCGGCCGGCCTCGACTTTGCGAAGGCGCGCGGCATCGCCACAGCCGTCGTCGACCACAAGCAGTTCGACACCCGCGAGGCCTTCGACGCGACGCTGGCCGACGTCGTCGACGGCTTCTCGCCCGATCTGGTGGTGCTTGCGGGCTTCATGCGCATCCTCGGCGCTGCCTTCGTGGCGCGCTTTGCCGGGCGCATGGTCAACATCCACCCGTCGCTGCTGCCGGCCTTCACCGGGCTGCACACGCACCGCGGCGCGCTGGCGGCGGGCTGCAAGCTGGCGGGCGCGACGGTGCACTACGTGACGGCCGACCTCGACCACGGCCCCATCGTCGCCCAGGCGGCGGTGCCGGTGCTGCCCGGCGACACCGAGGCCACGCTCACCAGCCGCGTGCTGGCGCGCGAGCACGTGCTGTATCCGCTGGCGGTGCGCTGGATCGTCGAAGACGCGCTGCGCGAAGAGAACGGCGTGCTCACGCACCTGCACGGCGAGTCGCAGTTGCTGCTCTGAACGCCTGACGGGGAAGGGGTGCCGCGGATAATCCGCCGATGCATCCGAACGCCCTGCTCGAACTCGCCACAGACCTGCTGCACAAGGTGATGCAGTTCGATTCGCCCGCCGACAGCGTCGTCTCGGCGTTCTTCCGCCAGCACAAGACGCTCGGCGCGCGCGAGCGCCACACGCTGGCGGAAACGACTTATCACGTGGTGCGCAAGCGCCTGCTCTATCAGCACCTGGCGCAGTCGGGCAAGGGCGAGATGGAACGGCGCCTGGCGGTTCTCGGCTGGCAGGGCAATGCGGCGTTCTTGCGCGCGGCGCTCAGCGAGCAGGAGCAGGCGTGGCTTGCGCAGGTGAGTGGTGTCGATCACGCCTCGCTGCCCGAGAAGCTGCGCCACAACCTGCCCGAATGGCTGGCCGAGCGGCTGCAAGCCCAGCTCGGCGACGACTTCTGGCCGCTGGTCGAAAGCCTCAACGAGCCGGCGCCGCTGGATCTGCGCGTCAACACCTTCAAGGCCAAGCGCGACGAGGCGCTAGCCGCGCTGACGGCGGCCGGCATCGCCGCCGAGCCGACGCCGTACTCGCCCTGGGGCCTGCGCGTGCCCGGCAAGCCGGCGCTGAACCGGGTCGATGCGTTCACGCGCGGCGACATCGAGGTGCAGGACGAAGGCAGCCAGTTGCTGGTGCTGCTGACCGATGCCAAGCGCGGCGAGATGGTGGTTGATTTCTGCGCCGGCGCGGGCGGCAAGACGCTGGCGCTGGGCGCGTCGATGCGCAACACCGGCCGGCTGTATGCCTTCGACACCTCCGGACACCGCCTCGCGGCCATGAAGCCGCGGCTCGCGCGCAGCGGTCTGTCGAATGTGCATCCGGCGCAGATCGCGCATGAGCGCGACGAGCGCATCAAGCGCCTGGCCGGCAAGATCGACCGCGTGCTGGTCGACTCGCCGTGCTCGGGCCTGGGCACGCTGCGGCGCAATCCCGACCTGAAGTGGCGCCAGTCGCCGCAGTCGGTGGATGAGTTGCGCGCCAAGCAGGCGGCGATCCTTGCGAGCGCGGCTCGGCTGGTCAAGCGCGGCGGGCGGCTGGTCTACGCCACCTGCAGCCTGCTGGAAGAGGAAGACGAGGCCATCGCGCTCGCCTTCACCGAGGCGCATGCCGCGGATTTCAAGCTCGTTCCCGTGGCCGCGGCACTGAGCGCGGCACATGTTGCACAGGCCGATTCGCTCGTGCGCGGCGACTTCCTGCGCCTGTGGCCCCATCGGCACGGCACGGACGCCTTCTTCGCCGCTGTGTGGGAACGAAGTTGATCGGGTGGGGTCCATAGCGGCTACCGCGAAGTGCGTCGCGGAAACCACGGGCTTTGCCCGGGTGCTCACCTACAATCGGAGACGCGCCAGTTCAGGCGTTCAGAGGCAATAGATGGAAATTTTGATGTCGGTCCGGGATGCGTTGGTCGGTTGGTTGGCCAACGGCTTGATCGAGACCACGTGGTGGCAGGTGTTGGTGTATGCGCTGGTCGTCACACACATCACGATTGCCGCCGTGACGATCTTCCTGCACCGCTCCCAGGCGCACCGCGCGCTGGATCTCGGGCCGGTGCCTTCGCACTTCTTCCGCTTCTGGCTTTGGTTGACCACCGGCATGGTGACCAAGGAGTGGGTCGCGATCCACCGCAAGCACCACGCCAAGTGCGAAACCGAGGAAGACCCGCACAGCCCGCAGACGCGCGGCATCAAGAAGGTGCTGCTGGAAGGCGCCGAGTTGTACCGGGCGGAATCCAAGGTCGACGACACCATGGTGAAGTACGGTCGCGGAACACCCGACGACTGGCTCGAGCGCAACCTGTACACCCGCTTCAGCTGGCAGGGTGTGGGCCTGATGCTGATCATCAATCTGATGCTCTTTGGTGCCATCGGCCTGGCGGTCTGGGCCGTCCAGATGGCCTGGATTCCGATCTGGGCCGCCGGCGTGATCAACGGCCTGGGCCACTGGTGGGGCTACCGCAACTTCGAGGCGGCCGATGCGTCGACCAACCTCACGCCGTGGACGCTGATCATCGGCGGCGAAGAACTGCACAACAACCACCACACCTATCCCACCTCGGCCAAGTTCTCGGTCAAGAAGTACGAGTTCGACATTGGCTGGATGTACATCCGCATGCTCGAGTCCGTGGGCTGGGCGACCGTGCGCAAGACGCCGCCGCAGCTGAAACTCGGCGCCGTCAAGGCAGTGGCCGACTCCAAGACGCTGGAAGCCGTCATCGCCAACCGCTACGAGGTGATGGCGAGCTATGCCAAGCATCTGCGCCACGCCTGCGGTTCGGAGTTGAGCCGCATGAAGGCCGAAGGCGCGCAGAACACCGCCCGGTGGACCGATCTGCACGTTGCCAAGCGCTGGCTGCACCGCGACGAAGAGAAGATCCCGCAGCGGGCGAGGGCGCACGTCGCCAACGTCTGTGCGCAGAACACCGCGCTCGCAACGCTGGTCGCCATGCGCGAGGAACTGCGCCAGCTCTGGACCCGCACCAACGTGTCGGCCGAGCAATTGGTGGTTGACCTGCAGGCCTGGTGCAAGAAGGCCGAAGAGAGCGGCATCGCCGCATTGCAGGAGTTCGCGTTGAAGCTGCGGGCAGCGCACGCCTGACGGGTTTTGCTCTGCGCTGGCGCTGCGGCGCCGCGACAAAAAGGGTCCGCGCTGCGGACCCTTTTTTTTGGGTCACTGATACGGGCGTCGCGAAGTCGGTGTCGGAGTCGCCGGGCCGCGACAGTGCAGCAAGGGGGAGCCGAGCCCACGTCCAGGCGAAAGAAAACCCGCCGGGCATTCAGCCGGGCGGGTTCTTCTGGAAGCCGAAGCGTTTACTTGAGCTTCGTTTCCTTGTACATCACATGCTTGCGAGCCTTCGGATCGAACTTCATGATCTCGAGCTTCTCGGGCGTGGTCTTCTTGTTCTTGTCGGTCGTGTAGAAGTGGCCGGTGCCCGCCGAGGACTCCAGCTTGATCTTTTCGCGTCCACCTTTCGATGCCATGGTCAGCTCCTTGTCAGATTTCGCCGCGGGCGCGCAGGTCGGCCACGACCTTTTCGATGCCCACCTTGTCGATCAGGCGCAGCGCCGCATTCGAGATGCGCAGCCGCACCCAGCGGTTCTCGTTCTCGAGCCAGAAGCGGCGGTACTGCAGGTTCGGCAGAAAGCGGCGCTTGGTTTTGTTGTTGGCGTGGGACACGTTGTTCCCGACCATCGGGCCCTTGCCCGTAACTTGACAGACGCGTGCCATGACGCTTCTCCGTTCGATCTGATTTCAGGAGTGGTGAGCAGAGCAGGACCGGATGTGCGCACCGTCGACGTTGCCGACGCGATGCTGCCTTGATCCGAGGCCCTGGGTAACACACCTTTGGAGCCTGCCGCGCTGCGCATGTTGTACACAGATGAGGCGGGCTGGCCGATTTCGGCAAAGACGAAGATTATAGCCACAACCCGGCCGATGCCCAGCCGGATCGGTGACTCACTGCTCCAGGAAGCGCTGCGCGTCGAGTGCCGCCATGCAGCCGGTGCCGGCGCTGGTGATGGCCTGCCGGTACACATGGTCCTGCACGTCGCCGGCAGCGAACACCCCGGGCACGCTGGTCATCGTGGCCAGGCCGTTGAGCCCGCTGCGGGTGACGATGTAGCCGTCCTTCATCTCCACCTGGCCCTTGAAGATATCGGTGTTGGGCTGGTGGCCGATGGCAATGAAGCAGCCCTTGACGGTCAGCTCCTTCGTGGCGTCGCCCTCGGTGCTGCGCAGGCGCACGCCGGTGACACCGCTCTGGTCGCCGAGCACCTCGTCGAGCGTATGCCACAGGTGCAGTTCCATCTTGCCGCTGGCGACGCGCTCCATCAGCTTGTCCACGAGGATGGGCTCGGCGCGGAACTTGTCGCGACGGTGGATGAGGTGCACCTTGCTCGCGATGTTCGAGAGGTACAGCGCCTCCTCGACCGCGGTGTTACCGCCGCCGACCACGCAGACCTCGTCGCCCCGGTAGAAAAAGCCGTCGCAGGTGGCGCATCCGCTGACGCCGCGGCCCATGAAGGCTTCTTCGGAGGGCAGGCCGAGATACTTGGCCGAAGCGCCGGTGGCGATGATCAGTGCGTCGCAGGTGTACTGGCCGGAATCGCCCTTGAGCTTGAACGGGCGCCCCGACAAGTCGACCTCATTGATGTGGTCGAAGACGATCTGCGTATTGAAGCGCTCGGCATGCTGCTGGAAGCGCTGCATCAACTCCGGGCCCTGCACACCCAACACGTCGGCGGGCCAGTTGTCGACGTCGGTCGTGGTCATCAGCTGGCCGCCCTGCGCAATGCCGGTAATCAGCATCGGCTTCAGGTTGGCGCGCGCGGCGTAGACGGCGGCGGTGTAGCCGGCCGGGCCGGAACCGAGGATCAGGACTTGGGCGTGGGTGGGCGGGGTGCTCATGAGGAATGCGGGGCGGGGAAGGAGGGCGAGTCTGACATGGGGTTCACTCTTGCTGGCGTCAACGTCCGCAATGGAGACAATAGTCAAATTGTAGAAAACGTGACCCTGTGCACGGCCCCCGGCACGTGCACGCTCACACCAACCCTCCGAGGAGATCCCGAATGGCGATGCTTTCCAACCTGGACCTGATCCGCCGTGTCCCGCTCTTCTCGTTGTTGACCAACGACCAGGCGCAGGGCATCGCCGACAGCGTCGTCAAGCGGCGCTACCGCCGCGGCGAGATCATCGTCGAGCATGGCCGCAAGTCGAACGCGCTGTTCATCCTGCTGACCGGCCGGGCCCGGGTGCTGACCGCCGACTCGCGCGGGCGCGAGGTCATCCTCGCGGTGCTGCAGCCAGGCGACTATGTCGGCGAGATGAGCCTGATCGACAACGAGCCGCATTCGGCCACCGTGCGTGCCGAGGTGCAGACCGACATGCTGGTGCTCGGGCGCCCGGAGTTCGCGCGCTGCCTTCCGGAGAACTCCAGCCTCTCGTACGCCATCATGCGCGGCCTCGTGCACCGCCTGCGCAACGCCGACCGCCAGATCGAATCGCTCGCGTTGCTTGACGTGTACGGCCGTGTGGCGCGCACGCTGCTCGACATGTCGGAAGACGACGGGCAGGTGAAGATCATTCGCAACAAGGTGTCTCGCCAAGATCTGGCGAAGGTGGTGGGTGCGTCGCGCGAAATGGTCAGCCGCGTGATGAAAGACCTGGAAGAGCGTGGGATCGTCGAGACCCAGGCGAACGGCTCGGTGATCATCAAGGAGCGTCTGACCTGAGTTTGCGCGCTCGGCGCGAGGCGGCGGACCGAAAAGCTTCCGCCACAATCGACGCATGACGTTTTCACTCAGCACGCTGCGCGGCGAAGGCGCAGAAGCCAAGCCGGGCAAGACGCCCAAACAGGGCAAGGCCGCCAAGCCGGCCGCTGCCGGCGAATCCCGCAAGCGCGGCGGTGCGGAACTGCCCATCGCGTCCGCGCTCACGAACTCCCACTGGCGCGCGCAGGTCACCTTGCTCGTCGGCGGCGTGCTCTGGCTGCTGGCGGTGCTGGCACTCGTGACCCACAACCCCGCCGACGCCGCCTTCTCCACCTCGGGCAGCGATGCGCTGCCACACAACAAGGCGGGTGCGCTGGGCGCATGGTTCTCGGACCTCGCCTTCTTCCTGCTGGGTTTCTCCGCGTGGTGGCTGGTACTGATCGGCCTGCGTTCATGGCTGGGTGGCTTGGCGCGCCTGCTGCGTGCCGACGGAACGCCGGCGCACACCTTCGGCCGCTGGCCGCGCACGGTGTTCTGGTGCGGCGTGCTGCTGCTGCTCGCGGCCAGCACCTCGCTCGAATGGACCCGCATGTACCAGTGGGAAGCGCGCCTGCCGGGTGCACACGCCGGCGGTGTGCTGGGCTACATGATCGGGCCGGTCTCGATGAAGCTGCTCGGCTTTGCGGGCTCGGGCGTGCTGTGGATCGCAGCACTCGTGGCCGGGCTCTCGATGGCCTTCGGCTTCTCGTGGCTGCGGCTGGCTGAAGCGATCGGCGAACGCCTCGAATCGCTGAAGGAGCGCCGCGTCGAGCGCATCGAGCGCGCCGAAGACATCCGCATCGGCGAGAAGGCGCTGCGCGAGCGTGAGCATGTGGTCGAGGTAGAGCACCAACTGCACGAAGACCACGTGCCCATCGTCATCGAGCCGCCGGTGATGGAAGTGCCGCGTAGCGAGCGCGTGGTCAAGGAGCGGCAGAAGCCGCTGTTCACGGAATTGGCCGACACCAAGTTGCCGCAGGTCGACCTGCTCGACGTGGCGCCGGCGCGCACCGAAAGCGTGACGCCCGAGACGCTGGAGATGACCTCGCGCCTGATCGAGAAGAAGCTGCGCGACTTCGGCGTCGAAGTGCGCGTGGTCGCCGCCTCGCCCGGCCCGGTCATCACCCGCTACGAGATCGAGCCGGCCACCGGCGTGAAGGGCTCGCAGGTGGTGAACCTTGCGAAAGACCTCGCGCGCAGCCTGAGCCTCATCAGCATCCGCGTGGTGGAGACGATTCCCGGCAAGACGACGATGGCGCTGGAGCTGCCCAACGCGCGCCGGCAGATGATCCGCCTGTCGGAGATTCTCGGTTCGCAGGTCTACAACGACGCCGCCTCGCAACTCACCATGGGTCTGGGCAAGGACATCATCGGCGCGCCCATGGTGGCCGATCTCGCGAAGATGCCGCACTGCCTGGTGGCCGGCACCACCGGCTCGGGCAAGTCGGTGGGCATCAACGCGATGATCCTGTCGCTGCTCTACAAGGCCGAGGCGCGCGACGTGCGCCTCATCCTCATCGACCCGAAGATGCTCGAGATGAGCGTCTACGAAGGCATTCCGCACCTGCTCGCACCGGTGGTCACCGACATGAAGCAGGCCGCCAACGCGCTCAACTGGTGCGTGGGCGAGATGGAGCGGCGCTACAAGCTCATGAGCAAGATGGGTGTGCGCAACCTGTCGGGCTACAACAAGAAGATCACCGACGCGAACGAGCGCGGCGAGAAGATCGGCAACCCCTTCAGCCTCACGCACGAGGAGCCCGAGCCGCTGGAGCGCCTGCCATTCGTCGTGGTGGTGATCGACGAACTCGCCGACCTGATGATGGTGGTGGGCAAGAAGATCGAGGAACTGATCGCGCGCCTGGCGCAGAAGGCGCGCGCCGCGGGCATTCACCTCATCCTCGCCACCCAGCGCCCGAGCGTGGACGTGATCACCGGCCTCATCAAGGCCAACATCCCGACGCGGCTGTCGTTCCAGGTGTCGAGCAAGATCGACTCGCGCACCATCCTCGACCAGATGGGCGCCGAGGCGCTGCTGGGGCAGGGTGACATGCTCTACCTCACGCCGGGCGGCGGGCTGCCGGTGCGCGTGCACGGCGCCTTCGTGTCGGATGAAGAAGTGCACCGTGTCGTCGACTACCTGAAGACCCAGGGCGAGCCCGACTACATCGAAGGCATTCTCGAAGGCGGTGTGCTCGACGGCGACGGCGACATCAGCACCGCCGACATGCCGGGCGGCGGCGCTGGCGAATCCGACCCGATGTACGACCAGGCCGTGGCTGTGGTGCTGCAGCACCGGCGCGCCTCGATCTCTCTCGTGCAACGCCACTTGCGCATCGGATACAACCGCGCTGCACGCCTGCTGGAACAAATGGAGAAATCCGGGCTCGTATCGGCCATGTCCACCAATGGCAACCGGGACATCATCGTTCCCGCCCGCGCCGAATGAAGAAACTCCTCGCGGCGGCCGCCCTGGCGGTGGCCTCGATTGCGGCCCATGCCGATGCCGTCGACACGCTGAAGACCTTCGTGCGCGAGGTGAAGAGCGGCACGGCCGCGTTCACCCAGACCGTCACCTCGCCCGACGGTGCAAAGAAGAAGACCTCCAGCGGCAGCTTCGCGTTCGAGCGGCCCAACCGCTTTCGCTTCGCCTACACCAAGCCCTTCGAGCAGACCATCGTGGCCGACGGCCGGAAGGTGTGGATCTACGACGCCGACCTGAACCAGGTGAGTTCGCGCCGCATCACGCAGGCCTTGGGGGCGACGCCGGCGGCCATCCTCGCGGGCGGAGATCTTGAGCAGGCGTTCGAGCTGTCGGCCTTGCCCACCAAGGACGGCATCGCCTGGGCCGAAGCCAAGCCCCGCGCCAAGGACGGCGCCTTCCAATCGGTGCACGTCGGTTTTCGCGGCCAGACGCTGTCGGCCATCGAGATCGTCGACGCCTTCGGCCAGCGCTCGCTGCTGGAGTTCAGCGAATGGATGCCGAATGCTTCCATTGCGCCGGAGACCTTCCGCTTCACGCCGCCTCCCGGGGCGGACGTGATCGAGCAATAGGACGTTCGTCGCCTCAGTCCGGGTCGCACCCGCACGGCGACAATCCCGCGATGAGCACGCTCGAGCTGCCCCTGGGCGATACCCCGGCCGCACCCCTGGCGGAACGCCTGCGCCCGCGCACGCTCGATGAAGTCATCGGCCAGCAGCACCTGCTGGGCGCCGGCAAGCCGCTGCGCGCGGCCTTCGACTCGGGCCGGTTGCACTCGATGATCCTGTGGGGTCCGCCCGGCGTGGGCAAGACCACGCTGGCGCGGCTCATGGCCGATTCGTTCGACGCGCAGTTCATCGCCATCTCGGCCGTGCTCGGCGGCGTGAAGGACATTCGCGAGGCAGTCGAGCGTGCCCAGGCCGCGCGTTCTTCCAGCCGCCGCACGGTGGTCTTCGTCGATGAAGTGCACCGCTTCAACAAGAGCCAGCAGGACGCCTTCCTGCCGCATGTGGAGTCGGGGCTTTTCACCTTCATCGGTGCCACCACGGAGAACCCGTCGTTCGAGGTGAACTCGGCGTTGCTGTCGCGCGCCACGGTGCATGTGCTCAAGAGCCTGACGGACGACGACATGGCCGAGCTGCTGAAGCGCGCGCGCGAACTGCTGGCCGCGCCGCCGATGAGCGAGGCCGCGAAAGCGCGTCTCATCGGCTATGCCGACGGCGATGCGCGGCGCCTGCTCAACGCCTACGAGAACCTGGTCGGCATGCTCGGCGGCGTGGCCGAGATCGACGAGCCCTTGCTCGAACGCTCGCTCGGCGAACAGCTGCGCCGTTACGACAAGGGCGGCGAGCAGTTCTACGACACCATCTCGGCGCTGCACAAGAGCGTGCGCGGCTCCGATCCGGACGCAGCGCTGTACTGGTTCGTGCGCATGATCGACGGCGGCGTGGACCCGCGCTATGCATCGCGGCGCATCGTGCGCATGGCCAGCGAAGACATTGGCCTCGCCGACCCGCGCGCGCTGCGCATCGCGCTCGACGCCGCCGAGGTCTACGAGCGGCTCGGCTCGCCGGAAGGCGAACTGGCGCTGGCCGAGGCGGTGGTGTACCTTGCCGTGGCGCCGAAGTCGAATGCGCTCTACAAGGCCTACAACGCCGCGCGCGCCTTTGTGAAGCAGGACGTCACGCGCCCCGTGCCGCTGCATCTGCGCAATGCGCCGACGAAGCTGATGAAGTCGCTCGACTATGGCCGCGGCTACCGCTACGCGCATGACGAAGAAGGCGGCTTTGCGGCCGGCGAGCGCTACTGGCCCGACGACCTGGCGCCGCCCCGCTTCTATGAGCCGGTGCCGCGCGGGCTGGAGATCCGCATCGGCGACAAGCTCGCCGAACTGCGGCGCCTGAACGAGGCAGCGAACGCCGGATCGTCGTGACCACGCGCGCCGGGCGCGCGCCCTTGCGCCGCGAAAGAGTGCATTTCCATCGAGTGCAGCCCCTATATCGCTCGCCGGGGGAGATCCTAGAATCCGCACCGCTCACGATGACGAGTCGCTGACGATCCGGCCCGCCCGCCACCGCTCGGCGGGCTTTTTGCTACCCCACACGGGCGGCAGCTCAAAAGAACCTGGAGAACCACCAGATGGACACCTTCATCCAGCAGATCATCAATGGTCTGGTGCTCGGCAGCGTGTATGCGCTGATCGCACTCGGCTACACGATGGTCTACGGCATCATCAACCTCATCAACTTCGCGCATGGCGAAGTGCTGATGGTGGGTGCACTCACAAGCTGGACGGTCGTCACCGCCCTGCAGGACACCATGCCCGGCTGGCTGCTGTTGCTGCTCTCGGTGATCGTTGCCATGGTGGTCTGCTCGGTGCTCAACTTCGCCGTCGAGAAGCTGGCCTACCGGCCATTGCGGGGGGCGCCGCGCCTCGCGCCGCTGATCACCGCGATGGGCGTGAGCCTGCTGCTGCAGACGCTCGCGATGATCATCTGGAAGCCGAACTACAAGTCCTTCCCGATCCTGCTGCCCAGCGAGCCCTACAACGTCTTCGGCGCGGTGATCAACACCACGCAGATCGTCATCCTGGTGGTCACCGCGTTGGCCCTGGCGAGCCTGATGTACCTCGTCAACATGACGCGCCTGGGCCGGGCCATGCGCGCCACGGCCGAGAACCCCCGTGTGGCGGGCCTGATGGGCGTGCGCCCCGACACCGTGATCTCCGCCACCTTCATCATCGGTGCGGCGCTCGCGGCGCTGGCCGGCGTGATGTACGCGGCCAACTACGGCACCGTGCAGCACACGATGGGCTTTCTGCCCGGGCTCAAGGCCTTCACCGCGGCGGTGTTCGGCGGCATCGGCAACCTGCCGGGCGCGATGATCGGCGGCGTGCTGCTCGGGCTGATCGAGGCGCTCGGCGCGGGCTACATCGGTGTGCTCACCGGTGGGGTGCTCGGCAGCCACTACTCCGACATCTTCGCGTTCATGGTGCTCATCCTCATCCTCACGCTGCGGCCGCAGGGCTTGCTCGGCGAGCGCGTGGCCGATCGCGCCTGACGGGAGCACACGATGAAGGACAAACGAATCATCACCTTCGTGCTCGCCGGCATCGCGCTGCTGGTGCTGCCGCTGATCGCGCAGGAGTTCGGCAACGCCTGGGTGCGCATCATCGACATGGCACTGCTGTACGTGCTGCTGGCGCTCGGGCTGAACATCGTCGTCGGCTATGCCGGGCTGCTCGACCTGGGCTACGTCGCCTTCTACGCGGTCGGCGCCTACATGTTCGCGCTGCTCGCATCGCCCCACCTGACGGATACCTTCGAGGTCGTGGCGGCCGCCTTCCCGGAAGGGCTGCACATGCCCTTGTGGGTGGTCATACCGCTGGGCGCGGGGCTTGCGGCCATAGTCGGCGTGCTGCTGGGCATTCCGGTGCTCAAGCTGCGCGGCGACTACCTCGCCATCGTGACGCTCGGCTTCGGCGAGATCATCCGCGTGTTCCTGACCAACCTGGACGCGCCGGTCAACCTGACCAACGGGCCGAAGGGCATCGCGCAGATCGACGACGTCTACATCCTCGGCCTGAACTTCGGCGCGCGGTGGGAGGTCTTCGGCTTCCAGCTCGCCAAGGTCACGAACTACTACTACCTGTTCCTCTTTCTCGTGATCGTGAGCGTGCTCATCTGCTATCGGCTCGAACGCAGCCGCATCGGGCGCGCCTGGATGGCGATCCGGGAAGACGAGATCGCCGCCAAGGCGATGGGCATCAACACGCGCAACATGAAGCTGCTGGCCTTCGGCATGGGCGCCACCTTCGGCGGCGTGTCAGGCGTGATGTTCGCGAGCTTCCAGAGCTTCGTCTCGCCCGAGTCCTTCGCGCTGCAGGAGTCGATCATGATCGTCGCCATGGTCGTGCTCGGCGGCCTCGGCCACATCCCGGGCGTCATCCTCGGTGCGGTGCTGCTGGCGGCGCTGCCGGAGGTGCTGCGCTACGTGGCCGGCGACCTGCAGCGCATGACCGATGGCCGCCTCGACGCCGCCATCCTGCGGCAACTGCTCATTGCGCTGGCGATGATCGGCATCATGCTGACGCGCCCGCGCGGGCTGTGGCCCTCGCCCGAGCACGGCAAGGCGGCACCCCAACCGACGGTGCCGGCCCAGGGAGGCACGCAATGAGCGAGATCGTGCTGAAGGTGGAGTCGGTCTCCAAGCGTTTCGGCGGGCTGCAGGCGCTGTCCGACGTCGGCGTCACGATCCGGGAAGGGCAGGTCTACGGCCTGATCGGACCCAACGGCGCCGGCAAGACCACCTTTTTCAATGTGCTCACCGGCCTCTACTCACCAGACTCCGGCACTTTCGAATTGGGCGGCAAGGCCTATAAGCCGACCGCGGTGCATGAAGTGGCGAAGGCCGGCATCGCGCGCACCTTCCAGAACATCCGGCTCTTCCCCGACATGACGGCGCTCGAGAACGTGATGGTCGGTCGCCACGTGCGCACGCATTCGGGGCTGATCGGCGCGGTGTTTCGCACGCGCGGCTTCAAGAACGAAGAGAACGAGATCACGCTGCGTGCGCAGCACCTGCTCGAGTACGTGGGCATCGGCAAGTACGCCGAGTACAAGGCGCGCACGCTGAGCTACGGCGACCAGCGCCGCCTCGAAATCGCGCGGGCGCTCGCCACCGACCCGAAGCTGATCGCGCTGGACGAACCCGCAGCCGGCATGAACGCGACCGAGAAGGTGGTGCTGCGCGAACTCATCGACCGCATCCGCAACGACGGCCGCACCATCCTGCTGATCGAGCACGACGTGAAGCTGGTGATGGGGCTGTGCGACCGGGTCACGGTGCTCGACTACGGCAAGGCCATCGCCGAAGGCACGCCGGTCGACGTGCAGCGCGACGAAAAAGTGATCGAGGCCTATCTGGGCGCAGGACACAAGGCGACCTAGCATGAAACAACCCCCACGCTCACTTCGTTCACTGCCCCCCGAGGTCCCGAGGGACCTCTTCGTGGCCCTTGGGGTGCGTCAGTCCCTTGGGGCGGCCAGTCGGGACTGACATGGCAAACACTCTGCTCAAAATCAGTGGCCTGCACGTCGCCTACGGCGGCATCCAGGCGGTCAAGGGAATCTCGTTCGAGGTCAACGAAGGCGAACTCGTCAGCCTGATCGGCGCCAACGGCGCCGGCAAGACCACCACGCTCGCGGCCATCACCGGTCTGCAGCCGGTCAAGGCCGGCGACATCGAATTTCTCGGGCGCAGCATCCGCGGCCAGGGGGCGTGGGATCTCGTCAAGCAGGGGCTCGTGATGGTGCCCGAGGGCCGCGGCACGTTCACGCGCATGAGCATCACGGAGAACCTGCTCATGGGTGCCTTCGTGCGCCGCGACAACGAAGTGCAGGCCGACATCGAGCGCGTGTTCGAGCTCTTCCCGCGGCTGAAGGAACGCCGCAACCAGTACGCCGGCACGATGTCGGGCGGCGAACAGCAGATGCTCGCCATGGGCCGCGCGCTCATGGCGCGGCCCAAGGTGCTGTTGATGGACGAGCCGTCGATGGGCCTCTCGCCCATCATGGTCGACCGCATCTTCGAGGTGGTGGGCGACATCCATCAGCGTGGCACCACCGTGCTGCTGGTCGAGCAGAACGCGAGCCGCGCGCTGCAACTCGCCACGCGCGGCTATGTGATGGAGTCGGGCGAGGTCACGATGAGCGGCGAAGCCCGCGCCCTGCTCGCCGATCCCAAGGTGCGCGCCGCCTACCTCGGCGAATAGCTGGCCGCGAGCGCGGCGTCGAGCAGGGCGCACGCCTGCGCGGCGTCGACCGCACTGCAGTCGAGTGCCGGCATCAGGCGCAGGCGGTCGGGCCGCACGGGGTTGACCAGCAGGCCGTCGCCCTCGGCCGTGCGTGCGGCCTCGGCCACCCGGTTCGCATCGATGCCGTCGGCGAGTCCCATCGACAGCAACAAGCCGCGCCCGCGCACCGTGGCCAGGCCATGCCGGGCCGACAGCGCGGCCAGCCCCGCCGCGAGCTGCGCGCCGCGCTCGCGCACGGCAGCGAGAAAGCCGGGCGCCGTCACCGCGTCGAGCACCGCCAGCGCCCCCGCGCAGACGAGCGCGTTGCCGTTGTAGGTGCCGCCCTGGTCGCCGGGCGCGAAGCAGCAGACCGCTTCGCGCGCGAGCACGGCGCCGATCGGCACGGCACCGCCGAGGCCCTTGCCGAGCGTCATGATGTCGGGCTTCAGGCCGAACTGCTCATGCACGAAGAGCGTGCCACAGCGGCCGATGCCCGTCTGCACCTCGTCGACGATCAGCAGCAGGCCATGCCGATCGCACAGGGCGCGCAGGCCTTGTGCGAACGCCGGGTCGGCCTCGATCACGCCCGCCTCCCCCTGCACCAGTTCCAGCATCACCGCCACGGTGTCGCGCGTGATCCCCTGCTCGACAGCCGCAAGGTCGTTGAATGGCAGCTTCACGAAGCCCGGCACGGCCGGCGGGAAGATGCGGTCGAAGCCGGGCTTGCCGCTGGCCGCCATCGTCGCCAGCGTGCGGCCGTGAAAGCCGTTCGTGAAGCTGATGACGGTATGCGCCCCGCCGCGATGCACTTGACCGAACTTGCGCGCGAGCTTGATCGCGCCCTCGTTGGCTTCGGCGCCGCTGTTGGTGAAGAACACGCGGTCGAGGGCCGACAGCGTCGTGAGCCGGTCGGCCAGCTCGATGGCGCGGTCGTTGTAGAGGCCCGGGCCGCCATGCATCAGCCGGCCGGCCTGGCGTGAGATGGCTTCCACGACGACGGCCGGCGAATGGCCGAGCGTGTTGACCGCCCAGCCCTGCACGAGGTCGAGATAGCGGCGGCCGGTCGAGTCCCACAGCCAGCTGCCGCTGCCGCGCACGAAGACGGCCTCGGGGCGTTGCGTCACGCGCATCAGCGCGTCGACGGGATAGTGCTCGAATGCGATGGGGTCGTTCATCTGGCGTTCCTCGTGAAGAAGGGGAAGAGTTCGCCGCTTCACACGTCATGAACGCCTGCCCGAAAGCACGAAGGCCACGACGGGTGTCGTGGCCTTCGGATGCCCTGCCGGGCACGGTCGCAACAATCCCGCTCAACGTCGTCGTCGAGAGAATCGTCGCGAAGAACGGGTGATCGGCAGGATGTGCATCGTGGGCGAAGACTAAGGCCGAAGCGCGCCGCCCGTCAATTGACGACGGCGCCGCTGGCCTTCACCACCTGCTCGTACTTGGCGAGTTCCTTCTTCACGAAAGCGGCGAAGGCGTCGGGCGTGGTGGGCGAGGGCTCGGCCAGCAAGCCGGCCATGCGGGCCTTCACGTCGGGCGAATTCAGCGCGCCGACAAAGGCCTTGTTGAGCCGCGCCGTCACATCGGCCGGCAGATTCGCCGGACCGAACAGGCCGAACCAGGTGTTCACGTCGAACTCGCCGAGGCCGAGCGACTTGCCGGCTTCGGCAATCGACGGGATCTCGGGCACCAGGCTCGAACGCGCCTTGGTCGTCACTGCGATGGCGCGCAGCTTGCCGGACTTGATGTTGGCCGAGGCCGTGGCGAGGTTGTCGAAGTTCAGGTCGACGTCGCCGGACAGCAGGCCCAACTGCGCCGGGCTTCCGCCGGCATAGGGAATGTGGACCATGAACACGCCGGCCTGGGTCTTGAACATCTCGCCGGCGAGGTGGCCGCCGCTGCCGTTGCCGCCCGAGCCGTAGTTCAGCTTGCCGGGGTTGGCCTTGGCGTACTTCACCAGATCGCCCACGGTCTTGATATTCAGGCGCTCGGCGGTGGCGGCGTTCATCACCAGCACGTTGGGCACTTGCGCCACGAGCGTGATGGGCGTGAAGTCGCGAATCGGGTCGTACGGAATCTTGGCGTACAGCCACGGGTTGATCGCGTGCGTGGCGATGGCGCCCATCACGATGGTGTGACCGTCGGGTGCCGAGCGCGCCACCTGGTCGGCGCCGATGTTGCCGCCGGCGCCGGCGCGGTTCTCGACGATGACGGTGCCGAGCGTGTCCTTCGTCTTCTCGGCGAGCACGCGCGCGATGGTGTCCAGCGGTCCGCCGGCCGGGTAGGGCACGACGAGGCGAATCGGGCGATCGGATTGCGCCTGCGCGAACAGCGGTGCAGCGGCGAGCACAAGAAGGGCGAGGGTGGAGCGGCGTTTCATGAGGTTCATGGGTCAGTGCTTGTGGGTCAGTGCTTGTCAGCTTCGGAGGTGAACGAGTCCGCGTAGAACTCTTCGGGAGGCAGGCCGCATTCGGCGGCGAAATCGCGCTGGGCGGATTCCACCATCACCGGCGTGCCGCAGGCGTAGACCTGGTGGCCGGAGAGATCCGGCAGGTCGGCCATCACGGCCTGGTGAACAAAGCCGGTGCGGCCCAGCCAGGCGTCGCCGGGCTTCGGATCGGAGAGCACCGGTACGTATTGGAGATTCGGCATGTCGGCGGCCATCTTGAGCGCCCAGTCATGCAAATAGAGATCGGCTCGGCTGCGGCAGCCCCAGTAGAGCACGGTCGGCCGCGTGATGTTCTTGAACTGCATGTGCTCGAGGATCGCCTTCAACGGCGCGAAGCCGGTGCCGGAAGCGAGCAGCACGATGGGCTTGTCGCTGTCCTCGCGCAGGAAGAAGCCGCCGAACGGGCCTTCGGCGCGAAGAATGTCCTTCTCCTTGAGCGTGCCGAACACCTGATCGGTGAACAGGCCGCCGGGCATGTGCCGCACGTGCAGTTCCATGAATGGCTTCTCGCCCTGCGTGTGCGGCGCGCTCGCCATCGAGTAACTGCGGCGCGAGCCGTCGCGCAGGATGAACTCGATGTACTGGCCGGCGCGAAAGCGCAGCGGGTCGTTGGCAGGCAACTGCATCGTGAGCACCGCCACATCGGGCGCGGGCTTGTCGATGCGCGTCACGCGCGTGGGCAGCTTGCGCGCGGGGAACTCGCCGGCGCCCGCCACCGTGCGCGCCTCGATCACCACGTCGGTCTGCGCGGCAGCGCAGCAGGTGAGCACGAAGCCGGCTTCCTCTTCTTCGATCGAGAGCGTCTTGAGCTGGTGCGCGCCGTGGATCACGCGGCCTTCGAGCAAGCGGCTCTTGCACGAGCCGCAGGCGCCGTCCTTGCAGCCGTAGGGCAGGCCGACACCTTGACGGATGGCGGCGGTGAGGATGGGCTCGTCCCGATCGACACTGAACGTGCGCCCGCTCGGCTGCACGGTGACGGTGAAACTCATAATGCGCGCTTGATGGAACAGCCTGCAATTTTGCCCGCCTTCGCTTGGCCTCACGGCCGTCTCGCGCCGGCGGTCGTTTTGCACACTGCGGGCGCCTACCTGCTGCCGACATGGCCCGCCTGCACCGCCCGAGCCTGCTGATCGTCGGCTGCGGCGACGTGGGCCTGCGCGTGCTGAAGCTGCTGGTGCCGCGCTGGCGCGTACTGGCGCTCAGCTCGAGCCCCGATCGCCTGGAGGAGTTGCGCGCGGCGGGTGCCGTGCCGCTGCTTGGCAACCTGGACGAGCCGACGACGCTCGCGCGCCTCGGCGGCCTGGCCGATGCAGTGCTCCACCTCGCCCCGCCGCCCGTGCGCGGCAACACCGACACGCGCACCGCGAACCTGCTGAGTGCGCTCGCCCTCAAGGGCCGTGCACGATGCATCGTCTACGGCAGCACCAGCGGGGTGTACGGCGATTGCGGCGGCGAACGCTTCGACGAGACACGCGCCGTGCATCCGTCGACCGACCGCAGTCGTCGCCGTGCGGATGCCGAGGCGCGGCTGCGCTGGTTCGGCCGGCGCAGCGGCGTGCGCGTGAGCATTCTTCGTATCCCCGGCATCTACGCGGCCGATCGGCCGGGCGGTCCAAGCGAACGTGTGCGTCGCGGCACGCCGGTGCTGGCGGCGGCCGACGACGTGTACACGAATCACATTCATGCGGACGACCTGGCACGCGCCTGCGTCGCCGCGCTCGCACGCGGCCTGCCGCAGCGCGTGGTGCACGCCAGCGACGACACCGAAATGAAGATGGGCGACTACTTCGATCTCGCGGCCGACATCGCCGGCCTACCGCGCCCGCCACGTGTGGCGCGCAGCGAAGCGGCCGGCGTGCTGTCGCCGATGCAGATCAGCTTCATGGGGGAATCGCGCCGGCTGGTCAATCGCCGGCTGAAGCGAGAACTGCGGCTCAAGCTGCGCTACCCGACGGTGCGCGAAGGCCTGCGGGCCTGATCAGCGCCGGCGCTTGCCGAACGGTGACTGGCCGCGCCAGTAGCGGATCATCAGGTAGCCGCCCAGCATGCCGCCGAGGTGAGCGAAGTGCGCCACACCCTGCTGCGTGCCCGTCACGCCGAGCAGCAGTTCGAGCCCGCCGTACACCGCGACGAAGGTCTTGGCCTTCATCGGGATCGGCGGGAACAGCGGCATGATCGTGCGGTTGGGAAAGGTCATCCCGAACGCCAGCAGCAGGCCGAACAGTCCACCCGACGCACCGACGGTGGGCACGTGCGAGCCGAGCAGCATGTTCACGAGCAGCTGCATCGCCGCCGCGCTCAACACGCTGGCCGCGTAGAAGCGGATGAAGCGCGGCTGGCCCCACAGGCGTTCGAGCTCCGAGCCGAACATCCACAGACCCAGCATGTTGAAGAACAGGTGGCCGACGCTGCCGTGCAGGAAGGCGTAGGTCACCACCTGCCACGGCATGAAGCCCCAGCCGAGCGAGTGCAGCGCACCGAAGCGGCTCAGCAGGCCGTTCAGGAAGAGGTCGATGCAGAACACCGCCACATTGATCAACAGCAGGGCCTGGGTGATCGGGGGCATGGACGGCATGAAGCGGATTCCTGGGGCGCAGCCGCGGGGCGGCGCGGCGGGCCGCACAGCGCGCATCGGCGCGAGCGGCGGCTGAGCGGGGATTCGTGGTGCCTCGGGTCGGAATCGAACCGACACTCCTTGCGGAACGGGATTTTGAGTCCCGTGGGGTACACCCCAAACTAGTGTTTCGACGTGTCTAAGTGGTTGTCACACTTAGGATTTTTCTGGTCATATAAGTCTCGGGCTGTTTAGCCTTTCCACCGTATTTCCAGAAGTGCGTATAAACAACACGTCGGAGCGAACAACTTTGACAACGTCGCGTCCGCCGTGCTAGCGGGCTGGTGCCTCGGGCCGGAATCGAACCGGCACTCGATTAAGAAACGGTGTTTGAGACCGTCGCGTCTACCAATTCCGCCACCGAGGCTTCAAGCGTCGAGTGTACCGATTGAGGGCAGGGCGCACCCGGCCGGCGACTGAAACCTTGGCCATCACGCGTGCGTGAGCACGCTCGGGTCGAGCGAGAGCGGAAGACGACGGCGAGCGCCAGCGGAAGCCAGTAACGAGAGCAGCCCCTGAGGAGGCTGCGGAGTGCGCGTGAGCGCTGCGAGCGAGAACGCCAGTGGAGCGAGTTGCTTCAGTTCCAGCGCGTCAGGCTGCGCTGCTCGAGGTGCTCTCGAACAGCGGTACGGACTTGTTCGCTGAACGACACCGTCGGGCTCACCGACCTTGCTTCGATGAGCCGAGCGGCGCAGGACTTGACTGAGAGCGAGAACGCACGCGGGCCAAGCGCATACCGCTTGAGCAGTCTGAAGTACACCTGCCAATCGACGGAGACAGTCGTGACACGCCCCGACGGCCCGAGAACGCGGAACAGCTTGTAGTCGTACTCGCGCACGACGCCAGCCACGGTTTTGCGCTTCATCGTGTGCTTCTTGTCAGCCCTGCCCGTGTTGCTGGCGGTGGTGATTCCGGTGTTCATTCGTTGTCTCCGATTGCCGCGTCCCATGCAGCGTTGTTTTGTGCTGCCCACGTCGCCTCTGCGAGCGGAGCACCTGCCGCGACTGCTTGCAAAAGCTTCAGCGCGCGGGCTCTCACGAGCGAGGACCAAGAGAGGTAGATGCCTGACGAGGTCGGCGGGCTACGACGCAGCAGCTGAGCCGCATCACGCATCACACGCGTGATATCTGCGAGCGAAACGCGGTACGCGTGCATCCACGCGTAGACCGTGTCCACCGGCACATCGACAGTCGTCGCGCCTCCGTGTCGGCCGGCAACACGGACGGTTTTGTATGCGTGCTCGCGCACGCTCCCATCAGCGCGCACAGCGCGTCGGTGCGTGACCGCGCCGAGGTCGGTGAGAGAGGTGTGCTTGTTCATTGGCATGTATAGCGAATGCGTTTGAGCCAAACACCGGAGCCCTCCCGTCTGCTATTCGTGCAGCGTTTGAAGTGGCACCGCCACCGGGCGTAGAGGCCTCTCTGCGCCGTTTGAACTACTCAACGGCCGCGCACGTTGAGTTCAAACGCTGGCGAGTGCTCGGACGGCTTTCGCGGTGAGCGCTTTGCGCTCTGGAAGGCCGTTCAATCCGCCGTTGATTCGGCGCGTACCTTCGCCCGCAGTGTGCGCCATTGTTCATCGAACTTCTAACCGAGACTGGCTGCGCATCAGTCAGATGCTGCGGCTGACAGACAGCATTCTTCCGATCCGTTTGAAAATTCGTAGGGTGGTCGAGCAGACCTCTTCCGAAGGGTGACAGGTCCTCGGCGTATCGGCGATCGTGGAAAGATCTGCGTGGTTGGCCCCTCTTGCCGAGCTAAATGGCACCGGGTAGCGCTGTCGATATTGCCGTGCGTCGTCGCCTGCCGCATGACGTACCCTTGCGGCAAGGCTATGACCGGGAACCGGCACAGGAGGAAGCTTGGCGCGCATACGAAAGGTTGAAATCCGAAATTTTCGGGCGGTCCGTGCCTTGGATTGGTGCCCGGCGGCCGGCGTGAACTGCCTTATAGGTCCTGGTGATAGCGGCAAATCCACCATCCTTGATGCCATCGATTACTGCCTTGGTGCTCGCAGAAATCTGGCCATCGCCGACACCGACTTTCACACACTCGACGTCACCCAGAGCATCAGCATCTCCGTCACTCTTGGCGACCTGCCGGACTCGATGCTGAGCATCGAAAGCTTCGGCGAGTACCTCCGCGGCTTCGACGCAACGACGGGCATGGTCGAGGACGAGCCGCGCAAGGGGCTGGAAACGGTTCTGACGGCCCACTTCACGGTCAAAGCAGATCTGGAGCCGATTTGGTCGCTCTTTTCCCAGCGAACGGCTAGCGTTGACCCTCCGCGCGGCCTTCCTTGGAAGGACCGTGCAGCCATCGCACCTGCCCGTCTCGGCAACCATCCCAGTTCGAACTTGTCCTGGACCCGGGGCTCCGTCCTGAATCGGCTCTCTGACGAGCGGGCTGACATCGGGTCGGAACTCGTCAAGGCTGCGCGCGACGCCAGAAGTGGATTCGGTGCCAAGGCAGCTCCGCAATTGGCAGCCACCTTGAAGACGGTCACCGATACGGCACGGGGCCTCGGCGTTTCTGTCGGAAGCGGCGCTACCGCGCTGCTCGACGCTCATTCGGTTTCGTTTAGCGACGGCGCTATCTCGCTTCACAGTGAGGCGGGCATACCGCTGCGAAGCCTCGGCACAGGCTCGACCCGATTGCTGATTGCGGGGCTCCACCGAGCCGCAGCCAACACCGCCAATGTCGTCCTGGTCGACGAAATCGAATACGGACTTGAGCCCCATCGACTGACGCGGCTACTGGGTTCACTGGGAGCCAAGGAGAAGGCTCCGCCGCTCCAAGTCTTCATGACGAGCCACTCTCCTGTCGTATTGCGCGAGCTGTCGGGAAGCCAGCTGTTCGTGGTTCGATCCGCTGGCGGTGTTCACCACGCACTACCAGTCGGCGCCGGTGACGACGCCCAGAGCACCATCCGTTGCTACCCCGAAGCGTTCCTCGCTCGGACGGTCATCGTTTGCGAAGGTGCAAGCGAAGTCGGCCTGATTCGAGGTCTGGACGAGTTCTGGATTTCGCAGGGCTACAGGTCTCTCCAGGCGGCAGGCGTGGGCTACGTGGACGCGACGGGCGGTGACGCTGACCGGTGCTTCTATCGGGCGTCAGCGTTCCAGCAGCTCGGCTACCGAGTGGCGGCGGTGCAGGACAACGACAAGACACCGACCCCGGCTACCGTGGCCGCCTTCGTAGCTGCTGGCGGGCACCACGTAACTTGGCGTGATGGACGAGCACTGGAAGATGAGTTGTTTGCGAGCCTTCCAGCCGCAGCAGTCACGGCGCTGATAGCGCGGGCGCTTGAGCTGACAGAGGATGGCCTTGTCGACCAGCACATTCGAACCCGCTCTTCGGGAAAGCTGACCCTTGCTGCAGTTCAGGCGGAAGGACCCTCGGGCACCTACTCCGTCGCAACGCGCACGGTCCTGGGGGAAGCGGCTCGAATTAAGAAGGCAGGCTGGTTCAAGTCCATCACCAAGATGGAAGCCGTTGCCAGGGATATCGTGGGGCCGGCCCTCGCGACTTCGGACGCCCGGTTCGTCGATGTGGTGAACGGCGTGTTCAGCTGGGCGCATAAAGATGCCTGAGCTAGACATTCTGAGCGTCCGGCGAGGCGCGGTCACGGCACCTGCTGGATGCGGAAAGACGCAGCTCATCGCAGACTCCCTCAAGCTGCAGGCCGACAGCAAGCCTGCGCTGGTCCTGACCCACACGAACGCCGGGAAGGGAGCATTGGAAGCCCGGCTGGCGAAGGCGAACGTGCCGAGGCATGTCTACCGCGTCTCGACCATCGACAGCTGGTCGATCCGCCTAATATCGAAGTTCCCGTCACGAAGTGGCGTCAAGCCGGCGGTCCTTCGACTCGAGAACCCAGGCAACGATTACCCCGCAGTGCGGCAGGCTGCATGGAAACTGCTAGCGAGCGGGGACGTTGCCGACGCGCTCAAGGCCACGTATGGCCGCCTCATGGTGGACGAGTATCAGGACTGCACCATCCCACAGCACCAAATTGTTGGCTGGGCTGCGGGCGTGCTGCCGACCTGTGTCCTGGGGGACCCGCTGCAGGCCATCTTCGGGTTTCGTGAGCCCACGGTGGACTGGACCAAGGACGTTCCGAACCTGTTCCCCTCCGTAGGAGAACTCTCAACACCGTGGCGCTGGAAGAACGCTGGCGCGGACGACCTCGGGCGTTGGCTCCTTGAGTCCCGCGCCCAGCTCTTGGCGGGGAAGGCCGTTGACCTGAGCCGAGCACCGGCGGAGGTGAGCTGGATCAAGCTGCCCGCGGACCCAAACGGTGCCCACCTCGAGCGCTTGAAAGCGGCAATGACCAAGGCGCCGACCGCCCAGGGAACGGTGCTCGTGATTGGCGACAGCACCAGTCCGACGGGGCAGCGCCAAGTGGCGTCTCAGACGCCTGGAGCAACGATGGTGGAAGCTGTGGACCTTCGCGACCTGACCGTGTTCGGGCGAAACTTCGATGCAAGTTCGAGTTCCTCGCTGCAGGCGCTGGTTCAGTTCGCATCAGAGCTCATGACGAATCTCGGCGGTGCTGAGCTGCTCCGGCGCGTAGAGTCCCTGTCAAGGGGCACAGCAAGAAAGGACGCCACTGCAGCCGAGGCAGCTGCGCTGGCCTTCAAGGTGGCGCCTTCGTTCGCAACCACCTTGGCCGCGGTGCGAGCCTTCGAGGAGGCAGATGGTGTGCGGGTTTATCGGCCTGAAGTGCTTCATGTCTTGAAGGGTGCCCTTCAGTCCGCCAACCAAGGCGAGGGCACGTTTCAGGAGGCCGTTGTCCGGGCTCGGGAGCGCAATCGTCACCTGGGACGCCCGGTGACCCGGCGAGCAGTGGGCAGTACGCTATTGCTCAAGGGGCTGGAGGCCGACGTGGCTGTCGTACTGAACCCTGCCGTCATGGACGCTCGACACCTTTACGTGGCGCTCACACGAGGCGCCAAGAGACTGGTGGTCTGCTCTCAAACGACAATGCTCGTTCCGGCATAGCGTGTGACACGGAACCAATCGGACGCGGCACCCAGGTGACCCTGGGACCAGGCTGTAGTCGCCATCTATTGCACCACGCGCTGGTCGTACTCGTCGAACTTTGAGAAGTCGTCCTCGCCGCCTTCCTCGTTCCTCTGGGGAAGGCCTGACTCAAGCAGATGCAGCTCATACATCCGCTGCTTCAATTCGCGATAGGCACTGCGAATGGCCAGCACGGTGCACTCGATGTGCAGCTTGGGACCGAGCCGCGAAAGGCGCTGAACGCGAAGCAAGCACCCCACGTTCCCCGTTCCTCGCAGCCAGGTGCTCCAAGCCGACGACGACGTGGCTTCACTGAGGTCGAACACGAAGCTGACGACCACACGATTTGCGCTACGCTGTCCTCGACTGAACTGGCTACCTGCTGGGGCCGGGCTTTGGGGCGTGAAGGTGTGTAGCCCCTGAACGAAGACCACATCGCCCGGGGCCAAGCACCCCAGAACGCCTCGGTCGAGGTAATCGGAGATGTTGCGAAGTGGCGCTTCGGCCAAGACGGCGCGGAGCAGACCAAGCATGAACCTGAAGAGCGGCGCTCGGTCCGAGTCCGCATACATGAAGCTTCCAGCAGCAGCTGGTTTGCTCACCGTGCCGTCGGGCCGGCAAACGCCCGCAGCTAAGGCGGCGGGGAGGCTTGGCTGGGCAGCGACGTCGACTCCGAGCTCGACAGCGAGTTCGTAGAGGCGAAGGTGGTTGAAGTAGAACCACGTCTCGGCCTGCAGCACCGTGCCTTCCTGGATTGCCGCCGCGTCGTCCCGACGGATCTGGGCCTCCCACATGGCCTTGGATTGAGCAATACGGGAACCGGTCAGGTTCTGCTCAAGTTGACGCTGGGTGTGCGCCTCACCGTGATGCAGGGAACAGAGGACGGCCAAGTTGGCCGGCGCGTGGTCTTGACTCTCGGACCATTCCCGGATGTGGTGGACGATGATGGGGCGCGAGGCGTCCCGACAAACGCAGCACACCCACCGGTTGTCGAAGAGGGCGCGTGTGAGGTCCTCCATCGGGATCGGCGGACGCGGCTCCCGTCGAAGCAATTCGACCTGGGACTGCGACAAGCCTAAGGCGGACAAGTTCTCGTCGTCCGCAAGCTTCAGAGATTCGAGGGTGTACCCCCGCTGCCGAATCGACGCGGCCAACTCGCTGTCGAAGCCTCTGGCAAGCAGCGCTTTCTCGGTTGGGTTGTTCGTCATGGGGACACTTTAGGGTAGCAACAGCTGCGCTGCTGATCTCCGTCACCTACCTCGAATTTCGGCTTCCCGCGCGTGGCCGGCCGGACTGCGCACGCTGGAGGTACCTCGTGCGCACAAGGCACCACAGCGCTCTTGGAACCTAGCCAACCGTCAGGAAGAAAAGATGTGTTCGGTTCCAACGACCTAGCACGCTTAACGGTTGCACGACTTCCGTCACTCTCTGTTGTGGCCGGAAGACATCGCCTCCTTGTTTCGCTGGCAGTCAGGCGCCACGCGGATACTTCACCGCGCAGCCATAAGCACGCGTGCTCGGACGGCTCACTGTCTTACCAGACATCGCCTCGTCGAGCGCCTGGGACACGAAATTGGTCGCCGTTTCGATGTCTGCCGGATTTGCGCTCGGCTTGCTGTCGATGGCGCCGGCGTAGATCAGCGTGCCCTGCGGGTCGACGACGTACATGTGCGGCGTCGCAGTGGCGCGATAGGCGCGGGCGACGTTTCCATCCGAGTCGATGATCGTCGCCGTGGGAGATGCGTTCTTCGATTTCTGCCACGCCTGCAGCTCGGCGCGCGCCTTGTCGTCGTTCTTTTTGGTCGTTTGAATGGACAGCCAGGCAACGCCCTTGGCCGTCATCTGCTTCTGCGTCGCAGGCATGTTGCCGCTGTTGTAGTGCTTGCCCACGAACGGGCACTCCGGGTTGGTCCACTCCAACACAACGAACTTGCCCTTGAAATCGGACAAGGTCACAGGCTTGCCCGTCGTGTCGGTGGCGGTGAACGCCGGTGCCGGATTTCCCACGACTGCTTGCGCCATCGCAGAGGTCGCGGCGAGCACGGTGGCGCCGAACAGGGCGCCCATCATCCAGGTCTTCATCATCATTCACTCCTTGTTAAAACGGTCGACGTAATCGCGTCGCTGCGCGCGGGTTGCAGATCGGCAAGTGCACGGTGCAGGTCGGAGGCACGCAAGATCTCCGGCAGCACCAGCGGCACTTGAGCGGAGGGCGTGTACAACGCGTACACGGGTACACCGCTGCGCCCGAGGCGAGCCAGTTCCTGCGTGATCTGCGGGTCACGCCGCGTCCAGTCAGCGCGAAGCAGCAGCACTCGCCGACGATGGAAATCGGCAAGGACAGTGCGGTCCGACAGTGTCGTGAGCTTGTTCACCTGGCAGGTGACACACCAGGCGGCCGTGAAGTCGACGAACACGGGCCTGCCCTCAGCTTGGGCTTCGGCGACAGCAGCTATGGACCAGGGCTGCCAGGGCGAATCGTTGGTTGTCCCGCTCGCCGCCAATGCGGGCGAATGAACGGCCGGCCACGCCCAGAAGACCGTCGCCGCCAGCGTCACCACTGCGGCGGTGCCGAAACCAAGCTTGCCCTTGCGTCCGAAGCCTGGGGAGCCGATGGCCCAGGCCGTGAAGGCAAGTGCCACAAGTACCGCAAGCAATGCAGCAGCGCCGTCGATGCCCACTTGCCGGCCCAGCACCCACAGCAGCCACACCACTGTGGCAAACATCGGGAATGCCATCAGCACCTTGAAGCGCAGCATCCAGACGCCTGGCCGAGGCAGCCGCCGAGCCACTCCAGGCAGAAGACTCGCGGCCAAATACGGCAACGCCATGCCCAACCCGAGTGCGGCGAACACCATCAGAGCTTGAGCGGGAGGAAGTGTCAGCGCGGCACCGAGCGCGACGCCCATGAACGGCGCCGTGCAGGGCGACGCGACCGCCACCGCGAGCACACCGGTCAACGCATGATCGGCCACCGGGTTGCGCGCCCGCAGCGTCGCCACACTGCTGGGCAGCACGCTGCCGAACTCGAACACCCCCGCGAGGTTCAGACCGATCAGGGTGAAGACGACCGCCAGCAGCGCCACGAACACCGGCGACTGGAGCTGAAAGCCCCAGCCAAGCTGCTCACCGCCCGCGCGCAGCACGAGCAAGAGGCCGGCGAGCGCCACGAAGGACACGATCACGCCCGCTGTGTAGGCCACACCGCTGGCCGCCAGAGTCCGGCGGCTTTGCCCGGGCTGCGCGAAGCCGAGCACCTTGAGCGATAGCACCGGAAACACGCACGGCATCAGGTTCAGCAGCATCCCGCCGAGCACGGCGAGGCTGAGTGTGAGCATGAATGAGGCTGCGCTTGGCGCTACGCCCTGCGGCGCCGAATGCGTAGCCGCTGGGGCCGGTGATGAAACGCCCGCCCACTGCCCTTCGATCGCCAGTCGCACACGCATGCCTGTGGGCTGCCCAGGGGCGGCAAGCACCGCGTGCATGACGGACGGACTCTCCGTGCGCTGTGCGGCCAGAGGAACCGCCGCCTTCCACCGGGCGCCGTCCCAGCGCTGCTCGATGCGTGCCGCATGCTCGATGACCCCGGGCGTTTCGGCGAACAGCTCCAACGCTTTCTGCTGAGCCGCCGGCGGCAAGCCGTCCACTTCAACGGCCAGCACATTGCCTTCGACCAGGGCGGCGGCACGCAGGTTCTCGAGCGACTGCGGCACCCGAGCCTGCGCGGCAGCAAACGTAGTGGCATGCGAAACAGTCGCGGCGTCCGTCGGCACCTGAAGCGAAAACTCGCCCGACTCAGGAATGCAGATTTCCTTGCACACCAGCCAGTCCGCGCGCAGCTTCACGTCGAGCGTTCGGGCGCTGAAACCCTCCGGGATGCTGAGCTTCACCGGCAGCAGCACTTGGTCCTCGTAGCCGTAGTTCATCAGCGGGCCGACAGGGAGCTGCTTGGGCGTGGGCCAGTCGACGTCGCTGACTTGAACCCCATCGGGCAACTGCCAGCTGAACGTGGTCGGCAAGCCAGAGTCGCCCGGGTTCTTCCAGTAGGTATGCCAGTGCGGCTGGTGCTGGATGGACAGCCCCAACTGCACGGTCTTGCCGGGGCGCACGCCGCTCGGCGCGTGAGCAACAAGCTCTGCTCGCACATGGGCGGTCGCGACAACCGCCGGTTGTCCGAGCGCAAACCCCGGAAGGCACAGCAGCAAGAGGCCGAGCAGCCTGGGCTTCATGCAGCGCTGCCGGCGTTGCAGCCGCAAGAGGCACCGCAGCCTCCCAGCTGGCGAGCTGGCTGGCCGAGGAAGTGAGCCATCAGCACGGGAGCGAACTCGATCGTCTCAGCAGGCGCCGTGATGACGAGGTGAACCGCGTCCGAGCGCCGCACCAGATCGAAGTCGAGGAACGCGCAGCACTCCCGCTCCTGGGCCACCACTGCCTCGAGCTCGTCTGCCGCCTCGTTCGCGTACCGCAAGCTCAGCGTCGCACCGTCCTGTTCGTAGGCCAGCAGGGCGCGCTTCGCCAGCGCAGCAATGGCGCCGAGCCGGTCGCGCAGTTCGGGACCCGGCAGAGTGCAGGCGATGGGTGCGCTCATGATGCGTGGCCCTTCTCGGTCGTGGCGCTGCCGGCACAGCCACAGGACGACGAGCCGCTCGCCGCTGGGGCACATGCCGCCGCAGCGGCCCTCTGCCGTCGGGCCAGGAACAGCGTAAACGCCACGGCGGCCAACCCGAGCAAGGCTGCCACCTCCCAGCCAAACGCGAACCCCAAGCTGGAGGCAGCCACGCCACCCAGCAGCGGCAATGCAAGCGGGATGGCGCAGCAAACGCCACAGGCCGCCGCAACGCCCACCAGTCCAAGTACCTTCTTCATCGGTCACCTTCTGCAAGCGAGGCCGAGCCCCGATAGACTCACTGTAAAACCTCAAGTAGCTTGAGATGCAAGGGCCTTCGATGAAGAATCTGGAAACGACCTCAGAGCTGACGATAGGCGCCCTCGCCGAGCGCACGGGCTGCACGGTGCCCACCATCCGCTACTACGAGGAGATCGGCCTTATCCCGCCGGCGAAGCGCCGGCCGAGCGGACATCGCGTCTACCAGGCGGACTCCGAGGAACTGCTCACCTTCATCCGCCACTGCCGCGATTTCGGGTTTCCGATCGAGCAGGTGCGCGAGCTCGTGTCGCTCTCTCAGAGCGAGGAGCGGGACTGCTTCGAGACCTTGGCGATTGCGCAAGCGCGGTTGGCAGCCGTTCGCGCGAAGATGGCCGAACTGCGCACGCTTGAGAGAAGCCTGGCTCGCTTCGCCCGGTCTTGCTCGGAGATGTGCGCCGGTGGACCAGCGGCTCAGTGCTCAATCCTCAAGGACATGGCTGGTACACCTGAGGCGGCCAGCCGCGGGTGCTGCGCCTGAAGCGGCTTCAGCCTCTTGGCTGGAACATGATGATGCCCATGCCGCAGAGTGCGACGAGCACGCCCGCGGTGTCCCAAGCGGTCGGCCGCACCTTGTCGACCGCCCACAGCCAGGCGATGGCGACGCTGATGTAGACGCCGCCGTACGCGGCGTACACCCGCCCGGCCGCTGTCGCATGGAGGGTCAACAGCCACGCGAAAAGCGCCAGACTGAACGCTGCCGGCACCAGCAGCCACGCCGTGCGACCTTGCTTCAACCATAGGTAAGGCAGATAGCAGCCGACGATTTCGGCGAGCGCCGTGGCGATAAACAGCAGTAGGGTCTTCATTCGATTCTTGCAACACAAGGGACGGGAGCATAGATGGCACCGGCAGCAGCGAGCGGCGCATCCGTCACTGCACGAGATCGGGTTGGACCGCCGTTCATGGGACCTTGTCTGAAGCCAGCGGCTGCCGATGAAGCTCTCCGTTTCTCGGCAGCGCGGCTATGCGCTTTTCCGAAGCAAGCAGTAGGTGAATGCCTGTGCCGTTCCGGACGGCGCTTGATGAATTTCCCTCGTCTGCGTGACCAGGCGGAACGAGCTTCCGAACTGGGCATGCAGCTGACCGCTGGAGTACCGCATCGTCGGTAGACCGCTACAGCGCGTGGGACCATCGTCGGCGAACGTCGCGATCATCAAGTAGCCACTCGGCCTGAGGGCACGCAGCGCAGCCGCCACATAAGCCGCTCGATGCGAAGGTTCGACAAGGAAGTGGAACACCGCGCGGTCGTGCCAGAAGTCGTATGCCGATTCAGGAAGCGCCACCACGGTGATGTCGCCCACAACCCAATCGACGCGAGCAGCGGCAGGACCAAGGCGGCGTTTGCTTTCCTCCAACGCCGACTCGGCCACGTCAACGATGGTGATTCGCTCGAAGTTCTGCAATAGAAGGTCATCCACCAACGTGGAGGCGCCGCCGCCAACATCGATGATTGACGCTTCGGGACCGATGCCGCTCGCGCGAATCAATGCCAACGACTGCTGGGCGTGTTCCTGGAACCAGCTCACCTCGGTCACCTGTTTCGTTTCATACACCTGCTGCCAGTGCGACGTGATGGACATCGCCTTCTCCTCTCAGGTCAAGTCGCCGCCCGGTCGCGAGCAGCGGCCCTGTCCTTGGCGTGTTCCGTGCTGATGCCGAACCAAATGAGCAGCGCAGCGGCGCCGGCGAGCCAGGGCAGCAGAAGCGCGTTCATCCATTGCCAACCCAGCACCTTCAGCAGACCGCCGGCGCCGAAGGAGCAAGCCAAGCCGATCGCGAATATGGTCATGTCGTTGGTGGCTTGGGCGCGGCTTTTCTCCGCGGGGGAGTAGGTGGTTGTCAGCAAGGTCGTGCCGCCGATGTAGAGGAAGTTCCAGCCGACCCCGAGCAGCACCAGGGCGCTTGCAAATGAACTGAAACCGGTGCCGGTCCACGTCATCAACACATGTCCCGCTAGCAGGACGATGCCGGTGAACATGACACGCAGCGTCCCCCAGCGAGCGATGAGCGAGCCCGTGAAGAAGGACGGCAGGAACATGCCCAGGACGTGCAGCTGGATAACCGTTGATGCGCTCGCCAGCCCATGGTGGTGGTGGACCATCGCGAGCGGGGTCGCGGTCATCGCGAGAATCATCACGCCATACCCTGTGGCGGCGCCGAAGAGCGCGACCAGGTAAGCGGGCTGGGCGACGATGGCGCGCCACGCGCGTCCTTCCTGTTGAGTGGCTTGGATTGCCGCGGGCGACGGGACGCGCAGCCCCGCCAGGATGCCTGCGGCGATGAGAGAGACCGTCGCGAGAATCAGGAACGAGCCAAGGTACTGAGGCTCCAGCGCCGGCCCTCCCAGCCCTGCCAACATCGGACCCGACAGGGCGGCCACCACTCCGCCGGCCATCACCAGCGAGATGGCACGCGGGCGGAAGGCATCGTCGGCAATCTCGCTCGCGGCGAACCGATAGAACTGCGCGAACGCCTGGTACGTGCCGACGAAGAAGGTGCCGATTGACAGGACGGCCAGTGACCCCTGCCAGATCCCCCATGCGGCCACCAATCCCCCGATGACTCCCAACAACGCCCCGAGCATGAAGCCCCGGCGCCGGCCGACCTTGGCCATCCACGACGAAGCCGGGAACGTCGCACTGGCGGTGCCCAGGAACATCGTCGCAATGGGCAGCGTGCCGAGGCCCGCCGAGGTCGCAAGCTGGGTTCCGGCCAGACCGCCGACAGTCATCACCATCACGGAGACGGTCTGGAACAGCGCCTGGGCCGTGGCCAGCAACAGGACCTGACGGTGCATCGGGTTCTTGAACATGCGAAGGTGCACCTTGTCAGGCACTTGTATCATTCAATCAATACGCTGAATGATTTCTTATCGGCACCACGGCGTCAAGCCTGACCAGTGTGAAGATGAGGGGCGTTGTTGAGGGACCATGAGATGCGAGAGACCGCACCGAAGAAGGCCGTATACGCCAGCCTGGCCGAGATCTGTCAGGCCGTGGGGCATCCCCATCGGCTGGAGCTGCTGGAGCACCTGGCACAGGGCGCGCGTGCCGTCGAGGCGCTTGCTGACGTCAGCGGGTTGACCTTTGCAAACACGTCGCGTCACCTGCAGATACTTCGCCGCGCCCAACTGGTCGAGGCGCAGCGGCAAGGCAAGCAGGTTGTCTACAGCCTGTCGGGCCACGAGTCTGTCGTGGCGCTTCTCAAGGCTGTTGGTTGCGTGGGCGAGCGCAATCGCGCCGAAGTCCGCGAGGTCATGGCGGACTACTTCTTCGCGCGCGACGCATTGGCGCCAATCTCACGAAGCGAACTGAAGGCCAAGCTGCGGGATCATCTGGTGACGCTACTCGATGTGCGGCCCGAGGACGAGTACAACCTTGGACACCTTCCCGGCGCAGTGAACATCCCGCTGGGCCAGCTCAAGAGACATTTGGCCGAACTGCCGAAGACACAGGAAATCGTGGCGTACTGTCGCGGGCCCTACTGCGTGATGGCCTTCGAGGCGGTGGCTGCGCTGCGAAAGAAGGGGTTTAACGTTCGGCGCCTCGAGGATGGCTTCCCTGAGTGGAAGGCCGCCGGTTTGGCCGTCGAGAGCTAGTGTCCCGTCCCGCATATAACTGGCATTAGTCTTGCGTGCTTCTGCGGTATCTTGGTGATCGAGATACCGCAATGAGAACAGGCAGACCGAAGGCGGAACTGGTGTTGAGTGAAGACGAA
>JAKFDI010000087.1:0-131328 GCA_036676235.1 Rhizobacter sp. | reverse complement strand
GCGCGCCGACGACGAATGCGCGAGCTGAAGGTGGGGGGGCAACGGAAACGGCGCCACTGCGCGCGACAACCTGGCTCGTCAGACCTGCCCAGTGACGCACCGCGCGGCGACCGTTCACGGCCTCGCCGAAGCGCATGGATGACTCGCTCATGTGTGGCAGCACTGGTGCATAACGTTCGACATGAGCGGCGGCTTCGGGCTGGCGAAGCCAGCTCGAAGACGTCCGCTCGATGGAGGGGTTATGCACCCTGCACCTCTCGTAAGCATGCGACCGCCTGCTTACGTAGCTGCTTGGCGCCGCGCTCGAGGGAGCGCCAGAACGCAACAGTGCTCAGGCTTCCATACTTCAACTTGGTATGACTGAATGTCTTGCCACCTTTGGACTTCGGGTACTTCAGCGACTCGTACCAGCTGTCGATCGCTATGGCATTGGCAGCCAAGAACTGCCCGAGAGGAGAAGCACCGTCGATTCTGCGGACGAAAGTGGCTACTGTGGCGACAAGCGCTGGGCAAACACCAGATTGCTCCAACTCGCTGAGCAGCTTGCTCAGCTTGTGGTTACCCGGAGGCTGCGACTGGAGGGCCAGGCCCCCCTTGAGAACGAGTTCGATGCCGTGATAGAAGCTGAACAGGATGGCAACTCCAACCGCATGATCAGACCAGGCGGTCCTGCGGTCGTACTGAGAGGGCGCGATTAGCTTGTCCGAAACAACTGTCAGCACATTCTTGCGACGGACAAGCTGACCACACGCACCTTCGGCAAGCCGCAGAAAGTGCGTTGCGAGCGTGAGATAGGGCAGCGCTTCAGCGGCTCGTGGGTGCATAACGAATAGCGTTTATCCGACGCCCGCCGGAACGCTGATCGCAGGTACGGCGTTGCATGGCGTCGGATAAACCTTGTTGAACTGAAGCGCCGGGATGGCGCATCAATGGGCAGTGTAAGTTTCAGCTGCCTGCGCGGGAGCTGTTGCTGTCGACGGTTTGAGCGTGGGAGGCGCCTGTCGGGTGCCAAATGGTGACGACGATGATGCGCAACGCGCCGAACGCCCTTGCCGCGCCCGCTGTCGAGGCGGGCGATCGGCCCGCGGCACGATGGCATCCCGGCCCGCAGGATTGGAGCCCGACGATCAGTGCGAGTCGATGCACCCGCGCCATGGCGGCCCTCGGCACGCCGCGCGCGCGGTGCTCGGCTGCGCTGGCCGCTCGGGCGGGATGTCCTGCAACACGAGCCAGCGTCCGAGCTTGCAATGCGGACAGCACTCGATCTCCATGGCTGTCACCCGTCGCATGAAGGCCTGGGCGTCCTCGCGCGCTTGGCGGTTGGCCGGCGGCATGCCCATCAGTTGCCGCGCCAGCGCGAGCCGGCGCGTCTTGGCCGCCGGTGCCAGCAGCCCATAGTGACGAATGCGCTTGAAGCCCGATGGCAGCACATGCTGCAGCAGCCGGGCAATGAACAGTTCGCCGTCCATGGCAATGGTTCGCTTGGCGCCGGCGTCGTCGGCGCGTACGCGCAGGAACACCCGATGGTCATCGAAGGCCACCAGCCGCTCGTTGCCGATGGCCGTGCGATGGGTATAGCGGGCCAGGTAGTCCAGCACGGCCGCCGGCCCGGCCAGCGGGGTCTTCGCGTAGACCACCCAGTCATGGCGGCTCAACGCCCGTGCACGCCGGCGGCGGGCCGCCGCGGTGTCGGCCGGGTCGCGTGGCAGCGCGCCGCTGGCGCAAGCCTCGCGCAAGGCCTGCAGGAACTTGGCTCTGAACACCCGCGACAGCGCGTGCACCGGGAACAGGAAGCTCGCCCGCTTGGGGACCACCCACGTCGTACGCGAGTCACCGCTTGAGCCATCGCTCGTGCCCCCGTTGGCATCCAAGCGCAACGCCCCGCACGCCATCAGCGCGTGCACATGCACGTGCTGGCGCAGGTCCTGCGTCCAGGTGTGCAGCACCAGCGTGAAGGCGCCGACGCCGCCGAGCCAGCGCGGGTTGGCCGCAAACTCGGTGAGCGTGGCGCCCGCGCAGTGCATCAGCGTGTCATAGACCCACCGAGGATGCATGGCCGCCAGCGCATTGATCTCGTGCGGCAGCGTGAACACCAGATGGCAGTAGGGCACATCCAGCAGCTCGGCCATGCGCGCGGCGCGCCAAGCATCGCGGGCGCGGCTCTGGCACTGCGGGCAATGCCGGTTGCGGCACGAGTGCCAGCGCCACTGCTGCGCGCCGCAGCCATCGCAGCGCAGGAGCTGGCCTCCAAGTGCGGGCGTTCGGCAGGAGACGATGGCGCGCCAGGCCCGAGCCTGCGATGTGCTCAGCGTGTGCGAGCGCAGATAGTGCGGTCCGAAGTGGCGCAGCACTTCGGCCAGCGTGGTGCCCACGGCGGCTCGGTGCGTTGAAGCTCAGTGCATGGCGGCTCAGTGCCGGGTGATCGAGGGCAGCGCGCCCAACAACGCCAGCGGCGCGTGCCGGGCACCTTCGGGCAGGCCTGGACGCGCTAGGTGCAGGTAGCGCGTGGTGGTGCTCACGTGGTTGTGGCCCAGCCACTGCTGCAGGCTGTGCAGATCCACGCCGGCTTCCAGCAGGTGTGTGGCGTAGCAGTGGCGCAGCGTGTGGATACCGCCGTGCTTGGTAATGCCGGCGTCGGCGCAGGCCGATCGGTACCAGCGCTGAGCGCTCGTCGCATCCATCGGCTGCGCGGCGTCGCGCGCGGCGCCGAACAGCCACGGCCGGGGGCGAGCGAGTTGCCACCACGCACGCAGCAACGCCAACACGTCTTCTGCCAGCGGCACGTAGCGGTCCTTGGCGCCCTTGCCCTGAACGATGCGGATGCACCTGCGGTCGGCGTGGCTGTCGATGTCGCCCGCGCGCAGATGGCACAGCTCCGACAGGCGCGCGCCGGTGCCGTAGGCCAGCATCAGGAAGGTGCGTGACTTCGCGTGGCGTGTGACGGCGAACAGCCGAGCGAGTTCGTCGCGCGAGAGGATCTCGGGCAATCGCTGCGGGGCCGGGGCCAGCGGGATCTGGAACGCCTCGCCCTCCAGAGCGAGCACGGTGCCGTAGAAGAAGCGGAACGCGCAGCCGTACTGGTTGACGCTGGAGCGCGAGAGACGGCGCTCGCGCAGCAGGTGCAGCAAGTAGCGCTGCACCTCGTCGGAGGTGAGCATGTCGGGGCTGCGCCGGTAGTGGCGCGCCAGCCGCGCGACCGCTTCGATGTAGGCCTCTTGGGTACGAACCGCCATGCCACGCAGCACCAGTGCGTCGAGCATGCGTTGACGAAGTGCTGTCATCGCCTTCTCCTCGATCAAGACACGGGCACATGCCCGCGTCGATCAAGGTACGGCGCTCACCGAATCCACACCCCTCGCGGGCGATCCACCGCGGCAGCGGTTTAGTTCAACCTGATGTAGGCAGCAGAACTGCCGCGTATACGGATCGCGTAAAGCGGCAGAAGTGCTGCATAACTCGAATCATAGGTACGTCTCGCCGTTCGCAAGTCATTGATTCTCCTGATGTGCGCCGTCGGCAGCGCATGCTGCGTAACCGCTTCTCGTGAGTCGGGATACGCGGCACTTTGACTCATGCAAGGACACTTGAATCAATGCCGCTGCGCTTCATGCAGCCGACACCGCTCATCCATTCGTCTTCGCGACCCCCACGCCACCGAACTTCACCTCCACCCGCAAACCGCCCAGCGCCGAGTCGCCCAAGCTGACGCGAGCCCCATGCCGTTCCGCGACTTGCCGCACGATGGCCAGGCCGAGGCCGGTGCCGGGTTCGTCGTGCGCGCTGCGGCGGTAGAAGCGGTCGAACACACGCTCGCGTTCGGCGGGAGGAATACCGGGGCCGTTGTCGTCGACGGTGAGCACCGCGCCCTGCCTGTCCGCCATGACATGCACCTCGATCTGCGCCCCCGGCGGCGAATAGCGCAGCGCGTTGTCCACCAGGTTGCGGATCAGCATCGCGAGCTGCGAGTGTTCGCCATGCACCGGCACCACGGCATCGTCGGTGGGCTGCACGTCGAGCGCGAGCCGCGAGCCGCGCGCGTGCGCAAAAGGCACGGCGTCGGCCACGGCCTGGCGCGCGAGATCGGCCAAGTCCACGCGCTCGTGCGCGCCGGCCGCGGCTCCCGGCTCGGTTCGCGCCAGCGTGAGCAGTTGCTCGACGAGGCGGGTGGCGCGCTCCACGCCTTCGGTGAGCGCTTCGGCCGCCGCGCCGCGCGCCCCGTCGTCGGCCGCGCGCTGCAGCAGTTGCAGTTGCAGCTTGAGCGCCGTCAGCGGCGAGCGCAGCTCGTGCGCCGCGTCGGCGACAAAGGCGCGCTGCGCATCCATCGATTGCCCGAGGCGATCGAGCAGCGCGTTCAGCGAGCCGACGAGCGGCGCCACCTCGTCGGGCAGGCCGCGGGTGGACAGCGGCTCGAGCGAGGCCGCGTCGCGGCGGCGCACTTCGGCGGCCACGCGTCGCAGCGGGCGCAGGGTGGCGGCGGCCAGCCACCACACGGCCAGCGCCATCAGCGGCGCGAGCAGCAGCAGCGGGCTCACGCTGCGCAGCGCGGCATCGGCGGCGAGGCGCTCGCGGATCTCGCGCGGCTGCGCCACCTGGATCACGCGATCGGCGGTGGCGACGCTGAAGGTGCGCCACTGGCGCGTCGCACTGTCGACATCGGCGAAGCCGAGGTAGGCGCGGCGTGGCAGGTCGGTGTGCTGACGCGAGGCGTAGATGCTGCGCCCGTCCACCGTCCATATCTGCACCACAAAATCGAGCTGCTGGTCGGCGAGCGCGCGCGCCTGCGCCGGAGCGATGGCGCCCTGGTCGCGCAGCGACAGCGCCATCTGCCGCAATTGGTAGTCGAACAGCGCCTGCGTCTCGGCCAGCACGCTGCGGTAGGTGACGGCGCCCATCACTGCCGCGGCAGCGGCCAGCGTGACCAGCAGCGTAAGCAGCAGCCGCAGGCGGATGGAGTTCATCGCGGCTCGGCGGGCGATTCCGGCGCCGCCTTGGCATCGACGAAGTAGCCGACGCCACGCACGTTCTGGATGAAGCCGGCGCCGAGCTTGCGCCTCAACTGGTGGATGTAGACGGAGACGGCGTTGCTCTCGATCTCTTCGCCCCAGCCGTAGAGCCGGTCTTCGAGCTGCGCGCGCGAGAGCAGCGCGCCCGGGCGGGCCATCAGCGCCTCGAGCACGGCGAACTCGCGGGCCGAGAGCAGCACCGACTCGCCGCCTTGCGTGACCTGGCGCGTGGCCGGGTCGAGCGTGACCGTTCCGGCGCTGAGCAGTGGCTGCGCGCGCCCGCTGTGGCGGCGGGCGACGGCGCGGATGCGGGCGTTGAGTTCGTCCAGGTCGAAGGGCTTGACGAGATAGTCGTCGGCGCCGGCGTCGAGCCCCGCCACGCGGTCGGCGGTGCCGTCGCGCGCGGTGAGAACGATGACCGGCGTCGCATCGCCGCGGGCGCGCAGGCCGCGCAGCACGTCGAGGCCGTCGCCGCGCGGCAGGCCGAGGTCGAGCAGCACGAGGTCGAAGCGCTCGGTGGCGATCGTCTGCGCGGCCGCTTCGGCATCGCGCACCCAGTCGACGGCGTAGCCTTCGAGGCGCAGCGCGCCGCGAAGGCTGTCGCCGATCATGCGGTCGTCTTCGACGAGGAGGAGGCGCATCGGGGTTCTGTGCGGGGGTGAGCGCAAAGGATAGCGGTGGGTCGTGCTCGAGGCACCCTCACCCCGACCCTCTCCCGCAAGCGGGAGAGGGAGCAATTCCTCCCTCTCCACCACAGGGGGAGAGGGGCGGGTGAGGGGGCCGTCGACTACGCGCCGACGTGGCGTGCAGCAATCATCCCCGCCACCCGCTCCGCCTGTCGCGCGATCGCCCGCAGCAGCCCACCCGGCTGCCGGATGTCGAAGCCGACGCAGTACACGCCGGCATGCGCGCCCTGCCCCACCACGTCGCGCGGCATGCCGGTATCGTCCAGCGGCGGGGCGCCCTGCGGGAACAGCCGCTCGATGCCGGCGTGGTAGCCCGTGGCGAGGATCACCGCATCGAAGGCCGCTTGGTACCCGTCGACGAAACGCACGCCGCTTGGCGTGAAGCGCTCGATGCCGGGATGCACGCCGATCTCGCCCGACTTGATGCGCGCCAGCGTGCCGACGTCGATCACTGGCGTGCGACCCTCCTCGCGCAGTTGCCGCAGCGGCGAGACGCGCGAGCGCTGCAGGCCATGGCGGCTCAGGTCGCCCACCGTGAGATCGCACAGCAGGCGCGCCACCGCATCGCCGACGACCGGCGGCAGCCGCGCGAGCACGATGGAGGTCTGCTGCGTCGGCCGGCCCAGCACGTCGCGATGGACGACGTTCACCGGCCCGCGCACCGAGAGCGCCACCGCCACGCCCTGCTCGGCCAGGTCGAGCGCGATCTCGGCGCCGGTGTTGCCCATGCCCACCACCAGCACGCGCCGGCCAACGAAGGGCGCGGGGTTGCGGTAGCCGGCGCTGTGCAGGATCTCGCCCTCGAAGCGCGCTTCATCGGCGAACACCGGGCGGTTCGGCCAGCGGTTGGCGCCGGTCGCCAGCACCACCTGACGCGACGTGTAGCGGCGGCCGGAAGCGGCGGTCGTTTGCCAGCGATCGTCGACACGCTCGATGCGCAGCGCCTCTTCGTCCACCACCGGCTCGATGCCGAAATGCGCCGCATAGGCCGCGAGGTAGTCGACCACGCCCTGGCGCGGCACGTAACGCGGCGCCTGCGCCGGAAACGGCAGGCCCGGCAGCGCCGACAGCGCCTTCACCGTGTGCAGGTGAAGCCGCTCGTAGTGATGGCGCCAGGAGTCGGCAAGCTGCGGCGCCTTCTCGATGACGCAGGGGCGCAGGCCGCGCTGGATCAGGCAGCCTGCTGTGGCCAGCCCCGCCGGGCCGGCGCCGATCACGACGACATCGGTACCCATCACCGGCTCCGTGGACGACGGCGCCGCCACAGCGCGGCCAGCAGCACCAGCGCCACGAGCGCTCCGGCCGCGCCGAGCAGGAAGCGCCGGCCGGGCTGGTCGACGTGGCGCGCCCACAGGCTGCGCTGCGCCTCGCCGGGTGCGGGCAGGCTGAAGGCGACGACGGCATCGCTCGTCACCGTGCCGGCCTGGCCGTGGCCGCCGGCGGCAATCACCACGTACTGCCGGCCCTGCCATTCGTAAGTCATGGGCGTCGCCATGCCGGGCCCGGGCAGGCGGCCGCGCCACAGTTCCGCACCGCTTCGCATGTCGAAGGCGCGCAGGTAGCGGTCCATCGCGGCGCCGATGAAGAGCACGCCGCCGGCAGTGGCGAGCGGCCCGCCGAAGCCGGGCATGCCGAGGCTCAAAGCCATGCCCATCGGCAGGATCTCTTCGGTCGTGCCCAGCGGCACTTCCCACACGATGCGCTTGCTGCGCAGGTCGAGCGCCGCCAGCGTGCCCCAGGGCGGCGGATTGCAGGGCGCGCCGAAGGGCGAGAGCACCACGTCGCGCCGCATGCCAAAGGGCGCGCCGCGCTGCGGGCTCACTTCCTTGTCGGGCGCGGCGGCGCGGGCGGCGGCGAAGTCGGCGCGCGGGATCAGCGTGATGGCATGCGCCATGCGGCTGGTGTTGACGTAGACCACATCGCGCGGGTCGATGGCGACGCCGCCCCAGTTCACGCCGCCGCCGGTGAAGGGAAACAGCAGCGTGCCCTGCGTGCTCGGCGCTGTGTAGAGGCCCTCGTTGCGAAGCGCGGCGACACGCTCGCGGCAGGCGTTGCGGTCGAAGGGCGTGAAGCCGAAGGCGTCCTTCGCCTCGAGCTTCTGCGGCACGAGCGTGGGCAGGTCGACGGGAAAGGGCTGCGTGGGTGCCAACTGCTCGCCCGGTGCGCTGCGCTGCGGCACGGGGCGCTCCTCGACCGGGAACACCGGCACGCCGGTGTCGCGGTCGAGCACGAAGACGAAGCCCTGCTTGGTGGCCTGCACCACCACGTCGCGCGGCGCGCCGCCGATGTCGATGGTGGCGAGCGTGGGTTGGGCGGCGAGGTCGTAGTCCCACACGTCGTGGTGCACGGTCTGGAAGGCCCAGGCGCGCGAGCCGTCGGCCAGGCGCAGCGCCACCACCGAATCGGCGTCGCGGTTGTCGCCGGGGCGCAGGCCGCCGAAGAAATCGGGGCTGGGGCTGGAGGTGGGCAGGAACACGAGGCCGCGCGCCTCGTCCACCGACATCGGCCCCCACACATTGGCCGCGCCGGCCTGCGGCACTGTGCCGTCGGCGCCAGGGCGCAGCGGCTCCCAGTGCCAGCGCGGCGCGCCGGTGCGGGCGTCGAAGGCGTGCACGCGGCCCGAGGGCGCGTCGACGCGTGCGTTGTCGCCCACGGCCGAGCCGACGATGACGACACCGGCGGCGGCCACCGGCGCCGAGGTGATCTGGAACTCCCCCGGCCAGCGCAGCGCACCGGGATCGATCGTCACCTCGCCGCCCGCGCCGAAATCGCTGCAGCGCGCGCCGGTGCGCGCATCGAGCGCGATGACGCGTGCGTCGGCGGTGCCGGTGAAGATGCGGGTGGCGCAGGGCGCGTCCGCCGCGCGTTCGGCATCGCGCCACTGCGCCACGCCGCGGCAGGTGTAGCGGTTGGCGGGGCGCCGGTCGGTCGCAACCTGCGGGTCGTGGCGCCACAGCTCGCGGCCTGTGGCCGGGTCGAGCGCGATGACCTCGTTGAACGGCGTGCACAGCACGAGGCGATCGTCCACGAGGATGGGCGTGGCCTGGAACTTCAGCGTCTCCGTCAGCGCCGGCGCACGGCGCGCGCTGTCGCCGGTGCGGTAGGTCCACTGGCGACGCAGCTCGCCGACGTTGGCGGGCGTGATCTGCGCCGCGGGGCTGAAGCGCGTGCCGCCGGGGGTGGCGCCGTAGGTGGGCCAGCCGGCGTCGGCGAGGGCCGGTGCGCACAGGCCGAGCCACAGCGAGGCCGCAAGCGATCGACGGGCGAGGTTCACCAGGGCTTGAAGAAGGTCCAAGGCATCTCCCCTGCTGCCGCGCGGCGGCTCACCTCACGCCCGCGCCGGCAACGGCAGCGCATGGCCCGGAAATGCGCGCAGCAGCTTCTTGTCTGCCGTGACGAGCTTCGTCTCGAGCCGGATGGCCAGGGCGACGAACTCGCAATCGTAGGCAGAGCAGTCGCTGTCGCGAACGAGTTCGAGCACGCGGCTCGAATCGAGCTCGAACTCCGCGCCTGCCAGCAGGCCTTCCGCCTCGTTCTGCAGGCTGCAAGCCTGGGCAAAGGTGAGCGACTTGCGCCTCATGTAGCCCGCCAGGATGTTGCGGAACTCGCTGCGCCAGAGAACCGGCGCCGCCCATCGCGGGTCGCGCTCGAACAAGGCTTCGGCGGCTGCCGTGTGCTCGCCCGGCAGATAGAGATAGGCCAGCACATTGGAGTCCACCACGATCATGAGCGGCCTTCGCGCTTGAAGGCATCGATGTCGCGCACCCGGAACTTGCCCTGCGGCAGGGCCGCCCGCAACTCGCGGGCGCGCGCCAATCGCTCGCTCGTGCCCATCGCGTCGGGCAGCAAGGCAGCCTCGAGGCGCACGATCGCCTCGCTGTTCATGCTGCGCCGGTTCGCTTGCGCGGCAAGCTTCAGCCGTTCGTACACGGCATCGGGAATGTTCTTGAGTGTTAGCGTCGTCGGCACGGGCATCTCCAACCAAAGCGGAACCATTATGGTGCCTGTTCATTTCATCAACAAGATGGCGCCAAGGCAACGCCCACATACGTCTTGCGTTCGCGAGCGGCCAGGACAATGCAGGCCATGAACGACACCATCGCCGAGGCATGAAATCCCCCATCCGCGTCGCCGACCTCCAGGCCTTCGACACGCTGATCGACGCGCGCTCGCCGGCCGAGTTCGCCATCGACCACATTCCCGGCGCGATCAACTGCCCGGTGCTGGACAACGACGAGCGCCGCATCGTCGGCACGCTGTACAAGCAGACCGGCGCCTTCGAGGCGCGGCGCGTGGGTGGGGCGATGGTGGCGGCCAACCTCGCGCGCCACCTGCGCGAGGCCTTCGCCGACCGGCCGGCGCAGTGGAAGCCTCTCATCTACTGCTGGCGCGGCGGCCTGCGCAGCGGCTCGATGACCACCTGGCTGCGCCTCGTCGGCTGGGACGCGCAGCAACTGAACGGCGGCTACAAGAGCTGGCGCCGTCACGTCATCGACACGATCGAGCAGCGCTCGCCCGACCTGCCGCTGGTGGTGGTGGTCGGCGCCACCGGCAGCGCCAAGACGCGCGTGCTGCACGCGCTCGCAGCGCTTGGCCACCAGACGCTGGACCTTGAAGGCCTCGCGCGGCACAAGGGCTCGCTGCTCGGTGCGCTGCCCGATCAAGACCAGCCCTCGCAAACCGCCTTCGAGACCGCCATCGCCGGCGTGCTCGATGCGATGGACCCGGCACGGCCGCTGTTCGTGGAGGGCGAGAGCCGCCGCATCGGCCGGCTCAACGTGCCGGTGACGCTGATCGATCGCCTGCGCGCCAGCCCCTGCGTCGAGGTGCAGGCGGCGTGGCCTGCCCGGCTGGCCTACCTGCTGAGCGACTACGCCTACCTCGGCGACCGGCCCGAGTGGCTGGCCGAGCAACTGGAGCCGCTCAAGCCGCTGCACGGCAAGGAGACCATCGCCGCCTGGCAGGCGCTGGCGCGCGCGCACGACCTGCCCGCGCTGTTCACCGAGCTGGCGCTGCGGCACTACGACCCGTCCTATGCGCGTTCGCAGCGGGCGCACTTCCGTGCCTGGGACGAACGCCGCGTGGTGGCGACCGACGACCTGTCGCCGTCGGGCGTCGAGGCCGTGGCGCGTGCGGTCGCCGAGGCCTAGCGCGTCAGGCTGCGCGCGCCACCCAGGCCTCGACCCGATTGCGGCCCGTGTCCTTGGCGCGGTAGAGCGCCTGGTCGGCCCGTCGCAGCGCGGCGTCGAGCGTTGGTTCGTCGGCCTCCAGCAATGCCACGCCGATGCTCGCCGTCACCGTGATGGTCTTCGCGCCGATCATGAACGGCTGCCGCGCCAACGCCGTGCACAGGCGATCGGCCACCCGGCGCGCCGAGTGCAGATCGTCCACGCCGAGCACGACCACGAACTCCTCGCCGCCGAAACGGGCCAGCACGGCTTGCGCCCGCAGGTTCTGTTGCAGCACGGTCGCCGCATGGCGCAGCACCGCGTCGCCGGACAGGTGGCCGTGCGAATCGTTGATCTGCTTGAAGTGGTCGAGATCGAGAAGCAGCACGGCCACACGCCGCCCGTCGCGCGCCGCGGCGGCGATGAACGCGGGGGCACGCTCGTACAGCGCGCGCCGCGTGAAGGCGCCGGTGAGTTCGTCGCTGCTCGCGCGAGCGACCAGCAGCTCGGCCAGCCGCGCATTCACGAGGTTGAGCACCAGGCACGCGATGATGATCGGGATGACGCCGTAGAAGATCGCGAACAGCGACTGCACCGGCAGCGGCGCATAGAAGAAGTTGCCCGGCGACGGCCCGTCGTGGTGCAGCGCATAGGCGAGCCGCACCGCCCACGTGAAGCCATAGGCGAGCAGGCCGTATCCCATCACCCGCTCGGCCGTGTTGCGCGGGGCGGCGATGTAGTTCCATTGCAGCACCACGATCCATGCGGCGATGAGCAGCGCGATGGCGCCATAGGCGATGTTGAGCGCGTGCAGACCCCAGGCGCTTGCGCCCCACGCCGCGGCCGTGCCGGCGGCCAAGGCCGCCAGAACGTATCGGCGCGCGATGCGGCGGTCGTTCAACCGGGCGAAGCCCCAGGCCAGAAGGGTCGTGCCGACGATGGTTCCCTGCACCGCCACCAGCACCGTCAGCTCGCCCGGCACCGGCGCGCCGAACACGAACTGCCCCAGGCAGATCCCGAGCACGACGAAGGCGGCGCCGCACAGGCGCAAGGCGCTGCGCGATCGTTCGTCCAACGGACGGGCGAGCATCATCACGCCGGCACCGACCAGGCAGCCGGCACCGCAGATGATGTACGCACTGACGACGTCGACAGAAAGCATGCTGCAGGACGAATGAAAGGCCACAGCCATCCGCGAAACCGGCAGCCGTTGCGTCGTTATCGGCCACCCCGGCGCGCACTTCAGCGCCAGACGGCACCGAGCGTGCAGATCGCACGAGATGCGCTCAGCGTCGCGTGCATCTGCTCATTGCGGCCGCCTCGCGCCCGTGGTGCGCGGGAAAACCCGATCGGATATCGTCGCGCGGATGCATGAATCCATCATCTCGGTCTCGGGTCTGTCCAAGACCTATGCGCCGGACTTTCAGGCGCTGCGCCACATCGACCTGGAGATCCGCCGCGGCGAAATCTTCGCCCTGCTCGGCCCCAACGGCGCGGGCAAGACCACGCTCATCAGCATCGTCTGCGGCATCGTCAATGCGAGCGAGGGCCGCATCGAGGTGGACGGCCACGACATCGCGCGCGACTACCGCGCCGCGCGCTCGCTCATCGGGCTGGTGCCGCAGGAGCTGACGACCGACGCCTTCGAGACGGTGTGGGACACGGTCAGCTTCAGCCGCGGCCTGTTCGGCAAGGCGGCGGATCCGGGCCACATCGAGCGCGTGCTTCGCGACCTGTCGCTGTGGGACAAGAAGGACAACAAGATCATCACGCTGTCGGGCGGCATGAAGCGGCGGCTGCTGATCGCCAAGGCGCTGTCGCACGAGCCGCGGGTGCTGTTTCTGGACGAACCCACCGCCGGCGTCGACGTGGAGCTGCGCCGCGACATGTGGCAACTCGTGCGCCGGCTGCGCGACCAGGGCGTGACCATCGTGCTCACCACGCACTACATCGACGAGGCCGAAGAGATGGCGGACCGCATCGGCGTCATCAGCAAGGGCGAGATCATCCTCGTCGACGAGAAGGCCGAGCTGATGCGCAAGCTCGGCAAGAAGCAGCTCACGCTGCAGCTCGCGCAGCCCCTGGCCGCCGTGCCGCCAGCGCTGGCCGCGCACCGGCTGGAGCTGGCGAGCGGCAACAACGAGCTGGTCTACACCTACGACGCACAGCGCGAGCACTCGGGCATCGCTGCGCTGCTGGACGACCTCGACCGTGCCGGCATCGCGTTCAAGGACCTGCAGACGACGCAGAGCTCGCTCGAGGACATCTTCGTGAGCCTGGTGCATGAGACGCGCAAGGAGGCCGCGTGACCATCAACTTCCATGCGATGCGCGCGATCTACCGCTTCGAGATGGCGCGCACCTTTCGCACGCTGCTGCAGAGCATCGTCTCGCCGGTGGTCTCGACCTCGCTGTACTTCGTGGTCTTCGGCGCGGCCATCGGCTCGCGCATTCCCGAGGTCGGCGGCGTGAGCTACGGCGCCTTCATCGTGCCGGGGCTGGTGATGCTGTCGCTGCTCACGCAAAGCATCTCCAACGCCTCCTTCGGCATCTACTTCCCGAAGTTCACCGGCACCATCTACGAGCTGCTGTCGGCGCCGGTGTCCACCTTCGAGATCGTGGCGAGCTACGTGGGCGCGGCGGCCACCAAGTCGGTGATTCTCGGGCTCATCATCCTCGCCACGGCCGCGCTGTTCGTGCCGCTGCGCATCGAGCACCCGGTGTGGATGCTGCTGTTCCTGGTGCTCACCTCGCTCACCTTCAGCCTGCTCGGCTTCATCATCGGCATCTGGGCCGACGGCTTCGAGAAGCTGCAGTTCGTGCCCATGCTCATCGTCACGCCGCTGGCTTTTCTGGGCGGCAGCTTCTATTCCATCGACATGCTGCCGCCGGTCTGGCAGACGGTGACGCTGTTCAACCCGGTGGTCTACCTCATCAGCGGCTTCCGCTGGAGCTTCTACGGCGTCGCCGACGTGGGCGTGGGCATCAGCCTTGCGATGACGCTGCTGTTCATGGCGATATGCCTGGGCATCGTGGCGTGGATCTTCAGGACGGGGTATCGGCTCAAGAGCTAGGAAAGCCCACCCCCTACGCGCTTCGCGCGCCCCCTCGAGGGGGCAACACCAGCGGACCGGCAAAGCCGGATCCGCGGCGTTCGCTTGATCACCGATTCATTCACCGTGGGGCGACGCAGTTGGTGCCGGCCTGTCACCGCAGCAACCCCACGCATCCGCGGCTTTGCGCGCATCGATCCCACTGCGCAGGCATGCGCCGCAGAATCCATCGACTTCCAGTGACGAGCCCCACCACCATGCCCGACCTCTCCGCCTTCCCCATCACCCGCAAGTGGCCCGCGCAGCATCCCGAGCGCATCCAGCTCTACTCGCTGCCCACGCCCAACGGCGTGAAGGCGTCGATCATGCTGGAGGAGACGGGCCTGCCCTACGAGCCGCATCTGGTGAGCTTCGCCACCGACGACCAGATGTCGCCGGAGTTCCTGTCGCTCAACCCGAACAACAAGATCCCGGCCATCCTCGACCCGAACGGGCCGGGTGGGAAGCCGCTGGCGCTGTTCGAGTCGGGCGCCATCCTCGTCTACCTGGCCGGCAAGTCGGGGCGCTTCATGCCGGACGACGCGGCGGGCCGCTACGAGACGCTGCAGTGGGTGATGTTCCAGATGGGCGGCATCGGGCCGATGTTCGGCCAGCTCGGCTTCTTCCACAAACTCGGCGGGCGCGACTACGAAGACAAGCGCCCGCGCGACCGCTACGTGGCCGAATCGCGCCGCCTGCTCGCCGTGCTGGACCACCGCCTGGCCGATCGCGAATGGATCATGGGCGCCGACTACGGCATTGCCGACATCGCGACCTTTCCCTGGGTCAACAATCTGATCGGCTTCTACGAGGCCGGCGACCTGGTCCGCATCAAGGAGTTCACGCACGTGCTGCGCGCACTCGACGCCTTCCGCGCGCGGCCGGCGGTGGTGCGCGGGTTGAGCATTCCGGCGCGGCCGAAGGCCGCCTGAGCGCGGCGAGTTCCCGCTGCCCCTGCGGGAAAACACCCGCGCCGCGCGCATTGCGCCCGGCGGCTGTCGCGTCAATACTCGCGAGAAACAAGCTTACCCATCGGTAAGCAACGCGAGCGGAGCCGTTTCGGCTCTCGCGACAGGAGACAGCCTTCGTGGGTTCGAGCGCCGCCGTTTCGCCTTGGTCATCGGCCGAGAGCCGCGCCCGTGATCGGGCCGACAAGCGCGAGGCGGTGCTGCGCGCGGCGGCGCAGCTCTTCAACGAGAAGGGCTTTCACGCGACCTCGCTCGACGAGGTGGCCGAGCGGCTGAACGTCACCAAGCCGACGCTCTACTACTACGTCAAGAACAAGGACGAGATCCTGTTCGACTGCGTGCATGCGGGCCTGGACATGGTGCGCAGCGGCATCGCCGAGGCCGCGCAGAGCGGCGGCAGCGCGCTCGACAAGCTGCGCGCCTGCATGCGCGCCTACGCCGACGTGGTGACGCTGGACTTCGGCATGTGCGTGATCCGCGTGGGTGAAGACCCGCTGCCCGTCGAAGGCCGCAGGAAGCTGCGCCAGCTCAAGTCGCAGATCGACCTGGAGTTCCGCAAGCTCATCGAGCAGGGCATCGCCGAAGGCTCGATCGCGCCGTGCAATGCCAAGCTCGCGGCCTTCACGCTCGCCGGCGCCATCAGCTGGATCGGCCGCTGGTACCGGCCCGACGGCGAACTCACGCCCGACGAGGTGGCCGAGCAGTGCATCGGCGTGCTGCTCAACGGCGTGTTGCCGCGCGGGCCGGCCGTGACGCCGCGCAAGCCGGCCACGCGCACTGCGGCCGCGAAGAGGAGGAACGCATGAGCGGTCTGCACCTGATCCGCGACGGCGGCCTCGCCCGCCTGACGCTCGACCGGCCCGAGGCGCTGAACGCGCTCGACGTCGACACCGCCGTCGCCTTCCTCGCAGCCTGCCGCGAACTGCAGCATGACCGCAGCGTGCGCGCCGTGCTGATCGCGGGCAACGGCCGCGCGTTCGCGGCAGGCGGCGACCTGGCGCAACTGCGTGCGGATCCGATCGCGGCGGCGTCGGCGCTGATCGGCCCGCTGCATGAAGCGCTGACGATCCTCGCGTCGCTCGACGCACCGGTGATCGCGGCGCTGCACGGCGCGGTGGCCGGCGCGGGCCTGAGCCTCGCGGCCGCCGTCGACCTCGCCATCGCTGCCGAAGGCACGAAGTTCAACCTCGCCTACGTGAACATCGGCACGAGCTGCGACCTCGGCGCGACCTGGTCGCTGCCGCGGCTCGTCGGGCTGCGTTGCGCGCTCGAGATCGCGCTGCTCGGCGACACCTTCGATGCGGCGCACGCGCTGCACATCGGCCTCGTGAACCAGGTGGTGCCGCGCGAGCAGCTCGCGGATGCGGCCGAAGCGCTGGCGCGGCGGCTTGCCAACGGGCCGACGCAGGCGCTCGGGCACATGAAGCGGCTGATGCGAACGAGCTTCGAGCGCGACTTCCCTTCGCAGCTCAATGCCGAGCGCGCGGCCTTCCTCAACTGCGCGGCCACGGCGGACTTCGCCGAGGGACTGGCGGCGTTCTTCGACAAGCGCACGCCGCAGTTCCGGGGCAAACCGCAATGAGCCGGACGATGGCCGATCCAGTACTGGCAATCGACGGCGTGACGCTTTCGTTCGGCGGCGTGAAAGCCCTGCGCGGCGTGAGCCTCGACGTCGCGCCGGGCTCGATCACCTCGGTCATCGGCCCGAACGGCGCGGGCAAGACCTCGCTGTTCAACACCATCTCCGGCTTCTACCGGCCGGGCGCCGGCAGCATCCGCTTCCGCGGCGAAGACATCACGCGCCGCCCGGCGCCGCAGCGCGCGAAGCTGGGCCTGGCGCGCAGCTTCCAGAACATCGCGCTGTTCCGCGGCATGACGGTGCTCGACAACATCAAGCTCGGCCGCCACGCGCACCTCAAGACCAATGTGCTGCAGGCGCTGCTGTACGTGGGCGCCGCGCGGCGCGAGGAAGCGGCGCTGCGGGCCGATATCGAGGAACGCATCATCGATTTCCTCGAGATCGACCACATCCGCCATGCCTCCGTCGCCGCCCTGCCCTACGGGCTGCAGAAGCGCGTGGAGGTGGCACGCGCATTGGCGATGCAGCCGCAGGTGCTGATGCTCGACGAGCCCGTGGCCGGCATGAACCGCGAAGAGACCGAGGACATGGCGCGCTTCATCCTCGACCTGCGCGACGAATGGGGCATCACCGTGCTCATGGTCGAGCACGACATGGGCATGGTGATGGACCTGTCGGATCACGTGGTGGTACTGAACTTCGGCGAGGTCATCGCCCGCGGCACGCCGCGCGAGGTGCAGGACGACCCGGAGGTGGTTCGGGCGTATCTGGGCAGCGGCGAGGTGGCGATGCGGCAGCCGGTCGTGGAGGCCGCGGCGTGAACCAGGCTCTGCTGCCGCGCCGGCAGCTCCCTCACCCCAGCCCTCTCCCCGAGGGGAGAGGGAGGAGTGCGGTGCATGGCCCCCTCTCCCGCTTGCGGGAGAGGGTGGGGGTGAGGGTGGCCGTGGCGAGAGGAGCGCTCGAATGAACGAACCCTTCGACTGGCTCTTCTTCACCGAGATCTCGCTCGCGGGCCTCGGCGGCGGCGGGCTGTTCGCGTTGACGGGTCTGGCCTTCGTCATCATCTACAAGGCCACGCGCGTGGTGAACCTGGCCATCGGCGAGATGCTGATGATCTCGGCCTATGTGTTCTTCGCGCTGGCGGCCGGCTTCGCGCTGCCGATCTGGGCCGCCATCCTCGGCGCCGTCATCGTCAGCGGCCTGATCGGCGCGCTGGTGGAGCGCACCATGATCCGGCCGATGCTCGGCGAATCGGCCATCTCGACCTTCATGGTCACGGTGGGGCTCGCGTCCATCCTCGTCGGCCTCGTGGAACTGATCTGGACGGCCTCGCCCCAGCGCCTGCCCGAGTTCATGCCCGAGGACATGGTGATGCTGGGCGAGGCTTTCGTCTCGCCCAAGGTGTTCTACGGCTTTCTGGTCACCGCGGTGCTGATCGCCGCGGTGCTGCTGGTGTTCCGCTTCTGGCGCGGCGGCGTCGCGCTGCGCGCCACGGCCTCCGACCAAGCGGCTGCCTACTCGATGGGCATCAACGTGCCGCGCGTGTTCTCGCTCGCCTGGACGGTGGCCGCGATGATCGCCGCCGTCGCCGGCGTCGTGGTCGGCGCCATCGGCGGCATCTCGTCGACGATGGGCGTGTTCGGCCTGTCGGTGCTCGTGGTCGTCATCGTCGGCGGTCTGGACAGCGTGGTGGGCGCGCTGGTCGGCGGGCTGATGGTGGGCCTGGTCGAAGCCTGGGCCGGTGCGTATCTCGGCGGCGAGTACAAGATGATCGCGACCTTCTCGCTGCTGGTGCTGGTGCTGATCGTGCGGCCGTATGGCTTGTTCGGCACGCGCGAGATCGAGAGGCTTTGACCATGAGGTTCTGCGCCTGCGCCGCCCCCTCACCCCAGCCCTCTCCCGCAAGCGGGAGAGGGAGCAATGCCGCTGATCGCCCGCGCGAGGTGACTGGCTCCCTCTCCCGCCCCGCGGGAGAGGGTTGGGGTGAGGGTGCGCGGCGGGCACGCCGCAAGCCGCGCATTTCGGGAATCCACTGACATGCGCATCGGCTCCGCCAAACAAAGCTACGCCGCCGACGCGGCGCTGTTCGACACGCCCACGCAGCGTGTGTGGATCGGCGTGCTCGCCGCCGCGCTGGTGGGCTTTCCCTTCCTCGCCAACGAATACTGGCTCTACCTCGCCTGCCTGATCGCGATCAACATCGCGAGCGCCTGCGGGCTGAACATCCTCACCGGCTACACCGGCCTCGTGAGCCTCGGCCAGGCAGCGTTCATGGGTCTCGGCGCCTACACGGTGGCCATCCTGCAGACGCGCTACGGCACGCCGCCCCTGCTCAACCTGCTGGCCGCGGGAGCGGTCGCGATGGCGGGCGGCGTGATCGTGGGCATTCCGTCGCTGCGGGTGAAGGGGCTGTACCTGGCGATTGCCACCATCGCCGCCTCGGTGCTCGCGCACTTCCTGTTCTCCAATCTCGACCTCACCGGCGGCACCGGGGGCCTGTCGCTGCAGCCAGCGAGCTTCTTCGGCGTCGTGCTCGACACCTCGTTCCGCATCTACTGGCTGATCGCGCCGATCACGGTGCTCATGCTGCTGGGCGCCGCCAACCTGTTCCGCACGCGCATCGGCCGCGCCTTCATCGCCATCCGCGACCGCGACATCTCGGCCGAGGTGCTGGGCATCCCGCTGCTGCGCTACAAGCTGCTGTCGTTCGCCGTGTCGTCGTTCTACGCCGGCGTGGCGGGCGGGCTGTGGGCGTACTTCTTCCGCGTGGTCACGCCCGAGAGCTTTCCGCTCATCCTCAGCATCTTCTTTCTGGCGGCCATCATCGTCGGCGGCATGGGCAGCATCCTCGGCAGCGTGCTCGGCGCGGTGTTCATGACGCTGGTGCCCGAGCTGCTCAAGTTCGTCGTCGGCTGGCTGCCGATGTCGGCGAACGCCACGCTCATCCTCTCGCCGGTGCGCACCATCGTGTTCGGTGCGCTGATCGTCGGCTTCCTCATCTTCGAGCCGCATGGCCTGGCCGAGATGTGGCGGCGCGTGCGGCGCTACTTCCACCTCTGGCCCTTCCGCACCTGAGCCCTCGGGCCGGCTCACACCACCAACAGCAGGAGACAGTCATGAGCATCAAGCGTCGTTCAGTGTTTGCGGGGGCGTTGGCCGCCACCGCCGTCGCCGCCACCGGCGGCGCGTGGGCCCAGGGCGAGGACATCGTGCTCGGCGGCTCGATCCCGATGACCGGCGTGTTCGCCTTCGCCGGCATCGGCATCAACGCCGGCATCCAGGACTACGTGAAGATCGTCAACGACGCCGGCGGCATCAAGGGCCGCAAGCTCGTCTACGTGCCCGAGGACACCGGCTACAAGGTCGACGCCTCGGTGGCGGCCTTCAAGAAGATCACCGGCCAGCACAAGGTGAACCTCTACTACGGCGACTCCACGGGTTTTGCCAAGACCATCAACCCCGAGCTCGAGCGCTCGGGCCAGATCCTGATGGCCGGCGCCTCGTTCGCGAGCGAAATCAACGACCCGAAGAAGTACCCGCACCAGTTCCTCGTGGGGCCTGACTACACCGAGATGGTGGGCATCCTGCTCGAGCACATCGCCAAGACCAAGCCGGGCGCGAAGGTGGCCTTCGTCTACTCCGACAGCGAGTTCGGCCGCGACCCGATCGAGAAGAGCCGCGCGGCGGCGAAGAAGCTGGGCCTCACGGTCGCCACCGAGATCATGACGCCGCCCGGCAGCGTGGACGTGTCGGGCGAGGTCATCAAGCTGCGCCGCGCCAACCCCGACTACACCATCTTCCACGGCTATGTGCTGGCGCCGATTCCGGAGTTCATCACTCAGGCCAAGAAGATGGGCATGAAGAGCCAGTTCATGGGCACGTTCTGGACCATGGACAACTCGATGGTGATGAAGATGGGCGAGGCCGCCGACGGCTTCATGGGCGTGATGCCCTTCCGCTACTACTACGACACCGAGGGCAAGGCGCCCATGCTGGAGAAGATCCGCCAGATGCGGCCCGAGTACCAGAGCACGGCGTACATGCAGGGCTTCCTGACCGCCATGCTGATGACCGAGGCGGCCAAGCGCACGCTGGATGCCGGCAAGCCGCTCAACGGCGACAACCTGAAGGCGGCGCTCAACAGCATCAAGAACTACGACACCGGCGGGATCATCGGCACGCCCATCACCATCAGCGGCAACTCGATTCCGGTGGGGCGCATCTACAAGGCCGACGTGAAGGCCCAGAAGATGGTTCCGGCTTCCGACTGGATCACGCTGAAGTGATCCCCCCTACGCGCTTCGCGCGCCCCCCAGGGGGCCACACCAGCGGACCGGCAAAGCCGGATCCGCGGCGTGTGCTTGGGAATGCGCTTGATCCGCGTGGGAGCTGAGATGAGTGCAGACCTCATCCTCGAAGTCAACAACATCGAGGTCGTCTACAACAAGGCCGTGCAGGTGCTGCGCGGGCTCTCGCTTGCCGTGCCGCGCGGGCAGATCGTCGCGCTGCTGGGCAGCAACGGCGCCGGCAAGAGCACGACCTTGAAGGCGGTGTCGAGGCTGCTCGCGCTGGAGGACGGCGAGATGCCCAAGGGCGAGGTGCAGTTCGACGGCGCCGCCATCGTGCGGCGCGCGCCGCACGAGCTGGTGCGCGCCGGGCTCTTCCACGTGATGGAGGGGCGGCATGTGTTCGAGGACCTGACGGTGGAGGAGAACCTCGTCGCCGCCACCTATGCGCGCACCGGCCGCGGCGCCGAGCACAAGGCCGGCCGCGGCGACTTCGACCTCGTCTACGAGTACTTCCCGCGCCTGCACGAGCGGCGGCGCAACCTCGCGGGCTACCTGTCCGGCGGCGAGCAGCAGATGCTCGCCATCGGGCGCGCCCTGATCGCACGGCCCAAGCTGATGCTGCTCGACGAGCCCTCGCTCGGGCTGTCGCCGATCCTGGTCGAGAACATCTTCGCCATCATCGCGCGCATCAACGCCGAGCAGGGCGTGTCGATGCTGCTGGTGGAGCAGAACGCCTCGGTGGCGCTCGCCATCGCGCACTACGGCTACATCATGGAAACCGGCAAGGTGGTGATCGACGGCAGTGCGCAGAAGCTCGCGTCCGACGCCGACGTGCGCGAGTTCTACCTCGGCATGGGCGGCGCGGGCGGGCGCAGGAGCTACCGCGATCTCAAGCACTACAAGCGCCGCAAGCGCTGGCTGTCGTGAACACGCCGATGCCCCCCGCGCTCCCCGAGCAGACGCTGCCGCAGATGCTCCGCGAGCAGGCGCGCACGCGGCCCGACGCCATCGCCATCCGCCAGAAGGACTACGGCATCTGGCGGCCGGTGAGCTGGGCCGACTACCACCGCCGCGCGCGCCATGTCGGCCTCGGCCTGCGGGCGCTGGGGCTGGCCGATGGCGGCCACGTCGGGGTGATCTCCGAGAACCGCATCGAATGGGTGCTGGCGCAGATGGGCGCGGGCCTGGTCGGCGCCGTCACGGTGGGCGTGTACCCCACCAGCCCGACGCCGGAGGTGGCCTACGTGCTCGCCCATGCCGACATCGAGGTCGTCATCTGCGAGGACCAGGAGCAGACCGACAAGGTGCTGGCCGCGCTGCCCGAGTTGCCGCGTCTCAAGCGCATCGTCGTGTGCGAGAACAAGGGCCTGCGCAACACACCCGAGGAACATCGAGAGCGTGTCATCGCCTTCGACGAGATGGAAGCCCTGGGCGCCGCGCAGGAGGCGGCGCAAGGTACGTTCATCGACGCGGTGCTCGAACGGCAGACGCTGGACGACCTCGCGCTGATGATCTACACCTCCGGTTCCACCGGCAAGCCCAAGGGCGCGATGCTGAGCTACGCCAATCTGCGCGGCGTGGTGCCGGGCATCGTCGAGCGGCTCGGGCTGGATGCGCACACCACGCACTTGTCGTACCTGCCGCTGTGCCATGTGGCCGAGCAGATGCTCACCACCTTCGTGCCGCTGTACCTCGGCTCGACGGTGAACTTCGGCGAATCGATCCGCACCGTGCAGGAGGACCTGCGCGAGGTCGCGCCGACGATGTTCCTCGGCGTGCCGCGCATCTGGGAGAAGCTGCACTCGGCGATTGCCATCAAGATGCAGGAGGCCGGCGCGCTGCAGCGTGCGCTGTACGGCTGGGCGATGCGCGCCTGCGAACCCTTCGCCGAGAAGGCGCCGGCGCAGCGAACCTTCGGGGAGCGGCTGACCTTTGCCCTCGCCTACCTGCTCGTGTTCCGCGCGCTGCAGAACTTCATCGGCCTGCGCCGCGCGCGTGTGGCGCTCACCGGCGCGGCGCCGATCCCGCCGGCCGTGGTGCGCTTCTTCCGCACGCTCGGCGTGCCGCTGCTCGAGGTCTACGGCCTCACCGAATCGAGCGGCATGGTGACCGGGCAGCACCCGCTGCGCGTGCGCATCGGCACGGTGGGCGAGCCGACGCTCGGCGTCGAGCACCGGCTGAGCGAGCAGGGCGAGTTCATCATCCGCGGGCCGATGGTGTTCATGGGCTACTACAAGAACCCGCAGGCCACGGCCGATTCCATCCGCGACGGCTGGCTGCATACCGGCGACGTGGTGGCGGCCGAAGACGGCGGGCGGCTGCGCATCGTGGACCGGCTGAAGGACATCATGATCACCGCCGGCGGCAAGAACCTCACGCCCAGCGAGATCGAGAACGCGATGAAGGGCAGCCCCTTCATCAAGGAGTGCATCGTCGTCGCCGAAGGCCGCAAGTTCGTCTCGGCGCTGATCCAGATCGACGCCGAGACGGTCGGCAAGTGGGCCGAATCGCGCCGCCTTGCGTTCACCCACTTCCGCTCGCTGGTCGAATCACCCGAGGTGCGCGAGTTGATCGAGGGCGAAGTGGCGAAGGGCAATGCCGGGCTCGCGCCGGTGTCGCAGATCAAGCGCTTTCACCTGCTCGCGAAGGAGCTCGATCACGACGATGGGGAGGTGACGGCGACGATGAAGGTCCGCCGCTCAAGCATCTACCAGGCGTATGCACGGGAAATCGCGGCCCTCTATGCCTGATCCGATCCGTTCGTCCTGAGCTTGTCGAAGGATCAGTTGATACGGCTTCGCGTTCAAGAACACTAGAGCCGTCATCGGACCCGTTCGCACTGAGCTTGTCGAAGTGCCGTGTGCCGTACCGGGGCTTCGACAAGCTCAGCCCGAACGGGTTTGGTGGAGAGATCGCATCAATCCTGCGCCTCCCCGAACACCGCGACGAACGCTTCGACGAACCGCGCCGACCCGGTGAGCGTCAGCGCCACCGCATGCCAGCCGCCATCCTCGACGCTCACCTGCAGGTCATGGTCCCAGTCCATGCCCTCATCGGCCGGCCCATGCGAATCGGGAAACTCCCGCCAGGCCCAGTCCAGCACCTGCTGCACCTCGGCCATCACGGCGGCGTGATGCTCGGCCGATGTCGACGCGGCAGCCTCCAGCGTCGTGACGCCCTCCTCGCCTTCGCCGAGATCGAACAGCAGGTAGCGCATCACTGAACGCCTAGCGAAACACCGGCGCCCGCTTCTCCAGCCCCGCGCGCGCGGCCTCGACCTGGTTGGGGCTGCCGATGAGCGCCTGCTGCTCCACCGACTCGGCCATCAGCACCTGCGCCGCAGGCACCGGCGAGGCGCCGTTGAGCAGCCGCTTGCCGGCACGGATGGCGTCGGGGCTCGACGCCGCGATCTGCGCCGCGAGCGCCCGCGCATCGGTCAGCGGGTCGTCGGCCAGGCGCGTGGCGAGGCCGAGTTCCACCGCCTCACGGCCCGAGACGATGCGCCCGGTAAAGGTGAGTTCGCGCAGCACGTCCGGACGCACCAGCTCGGTCATGAACACGCAGCCCGCCATGTCGGGCACCAGGCCCCACTTGATCTCCATGACCGCGAGCTTCGCCTCGGGATGCACGCAGCGAATGTCGGCGCCGAGCGCGATCTGCAACCCGCCGCCGAAGGCCACGCCGTGCACCGCGGCGATCACCGGCACCGGCAGTTGCCGCCAGCCCCAGCCCACCTGCTGCGGCCCGTTCGCAAGGCCGTGGCTGCGCGTGACGATGTCGCCGATCGTGCCGCCGCGCCGGCCCTCGCCCATCTCCTGGAAGCGGCCCATGTCGAGCCCGGCGCAGAACGCGCGCCCTTCGCCGTGCACGACGACCACGCGCACCCGCGCGTCACGCGAGAGCGTGTCGATGGCGGCGATCAGCGCCTCGAACATCTTCGCGTCGATCGCGTTCATCTTGTCGGCGCGCACCATCGCCACCTCGGCCACGCCGCGCTCGTCGACGCTCACCCGCACCCGTTCATCGTGTTCCATCGTCGTCTCCTGAAAGTGATCGACGATTCTGGCAGCCGGGGGCGCGCGGCCTTCGCACTCAGACATCGAGCGCCGCCTGCCCCTCGATCTCCTCGACCGGCACTTTCTTCCACGCCGCGATGCGCGACTCCGTGACTGTGGTCGCATCAGCGCCACCGCGGCGCGCAGGCTGTCGGCGTCGATGCGCGGGGTCGCGCGCAAGACCCGGCGCAATCGTTTCGATGACCTCCTCGGCGCGTGCCGGCTCCAGCGTCCACGCCGAGCAACCGCCGCTGGCCCACATCGACCGGCACGAAGCGCACGACCGCGTGACCGTCCACCTCCAGCAGGCACACCGCCTCGACGCCGCTGCGCCGCATCAGGTAGGACGTGACCCCGTGCGCCGCGCCACCGCCTCGGCCACGGGGGCGCCAGTGCAGCACGTCGGTCGCGCTCGAGATCGTTCGTGGATCAGCGGGCCCATGCAGTAGTGCCGGCCGTCCGGCGCCCGGTCGACCAGGCCCTCGTCTGCAGCACCGCACTGAACTCGCGGCCACCTTCGGCGCGCTGACCGCGCGGTCCAACGATCTGTCGTCCGCGCTCAGCGCGGCGGGCATCCCGAGCGGCCCGGTCAACGCCTACCCCGAAATCTTCGCCGACCCGCAGGTGCAGCATCGCGGCCCGACGATGACGGCCGAGCATGCGCAGGCCGGCCCGGCGACGTTCTTCGGCAGCCCGATCCGCTTCGTCGACGTCGCCGACCGCGCGCCGATGGCGCCGCCGGTGCTGGGCCAGCACACCGACGAGGTACTGCGAGAGGTGCTGGGGTCGGATGCCGCGGCGATTGCCGCGCTGCGCGAGAAGACAGTTGTCTGATAGCGAAAGGCTTGGAGATTTGCCGTGCGCCGCTTAGTTGAAAGCGAGAAGCGCCTGCGTCCAGCAAGTCAGTCGCTGTAGCAGCTCCAGGCCGGATCAAGTTCCGCGCGCGCCGAGCCCATCGAAGCAGGTCGACAGCAGCAATTCGACGATGTGCTCATCGTCGTAGTTGCCGCCGGCTTTCAGCAGCCCGAGCACCGGGTCGCAGGCGCGCGCGAACAAGGTGTAGAGCACCACGTCAGGCGGCAGTGCCTGATTCACATCGCCGGCAGCCTGCGCAGCGCCGATCCAGGCGCCTAGGTGTTCGCTCACGTCCATCAGCCGGGCGAGGTACTCGTCGTTGGCCATCAGCGCGGCCCGAAGCGCCGAATTCTGTGCGGGCAGCAAAGGCATCGCCCCGGCCAGCTGGGTACGCATGGCCCAGCGCACCACGTCTTTCAACTGGTCGATTGGCGCCGCGCCATCGTTGGCGCGCAGCGCCTGGATCTGGCGCAGCGTCTCCTCCAACAACCGGATCATCGCCGCCGCCCCGAGGTCTTCCTTGGAGCTGAAATGCTTGTAAAGGCTCGCCTTGGCGATGCCCACCTCGGCCGCGACTTCGTCAACGGTCATGGCGTCGAAGCCTTTTTCCGCCAGCAGCCGATGCACCGCCGCAATGATCGCGTCCTCACGCGCCTGCAACACCTTGTCACGAAACGACACTTTTGTCATGTCATCAGTTTAGCGGTCGCGCCGGAAATCGAACCACACGGCTCAAATACTGACCATTGAGTTCACGGAAAGACCCTTTAGTTCACAAAACATACTGAGCAGTACAACATACCGACCTCGCCGGGCAGAAATGGTCGCACCGGCGCCGCACAGGCCGTGTCAACGACCCGGCTTCCAACTTCACGGATCAAGGAGTTCGGCATGTTTCATTGGATGAACAGAGTTCTCGCGCTGTCTGCGGTGACGCTCATGGCAGCGTGTGGGGGCAGCGACGACGATCACCCGGAGCCGGTCAATATTGTCCAGACGGCGCAAGCAGACCCTCAATTCAGCATCCTCGTCGAAGCCGTGACGGCGGCCGACCTGGCGGCGACGCTGTCCGAACCAGGGCCCTTCACCGTGTTTGCGCCGACCAATGACGCATTCGCAGCTCTGCTCACCGAGCTTGGAATCACGAAAGAGCAGCTGCTGGCCGACACCGCGCTGTTGACCACCGTGCTCACGTACCACGTGCTGCCGGCGCAGGTGCAGCGCGCCGACATCCCGCTGGGCAAGGCGATCACCACGGTTCAAGGCAGCATCGTGAAGGTCGACGCAGCAGGCGAGGGCCTTGTGATCACCGACGGGCGCAACCGCGTGTCCGGCATCGTCACTGCGGACGTGAGTGCCAGCAACGGCGTGATCCACGCGATCGACAAGGTGCTGCTTCCGGCCGACAAGACCATCGTCGACACCGCCGTCTCCAACGCCGACTTCAGCATCCTGGTCGAGGCCGCAACAGCCGCCGGTCTTGTCGACACGTTGAATTCAGCGGGGCCGTTCACCGTGTTCGCGCCGACGAACGCCGCGTTCGCGTCGCTGCTGACCGAGTTGGGCATCACGAAGGCGCAATTGCTTGCCGACACCGCGCTGCTCACCCAGGTGCTGACCTACCACGTCATTCCGGCGCGGGTGCTGAAGGCCGAGATCACGCCCGACACCCCGGTTGCAACGGTTCAGACCGACACCCTGCGCATCGACTCCAGCTTCGTCATCACCGACCAGCGCAATCGCACCGCCAGCATCGTCGCCGCGGACATTCTGGCCAGCAATGGCGTCGTGCACGTGATCGACAAGGTGATCCTGCCCGCGCCATGACAGCCGTCCTGCATCGATTCACCCCTTCCCTAACTGGAGGTCACATGAAGAAGTTCTTCGCAGTTTCCGCCCTTGCCCTTGCCGCCGCTTCGGCGCAAGCGGCCGACATCGTCGAGACCGCCGTCAACGCCGGCAACTTCAAGACCCTGGTGACCGTCCTGCAGGCGGCCGGCTTGGTCGACACCCTGAAGAGTCCTGGCCCGTTCGCCGTGTTCGCGCCGACCGACGCGGCTTTCGCCAAGGTGCCGAAGGCCCAGTTGGATGCGCTCCTGGCAGACAAGGCCAAGCTGTCAGCGGTGCTGACGTACCACGTCGTTCCTGGCAAGGTCATGGCCGCCGACGTCCAGGCGGGACAGGTGAAGACGGTTCAAGGTTCGAGCCTGACGGTCGCCACGACCGGCGGCGTCACGGTCGACAACGCCAAGGTGACGACGGCGGACATCGAGGCCGACAACGGCGTGATCCACGTGATCGACACGGTGGTGATGCCCAAGTGATGGCCTGGCAGCGAGCCGGAACCCGACCGGCTCGCAACCCGAAGCGCCGCACCATGCGGCGCTCGCCCAGCCTGGGCAGCCCTATCCCTGACCCTATCCTCGGTCCTATTTCGCTTCCGCCGCACTGCGCCAGCGCGCCACTTCGCCGGGTACCGATTCGATCGCCCGCACCGCAAGCACGCCGGGCAGCGGGCGCCGGTAAAGCACCGGACACTGGCCGCCAACCCAGAGGGCAGTGCGCGGCGGCAGCAGGCGGCGCAGCGTGCGCAGCGCCACCGTCACGACAGCGCTGCCCTGGGCCGCCGTGAAACTCAGGGCCACGATGTCGACGCGGTGCACCTCGGCGGCGCGCACGATGTCCGCGAGCGGGGTCTGCGGCCCGAGCGACAGGCAGTGGCAACCCTCCAGCGCGAGCAGCACCTCGACCATCAGCAGCCCCAGACCGTGCGCCTCGTTCGGCACGGTGGTCAGCAGCACGCGCGGCGCGGCCGGGCCTTGGACCGGCGCAATGCCAGCGAGAGCGTGGCGCAGCACGCCCGTCACGCATTCCGTGTAGAGGTGCTCCTCGAAGACCTGAAGGCGCCCTTGCATCCAGGCCTCGCCCACGGCCGCATTGAGCGGCGCCACCAGTTGCGTGACGAAGGCCACCAGGCCCAACCGCAGCAGGCCCTGCTCCAGCGCACGGCGCAGCGCGTGCACGTCGTGCTGGCCGATCAGCGACACGTACTCGTCCAATGCGCGCGCGGCGCCCAGCGCCAGGCGCGGCGCCGGCGCTGCATCGGCCAAGGCCTGCAGCGCCTCGGGCGGCAGCGCCACGATGCGCCCCGGCCGGTGGCCTGCGTCCATCAGCCGGCGGATGGTGCGCAGGCGCTCGACCTGTTCGGGCGGGTACACGCGGTCTCCGGCCGGGTCTCGTTCAGGGCGGGGAAATCCATAGCGGCGCTCCCACACCCGCAGCGTGTCCTTGGACACGCCGGTATCGCGCTCGACAGCGGCAATGGACAGGCGCGGATCCGGCGCGCGTTCGCGGTCGTTCATTGGAAATCCGGCTTCATGAAGGAAAACGGCATCCAGACGCGGTTCGCCCGCGTAGGAAGCATGGGCGAGATTAGAACCCACCTGGACAGATATGTGGTGAAATACGTTTTGTCCTAGACATTAAAGCTTAACGTCCAATGCGAACGACAACGGCAGTCACTCGTGCAGAGCCCACTGCGTCGGCGGCGGCCAGCCGCCTGCGGAGCACGTCATGAACATCGCGATCGTCGGCTCGGGCATCTCGGGTCTGGCCGCCGCGCACCGGCTGGAGGGCCAAGGCCGCATTACGCTGTTCGAGGCGGGCAGCTATTTCGGCGGGCACACGCATACCGTCGATGTGACGTTGTCGGCGCCGGGTGGCCCGGTGACGCACGGCGTGGACACCGGCTTTCTGGTGTTCAACGAGCGCACGTATCCGCAGCTGATCGCGCTGCTCGCCGAGCTGGATGTGGCGACGGCGCCTTCGGACATGTCTTTCTCCGTGCAGGTGCCCGGTGGCGCAGGCACAAGCGCAATCGAGTGGAGCGGCTCGAACCTCTCGACCGTCTTCGCCCAGCGCAGCAATCTGCTGCGACCGCGCTTCTGGGGAATGCTCGCCGACCTGCTGCGCTTCAACCGGCTCGCCACGGACATGGCACAAGCCAACGACGTGGCTCTGCTCGCACAGCCGCTGGGCGACTTCCTGCAGGCCCAGCGCTTCGGCGATGCGTTTCGCGACTGGTACCTGCTGCCGATGCTGGGCTGCATCTGGAGCTGCCCCACCGACCAGATGCTGCGCTTCCCGGTGGCCACGATGGTCCGCTTCTGCCACAACCACGGCCTGCTGCAACTGAGCCATCGGCCGCAGTGGCGCACGGTGCGGGGCGGCGCGCGCCACTATGTCGACAAGATCGTGGCGCAGATTGCCGACAAGCGCCTGAACACGCCGGTGCGCCGCATCGAGCGCGACGCCGCCGGCGTGTGCCTCTCGACGGACCACGGCACCGAGCGCTTCGACCACGTGGTGCTGGCCGTGCACGCCGACCAATCGCTCGCACTGCTGGCCGCCCCCACCGCGCAAGAGCAGCAGGTGCTGGGCGCCATCGGCTACCAGCGCAACCGCGCCGTGCTGCACACCGACGCCAGCGTATTGCCTGCGCGGCGCGGCGCCTGGGCGGCCTGGAACTACGCCGGCACCGCCGACCGGGCGCATGAAGCGCGCGTGTGCCTGCACTACTGGCTCAACCGGCTCCAACCGCTGCCGTTCTCGCAGCCGGTGCTGGTGTCGCTCAATCCGGCGGCCGAGATCGCGCCGCCGCATGTCATCGGCAGCTATCACTACGAGCACCCGGTGTTCGACCTGCCCGCCATCCGCGCGCAGGCCCGGGTGCCGCAGCTGCAGGGTGCACTGCGCAGCTGGTTCTGTGGCGCCTGGACCGGCTACGGTTTCCACGAAGACGGCCTCACCTCCGGTTTCGCCGTGGCCGATGCCTTGACGGCCGAGCTTCGCGCGCCGCGCCTGGAAGCCGCATGACAACCGGGGCACCTCTCGCGGCAACGCCGCTGATCGGCTTCGGCGAGGTGCGCCACACGCGCCTTCGCCCGGCGCGGCATGCCTTTCGCTACGACACCTTCTTCCTGCTGCTTCCGCTGCGCAGCCTGCGCGCCGACCCGGCCCGCGCCGGCGCCCTGGCGTTCAACCGGCGCGGCGCGCTGAGCTTTCACGAGTGCGATCACGGCGACGGGCGCAGCCCGCGGGACGGCGGCGTGCTGGCGTGGCTGGACACCCTGCTGAACGCCGAGGGCATTGCCGACGCGACCGGCGAGGTCTGGCTGCACTGCTATCCGCGCGTCTGGGGCTACACCTTCAAGCCCGTCAGCTTCTGGTACTGCCACCGTGCAGACGGCGGCTTGCGTGCCGTCGTCGTCGAGGTCAACAACACCTTCGGCGAGCGCCACTGCTACCTGCTCGAGAGCCCGCGCTACGGCGCCGAGCTGCACGCGCGCAAGGTCTTCCACGTCTCGCCGTTCTGCAGCGTGGCCGGCAGCTACCGCTTTCGCTTTCTGCGCACCCACAAGAATGGGCACGAGCGCACCGTGGTGCGCATCGCCCACGACGACGCCGACGGCCCGGTGCTGAACACCAGCATCAGCGGCGAGTTGCTGCCGCTGTGCCCCGGCACCGTGCGCCGCGCCTTGTGGGGCTATCCCGGCATGACGCTGGCCCTCATCGCGCGCATCCACTGGCAGGCGCTGCGGCTGTGGCTCAAGCGCGTGGCCATTCACCGCAAGCCTGCCCCGCCGCCGACCGCGCTCACCCGTTGACCTTCTCTCGCTTTCCGCCCGCCTGAACGCCATGAACTCCACCACTGTCTTCCGTTCCAGCACCGCTGCCCTGCCTCCGGGCGTTCCGGCCGCCGCGCGCAGCGCGCTGCAACTGCTCCAGCGCCTCGAGCAGGGCAGCCTCACGCTCCAGCTGCCCAACGGGACGCTGCGACATTTCGGCCCGGGAAACGGCCCTGCGGCAGCCATGACGCTGAAGAACTGGAACGTGTTCGGCGCATCCTTGAAATCGGGCGACATCGGCTTTGCCGAGAGCTACCTGGCCGGCGACTGGACGACGCCGCACCTGAGCGATCTGCTTGAGCTCCTGCTCGCCAACCGCCTGCAGATCGAGCGCATGGTCTACGGCTCTTGGGCCGGACGCCTGCTGTTCCGCCTGAAGCATCTGCTCAACCGCAACACGCGCGCCAACAGCCAGAGGAACATCCACGCCCACTACGACCTGGGCAACGCCTTCTATGGGCTGTGGCTGGATGAGACGATGAACTATTCGTCCGCCTGGTTCGAAGGCGGCGCCATCAACGACCTGCCCGGCGCCCAACTCGCCAAGACGCGCCGCGCGCTGCGCCAGGCCGGCGTCCAGGCGGGCGACCGCGTGCTGGAGATCGGTTGCGGCTGGGGTGCGCTGGCCGAGATGGCGGCCACCGAGTTCGGTGCCACCCTCACCGGCGTGACGCTGTCCACCGAGCAGCTGGCCTTTGCGCGGCAGCGCATGGCGCGCCTGGGCGTGTCCGGATGCGTCGACCTGCGCCTGCAGGACTATCGCGACATCCAGGACGGACCGTATGACGCCATCTGCTCCATCGAGATGGTGGAGGCCGTGGGACGCGAATACTGGCCGGCCTACTTCCAGGCCGTGCACCGGCTGCTGAAACCCGGCGGCAAGGCCTGCATACAGAGCATCGTCATCGACGACGCACTGTTCGAGCGCTACATCGGCTCGACCGACTTCATCCAGCAGTACATCTTCCCCGGCGGCTGCCTGCCCTCCCGCAGCGAGTTCCGGGCTGCGGCCGAAGCCGCGGGCCTGCGCGTGCAGGAGGAGTTCGCGTTCGGTGCGGACTACGCCCGGACGCTGCATCACTGGCGCGAGCGCTTCCTGGCGAAACGCCGGCTCATCATGGACCAGGGCTTCGACGAACGGTTCATGCACCTGTGGGAGTTCTACCTGGCCTATTGCGAGGCAGCCTTCGCCACGCGCAACGTCGACGTCGTGCAGTACGCGCTGGTGCGCGACTGAACGCCAACAGCCGGGGAATCGCCATGAGACACAACGCTGCATGTGCATTGCTGATGTGCGCAACAGCCGCCGTGCCCGCCCAGGTCGCCGACACGGCGGCGCCGCTCGCGGGTCTGCACCAGGCGGGCGAGGGGACGCTGCACTTCTGGGGGATGGAGATCTACCGCGCCCGGCTCTGGGTCAGCCCGGGCTTTGACGCGAACGACTACGCAGCGCTGCCCCTGGCCTTGGAACTGAGCTACCAGCGCGCCTTCAGCGCCGAGGCCATTGCCAGACGTTCCATCACCGAGATGCGCCGCGTGGGGCCTTTCAGCGCCGAGCAGGCCACGCGCTGGCAGCAGGCGCTGCAGGCTGCCCTGCCGGATGTGCAGCCCACCGACCGCGTCACCGGCCTGCACCAGCCCGGCAGCGGCGTGACGTTCACAACGCCCGAGCGCACCGTGGGTTCGGTCGCCGATCCGGAATTCGCCCGACTGTTCTTCGGCATCTGGCTCTCGCCCCAATCCTCCGAGCCAAAGCTGCGGGCCGAGTTGCTGGTCACGGGCGCACCGGCGAAGCCATGAGTGCGGCCCCCACGCTCGCGCCGCGCCAGGGGCTGGCCTATGGGCTGCTCGGGCTGCCGCTGGCGTTCGTGATGCTGCCGCTGTATGTGGTGCTGCCGAACCACTACGCGAATGCGTTCGCCATGCCGCTGGCCACGCTGGGGGCGGTGCTTCTGGGCGCGCGCCTGCTTGATGCTGCCATCGACCCGCTGCTGGGTCGCTGGAGCGACCGGCTGTTCGCCCGCTCGTTGCGTGCGGTCTGGGCCGTGGCTGCGGTCTCGGCGCTGGTGCTGGCGGCGGGCCTGGTCGCGCTGTTCTACCCGCCGCTCACCGGGCCGCAGGGGCTCACGGCCTGGGCGCTGGTCTGCCTGCTGATCAGCTACATCGCATTCAGCCAGCTCAGCATCTCCCATCAGGCCTGGGGTGCTCGCCTGGGCGGCGATGAACTGCATCGCGGGCGCATCGTCGCCTGGCGCGAAGCCTGCGGCCTGGCCGGCGTGGTGCTGGCCTCCGTATTGCCGGGCCTGTTCGGGCTGCCGACGATGCTGGCGGTGTTTGCCGTCGCGCTGGCGCTGGGCTGGCTGACATGGACACGCGCGCCGCGCCCGGCCGCACGCCATGCCCTCTCAGTCAGCAGTACCAGCCTGTGGCACCCCTGGCGCTGCGCGCAATTTCGCCGCCTGCTGGCGGTATTCATGCTCAGCGGCATTGCCAGCTCCGTGCCCGCCACCCTGGTGCTGTTCTTCGTGCAGGACCGGCTGCGCGCCACGCCGATGCAGGAGCCTCTGTTTCTGGCCACCTACTTCGTCTGCGCCGCGCTGTCGATTCCGCTGTGGCTGCGGCTCGTGGCGCGCTGGGGGCTGGCGCGCACCTGGCTGGCAGGCATGCTGCTGTCCGTGGCGGTGTTTGCCAACGTGGCGGCTTTGGGCGCCGGAGACATCGCGGCCTTCGTGGCGGTGTGCGCTCTCTCTGGCGTGGCGCTGGGCGCCGATCTGGCGCTGCCGGGCGCGCTGCTGGCCGGCGTGATCGCCGAACAGGGCGACAACGGCCGCCACGAAGGCGCGTACTTTGGCTGGTGGAACTTCGCCACCAAGCTCAACCTGGCGCTGGCCGCCGGCCTGGCGCTGCCGATGTTGAGCGCGCTCGGCTACAGCCCGGGCACGCGCGATCCCGCGGCGCTGCGCACCCTGGGCCTGGCGTACGCCGTGCTGCCCTGCGCGCTCAAGCTGCTGGCGGCGGCCGCGCTTGCCTTCTTCTTCGTGCGCCGCAGCCCGCGTGCGCCGCTTCTGGTGTGAGGATTTCATGGTGCAAAAACGCAATCTTCTGCTCGCGGCCGCGCTCGCGGCAGGCGTCTCGGTCGCCACCTTGTCGGGCTGCGCCGCGCCGCGCGTCTCCGACTACGCGCAGGAACGGCCGGTGCTCGACATCGCCCGCTACTTCAACGGTCGGGTGCTGGCGCACGGCATGTTCCAGGACCGCTTCGGCAAGGTGGTCAAGCGCTTCACCGTCGTCATGGACTGCGAGTGGAGCGGCAACCAGGGCGTGCTTGACGAACGCTTCACGTTCTCGGACGGCAGCAGCGAGCGGCGCGTCTGGCGCCTGACCAAGCATGGCGACGGCCGCATCACCGGCACAGCCGACGACGTGGTAGGCGAAGCCGTGGGCTACACGGCCGGCAACGCTTTTCACTGGAAGTACACGCTGCGCCAGCCGATCGGCGACAAGGTCTACGAGGTGCAGCTGGACGACTGGATGCTGCTGATCGACGAGCGCGTGATGCTCAACCGCGCCAGCATGAGCAAGTTCGGCGTGCGGCTGGGCAGCCTCACGCTGGCCTTCACCAAACCCTGAACCTCCCATGTCCCTCAACCCACGCATTGCCGACTGGCAGGGCCGCCGCGCCTGGCTGGTGGGCGCATCGAGCGGCATCGGCCGCGCCACCGCCTCGGCGCTGCACGCGCGCGGCGCTCAGGTGATCGTGTCGGCGCGGCGCGGCGAGGCATTGCAGGCATTTGCCGAGCAGCACCGCGGCAGCCGGGCGCTGGTGCTCGACAGCACCGATCGCGCCGCGGTGCAGGACGCCGCCGGTGACCTGCAGGCCAGCGGCCCGCTCGACCTGGTCTGCTATTGCGCCGGCACCTACGAGCCGATGCGTGCCGGCGCCTTCGACCTGGACGTGATGCTGCGACACCAGCAGATCAACGTCACCGGCGCCCTGCATGTGCTGGCCGCCGTGCTCCCCTCCATGACGCAGGCGGCATCCAGCGGGCGCCCCGGACACATCAGCCTGGTGGCAAGCGTGGCGGGATTTCGCGCCCTCCCGCAAAGCCTGGCCTACGGTCCGACGAAGGCGGCGCTGATCCGCCTGGCCGAAGGCCTGTACATCGACCTGCACGACCTTGGCATGGGCGTGAGCGTGATCAATCCCGGCTTTGTCGCCACGCCGCTGACGGCCGCCAATCAGTTCAGGATGCCCGCGCTGATCTCACCCGAGGACGCCGCTCGCGCCATCGTGCACGGCTGGGAGCGTGGGGCGTTCGACATCCATTTCCCGAAACGCTTCACGCGCGCGATGAAACTGCTGCGCCTGCTGCCGTATCGCCTCTTCTTCCCGGCCGTGCGATGGAAGACCGGGCTGTGAGCGGGTCCTGGAGTACTGCAGGCGCCGCCAGCGCCAGCGCGCGCCGCATTGAAACCTTCTTCTCGACGCTCACGCCGGGATCGCTGGACGGGATCACAGCCGTCTACGCCGAGGATGCGCGCTTCAAGGACCCCTTTAGTGACGTCCAGGGCATCGCGGCGATCAGGCGCATCTACGAACACATGTTCGCGACACTGGACGAACCGCGCTTCGTCGTGACCGGCCGCGTGCTGCAGGGCCGCGACTGCGTTCTGATCTGGGACTTTCACTTCCGCTTCAAGCGCATCCGGCCGGCGACGCGGCAGGTGGTGCGCGGCTGCTCGCACCTGATGCTCGACGACCACGGCCGCATTGCCGTGCATCGTGACTACTGGGACGCCGCCGAAGAGCTGTACGAAAAGATCCCCGTCCTCGCGGGTCTGATGCGCTGGCTGAAGAAGCGCGCCGGCAATTGACCTGCGCGCCCGTTCGCACCCAAGCCCCGCCATGAGTTCCGCTCTCGTCTGGTTTCGCCGCGACCTGCGCTGTCACGACCACGCCGCGCTGCACCACGCGCTGCGCAGCGCTGACCAGGTGCACTGCGCGTTCGTGTTCGACACCGATATCCTGGACGCCCTGCCCACGCGCCGCGACCGAAGAGTCGATTTCATTCATGGCAGCCTGGGCGAGCTGGACGGTGCGCTCGACGCCGCCTCGCGCGCGGCGGGCGGCCAAGGCAGCGGCCTGCGGGTGCGCCACGGGCCGGCCATCGACTGCATCGTTCGGCTGGCGGTGGAACTGGGCGTGGACCGGGTGTTTGCCAATCGCGACTACGAGCCCGCCGCCATAGAGCGCGACCAAGCGGTGATGGCGCGCCTTGCGACTCACGGCATCGGCTGGGCCGACTTCAAGGATCAGGTGGTGTTCGAGCGCAGCGAACTGCTGACGCAGGCCGGCGCACCATTCAGCGTCTTCACGGCCTACCGCAATGCCTGGCTCAGGCAGCTCGACGACGTTCAACTGCAGCCCCATGCGATCGAGCGGCATGCCGCGCGCCTGGCACCCAAGCCGACGGGCGAATCACTTCCGAGCCTGGCCGCGCTCGGCTTCGAGCCCACCGATCTCGCCGATCTGCCACTTCGTACTGGCACGCAGGGCGCGCGCGAACTGCTGACCGATTTCGCCACACGCATCGACGCCTACCGCACCGCGCGCGACTACCCGGCGCGCAAGGGGGTGTCGTACCTGTCGGTGCATCTGCGCTTCGGCACGCTGTCGGTGCGCGAGCTCGCCGCACTGGCACACCGCCACGGCGGCGAGGGTGCAGCCGTCTGGCTGTCGGAGCTGGTGTGGCGCGACTTCTACCAGATGATCCTGTGGCACCACCCGCACGTGGTCGACCATGCCTTCAAGCCTGCGTACAACTGCATTGCCTGGGACGATGCGCCCGAACTGTTTGCCGCCTGGTGCGAGGCACGCACGGGCTATCCGCTCGTCGACGCCGCCATGCGCCAACTGCACCAGACCGGCTACATGCACAACCGCCTGCGCATGGTGGTGGCATCGTTCTTGACCAAGGATCTCGGCATTGACTGGCGTCTGGGCGAGCGCCACTTCGCACTGCATCTGAACGACTATGACCTGGCCGCCAACAACGGCGGCTGGCAATGGGCGGCTTCCACGGGGTGTGACGCCCAGCCCTGGTTCCGCATCTTCAATCCGACGACCCAGTCGCAGAAGTTCGACCCCGAGGGGCGCTTCATTCGCCGCTACCTGCCGGAACTGGCGCGCGTACCCGACAAGTTCATCCACGCACCGGCATGCGCCAGCGCCGCCGTGCTTGCAAAGGCCGGCGTGCGCCTGAGCGTCGACTATCCGACGCCGATCGTCGACCATGCCAAAGCGCGCCAGCGCACGCTGATGCGGTTCGGCTTTGCTACGGCCGAAGCCAAAGCGCGCGCAAGCTCGGCGCTTGCCAGGCAAGCGCCGAGCTGAAGTGTCCGGCCCATCCGAGCCCACGCGATGAAGACATTGCAGACACCCACAAGGACCCGAGTGCGAGCAACTCACTGACTGCGCCACGTCAGTGCCGGCCATGCACCCATCGCCCAACCACCATGGTGGCGCGCAGATCGAGCACCACGCGCCGCTCGTCGCCAGTGGATCGCCCAACAGCAGCGACAGGTCAGCGAGCCAGGCGCTCGCGATGACGAGCGACTACCACGCCGAGGCGGTGCGGCGCTTCGTTGCCACGGAGCCGCCGCTGTTCAATGCCGGGCCTTAGCGTCGATCCACGCTACGGCAGGTCTCGCCCCGCCGCCAGCCGCTCGCGCAGTTCGCGTTTCAGCACCTTGCCGTAGCTGTTCTTCGGCAGCGACTCGACGAAGCGGTAGGCCTTGGGCCGCTTGAAGCGCGCGATGCTCTCGATGCACAGGCGGTCGAGTTCGTCCTCGGTCGGCGGGTTCTGCGCCGCAGCGACCACGAAGGCCGCCACGGTCTCGCCCCATTGCTCGTCGGGCTGGCCGACGACGCACACCTCGTGCACGCCCGGATGCCGCAGCAGCACCTCCTCGACCTCGCGCGGATAGATGTTGCTGCCGCCGCTGATGATCAGATCCTTCGAGCGATCCCGAAGCGTGAGGAAGCCGCGCGCATCCATAGCCCCCATGTCGCCGGTGAACAGCCAGCCATCGCGCAGCGCCTCGGCGGTGGCTTGCGGGTTGTTCCAGTAGCCGGCCATGACCACGTCGCCGCGCACGACGACTTCGCCGATCTCTTCGGGTTCGAGCATCCGCCCGTCGGCGTCGACCACGGCCACCTCGCAGCCGGTGCGGGCCGTGCCGACGGAAGCGAGCACGGCTTCGTCGGCCTGCTCGTGCTCGTGCCGCCCGAGGCTCGTGATCGTCATCGGCGATTCGCCCTGGCCGTAGATCTGCGCGAACACCGGGCCGAACACGCGCAGGCTGCGCTTGAGTTCTTCCACATACATCGGCCCGCCGCCGTAGACGATGCTGCGCAGCTGCGTGGGCCGCGTGCCGCTGCGCTCGGCCTCCACGCGCAGGCGCTGCACCATCGTTGGCGCGAGGAAGGCGCCGCAGCCAGGATGCGCCGAGCACAGCGCGAGGAACTCCGCCGGATCGAAGCCGCCCGAAGCCGGCACCACCTGACGCGCGCCGCGCGAGATGGAGGGCAGGATGTACAGGCCCGAACCGTGGGACATCGGCGCGGCGTGCACCTGGCTGTGCCCCGGCTCGATGGGCTCAACGTCGGCCAGGTGCGCGAGCGTGGCGGCCATCAGGTTGCGGTGCGTGAGCATCGCGCCCTTGGAGCGGCCGGTGGTGCCGCTGGTGTAGAACAGCCACGCCGGCGCTTCGGGCGCGGTGGCCGGCGCGAGTTCTTCCGCCGCGGCGAACAGCTCGTCGTAGGCCCGCGAGCCGATGACGATGACAGCCGGTGCCGCGCCCAGCGCCGCCTCCAGCGCGGGGGCGAGCGTCGGGCTGGCGAACACGCAGCAGGCGCCGGCATCTTCAACGATCTGCGCCATTTCCTTCGCGTGCAGCTTGAAGTTGACCGGCACCGCCACCGCGCCGGCGCCCCAGATGCCGAACAGCAGTTCGACGTACTCCACGCAGTTCTCACTCGCGACGACGATGCGCTCGCCGGCCGGCCACCGGGCGCGCAGGGCACCGGCCAGCGCGCCGGCTCGCGTGCGCAGTTCACGGTAGCGAAGCGCCAGCTCCGTGCCCCGATAGACCGCCCCTTGCTCGGGATGGCGGCGGGCGGTGTTGGCCAGCAGTGCGAAGACGTTCATGCGGTGCAATCGGCGGAAGAAGTGGTTGAGGGAATGCGTGGCGCGGGGGATTCGAGCTTCTCGCGGAACGCCGGCGCGTTCAAGCCTCGTTCACGACGCCGCGCCCACGGCGCGTGACACGAGGTGGTCGACCAGGCGCTGCGCCGCCGGCTGCAGCGCATTGATGTCGCGAAAGCACACGGCGAAGTTGCGTCGCGCCCAGGCATCGGTGAGCGGGATCACGCGGATGCCCAGCATGGCCGCATGCGGGCCGGCCACCTCCACCGGCACCACGCTGACGCCGAGGTTGGCCGCGACCACGCGGAACGCCGCATCGAAGTTGGAGACGATCACGCGGTAGGACACCGTGCGCCCGGCTCGCGCCGCCGCCCGCTGCAGCATGGTGTGCACCGCCGTCGAGGGCTGCAGGCCCACGTGCTCGTGGTCCAGCGTCTGCTCGAAGCGCAGCGCGCGGCGCCGCGCCAGCGGGTGCTCCGGGTGCACCGCCAGCGCGAGGTGGTCTTCGCGGTAGGGGCGGCGCTGCAAGCCCTCGAAATCCACGCTGTCCCAGCACACGCCGACCGAGGCGCTGCCCTCGCGCACCTGGCGCACCAGGTCGCGCGAGAAGCGCTCCTCGATGTCGACCTTGATGTTGCGGTGCGCCGGCTCGCGCATGAAGGAGGCGATGTCGTCCAGCAGCGATTCGGCAATCGCCGACGCCGAGGCGAGCAGGCGCACATGCCCCTTCACGCCGCTGCCGAAGGCGGCCACGTCGCCGGCGATGCGCTCCATCGTGAACAGCACGCTGCGCGCGTGTTCCAGCAGCGCCTCGCCGGCCGGCGTCGGTTGCACGCCGCGGCGCGAGCGCAGCAGCAGCGGGGCGCCGAGGTCCGCTTCGAGCTGCGCGATGCGCTTGCTGATGGCCGAGGGTTCGATGTGCGCCTGTTCGGCGGCACGCGCCATGTTCTGGTGGTCGCATGCGGCGACGAAGAGGCGAAGGGTCTTGAGGTCGATGTCGCGCATGGCCGTCGTGACACGATGGTTTCCGAACGGGAACGATAGCGGTTCCGCAATACCTCTGGATCGTTTGCACGGAATGTCTAGAGTCGACGCGACCCGCCGGACCTGCCGGTGGCCGATGCAGACGAGGACGCATGCCAGGCTTTGTTGAGCGCTTTCCCGCGAACGCCGTCATCCGCGAGGTCGGCCTGCGCGACGGGCTGCAGAGCATCGCCACGGTGCTGCCCACGGCGCGCAAGGTCGAATGGATCCGCGAGGCGCACGCCGCCGGCCAGCGCGAGATCGAGGTCGGCTCCTTCGTGCCGGCGCGGCTGCTGCCGCAACTCGCCGACACCGCCGAGCTGGTGGCGTTCGCGAAGACGCTGCCCGATCTGTTCGTCTCCGTGCTGGTGCCCAACCTGACGGGCGCCGAGCGAGCCATCGACTGCGGGGCCGACCTGCTGCTGGTGCCGCTGTCGGCGAGCCACGCGCACAGCCTGGCCAACCTGCGCAAGACGCCCGACGAGGTGGTGGCCGAGGTGGCGCGCATCCGCGCCGCGCGCGATGCAGCCGGCGCGAAAACCTTGATCGAAGGCGGCATCGGCACTGCCTTGGGCTGCACGCTGCAGGGCGAGGTGAAGCCCGCCGAGGTGCTGCGCTGCATGCAGGCGCTGCTGGACGCCGGCGCCGACCGCGTGAGCTTGGCCGATACCGTCGGCTACGCCGGTCCGGGCGCCGTGCGCACGCTCTTCGAGCAGGCGCGGCGCATCGCCGGCGAGCGCCTGTGGTGCGGGCACTTTCACGACACGCGCGGCCTCGCGCTCGCCAACGTGCATGCGGCCCTGCAGACCGGCGTGGCGCGCTTCGACGCCACGCTCGGCGGCATCGGCGGCTGCCCGCATGCGCCGGGCGCGAGCGGCAATGCGGCCAGCGAAGACCTCGCCTTCATGCTGGCCGACTTGGGGCTAGAAACAGGCATCGACCTGCCCCGCCTGCTGGCCCTTCGCGCCCGCGTGGCCGAGTGGCTGCCCGGCGAGACGCTGCACGGTGCGCTGTCGCGGGCCGGATTGCCCCGCACCTTCCACTCATCGACCGTCCGCGCATGAAACACCCTGTACCCATCTGTTGGCGGGCCGAGCGCCGGGCCGCTCCCAAGCCGGCCCGCGTCCCCCCGGGGGCTGAGCCCGGACATGAACAGTCCAGTGGACTGTTCATGCCTGGCGAAGGGCCGGGCCTCCTGGCCCAGCGCGGTCTGCAAGACCGGCCGATGTACTCATCGGACGAGGGGCTCACATGAACGGCCTGCCGCTCGACGGCGTGCGCGTCATCGAGTTCACCCACATGGTGATGGGTCCGACCTGCGGAATGATCCTTGCCGACCTGGGCGCCGAGGTCATCAAGATCGAGCCGCCGGGCGGCGACCGCACCCGCAAGCTGCCGGGGTTGGGCATCGGCTTCTTCCGCTGCTTCAACCGCAACAAGAAAAGCGTGGTGCTGGACCTGCACACGCCCGAAGGCCATGCCGCGGCGCTCGAACTGATCGGCCAATCGGACGTGATGCTGGAAAACTTCCGCCCCGGCCTGATGGCCTCGCTGGGCCTGGACCACGCGACGCTCGCTGCGCGCTTCCCGCGGCTGATCTACGTCTCGCACAAGGGCTTCCTGCCCGGGCCTTACGAAAAGCGACTTGCGCTCGACGAGGTGGTGCAGATGATGGGCGGCCTGTCGTACATGACCGGCCCCAAGGGGCGCCCGCTGCGCGCCGGCACCTCGGTCAACGACATCATGGGCGGCATGTTCGGCGCCATCGGCGTGCTGGCCGCGCTGCGCGAGCGCGAACGCACGGGCCGCGGCCAGGAGGTGCAGAGCGCGCTGTTCGAGAACTGCGTCTTCCTCGCCGCGCAGCACATGCAGCAGTTCTCGATGACGGGCGAGCCGCCGCCGCCGATGCCCTCGCGCGTGTCGGCCTGGAGCGTGTACGACGTGTTCACGCTGGCCGATGACGAGCAGCTCTTCATCGGCGCCGTCAGCGACAAGCAGTTCCTGACCTTGTGCCGCGTGCTCGACGCACCGGAGCTGGCCGCCGACCCGGCGCTGTCGACCAACGAGAAGCGCGTGGCGGTGCGCCCCGAACTGCTGCAGCGCCTCGGCGAGATCCTGCGCCACCACCGGGTCGCCGAACTCACGCCGCGGCTCGAAGCGGCCGGCATTCCCTACGCACCCATCGTGCGCCCCGAACAGCTCGTCGACGACCCGCACCTGCGGGCGAGCGGCGGCCTCGCGCCGATGGAAACCGACGACGGCGGCCTCACCGACGTGGTGCTGCTGCCGCTCACGATGGACGGACGCCGCCCCGGCGTGCGCCAGCCGCTGGCCCGCGTGGGCCAGCACACCGAAGAGATCCTGTCGCGGCTCGCCGAAGGGCGCGCACCCGAACCGGACGACCTGCCCCTTACAGCCAAGGAGACATGATGAGCCACCCCATCACCCGCCGTCGCATCACCCGCCGCCGCGCGACCGCACTGATCGCTTGCAGCTTCGCACTCGCTGCAAGCCACAGCCTGCTGCAGGCCTCCGACAAGCCGCCGCTGCGCCTGATCCTGCCGGTCAGCGCCGGCTCGGGCGTGGACGCCATCGTGCGCGCCGCGGCGCCCTCGCTGAGCCGCGCACTGGACGGGCAGTGGTGATCGAGAACCTGCCCGGCGCCGGCGGCATCACCGGCACCACCGCCATCGTGAAGGCGCCGCCCGACGGCCAGACGATCGGCATCGTGTCCAACAACCACGCCGTCAACCCGAGCGTGTTCACCAAGAAGCTGCCCTACGACTCGCTCGCCGACATCACGCCGATCTCGGTGGTGGGCGCCACGCCCTTCGTGCTCGTCGTCAACCCGTCGAAGGTGAAGGCGACGAACGCGAAGGAACTGCAGGCGATGCTGCAGGCCAAGCCGGGCGTCTACAACTACGCCTCGTCGGGCAACGGCACCATCATCCATCTGGCCGGCGAGATGGTCGTCGGCGCGATGGGCGCGCAGGTGCGGCACATCCCCTACAAGGGTACGGGCGCGATGGTGTCGGCCCTGCTGGGCGGACAGATCGAGATGGGCGTGGTCGCGGTGCCGGCGGTGCAGGGGCAACTGAAGAGCGGCGCGCTGCGCGCCATCGGCGTGACGGGGCCGCAGCGCGTGCCGAGCCTGCCGGACGTGCCGACGATCGCCGAACAGGGCTTCCCCGAGGTGGATGTGGCCGGCTGGTTCGCGATGGTCGGCCCGGCCGGCATGCCGCCGGCCGAGGTCAAGCGCCTGCACGGCGCCGTGGTGGCCGCGTTCGACATGCCAGAAGCCCGGGAAGCGATGGCGAAACAGGGCAACGTCATCAACCCCAGCACGCCGCAGGCTGCGGCGCAGTTCTTTCGCAGCGAGCAGGAGCGTTACGCCAAGCTGGTGAAGAAGGCCGACATCCGGCTCGATTGATGGCCGGTTGCACAAGCGGGCCTGTGCGCCGCGGGGCTCTCACGCGCACCGTGGCCGTTTGCGGTCAGCGCCTGTCCCACACGCAGCGCGGGTGGATCGCGTGGCCTGTTTCGGCGACTCGATGGGTCTGGCGATCGACGCTCACCTGAAACCAGAGGCAGAACGGGTTGTCGTAGTTGTAGGACCACAGGTCGTGGTTCTGGCGCGGCAGGTACCGCACGTTGGACGGATGCCCGATCCGATAGAGCACGTCGTCGCGCGACATGCCTTCGCGCAGGGCACCGAACGAGCGCTCATCGCGCACCTGCGTTGCTGCGAGCAATCGTGAGCCTGCATCGAAGTCCAGCATCCAGGCATGCAAGCCCCACGGCCCGCTTCCGTACTCGAGCCGCTGGCCGCCGTCGGGCCGCGGATAGACGGCCGTGGGCGACCCGTGGCTGGCCTGCACCTGGCCGATCGTCGTGCCCGGCGCCGTCGAGCCGACAGTGCTGCAGCCGGCCGCGGCCAGGGCCAGTCCGAGCACCAGCGCCGCGCCGGCGTGCTTGAGCGAATTCTTCATGGCGTCACCCCTGCGTGCGGACAGGCCGCAAGGGCAACATCCTAGGCCTTCGTCTCGCGAGATCTCGCCGGCGAGCTTGTCGACGATCAGCGTGGGCGTCATGGCGTCGCTGCCCTCATCGCGGGGCACGCCCATGCCGGACACCTCGCAGCCTGAGAAGGTATGAATGAACGCGAGCCGGCGCCGGCATAGACTCGATGCGATCCGGTGGATCGATCATCGGGTGGAACACCTCGCATCCCCACCGGACGCCGGCCACCGCGCTGCGGGCGCATCGCCGCCTCGCTTCCTTGCCTGTCGCCTTCGCGGCGCCCTCCACGACTCACACGCCCATGCTCATGCTGGACTGGACACTCATCGCCCAACTGATCGTGCTCGGCTGCTGCACCGGTGTGCTGGCCGGGCTGCTGGGCATCGGCGGCGGCATGCTGCTGGTGCCGTTTCTCACGCTGCTCTTCACGGTGCAGCAGTTCCCGGCCGAGGTGATCGTCAAGATGGCCGTGGCCACGTCGCTCGCCTCGATCTGCTTCACCTCGATCTCGTCCGTGCGCGCCCACCACAAGCGCGGCGCGGTGCGCTGGGACGTGGTCAAGCTGCTGGCGCCGGGCATCGTGCTCGGCTCGCTGCTTGGCGCGCAGCTCGTGCGGTTTCTGTCCCCCACCTGGATGGCGCTCTTCTTCGCCGGCTTCGTGACGGTCTCGGCCACGCAGATGTTCATCGACAAGAAGCCGAGCCCCACGCGCGAGCTGCCGCGAGGCGCCGGCATGCTGGGCGCAGGCAGCGCGATCGGCGTGCTCTCGGCACTCGTCGGCGCGGGCGGCGGCTTCATCTCGGTGCCCTTCATGACCTGGTGCAATGTGAAGATCCACAACGCCGTGGCGACGTCCGCCGCGCTGGGCTTTCCGATCGCCGTCGCGGGAACCGTCGGCTATGTGTGGGCCGGCTGGAACTTGCAGGACATGCCGCCCGGCAGCGTCGGCTTCATCCACCTGCCGGCGCTGCTGGTGCTCGCCGCCGGCAGCGTGCTCACCGCACCCCTGGGCGCCCGCATGGCCCACCGCATGAACGTCAAGCAGCTCAAGCGCGCCTTCGCGGTGCTGCTGTACCTGCTGGCGGCTTACATGCTCTACAAGGGGATCACGGGGTGAATGCTCCCAACGCGAGGGCGCCGGGCGGCGCGAGTGGTCTTCGCGGCAAGGCGGAGCAACGAGTGCTATACTTGCGGGCTCAGTCGCGGGGTGGAGCAGTCTGGTAGCTCGTTGGGCTCATAACCCAAAGGTCGTTGGTTCAAATCCAGCCCCCGCAACCAACAAATACGAGGCTTCGGCCGACAGCAAACGCCCACTTCACAGTGGGCGTTTTGCTTTGTGGCCCATCCGTGGCCCACATGTGGCCCGCCCGTGGCCCATGCGCTTCCGGCCAGCTTTAACTCGACCGTTGGTGCGCTGGCCCATCAGCGTTGCATAGAGCACTCGCTTGACGGGCGCTCTGAAGAATCGATCACGGCGGCGCGTGTAATGCTCGAAGCGCCGATGCCGGCCAGTTGGGCGGCGGTGCGGTGTTTCGGCCGCGGTTGACCGTTCTGCAGCGATAGGAGCCAGCGGCTGTCGGCGGGCGAACTCACGGTGAGCGCCATCAAGCCGACGTTCAGCCTTGCGGGCGGTGCGCCCACGAGCGGCAGCAATGCGATGGGTCGCTGACGGTCCCGATGCTGCAGCGCGGTCTCATCCCGCGAACGACCGGTCCCCCATCGGGCGACGGGCTCGAGCTGACCCAAAGCGGGAGTTCCCCGCATGCGCAAACGGACCGAACGCAGCCATTGGCACATCGCGCAGCAGGACTCCCTTCAGTCTCACTTCTGTGAAACGGCTGCTCCCGTGAGGCGCTGCAGTTCGTCGATGTCCAGCCCGGCAACCGTGTCGACGACCGACAGGCCCTGGGCCGTCACGTCCAGCACCGCCACGTCGGTGTAGATGCGGCTCACGCAGCCCACGCCGGTGAGTGGGTAGCTGCAGCGTTCGACGATCTTGCTCTCGCCGCTCTTGGTGAGGTGCTCCATCATCACGAAGGTGCGCTTGGCGCCGACCGCGAGGTCCATCGCGCCGCCTACAGCGGGAATCGCATCCAGCGCGCCGGTGTGCCAGTTCGCGAGGTCGCCGGTCACCGACACCTGGAAGGCGCCGAGCACGCAGATGTCGAGGTGCCCGCCGCGCATCATCGAGAAGCTGTCGGCGTGATGGAAGTAGGCGCCGCCGGCGAGCAGCGTGACGGGCTGCTTGCCGGCGTTGATGAGGTCGTAGTCTTCCTCGCCCGTGGCCGGCGCCGGCCCCATGCCGAGGATGCCGTTCTCGCTGTGCAGAAAGACTTCGCGCTCCCTGGGCAGGTGGTTGGCCACCAGCGTGGGCAGGCCGATGCCGAGGTTGACGTAGGCGCCTTCGGGGATGTCGCGCGCCACGCGCGCGGCGATCTGGTCACGGGTAAGTCGGGTGTAGGTGTTCATGGCGGCTCGGTTCAGGCGGCAGTCTTGAAGCCGGCCGGGCCGGTGGCGGTGCGCTCCACTCGCACCACCCGATGCACGAAGATACCCGGCGTGACGATGTGCTCGGGGTCGAGCGCACCCAGTTCGACGATCTCGTGCACCGACGCCACGGTGACCTTCGCGGCCATGGCCATCACCGGACCGAAGTTGCGTGCCGCCTTGCGGTAGACGAGGTTGCCCCAGCGGTCCCCGCGTTCGGCCTTGATGAGCGCGAAGTCGGCGTGGATCGGCGTCTCGAACACCTGCATGCGCCCGCCCAGCTCGCGCACTTCCTTGCCCTTGGCGAGCTCGGTGCCGTAGCCGGTCGGCGTGAAGAAGCCGCCGATGCCGGCGCCCGCCGCGCGGATGCGCTCGGCCAGGTTGCCCTGCGGCACGAGTTCGAGCTCGAGCTTGCCGGCGCGGTAGAGCCCATCGAACACCTGCGAATCCGCCTGGCGCGGGAAGGAGCAGATGATCTTGCGCACTCTGCCCGCCTTCAGCAGCGCGGCCAGGCCCGTCTCGCCGTTGCCGGCGTTGTTGTTGACGATGGTGAGATCGCGTGCACCCTGGGCGATGAGTGCGTCGATCAGCTCGGCCGGCTGCCCGGCGCCGCCGAAGCCGCCGATCATCACCGTGGCGCCGTCGGGCACGTCGGCCAAAGCCTCGGTGGTGGAAGAGAAGGTCTTGTCGATCACGTTGTCTCTCGAAAGCGGAAAGGCCGCGGCCGTCAATGCAGATGAGCGCCGGGCATGTCGCGCTCGGTGATCAGCAAGTCGTAGTCGGCGTCGGACGGCACGGGCGGCATGCCGGCATACCAGCGCTCGTAGGCGCGGCGCATCGCGGCCAGTCGCTCGGGCTCGTGGGCCGCTCGGTTGGCGCGCTCGCGTTCGTCCTGCTGCAGGTCGAACAGGTACTCGATGCCTTCGATGCGCAGGTACTTCCAGCGGCCTTCGCGCATGGCGTGCTGGTCGCGGTATTTCATGCGCCAGAACAGCGGTCGCTCGGTGTCACCCACTGTGGGGTCGGCGAGTGTGTCGAGCAGCACCGCGCCGTCCAACGGATAGTCAGGATGCGCCAGGGCTCCGGCCGCAGCGAGCATGGTCGCCGTCCAGTCCATCGTGATGATGGGCGCGTCGCACACCGTGCCGGCGGGCACATGCGCCGGCCAGCGCACGATGTAGGGCACCCGGATGCCACCTTCCGTCAGGTCCATCTTGCCGCCAATCAAGGGCCAGTTGTCGGAGAAGCGCTCGCCGCCGTTGTCGCTGGTGAAGACGATCAGCGTGTCGTCGGCGATTCCCAGCCGATCGAGTTCGTCCACCAAGCGCCCGATGCCTTCGTCCATGTGGTGGATCATCTTTCGATAGGTGTGGACAGACCCACCGGCGGGATGGTGGATCTCGCCGCCCAGTGTGGCCGGCACATGCGCGTCGTCCCGCGACTCCCACGGCCAGTGCGGCGCCGTGTAGTGCAGGCTCAGCAAGAAGGGCTGGCTGTTCCCGGCGCAGCGGCGAACGAAGTCGATGGCACGGTCACTCAGCACGTCGGTGAGGTAGCCATCCACATGCGCCGGTTCACCGTTTGCCCACAGATCGTGCCGGCCCTTCATCGTCTGGTGGTTGAAGTAGTCCACGCCGCCCGAGTAAGGCCCGAAGTGTTCGTCATAGCCGCTCTTGAGCGGGCCGAACAGCGGAGGAAAGCCGAGGTGCCATTTGCCGATCAGCGCGGTGCGCCAGCCGGCATCGCGCAGCAGCGAGGGCAGCGTCGGGTGCGAGGGCGGCATGCCCAAATCGTCGCGCTGGCGGGCCTTGGCGCCGGTCAACGGCTCCTCGGCTGCACCGCGCAGCCGGTACTGCCAGCGCCCGCTGATGAGCGCGAAGCGCGTGGGCGAGCACACGGGCGAGTTGGCATAGCCCTGAGTGAAGCGCATGCCCTGCGCCGCCAGTTCGTCCAGGCGCGGCGAGACCGGCGCTCGCCCGCCGTAGCAGCCGAGGTCGGCATGCCCGAGGTCGTCGGCGAGGATGAAGATGAAGTTGGGCTTGGCGGACATGGAACAGGATCACTCCATGCGAACGCCGGCGGTGCGAATCACCTCGCGCCACTTGGCGGTCTCGCTGCGCATCAACTCGCCGAAGGCCTGCGGGCTGCTGGCCTGCAACTCGATGCCCATCTTCAGAAATTGTTCGGCGACGGCGGGCTCGGCCAACACCTTCGCGATCTCGGCGTTCAGGATCGGAACCACGTCGGCAGGTACCGACGGCGAGGCCACGATCCCTGCCCAGTCGCGCACGTCGAACTTGGCGAACCCAGCCTCGGCGAAGGTCGGCACATCAGGCAAGGCCGCCAGCCGCTTCGGCGAGGTCACGGCGATGGCGCGCAGGCGGCCCGATTGCACATGGGGGATCGCCGGCGCGGTGGCCGCGAAACTCAGGTCGGTCTGCCCGCCGATCAGATCCTGCAGAGCCAACACCGGTCCGCGGTACGGCACGTGGACCATATAAGTGCCGCTGGCCTGCTTGAAGTACTCGCCCATCACGTGCGCGGGTGAACCGTTCCCGCCCGAGGCCAGCGTGAGCTTGCCCGGCTTTGCTTTGGCGAGCGCGACGAGTTCCTTCATGGACGCAACCGGCAACGAGGCATTCACCACCAGCACGTTGTACGACCACTGCGTCTGCGTAACCGGCACCACGTCGTGCAGTATGTCGTAGGGCATCTTCTTGAACAGCGAGGGCGTGAGCACGTGCGGCATGAAGATGACCCCCAGCGTGTGGCCGTCGGTGGCCTTGGCTACCTGGTCCATGCCCAGCGTGCCGGTCGCGCCGGACTTGTTCTCGACGATGAAAGTCTGGCCGAAGCGCTGCCCCAGCCGTTCCGCCAGCAATCGAGTGAGCGGATCCCAGGGGCTGCCCGGCGCCGACGGGACGACGATGCGCACCGTTTGCGTAGGCCACGCTTGCGCGCTGGCGAAGCCGGTATGTGCGGCAAGTGCCAAGGCCGCGAGCGTGGCGAGGAAGTGTCTGCGCATGGAAGTGCGTCCTTGATGAGTTGGAGACAGCTGCGTCGGCTCGGCCAGCAGCTCAGCGGGCCACGATGGAACAAGTGGCAGTGGCAATGGCCACGGTCTTGCCGGCCTGCGACAGCTCGGCGGTCACGTGGCAGACGCCGCGGCCGCGGCGAACCAGGCGGGCGCTGCCGTTGATCACGCCGGCTTGCACCGGGCGAACGAACGACACGTTGAGATTCAGCGTGGCGACACCTTCGTTGGCGGCCAGCGTGGCGTCGACCAGGCCGGCGCTCAGGTCGTCGAGCATCGCGGCCAGCATGCCGCCCTGCACCGTGCCGGCCGGGTTGAGGAAGGACGGCGCCGCGATGTAGTCGGCCTCCAGTTCGCCGGCTTCGAGGTCGACGCGCCGCAGGCTGAAGCCGAGCAGGCCCGAGACGGGGGCTGCCGGCACCTCGCCCCGCCGCATGCGATGAAACCAGTTGTCCGTGTCCGGCATGTTGATCCCCTCACACCTTGGTCGACTGAAACAGCACGAGGCGCCACGAGCCGCTCGCGCGCAGCCACACCTGGCTCGCGAGTGATCCGACCTCGACCGCCGCCAGACCGGCCTCGCGGCGCAGCCGCATGTGCAGAAGACCGGTCACGAGCGCGACTCCATCGGCCAGCAGCTGGACCTGCGGCTCTTGCAGATGCACCGACAGAAACTGCGGCCCGCCACGCAGGAACTGCAGAAGCTGCGCACGGTCGTGCTTCACACCGGTCGCATGCACGTAGACCAGGTGCTCATGCAGCAAACCTTCCAGCGCGACTGCGTCGCGCGCGACCAGCGCGGCGGCACGCGCGCGGTCCGCGGCGAGAACGGCATCCACAGCATTGGTCATGCGGGCATTGGCGCGCGATGGCGGCGCAGCAGGTTCTGGAGCTCGGCCGCATCGTTGGCGATACCTGTCACGTAACGGTCGGGTCGCAGTGCGACAGCGGCGGCGCCGTAGGCGTCAAGCCATGTGCGCAGCGCCGAGTCGCGGGCTTCGACGATGCAGGCCCAGTCGCCCGCGGCATCTCGCGCCACGGCCGCAAGTTCCGGCACCGCGACCACGGCGAAGCGGTAGCCGATGCGGTCGTCCAGACGGCTCTCGCCGTCGAGCACAGGCTGCGGTGCAATGCGCCCCGCGGCGCCGGTGCCGTCGTGTGCGCCCGGGCCGAGCGACGGCTGCGGCGTCGAGAACACCTGCGGGTTGGCCGACATCTCGGCGTCGCGCTGGCGCACCGCATCGATGTCGGTGGACTGGATCACGCCGCCTAGCCGTACGGCGGTCTCGATGAACTCGCGCACATGCGGCGAGCGCTCCGACTCGTAGGTGTCGAGCAGCGACTCGGGCGCATCGCCGCGCAGCACGTCGGCCAGCTTCCAGGCGAGGTTGGAGGCATCGCGCACGCCGGCACACATGCCCTGCCCCATGAAGGGCGGCGTCTGATGCGCCGCGTCGCCGGCGATCAGCAGGCGCCCGCGCCGCCATCCCCTGGCGATCACCGAATGAAAGGTGTAGACCGCGGGGCGTTCGAGCACGGCATCTTCGGGCGTGATCCATTTCGCCAGCAGCGGCCAGACGTTCTCCGGCCGCGTGATGGTGGCCGGGTCGTCCCCCGGCATCAGCATCAGCTCCCAGCGGCGGCGCACACCCACGCCGCGCACATAGGTGGCCGGCCGGCACGGATCGCAGAACTGCACGCTGTGGTCGCCCAGGTCCGGGCGCTCGCGCTTGAGCAGCACGTCCAGCACCAGCCAGCGCTCGTGCGAACGCAGGTCGTCGAGTTCGGTGCCCATGAAGCGGCGCACGAGCGAACGCGCACCGTCGCAGCCGACGACGTAGCGTGCGGCCGTGCGGTAGAGGCGGCCGGTGCTCGAATCCTCCACGCGCAGTTGCACGTGGTCATCGCGCTCTTCGATCGCGAACACGTCCTGGCGCAGCCGCACATCAACATGCGCGTGGTCTGCCAGCCGACGGCGCAGCACGTCCTCGAAGTCGGGCTGGTGAAAGCGATAGCTCGGCGCCCACCCTTGCGGGCCGATGCCCGTGGGACGCGACCAGTCGATCAGCACGCGCCCGCCCGCATCCACAAACTTCATGCCCGGCGAGACGAACAGGTGTGGGCGGAGCTGCTCGGCGATGCCGATGGCCTGGAACACGCGCATGCACTCGCCGTCGAAGTGGATGGCGCGCGGCAGGCGATAGACGTCGGCCTCGCGTTCGAGCACCAGCACGCGCAAGCCGCGCAGACCCAGCAGATTGGCGAGCGTGGCGCCCGCCGGGCCGAGGCCGATGATGGCCACGTCGTAGGGCTCGGCGCCCTCGAAGGAACGGTTCGTGAGAGTCATGACTTGAGAAGCGTGGGTAGCCACAGCGCCAGTGCCGGGAAGGCCAGCAGCAGCGACAGCCGCACGAGGTTGGACGCAACGTAGGGCGCGACACCGCGGTAGATCGCCGTGAGCGGAATCTGCGGCGCGACGCCCTTGACCACGAACACGTTCATGCCCAGCGGCGGGATCAGCATGCCGAGCTCGATCACCACGACGTTGATGACGCCCCACCAGACCGGGTCGAACCCCCAGCTCTTGATGAGCGGCAGCACGAAGGGCATGGTCACGACCATCGCCGCGACCTCGTCGAACACGGCGCCGGCGACGATGAACATCGCCATCATGGCGAGCATGGCGGCCCACACCGGGATGCCCGAGGACTGGACCGAATCCACCAGTGCCTGCGGGGCCTGCGTGACGGCGGCGAAGTAGCCGAAGAGCGAGGCGCCGATGATCAGCACGTAGATCATGGCCGAGACCGAGGCCGTGCTGGTCATCACCGTGCGCAGCGTCGCGACCCGCAGGCTGCGGCGCATCCAGGCGAAGATGAAGGCCATCACGGCGCCCACCGCAGCGCTCTCGGTGGCGGTGAACACGCCGAACGCCATGCCGCCGATCACCGTGGCGGCCAGCACGATCACCTGCCAGCTCTCGCGCACGGCGCCCCAGCGCTCGGCAGCCGTCGCGCGGTCGCCCGTCGGCGCGTCGCCGGGGCGCACGCGGGTGTAGATCGCGATGGTGCTGAAGTGCAGCGCCACGGCCAGCACGGAGGGCACGAGCGCCGCGATGTACAGGCTGATGATCAGTTCCTGCGACAGCACGGCGTAGATCACCATGATCGACGACGGGGGGATGAGAATGCCCAGCGTGCCGCCCGAGGCCACGGTGCCGGCGGCGAAGCCGGGGTCGTAGCCGCGCGACAGCATCGGTGGCAGTGAAGCCTTGCCGAAGGTGGCGGCGGTGGCGACCGAACTGCCGCATACGGCGCCGAAGCCGGCGCAGCCGCCGATGGTGGCCATCGCCAGGCCGCCGCGCTTGTGGCCCACGATGGCATAGGCGAGCTTGTAGAGATCCTCGGACAAGCCCCCCACGCTCGCGAACGCGCCCATCAGCACGAACAGCGGAATCGTCGCCAGTTCCAGCGACGTGAGGTTGTTCGAGGTCTCCGAGGCGATCATTGCCAGCGCCGGCTGGAAGCCCACCATCAGGCCGAAGCCGGTCACGCCCGCCATACCCATCGCCACGCCGACGGGCACGTGCAGGGCAATCAGCACGAAGGTGGCCACGAGACCGAGCACGGTCAGCATCACGGGATCGGTCATCACGCGCCTTCCCCGTGCGCAGCCGGCTCGGTGCGCAAGGTGCACAGCGCCACCAAGGTGGTGAGCGTGATGAAGGCGGCGACGGCCGCCCACCACGGCCACACGGGCCAGCGCAGCACCGGAGTGACCTGGATGGTCTGCTTCATCTCGAGCGCGAAGCGCACGTACTGCCAGGCCATGACCGCGAAGAAGAGCGCCGTGGCGACGGCCCCGAAGGTGTCGAGCCAGCGCTTGGCTCGCGGGCCGAGCCCTTGCCCGAGGAAGTCGACCGCGATGTTGCCGCGGCTCGCCACCACGTGCGGCATGCAGGCCGACAGCAGCACCGCCCCGGCGAGCGAAACCACGTCGATGAAGCCGCGGATCGGGCTGGCGAAGGCGTAGCGCATCAGCACGTCGATGGCCGTGCCGAAGGCGAGCAGCAGCAAGCCGCCGATGGCCACGCCGGCCAGCCCTTCGGCCAGCTGGCGTGCACGTTGATCGAGCTGCCGCATCGCCGCCACCCGCTCACTGGCTCGAACGCACGCGCCCGAGTTCCTTCACGAACGCCTCGTACGCGCGGGCGTTGCGGGGCTTGGCCTGACGCCAGGCCTCGTTGATCGGCTCGATCACACGCTTCCATTCGGCCAGCTCGGCGGCCGTGGGCTCGGTCACCGTGTTGCGGCCGGATTTGGACACGCGCTCGCGCACTTCCTTCTCCTGGCGATCGAAGGCCACGCCAACCTGGCGGGCCAGCGCCTCGCCGCTGAACTTGTCGATGGCCGCGCGGGCCTGCACAGGCAGCGCGTCGTAGCGGTCCTGGCGCATCACGATGCCCACAGCCACTGCGCCGAGAGGGACGTCCAGGTGGTGCGAACTGACCTCGTTGACCTTGAAGTCGCCGACGAAACCCCAGTTGTTGAGCGTCATGTCGACCACGCCGCGCGACAGCGCCTCGGCGATCTGGCCGCCGCCCACGGTCACCGGCGCGCCACCCACCGCCTCGATGATGTTGGTCAGTTGCTGGCCCGAGGCGCGCACGCGCTTGTTCTTCAGGTCGCTCGGCAGCCGCACGGGCTGGGTCGAATGGATCACTACCGGCGGCGTGGCGGCCACCGCAAGCATCTTCAATCCCTCGAAACCAACCAGCGCGCCCGAGGCGTAGAGACGGTGCAGCGCCACGCTCGCCTCGGTGGCGCTGTGCGAGACGAACGGCAGGCCGACGACCTCGGTGTCGTCGAAGCGGCCCGGCGTGTACGGCAGCACGATCCAGGCGATGTCGGCAATGCCGTCGGTCACGAGCTTGAGCTGCTGCGTCGGGTTGCGCCCGAGCGTGCCGCCGGCGAACACGTCGATCTGCAGCGTGCCGCCGGACGCGGCTGCCGCACTCTTGGCGAACGGCGTCAGCACATTCGAGGTGATGTTGGCCATCGGCGGCTCGAAGCTCGAGAGCTTGAGCTTCACCGGATTGGCGGCGCGCGCCATGCCGGCAAAGGCCGTGGCGCTCACCATGGCGGCGAGCAGGGCGAGGCGGCGGGTCATCGGGGCGGTTGTCATGTTGTGTCTCCTGTGAAATAGGCGGATGCAGCCCCAGCGCCATGCCGCCATGGCACGGCGTGGTGGCGTTGCTCGGAGAGCTGGCGGCGCGAGCGCGTGTGGATCAGGCAGCGCGTGCGAGGTGGCCGCGACCACGCTCCCACACGATGGGCAGCGCTACGTCGTCGGCCGGAAAGGCGCCGGCCGGCACGCCCGGATCGCGGCGAAGGCCCATGGTGTGCGGGCGCGGATCCCAGCGCACGTCGCTGCCGAGGTAGCGGATCGACAAGCCGATGCGCGTCTGCGTGGACGATTGATTGCCGCCTGCACCGTGCACCGTCAATGGGTGATGGCACAGCACGTCGCCGGGCTGCATGTCCCAGCTCAGCACGCGGATCGACGAGTCGTGCTCGCCCGAGCCGTAGTCGGGACATAGCGCCATGGACTCATCCATGAAGCGCGGGTCGTAGTCGGGCGTGACGGCGCGGAACATCTTGTCCCACCGGTGTGAGCCGGCCACGTACTGCACGCCGCTGGTGTTTTTGTTCACCGGCGTCAAGGCGATCCAGATCGAGATCAGGTCGCGGCCTTGGAACGGCCAGAACGGCAGGTCGTTGTGCCACGGCGTCGGGGCGGCGGTACCGGGCGCCTTGATGAAGAGCTGGTCATAGAAGAAGCGCACCCGGTCCGCCTGCATGAGGCTGGCGGCGATCTCGGCGGTGGGCGATTCGTCGCGCAGCTTCCTGAACCGAGCATCCAGGTCGGAGAGATAGACGTTGGAATAGAAGCGCCCCTTGCCCACGCCGAGCTCGGGTTCGCGCACGCGGCCCTGGCCGGAGGCCATCACCTCCATGGCGGCGTCGTGCAGGAGCTCACACCACGCTTCGTCGAACATGCCCCGCAGACAGACGACCCCGTCGCGCTCGAAGTCGGCCACGTCCTGCGACGTGACCGGACGGGCGGGATGCAGATGCAAGTGGCCAAGGTCCCGCGCAGCGGCGGCTGCTTGCGAATCACTCATCGTTGTCTCCTGCAAGAGAGGCCGTTCGGGGCTCGGCGAGGTGGATGCGAAGGCTCGTGCGAGACGCCTCAGGCTTCGTCGACGATGGGGTTGCGCAGCACACCGATGCGGTCGACCTCGATCTCGACCACGTCGCCGGCCTTCATCCAGACCGGAGGGGTGCGACGCGCACCGACCCCACCCGGCGTGCCGGTCACGATCACGTCGCCAGCCTGCAGCGGCGCAACGGTGGAGGTGTAGGCAATCTGGCGCGCGATGCTGTGGATCAGCATGTCGGTGGTGGCGCGCTGCATTTCCACGCCGTTCAGGCGGGTCACGAGGCTCATCACGGTGTTCGCCGGAATCTCATCGGCAGTCACCATCCAGGGGCCGAAGCCGCCGGTGCGCCAGAAGTTCTTGCCGGGCACCCATTGCGAGGTGTGCTTCTGCCAGTCGCGCACGCTGCCGTCGTTGTAGCAGGCGTAGCCGGCGATGTGCCCGAAGGCATCGGCCTCGGCGATGCGACGACCTGGCTTGCCGATCACCACCGCGATCTCGGCTTCGTAGTCGAGCTGGGTCGACTCGCGCGGCCGCACGATGGCCTGGCCGTGGCCGACCTGCGAGTCCGCCACGCGCAGGAAGAAGGTCGGCTGCTCGGTGACTTCGCGGTTCGTCTCCCGCACGTGCTCACCGTAGTTGAGGCCGCAGCACCAGATCTTGCCGGGGTTCGGAATGACCGGCAGCAACTCGACGCTGTCGAGCGCGAAGTCGGCCTTTCGTCCGGCGATGACCTCGCGCGCCTGGGCCAGCGCGTCGGCGGCAAGCAGCGCCTTGAGGTCGGCGAAACGCCCGCCAAGGGCAGCACCGAGGTCGATCACGCCGTTGTCGATCACGCCGTTGTCGATCACGCCGTTGTCGATCACGCCGTTGTCGATCACGGCACCGAAGCCTTCGCGCCCGGCGCGTTGATAGCTCACAAGCTTCATTCGAGTTCCTTTGGACCTGTGTTGTTAAATCTCAATACATGGGATTTAATAACGATGTGTTGACCCCTGTCAACCGATCCAGCGCACTGCGAACCGAGGACAAACCATGAGACGACCCGGCTTCAACTTCAGTCACTTCGGCATGTACGCGAGCGACATCGCCAAGCAGGAAGACTTCTATTCACGCGTGCTCGACTTCACCGTGACCGACCGCGGCCAGCTGCCCGGGCCGAACGGTCCTATGGAGTTGGTATTCCTGAGCCGCGACCCCGACGAGCACCACCAGATCGTGCTGATCAGCGGCCGCCCGGAACACGTGCCCTTCAACGTGATCAACCAGATCTCGCTCAAGGGCGACACCATCGCGTCGCTGCGTGCACTGCACGCGAAGCTGATGGCCGAAGGCTTGCAGAACGCCATGCCTGTCACGCACGGCAATGCGCTGTCGATCTATGTGCCCGACCCCGAAGGCAACCGCCTTGAGCTCTACGTCGACCTGCCCTGGTATGTGTCGCAGCCGATGCGCGTGCCGGTCGACCTGTCGATGGATGACGAGGCGCTCATGGCGTGGCTGCAGGCGCATGCGCGCGCGCTTCCGGGATTCCGGCCTCGCTCAGAATGGCGGGCGGAGATGGCGCAACGCATGGGTGTTGCCTGACGCCTCCGTTGAAACCCGGGAACAAGACGACCATGACGAACTTCCGCTTCGCCGCTGCATGAGCAGTCCGGCACGTGTCTTCGCGGTGCTGGACCTGTTCTCCCGGGAACGGCCGGTATGGCAGCCCGACGAGATCAACGAGGCGCTGGGTTACACGCGCGCCACCGGCTATCGCTACGTGAAGGAACTGGTGGAGGCCGGATTCCTGCACAAGGTCTCGGCGGGCCGCTATGCCTTGGGCGGACGCATCATCGAGTTGGACTACCAGCTGCGGCAGAGTGATCCGGTGCTGCTCGCGGCGATTCCGGTGATGGATGCGCTTGCGGCCAGCAGCGGCTTCGATGCCGTGCTGACCGTGCTGCTCGGCGGGCCGAAGGTCATCGACATCCATCGCGCAAGCGTGCAGAAATCGCTGCAGCTGGCGTACGGACGCGGGCGGCCGCGTCCGTTGTTTCGCTCCGGCGCGCCAAAGGTTCTTCTCTCGTTCTTGCCCCGGCCCCAACTGGTGAAGATCCACGGCCGTTACGCCGCCGAAATCGAACGGGAAGGCATGGGGGCGAACTGGAGCGAGTTCCGCGCGTACTGCACACAGGTCCGCAAGGAAGGCTTCTACCTTTCGCTCGGCGAACTCGAGCCGAACATCGGCGCTGCGGTCGCGCCTGTTCAAAACGCGGAGGACGAGGCTGTCGCGGCACTCGCCTTGGTGGGCACGAGTGATCGCTTGACCTCCATTCCGCGGGAGCGCCTGCGCACGATGCTCGCCGAAGCGGCCGTCGCGATTCGGTCCGAACTTGTGCGCGAGTAAGCGCAATCTCCGGTCTGCACGCAGAGGCAATACGACCGCTTGACGCTTCGTTCAGGCGAGCGTCGGCTCATGCCGAGACTACAGTTCGCTGGTGCGCCAGAAAGCCGCCGGTCGGCTGGACGTGGAGGTGGCGCCTGCCGGCGGCTCAAGCCGCATCCTCTAGGGCCCTCAACTCGATGGGAGACCATCATGGGAACCACAGGCAATGTGGCTCATCGCGAGCCGTGGAATAAGGGCAAGATCGTCGGGCAGAAGGCCCCCTTCAAGCCGAAGGACATCTGGGCGCTGCGCGTCCGCTTGCAGATGGAAAGCCGGGGGCGGGAGCTCGCGCTCTTTAACTTGGGCATCGACAGCAAGCTGCGCGGATGCGATCTCGTCGCACTCAGGGTCCGTGACGTGTGCCATGGCGACCAGGTGGCGACACGCGCCATCGTCATGCAGCACAAGACCCAGCGCCCCGTTCAGTTCGAGATCACGCAGGCCACTCGGGATGCCTTGCAAGCCTGGATCAGGCAGGCAGCGCTGAAGCCGGAAGACTTCCTGTTCCCCAGCCGGCTGCACAATTCACCGCATCTGGGAACCCGACAGTACGCTCGAATCCTCGGGCACTGGGTCGACGAGCTGGGATTGGACCCCACCGAGTACGGGACACACTCGATGCGCAGGACCAAGGCGACGCTCATCTATCGTCGCACCAAGAATCTGCGCGCCGTGCAGCTGCTGCTCGGGCACTCCAAGCTCGAGTCGACCGTGCGGTACCTCGGCATTGAGGTTGATGACGCACTCGAGATCTCTGAGCAAACAGAAATCTGAGGCTGTAGACGGCGGCCGCGCCGAATATCCTATTGGTCCGGCCGCCCTAAACGGCGGCTATCGGGAGTCGGAGCGAACTGGCGGTTCCGGCCATTGAGCGACATTCGCGCCACAACCGATAAGCTGCCCTTCAAGGCGCACAAGCGCCCCGCTGGATGCGGTGGAAATTCGGAATCCGAAGGCCAGCGCAAGCGACGACAAAGGGCGCGCAGAACGCTGGCGCGTGACGGATCCCTTCAGCTACATCGGGACTATCCAAATCAGCATTGAGCTAGCCTTGCGATTCAATCTACAGCTTGTGCCGGCCGATGATCGGACAGCTCGGCCAAATCGGACCAAGCATCAACGTGTGCGCCTTGGCTCTGGTGATGGCGACGCGAAGAATCTTGCGGCTTCGGTGATAAGGAGGCTCATCACCCCACCAAACGAACGAGGACACCATCTGCTCGCCATCGTGTCGCCCCTCGCGGACGACGATGACGCCGTCGAACTGCTTCCCCTTTGACTTGTGGACCGTCATGACCTGCACGCCGGGCGGGTCGTCAACACCGCCAAGAATTTGGTCTTGCGCGAGAGCTAGGTCGAGCACCTGCCGTGCGCCGGTGTACTGCCCATCACGCGTCCAGACCGCTCCGAGTCCTCCGCCGATGCGCTTGCCACGCTTGAAGGCGACCAGGTAGTCAAGGTTCTTTGCCGCCTCCGTCAAGTGCTCGTCGCCGGCTGCTCGCAGTGCGATCTTGACGCGAGTCCAGTCCCTCGCCGGATCGCCTGAAAAACCCTGGGTCCGCAGATCATCCATAGCTCCCAGCACTGCCTGAACGAACTTCGCCTTCGGCGCCTTGCCGGCCTGAACCGCCAACGCCCAGACTTGCCACTGCTTTGCGGCTGCCAGACCGTTGGCCCGCTTCGCCGTCGCCAGCAGATCAAGAGCCGTTGCAAGGTCGCGCATCCGATCAAGCTCTCGCTTGGGTTCAAGCAGGAACGCCGCGAAGCGAGCCGTCAACATGGCTTCGGCCTCGTCGAAAGACAGCTTGTGCCGGACCGGTTTCGGTTCGGCGTTCAGCGCCGCCGAAATCTTGGCCGCCGATGCCCCGGAGTGGGTAAGGATGGCGACGTTCTTGCCGTACTTCCCGGTCGACTTCCTGATGGCCCGCTGAAGCATGCCGATGGACATGCGCATGATTGCGCTCAGCGTCCGCAGCTTCGGGTTGTAGGCGAAGGCGGAGACACCGACGTACGGCGACCCGCGAACTTTGCCAAGCAGAATGTCCTGGCCGAAGGTGGCGATCTCGGTGCCGCCGCTGCGGTGGTTCTGCGCACCGAGGTCGATCTCCAAGGGCTTCAGAGACTTCTTGATGGCGACGATCCGCTCCGGACCGATGCCGGGAAGGTGGTCGAATATCTGCTGCTCAAGGTCCGCCAGGCAGATCACCTGTGCGGCAGGTGCCAGCAACTCGATGCAGCGCCAGGCATGTTCGTTTGTGTCCTGCGCCTCGTCCACAATGATCAGTGGGTGGCGCTGAGTGATGAGGCGGCGAACGTGCGCGCTGCGTTCGAGAAGCTGCGCCGCGTTGGATGGGAAGAGATCGAAAGCAATCAGCCCATCCTCCCGAAACAGCCGATCGCGCTCCTGCAGCCACGCCCGCCAATCCGGGTTCTCTTCCTTTCGGTCCTTGGACTTGATCGTCCCGTACTTGGCCTGCTCATCCTGCGGCAACAGGATGCGCAACGCCTTCGGTGCGCCGAGCAAATAGGCGTGCGCCGACAGCAACGTCCAGAAGAATGAGTGGAAGGTCTGCATGCTCAGCATGGCACGCTGCGCACTCGGCACTTCCAGTCGCGTGGCCTCGCCCACACGAGCGACGGCCGCCCTGGAGAAGCTCAAGAAGAGGACGGACTGACCGGGCGCCAAACCATCGCTGATGCGCACGACGGCCTTCTTCAAGGCAATCGTCGTCTTGCCGCTTCCCGGGCCACCGATGACGAGAGCGTGCCCATTGCAATCAAGAAGTTGCTGGCGAAGGTCGCAGACCTCCATGGAGGCGTCTTCGGTCACGCCGCAGCAGCGGGCGGCACCAACGCGCCAGCAGCTTCGGGCCCGGCTGGCTTCGCTGGCGCCGCCGCCACCGCCACCGCGACCTCAACAGGGATGTCGGACGGCTTCGGGAAAGCCGCGTACACCTGCTTCAGAAAGCCAATCACCGTCGGTGGCAACTCGGCTACCTCGCTGCCTTCAAAGAGTCTTGCTGCCCAACCGGCGCCTTTGCTGCTTTCCAGCGCGGAGCGCGCGAGCTTCTTCAGGTCTGCGTCGGCAGGGCGTACCGCAGGGATCGTGAAGTTGCCGTTATCCCCGGATGCTCGCAGGTCGTCCAGGAACAGCCACAGTCGGTCGAGCGGCACTTCGCTCACGATGAGCACCTCGAACCCTGCGTGGGCATGTTCGCAATCTACGTCGAACGCATCGGTGAACAGCTTCTTCTTCTCTGGCGGGCGCGCGATAAAGTCATAAAACGAGAATGTTTTCAGGCCGAGGGCCTTGAAGAAGGTGCCGAACTTCGGCATCGCCCCCTCGCTCTCCGCGTCGAAGAACGCGGCGCCAGCAATGTCGAGTGGCTGGAGCAAGTTGTCGCTCTCCTCCATCTTTCTGGCTGCCACCGGCAAGGCGTGAAATTCTGTCAGGCCTTCGACGACGATGGCGCCCTTGCCGAGCATGCACTCCGTCAGACCACGCCGCGCGAATCGTTTGAAGTCGTTGCCTTTGAGGCCGCCCGCATCGGACACCTTCTTGGCAGTGACGCTGGAGTCGGGCCCGCGCGACAAGAGCAAGGTTTGTTCCGGCTCGAAGCGCTCGATGACATACGGCGAATGCGAGGTCGCAAAGGCCTGCGTCGTGTTGTGGAGCAGGTAGTCCGCGATCCGTCGCTGCGTGTGGGGCGGCACCGCGATCTCGGGCTCTTCCATCGCGAAAATGACCGACGCCGGTTTCAGTTCAGCGATGAACGACAGAAGAGCGAGCACCAGGACATTCAGGGTGCCGGTGCCCACCTGCTGGAATGGCACCGGCGTCTGGTCCTTGGACATCGCCAGGAAGAACGCCATGGTCTTGCGCAGATGCTCACGCGTCAACTGGGAGACGTGCAGCTTGGTCGTCCTGCCGTCCACGTCGGACGCGATGTAGCGTCCGAGGCGCGCTTCGATCGACTTCAGGACGGGCTGCAAGTGGGTAGCGTCCTTCTCGATTTCCAAATTGCGTAGGCGTTCGATGGCCTTCTCCCAGAGACCCGCGCGTGAGCCCCTGAGCCGCAGGATCACATCAAGCAGCGAGCCTCGCTCCAGGCTCAAGGCGCGTGAGCCTGTCCGAACCGCGCGCAGGTACAGGAAACCGAACAGACGTTTGACTTCCTTGCTGACCTTGTCCAACTCGCCAGGCTCGCCGTTCGGACTGCGCGAGTAGCAAGTCTTCGCCTCGAACTCGTCCTCTTCCGGGTTGTAGACGGCCTCGGTCTCCAGGCGCAGACAACTCACTACCAAGGGAGGGTTTGCGGCGTCGACCTCACCTTCGTCGAGGAGCCGCCGCTCGGCCGTGTGCCAGAACTCAAGGTGCTGGCCACATCGGTTTTCAACCTCGGCGTTGATGTCGACGAGCACGACCTCGATCTTGATCGGCACGGGCGTCGGCTCTTCGCCCTCGACTGCCGCCGGGGCCAGGTAGTGCGCGTTGTGGAAGTCAAACTCCTCGACCGGGGGGAACTTCGAAATTCGATCAGGCCCCAGCACCAGGTCAAGCGCTTCGCAGATCGTGCTCTTGCCAACGTTGTTCGGGCCGACGATCAGAGAGTGCCCGTCGAAATGCAGCTCGGCGCTCTTGATGCTGCGAAAGTTCGTGATCTTCAGTCGTACGACCTTCATTCTTGTTCGTCCCTGTCTGATTTCTCGGTCGACAACAGAGGTGTCGGCGTAGCGTTCCCAGCCGCATCGGTGCGTGCCATGTGTGGTCGACCGCGGGCCGGCCGGCGATCGACTGACTGGTGGCTGTTACCCCCTGTCGTGCATTCTCGACGAGCGAACGCGACTGACCAAGTTTCTGGTGCGACCAAATCTCGGAAGGTTGCCGTCGTCACTTCAAGGGATTCGTTCGCTGTTGGCGGCTCGTACACTTTGCGGACAACCGTGTGACTCCGCAGTCCGCAATGCGGTACCTTGGGTTGCTGGAGTGAGCTCGGTTGATTGCTTGGTTTGACCGCCGGGAGTTCATCACGAACGGCCGGTATCGCTGACTCGGAGCGACAGCAACGGGTCGGGAATGCCAGTTAGCCCCAAGCGCAACCGGTCATTCACCGCTGGCTCGCTACCGCCGACCGCCGAGTACCCGGTCTCAAAGGTGAAGCAGTCGTACGGAGCATCGATCGTTGAATGACCGGTGACGGCGTCCGGCGTCATTCAGACCACCGGTAGCGAGCGACTCAGTTCAGTCTGAAGCGGGTGCCCAAGCCGCAATGGCGAAGGTCACTGCACCGCCTACCTCTTCTCGCGGCGTGAGGGCAGGCCGTTCGCGCCAGAGCGGTGCGATGCCAGAAGCGCCAAAGCTCGTGCCTGGAGCTATTTCGTCTTCGTTGAGGTCTTTCGACGATCAGCATCAGTTTTGCTGAGGTCCGCGTCGAGGTAGCTCTCGAGAGCGAAGCGCACAACGTCCGACCGGGATGGGATGGTTCCCAACTCATTGCTGAGCTGGATGCGCTTCTTGTCGATGAGCTTTTCGAGCTCGTCGCTCACGCGGACGTTCAGTTGGTTGCGCGACACAGAAATCCTGGCGATGAACAGCGAATTCTAGACGCGTTGAGGTGTGGATCGCTAGACAGCTTGACGAGGTGCGTCTAGCGATATACACTTGCGTCTAGCAATATAGCTGACACTCAACGAGGAGCCCATGGATTCTGAGCTGCTAACCACCGATGAGCTTGCAAACCGCATCAAGTACGACGCCCGAACGATTCGCGAGAGGCTGAAGGACAGCGTGCTGCTTGAGGGCATCCACTACATCCGTCCGTTCGGCGGCCGAAAGATCCTTTTCGTGTGGAGCGCGATTCAGCGCGACATTGGCAAGGCCTCGGCGATGCCGACGGGGGCGATTCCGATGGCGAATGGCGGAGTGCTCCATGGGTAGCGTGCGTACTCTCACGGGTCGAGGCACTCTCTTTCTCGACTTTCGGTTTGGTGGCAAGCGGCGTCGCGAGTACACCGCGCTCACCGACACGCCGGCCAACCGCAAACGTCTCGGCAAGGTGCTCGCCGCTATCGAGTCAGAGATTGCGGCGGGAACGTTCGAGTACCTCGAGTACTTCCCAAACAGCAACGCTCCCGGCACGGGGCTCGATGCAGCGCCGCACGACAGCATGACCGCTAGCGTGACGACGGCCACGGGGGCAAACGTGGCGCCTACACCGACCTTCGTCGTCTTTGCCGCTCAGTGGTTTGCCGACCACGAAATCGAATGGCGCCGCTCGCACATCAAGGTGCTGCGCTCCACCATCGATGCCCACCTGACGCCATTCTTCGGCGCCAAGCCCGTAGGCAGTATCACCAAGGCAGACGTGCTCGCGTTCCGCACCAAGCTCGCAGCGTTGCCGGGCCGTGGTGGGCGCGCCGGCCTTTCGACCAAGCGCATCAACGGCATCCTCGCCCCGCTGCGCCAGATCCTCAACGAGGCCGCTGACCGCTACGGTTTCACCTCGCCCGTGCTGACCCTGAAGCCCCTGCGCGTGCGCAAGACCGACGTCGAGCCCTTCACCCTCGATGAGGTGCAGCTCATGCTGCGCACCGTGCGCGTGGACTACCGCGACTACTTCAGCGTGCGCTTCTTCACCGGCATGCGCACCGGCGAGATCCACGGCCTGAAGTGGAAGTACGTGGACTTTGCCAACCGCCTGATCCTTGTGCGCGAAACCTTCGTGCTCGGCGAGGACGAGTACACCAAGACCGACGGCTCGCAGCGAGAGATCCGCATGAACCAGGTGGTGTTCGAGGCGCTGCAGCGCCAGCACGCAGCCACGGCCAAGCTTAGTGACTACGTCTTCTGCAACCGAGAGGGCAAGCCGCTGGACAACAAGAACTTCACCGACCGCGTGTGGAACCCGCTGCTGCGCCACCTCGGCTTGAAGCCCCGGCGTCCCTACCAGATGCGCCACACCGCAGCCACGCTGTGGCTGGCGTCCGGCGAAGCGCCCGAGTGGATTGCGCGCCAGCTCGGCCACACCAGCACGGAGATGCTGTTCCGGGTCTACAGCCGCTACGTGCCCAACCTCACGCGCCAGGACGGCTCGGCCATCGACCGGTTGCTGGCCACGCGCTTTGCGAGCGGGGCCGCGGCGGCGTCCGCACCGGCTCCCGGCAATGTCGCGGCGCCACGCCACCCCGATGAGGCCGGCCCCGCCCCGGCCGCTCAGCCGCCGCCGAGGCCGGCGCGGCAGCTCGCACTGAGCCACTAGCCGCCGCCCTTCTTCTTGCCGGATCACACGACGGCCCGACCACTCGGTCGAGGCCGCGGGGATCGGCTTTGCGTTCGATACATGCCACGGCCGCCGAGCGGCCAGGCAGGACGGCGTTCGTTCTGCCACGACACAGGAGATCACATGTCCCACCACGATGCCCCGCAGAACCCGCGCCTTCGCACCGTCACCGGCCGGGTTCTGTCGGCCAAGCTGACCCCGCTGGGCCACGTCGCGTGTGTGCTCGACACTGCGCACGGCGAATTGCACGCGCTCAGCGACTTCGCCGACGTGCACCTGCCTCATCTGAGGGCCGGCGCGCTGGTGAGCGCCGTCCTGCTGCGCCTCAAGCACGCAGCACCCGACGCCACGCACCAATGGCAACTGCTGTGCTGCCGGGCCACCGGCGAGGACGGCGCACCGCCCCTGGTCGTCCTGCCTCCTGTGCGCCCGACCGTGAAGAGCTTTCCGTACCTTCCTGAGACGGCGGCCAAGACGGGAGATATCACCGAGCTGTTCCCCCGCGGCCCGGCCACCTACGTGCTCGGCCGCATCGAGCGCATCGATCTCGGCTGGGCTGGGCGCATGCAGTGCACGCTCCAGCTGTCCATCGGGCGCCTGGTCATCCGCTTGCGCCGGGACCAGCTCGGCGACCTCGCCGAAGGCAGCTGGGTGCATGTCCGGCTGCGGCGGGGATTCGACAAGAGCCAGCCGCAGCCGATCGTCTTCTCGATCCAGGCGGCCGCACCGGCACTGCTGGAGCAAGGCGACACCGCCTGGGCGCCGGTCGTGACCCATCTGCGTCTCGCCCACCAGGCGCGGCTGCGCACGCTGCTCACCCGCCTAGCTCCTGAACTGCAGGCCGCCTTCGTCGCGGTGATGGTCGACGGGCGACTGCAGCGCGGTTTCCTGTGGCGTATCGGCGCGGCCGACCATCATGGCTATCCCGGCGGGCTCTTCGACCAGAGCGTGTGTGCCGCCGAGATCGCCTACGCGCAATGCCACGCCACCGAGCAGGATCGGGATCTGGCGACGGTGGCTGCGCTGCTGTTCGACCTGGGCAAGGTCTGGAATCCGCGCCTGACGGCGGATGCGCCTCGACTGGCCGGCGGGCTCGAGCCCGTTGGGCAGATGCTCTGCCTGGAGCCGGGCCTGCGTCGGCTGGACCAGGTGGCTCCTTCGGTGGCGATTCGCCTCAGGGCGGTCCTCGGCGCAACCAGCGCCGAGGCCACCGTCGAAGAACAAGGCCTGCAGCACCTGCGGCGGCGGGTGCGCCAGGCGGTGCGCGCGTCCTGGTCGGCCCCCACGTTCAGCCACCTCGACCAGGGGGCCTCGGCATGAGCGTGCGCCGCGAACCCAGTCCCCCGCCGCCTTTCGGCTACGCGCTCGTGCGTACCCCCATGGGTCCGCTGCTTCTGCCGCAGAAGGTGGTGGACGAGATCCGTGAGAAGGAGGCGAAACAGGCCCAGGCGCAACTGCGGCGGGAGCGGGCGAAGGAGCGCCGCAAGGATCGCCAAGCCAAGAAGGAAGTTCTCGCGCGGACCGAAGCCGCCGCCGCCACGTACCCCGCCAAGCCGCAGCCGGGCTTCTACCGCGTGCTGCCCAGGTTCTCCGAGCAGGTGCTGGCAGGCGACGACCACGTGAAGGTGAGCACTGCCGATCATGACGTGCATCAGCGCCGGCGGGCACTGCGTGAACGCCTGACCGCGCTCGGCCCGGACCGGCGCATCGCCCGCCCGCACGACGCGACCCGGGCGCTGGACACGCTCGAAGCGGAGCTGCCGAATTTCAGCGGCCCGCTCCGGCTGGTCCGCAACACGCTCGCAGTGGCCGAGGCCACGAACGCGCCGGTGCGTATCCCGCCGATGCTGCTGCTCGGCCCGCCGGGCATCGGCAAGACGCTGTTCAGCCATCGGCTGGCGCAGCTGCTCGGCGCACCGTATGCCTCCATCGCGTTCGATCAGCCCAGCGCCGGCACGCAGCTGCGCGGCTCGGACAAGCACTGGAGTAACAGCGAATCGGGATTGCTGTTCAAGCTGATCGCGCTGGGGGATGCCGCCAACCCGGTGATCCTGCTGGACGAGCTGGACAAGGCCGCCAGTGACAACGGCCGAACCGGCGATCCGCTGGGGCAGCTGCATGGAACGCTGGAGCCACAGAACGCCCGGCAGACGTTGGACGCCTCCAGCGAGATCGAAATCGATGCGAGCCTGACCACCTACATCGCCACGGCCAATAGCATCCGAGGGCTGCAGACGCCGCTGCTCAGCCGCATGGAGATCTTTAGCCTCGCGCCGCCCTCGCCGGAGCAGTCCGTGCAGGTTGCCTCGCAGATCGCGAGATCGGTGCTGGAACGGCTGGGGCTGCAGGAGCGGGTGAGGTTCGAGCGACAGGCCATCTATGTGCTGGCGCACCTGAGCCCGCGGCTGATCTTGCGCACCGTCGAGAAGGCCGTCGCTGCGGCCGTGCGCGACGGGCGCGAACAGATCAGCGAGGCGCAGGTGTGCGACGAGATCGGGGTGCTCGCCGAAGGGCCGAAGCTGCACTGACCGGTCGCTGCATCGATGAGTAAGCGGAGCATGAAGCAAGCCGGTGGTGCCTCGAGCGACACGGCAGCAGACAAGGAGATTGATGTCTTCTTGCGACGCGTCGCCGAGGCGACGCCGATTGAACGCATCGAGCTCGAGCGGCAGGGCATGACGCTGCCGTTTCTCAGGGGCTTCGCCGCGCGGCTTGGAATAGCTGCAGCTCGCCTCTTCGAGATCATCGAACTGCCACAGACGACTGCGGAGCCGGGCGACAAAGGAGCGCGCGTCGACGGATCGTCAGGCCATGCGGCATTGGCTCTCATCGATCTCCTGTCGACAGCTCAGGAGATCAATCAATGCTCGACCTCAGCTAAGGCTGCAGGCCTTGGCGTCGCGAAGTGGTTGGGGCGCTGGATAGAAGTGCGTCAACCAGCGCTGGGTGGAAGAAGGCCTGCTGAGCTGATCGCCACTCCGACAGGCGCTCGGGTGGCCTCACGGCTGCTTGGCGCTCTGGAAAGCGGCGCCTATCAGTGACGACAGACGTGCTGGGCTGCGAAGCGGGTGGCAGAGGCGGGGCGCGATGTGCCGGCGTTCCGGGGCTGCGCACACCGCTGCCCGTTGCTCGCATCCACGTTCACTTCATGCTTGACAGACTCAAGCGCGAAAGTCGTCCAGTTTCTTGCCGGCTGCGAGCAGCGTCTCGTAGCCAGCGCGGCCGCGAGCCCGCCCTGTCCACCGATTGCCGGCGTCATCCTTTAACTTGACCGGCAGCTTCTTCTTGCGGCGCTTCATGCCCGTTGCCGCGCGAGGCGATTTGGCTTCGACGATGCGCGTGAGGCGGAAGCGATGGCGAAGTTCGTCGCGCCCTTGCGGCAGATGACCTCCTGCGCGGCGTTGCGCACGCGCTCATCGATCGCCCGCATGTCCTCGGGACCGCACGCCATGCCCGTAGGCGGATGGCCGCGTAGCGCCGCCACTGCGCACACTGCGCCGTCCCTGTTCGTGGTTCTCCACCGCTCTCGCGCCGAGCTCCCGCTCGGTGCTACCCATCGCCCGGTGTGAAACCGCGGCAGCGCAGACCGATTGGCGGACGCGCCGAGGCGGCCCCGGCGCGCCCGCGTGGCGCGCTGCTCGCCGACCTGGCCGAAAAATTCACTTCTGCGGATCGCTATGACAGCAAACAGCGCGTTGATCCGCTCGCTCTTGCGGGCGTCGTTCTTATCTCCGGGTGCGCGATGCCTGCGGCGACGGCATGAGAGTTGAACAGCGCGAGAAGCACATGGACATGAGCGGCATGTGCGACATGCATCGGCAGATGACAGCCGGCAAGTCCGCCGCCGAGCAGCGCGCTACCGTCGAGTCACACATCAAGTGGATGCACGGCTCCGTCTCGCCGGGCATGGTCGACCATCACATGAAGATGAAGGAACACGATCGATGGCCACCGGACATGCGCCAAGAGTGAATGAGGAGTAGGTTGGGAAGGATTGCGGCGCGTGCCCGATACTGCCGAGATTCCTCTGTTAGACGCAAATGACGAACATTCTTGTCGCGATTGACGGATCCGAGGCGGCGCTGCAAGCCTGCCGGCTGCTTGCCGGGTACGCCGGCGACCGGTCGGCGCTGCACATTACGTTGCTCAATGTTCAGCTTCCTCCGGTGCACTTCTTCCCGGCGGCGGGGCTGCAGCAGCCGGTGCTGGAGAAGGCGCTCATCGGCCAGGGAGCGCTCGAGCTCGCTCGTGCGATTGAAGTGCTCGGGCCAAATGGGTTTGGCCTGGAATCCGTGGTTCGCATCGGCCGCCCTGCCGAGACGATTCTGGAAGAAGCTCGCGCGCGCAGGCCAGACGTTCTGATCATGGGCAGCGGCCGGCAAGGGCTCATCGGGGGATACGCCATCGGGTCAGTCGCTTTGCGCGTTGCGCCGGCAGCAGACTGTTCTGTATTGCTGGTGCGGCCCGGATCGCAGCTTCCCGCCGAGTTCGGCAAGAGCCTGCGGGTGACGGCGCCAGTCGATGGATCGGCCGAGTCGAAGCGCGCCGTCGAGCGGCTCGCGGCCTGTGCCGGCATGCTCGGCCGGCTGCATGTGGACCTGGTTCACTTCCAGCCCGGCTTGAGCCTCGCGGCCTCCATCCTGCCGCCTCACGACGACGTGCTGAGGGAGTGGGGATCGCTGGAGTCGGACGAAGCGCTTAGCAGCTCCGCACAGGTGCTCTCGGCCGCAGGTGTCGCGTACGAGGTGCACCGGGTCGGGGGTCCGCCGGACGTGGGAATCGCCTCGTTCGCGAAGCAGCATGCCGCGGAGCTGATCGCCATGGCGACCCGCGGGCGTGGTGCCATGCACCATCTTTTCATGGGATCGGTGGCGCTCAGGACTGCCCATGCGAGCGACATGCCTGTTGCGCTCATGCGCTGACGCAGCTGCCACGAACGGCTCGAGAAGGAGCCTTGCGACCTGGGTGCCCATGCAGTTGTAGGGCGCGAACGTGGCCGCCGCGCGGCCCGGCAGGCTTCAGCACCGCGGATCCGCGGCCTCCCGACCTTGATCGCAATCAAGTGCTGCCGGCACTCGACTTCTAGACTGCTGCGCCAAACGCCACACGGACAACGCACCGCATGCTGCTCAGCTCTCTGGATACAGCACGCGACCTCGGTCGACTACAGGAGATCGTGGCAGTGCTGGTCCGGCATGGCTTCGGCGATGCGGTTCGGCGCATGGGATGGGCAGACCTGCTGGAGAAAGCGGGCCGTCTGGTGCGTTGGGAAGGGGCCGCAGAGTTTGCACGCCTGTCGCCGCCCATGCATGTGCGCCACGCACTAGAGGAACTGGGGCCAACCTTCGTCAAGCTGGGCCAGGTCCTTGCCGGCCGCGCGGACCTGCTGAGCCGGGAGTGGATCGAGCAGCTCGAACAGTTGCACAACCGCGTGCCGGCCGTTCCCTACGCGACCCTACAAGCGCAACTGACCGAAGATCTCGGCGACAACCCGAAGGACGTATTCGCCTGGTTCGACGAGGCGCCTCTGGCTGCCGCGTCAATCGCGCAAGTGCATCGCGCGCGGTTGCCTGACGATTCGCAGGTGATCGTGAAAGTGCGCCGACCCGGCATCCGCCGGGTGGTGGAGGCGGACTTGCATCTTCTCGAGCGGCTGGCGGCCGTGGCCGTTCGCCGTTGGCCTGATCTCGAGCCGTACCGTCCGGTGGAGTTCGTGCGGGAGTTCGGCGCATCGCTGCGTCGCGAACTCGATCTCGCCAACGAGTGTCGCGTCGCCGAGCGCATCGCGGCCAACTTCGGCCAGGATCCCGGCATCCAGATTCCCAAGGTTTATTGGGACTGGACGCGTGAGCGAGTGAACGTTCAGCAGTTCATTGATGGGGTTCCGGGCAGTGATCTGAGTAGAGTAGACGAAGCCGGCCTGAACCGAACGCTGCTGGCCCGGCGTGGCGCCGAAGCGATGGTGAAGATGGTGATCGAGGATGGCCTCTTCCACGCGGATCTTCACCCAGGCAATGTCTTCTACCTTCCCGGAAATCGAATCGCCTTGATCGACTTCGGGATGGCGGGGCGGCTGTCGGAACGCCGCCGCGACGAACTGCTCATGCTGATGCTTGGGTTGGTGCAACGGGATGCATCGGCCGTTGCCGACGTGCTGTTGAACTGGACCGAGGGCAATGCGCCGAGGGCCGAGGCCTCGTTGGGTGCGGACGTAGAGGCGTTCATCGACACCTACCACGGCGTGCCGCTGGCGCAGTTGAGCCTGGCCGAGATGCTGGCCGATGTCACGGGCATCCTGCGCAGGCACCAGCTGCAACTTCCAGCCGACATGGCCTTGTTGATCAAGGCGTTCGTATCGCTCGAAGGCATGGGGCGGCACCTCGACCCTGGGTTCCAGATGGCGGCGGAAGCTCTGCCCCTGCTCGAGCACGCGCTGCGGCTTCGGTATCGGCCGAAGGCGATGGCGCGGCGAGGCTGGAGCGCGTGGCGACGTGTCCTGGCGCTGTTGGCTGACGTGCCGCAGGACCTCGGGCGACTGCTGCGCAGCATGCGCCAAGGCGGGGTGCAGGTGCATGTTGAAGTGCGTCATCTCGATCGGGTCGCCGACCAACTCGACCGTGCCGCAAGTCGGCTCACCGTGGGGCTGGTGGTCGCCGCCTTGATCGTCGGCTCGTCGATCGTCATGACCGTCCAGGGCGGCCCTGTTCTGCTTTGGCTGCCAGCGTTCGGACTGCTCGGATTTCTCGGAGCCTGCGCCGGTGCCGTCTGGTTGCTGCAGTCGATCTGGCGCAGCGGGCGCCACAGATAGTCAAGCGCACGGAAGATTTGGCGCGCTCACGAAACTGCTGCTCGCATACGCTCATTGCCGACATAAGCGAGGTTCGGGAAGACTGCTGGCGCTCGAGGTAGTGGCGCCCAACGCACTACTGCGCTGGCATCTCGTCGAACCGCGGCGAGCGTTCCGCGCGGCCGCTCACGGCCAGAACACCAGCGCCCACACGGCCGCTGCGAGGAGGAGGCTGAGCAGTACCGCCGCGCTTGCTTGATCCTTCGCCCGGCCAAGCAAGGGGTGCGTGTGAGCCGACACCGCGTCGGCCAGTGCTTCCACTGCGGAGTTCAGCAGTTCGGCGAGCCAAACCAGCACGATCGAGCCGACGAGCGCACCCAGTTGCCAGCGTCCGGGAGCACGCCAGATCGCAAAGGCGATGAGCGGGATACCGAGGACCACTTCTTGGCGAAAAGCCGCTTCATGGCGCCACGCGGCGCGCCAGCCGGCAATCGAATATCGAAAGGCGGCGACCAGCCGTACCAAGCCGTGACTGGCCGTCGCGAACTCGGCTCGCGGCGCTGCGCTTGAGGAAGAAGAATCGGACGGAATCATGACCATAAGCAAGGAAGTGCAGGCGTTCGATCGTGTCGTGTCACCGCGTGCGGCCACACCACCTGGACGATGCAGCCTCAACATGAAGCGCAACTGAAGCCGTTGACGGAGATGTGCTACCTGGTCATTCCAGGGGGCCCAGCACGAGTTCGACCGCGAAGCCTTGCGATGTCATCGGCAGGCGCAGGTCGCCATGATGGGCGCGAGCTACCAGTGCGGCCAGGCGCAGCCCGAGGCCGGTGCCCGAAGCATCGGCCTGGCCCGCAATGGCCTGTTGCAAGGCCAGCCTGCGCTCGGCGCTGACCCCCGGGCCATCGTCATGCACGCGCAATGTCGACGTCGTCGGCACGGACACCTCCACCCGCGTGGCTCCATAGCGCAACGCGTTGTCGAACAAGTTCAGCAGCGCAGCGGCCAGCAGGTCGGCGTCCGCCTCGATTACCGCCCCGGGGCTTGCGACGACCTCCAATCTCTGCACGGGAAGACGAGCAATCAGCGCTGACAAGTCCACGGGCGCGCAGTGGAGTTCGGCGTCGCTGCGAAACAGGGCCAGCAGTGCCGCCACGACGCGTTGCAGTCGCGCCGCCGCCTCCCGACTTCGGCGTAGTCGCGACTGGAGGGCCGGCGGACATTCGCGCAGTGCCACGGCGAGTTGGGCGTCGATTCCCGCCAATGGCGTGCGCAGAGCGTGCGCTGCATGAGCCGAGAACGCTCTCTCACTGGCTATTCGCTGCGCGAGTCGCGTGCCGAGGTCGTCGATGGCTGCATGCACGGGCTGCAACTCCTCGCGTTCTGCCTCACCGAGCGTGGCACCCGCCGCCGTCGGATCGTGCCGCGCGAGCCGATGCGACAGCGCTTCCAGCGGGGACAGTTCGTGCCGAACGCGCGCTCGCAGCCACAGATGGCCCAGCAGCCCGATTGCAAGTGTCGCCAGCGCCGAGCTGAAGGCGACCTCGAACTGTGCTTCCCGACGCTCTGCCAGCGTCTGCGCGACGTACAGCATCCGGCCGTCGCCGCCAAGGGCGGTGCCGAACACCCGCCAGTCCTCGGTGTCGCTGAAGCCAGCGGTCGCTGTGGTGCGCAGCGCCACGCCCGGCGCTTGCGCAGAGCGTAGCCTCACGCCACCGTCAGGGCCCACGACCTGCCAGGCGAAGCGTTCGCTGGGCAGGGCCGGCGCCGTCCGCACACTAGAGGTCGCCTGTTGCACTGCCGCCGTGCTCTGCGTCGAAAGCAGCATGCCGAGGACCTCGGCCGAGGCCTGCAGCGTGTCGTCCAGCAGTTCGTTCACCTCGTGCGGCACCGCCAGCATGATCGTGGCGGCCACGGCGACACCCCACAGCGCCGACCACGCCAGCAGCGCGCGTGACAGCCGCGCACGAATGGACGGAAGGTTGCCGCGTTTGGCGGCGGCCGCCGGCGCGCTGTGCCTCATGCCGATGCACCCAGGCGGTAACCAAGGCCGCGCACGGTCTCAACAATCTCGCGGCCGAGTTTGCGGCGCAGGCTGGAAACGTGCACCTCGAGGGCGTTGCTCGTGACGTCGGCTTCGCTGCCAAGCACGACGCGTTCGAGATCCGGCTTGGCCACGATGCGTCCCGGCCGCAGGGCCAGAGCTTCCAGCACGCCCCATTCCCGCGCCGTCAGTTCCACCCGCTGCTCGCCGAGCTGCACGGCGCGCGCGGCAAGGTCCACATGGACACGCCCGATGTGCACTTGGGCCGCGGCCGCGCCCGCCAGCCGCCGGCCGATGGCACGCAGACGCGCGGCGAGCTCTTCCGGCGCGAAGGGCTTGACGAGGTAGTCGTCGGCACCGCTGTCCAGCCCGTGGATGCGGTCGGCGAGCAGATCGCGCGCCGTGAGGATGATGGCTGGCGAGCGGTCGCCGCGACGGCGCCTCGTGCGTAGCCAGTCAACCCCCGAGCCGTCGGGCAGTTGCCAGTCGACCAGCAGGACGTCGAAGAGTTCGTCACGGACCGCTGGCGCGTCGGCGAGGGCACGGCACCAGTCAACAGCATGGCCCTCGGTGCGCAGGAAGTCGCGCAGTCCTTCGCCAAGGATGTCGTCATCTTCGATCAGGAGGAGGCGCATGGCAGTGACAAGCGAGAGCGTGACGGTAGCACCGCCGTCCGGCGCCGGCGGCTTCAGCTTCGCTTCAGGCCGCACCCGTCCAATCCCCGCATGACGAATGCGGCGCGCTTCGACAGCCCGAACCCAAGCGAATGTCGCATGGGGCGCCGCTTCGACGTCCCAGCCACCACGGATCAGCTGGTGCTTGTCGCTGCCGCGTATTGGGCTCTGAGTGCGAACCACCTGTTCCTCGCGGCCGCGCTCGACGGGCGCCCACCAGCGGCCCCACAAACCTGGGGCTTCGTGTTCGCGCTGGTCGCGATGCTGGTGGGAGTGCACGTGTTCTTGCTAGGGCTGGTCGCCAATCGCTGGACGCTCAAGCCGTTGCTCGCGGTGCTCATCGGTGTCACCGCGTTTGCGACCTACTTCATGCAGCGCTACGGCATCTACATGGACCCGTCGATGCTGCGCAATGTTCTGCGCACCGATGCGACCGAGGCACGCGAGCTGTTCTCCTGGGGTTTGCTGCCGCATCTGCTCGTGTATGGGGCCTTGCCCCTCGCGCTGCTGTGGCGGGTGCGCATCGTGCGGCGGCCGTGGCCACGGGCGCTCCTGGCAAGGCTGCTGGTGCTGCTCGCGGCCATGGTGACCACCGCGGCGGCGCTGCTCGCGGTGTTCCAGCCCTTCGCCTCGCTGATGCGCAACCACACGCAGGTGCGCTACCTCATCACGCCGGCGAACTACCTGTGGTCGTTGGCTGCGGTCGCTGCGGCGGACGCCCGCAGTGCGCACTCGCCGCGCCGACCGGTCGGGCAGGACGCGGCGCCCGGACCCACCTGGTCGACGCGTACCCGGCCGGCGGTAGTTGTGCTCGTTGTGGGCGAGACGGCACGCGCGGCGAACTGGGGGCTGAGCGGCTACGCCCGGCAGACCACGCCGCAGCTCGCGCACCTGCCGGTGGTGAACTTCGGCGAGGTTAGCGCCTGCGGCACCAGCACCGAGGTCTCGCTGCCGTGCATGTTCGCGCCCGTGGGCCGGCGCGACTACGACGAATCGCGCATCCGCGGCAGCGAATCGCTGCTGCAGGTGCTGGCGCGCGCCGGCGTGGCGGTGCGCTGGCGCGACAACCAGTCCGGCTGCAAGAGCGTGTGCGACGGCCTGCCCTTCGAAACGGTCTCCGCCGCCGACGCGCCCGGCCTGTGCCCGGGCGGGCGCTGCCTCGATGAAGCGCTGCTCGTCGGCCTGGACGAACGGCTGGCGCACGCCGAGGGCACGCAGCTGCTGGTGCTGCACATGCTCGGCAACCACGGGCCGTCGTACTTCCGCCGCTATCCGAAGGCCTTCGCGAAGTTCCAGCCGGCCTGCGAGAACGACGACCTGCAGCGCTGCACGCGTGGCGAGATCGTCAACGCCTACGACAACGCGCTGCTCTACACCGACCACGTGCTGGCCAGCCTGGTGGCCAAGCTGCAGGCGCAGGCGGGGCGGGTGGATTCGGCGATGGTCTATGTGTCGGACCACGGCGAGTCGCTGGGCGAGAACCACCTGTTCCTGCACGGCATGCCCTACGCCATCGCGCCGCAGGTGCAGACGCAGGTGCCGATGCTGATGTGGCTGTCGGCCGGCCTCGCGGCCGATCTCGGCGTGGACATGGCCTGCCTGCGCGAGCGCGCCGCGAAGCCCGCCTCGCACGACCACCTGTTCCACACGCTGCTGGACCTGCTGGACGTGCGCACCGCCGCCTACGCGCCGGCGTGGGACCTGCTCGGGCCGTGCCGCTCACAACCGCCGTCGGTCGCCGCGCGATGAGGCCGCTACCGCCCACGGCACGCGGCGACTTCGGGGTCGCGCTGGGCGCGCTCGCCGTGCTGGTCGGCTGGGAGCTGTCCGGTCTGGACCTCGCCGTGAGCGGCTGGTTCGGCACGGGGCGCGGCTTTCCGTGGCGCGACGCCTGGTTGACCAGCACCGTGCTGCATGACGGCGGCCGTGCGCTCGCCTGGCTGGTGCTCGGGGGCATGGCGCTTGACGCAGTGTGTCTGCTATGGCGAGGGCCTACACGCGCCGAACGACTGCGTTGGCTAGGGGTGACCGTGGCCTGCCTGCTGCTGGTACCGGCGCTCAAGCGCGCGAGCGCCAGCAGTTGCCCGTGGGATCTGGCGACGTACGGTGGGCTCGCCCCGTACGTGCCGCACTGGCGACTGAATCACGTCGATGGGGGGCCCGGCCACTGCTTTCCATCCGGCCATGCGGTGGCGGCGTTCGCATTCTTCAGCGGCTACTTCCTGTGGCGCGGCGAGCGCCCCACAGCCGCGCGTCGTGGTCTGGTCACGGTGTGCTTGATGGGCTGCCTGTTCGGCGCCGCGCAGGTGCTGCGCGGCGCCCATTTCGTGAGCCACGTGCTTTGGGCGGCCTGGCTGTGCTGGGTGACCTGCAGCATGGTCGACCTCATCGCGAGATCGAGGGTGGCCCCGACGGTCGCCCGGCGTCGCAGTGTGCTGCGCATGTCCGCCAACTCGCAATCTTCGTTTGGAGACCCATGATTCAAGGTCTGTACCGATGCGGTCGCCGGGTTCTCGCCTGGGCAATGTGGGGGGCGCTTGCGCTCGTATGTCTGTTGCTGATGCCCGGATGAGTGCGTCTGCTGCAGTGTTGGCGGCTCATCTACATCGCCGGGGAAGGACGCCGCCAGCGCCTCTGGCACCACACCCGCCGCGGGAACGCACCTCACTGGCCGGTTGATGTTCCTCAACCGTTTTTGAACTGCTCAAGCGCATGCTTCTCATCGATTCGTGGCCAAGTCGGTAACGCATGTACGACTGTCGTTCCATTGCGCGTGGTATCGCCCTTGCGGCGCTCGTCCTGGCTGGCCAGCCGGGGTGGAGCGCGGACAGCTGCGATGTCCCGACCGACACCTGGCAACCGCGCAGCGCCGTGCACGAACTGGCCCAACGCCACGGCTGGCAGATCGACAGGTTGAAGGTCGATGACGGGTGCTACGAGATCAAGGGCCGTGATGCGGAGGGCCGCCGCTTCAAGGCGAAGATCGATCCGGCCACCCTGGAGATCGTTCGCATCAAGCGCGAGCGCAAGGAGGGTGAACGTGACCGCGATCGCGATCGCGATCGCGAGGGCAGGAGAAGCCCGGCGTCTTCACAAGCACCCGCCGACGCCGCAGCCATGAGCGAAGCAACGGCGCCCGCGGCGCGCCGACCTGGTTGATCCTCGAGATCTCTAGAGCAGGTTTCACCTCAGGAGTCAGCAATGAAGCACGCGTGGTCACTTGCCCTTGTCGCAGGCGCGGTGGCCGTGCCGTCCATCGCGTCTGCGCGCCCGGTCGTGCTCGAGACGCAACTGGCCAACTACGGCGGCGACGGTGCCTATCTCGCCATCTATCTCACCGATTCTTCGGGACGCTACCAGCGCACGCTTTGGCTTGCGGGCACCAAGGCCAAGTACTGGCGCCATCTGCGCGACTGGTATCGCGCGACCGGTGGCACCGCCAAGATCGACGGCATCAGTGGTGCAAGCGTCGGCGCCGGCAAGACCTTGCGGGTGACCGCCGAGGTGGCTGACGCCCTGCTGGACGCCGGTTATCAGATTCACATCGACACGGCCGTGGAGGACATGAAAGAGAACCCTTCGGAGGTCGTGGTGCCGCTCAGCGCTGCAAGCGCGGGCAAGCCGACCGCCGGGCGCGGCTACGTCAAGTCCTTCCGTTTCACGCTCTGAGGGGCAGGACGCGCACAGATGCTTCGCACGCTGCACTCGATTCCGGGTTTGATTGCCGCACTGTTGCTTGTCGTCCTGGCGATCACCGGATCGGTGCTGTCGGTGTTCCCGACACTGGAGCAGGCCCGCGCGAGGAACGCAGGCGAAGTGGACGTGGCGACATTGGTCAGCCGCGCCAGTGCTGCCGTCACCGGCTTGGAAACGCTGGTGCGGCAGCCGTCGGGCGTCATCGTCGCCTACCACCTGGTGGGTGAAGCGCAGCGGGCGTCGGTCATCGATCCGGCCAGCGGCGCAGCGGTCGCCGAGTATCGTCCGTCGACCGTTCAGCGCTGGATGAAGAACCTGCATCGAAAACTGCTGATGGGCGATGCGGGGCGCATCCTTACCGGAGTGGTGGCGGCCAGTCTGTTGTTCATCGTGGTGTCGGGCCTGCTGCTCCTTGCGCACCGCATGGGCGGATGGCGGCGGCTCTTTGACCCCGTGCGTGGCAACACGCTGCAGCGGCTGCACAGCGAGACCTCGCGCCTCGTTGCAGCCGCGCTGGTCTTGTCTTCCACCACGGGACTGCTGATGTCGCTGGGGACATTCGGCGTGATCCCCGAAGGCGGCGGTGCGGAGGAGTTTCACGACTTGCGCCCGGGCACAGCTTCCGCGATGGCATTCGAGCTCATGCCGGCGTTGCAGGCCATCGACCTGTCACGGTTGCGGCAGCTGAAACTGGCGGCCCCGGGGGATGCCGGCGATGCCATCGAACTCGAAACCCTCGACGGCGCTGGATCGGTCGATCCTGCCACGGGCGCATGGCTTTCCTACCGTCCGCTGGACGGCTGGCAACGCTTGCATGCCGTGATGCACCTCCTGCACACCGGCGACGGTTTGTGGTGGCTGGGGCTGCTGCTCGGTGCAGCGTCGACGACCGTGCCGCTGCTGGCGGTGACTGGAACGCTGCTCTGGCTGCGCCGGCGCCGGGGGCTTGTACGGCTCATGCAAAACGCCTCGGCGGACAGCGCGGATACCGTCCTGCTCGTGGGCAGCGAAGGCAACACCACCTGGGGGTTTGCGGTGGCGCTGCACGACGCGCTGACGCTCGCGGGCCTTCAGGTCCACACGGCGCCGATGAACGCGATCGCGGCCTCCTATCGCAAGGCGAAGCACCTGCTGGTGCTCACCGCGAGCTACGGCGACGGCGAGGCGCCGGAGAGCGCACGGCAGTTCCTTGCGAAGGTGCCGTCGCTGCGAGTCAATGAGGGTTTGCGGTTCGCCGTTCTGGGCTTTGGCGATCGCCAGTTCCCGCAGTTCTGCGGCTTTGCGCGCAAGGTGCATGACGCGCTCGCCGCGAAGGGGTTCCGCCCGCTGAGCGAACCGTCCCGGGTCGACCGTCAATCCGAGCCCGAGTTTCGCAAGTGGTGCGAATGGCTTGCGCAAACGCTCGAGGTTGCACTCGACATCCGCTACGTGCCTCTGCTTCCGCGCACGGTGTCGCTGAAGCTCGTCTCGCGCACCGACTACGGGAACGACCCGGCGACGCTGACGTCAGTCCTTCGTTTCATCCCCGAAGCGCATGCCAGACGATGGCGAGCGTCGCGCCGCACGAGGCTGCCACCGTTCGGGGCCGGCGATCTGCTGGGCGTTCTACCTCCTGGAGGCGCATCTCCGCGCTACTACTCGTTGGCGAGTTCTGCCACCGACGGCCTGGCGGAGATCTGCGTACGCCGTCATCCGGACGGCCTGTGCTCGAGCTACCTCACGGCGTTGCAGCCTGGCGCGACGATCGAGGCGTTCGTCCGACCAAACGAGAGCTTTCGTCCGGCACCGGGCGCCGCGCCGGTAGTGCTGATCGGTGCCGGTACCGGCATCGGCCCGCTGATCGGATTCATCCGCCACAACCCGCCTCAGCGGCCGATGCACCTGTACTTCGGTGCGCGGAACGACAACGATGGGTTTCTCTACCGCGAGGAGCTCGCCGATCTCGTCGGCGATCGGCGCCTGCGCACGCTCACGACCGCGTTCTCGCGCTCGGCACCGAAGTCCTACGTGCAGGATCGGCTGGCCTCGGATGCATCGCGCCTGCGCGAACTGGTGGCGCAAGGCGCGCAGATCCTGGTGTGTGGTGGTCGGACGATGGCCAAGGACGTCGCGAATGCATGGGAGCGCATTCTGGCGCGCTCCGACGTCTCGCTTGCCCAGCTACGGATGCAGGGACGCTATGTCGAAGACGTCTATTGAATGCATGCCGGGCCAACGGTTCAAGGAGTGCTGCACGAGCGGCGCGACGATGGGCACGCGCTACACGGCACGCTTCCACGCCCCGCAGGAAACAGACGTGAAGTCAGTTGCGGCGGCGCTTGGGGCTGCCGTGACCGCTGTCGACGACCACATGTCGAACTGGAAGCCGGACTCGGCTCTGTCGCGCGTGAACCGCGCGGCACCGGGCGTATGGACTGCAGTTCCTGCGAATCTGGTTGCGGTACTCAAGCGTGCCGCCGAGATTGGCTCTGAGACGCAGAACGCCTTCAACGTCGGGGTCGGGGACCTGGTGGATGCGTGGGGCTTCGGGCCTAAGGGAACGCAGTACATGCGCAATGCTGTGGTCGAGGCCGGTCCACGACCCTCGATCGACGCGCTGCTCGAGATCGATGTCGCGGGGCTTCGGGTGCGCAAGCATGGGGCCATCGTCCTGGATCTCTGTGGCATCGCCAAAGGCTTCGGCGTGGACGAACTGGCACGGGTTCTGGACGAGCAGGGCATCGACTCCTGGCTCGTGGGGGTCGACGGTGAAATGCGTGCGAGAGGCGCGAAGCCAGATGGATCGCCGTGGGTGATCGCCCTGGAGTCGCCGCACGAAGCTCACCGCGCGGCGATGAGCGTGATTGAGTTGAGCGACGCGTCCATTGCGACGTCGGGGGACTATCGCCACTACGCATCGATCGACGGGCAACGCGTCTCGCACACCATGGACCCCCGCACCGGCGCACCACTGTGCAACTCGCTCGCTTCAGCCACGGTGATCTCACGCAGCTGCATGGAGGCGGACGCCTACGCGACGGCAATGATGGTGCTGGGCGAAGAAGCCGGGTGCCAGTACGCACAACATCACGGTATTGACGTGTGCCTTGTGATGCGCGAGGGCGACGCGTTGCGCGTCGCAGGTACCGGCATCTTCGCCGACGCCTAGCGTGCCATCCGGATGAAGTTGTCAACATCGGTTCGGCCGCCGAACTTTCACGTGGTACCGGTCAGGACTTCACAGGAGCATCACCATGTATCCACGCATACTCGTCTCGATTGACGGCAGTCCAATTGCACAGGGAGGACTGGAGGAAGCGATGAAGCTAGCGCGCGAGCTGCGCTCCACGCTGCGCGTGCTTAGCGTCGTCGATGCGCGCCTGCTGCTCGGCGAGATGTCGGCCTATCTGCCGCCCGAGATCCTGCTTCATGAGCGACGCGTCGAAGCCGACCGGCTGGTGCAGACAGCGGTGTCTGTCGCGCGCGCGAATGGGATCGAGGCGGAGGGCATCGTCCGATGCGATCCTGCTCTGCGGGTTTGCGATGCGATCGTGGACGAGGCCAAGGGTTGGCGCGCCGACTTGATCGTGATGGGAACGCATGGTCGCCGTGGTTTGCAGAGAGTGGCGCTCGGAAGCGACGCTGAACTGGTGTTGCGCGAGAGCTCCGTTCCCGTGCTGCTTGTGCGTGGCGCCGGGGATGCGGCAGCTTGACGGCTGGCGTGCGGCGAGAACTGCTTGAGCGCGTTCGAGTAAAAGCCGACGACGTTTCATGCCCTAGCGGTGGGGCATCAGATGGCAGGCGCTGCACGGCTGGGCCGAAGGTCGAGGCGGCTCGATCGACTGCCAATCAGCCGCTTTGCTCTTGCCTCGGCGACCCCGTGCTCGAACGGGACTGCGGCGCGCTGCTAATTTCGCGGCCGAAATGAAAGATGCTGCCAAGCATGCCGCCAATCGAGGAGAGATGGGCCACAGTCCTCAGTGCTTCCAGTCCCAACTCCTGCATGACCTGCCGCTCGCTGACTTCCTTGCCCTCGCTCAGTCGCGACAGAGCGTGCATCACGAGAAGTCCGGTCATCGCCGAAAGGCCGAACAGGAACTCCCAGTGCGCGAAGGTCATCAGCGACACGTCGCGCGCTCCCGCCGGAGAGATCCATCGCACCATGATCTCGAGCTGTCTCGATTCCAACCATTCGGCGACGGTGCCGGCGGCGATCGGTGTAATGCCGCCCGCAAGGGCGGCCACGAGGCCGGCTGCCGCGAGATAGCCGGTTCCTTGTCCCTGCGGCGCGAACTTCAGGCCGAGGTTGCCGGTAGCCAGTCCGATGCCGCCTGCTGCCGCCCCCATGAGCAGGTGCAGAACGTGAAGCAGCAGCAGCTGCACGCTGGGCGATCCGGCGCCGGTGAACGCCAACCCGAGTGTGGAGGCGAAGTAGGTCGGCATCGCTACGGCCAGGATCGCCTTGTTCGAGAGCCGGTCTGACAGGCGGCCCCAGAAGTACAGCATGCACGCATTCGCTAGCTGGCTGGTCAGCCACAATAGGGTCACTGCCCCCAGCCCGTAGCCCAGCTGTCGGATCAGGTAGACGGTGAGAAAGGGGGCGGCCATTGCGCTGGCAACGTTCCACGTCGCCAGCAGCACCAGCACCCTGCGAAACTGGCCATCGCGCAGCGGCTCCTTCAGGCTCGAGGCGACCCCGCGGGTGAGGCTGACGACACCCATCGTGGGTTCCGGGCACCGTGCCAGATAGGACACGCTCACGAAGCCGGCGAGCCCGGCGGCGGCAAACGCCAAGGCGTAGGCGTAAGAAGAATTTCCCTCGGGCGGGTGGTCCACCAGCCACCCAATGGCCAGCGTCCCGAGTCCTGCAGACACCGTCGCAACGAGCAAGCGCTTCGAGAAGAACCTTCCGAGATGATCGCGTGGCAGTAGCTGGTGCAACCAGGAGTTCATCGCGCAAGCGGATGCGGCCCCCAAACTCGCGATCAAGAACTGCATGACGGCGAGCACACCGAACTTCACGCCATCGCCGGGAACAAGAGCCAGAAGGGCCAACCCCATGATCGCAACGCGAGCCACTGCGAGTGAGACCACCACGATCATCTTTCGCCGCCGTAGGTGATCCACCAGCGCGATGGCGGGCAACTGGGCCGCCTGCGCGACCAAGGGGATGGCCGCGAGCACGCCGATCTGCATCGGGCCTGCCCCGAGCGACAGAGCAAATGCAACGATCAGCACCCCGCCTGACAGAGCTCCGGTGAGGCTCGCCCACGCAGCGTCCATCACGAGCGCATGTTGGCCTGCCACCAAAGCGCTCGGCGACACGGTGGCATCAGGTGTGAGCTGCATGAAGTGTCGCAAGTACGTTGGCCCGCAAGCCTAAATGAGTGCAGGAGCACCCCGAGCCGCGAACGGAAGGTGCGCAGCCGTCTGGCGCTATCGATTCTGCGTCGCTAGGCTGCCGCCATGTTCATGGCTGCACGGTGTTTGTCGCGTTTGACGCTGTAGCGGTGGAGTCGCCAGCAGGCGGTTGATTGAAAAGCTCTCGAGATCACTTCGGACGTAAGGGACTGCATCGCTGCGCGTGGCCTGTTGATGCGCCTCGGGCATTCAGTCATCTGGCCGCCGATTCTTCTGAGGGCTGTAGTGGCGCAGCTCCGCAGTAGCGGGAGCTCAGTAGTTACGTCTGGACGCAAAGGACTGGGTGCACCGTTGAGCGTTGCCGTAGCCTCGCGCATAGGCCGCGGCGAGCGAGTAGGACGCGCTCCGTGTGGTTCTCGGTACATCGGTCACTTGCATCACGCACCGCGATGGCGCAGGTGGCGGCCAGTAGGAGAGGTGCGCCATGAACGTCGCCCGATTCTTCTTTCTGGGTTTGTTCTGCTGTAGCGGCGCTGTGTGCTCCGCACCGGTCGACGGCTATTACGTGATCGAATTGCCGTTTGTGCCGCGCGCCATCAACGAAAGCGGGCAGGTCCTCGGTATGAGCCAGAGCCGCGCGGTGCTCTACGACAACGGCGCGCAAATGCCATTGACGGGCGCCTCAGGACTGGACGCCTACGATCTCAATGATCGCGGCGAGGTGGTCGGTGAGGCGCGGAGCAGTTCCGGCGACCGGCACGCGTTCGTGTGGCGGCAAGGCAACCTTTACGACCTGGGTACTTTGGGCGGCAGCTTCAGCCATGGGGCTGCCATCAACGACCGAGGTTGGGTGGCAGGCACTTCCAGCCTGGCCGACGGGTCGATGCGAGCCTTCTTGCACGACGGCACGAGGATGATCAACCTGAATACGCCGTACTCAGATTTCGACTTGAACGATCAGCCGATCTTCGTCGGAGAGAGCTTTGGGCAAGCGATCAACGAAGCCGGGGCTGTCGCCGGTTCGGCGACGGATGTGTTGGGTCCGTTCCGGCAGGCGGCACTGTACGAAAAAGGTGTGATGCGCGACCTTGGCGTTCAGGCAAGCATGGGTAGCGAAGTGGTTGCACTCAACGATCGTGGGGAGGCACTGATCGCGGTCTACTGCTGTGGGGTATTGCTCCACGACGCAGGCCGACTTCTGCCGATTCACCCGCCGAGACCGCCCGCCGGCGAGGACAACGCTGTCGGTGCGCTGAACAACCTCGGTCAGGCAGTGGTGCTGTCATCGACCGGGCCGATCAACCAGGGGCTTTGGATCTACGACGATGGCTCCTACGCCGAGATTCTTCCACGCGCCGGGCAAATCGAAGTGGAGATGGCTGGCGTGGTGATCGACATGAACGACGCCGGCGACATCCTTGCGCAAGCGCTCATCGGCCCCCAGAAGCGCCCGGGCTACGTTCTGCTCAGCCGTGACCCCCTTGCCAGCCCTATCCCGGAACCCGCGACCTATGCACTTTGGGTCGGCGGCTTGCTGCTACTGGCAGGGCATCGCGCCAGCGGCGCAGCTCGCCGGGCAGCTCAGAGGTGATCCCTCCGGGGACCTGAATCAAGGCGACCCGCGATTCGTGCGGAGCCACGCTATGACAGCTGCCCCGCTGGTGTCTGTTGTCATCGTTACAAGGAACCGCGAGCAGTTGCGCGCACGCGCGGTGCGAAGCGTCGTCGAGCAGACCTACCGGCCACTGGAACTGGTGATAGTCGACAACGCGTCCTGCGAACCGGTCGTGCCGCCCCCATGCGACATCCCTGTTCGGGTGCACCGAAACGACACTCCCCTGACGGCGTCTCGAAACCGAAACGTCGGAGTCGACTTGGCCACGGGCGAGTTCGTGTGCTTCCTTGACGACGACGACTACTACCTGCCGCACAAGATCGCCCGGCAGCTGGAAGCTCGTGGATCGACGGAATGGGTTTACGCCAACACCCAGATGCTGGGTGCGGGCGCACTTCCGATCGGTCTATGTACTGGACCGCCCGTGCTGAACAAGCTGATGCGTTCGCGGTATGTGCACCTGAACTCGATCCTCGTGCCGCGCTCGATCCTCCAGCAGATCCGTTTCGACGAAAACATGACGACTTACGAAGACATCGACTTCGTGTTTCGCCTCCTTAGAGCTCATTCGGCAACGCACTGCGACTGCGTCGTGGCGGTGTGGAATCGGGATGGCCGCAGCGACCAGCTCACGCAGCGAAAGCTGCGGCGATCGTTTGCAAACTGGCTGATCCTCTGTCGCAAGTTCGCCTGTGAGATTGAAGGCGACGAGCTTCTCGCACGGTTCTACTTCCACCGCATGATGCTGTTGTCGGCGGCATGCCTGCATCCGCTCGAAGCTTTCGAGTTCCTCTCACGCTTGCTCGTGTTCGGCTATTGGCGCCCGCTCTTGCGTGCAGAGCGGAGACGCACGCTGAGCGGCCCGGGAACGTCATGAGATCTCGTTTCCGAGTGATGAAGCGCTCCAGCCCACTGACGGCTGGCGCCAGTACGTCCACTGAGCGGTTTCACCGTCACCCTGGGCAGGGTCTCAGGTGGTCCGCGTGGTTTGCCGGGAGGTCACCATGACATACATGCGCTTCGCTGTGGCATCCCTCGTCGCGCTGGCGGTTTCCGTCCAGGCGTGGGCCGCCCCGCCTATCTATCGGGTAAGCGAACTCGAGGGGTTCAGGCCGGGCGCGATAAACAACAGTGGGCAGATCCTCGGCACCAGCGCGGCTGGCAGCGTGCTGTACAGCGATGGCGAACTGATTGCCCTCGGCGCCGGTGTGCGGGCCTCGGATCTCAATGATCTGGGGCAGGTCACAGGGCGGACGGCGGACGGGGCAATCGTCTGGCGCGATGGGTCGCTGCAGGTGATCGGCCCCGGTGCGGGCCTCTCTATCAACAACCACGGTTGGGTCACCGGCTTCTACAGTAGACAAGAGGGTCCAGACGAGACCGAGCGTGCCTTTCTCTATGACGGCAGCAGCTTCCAGGATCTGGCCTCTCTCTATGACCCGAGCGGCTCCTTTTCCGGCCGCGCCTTGGGCGTTGACATCAATGACGCGGGACATGTCCTTGCCGGCGTGCACGCAGAGAAGGACCACGCGATCCTCTTCGTCGACGGCACCATCCATGACGTCAGCTTGCCGTCATGGCAGGGAGGCAGCTATCCCGGCGCGCTCAACGACCGCGGACAAGTTGCTGGCTACACCGACGTGTTGGACCCCTATCTCTACGACAACGGCGTGTTCACAGTACTGCCGCAAGGGTGGGGCGCCGAGCCGGTCGCCCTGAACAACCAGGGTACGCTGCTGATGAATATCCTGACCTTTATCTCGATCTATTACAGCCCGCTGCTGTATGAAGGTGGTGAAACGTACGTTCTGTCCGACTACCTAGGCCCCTCTGGCCGTGACTTGTTCATGATCATGGCTTACGACATGAACGATCGGGGCCAGATCCTCGCTCAAGGCGTGTTGCGATCTCACGTGGTCAACGGGAACTTCGTGTACGGCGATGACCTGATCGACGACGGGCCACCTCGCTACTTTGTGTTGACACCCGTGCCCGAACCGCAGACCTACGTCTTGATGTTGGCCGGCCTGCTGGTGCTGCTCATCCGTTGCGCGCAAAGCCGCCGGCTGGGGGCGGGCTGGCGGGGACTGCTTGCCGGCTTCGGGCGGCGGCGGAGTTGGGCTGTCTGAATCGGCCGCAGCGATCACTGCAACGGTGCCGGGCCGGACATCGCGAAGCCGCGCTTGCCGGCAGCCTTTGCGCGGTACATCGCGGCGTCGGCCGCTGTCATCAGTTCGGCAGCGGTCACGCCGTCTTCGGGGTAGCCGGCAATGCCGACGCATGCCGACACGCAGACCGTGCGCGGGCCGATGGCGTACGGCCTGGACAGGCGATCGACCAGGCCGGCGGCGATCGACTTCGCCTCGCGCGCTGAGTGGCCCTCGATGAGCACCGCGAACTCGTCGCCGCCCAGGCGCGCCACCAGGTCGTGAGCACGCACGCCGGCACGCAGGCGCGCCCCGAAGTCGCGCAGCACCGCGTCTCCCACGGCGTGGCCGTTGTCGTCGTTGACCGGCTTGAAGTCGTCGATGTCGATGAAGAGGACGGCGAGCGGGCTGCCGGCGGCGCTGCATGCTTGCAGCGCTTCCGTGGTCCGCTTCAGCAGCGCATGGCGGTTGGCAAGACCGGTCAATGAGTCGTGCTGCGCCGCGTACGTGGCGGCGTCGCGCTCGCCGGTTCGAAGCAGCAGCAGCTTCGACGCTCGCTCGATCGCCCGCGCCACGGCCGCGGCCTCCTTGATCGGCGGGATCCGCAGCGTGACAGGTCGTCCGGCGCCGAGCGCAGTCGCCGGCTCGACGAGAGCGCCGACGGCCGCCGCGATGCGGCGCGTGAGCAGCCAGGCTGCCAGTACGCCGACGAGGACCGCGGCGGCGCCCGCGGTCCACAGGTGAAGCGACGGCAAGAGCGCCGCGCGGGGAACGCCGACGGTGATGGTCCAGCCGTTGGCGGAGCGGCTGTAGGCCGTCAACACCGGAACGCCGTCGAGCGTCTCGGTGTTCAGGATGCCTTCGGGCGCACGGGCGATGGCGTCGATCAGACCGTGCGCCGCCTTGCGGCCGGGTTCGCTGCGCGCCATGTGCCGCTCGTCCTCCTGCGACCGGGCGATGACGGTGCCGGCGCGGTCCAGGATCACGACGGTCCGCGGCCACGGCGGCTGACGCTCCTCGATGAGGGCCGCGAAGCGCTCGAGCGCAAGCCCCATCCCGAGCGTCGCCTGGACCTTGTCGCCGTGGCGAACCGGCACTTCGATGGCGACGAGCCGACGTTGCAGCGCACTGTCCATGAAGACGTCCGACACGATGGGTCTGCCGCTCTCGATCACCCGCCGCTGCAGTGGGCGCAGTCCGTGTGGCGGCAGCGGCGTGCCGAGCGGCCTGCGTGTATTCACGAGTTGTCGGCCTTCGGTGTCACTGAGCGCCATGCTGTCTGCGCCCTGGAGCGCAAGCGCACGCGTGGCGTGGGCGCGGAAGGTGTCGAGCGCCGAAGCGTCCATTGCCGGCATGGCATCCAGCGTCGGCGAGGCGACCAGCACCTGCAGGCCGGCGATGGAGCTGTTCAACACGCCGTCGACGGCCTGGCGCAGCGCGCGTGCTTCGCTCCGCGCGGAGTCGATGCTCGCCACCCGGGTCTGCTGGTAGCTCCAGGCTAGTGCTGCTGCACCGACGCATCCGGCGGGCAGCACCGAAATAAGCACCAGGGCGACCAGGTGGGCGCGCATGCCGGCCGGGCGGTGCCGAAGGATGGCCAGGTGAAACTGCAAAGAAGCCTCTTCGTTCCGATCTGTGCCCGCAGTCGGGTCGGCGCGGAAAGTACCGGCTGCGCCGGGCGCGGCGGGTGGCGTCCGGCACGCCTGCAGCACGGCCTGCTGTGCGGCCAGCCGTGACCGGCATCGCCTGTTCCCTGGCGGGTCGCGGTTGATTCTTGCGTGCGCCGGCGACGTCGACTTGCGGTTGCGCAACCGCTGCGGCCGTGCTTCTGCGAGGGTGCGTGCATGCACGTGCCACGTCCCGCCCGGCTGCGGCCCTCGAGCAGGGCCAGCGTGAGCACTTCGCCCGAGCATTCCTGGTGGCTGGCGCCCGCGCCCGCCGGCAACGGCCTCGACAGCGACGAAGCGGCGCGCCGGCGCACACAGTTCGGTCCGAACGAAGTGGCCACGACGAAGCCACGTGCGCTGGTCTGGCAGTTCTTGCTCCACTTTCGCAACCCGCTGGTCGCGATCCTCCTTGCGGCGAGCCTGGTCTCTGCGCTGGCGGGCAACGTCGGCGACTTCGCGATCATCGCCGTGCTCGTTCTCGCAAGCGTTGCCCTCGACTTCGCGCTGGAGCACCGCGCGAGCCATGCCGCGCACCGGCTGCGCGCATCCATGGACTTGCGCGCCACCGTGGAACGTGACGGCAGCGCGCGCGAGCTCGCCGTCGCCGAACTCGTCCCCGGCGACCTGATACGGCTCAGCGCCGGCCAGCGCGTTCCCGCCGACGCTCGCGTCACCCAGGCACGGGACTTCTTCGTCAACCAGGGCTTGCTCACCGGGGAGTCGGTGCCAGTGGAGAAGGCGCCGGCTGTGCTGGCCAATGACGCCATCGAGCTGCAGCAGGCGACGAACGCCGTGTTCATGGGCTGCCAGGTGGTGAGCGGCAGCGCCCGCGCCGTCGTCGTTGCCACCGGTGGGGCGACGGCGCTGGGCGCCATCGCGCACGAGGTTCAGGCCGAGGCGCCGCCGACCGCGTTCGAGGTCGACCTGCACCGCTTCAGCCTGTTGCTGATGCGGTTGACGCTGTTGCTCGTGCTGTTCGTGCTGCTCGCCAATGTGGTGCTGATGCGGCCGCTGCTCGAATCGTTCCTGTTCGCCGTGGCGCTCGCAGTCGGACTCACGCCCGAACTGCTGCCGATGGTCGTGTCCGTGACCTTGGCGCGCGCGGCGCTGCGGCTCGCCCGGCGGCGAGTGATCGTCAAGCGGCTGGCCGCGGTCCAGAACCTGGGCGCCATGGATGTGCTGTGCACGGACAAGACGGGCACGCTGACCGAGGCACGGATCACGCTCGAGCGATGCGTCGGAGGCGATGGCGCCGAGAGCGCCCGCGTGTTGCTGCTCGCCCACCTGAACAGCGTGTTCGAAAGCGGCCTGAAGAGCCCGTTGGATGAGGCCATCCTGGCCCGTCCGCTCGACGCGAGCGACTGGTCCAAGATCGACGAAGTGCCGTTCGATTTCGAGCGGCGACGTGTGTCGGTGCTGGTCGCCAGGGGCAACGACAGATGGCTCATCGTCAAGGGTGCGAGCGACGATGTGCTTGCCCTGTGCGACCACGTCGAGCACGACGAAGGCCGCACGGTCTCGGCGCTGGACGATGCAGCGCGCCGCAGGCTGCGGGCGAGCTGCCGAGCGCTCGAGTCCGAAGGCTTGCGCGTACTGGCCGTCGCCTGGCGCGAGGTGCCGGCCGACCACGGGCACGCGACGGTGGGCGACGAGAGCAACCTCGTCTTCGCCGGCTTCGCCGCCTTCATCGATCCGCCCAAGCCGGGCGCGGCCGAAGCCCTGAACGTGCTTGCGCGAAGCGGTGTCAAGGTCAAGGTCGTCAGCGGCGACAGCGAGCTCGTGGCGCTGCACCTCGCCCGCCAATTGAACCTGCGCGTGGCCGGTGTTCTTACCGGCCGGGAAATCGCGGCGCTCGACGATGGGGCATTGCGGGCACACGCCGCGCGCACGACGATCTTCGCGCGCGTGAACCCCTCCCAGAAGGCACGCATCATCCGTGCACTTCGCCATCGCGGCCACGTCGTCGGCTATCTGGGCGACGGTGTCAACGATGCGCCACCGCTGCGTGCGGCGGACGTGGGCCTGTCGGTGGACAGCGCAGTCGATGTGGCACGCGAATGTGCCGATATCGTGCTGCTCGGGCACGATCTCACCGTCGTGCACGAGGCGGTGATCGAGGGCCGGCGCAGCTGCGTCAACGTACTCAAGTACGTGATGATGGGAACGAGCTCGAACCTCGGCAACATGCTGAGCATGGCCGGCGCCGCCCTGGTGCTGCCCTTCTTGCCGCTGCTGCCGGTGCAGATTCTGCTCAACAACCTGCTCTACGACCTGTCGCAATCGACCATCCCGCTGGACCGCGTCGATGTGCGCGAGCTGCGCAGACCGCGCGCGTTGGACCTGCGCTTCATCCGTCGCTACATGCTGGTCTTCGGCACACTGAGCTCGGTCTTCGACGCGTTGACCTTCTGGCTGCTGCTCGCCGTTCTCCATGCCAACGAGGCGCAGTTTCGCAGTGGCTGGTTCGTCGAGTCGCTCGTGACGCAGGTGCTTGTGGTTTTCGTGATCCGCACGCGTGGCGTGCCGTGGGCGAGCCGGCCGGCAGCGGCCCTTGCCGCCGCGTCGCTGGCTGTGGCCGGCGTCGCGCTCGCGCTGCCGTTCACGCCGCTCGCGCCGCTGGTGCATCTGGTGCCGCTGCCGGCCGCGTTCTACGCGTGGCTGGCGCCGCTCGTGGCGCTCTATCTCGCGCTTGCCGAACTGGCCAAGCGCTTCTTCTACCGGCACGTCATGGGGCCGTCATCGAACGGGCATCCCGTCGCCTCGGCAGGCCGTCGCGCAAGGCGCGGCTAGCGCCGGGGGCGCTCGTCGGATCAGTGCACCATCAGCACCGGCAACGTCATCGCGTGCAGCACGGTGCGTGTGGCGCCGCCCAGCACCCATTCGCGCGCACGTGAATGGCCGTAGCAACCCATCACCAGGAGGTCGGCGCCGCAGTCGGCCGCGAGCGAGAGCAGGCGCTCGCCGGCTTCGCCGTCGGGGCCGCTCGAGTCATGGCGCACCGCCGCAACGCCATGCGCATCGAGCCAGGCGAGGATTGCCGGCCCATCCTCGCTGGCGCAGGCCACGTCGACGTCCTCGGCGCGCTCGAGCCAGGGCAGCGCAGCAGATACCGCACGCGCCGACTCCCGCGTCGGCTTCCATGCGACGAGCACGCGTTGGCCGACCGACGCAAAGGCGCCGGCATACGGCACCACCAGCACCGGTCGACCGGTCTCGATCACCAACAGCGAAACGAAGTCGGGCAGCGTCTCGGCCGCCGCCGGGTCGTCGGCACTGCGCTGGCCGACGACCACCAGGTCTGTCGTGAGCGCTGCCTGTGCGAAGTCGTCGAATCCATCCGTACGCAGGTCCGACCAGGACACTCGCGGCGAACCTGCGCACGTGTTCTCGAAGGCGGCGCGGGGTCGCTCGCGGCACTCGTGGTCGTGGCGTGCAAGCAAGTCGAATGATTCCGCGGCGCCCTCCATCGCCATCGGATAGCGCAGCATGGATGGCGTCACGCTGTACTGGCCGATGACGCGGGCGCCGAAGGCGAGCGCCAGGTGCTGCGCCAGCTGCGTGCGCGCGGACGTGCGTGTCGATCCGTCCAGATGCAGGAGAACGGTACTGAGAGAAGTACTTGGAGAAGACATCACGGACCTCTGCTTTCAAAGTCGAGACTGCAGTCTTGTGCAGTGCTTAGACCGACCGCTTGCGTTGTCGCAAAGGGGCGTGCGGGCCAGGCCTTGAATCGCCCGTCGGAATTCGTTTGCGGGGGTTTGCGGTCCCGCAAGCCGTGCGGCGTTCGGGTGCCTACATTCGACTGCACCATTCGCAGCATTCTTGAAGGAGAGAAGTCATGAAGACGGATACCGAACTCAAGCGCGATGTCGAGGCCGAGTTGGCGTGGGATCCGGCCATCAACGCAGCCGCAGTCGGCGTGGCGGTGAGCCAAGGCGTGGTCACGCTCAGCGGTCACCTCGATACCTACGCGGAGAAGGCCGCCATCGCGAAGGTGTTGCAACGCGTCGCCGGCGTGAAGGCCATTGCGTTGGAGCTCGACGTGCGGCTGTCGCCGGAACACCGGCGCAGCGACACGGACATCGCAACCGCGATCCAAAGCGCCTTGGCATGGAACACCGTGGTTCCCCCGGATCGCGTGCGCGCCACGGTCGACAAGGGCTGGGTCACGCTGACGGGCGAACTCGAATGGGACTTTCAGCGCAAGAGCGTCGAGAAGACCGTGCGGCCGATGATTGGCGTGGTGGGCATCAGCAACCAGGTTGCGCTGCGGCCGCGCGTGGCGCCGGCCGACGTGCGCGAGCGGATCGGCGATGCACTCAAGCGCCATGCGGAGCGCGAGGCGAATCACATCGAGGTGCGCGTCGACGGGGCCCGCGTCACGCTCAAGGGCAAGGTCAGTTCATGGGCCGAAAGCACCGTGGCTCGAGGTGCGGCCTGGGCAGCACCGGGTGTGCGCGAAGTCGTGAGTGATCTCGAGCTCGGCTGACGGCGATGGGGGTTCGCCCGCGTACGCGCGTGTCCGCGCGTCGTCGGGCGGCCCACGGCGCGGTGAGGGACCGATCAGGGAACCAGCACTGCGGCGCCGGTCAGCTTGCCCCGCCGCAGCTCGTCGATCGCGTCGTTCGCACGCTCCAGTGGGTACGTGGTCGTTCGCACCTGCGGCGGATGCTGTGTGACCCAGGCGAGGAACTCGTGCGCGTCTGCGCGCGTCAGGTTCGCTACCGACACCAGTTGCCTTTCTCCCCACAACAGCCGGTATGGAAAAGAGGGAATGTCGCTCATGTGAATCCCGCCGCAGACGACACGGCCACCCTTGCGTACCGCCTGCAGGGCATGCGGCACCAGTTCGCCCGCCGGCGCGAACAGGATGGCCGCATCGAGCAGTTCGGGGGGCGTCTCGTCGGAGCCTCGGGCCGATGCGGCGCCGAGCGAGCGGGCGAAGCATTGCGCCACTGCGTCACCCGCACGCGTGAAGGCGTGCACGCGGCGCCCCTGCTGCACGGCCATCTGGGTCACCAGGTGCGCAGCCGCGCCGAACCCGTACAGGCCCAGAACCCTCGCGCGGTCGCCGGCGGCTTTCAGCGAACGCCAGCCGATCAGCCCAGCGCACAGTAGCGGTGCGACGCGGACGGCGTCGGTCTCCCCCTGTGGCAGCGGCAGGCAGAAGCCGGCTTCGGCAACCACCTGTGAGGCGAATCCGCCATCGCGTGTGCAGCCGGTGAATCCGGCGGTGTCGCACAGGTTCTCCTGCCCGTCGCAGCAGTAGCGGCAGTGGCCGCAGGCATGGCCGAGCCAGGGGATGCCGACGTTCTGGCCGATCTGCAATCCGTTCGCGTCGGCCCCTAGGGCATCGACGATCCCGACGATCTCATGGCCCGGCACCACCGGCAGCCTCGCTTGCGGCAGCTCGCCGTCCATCAGGTGCAGGTCGGTGCGACACACCGCACACGCCAGTACGCGCACGGACACCTCGCCTCGTCCGGGTGAGGGATCGTCCCGGATTTCCAGTTCGAGAGGGCGCCCGAAGTGGCGCAACACCATGGCGCGCATGCCGTGCCGCCTCATGCGCACGCAGCGGTTGGCAAGGCCTTCGACGACGGCCCCGAATGCACGGCCGCATGACCGGTGGGAAGCTTGCGCGTCATGCCGTGCCGGGAGACAGCACGGCAGGCCGCAGCGGCTCCCCGTCTTTCACGGTCTTCTCCACCGCATCGGCGAAGCCCTTCAACTGAGACGCGCACTGCCCGCTCTGCACATCCCGGTCGGTGAACGCCGCCGTGAGAACGGGTGAACGTCCGAGGATTCGGGCGATCTCCGCCACCGCGTTCGGCGCGCCGCGCCCACCCATGGATGTGACGACGGCAACCGTGCGCAAGCTCTGGCGGTATTGCGCCACGAAGCTGCGCATCGGGCCCGCCAGCCGGTACATCCAGATCGGCGCGACCAGCACGACGGTCTCGAACTGTTCCGGAGGCGGACCCTGATAGCGAATCCGGGGCCTGCGGGTCAGCAGCGAGTCGAGAACGCAGCGCCAATCCCCGCGCCCGGCGCGTGCATCGACGATCTCACCGGCTGCCCAGGCCTTCAACGCGGCCAGGGTGGTGGCGAGCTGTCGAGACGTTCCGGTGCGTGAATAGAAGACAACCAGGACCTTGCTCATGTCCAACTCCTGCAGGAGGCCCGCAGCCAACGCGGGCGGGCTTGCGGTTTCGCCGTCAGCGCCGGCTCAGCAGCACACCGATGAGCACGCCAGCCGCGGCAGCGGCACCCATGGCGCCGTAGGGATGCGCGTGCATCGTCTCGTTGGCGCGCCGTGCGGCGCGCCCGGCGCGATGCATCGCCTCGCCCTCCAGCTCCTCCAGTTGCAGGCGCATGCGGCGCAACTGATGCTCGAGCCGAACGCGAGCCTGGTCGAACTTCTCGTCGGTCGAGTCGGCCGCGGCCTTCAGCAGATGGTCGGTTTCGTCGACCATCTCGCGCAGGTTCGACGCCAGCCGCTCCTTCACCTGATCGGCCGCGTGTGCGATGGTGGTGTCCATGTTCATGGGGAGGCTCCTATTCCGGTTTCGGGGGGCAATGAAGCAGTGGCGGCAGGCTCAGGGCTTGCAGCTCAGGCGCAGCAGGCGACTGCGGTCGAGCACCCTCAGGTCGCGCTCCTTCACTTCGAGCAGGCCGAGCTGCTTGAAGCGGGAGAAGGCGCGGCTCACGGTTTCGAGTGACAGGCCGAGGTAGCTGCCGATCTCCTCGCGCGTCATGCGCAGCACGAGCGCCGACGCCGAGAAACCGATCAGGTGCAGCCGGTCGAGCAGGTTCAGCACAAAGCTTGCGACGCGCTCCTCGGAGTTGAGGCTGCCGAGCCACAGCATCACCTCGTGGTCACGGTTGATCAGATTGCCCATGAGCTGCCAGAACCGCTCCTGCAGCGACGGCTCGGTGCCCAGCATGTGCAGCAACTCGTCGTAGCCGATGACGCAGACCTGGGCGTCCTCGAGCGCGATGGCGTCACTCGCATGGCGGCCGGTGCCCACGCCGTCCAGGCCAAGCAACTCGCCGCGGACATGAAAACCGGTGACCTGCGTCAGGCCATCTGCGGTATAGGTGCAGGTCTTGAACTGGCCGGTCGTCACCGCGTAGAGGTGGCGCAGTGGGTCGCCGGCGTGAAACAGCATCTGCCCCCGTCCGATGCTTTTGCGTGCGCTCGCCAGCCTGAACCGCGAGAAGGTCGCCTCGCGCATCGGATCCGCGGCAAGCCACGACTGTCGCAACTCACAGATGAAGCATGGGCGGTGCAGGGGGTTGGAATCCGCGCGCGGCAGTGCGGTTGCCTCCTGGGCGTGCGGCTGAGGTCGAAGAATGGTTTGCGGTAGCCGGCCGACCGGCAGACCGGATCCATGAAACTTGCCGGTCGAGCGGTTCGAATCGCCGGCGACGGTGGAGGTGGCATGCATGGATGGAACCCTCGTGGCTTGCAACGAAGTCCACTCTATGCAGTGAGACCGCGATGGTCTGTAGGGAGTTCTGGACTTCCGGCGTGGTGAATCCTGGATGCCGGGCTCAGCCGCTGATGTCGATCAAACCGCAGCGGATGGCCAGACGCACCAGGGCCGGCACGTCGCCCACGTGAAGCTTGCTCATGAGGCGGCTGCGATAGGTGTCCACTGTTTTTGGTGACAGATGCAGTGCAAGGCCGATTGCGGCGCTTGATCGCCCCTGCACCACAAGCGCGAGGATCTGCCGCTCGCGCGGCGACAGCTGGCCGAGCTGGTCTTCGTCGGCCGGCCCTGCCAGCGCCTGCAGCGCCACGTCGGCCAGTTCTGTGCTCACATAACGCCGGCCCCGCGCCACCGCATCGATGGCCTGCAGCAGCTCGCTCGCCGGCGCGCCCTTGAGCACATAGCCCGCGGCACCGAGGCGCAGTGCCTCGGCAACGTTGCGCGGCTGTGCCGACATCGTCAACACGATGGTCTTGAGCCGTAGTGGGCGCCGCTGCAGTTCGGCCAGAAGTTCCAGGCCAGAGCGTTCGCACAGGTTCAAGTCGAGCAGGAGAATGTCGGGTTGAAGCGCAGCCATGTCAGCGAGCGCGCGGGTGGGATCTGCACTGTCGCCGACCACCCGGTGCCCGGCGGCTTCTAGTACCGCGCGCAATCCCTCGCGCACCATCTGGTGGTCGTCCAACAAGTAGAGCTCACGCACGGTGATGCTCATGGCCGCTTCCAGTGCATACGCACGCTGGTGCCGCTGACTTCGTTGCGCTGCACGGTGCAGGTCGCGCCGATTGCCGACGCGCGCTCGCGGATGCCCACCAGCCCCAGGTGGCCAGGCCGGCCCGCCCGCCTGGTCTCGTCGATGCCGCGGCCGTCATCCTCAATGAGAAGGTCGAGGCAGTCAGGGCCGCCCTCCACGCGCAGTTGGACCGTCGCCGGGTTGGCGTGCTGCAGCGCGTTGGACAATGCCTCGCGCGCCACCATGAACGCGGCGTACTCCACATCGGCCGGCCAGCGCTGCGACGCGCAGTCCGGCGCCAGATCGAGCCGCAGCGCGACCCGTTCAGGGTCGCTCGACCGGCTGCGCAACTCGTTGTCCAGCGCTGCTGCCAGGCCGGCGTCATCGAGCATCGGCGGCCGAAGTTCGACCAGCACCCGGCGCACCTCGTGCACCGCCTGGTCGATCAGGCGGGTCATGCGCGGCGACTGGCGATCGAAGGCTTCGCCGCGCCGATCTGCTGGCGCCGCCGTGACGGCATCGAATCCGAGGCGAAGTGCCGCCAAGGTCTGGCCGAGATGGTCGTGCAGCGCCTGGGCCAGGCGGCGCGTGGTGATCTTCTCCTGCGCCATGAGCTTGCGCGTCAGGTGCTGCAGTTCGATCCGATAGCGCTCCAGCGCGCGTTCCGCCCGCAACTTCTCGCGCCGAAGGTTGCGCTCGTTCGCGGCGCGCTGCGTCACCACGGGAATCAACGACTGGTAGTTGCCCTCGACGTCCTTGACGAGATAGTCGCTCGCGCCCTGACGCATGGCCTCGACCGCCACGGCGAGGTCTCGCGCGCCGGTCAGCATGACCACCGGAACCGGCACGTCCTCGGAGCGCTGTGGCAGCAGCCCCATCAGCTCCAGCCCGTTCATGTCGGGCAGACGGTAGTCAAGCAGTATGCAATCGAAGTGACGTGCCCCAGCCAGTGCGATCGCCTCTCGGGCGCTGCAGGCCTCCACCACCTCGGGCGATACGCTCGCGCCGTGGGTCAGCGCATGGCGACAGATCAGCCGGTCGACCTCGTCGTCGTCGACGACCAGCACGCAATCGAGCGGGGCGTTCACATCGGCACCGACTCGCAGAGCGTCCAGTACGCGTCGATCGTGCGCATGGCCTCGACGAACTTGAGGTAGTCGACTGGCTTGGTCATGTAGCCCGCGACGCTCCAGTCGAAGCTCGCGAGCTTGTCCTGCTCCTCGTGCGAGGTGGTGAGCACGACCACGGGGATTCGTCGCCACCGGTCATGCTGTTTGACGACGCGCAGAAACTCGAAGCCGTTCATGGTCGGCATGTTCAGGTCCAGCAGGATGAGACAGGGCTTCGGGTTGGCCGCGTCAGCCAGATGCGCCAGCCCGGCCTCGCCGTGCATGGCTTGCACCAGCGGATTGGTCACGCGAATGTCCTTGAGCGCTCGCCGCACCGTCATCGCGTCGACCTCGTCATCCTCGATCAGCAGGATAGGGAGGTTGTTCACGTGCATGGATCGTTCCTCGGCAGAGTGAAGTGGAACGTGGTGCCCTGGCCCAGTTCGGACTCCAGCCAGATGCGCCCTCCGTACATCTCGACGATCTTCTTCACCAGCGACAAGCCGATGCCCGTACTCTCTGTCGCGTCGCGGGTCTTCAGCGACTGGAACAGCTGAAACACTCGCTCCCAGTGCCGGCGGTCGATGCCGGGGCCGTTGTCCTGCACGCGAAAGTGCCATTCGGCGCCTTGCGCCTCGCAGTCCACGTCGACGCGACCCTCGGGCTTGTCCATGTACTGGATGGCATTGGCGAGCAGGTTCTGGAACAGCTGCTGAGCCCGCGTCTTCTCCAGCCGCAGCGTCGGCAGCGCACCGACGCGCAGCGTCACGTGGGCCGGTGGGGCCAGCAGATCGGCGGTCTCGTCGACCAGCACGCTCAGATCGACGCAACTGGGCGCCTCGCGCACACGGCCGAGCCGCGAGTACTGCAGGATGCCGTCGATCAGACGATTCATTCGGTTCACGCGCGACAACAGCAGCGACATGTGCCGGCGGCCTTCCTCGTCGAAGCGGTCCCCATAGTCGGCCGACAACCACTGTGAGAGCGATCCAATCGCGCGCAAGGGTGCCTTGAGATCGTGCGACGCGATGTAGGCGAAGCTGGACAGCTCCTCGTTCGCGCTACGCAGTTCGTGCACCAGCTGCGCCTGCCGCTCCTCGGCCTGCTTGCGCTCGGTGATGTCACGCAGCAGGCCGGTGAACAGCGCCCGGCCGGCGACGTGGGTCTCGCCGACAGCCAGTTCGATCGGAAACCGTGAACCGTCCTTGCGCTGCGCGACCAGCTCGCGTCCGACGCCGATGATGTGGCGTTCGCCGGTGTGCCGGTAGCGCGCAAGGTAGGCATCGTGGGCGCTGCGATGTGGCTCGGGCATCAACAGCGAGACGTTGCGCCCCAACATCTCCGCAGCGTCGTAGCCGAACATCTGTTCGGCGGCGCGGTTGAAGCGTTCGATGGTCCCTTCGCCGTCGATGACGACGATGCCGTCGTGCGCGGTGTCGACCACGGCGTTCAATCGCGCCTGACTTTCCTCGAGGGCTGAATAGGCGCGCTGCCGCTCGGTCATGCCACGCAGGATCATCCGCAGGATGAGCAGCAGCGCCGTTACCACCGCCACTACGGACATGCCCAGCGCAAGCTGCATGCGCCTGGCCTCCTCGCGCGCGGCCGCGGCGTTGTGGCGCAGCAGGTCATGCCGTGCGTCGGCGGTCGCCGTGGCGAACTGGGCGATCGCGTTCGTCTCCGCGGCGCCGAATCCGGATGCCAGCAACCGATGCGCCTCGTCGGGCTGGCGAGCATGGATCTCGAGCAGTTCGTCGAGCCGGCGCATGCGGATGTCGGACAAGCGCTGCAGTTCCTGCAACTGCCCGAGCAGCGTCGCGTCGCCTGCCGCCTGGCGGCTCAGGTTCGCCAGCGAGCTCCGCCAACCCTCGACGGCGGCGGCACGCTGTGTCAGAAAGCCCGGCGCACCGGTGAAGAGAAAGCCTCGCTGCGCGGCTTCCACCTCGTACAAATGCGTCAGGGCGCGTTCCAGGGGCACCGCGATTTCTGCGTGCCGCACGGCCTCGCGGGAGCTGCGCAAGAAGCGGTCGGTGGCGTACGCCGCGGCCACGGCCAGGGCGACGAGAACGCACACCGCGATGCCGAAGCCGGCCAGCACCTGGCGGTTCAAGGGCAGTCGACGCACCGGTCTGCTCCTCCATGCGGCGCCTGGCGCGCCGAGGGGAGCAGATTATTCCAACTGACGCTGGCGCGCGACCCGAATCTGCAAGCGGGCCGCAGGCGCGGGTGCTTGCCGGCGGTGCAGCGCTGGGGAAAGCGTTGCAGCCGGCTCTGTCTTCACCGGGCAGCGGGCCTCAGGCCGCCACACGCGTCACGCCGGGGCCGCGCCGGCATCGCCCGGCCTTGTTCCCTGGCGCGTGTTGCCATGCGCGCGTGCTGCGCCTCCATGTAGGCATGGCACGACTCATAGTCAGTGAACGAGTCGAGCTGCCGCCGGTGCGCCAGCCGTTCCTCGTCGCTCATCATCGACCAACCGGGTGTGTCGTCGGGCCCCCAATGGGCGCGCCCGCCCATCCGACCGCGCATTCCGGGCGCGGGACAGTCTGCTGCGGCGGGTCCGCTTGCGCCCGGTGTGGCCGCGCACGGGCCGCCGCCCGGCCCGCGAGCCGGCTGTGCACACCCGAGTCCGAGGGCAGCCATCAGGCCGGCGGCGGCAAGAAGTCGGATCGGTTTCATGATGCAGAACTCCGTCGAGAACGAGATGTGAAGGTAGAGCGCCGCGCGCGGCTGCGGCTTGCGAAATCGCACGCTGCGGTGATCGCTCGCGGCCGCCATCGACGCATGGCAGTGGTGGCCGCTCGACAGTTCGTGTGCACGCAAAGGAGGGCGTGCCCGTGGCCGGCCGCTCGCGCGCGGCGGCCCATTGCGCTTACGCAAGCTGCGGTGGAAGGTGCAGCCCACACTGAAGCGATGTCCGCTATCGCGTCTGCTGCCGATGCCACGCTGGTTCCCGCGCTGCGTGCACTGTTGGAGCGCCGCACCGGCAGACCCGTCGCGCTGGTGGAAACGCACATCTCCTGGGTGCTGCTCACGGATCGGCTGGCATTGAAGTTGAAGAAGCCCGTCCATCTGGCCTTTCTCGACTTCAGCACGCCGGCCCTGCGCCGGCACTTCTGCCATGAGGAACTGCGACTTAACCGCCGCCTCGCCGCGGACCTGTACCGCGCCGTGCTGGCCGTGCGCGGCAGCGTGGATGCGCCACGGCTCGGGAGCGAGGGAGAGCCGATCGACTGGCTGCTGTGCATGCGGCGGTTTCCGGACGGCGCCCTGCTGTCGCAGCGCCTGGCGGCAGGAAGGCTCGCACCCGAAGACCTGGACCGATTGGCGCAGCGCATCGCAAAGTTCCACGCCGCGGCACCTGTGGCGCGTGCGGACGGACCGTTCGGCACGCCCCCCTGCATCGCGCAGGCGGGCCGGGCGGTGGCGCGGCAACTCGCGCAGCTGGGCGCGGCCCCCGCCGGCATTGAGGGCTGGATCAAGTCGCAGGCGCAGGCTCTGTACGAGCCCTGGCGCCGCCGGCTGGCATCGGGCTTTGTTCGTGAAGTCCACGGCGACCTGCACCTTTCCAATGTGCTCGTGCGAGGAGCCGACGTCACGGCCTTCGACTGCGTCGAGTTCGACCCTGTGCTGCGCTGGATCGATGTGATGAGCGACGTCGCCTTTCTCACCATGGACCTGCGCGCGCACGGCCGCGCAGACTTGGCCTGGTGCTTCCTCGATGCCTACCTGCAGGCGAGCGGCGACTACGAAGGTCTCGGCGTACTGCGCTTCTACGAGGTGTACCGCGCACTGGTACGTGCGCTGGTGGGCGAGATCGCGCGACGAGATGGGGTGCCGCAAGCTGCGCGTCCCGTCGACTACCGAGGCTGCGCGCAGCGGTGGGTGGCCGAGGCCCCCCGCAAGCCTCGCCTGGCCATCCTGTTCGGGCTGTCGGGTTCGGGCAAGTCGACGCTGGCGCTGGAACTGTTGCAGGTGGCGGGAGCCGTGCGGGTGCGCTCGGACGTGGAGCGCAAGCGGCTGTTCGGCCTCACGGCGCTGCAGCGAAGCGACACTGGACGCCACGACATGTATACGGCGGACGCCACGCGCAGCACCTACGACAGGCTGGCGGCCTGCGCGCGCCACGTGCTGCGGGCGGGATATTCGGTGCTGGTGGACGCGGCGTTCCTTCTGCATGCCGAACGGCAGGCCTTCGCTGCGCTAGCGCGCGAAGAGGGCGTGGCCTTCACCGTCATCGCGTGTGAGGCCCGACCTGCCGTTCTGCGACAACGGGTGGTTGCGAGAGCCGCCGGCGGCGGTGACGCGTCGGAGGCGGATCTGGCCGTGCTGGAGCGTCAGATGCGCCTGCACGAACCACTGTCGAGAGCGGAGCGGCGTGCCGCCATCGTCGTGCCGACGGACCGCTTAGTAGATGTGGCCTCGCTTGCGCGACGATGGCTGGGCTGCTGAGCGGTAGCGATACGTCGGAGGAGCGTGGCTTGGGTGCGGCGAGCAAGGTGCTTGCGGCCGGGCAACCGTGCCTGGCGCGTTCAGATCGCTGTCGCAATGGCCGCGAGGACAGAGAACACCATCACGATGCCAATGAGGTGGCGGCGCATCCACATCGGACCGGTACGGCGGTGCTCGGTGCGGGCAGTGGCACAGGGGCGTTCGTGCCGGCAATCGGCGCGGCTCGGCAAGCGCATGGCGGCCTGGTTGGATCAACTGTCGACGTCGAAAGAGGCGACGAGTTCACTTTAGGCAGACACGCCGTCAGCGGCTTGCCACCGCGCAAGCTCTTGCCCGGGCAGCGCCATCGCTTGAACTGCATGCCTGGCAACCCTTGCGGATTCGCAAGCAGCCGCCACCGCAGTGATGACAAGGTGCTCTGCGTCGTGCGGACCATCCCGCCGTCATTGTTGAACTTCGTACGGACAGGAGGTGCTCATGAGCGCCAGGAGAGAACAGCAGCGATGGATGCTCGAGACGATGGTGGCCATTCGCTACTACGAGGAAACCTTGGCAAGTGCCTACCTCGAAGGCAAGCTGCCGCCGAACATCCAGAAGGGATTGGCCTTCGATATCGGGTCCGGGCCGGTACCCGGTGAGATGCATCTGGCAGCGGGGCAGGAGCCGGTGGCGGTGGGGCTGTGCGCCCACCTGCGGCAGGACGACACCGTGGTCGGCACGCACCGCCCACACCACTTCGCGATCGCGAAGGGCGTGCCGCTGGACCGTATGACGGCGGAGATTTTCGGCAAGGCGACAGGGCTCGGTCGAGGCAAGGGCGGGCACATGCACCTGTTCGACCCCGAGCATCGCTTCAGCTGCAGCGGCATCGTCGGCGCCAGCCTTCCACCGGCATGCGGGGCGGCGCTGGCCGCAAAGAAGCAGGGCAGCGACGCGTTGGCGGTGGCCTTCTTCGGCGAAGGCGCTGCCAATCAGGGCGCCTTCCACGAATCACTGAACCTGGCCGCGCTCTGGAAGCTGCCGGTGGTGTTCGTCTGCGAGGACAACCAGTGGGCGATCTCCGTCCCCAAGGCGCGCGCCACGTCGATTCCTTCTGTCGCGGAGCGCGCCAGCGCCTACGGCATTCCGGGCGTTCATGTGCCAAGCAACGATGCACTGATGGTGTTCGATGCCGCCGCGCCGGCCATCGCGCGTGCGCGTCGCGGCGAAGGCCCCTCGCTCATCGAGGTGAAGACGGACCGCTACATGGGGCACTTCGAAGGGGACGCGCAGGTGTACCGGCGCAAGGACGAAGTGAGCACCTTGCGACAGGCTGATCCGATCCCGCGGCTCGCCGCTGAGATGAAGCGGCTTGGCTGGCTCGCCGATCGTGAGGAAGCCGAGTTGGTCGCCACCGCACACCAGCGCGTGGACGCGGCGTTCCGCTTCGCCCGCGAAAGCGACTATCCATTGGCGCACGATGCGCTGCTGCACGTCTTTGCCTGACCCGTTGTCGAGGAGAACGACATGAGTACGACACGCAAGTTGACGATGGCGCAGGCGATCGGCGAGGCCGTCGCCCAGGAGATGGAGCGCGACCCGTCGGTGTTCGTGATGGGAGAGGACATCGGCGTCTACGGCGGCATCTTCGGTGCCACCGGGGGGCTGCTACAGAAGTTCGGCGAGGAACGCGTGATGGACACCCCGATCTCGGAGACGGCGTTCATCGGCGCCGCCACGGGTGCCGCCGCCGCGGGCATGCGGCCCATCGCCGAGTTGATGTTCGTGGACTTCTTCGGCGTCTGCATGGACCAGATCTACAACCATCTCGCCAAGAACACCTACATGTCGGGCGGCAACCTGCGTCTTCCGGTGGTGTTGACCACGGCGATCGGCGGCGGCTACAGCGATGCCGCACAGCACTCGCAAAGCCTGTACGCGACGTTCGCGCATATGCCGGGGCTCAAAGTGGTGGTGCCGTCGAATGCCTACGACGCCAAAGGCCTGATGATCCAGGCCATCCGCGACGACAACCCGGTGATGTTCATGTACCACAAGGGGCTCATGGGCCTGCCCTGGATGGCCTACTTCGAGGGCAGCACGACCGAGGTGCCCGAGACGCCGTACGTGCTGCCCTTTGGGCAGGCGCGCGTGGTGCGAGAGGGACGGGACCTGACCATCGTGACCATCAGCCAGATGGTGCACAAGGCGACCTTGGCGGCCGAGGAACTGGCCCATGGCGGCGTGAGCGCCGAGGTGGTCGACCTGCGCACGCTGGTGCCTCTGGATCGGCGCACCGTGCTGGATTCGGTCGCCAAGACGGGCCGTTTGCTGGTGGCCGACGAGGACTACCTGAGCTTCGGGCTGACCGGCGAGATCGCCGCGCTGGTGGCCGAGAACCTCGACACCCTGACGTTGAAGGCGCCGATCCGGCGCCTGGCAGTGCCCGACGTGCCGATCCCATACAGCCGGCCCATGGAGCAGTTCGTCATTCCGCAGGTGGCCAGCCTGGTCGACGCCGCTCGGCGGCTGATCGACAGCCGCTTGGCGGCGGTTCAGCCGGCATGAGACCCCTTGCGCTCGATGAGGCCGCTTGGGAGGGCGTCGACGCCGGCGTGGAGGCGCTCCTCGAACGCTGGCAGGTGTCGCCCGGCGAGAGCGTCACGGCGGGCCAGACGGTGGCCACGGTCGTGCTGGTCAAGGCGACGCTCGACGTCACCACCCCGGTGAGCGGACGGATCGACGCGATCCACGTGCCGGCGGGCGCGACCTTCCGGCGAGGGGCATCGCTTGCAACGGTGCGGGAGGCCGCATAGATACCGCCGCCGACGAGCAGGCCTGGAACCGGCGGCTGCTCGACGAGGTGGCTGCTGGCCGGGTCGGGCCTTCGTTTCGCGTGTGGACCTACCACGCCCCTTCGGTGGTTCTGGGCCGCTCGCAGGAGGCCTTGCGGGATGACGTCGCCCACAGACTCAAGGGCCGCGCCCAGGTGCACGTTCGGGAATCGGGCGGTGGCATGGTGCTGACCGGCCCGTGGCTCGTGAGTGTGTCGGTGGTACTGCCCGGTGACGATCGCCGCATATGCCGCGGCATCGACGCTGGCTACGAATTCATGGCATTGCCGCATGTCGAGGCCTTGCACAGGCTCGGTCTGCGGCGCTTGGAGGCCTCGAAGGGACACTCGACGGACGCCGCACCCACGAACGCACGATGGGCGTGTTTCGGCAGCGTCATGCGCGGTGAGATCACGGACGCCCTTGGGCGCAAGCTGGTCGGGTTCGCGCAACGCCGGCAGGCGGGGGCCGCGCTGCTCGTGGGCGGCACCCTCGTCAGCCCACCTGATTGGCACCTGCTGTGCGAGGCGGCCGGGCGACCCGAGGACTTGCCGCAGCTGGCTGCCCGCACCGTCGACTGCGAGCGACTGAGCGGCCGGCCGGTGACTGCCGCCCGGCTGGCCCAGGCGCTGAGCCGCTGCGTCGGCGATGCGCTTGAACCGGTTCTTGCGCGACGGCGCACCCTCCGATGGCCCGTCACTTGACGAGCAAGCATCGTCGTTAGCTTCTGCGCGGCGGCACGCGCGACTATCCTCAATGTTCGGGTTGATGCCCACCACAGGAACGCCATGCGCATTCAGTTTCTCGGCGGCACGGGAGCCGTGACCGGGTCCAAATACCTGCTGACCCACAAGGGCCGCCGCCTGCTGGTGGACTGCGGCTTGTTTCAGGGGCTCAAGCAGTTGCGGCTGAAGAACTGGTCGGCACTGCCATTCGAACCCCGCGAAATCGATGCCGTGCTGCTGACACACGCGCACCTCGACCACAGCGGCTTCATTCCGCGATTGGTAGCGATGGGGTTCAAGGGCAGCATCTTCTGCACGGCGGCCACCCGCGAGTTGTGCGAGTTGCTGCTGCCCGATGCAGGGCGACTGCAAGAGGAGGAAGCCGAGTTCGCCAACCGCCACGGCTTTTCCAGGCACAAGCCGGCGCTGCCTCTGTACACGGAGCAGGACGCGAGGCAGTCGCTCTCCCGCTTCAAGGTCGTGCCTTTCCAGGAGGAGTGCTCGCCCTGGCCCGATTGGTCCTGGCGCCTGCAACGTGCGGGTCACATCCTGGGCGCGTCGAGCATCCGCATCGGCTGGGGCGAAGGCAGCGTCTTGTTCTCCGGGGACTTGGGACGAGATGACGACCTGATGATGCGGGCGCCGCAGGCGCCGGAGGACGCAGACTTCGTCCTCGTCGAGTCGACGTACGGAAACCGCCGTCACGCGAAGGTCGATGCGCTCGCGTCGATCGCGGAGGTCGTGAACCGGACCGCGGCGCGTGGCGGAGTGGTGGTGGTCCCGTCCTTCGCGGTAGGCAGGGCACAACTGCTGTTGCACTGCATCCAGCAGTTGAAGAGCGCGGGGCGCATCCCGAATCTCCCCGTGTTCCTGAACAGCCCCATGGCGGCGGACGCAACCCGCTTGCTCGTGCGGCACATGGACGAGCATCGCCTGTCGCGCGAGCAGTGCCGCGCGTTGAGCGCCGGGACGAAGATCGTGAACTCGGTGGAGGAGTCCAAGTCGTTGAACAGCCTGGACTATCCGTCTGTCATCGTGTCGGCCAGCGGAATGGCCAGCGGCGGGCGCGTGCTCCATCATCTGAAGGCCTATGCGCCGCATGCGAGAAATACCATTCTCTTTGCCGGCTACCAGGCGGCCGGCACACGCGGCGCGGCCCTGCTGGCCGGTGCCGACGCCGTGAAGATCCACGGAAGCTATGTACCGGTGCGGGCCGAAGTCGCGAATCTCGACATGCTCTCGGCGCATGCGGACCGCGACCAGTTGCTGGCCTGGCTCGGCCGGCTGCCTCGTGCGCCTCGGCAGGTCTTCGTGACGCACGGTGAGCCCGTGGCCGCTGATGCGCTGCGGCTCGGCATCGAAGAAGCGCAGGCTTGGCCGGCCGCAGTGCCCGAGTATGGGGACAGCGTCGACCTCTAGTCTGGCGCCGAGGCTCACGCCGCCTGCCGAGCAGGCTGGCAAAGCGGAGTGCCGGCTTGATGCCTAGCGTGCGAGGTAACCGCCGTCGACGGGGTGGTAGGACCCGGTCACGAAGGAGGCCCGGTCACTGCTGAGCCATGCGACGAGCTCGGCAACTTCCTCGGGCCTTCCAAGCCGACCGATCGGGTGCATCGACACCAGCGCCTGCTGCGTGGCCGTGTCGTCCTCCAGCTTCTGGATCATCGGGGTGTGGATGAACGCCGGCCCGACCGCGTTCACCCGCACGCCCAGTGCGCCGTACTCGACGGCGGCCGCCCGCGTCAGACCGAGCACGCCATGCTTGGCCGCGGTGTAGGCCGGCGCCGTGGCGAAGCCGACCTGGCCGAGGATGGAAGCGACATTGACGATCGCGCCGCCCTCATTCCTCAGCATCTGGGCGATCTGGTACTTCATGCCGTAGAACACACCCGACAGGTTGACCGCGATCACCTGATCCCAGCTGGCAACCGGGTAGTCGGCGGTGGGCGCGGTCTCGCCCCCGATGCCGGCGTTGTTGCAGGCGATGTCCAGCCGCCCGAAGGCTTGCACCGTCTGCGCCACCAGCGCTTCGCCGTCAGTCGGTGAGGCGACATCGGCGCTCACGAAGCGCGCGACGCCGCCCGCAGCGCCGACGAGGCGCACCGTCTCCTCGCCGCCGGCCGGGTCCAAGTCGGAGACGACGACGCGGGCCCCCTCGCGTGCATAGGTCAGTGCGATGGCCCGACCGATTCCCGAGGCGGCGCCGGTCACCAACGCGATCTTGTTCTCCAGCAGCATGGTCGAAGCTCCTTGAAAAGCCGCATCAAACAACAAGCGGTCGCAGCAGCGTTTGCCGTGGCGCAAGCCTGGCCACATGCGTCACGCCCAGGCTCGAGGATGACATGCGTCAAGCGTCTGCTGCCATGACGGGCCGATGCTTGCCGCATGAGCACAAGACGGCGGATCCTCGTGCTGCAAGGCCACCCCGACGCGCAGCCGGGGCACCTGGCTCACGCGCTGGCACTGGCGTATGCCGAGGCTGCCCGAGCGGCCGGGCATCAGGTGTTCGAGCTGGCCGTCGGCGCGATCGACTTCCCTTTGCTGCGCAGCAAGAGGGCCTGGGAGAGCGAGCCGCTGCCGCCGTCGCTCGTGCCGGCGCAAGCGCTCATTCGCGACGCGGAGCACCTGGTCATCATCTTCCCGCTCTGGCTGGGTGACATGCCGGCCGTGCTCAAGGGCTTCTTCGAGCAGGTGGCGAGGCCCGGGTTCGCGCTGGGCGAGCCGCAAGGCCCTGCGCGGCTGCCGAAGAAGCTGCTCGCCGGGCGCTCGGCGCGCGTGGTGGTCACGATGGGCATGCCGGCGTTCGTCTATCGCTGGCTCTACGGTGCTCACAGCGTGAGGTCGCTGGAGCGCAACATCCTGCGGTTCGTCGGCATCCGGCCGGTCCGGACCACCCTGTTCGGAGGTGTCGAAAGTGCCGCCGCACAGAAGGTGCCGCGCATGGTGGACAAGATGCGGCGGCTGGGATCGCGCGCCGGCTGAGCGCCGACGGCCTTCCGGGGGGACGAACGTGTTCCACAGCGCCAACGGCACGCACCCCCTGTTTCGCGCCCGCGCGCTGCAGAAGGTCTACCGCGCCGGCGAAGTGGAGGTCCACGCACTTCGCGATGTCGACCTCGACATCTTCAGCGGCGAGTTCATCGTGCTGCTGGGCCCCTCGGGCAGCGGCAAGTCGACGCTGCTCAACATCCTCGGTGGCTTGGACACTCCCACCTCGGGCGAGTTGCTGTTCGGGGACGAGTCGCTGACGCGTGCCGACGAGTCGCGACTCACCGAGTACCGCCGCCGCCACGTCGGCTTCGTGTTCCAGTTCTACAACCTGATTCCCAGCCTCACCGTTCGCGAGAACGTTGCACTTGTCACCGACATCGTCGAGCACCCGATGGACGTGGACGAGGCCGTCGCGCGTGTCGGGCTCAGTCATCGGCGCGACCATTTCCCGGCGCAGTTGTCAGGCGGAGAGCAGCAGCGGGTGGCCATCGCCCGCGCCATCGTCAAGCAGCCCCAGGTGCTGCTTTGCGACGAGCCCACCGGCGCGCTGGACTACCAAACCGGCAAGCTGGTGCTCGAGGTGATCGAGCGCATCAACCGGGAGCTCGGCACCACCACGATCGTCATCACCCACAACGCCGCCATCGCCGGCATGGCGGATCGAGTCATCGGGCTCGGAGATGGGCGGATCCAGCGCATCGAGACCAACGCGCACAAGATCTCGCCGGCGGAACTGGCCTGGTAAGCGACATGAAGGCGCTCGATCGCAAATTGATGCGGGATCTGCGCAGCATGTGGAGCCAGGCACTGACGATCGCACTCGTCGTCGCCAGCGGCATCGGCGGCTTCGTTGCCAGCCTGTCCGGGGTCGACTCGCTTTCGCTTGCCCGCGACGAGTTCTACGTCGCCGGCCGCTTCGCCGACGTGTTCGCCTCCCTCAAGCGGGCGCCTTCGTCGACCGCCGAAACGCTCAGGCAGCTGCCGGGCGTTGCCGACGTCGAGGTCGGCGTCGACGCCATGGTGCGCATCGAGATGCCGAACGTGAGCGATCCCATCGTCGGGCAGCTCATCGGGATCGACGTTCGGCGGCCGCCGCAGATAAACATCGTGTCGATCAGTGCCGGCCGGGCCCTGCAAGAGGCCATCGCGTCCGACTCGGCGGTGCCCGTGCTCGTGAACGAAGGCTTCTTCCAGGCACGGGGCCTGAGACTGGGCGACTCGCTCGGCGTGGTCATGAACGGCAAGCGGCGGACCTTCCGCATCGTCGGCACCGCGCTGTCTCCCGAGTTCATCTTCGCGGGCCTGTGGGGCATGCCCGACCAGCGAGGCTACGGCGTCTTCTGGCTCGACCAGGAGGTGCTCTCCGCGGCCTACGACATGAAGGGCGCCTTCAACCGGCTTTCGGTCAAGCTGGCGCCTGGAAGCTCGCAGGAAGCCGTTGCGGAACGTCTCTCCGCCGCATTGGCTGCCTATGGTGGCCGGGACGTTCACGGGCGCGACCAGCAGACCTCCCATGCCATGCTGGACAACGAGATCAAGGAGCAGCAGGTGCTCGGCAGCGTCCTGCCGGTGATCTTTCTGGCGGTGGCAGCCTTCTTGCTGAACGTCGTGGTGTCGCGCGTCGTACAGACGCAGCGTGAGCAGATTGCAGCGTTGAAGGCGCTGGGCTACACGAGCAGGGCCATTGCCGTCCACTACCTCAAGTTCGTGCTGGTCATCGTGTTCGGCGGCCTCATGCTTGGCATCGGCCTGGGCAGCTGGCTCGGCGCCATGCTGACACGACTCTACGCCGAGTTCTTTCACTTTCCGGCGTTCGAGCACCGCGTCGCGCCGTGGCTTGTGCTGAGCAGCGCGGCGGTGACGGTGGGCGCCGCCGCTGCGGGCACGCTGGGTGCGATCCGCGCCGTCGTGCGGCTCGCGCCGGCCGACGCCATGCGCCCTCCGGCGCCTGGGCGCTACAGACCGACCGTGCTCGAGCGGCTCGGTGTGCGTCGCATCGGGCCGGCGCTGCGCATGATCCTGCGCAACGTGGAGCGACGACCGGTGCGGACCGGTCTGTCGGTCGCCGGGATCGCAGCGGCCGTTGCCGTCACGATCACCGGCAACTTCGTGCGCGACGCCATCGACGCGATCGTCGACACCCAGTTCAACCTCGGACTGCGCGGGGACGTCACCCTGTGGACGTATGAGGCGGTCGACGACGTGCGCGCCCGCATGGAGCTTGCGCGCCTGCCCGGCGTCACGATGGTCGAATCGGTGCGGTTCGTGCCGGTGACGCTTCGCCACGGTCATCGCAAGGAGCGCAGCCTGCTTCGCGGCTACCCGGCAGACCCGCAGCTGTACCGGATCGTGGACGTGGAAGGTCGAACCATGTCGCTCGCGGACGATGGGCTCGTGCTCACCGATCGGCTGGCCACCAAGCTCGGCGTGCGACCGGGCGACAGGGTGGAGGCGCAACTGCTCGCTGGCGAAGCGCGCACGCTGTCCCTGCCGGTGACGGCCACCGTGCGCGAGATGATGGGGCTGAACGCCTACCTCGATCGGCGTGTGCTCAACCGGTTGATGGCAGAGGGAGACCTGTCCACCGGTTTCGTGCTGTCTGTCGAACGGGGCCGAGAGGCGGCGCTGCTGGAGGCGACGAAGGCGCTGCCGCGCTCGTCCGGGGCCTTCAGCAAGGCCACCATGCTGCGCAACATGGAAGAGATCAGCGCGCGCAACGTGCGCATCATGAGCAGCATCCTCACTGCGTTCGCGGCCGTCATATCGATCGGTGTCGTCTACAACAACGCGCGCATCGTTCTGGCCGAGCGGGGATGGGAACTGGCAAGTCTGCGTGTGCTCGGCTTCTCGCGGGGCGAGGTGTCGGCGTTGCTGCTCGGCGAACTGGCACTGGTCATCGCCGTCGCGCTGCCGATCGGCATGTGGCTCGGGTATGCGCTCGTCGTCGCCATGAACGGCGTGCTCGCGTCCGACCAGTTCCTGTTTCCGGTGGTGATCCTGCCGCGCACCTATGCCGCGGCTGCGTTGTGCGTCATTGCCGCCGGCCTGGCGAGCGCCTTGCTGGTGCGCCGGCGCATCGACAAGCTCGACCTGGTCGCCGTGCTGAAGACGAGGGACTGACCTGACGAGGAAGAGATGAAGCGCAGAACCTGGGCCTATCTCGTGGCAACCGCGCTCGCGCTCGCGGCTGTTGTCGTCTGGGCCTTCGCGCCCCGCCCGGCGAGCGTGGAGACGGCGACGGTCGCGATCGGCCCGTTTCGCATGTCCATCGAAGAGGACGCCAAGACCCGTCTGCGCGATCGCTACGTTGTCTCCGCCCCGCTTGCCGGCCAGCTCGACCGCATCGCGCTGCGCGAGGGGGATCCGGTACAGGCCGGACAAGTGCTCGCATCGCTGACGCCCATGATGCCGGCGATGCTGGACGAACGCACGCTGCGCGAGCAGACGGCCCGCGTGGACACCGCGCAGGCGGGCGTGCTCCGGGCGCAGGCCCGCATCGAGGTTGCCCGCGTGGCGTTGCTGCGGGCGCGCGACGAACTGGCCCGCAGCGAAGCGCTGGCCGCGGACGGGTTCATTGCCTCGACCAAGGTCGACAACGACAGACTGGGCCTGAAGAGTGCCCAGCGGGAACTGGACGCGGCGGAGCAGGACCGGCACGTCGCGGAACACCAGATGGCCCAGGCGCGCGCTGCGCTGGTCGCCATCCGGCAGCCCACGCAAGGCCTGCGAGCCTTCCAACTGCAGTCGCCGGTGTCCGGACGCGTTCTGCGAGTCGTGCAGACGAGCCAGGCCGTCGTCTCGCTCGGCTCGCCGTTGATCGAACTCGGGGACACGAGCCGGATGGAAGTGGTGTCCGAGATGCTGACCACCGATGCGATTCGGGTGGCAGTCGGCTCGCCGGTGTTGATCCGGCACTGGGGCGGTGAAAGCGCTCTTGACGCACGGGTGCGGCGCATCGAGCCGGCCGCGTTCACCAAGATCTCCGCCCTGGGCGTCGAAGAGCAAAGGGTGCGTGTACTGATCGATATCACCAGTCCGTTTGAGCGGTGGTCAACGCTCGGTGACGGCTATCGGGTGGGCGTCTCGATCGTGACGCTGTCGACAGACAGCGCACTGAAGGTGCCGACCAGCGCGGTCTTTCCGTCACCTGGCGCCCCCGGCTTCTCCGCCTTCGTCCTCGTCGACCGGCGGGCGCGCATACGGGGCGTTGAAGTGATGGGCCGCAACGGACAGGAAGCCTGGGTTGGTCGCGGGCTTCATCCGGGTGAGCCGGTGGTGGTGTACCCGCCGTCCGCACTGAAAGACGGCGCCCGGGTGAAGGTGCGCCCCGTCGGCGACCGGTGAAGGTTGCCATCGTGCCCGGGCGGGCCAGGAGCGACGCCGGCGAATCCGAAGTGTCGGCTCAGGCACGGCTGGGACGACGTTCGACACGCCGCTGGCAAGCGGCGCAACGTGCAGCCGCGGGCAAGGCAGCCAGGCGTTCTTGGGCGATCCGCTCGCCGCACTCGGTGCACAGGCCGTACTGACCTGCGTCCAGTCGTTCCAGGGCGGCCTTGACGGCGCGCAGCTCGTGCAGATCTCGTCTTTCCTCGGCATCGTGGATGGCTTCGTACACGAGCCAGTCCGCGCCTTCCTTGTTGTCGACGATCGTGTCCTGGGGACGCGATCGGTGTGCATCCGCCTCCACGATCTCCCTCAGCAGCTCCGCGGCGCGGCGTTCGAGTGTGGATCGGGGATCCGAGGGCTGCAGGCGAGCGGACATGGCGGCGTGGGTCGATGAAACGAATGGATCACCGGTGCAGGTGCTGTCGTGGCGGATCGCGCCGCATGATCACCCTTCGTCGGCCGCGCGCACGAGCAGCACCGGCACATGAGAGTGGCGTACTACGAGTTCCGCGTCGCTGCCCCAAGTCAGGCGGTTGAAGCCTTTGCGGCCGTGGGTTCCCATCACGATCAGCTCGCAGTCTTGCTTGCGTGCCGTGTTCACAATGACGTCGGCGACCGCGCCGGTCACCCCATCCTCAAAGATCTCTTCGACGGAAAGTCCGGCCTCCCGGCATGTCCGGGCGGCAATGGCGAGTCGCTCCAGCGCAAAACGCCGCAGCACTGCTCGCGTCTCCTCGTAGCTCACCATCGACGCCATCTCCAACATGTAGGGAAAGTCGTCGACGACGTGCAGCAGGACGATCTTCGAGCTCAGCGCGGTTGCCAGGGCAATCGCTTCCCGCAAGCCCCGCTCCGCGGTCGGGCTGCCATCGATGGGAACGAGAATTTTTGAGTACATGATGGATGCGATGTGAATGGTTCTCGACAAGGCGGTCGGCATGCTCCGCGGCCGCCAACTGTGCGCAATAACCCTTGTCGACCGCGCAACGACGACGTAGCGGTTGCTTCAACGAACAATCAGTACCGGCGTTTTGCAGTGAGCCACGACCGCCGTCGCGACCGAGCCCATGACGAGTGAACCGAACGCTGCGTGACCATGCGAGCCCAAGACGACCAAGTCGTAGCGTCCTTGCTCTGCGTACCCTGAAATGACTTGGGCCGCGTGACCTGTTTCATAACAGGTCTTCGGCTTCCAGCCATGCTGTTCGGCGAAGCGCCGTATCGGATGCAGGACACGCTCGGCCTGCTCGGCGTAGTAGGACGCCAGGGTCTTCTGGTCGATGAACTGCGTCACCTCGGGCGGAACGCGGGGAACAACCGTCAATGCAGTGAACTCGGCAGATGAAGCTAGAAGTTCCTCATGGGCCGCCAGGTAGGCCAACATGCGTTTGGTGTAGTCACTTCCATCCACGGCTAACAGGATGTTCATGCCGGGCTCCTCGGCTGTGCTGAACAAGCATTTCAAGCTTATTGGCCGGTGCATGCGTGTGCTTGACGAAACGCAAGGCGAGGCAGGTCAGCACTTCCTGTGGTCACGGCTCTTGGATTGCGCAAACGCAAGCCGAGAGACGACCCAGGACCGAGGATGGCTTGGTCGATCCATGATCATCCCCGCATGCAGTTTGGCCAAAGCGAGTTCAACCGTGCCGGAATGACTGTCCCCGAACGCCGGGTGGCCCAGCGTGTGGTCTTCTGGCCGCCCGGCGGGCGCTGCGTGCACCAGGGCGGGGGAGCGGCGACGCTCTCGATGGTTGCCGCCGCCGTGCTGCTGTCGGGATGTGGTGCCATGCTGCCCCGTTCGCATGCCGAGAATCCCTCGCCATTCGGAAACTACGAAGAGGCCCGCGAGGCATTGGAGCGCGTGGTCCCGTACCACACGAGCAGCGCGGAGCTCAAAGCCTTGGGATTCGACATTCAGGCAAGTGCGAATGTCGAGTTGCTGCCGTATCCGCAATGGCTGTCGGCGCTGGTGCACCCGAACCTGCCGCTGCACACGGTGGACCCCGGCATACGAGACTGCATTGCAGCCGAGCAGGAATGCCGCGCCTACATCTTTCGGTACGGGGAGGTCGACACGCGTCGTGAAGGCGCGTTCTTGGCGGACTTCCTGAACTTCCGACGCAAGACGCGGACAAGGGGCTGGCGCTTCCAGGCCGCTGTGCTGGTTCGCGGTGACATCATTCTGTTCCGCAACCACGCGGGTCAGCCACGCATCGAACAGTTGGAGCTGCGCCGCAACCCGCTCGGGCCTCTGCAGAACGTCGGCGAGACGTCGGCCACAGGCGCGCTGGGCCTCTGACATGCGGAGCCGGGCAGGACAACCCCGCCCGGCGCCGCCTCATTCAACCGAGATCAGGCGGCTGTTGACGCCGTCACGCTTGGGCAAGGACAGGCGCAGCACGCCTTCCTCGAGCTTCGCTTTGACGGCCTTGTCGTCGATGTCGTGGGCGAGCGTGAATCCGCGTGACACGTTGCCTTGGTACGTCTCGCTCACCAGGATGCGGCCATCCTGCTTCTCCTCGTGCTCTTTCTTGAACTCGGCCGCGATCGAGACGAAGTTGCCGTCGACGACGATGCGGATGTCGTCCTTCTTTGCGCCGGGAATCTCTGCCTTCACGTCGTAGGCTTTGTCGGTTTCAGTGATGTCGATCTTGATTTCGGACGCTGCATCCTCCGACCAGGCCAGCGGCCGCGCAAAGCGGCGGAACAGCTCCGGAAACAACTCGTCGAATCGCTCGAGACGGGTCAGTGCACTCATGAGTCCTCCTGTCGACGGCTCTCTGGGCGGAATTGCCATGCCGTGCGATTCAGTCTATGAACGGCGAACCGACAGGGCTTGCTTTCTCTCAAGCCTCCGGTTCGCGCTGCCCTGTCGGGGACTGAGGGCGCGGGCGGGCGGAAAGGTATGCAATCATCCCGGCAATGAAGCCGCTTTCTCGTCGTACCGTCATCACGGCCCTGGCAGCCGCGCCCTGGGTTGCCCGCGCCGCCATGCCGTCGTCGCGCGAACTGCGTTTCGAACACTTGCACACGGGCGAGCGGCTGTCGGTCGCGTACTGCTCCGATGGACGCTATGACGAGGATGGCCTGGCGGCCGTCAACCATGTGCTGCGCGATTTCCGCACCGGCGATGTCGGGCGGATCGACCCTGCGCTGCTCGATCTGTTGCACATGCTGCAGCTGCGACTGGGTGCCGGGCAGGCCTTTCAGGTCATCTCGGCGTACCGATCCCCCGCGACCAATGCCGCGCTGCGCCGGCGCAGCAACGGAGTCGCCCAGCGCAGCCTGCACATGGAAGGCCAGGCGATCGACATCCGCATGAGCGCGGTGCGCCTGAGCGACCTGCGGACTGCCGCACTGGGTCTGCGGCTGGGCGGCGTAGGCTTCTACCCCGGCTCCGACTTCGTGCACGTGGACGTCGGCCGGGTGCGGGCCTGGTGACCTGGCGCTGGCGCAACGCCCGCAGCAGACGTTGGTCGTGTCCATACAGGTCGTCGGCAAAGTGAAGTTCACCGGTGACGGGCGACACGAAAGCCGTCGTATAGAACAGCAGCACCGGGATCGGCTGCCGCAGTTCCACCGTCTGGGGGCGATCTCCGGCCATCGCAGCGAGGATGCGATCACGCGTCCAACCCGCTTGCCTGCCGAGGACCCATTCGGCCAGATCGACCGGGCGCTGCACGCGCACGCAACCGTGGCTGAAGTCGCGCCGGGCGTTGCGGAACAGGCCTTGCGCCGGCGTGCCATGAAGATAGACGTTGCTGTCGTTCGGGAAGATGAACTTCACAAGCCCCAGGGAGTTGTGTTCTCCCGGTAGTTGCCGTAAGCGCAACCGGCCCTTGGCGAGCATGTCCAGGTGCGCCGCGGTCGGCGGTACGGGCAACGCGTTGTCGCCATCCCCGTCGACGATCTGCAGCTTCTCGCGGGCAAGAATGCCCGGGTCTCGCCGGATGCGCGGCAGAAGTTCCTTCAGGACGATCGATCGCGGAACGTTCCAGTAGGGCCGGAAGACGACGTAACGCATGTCTTCCTGCAAGACGGGCGTTCGCGTGTTCAGCGCTCTGCCGACAATCACCCCCATCGTCAGCGGCGGCGCCGAGTGCGGATCGTCGAGGTCCCACGCCCACAGCGTGAAGTTGGGGATGTTCACGGCGATGAACCGGCCTTGCCGGGCACTGTCGAGCCAGCGCAGCCGCTCCATGGCCATCTCGATCTGCTGCACTCGCTCCCGCATGGGCACGGCCAGCGCCAGGCGCGTTGCACGGCCGATCACGCCATCGGCTTCCAAGCCGTGTCGCGATTGAAACCGCTTCACCGCCTCGACCAAGGCGTCGTCGTACCGATCCGTGACCATCGGGGCATTCACTGGCAGGTCGCCCAGCGCCGCAAGCCATTGGGCGAGCGCCTGGGCGTCGGGGAGCGACTGCGCCGGCCGCACGGTCTCCCGAGGCAATTGCGGCCGCAGCGAGTCGTTTGCTGCCAGCTGGCGATAGCGGACAAGCGCGTCCTTCAGGCGACCGTACTGGTTGAAGCGTGGCCTGGCTGACGCCACAGACGCTGCGACGGATGACGGATCGTGCCGAAGCAAGACTCTGGCGGCGTCCATCCGAGGCGGAATCCGGTATCCCAAGCCGTGCGGATCGACGCGTCCGAACTGCAGATCGTGCAGGTAGCGCTGCATGGCACGTTCCATGGCCGCGTCGAAGGAGGCGGCCAGTGCGTCCTGCGGCGATTCGATATGGCTCAACCGAGTGGCCGCCTCGACAAGGCGCTGCGCGTCGTAGTCAGCGGAGTCGAGGCCTTCGGCGGATGCGTCAGCAAGCAGTTGCAGCGCCTCGCGGGCTTGGGAGCTCGGGCGACCCGTGGCCTCCACCCAGGTCTGGCCGTGCGCCGCGCTGCTTGTGGCGCACAGCAGCCAAAGGAGCAGCCGCGTGAATCGAATCCCTGGATGGTTCATGGCGACTTCGAGCATGCCGCGCCACCTCGCGCTGCGCGTGCGCGTGGCGGGGGCATGGGGCAAGTCCACCTGCCCCGGGTGAGGTCGTGCCGGTTGTGAGAAGCCCTCGTCGGCGTTCGTCAACGGCGCATCAGCACCGGCACGGTCATGGACGACAGCACGGTGCGCGTCACCCCGCCCAGCACGACCTCCCTGGCGCGGCTGTGGCCGTAGCAGCCCATGACCAGGAGGTCGGCGCCAAAGTCGGTGCAGCGCGACAGCAGTATCTCGCCGAGCTGCGCCGGAGCCTTCTCCGCAGCGTGCAACTCGGCGTTGACCCCGTGCGTCTGCAGGTAGCAGCCGATGTCCGCGCCGGCCACCGATGCCGCCTCGTCGCCCTCCTGCCAGCGCAGCACATGCACGCGCCGCGCGCGGTGCAGCAGGGGCAGCGCGCTCTCGACCGCGCGCGCCGACTCGGCGCTCGGCTTCCACGCAATGACGGCGGTGGTGGGGCGGCTGAAGTCGAATTCGCCGGCGTAAGGCAGTACCAGCGCCGGCTTGCCACTCGCGGCCAACACCGATTCGATGAAGCCGCCCGGCACGGAGGAAGCGCCGACGGCTGCCGGTTCGTATTGGCCGAGAACCAGCAGGTCACTGTATAGCGCGCGGGCGCCGAAGTCGCGGAAGTAGGCAAACCCGCCGAGTTCCGCCCAGGAGCTGCGCGAGAAGCCGGCGACCGTGGTGTCGAACTTGGCACGCGCAATGGCGCGGCGCTCGCGGTCGAGGTCGACGATCGACTGCGCCGTCTCCACGCTCATGCCGTAGGCTGCGGGTGGCGCCACCCAGCCGCCGATGTCGGCGTACACGCCGTGTATCTCGGCTTCGTGCAATTCTGCGAGTTGCCGGGCGGCGCGCACGCGCAATGAGCTGCGGTACGAGGAATCGACGTGGACGAGGATCGAGCGAAGTGACGTCATGGAAGCAACCTCCGTGCGGAACCATGTGCGATCCTTCTCACGATAGGCCACCGGCCGCCCTACACCTTGCGGTGCGTCAAGGCGGCCTGCGGCCCGGCTCACGCGCGCAGCAACAGCAGGGACGCCAGGTAGGCGAGGTAGGCCGCGACGAAGAACGCGCCTTCGCGGCGCGACACCTGCTGGTCGCTGCGGAACACCGGCAGGCAGGCCAGCGCCACCAGCGCGGCCAGCGGCAGGTCGGTGCGCAGCACGTCGCCGCTGACGGCGATGCCGTTCGGCGCAGCCAGGCACACCAGCCCGAGGATGACGAGGATGTTGGTGATGCTGCTGCCGATCAGGTTGCCGATGGCGACGTCACGGTCGTCCTTCAGCGTGGCCACCAGCGTCGTCGTGAACTCGGGCGCGTTGGTGCCGAAGGCGACGATGGTCAGGCCGATCACAGCGTCGGACACGCCGAATGTTTTCGCCATGGCGACGGCGCCGGCCACCAGCAGGTCGGCGCCGAGCACCGTGAGCGCAATGCCGGCCGCCAGCAGGGCGACGTTCCACGTCCATTGCGGCAGGCTCGGCCGGGCGCCGAGCGCATGACGGCTGTACTCCTGCGCGAACTCGCGCTTCATGCGGATGCTTTCGCGCCGGCCCAGGCGCACGAGGGTGACGAAGTAGGCGACGGACGCGCCCACCAGCAGGGCGCCCTCGGTGCGGGTGAGCACGCCGTCCCAGGCCATCGCGATCAGCGCCAGCGCCGTGGCGATCATCACCGGCACGTCGAACCGGACGCTCGCCAGCTGCAGCTTCAGCGGCCGATACAGCGCGCTCAGGCCGAGCACGAACAGCAGGATGAACAGGTTGCCGCCGGCGATGTTGCCCACCGACAGCGGCCCCTTGCCGTCGTGGACGGCGGTCAGCCCCACCGCCAGTTCCGGCGTGCTGGTGCCGATGGCGACCACGGTCAGCCCGATCAGGATGGGCGGCACACGCAGCATGGCCGCGATGCGCGTGGCGCCGCGCAGCAGGATCTCGGCGCCGGTGATGATGATCACCAGGCCGCCGAGGAAGACGATGGCCGGATGCAGCCCCATCGGTCACCCGGCCGAGCCCATGCCGCCGCGGGCGCGCAGGACGAGCTTGCGCAGTTCGCCGAACCACAGCACCGTGCTGCCCATCGCGATGCAAACCGCCCACTGCGCGGGGCTCATCGGCACGGTGCCGAAGGCGACGTTGAGGACGCCCACGTGCACCACCGCCACCTGCAGCAGCGCCGACAGCCCGATGGCGCCCCACAGCCACGGGTTCACGAACAACTGGCGGAACGCGCTCGTCGTCTCGGAGCGGGCGTTGAGGCAGTTGAACAGTTGCGCGAACACCAGCACGGTGAAGCCTGCCGTGCGCGCGTTGTCCAGGCCCTGCGTGCCTTCGACCAACCCGCCGGGCAGGTACAGGTCGATGGTCATCAGCGTGGCGGCCGCCATGACCGCGCCGATCTCGACCACGCCCCACCACATGCGTGCGTCGATGGCGCGCTCGCCCGGGCGACGGGGACGGCGCTCCATCACGTCAGCGGCCGGCGGGTCCACCCCCATGGCCAGCGCCGGGCCTGAATCGGTGATGAGGTTGATCCACAGGATCTGCGTGGCCAGCAGCGGCAGCACCAGCGCTTCGCCCGGGCCGCCCAGGCCGATCACGCCGGCGCCGATGACGCCGAGGAAGACGGTCAGGACTTCGCCCATGTTCGACGAGAGCAGGTAGCGCAGGAACTTGCGGATGTTGTCGAAGATGCCGCGGCCCTCGCGCACCGCCTCGACGATGGTGGCGAAGTTGTCGTCGGCGAGGATCATCTTCGCCGCCTGCTTCGTCACCTCGGTGCCGGTGATGCCCATGGCCACGCCGATGTCGGCCGCCTTGAGGGCCGGCGCGTCGTTGACGCCGTCGCCCGTCATCGCCACCACGTTGCCGTCGGCCTGCAGCGCGTCGACGATGCGCAGCTTGTGCGCCGGTGCCACGCGCGCGTAGACCGAGGTCTCGCGCACGGCGCGGGCGAAGGCGTCGTCGTCCAGGGCGTCGAGGTCGGCGCCGGTGAGCGCCTTCGCGCCGGGCTCGACGATGCCCAGGTCCGCCGCGATGCGCGCCGCCGTGCGCGGATGGTCGCCGGTGATCATCAGCACCCGGATGCCCGCCCGGTGCGCCTCGCGGATGGCCTCGCCGGCTTCGGCGCGCGGCGGGTCGATGATGCCCACGGTGCCGACGAAGACCAGGTCGTGCTCCAGGTCCGCCTCCGCGTCGGGCGTCTCGCCGGGGGCGAGCGGGCGGTAGGCCACGGCCAGCGTGCGCAGCGCCTCGCTGCCGAGCTGGTCCACGTCGGCCGCCGCCTTGGCGCGCCGGGTCTCGTCGAACGGCAGCACCTCCAAGCCCACGCGCACCCGGGTGCAGCGGGCCATCAGCACGTCGGGCGCGCCCTTGGTGATGACCATGCGCTCGTCGCCGTGCTCGTGGTCGACCTCGATGCTGGACATCATCTTGCGGTCCGAGCTGAACGGGATCTCGGCGATGCGCTCAAAGCGCTGCACGCGCTGCTCGGTCGCGCCGAGCTTGCGCTCGGCGACGAGAAACGCGGCTTCGGTCGGATCACCGTGGATCTCCCACTCGCCGTCGTCCCCCTTGCGCAGCTCGGCGTTGCTCGCCAGGCTGCCGCCGCTGAGCACGACCACGTGCTCGGCATGCAGCGGCCCCGGCGCGAGTGGGCGTCCCTCGTGCTCGACGCGGCCGTGCGGCGCGTAGCCCACGCCGGTGACGCGGGTGCCGCCGGAGGCCGTCATCACGCGCTCGATGGTCATTTCCGAGCGGGTGAGCGTGCCGGTCTTGTCGGAGCAGATCACCGAGGCCGAGCCCAGCGTCTCGACCGACGACAGCTTCTTCACCACCGCGTTGCGCCCGGCCATGCGCTGCACGCCGAGCGCCAGCACGACCGAGAGGATGGCGGGCAGCCCCTCGGGCACGGCGGCGACGGCGAGCGACACGCCCAGCAGCAGCACCGTGATCACGTCCGAGGCACTGCGGATGTCCGACAGCAGCAGCACCGTCGCCACGACGACGGCGGCGATGGCGACCACCGCGACGCCCAGCATGCGGCCGATGCGCGCCACCTCCTTCTGCAGCGGCGTGGGCGCCTCGCGCGTGGCTTCCAGCATGCCGGCGATCGCGCCCATCTCGGTGGCCATGCCGGTGGCGGTGACGATGGCGCGGCCTGTCCCCTGGGCCACGGCCGTGCCCTTGAAGACCATGTCGAGCCGGTCGCCCAGTGGCGCGGGTGCGGCCAGCGTCTCGGGGTTCTTCAGCACGGACTCGCTCTCGCCGGTGAGCGAGGCCTCCTGCACGCGCAGCGTGGCCGCGCGCACGAGGCGGGCGTCGGCGCCCACCGCGTCGCCTTCGCCGAGCAGCATCAGGTCGCCGCGCACGAGCTCGGTGCTCGGGATGCGCAGCAGGCGGCCGTCGCGCACCACGGACGAGGTGACCGCCGTCATGCGCGCCAGCGCGGCGACCGCGTTCTCCGCCTTGGCCTCCTGCACGAAACCGAGCACCCCATTGAGCAGCACGACCAGCGCGATGACGATGGCGTCGACCGGCCAGCCGTGGCCGCCCTCGATGGACCAGGCGGCCAGTGCCACGGCCACGGCCGCGAGCAGCAGGTAGATCAGCGGGTCCCGGAACTGCGCCAGCAGGCGGTGCCAGGCGGGCGCAGCGGTCGCGTCACGCAGCGCGTTCGGTCCATCGGCGGCGAGACGGCGCGCGGCCTCCTGCGCGCCGAGGCCGCGGTCCAGATCTGTGTTCAGCGCGCGGGCGAGGTCATCGGCGGGTGTGGTCGAGGGATCATCGGCGCGATCGGTAGCGACCATGGGTGGTTCCTCAGCGAGAGGCTGATGCCGGATGAGGCCAGCGTAGCGTGCAAGCGATTCGCTGCCCGCTGGAGCCATCCAAAGGGCGAAGAGCTTGTTGAGTTTGGTCAAGAGCCGAGGGGCTCATCCGTTCGCGCTGCTGCGCGCGATGCTGACAAGGCGACGCTTCCAACGCAAAGCAAGTGTGACGACGCATGTTGATTGGCGACGGCCGTTGGAGGAGGCACTTGCGGGCACGTCTTTTGCCGGGGTCGCGAACATGCAGAGCCTCTCCCACTTCGGGCGGGTGCGTGGCCGCCAAATCGGCTTCGCCTTCTATTGCTCCGCGCCGGGCTGAGATGGCCGGGTGCAGCAACTGCGGCGACGGCCCGATGACGGGCTCGGTACCTTCGCGATGCTGCTACCCGCCTCAGATCCCTCTTTTATGCAAGATTTCAGGGCCGATTCGGCGCCTCGCGCATCCACCGGCGTTTCGGGTCTCGACTTCATCCTTGGTGGAGGGCTCACGCCCGCCCGCTTGTACCTCCTAGAGGGCACCCCCGGCACAGGCAAGACCACCTTCGGCCTGAACTTCCTGATGGCTGGCGCCGCTTGCGCCGAGACCGGCCTGTACATCACCTTGTCCGAAACGGCTGATGAGTTGCGGGCGGTCGCGGCCTCACATGGCTGGTCCATGCACGGCATCGAGATCTTCGAGCTTGTCAGCGAAGCCGGCCTGACTCCTGACGCTGAACAGTCGATTCTTCACCCCTCCGAAATTGAACTGGGAGAGACGATCAAGGCCGTCACGGCGGCGATCGAGCGACTGAACCCGGCACGGGTCATCTTCGACAGTCTTTCGGAGATGCGCCTGCTGGCGCACGATGCGCTGCGATATCGGCGCCAAGTGCTGGCCCTCAAGCAGTTTCTCGCCAGCCGCGACTGCACGGTGCTGCTGCTCGACGACATGACCTCGGAGCCCACTGATCTGCAGCTGCATAGCATCGCCCACGGAGTTATCAGCCTCAGGCAGGCGCCTCAGCCCTTCGGAATGGAGCGACGCCATCTGCGCGTGGTGAAGATGCGCGGAATGAAATTTCAAGGCGGCGTGCACGACTTCCTGATCGACACCGGGCGCGTGGAGGTCTTTCCTCGGCTGGTGGCGGCGGACTATCACAGCGACTTCGATTCAGCTCCCCGAACGACGGGCTCGAAGGAACTAGACGACATGCTCGGAGGTGGTCTGACTCCGGGAACGAATCTCCTGTTGTTCGGGCCCTCGGGTATCGGCAAGACAACGACCGCGGTGCGCTGCATGACAGCGGCGCTCGAACGGGGCCAGCGCGCGAGCTACTACCTGTTCGATGAGGGGCGACCGACGCTGCTCGCTCGCAGTAGGGCGCTAGGCATGGACCTCATGCCATACCTCGAGCGTCATTCGCTGAGCATGGCGCAGATCGACCCGGCCCAGATGTCACCCGGCGAGTTCGCGAACCGGGTGATGCATGGCGTGAAGCAGGAGCGGAGGTCGTTTGTCGTCATCGACAGCCTGAACGCTTACCTGCAAGCCATGCCGGGCCAGAACTTTCTGCTGCTGCACTTGCACGAACTGCTGACCTTTCTGAATCAGCAAGGTGTCATGACGGTACTGATCGTGGGCCAGCATGGACTGGTCGGTGAAGGTCGTTCCGAGATCGACCTGAGTTACCTCAGCGACGCGATCTTGTTGTACCGCTACTTTGAGGCTCAGGGCGAGGTGCGTGCCGCAGTGACTGCGGTGAAAAGCCGCACCGCCGGCAATCAGCGGTCCATCCGTGAACTTCGCCTCAGCGCTGAGCGCGGACTGCAGGTGGGACAGGCGCTGAACAACTTTGAAGGCGTGTTGAGTGGCCTGCCGACGTACCGTGGTAGTACGCCGCTGCTCGCCGAACAATGAGCCCGTCGGCACAGCGTTGCATTGACCAGCGGGTTCTGATTCTTGCGCCCCGCGGGCGTGACGCTGCGGTGGTAGCACAAGTGCTTGCCGCCACCTCACAGCCCACACACGTCTGCGATTCGCTCGACACGCTTGTCGGCTGCCTTGATGAAGGCGCTGGTGTCGCTGTAGCGACCGAAGAAGCGCTTGCGTGGACAAACCATCAAGCCCTCGTGCGGTGGATTGCGTCTCAGGCACCGTGGTCTGACTTCCCGGTGATTGTCCTCGCCACGAAGCAGCCGGGGCGCCGATCCCCACAGGCGTTGGCATTGCTCAGCGACCTGGGCAATGTGGTGCTTCTGGAGCGACCGTTCAACGCCGAGACCTTGATCAGCGCTGTACGGTCTGCCCAGCGCGCGCGCAGCCGTCAATACCAGATGCGTCGGCAACTGGAGGAGCAGGAACGAGCCGGACGCATGAAGGATGAGTTTCTTGCGACGCTATCACATGAACTGCGCACCCCGTTAAGCGCCATCCTTGGCTGGGTTCATCTGCTCAAGATAAGGGCCGGCGGGCAGCCCCAACTGCTCAAGGGGGTCGACACCATCGAGCGCAATGCGCGCGCGCAGGCGCGGCTCATCGAGGAACTGCTCGATATGAGCCGGATCAACGCCGGCAATGTGAAGCTTGAACTGAAGCGGCTGATGCCTGCGGAAGTCCTGGAGGCTGCGATTGGGTCGCTGACGCCTGAAGCCGAAGGCAAGGGGATACGCATCGAGCGGCACATCGACGCTGATGCGGGACCCGTTCTGGCCGACGCACCACGGCTGCAGCAGATCATCGGCAACCTGCTGGCCAACGCGCTCAAGTTCACGCCGCCAGGCAAGCGCGTCAGCGTCTCACTCGAAGCGATTCAGGGGCATGTGGTGGTTCGCGTGTCGGACGACGGGATGGGAATCTCCGCCGACTTTCTCCCGCACGTCTTTGAACGCTTTCGCCAGGCCGACGGATCGACCACGCGCGTGCACGGGGGACTCGGGCTCGGTCTGGCGATCGTGCGTCACTTGGTGACCCTGCACGGCGGAGAGGTTGAGGCAGCGAGCGACGGGCCGGGCCGGGGCGCCACGTTTGCCGTTCGCTTGCCGACAAGCGGCGTCGCAGATACGTCGGTTCACGTGAACGCACAATCGCATCTTGACCCTTCACGGGCCGGCGAGGTAACGCATGCGCCGGTCGCACCGAGGCTCAATGGATTGCGCGTTGTTCTCGTCGACGACGACCCTGATGCACTGGGCGTGCTGACCGCAATTCTCGAGGGCCAAGGCGCGAGCGTCACTGCGGTTGGTTCTGCAAGCGAAGCAGTCGACGCCATTGAGACCCGGGGCGCGGATGTACTGATCAGCGACATCGCTATGCCACACGTGGATGGCTATGAACTGCTCAGGCATGTGCGCTCGCGGGGACATCTGCTGAATGCCATCGCACTCACCGCGTTTGCGCGTGCGCAGGACCGGAGCAAGGCCTTCTCCGCTGGTTACTCCGCCCATCTTTCCAAGCCGGTCGAACCGCTGGCGCTTGTATCGGCGGTCGCGCAGATAGCGGCCGCAGGGCGGCGCTGAGCGTGGCGCGCAGATTGCGGTCTCCCACTCACGTCGGGTCGTCGCATGCACGCAGGCTGTTCGCTTCGCCGCTCGGCCTCGCCGCAGTTCTTCGACTGTGCCCGCGGCAGCCGCCTTATCGCGAGGCAGACTGTGATGCGTCTCCAGGTCGCTGAGCGGTCCGCCATTGCGGTCGGCAGTCCAACATCGCCCAACCGGGTCCCTCACAAGAATCGAACGCCATGTCGCAGCGATCCATTCTTTGGCAAGTAGTCGGGTTCGCAGCTTGGCTGGTCCTTGTTTTCTGTGCCGCGGGCATCGGCGCGGTTGCCTCGGCTGACGCCGGTACCTTCTATGCTCAGTTGGTTAGGCCCGCGTGGGCTCCGCCTGTGGCCGCTTTCGGTCCTGTCTGGTTCGCGCTCTATCTGCTGATGGGCACTGCGGTGTGGCTGGTGTGGCGTGAGCGCAGTGCTCGTGGTCTCACATGTTCCTTGACGCTCTTTGTTGCGCAGCTTTGCGCGAACTCGCTCTGGTCCTGGCTGTTCTTTGCGTGGCGCAACGGCGCACTCGCATTTGCCGAAGTGCTGCTCCTTCTGGTCCTCATTGCAGCGACGATCGTGGTGTTCTGGCGCATCAGCCCTTGGGCCGGCGTGCTGATGCTGCCGTACTTCGCCTGGGTCTGCTTCGCGTCGGTGCTGACCTGGGCCGTGTGGCAACGCAACCCCGCGATCTTGTAGCCGACTGACGTGGCGCCTGCTTGTCCGGCTGATCGTGCGGATGCAATGCCAGACGAAGACCGGGCATGTGTTCGGACATCCTAAAGAACCCCGCGGGCGCTGGCGCCCAGAACATCGAGCGGCGGCCTCGCCCGTCCGGACCTTCGGATCCCTGTGAGCAGTGTGCCGTCCTCTACGCGCAGTTCTCGATGCAGCGATTGCCTTGCGCGAGAGCAAGAGCCTCCTTCAAGCGCCGTCGGCAGGCTTGCAGGTGGGCGTCCTTCACCGTGAGGCAGCCGTTGGCATCTACGTTGCCAACGCCGAACCTGCCGCGCTGATCGGTGCGCTCTCTCCGATCATCCGCTCCACGGAGGCTCAAACGACGCCATCCACCCTGACGACGCGCCTGGCTGATACCCGAGGCCAGGCTGAATTGTCGCTTGGAAAGGGGTACGCTTCTACGGTTTGTCAGCCCCAAGCAGCGGTGACGAGCCTACTCCGCCTCCCTCATGTCCGCGACAAACAAAGCGGTCTGAGCGCCCGCCCACCTGACGAAGGCGATGTCAGAACTGGACCAACGCACCGGTTCGCCGCGATTCTCACAACAGAGCAGTCCGCAGCGCTTTCCGTTGATGCTGAACGCGACATCCAGCAGCGATCGTATGTCCAGTGGCACCAGGTACCCTTCGCGCAAGGACTCGAGCGCAGGGTGAGACATAGCGTCGTGCGCCGTGATCACTCCGGTGCGGTGTAAGGCAGAGAAGTAGCCCGGGTGATCTGTCGAATCGAGTGACGTCCATCCTGCATCTCCTCGCGGGTCGCAAAGAGATACGCGATCAAGGCAGTGAAGCCGACCGGTGTCCCGGTGCAGCCACGCGCTGAAACGGTTGCATGAGACAGCGGCGACAATGACGGGGCCCATGGCCTGGCGAAACTCATCGCACGAGAGCTCGCCGTCTCGACAACGATTCATCAGAGATCGCAGCTTCTCTTGCGCCTTGGCTATGTGCGGCATGAGTACATAGTCTCGCACGCTTGCCCGATTCGCAAGAGCCGGCGAACGACGGCGTCATTTGCTGCTTTTGCGGACGCAGGCGCTCGTCGGGCCGCCGCTCGCGAGGTGATCGGCGCTACTCCCCGGCGAAGCGCTGCGGCCCGTGGAGCCGGGCGAAGCCTTTCGACCCCTTCGCCGGACGACATGGCGACAACACCTCCGTTTGGGGATTCAGGTACGCGCCAACGTGACGGTGAAGGTGGTACCGGCCGCTGCATCAGAGCGAGCCTTGATGTCACCTCCGTGCGCGCGGGCAATTTCTCGGCTGATGTACAGGCCGAGCCCCAGGCCACTGTCGCTGCCCTGGCTTTGCCTGTGTTCACGCGCCCCTTGGGTCAGCGGATCGAACATCTGGTCTATTAGCTCGGTAGCTATCGGCGCGCCGTGGTTGTGCACGGCAATCACAACCTCCTGCTCGGCGCCTCGCGCGAGCACGGAGACAGGCTGCGCTCTGTCGCCGTGCTGAATCGCGTTGCCGATGAGATTCGAGAGCATCTGTTCGAGTCGACCGACATCCCAGTCGCCCGACAGGTCGCCCTCGCACGAGTACTGGATCCGGGCGTCGGGGTGCAAGGCGGCCAGTTCCTCCACGGTATGGCGGAACAGCGGTCCAAGTTGCGCCGGCAACCGGTACGTCGGCAGCGATCCCCCAAGCCTCGTGCGCGTGAAATCGAGTAGGTCGTTGATCATCCTCTGCATACGCGTGGCGCTGTTGAAGATGCGAAGCACCGGCTTGGTCGATTGTTCGGGCAAGGCTTCGTCGCGCAGCAGCAATTGGGCTGACATCGTGATTGCGCCGAGAGGTGTGCGCAGATCGTGTCCCAGTACGCCAAGGAACAGGTCGCGGCCGTACGCGACACGCGACAGATACCACGCGATTGAGTCGCTCAGCACGCGATCGATCCCCTCGTTGAAGTGGATGAGGTCGGTGACTTTGTCATCGCTCGCGCCACGCACCGTTTGCCAGCGTCGTTGTACAGCCATTCGCATCGCGGTGTACTCCTCGACCACCCCCTCCAGGCTGAAGCCCTGTCCCAGTCGCATTGCCACGTGACGGATCGCGTACTCGGACATCAGCCGAGCCGCGTCGGCCAGAGCACCGGTGGCGGGCGCCTCGCTCGATCGCTCGCGCTCGAGGTCGGCCGCGATTGCCTGCAACAGGTTTGGGACGTCGTCACGAAGCGCGTCGACGCCAAGTGCTGCGCCGGCTGGTTGCAAGCGGGCGGCCACTGCCTCCCACTGCGTAGTCAACAGACTCGAGTCCGCCCGAATCATGGTCGAAAGCTTCACTGCTGTCCCCTCGAGGCCGTCAATGCCACCCACTTGTACGCCGGTCCCGCAGCTTCTGCCTAAGGGTTCTTCCGATGTTTGACCGGCGTCTCAACCTAGTGTCCCGTCCCGCTGATACGTGAGCAAAGTCGATGCAGCTTTTCGAGGATCGAGTCGGCGGTGGCGGTCCACTTGAAGGGCTGGCAGTTCGTGTTATAGGCCGCGACGAAGTGGTCGAT